>NZ_WUUL01000016.1 GCF_009831235.1 Shimazuella alba | reverse complement strand
CTTTGAATAATACATCATTCTGTGCTAAGAATACTGTTCACAAGGTGATATTAATCAATCTATTATACATATCTGTGATAACTATTTCAAAACTCTTTTATGATTTTGGTATTGTGGTATATAATAAAATAGACTGAATAAACAGTCTCCAGCTCACAGAGTGAAAGGTTTCTCTTATGGGACTCGTACGGCTTAGGCTGCCAGAAAAGTACGGACGCGTGTGGGTAGTATGGACAAACGGAAACGATTGGAGTCATTCCAAATCCGTTGATGCAGCAGAGCTTCAGGAAAAGTATATGATTGGAATTTCCGTAGAGAAGGTAGTTATCAAGAAAGGAAATTCCCATATTCGAACAGTAGATCACAACTCATGTCCTCCAGGACGTCTTATCGATGTTCATCACAATGGAACGCTCATCTGTCGAGTTGAACGTAAACATTCCCAGACTAATGTGAATGCTGCGATCAAGCAGATGGATGATAAGTGGGTTAAGAAGAATTAGTAAAAAATGTCGCCTAGGTAGAAAGAAAACTTCACCTAGGCGGCACAAGATTTGATGAAGTGAATCTTCATTACTCTAACAAATCTAAGATTTTAGATATAGGCTTAATAAGAATACTTTCTTTTGAAATTGCTTATTCAATAAATATAAATAAATTCCCTTCTAAATGTGAAATATACGTGGTTTACCAACTCGTTTTCTAATTTAAGAGGGGATTTGTGGTGTAATCAGACAGAAACAGTTTAGCGCAATGGGTATGTGAGGAATAAAGCCTTTCGAAGCAGGGCAATTCAGCCATTCACAAGTATGGTAAAAATCCCCATGAAAGAGATGTCTTTATAGTTTAAATTACATATGAAAATAAATAGAATTTATTCTTAGAAAAGTCTATGATAAAAAAGACATAAATTCAACCAAAGGATGTCCATGACACTCTCAGACAAAATCAAGCGCCAGGTTTCTGAAGCTCTTCTGGGAAAGGATCTCAAGAGAGTCTCCTCTCTTATGAAGAAGGATCTGAAGAACGGAGGAGATCCAAAATACTGGTTTGACGCCCTGAGTGGAGAAGTGGCCGATACTATTATCACTCTTTCTCTTCTGCTCACCGTCTGGTTTGAGTCGAGGAAGAACACGAGTCAAGACAAGAGTCTGCAACTGTCTGTGGAGATGCGAGAAGTAATTGCTCAGCTGGTGGCATATCTGCCTATTCACAAAGAGATCCAGAAGGGGAACCCGTTTGCAATTATCGATTTCGTAAATTGGGGGAGTCAGGTGAGAAAGAAGTGGAAGGCGACCCCCGTGCGAGCGATTACTGGAGTTACACCTGAGGCAGCTCAGCAGTTCAACATGAGTTTGGAAACCATCCTCAAGAACATGGGGAATGAACTCGTCAAAGTACTGGACGACTGGAAGCAGCGTCAGAACCCACAGCGTACGATTTGGATGATGGGTGAGGTTACTACCTATCTGGAGGAGATTCCTGAGTACCTCGAAGTATTGAACATGATGGCCAAGAGTGACCGACGTGTCACTCTTGCGCTGGAGAAGCTTCTCAAGAAGAAGTAATCCAACTAATTAGTCGTCATGTTTTTGGCGGAGTTTGGTAAGAGAGTAATCTCTATACTAGGCTCCGCCACTGCTTTTTCTAATACTTTTGAAAAGAATATTGATATCCGGTATGTAAAGTAATAAATTTTTCCCCATCCAGAAGGATATTGGTGAGTTCTTGATCGATAACATTGGAGATAATATATTGGTAGGCTTCTTCATTTTCGTAATAGACTTGGGCTTGTAGTGAAACATTGTTGCTTTCCATTTGCCGTGCATCAGGGGTAATGGCCATTTGCGTTAATTTCGTAATATCTGCTTTGACGACACCTGGTAGTAGCAGTATTTTGGGAATTACATTTTTGATAAAAAAGTCCATGTATTCCATTAAATCCATCGAATCCATCTGATTACTTGCAATGTTCACCACTTGTTTAACCAAATCCAAAACCCCTTTTTCTAATATTCTATTTTATTCTATTATTTAATAAAAAAATCCACTAAGCAACATAAATTTTTCTATTTAAAACTATTTTTCTAATAAAAATCCAATTTAAGTGCTTTCATGTCTTAAAAATTAGATGAAGTTAAATCAAATAGAGGGTAACCAATCAAAGGATATATACACTAGTATCTACAATTTCGCATGGATAGGTTAGTCAGAATGTTATAATAAGATGATCGTTCACCAACCATTGGAGAAAGTATGTCTCATAACAAGAACAGTATGATGTCAGATCTCATCGATCTTATCTCCAAGCTCAGTTCCGAACAAGCAGCTGAAGTTTCCACCTATAATCGCTGGCTCAAGTGTTGGGAGCTAGCCAAAGATGGCAAGCTAACAGAGGCAGAGGAAGTTCTCAAGAAAACTCCTCTTGTATCGGATGATGAGAGCAGTATTGAACGATTTTATGGCATTATCTTTGGGAAGTTTTACCCCTCCTGATAAGGGGAGGACAAAGCCTGGAAGTTCTCATTCATTTGAGAACTGTCAGGCCGTATTTTGTTTACTCTTATTTATCTGTTAAATAGCAAAAGCTATATTTAAACCGATTCGAAAGGATATAAGTATACAAGGTGTTTTGATAGGGAAATATTTTGGATAACAGATCTTTTGTACAATTTTTTTGAACTACAAGTCATACACGAACATTAAAGGTTTGATATCCTTTTGTTGTTCGTTTTTTTGTTTGACTTGGTTTGCAAAGGTTGTTACACTAAACATGTTATGAATAAAGCTAACACTACCTAAATAGTATAGAATTTCGCGAGGCAAAGCTTGCTTCTGGAATACGCTGTTTGGGTTTTTTTATGGAGGCAGATGATGGTACGTGTTGGAGTTATCATGGGCAGTACTTCGGATTGGCCAACGATGAAACTAGCTTGTGATGTATTAGAGGAATTACAGATTCCGTTTGAAAAAAAAGTGGTATCTGCACACCGAACCCCTGATGAAATGTTTACGTACGCAGAAACAGCGGTTGAGCGGGGAATCAAGGTCATAATCGCAGGTGCTGGTGGTGCAGCACATCTTCCTGGGATGGTCGCAGCGAAAACGGTACTCCCTGTTATTGGAGTTCCAGTGAAATCTTCTACGCTAAATGGATTGGATTCGTTATTATCCATTGTACAAATGCCAGGTGGAGTTCCTGTTGCCACTGTTGCAATTGGAAATGCAGGAGCTACTAATGCAGGACTTTTAGCAGCACAGATACTCGGAATATCGGATGAAGACGTACAAAAAAGACTACAAAACAGACGACATGATACAAGACAAAAGGTACTCACAGAGGGGGATCTTTCATGAGCAGCCTCGTACCAGGACAAACAATTGGAGTATTAGGTGGAGGTCAGTTAGGTAGAATGATCATCCTAGAAGGAAGGAAAATGGGTTATCGGTTTGTAACATTAGATCCTTCTGAGGATGCTCCTGGTGTACAAATATCTGATCATCATATCAAAGCTGGGTTTGATGATATTCATGCAGCAGATCAATTAGCATCTTTATCTGATCTCATCATCTATGAATTTGAAAATATCGATCCAAATGTAGTTAGACGTATAGCAGAACAAAAAAATGTACCACAAGGTACCAAATTATTGGAAGTGACACGTCACCGATTAATGGAAAAAGCTGCAATTGAAGAAGCAGGTGTGCCAGTTGCTTCATATGCAAAAGTTTCTTCAGTTGAAGAATTGCAGCAAGCTATTAAAAAAATCGGTTTACCCGCAGTGTTAAAAACAGTTACAGGCGGTTATGACGGAAAAGGACAATGGACGTTTCATACTCTGGAGGATGTCAATCAGTGGCTGGATCAACATCATTCTATGTCACAAACGTATATCTTAGAAAAGTTTATTCCTTTTCTCAAAGAGATCTCTGTTGTTGTAGCGAGAAGCGTAACAGGTGAGATCAAAGCATTTCCTCCAGCTGTTAACATACATCGAAATCATATTCTCCATCTATCTATTGCACCAGCTACTATTGCAGAAGCGACAAATAAACGAGCTGTTCAGTTGGCTGAACAAATTGCAGAGCATTTGCAAATGGTAGGATTGCTTGCTGTGGAGATGTTTTTACATGCAGATGGACATCTCTATATCAATGAGTTAGCACCACGTCCTCATAATTCAGGTCATTATACGTATGACGCTTGTAATCCATCTCAATTTGAGCAGATGATTCGAGCTGTTATTGGCTTACCACTTATCACACCTACACTTTATCACCAAGCAATCATGATGAATTTACTAGGTGAACACCAAGAAGCTTTTTTTCAAACCTTTTCAGATTTGCCTCCTCATATAAAACCGCATTGGTATGGAAAAACAGAAGCAAAGACAGGGAGAAAGATGGGTCATATCACCCTCCTAACGGAAGATATATCCCGTGGATTAGCTGAATTAGATCAATTAAAAATATGTCCAGCCCTTACAGCAACAGAACAAACAGCAATATGGACGAAAGAAAAGGGGTATACCGTTGATTAATCGTTATTCTCGTGAAGAAATGTCATCTATTTGGACAGATCAAAATCGTTTTCAGGCATGGTTAGAGGTTGAAATATTAGCTTGTGAAGCATGGGCTGAGTTAGGTGTAATCCCAAAAGAAGATGTTGCTTTGATTCGTAAAAATGCTTCCTTTGATGTAAATCGTATTCTAGAGATTGAGCAAGAAACCCGGCATGATGTAGTAGCCTTTACTCGAGCTGTTTCGGAGACATTAGGGTCAGAGTCCAAATGGGTACACTATGGGTTAACTTCAACAGATGTTGTAGACACGGCTTTATCTTATCTTTTGAGACAAGCGAATGAAATTTTGTTAAAAGACGTAGACCGCTTGATTGAAGCATTGGAAAATCAAGCAAAACAGTACAAATATACGGTAATGATGGGTCGTACTCATGGAGTACATGCAGAACCAACTACATTTGGGTTGAAAATGGCACTTTGGTACGAAGAAATGAAACGCAATCGTGAGCGTCTTGTACAGGCAATTGAAACGGTTCGAGTTGGGAAAATGTCTGGTGCTGTTGGCACATATGCCAATATCGATCCATTTGTGGAGAAGTATGTTTGTGAACAACTGGGATTAGAAACTGCATCGATCTCTACACAAACCTTGCAACGTGATCGTCATGCGAACTATATGGCAACGCTAGCTTTAATCGCAACATCCCTTGATAAATTTGCAACGGAGATTCGCGCACTGCAAAAAAGTGAAACTCGAGAAGTAGAAGAACCATTTGGTAAAGGTCAAAAAGGATCTTCTGCAATGCCGCATAAACGTAACCCTATCGGTTGTGAAAATATCTCTGGTTTAGCTCGTGTAGTCAGAGGTCATATGGTGTCTAGCTATGAAAATGTTCCACTATGGCATGAACGTGATATATCTCATTCATCCGTTGAGCGTGTGATACT
Source organism: Shimazuella alba (assembly GCF_009831235.1). GTDB lineage: Bacteria > Bacillota > Bacilli > Thermoactinomycetales > Thermoactinomycetaceae > Shimazuella > Shimazuella alba. Next base: position 70,010 of record NZ_WUUL01000016.1, on the reverse strand, counting down.
CCCAGATGCTACTATCCTGTTAAACTACATGTTAAATCGTTTTACCAATATCATCAGTGGGGTTCGTGTTTTCCCCGAAAATATGAAACGCAATATGGACCGTACATTTGGTCTTATCTACTCACAACGTGTTTTATTAACCTTGATCGACAAAGGGTTGACCAGAGAAAAAGCATACGACCGTGTCCAGCTACTAGCTATGCAGGCATGGGAAGAACAAACTTCTTTCCGTGGCTTAGTGGAAAAAGATGAATTTGTGACAAGTCACCTCTCTTTAGAAGAAATCGCAGACTGCTTTGATTATCGACATCATTTAGCTCAAGTTGATTTCATTTTTGATCGACTCGGACTATAGGGGGAGTAAGAAATGGGAGAGCTACAGATGGGAGAGTTACTTTACGAAGGAAAAGCAAAGAAGCTTTTTTCCACTAAAGATCCAAACGTTTTACTTGTTCAATATAAAGATACAGCAACTGCCTTCAATGGGGAAAAGAAGGAAGTCTTAGAAGGTAAAGGTGCTTTGAATAATAAAATCACTAGTTATTTCTTCGATCTACTAGCAGAAAATCAAATTCCAAGTCATTTCTTAGAACGTTTATCTACATTAGAGCAGCTAGTAAAAAGAGTGACGATTGTTCCTTTAGAGGTAGTAGTTAGAAATATTACCGCAGGAAGCTTTGCCAAACGTTTAGGACTCGAAGAAGGTAAGCCGTTGCCTTTTCCGATAGTAGAATTTTACTACAAAGATGATAATCTTGGTGACCCGCTCATACTAGAGGATCATATTTACGCTTTGGAGATTACGAGCGAAGATATTGTGTCACAGATGAAAAAACAAGCGCTCCAGATTAATAAAATTCTTTATGAGCACATGGAACAACGTGGCATCCGCTTGGTTGATTTTAAATTAGAATTTGGTTTGGATCAAAATGAAGAAGTGTTACTTGCAGACGAAATTTCCCCTGACACATGCCGTTTCTGGGATCTGAAATCTGGAGATAAGTTGGATAAAGACCGGTTTCGTCGTAACCTGGGCAATGTCATTGAAGCATATCAAGAGATAGATAAACGATTGGGAGGCCAGTAACATGTATAAAGCAACTATTTTTGTCACGTTGAAGGAAAGTGTACTTGATCCACAAGGAGTAGCTGTAAAAGGAACACTCCACACAATGGGTTATACCGAAGTGTCTGATGTACGAATTGGAAAACGATTGGAAGTTTCCCTTGAAGCTGCTAATCAAGAAGAAGCAGAAGTCGCCGTAACAGCTATGTGTCAAAAATTATTCTCCAATCCCGTAATCGAAAACTTCCGCTTTGATCTAGAGGAGGTATAAACATGAGATTTGCTGTGGTAGTATTCCCAGGGTCTAACTGTGATATGGATTTGGTACACGCAATCGAAGATGTATTGGGAGAAGAAGTAAATCCAGTTTGGCATCATGAATCAGATTTATCTTCCTATGATGCGATTCTCTTACCAGGTGGTTTCTCATACGGTGATTATCTACGTTGCGGATCATTAGCTCGGTTCTCTCCTGTCATGGATGCTGTAAAAAAAGAAGCAGAGGCTGGAAAGCTGATCCTTGGCATCTGTAATGGTTTTCAAATTTTAACCGAAGCGGGACTATTGCCAGGTGCATTGATGCGAAACGACCATTTGCAATTTCGTTGTGAACTTGAACCAGTTTCGGTGGAACGAATCGATTCCGCATTTACCAAGCACTATGCAGAAGGGGAGACGGTTCAAATACCGATTGCACATGCAGAAGGAAATTATTTTTGTGACGAGGATACGTTGCAACGGTTAGAGGATAACGGGCAGATTTTATTCCGCTATGCAGGCAAAAATCCAAATGGCTCCATAGCAAATATTGCTGGTATAACCAATGAAAAAGGAAATGTGCTCGGGATGATGCCACATCCAGAAAGAGCGATCGTCGATTGGATGGGTTCTCCAGATGGAGCGCGTTTATTTACTTCAATGTTAGCTTACTGGAAGGAGAATCAAGCCTCATGATGGAACCAACAGCCGAACAAATTAGAGATCAGCAACTGTATAAAGAAATGGGCCTGACAACGGAGGAATATGAGCAAGTAAAAGGTCACTTAGGCCGTCTCCCAAACTGGACAGAGATTGGTATTTATAGCGTGATGTGGTCGGAACACTGTAGCTATAAAAACTCTAAACCATTGCTAAGGAAATTTCCTACAACAGGTCCGCGTATCTTACTTGGTCCTGGTGAAGGTGCTGGCGTTATTGATATTGGTGATGATCAAGCAGTTGTGTTTAAAATCGAAAGTCACAACCATCCTTCAGCAGTTGAACCATTCCAAGGTGCAGCAACAGGTGTTGGAGGGATCATCCGTGATGTGTTTTCCATGGGGGCTCGTCCAGTAGCACTTCTCAATTCCTTACGATTTGGCGATTTAGATTCCTCCCAAGTGCGTTATCTGTTTGATAACGTGGTTGCTGGGATTGCGCATTATGGAAATTGTATTGGAATACCTACTGTTGGTGGGGAAGTTGTTTTTGATAATTCTTATGACGGTAACCCGCTCGTCAACGCTATGTGCGTAGGGATTATCAATCATGGTGATCTACAAAAAGGTGTGGCAGTTGGCGCAGGAAATCCTGTTATTTATGTAGGTGCTAGCACAGGCCGTGACGGAATACATGGGGCTACTTTTGCTTCAGAAGAGCTAAATGAAGAATCAGAAGAGAAACGCTCTGCGGTTCAAGTGGGTGATCCATTTATGGAGAAATTGTTATTGGAAGCCTGCTTGGAAATGGTAGAGCAAAAAATGTTACTTGGTATTCAAGATATGGGTGCGGCTGGCCTCACATGCTCCAGTGCAGAAATGGCAGCAAAAGGAGGGCAAGGATTAGACCTAAATCTGGACCTTGTTCCTCAAAGGGAAACAGGCATGACTTCTTATGAGATTATGTTATCGGAATCCCAGGAACGGATGCTTTTGGTAGTGGAAAAAGGCCGTGAAGCGGAAGTAATCGCTGTCTGCGACAAATGGGGTTTACAATCAGCCGTAATCGGTGAAGTAACAGATGGTAACCAATATCGACTTTTCCAACACGGTGAATTAGTTGCAGATATTCCTGTTAACACTCTGGTTGATGATGCACCAGTTTATGTTCGTGAGGAAAAAGTGCCAGCTTACTTTGTAGAAAATGAATCAGTGAACCCAGCAGAATCCCTTGAAAATATTGATGCGAATGAAGCGTTAGCAAAAATATTACAATCACCAAATATGGCAAGCAAAAAATATGTCTTCCAACAATATGATTACATGGTCAGGACAAGTACCGCGGTTCGTCCTGGGTCTGATGCGGCTGTAGTTGTCGTTCGTGGAACAGAAAAAGCTCTTGCGATGAGTACGGATGGAAATGGTAGATATGTTTACCTAGATCCGGTAAACGGTGGACGGATCGCTGTCGCAGAGTCAGCTCGAAATGTAGTCTGTTCTGGTGCAGAGCCTCTTGGAATGACAGATTGTCTCAATTTTGGTAGCCCAGAAAAACCAGAAGTTTATTGGCAGCTATCCAAAGCGATTGATGGTATGAGTGAAATGTGTGAAGTGCTTCAGACCCCTGTTGTTGGTGGTAATGTTAGTTTATACAATGAAACCAAGGGTCAACCAATCTATCCAACTCCTGTAGTGGGTATGGTTGGACTGGTTGAAAAACGGGAGCATATTACAACTGGGGCCTTTAAAAAAGAAAATGATGTATTGGTTTTACTCGGTGATACAGCAATCGAGCTCGGTGGCAGTGAATTGCAACAAACATACGCCGGCACCATCTCTGGACGTACTCCAGTATTGGATAGCAAAAAAGAAAAAGCATTGCAACAAGCAGTTCTTACTGCTATTCGTCAAGGACTGGTTCAATCCGCGCATGATGTTTCCGAAGGCGGTTTAGCACTTGCTGTCGCTGAATCTTGTATCAGTGGAGGTTTAGGTGCAAAAGTACAAGTGGAGACGACACAAGATGCTACCCAGTATCTGTTCAGTGAAACCCAATCAAGGGTGTTACTTTCTGTGCCAAAAGACAAGGTGGAAGCTGTAGTAGAAACAATGAAACAATTCACAGTTCCAGCTCAAGTGATTGGGGAAGTAATGGGAGAAAGTTTAGAAGTCCGTGTAAATGGTCAGCAAGTAATCGATCGCTCTGTAGCACAATTAACCAATCTTTGGGAAGAGGCGATACCATGCAAGATGACAGCATCTTCGACTTCGACGAATTAAACGAAGAATGTGGCGTGTTTGGTATAGTAGGTCATTCAGATGCAGCCAGACTCACCTACTATGGACTGCATGCATTGCAACATCGTGGGCAAGAGAGTGCTGGTATTGTAACGACAAATGGTGAAAAATTTCACGTGCACCGCGATATGGGACTTGTGACAGAAGTATTTAGTTCGGATGAAGTTTCCAAATTAATCGGTTCTACTGCAATTGGACATGTTCGTTATTCCACTACTGGATCTAGTGTACTGGCTAATGTACAACCTTTGGTATTCAATTATGCCAAAGGAGAGATTGCGATTGCTACAAATGGAAACTTGGTTAATGGAGACAAGCTTCGCAAAGAATTAGAGGCAAATGGATCGATTTTCCAAACTACCACAGACACAGAAGCAATTGCCCATTTAATCGCACGGTCAAATGCAGACACACTAGAAGGTGCAGTGAAGGAAACATTAAATCAATTAGTCGGTGCCTATGCATTACTAATTCTAACCAATGAGCAGCTATTCGTGGCGCAAGATCCACATGCATTGCGTCCTTTAGCGATTGGTAAATTGGGAGATTCTTATGTCTTCTCTTCTGAAACTTGTGCCTTTGATACCATTGGAGCGACTTTTATTCGTGAAATAGAACCAGGAGAATTGCTGGTTGTTACCCAAGACAATGAAATGTGCGTCACCCGTTTTTCTGAGCCGAAAGAAACATCGATCTGTTCCTTTGAATATATTTATTTTGCTCGTCCAGATAGCGATATAAGCGGTATTAATGTGCATACAGCGAGAAAGAGACTGGGACGCCAGTTAGCGAAAGAAGCATTTGCTGAAGTTGATGTCATCACAGGTGTTCCTGATTCAAGTACTTCTGCTGCGATTGGATTTGCGGAGGCTACAGGTATCCCATATGAACTTGGCTTAATTAAAAACCGCTACGTAGGTCGAACTTTTATCCAGCCTAGTCAAGAACTACGCGAGCAAGGCGTCAAGATGAAACTGAGTGCTGTGCGAAAAGTAGTAGAGGGAAAACGTGTTGTTATGGTGGATGATTCGATTGTTCGTGGGACAACCAGTCGCAGAATCGTGAACTTGCTGCGTGAAGCAGGGGCAACAGAAGTCCATGTACGCATTAGTTCCCCCCCTGTAAAGAATCCTTGTTTTTATGGAATTGACACTGCCAATCGTGATCAATTGATCGCTTCCAATCACTCCGTAGATGAGATCTGTAAACTGATCAATGCTGATTCGTTAGCGTTTCTTAGTGCAGAAGGTATGATTGAAGCAATTGGGAGACCATCCAATGAAAAAAATCGTGGACATTGCGTAGCTTGTTTCACTGGAGATTACCCTACCAAGCTATATGACGCACTTGAGGTGGAGGAGACCGTATGAGTGAAGCATACAAACAAGCTGGTGTAGATATCGATGCAGGTAACGAAACAGTAGAGCGGATTCGCGCTCATGTAAAACGCACATATCGTCCAGAAGTATTAGGTGATATTGGAGGATTTGGTGGTTCTTTTGCACTTGGTAAATATAAAAATCCTGTCTTGGTCTCTGCTACAGATGGAGTTGGGACAAAGTTAAAATTAGCTTTTGCTACAGATTTACATGATACGATCGGGATCGATTGCGTTGCGATGTGTGTGAACGATCTCATCGTGCAAGGAGCAGAACCACTATTCTTCTTGGATTACTTGGCAACCGGTAAATTACAACCAGCTCAAGCGGAAGCAGTTGTCAAAGGAATTGCAGATGGTTGCGTTGATGCTGGATGTGCTTTGATTGGCGGTGAAACAGCGGAGATGCCAGGTATGTATTCCAAAGGAGAATATGATATCGCTGGATTTTGTGTAGGTGTAGTAGAAAAAGACCAATTAATTGATGGTTCTACAATTGAAGAAGGCGATATTCTGATCGGTCTTGGTTCCAATGGATTGCATAGTAATGGATTTTCATTGGCGAGACATGTTTTATTTGCTGACGGGATGGATCTTGAACTCGCAAGAGAACTACTCACTCCTACTAGAATCTATGTAAAAACATTACTGACATTAATGAAAGAGTACACTGTAAAGGGCGCAGCTCATATCACAGGTGGAGGACTTGTAGAAAATGTTCCTCGCATGTTACCAAAGGGGCTGACCGCTGAAGTTCATGCAAATGCTTGGAATGTACCTGCTATTTTCGACCGTATTCAACACGCTGGTGATGTTTCAGAGGAAGATATGTTCCGCACTTTTAACATGGGAATTGGAATGGTTGTTTGTGTGCCAAAAGAGCAAGCTGAAGAAGTTATGGCAAGAGCTTCAGAGCTTGGTGAGACGGTAGATCTTATTGGTAAGATTGTGAACGGATCAGATAAATTTCGCTGGGTAGGTGAAAATAGCTAATGAGCATCGCTATTTTCGCTTCTGGTAGCGGAACAAACTTTGAAAGTATTGTAAATCAATCACGCAAGGATAACTGGCCTCAGTCAGTATCCTTGCTCTTAACTGATCGCGAAGGTGCGAAAGTATTGGATCGCGCGGATCGTTTGGATGTGCCGCATTACCTCGTGTCACCAAAATCTTTTCCAAATAAAGAAGCGTATGAATCAGCTATCTTAGAAGTGTTAGAAGAGAAAAAAATTGAATGGATCATTCTAGCTGGTTACATGCGATTGATTGGTCCTACTTTACTGCATAGATTCAAAGGGAGGATTGTAAATATTCATCCTTCTTTACTTCCTGCTTTTGTAGGGAAAAATGCAATTGAACAAGCTTTTGCCTATCCCGTAAAAGTTTCTGGTGTTACGGTTCATTTTGTGGATGAAGGAATGGATACAGGGCCTATTATTGCTCAAGTTCCAGTTGCTATAGAAGAAAATGATACACTCATGACATATACAAAAAAAATACAAGCTGTGGAACATAGTCTTTACCCAGAAGTAATAAAACAGCTTGTGACAGGGAGGATTTAACATGTCTAAAGTGCGTCGCGCGCTTATTAGCGTTTCCGATAAAACAGGTATTGTCGAATTGTCCAGAAAGCTTGTTGAGCAAGAGGTGCAAATTATTTCTACAGGTGGTACGTTTCAACTATTGCAAAAAGAAGGATTACCAGTAACACAAATTTCCGAAGTTACTGGTTTTCCAGAGATTCTTGATGGCCGAGTCAAAACTCTTCACCCAAAGGTGCATGGAGGTTTGCTTGCTGTGCGCGATAAAGCGTCTCATCAGCAAGCATGCGCGGACAATGGCATTGAGTTTATCGATTTGGTTGTCGTAAACTTATATCCTTTTAAAGCCACGATCACCAAAGAAGGATTTACATATGAGGAAGCGATTGAAAACATTGATATCGGTGGTCCTTCTATGTTGCGTTCTGCCGCTAAAAATCACCGCGATGTTACGGTTTTAGTCGATCCTGCTGATTATGCGGTAGTCTTAGAAGAACTTGCAGCGGATGGAGCAACCACCCTCGCTACTAGAAAACGGCTAGCCGCAAAAACATTCCGACATACAGCTGCTTATGATTCGCTTATCGCAAGCTATTTGACGGGAGAAGTGAAAGAATCACTCCCAGATCAATTAACGCTCTCTTACGAAAAAGTGAGTACTCTCCGATATGGAGAAAATCCACATCAACAAGCCGCTTATTATAAAAATGCATTAGCTACAGCAGATCAACTGGTTTCTGCAAAACAATTACAAGGAAAAGAGCTTTCCTATAACAATATCCAAGACACAAATGCAGCTTTAGAAATTGTAAAAGAGTTTACCGAACCAGCAGTAGTAGCAGTAAAACACATGAATCCTTGTGGTGTAGCAATCGGGGAAACGATACTCGAAGCATATCAAAGAACGTATGAAGCAGATCCTGTCTCTATCTTTGGTGGTATTATTGCAGCAAATCGCCCAATTGATGCAGCTACCGCTTCTAAAATGAAAGAAATATTTTTAGAAATCATCATCGCACCAAGTTTTAGCGAAGAAGCACAACAAATTCTCAGTGAGAAGAAAAATTTGCGTTTGCTAGAATTAGCATTTTCTAATGATGCAAAGCAATCTACTTGGAAAGCGACATCTATTGATGGCGGCATTCTTATCCAAGAACAAGACAGCGAAAAAATTACCCGGGAAATGTGTCAAGTAGCAACGGATCGCACTCCGACAGAAGTAGAGTGGGACGAGTTATTATTTGCATGGAAAGTGGTTAAACATGTGAAGTCGAATGCAATTGTACTGACCAAAGATAATCGTACGATTGGGGTTGGAGCAGGTCAGATGAATCGTGTCGGAGCTGCTGAGATTGCGATTCGCCAAGCCGGAGAATCCGCAAAAGGAGCAGTGCTTGCTTCAGATGCTTTCTTCCCTATGTCCGATACTTTAGAAAAAGCAGCTGAAGCAGGGATTCGTGCGATTATTCAACCGGGTGGTTCTATCCGCGATTCGGAATCCATTGAAGAAGCGAACAAACATGGCATAGCGATGGTATTAACGGGCGTACGTCACTTCAAACACTAGAGGAGGGAATGCGATGCGGATATTAGTTATTGGTAATGGTGGTCGTGAACATGCGATCATTGCCAAATTGGCTCAAAGTAGTCGTATATCTAAAATTTTCTGCGCACCAGGAAATGCGGGGACAGCTCTTTTAGCTGATAATGTTGCGATTGGAGTTTCGGAGCAAGAAAAGTTAGCCCAATTTGCGATCGAACAATCTATTGATCTTACTGTAGTGGGTCCAGAACTCCCTTTGTTAGAAGGAATCGTAGATCAATTCGAAGAGTTGAATCTCCCGATTTTTGGCCCACAAAAAGCAGCAGCTATCATTGAAGGAAGCAAAACCTTTGCTAAAGATATGATGCAAAAATACAACATTCCTACAGGGAAATATCAAGCATTTACAAATAGCAAAGAGGCATTGACTTATGTGAGACAAGAAGGAGCACCTATCGTTATCAAGGCAGATGGTCTAGCAGCTGGTAAAGGGGTAGTTGTTGCTCAAACATTAGAAGAAGCAGAAAAAGCAATCATTGAAGCAATGGACGACAAAATATTTGGTGCAGCCGGAGATCAAGTAGTCATTGAAGAATGCTTGATCGGTCAAGAGGTCTCCTTGATGGCTTTTGTCGATGGAAAAAACGTTGCTCCGATGGTTGTATCCCAAGATCATAAGGCTGTATTTGATGGAGACAAGGGTCCTAATACTGGTGGCATGGGTGCATATTCACCAGTTCCTCAAATTGCAGGAGAAGTGATCCAGCAAGCGATAGAGACAATCATTCATCCAATGGTTGACGCTTTTCAACAAGAAGGGATTCATTACAAAGGTGTTTTGTATGCAGGTCTCATGATTACAGATGAAGGACCAAAAGTAATCGAGTTTAACGCGAGATTTGGTGATCCAGAGACACAAGTTGTTCTTCCAAGATTAAAGACTGATCTAGTGGATGTCCTCTTAGCTGTTGTAGAGGGGCGTCTAGGAGATTTACAGATCGAGTGGAGTGACAGTGCCGCAGTATGTGTGGTCATGACCTCACCAGGATATCCAGGTAGTTATCCGAACGGATTAGAAGTCACTTTCCCCCATCGATTGAATGATCATACGGTTGTTATTCATGCAGGTACACAAGAAAAGAACGGAAGAGTGATTACTGCTGGAGGTAGAGTGTTAGGAGTTACATCACTTGGGAATACCCTTCAAGAAAGTCAACAGAGAGCTTATGAAACCGTGAAACAGATACGATTTGAGGGCGCACATTATCGTAAGGATATCGCTTCTAAAGCGATTCATTAAAATCAGTTATAATTAGGTTACCAGTGTTCTTGGTAACCTTTTTTTATGCGGACGATTTTTCGTCAAAACATACCATTCTTCCCACACGGGCAGGTATAGCATCTAGAAGGGAGTAATGGAAGTGAACAAAAAATGGATTTGGTTCACTTGTATACTAATCGGATGTATGTTGTTTTCGTTTTTTAATTTTAAAGATTATATTTTCCCTCCAAAACAAATGAAATTTAGCCTGAAAAGTTTACATCCAGAAGTCCAATTCGCTATGGAACAATTAAAAGAAAACGTACAAAAAAAGGGGATAACTATCCAGATTATAGAAGGTTTTCGGTCAATTGATGAACAAAATCAACTTTATGAGCAAGGAAGAACCAGAGCTGGAAAAATCATTACATATGCCAAAGGAGGGCAATCTTATCATAATTATGGGCTAGCGATTGATTTTGCTATTTATGACAAGGAGAAGCAAACATTATCTTGGGATATTCAGAAAGATGGAAATAAAAATGGAGTAGCAGACTGGGATGAGGTTGTACAGGAAGCTAAGAAGTTAGGATTTTCATGGGGAGGAGACTGGAGATCATTCAAAGATTATCCCCATTTGGAAATGACATTTGACCAATCTATTGATGAGTTACAAGATGTTATCAGATAGGTACTACTTATTTATCTGTAGGGCTTAATCGAAAAAGGTTGTCAACATTGGCAGCCTCTTTCATTGTGTATTTGATTGGGGCATTTTAACGAAGATCATGGATGAGACCAAATAAGAAGCTGAGAACAGGTACACAATACTGATAATAAAATTGATTTTTCTCCAATTATTTTTCTTATCCCTCAAAAAAACGGCTAATGAGGAGAGGGCTATAATTTCATAATACTTTGGTTCCATAACCGTTAACAAATGGATGGTATAGCCTGCATAAATAAGAGTAAGGATGATTGAAATGACAGCGAGAATGGTAGCTGCTTTTGATTTATCTTTTACCCGTGTCCAGCTAGGTAACATAGTAGGAATGAAGATAAATAGCAGTGATGCACAATTCAATAATCAATCGTTGAAAGAAAACGATTTTATTGAATTTTAAATAGCATAAAGTAATTTATTTCAAAAGTGTAAGCATAAATTAGAATAGTTTAGTCATTTTTGATGAAATGGTTTCAATACCTTTTAATCGTCTATAATCGAATCTATTGGGACTAGATCCAGCAGAAAGCAATTTGGTTTTATGATAAAAAACAGATAAGGTTTAGGGTATAGATCGGCAAGTAAATAAGAGAAGCTCAGTTGGAGGGTGGAAATAATGTATATGACCAAAAAAGCTTTTTTTACAACATTTACACTATCTACTGTAGGGGTCACCACTTATTTATTAACCAACAAACAAAGACGGAAAAGAGTATTGGACAGTATCAAAAATCTATATGAACAAATTCAATTTCCTAATCGAAATAAAATGGATTACAACCAAGAATTACAAACGAAGATAGGCCATCCACATCCTCGTGATGAAGGAGATAATAATATGGTGTCTGAAGGTGCTATGTACTCCGTTCAGTATTACAATGAGAAGAAAGAATAAGTTTTCAAGTATAAAATGCATAGATGGATTACCAGAAGGAAGAACCTACGTTAAAAAGGTTCTTCCTTTTTATGAAGATAAAAAATCATTTGTTCAAATCAATGGTTATGTTTACAGGGTGATGAAGACCATAGGAGATATTTATAAAAAATCAAAATGAATATGTTTGAGTCATTAGATAGGAGAGGTAATCTGATCTTAGCCATTTATTCGAGGAATCTAAAATAAGGAAAAACTAATCTCACATTCGAATTGGAGAATTCTTCTAAATAAATGGTTGATTATCTTGTAAGAGGGAACAAAACTTTTTTGGTTCAACACCTACTGCACAAGAGATATAAGGGTGAACATAAGAATAGACCGAGGGGTTATATCTAGACAACGAGAGAAAAAATATTATATTATATTCTTTTCCTGAATATGAAAAAAAGGTGGTTAAGCACAGCATAACCTCCTTAATAAAGGGTTCCTTATTGAATTGGACAACCAAAACGAGACAGGAGGTTATAGTCTTGATAAGAAGGAAAAACCTGCTTACACGTAACCTCCTTAGGAAGAAAAGAACGTTTTCATTTAACAAATGGTAGTCGTTTGCTTTTCTCCAGCAATACTCATTGCATGTACAGGTATTTGAAACCACCATGCGCCATCTTTTCTACGAATAGGTTGGAATCCTGCTTTTTTTAGAGTCCGAGCAACCGTCCAACTAGCCGTATATACGGTGGCAAGGTTTGTGGATTCATCAAACTGGATTACAGTTTCTTTTTCTTGCTCGCTTAGTGACATTATCTTCACTCCTCCATCCGATCTATACGATCGTATGTTCTTGTTTTTACATTCACCATTATAAGCCGATTGACTCCGAATTGCCACCATCAGAACTAATTAATTCTTACCTGTCTTTTTCGACGAAATATGACAATATGCCTTCTTTTTTTCGAAAAAAAATTGTCCTTTTTGCGAGAAAATTTTCAGAGAACCAATCAGCTTAGAAAATCCGCCAGTTTTGAAACATCTTTGTAGGGCTCAAAATTTTTGATTTAACCGACCGTTCGATTAATTACCATCATATATGGCAGATCTCCTACTATCTTGAAAACTATTATACAAAAAACTCAGAAAACAAGCAATAGATAAAGTTTTAGATTTGAATAGTTTTTATTGACGAAGAACAATACGCGAATGTAAGTTCTTATATAGTTTATAGCATACCGAAAAAAGTTTGGCAAGTATAAAAGATTATTAAATATTTATGAAGTTCGTTTTCCGTTCCTCCTTTTGAAAAAAGAAGAAACGAAAAACTATAATATTAATCATGAAAATTTATTTGCATACGCTTTCATTTAAACGGCAGATTCAAGTTGTGTCAAGCTATTGATCAGATTCGAAACGTACGTTTGCTGGTGAAAATGAAGATGACTTTTATTTGATGTGAAAAAGATGCATCTATATATGGCGTTATTCACTTTCGTTGTACAGTGCTTTGAGTGGACAAAATTTTGTTACTCCTTCTGCTACTTTCATTGCTGACATCATCGTAATCATTATCCCGATTGGAGACCAACATCTTCTACTCATTTTTGCAGTACCCCATGCTAAACCAGTTAATCCACAAGTGATTCGCATGATAGCTTCTACGGTGTTCAAATTTGGTTTCATTAAATCATCATCCTTTCCGTATTAGATTGCCTTCTTAGTTTGATCATAAAGTATGACAGGATATGTAATACAACTCTTGGTAAACCAGAGATTAGTTGGATTGTTTGTTGTATCGTTTTTCGTGAAATTGTAGAGTAATCTTCGACAAACTGTCATATGTTTGATAAAATAATTCGAGCGTTATACCAGAAACTATGCATTTTAGGGAGAGTACCCCTTTGAAACATTTACATAAACGACTCATTGAGTTGTTATATTTAACAATACTTTTATCTCCGTTTTTTCCACCAGTTGTATTACTGGTCATCGCAATTGTAACTATTACTTTTTATCGGACTCATTGGAGATTAAAAGCATGGCCAGAGAGCTTTTTTCTTTTACTTATTTTGATTTCGTGTATCAGTTGGTTAGTAGAGCCTTCATGGTTTAATGGCATACCAATTGTTGTCATCGTAGCGCTGTGTTTTGGGTTATATTACCTTCTAGCAGTCTGGTTTCGGAATGCCCTTGATTTCCACTGGACAGACGTTCAGAGGCTTTATTTGTCATTTTGGATAGGTGGCCTTTATTTAGTCTTTATCTGTCTTATACAGCAAGTAGATTGGCCATGGTTGATCAATTCACCGATCGGTGCACTCATGCAGTTCTATAAAGAATATCGGTTTCAGACAGAATCTGTTCGCAGTTTTGGAACAACAGGGAATTCAAATCTCACTGCGGCACTCTTAATATGTTTAGCACTCATTAGTATTTATGCTGCTTCGGTTTTAAAGTTAAAATGGCAAAAAATCGCAGGCTACGTCATGTTCTTTTTATTTTGTTATTCCATTTGGCTTACAGGTTCTCGTGGAGCTTGGGCTGGTTTAGTAGTTGGACTTGTGGTACAAGTTTGGATGACAGGTGCTAGAAGATGGACCGTAGGCATCTTTTTAAGTTTAGTTGCCCTAGTAACCTTTTTTCCAGAGTTGATCCCAAGGCAGGAGACAATTATTAGCACGATTCGTGAAAGGTTAGAAGTTTGGTTGACTGCTTTTGAGATATTTAAAGAACACTGGTTGCTGGGTGTTCTGCCACTTCATTTTAGTCAAATTTTTGAGCAGAAAGCTGATTTCTCTGTTATCCATGCTCATAATATCTTTTTAGGGATTGCTTCTGAATTTGGTATCTTTGGTTTGTTGGCTTTTCTGGCTTTGTTATTTGTTACCATTCAACGAGCAAGAAGATGGCGCAAAACTGCCAACTTAAAAGAGGAAAAACGATTGGCAGGTATGTTACTATCCCAGACAGTTGCTCTGATGGGGCATGGAATGTACGATTATCCCATTCTTTCTCCTCAAATTGGTGTGCTATTTTTTCTCAGTATGATTGTCATTCATACCCAGTATGAGCGTCGGTGTCTGACTCGACCAGAGTGGAGTGAACCAAAACGAGTATCAGATGAGATGAATGACAAGCTAGAGAGTAAAGTAGCAGCTATTGTAAAATAAATACAGGTATAAACCCCTTTCCCCATGAGAAAGATGGATATAGATTTACGGGGAAGGGGTTTATTTATTTGAAAACAAAAAGATTATTGGTTTTATTTCCTATTACTGCAGTTTTGTTACTAGGGGCCTTTGTAAATCAAAGTTCAGCGGAAAACCTAAAAACAGTAAGAGTACAACATGGTGATACGTTATATGGGCTAGCAAAGAAATACCGTCTAACAGTAGAGCAAATAGCAGAGGCAAATCAAATTACAGATCCTGCACTGATCCACATTGGCCAACAACTAAAAATTCCAATTTTAAAAACAAAAACTCCAATTCATACAAACAAGGATTCTTCCAGCACGATGACAAGTAGTGAAGTTTCAACTTTCTCAAGAGGAAAAGTGCTTGGTTCTTTTACACTAACAGCTTATACATCTGGGTACGAATCAACAGGAAAGAAGCCAGATGATCCGTTTTATGGAATAACGTCAAGTGGAGAACCTGTTCAAGATGGAGTAACAGTCGCAGTTGATCCAAAAGTTATCCCTATTGGTTCAAGAGTCTACATAGAAGGTATAGGCTACCGTATTGCCCAAGATGTGGGAGGGGCAATCAAAGGAAAGCGTATCGATGTCTATATATCTGATCTGCAATCTGCTAAAGCATTTGGGGTACAACATGGGAAACAGGTAGAGCTTGTTGATTAGTAGTAAATGAAACCACTTTTGAGTGGTTTTTTTTATGTGGGTAAGATGGTAAGCTAATTACTAATAGCAATCAGTTAGGAGAATGGGAATGGCAAAGAAGAAGAAAGTTCTAGAACCAAGAGTTGCGGCTGTTGATGATATAGGTGTGCTAAAACGAGATCTTGGTAAAATGATTATATGGATTATTGTATCTGTTGCTATCGCAGCAGTAGTGGCAGTTGGAGTAGAAAATTTTATTCTTTAGTTACCTTTACAAACGGTTCTATTGGTGGAATAACCCTAGTTGCTTGTGGAAAATAAGATAGTATAGAGGGTTGTGCAAAACAATCATTTGCACATAAAATGCTAGACAGAATTGCGAAAACCAAGCTGCCTGTCTATACTGTTCCTAGCAACAAAGAACCCTATTTAACCGTGGGACACACGGGTTAGCTTGGTAAGAAAATAGTCATGAAACTATCATCCCAAAAATCCCACAGTTTTAGTTGTGTGGTGTAGTGTCAATTTTAGTTATACATAATTACAGAAATCGATTTCTGAGTAATCTCATATGCAGTTTGTATATTTGGTGGTGTGCGGTATTTTAGCGATAAACGCACACCACTTTTTTGTGTAAGGTTTAATTGGACATCAATTATATTTGCAACAGCAGTAGGGAGAGTATCGCATTGTCAAAGGGGTTCTGTTCGCTGAGAGGTTTAGATCATGGTTTTATTATTTATCAGGCATATAAAAATAGATTGTACTCGAATAGATAATGTACAAATCGGGACTTTGAATAGGGAGTCCCAAACCTTGTTCTCACACTGCGCTACCTCTTCCAAATTCGGAAAACTCCTTCAACCGTATATTCATCTCAATTCGGTTGAAATCGATCAATAAAGAGGATTCTTTTTGATCGCTACTCGATTACTATTAAATGTAATATCATAGTCACCAACCTAGAGAAGGTGCTGACAGTAGCGGTTATGCCTAGAGGAACTTCAATCACCCAGATACTGCCAAGGTTATTCGGCAGATGGAGCGGAAGTAATGATTCATGTAAGAGGAACCTTTCCTATAGTCAGACTATTATGTTCTTTTGATTGTATTAGAATGTACATAATTAAATGATGTGAAGTGTGAAATTTATCGATTTTATGTCTCGAAAATTAAATAAAATACAAAGGATGCCGATTACACGAAGTTTCATTTCTCCGTGCAAACGGCTAATTTTATATAAAAGATACTGCATATCCCTATAATGAGGAAAATGAATTTAAACAGATGGATCAGCAACATGGACAAGTTGTTTGCCTAAATTTTCACCGGAAAACAATCCGAGAAATGCTTGTATTGTATTTTCAAAACCTTCAACGATGTTTTCCCGATATTTTAACTTTCCTTGCTGTAGCCATTGTGCTAACTGTGTTGTAGCTTCTTCAAATCTATCTGCAAATTCTCCAACGATAAAACCTCTCATCAAAGCGCTATTGATAAGCAGCTGTGATTGAATACGAGGGCCGACATCTGCATCTTTGATGTTGTACATGGAGATAAGTCCGCATAATGGAATACGGGCTTTGTAGTTAAGGTGGGAAAGGACAGCATCTGAAATCGTACCACCGACATTTTCAAAGTAGATATCTACACCTTTGGGACATGCATGTGCGATTGCATCTGTCATATTAGGTGTAGTTTTATAGTTGATGGTGGCATCAAACCCTAGTTCTTCTTGTAAGTATCTGTTTTTCTCATCGGAACCTGCAATACCTACAACTCGACATCCTTTGATTTTGGCTATTTGTCCAACGATCATTCCTACCGCACCAGCTGCACCTGATACTACAACGGTCTCTCCTTCTTTTGGCTGTCCGATTTCTAACAAACCAAAATAAGCAGTTAGACTAGGCATTCCTAGGATTCCAAGTGCAGTTGAGATTGGCGCGATGTCTGGATCAATTTTTCTTACTTGTTCGCTGCTTATCAAAGAATATTTCTGCCATCCAATATTACCTAAGATGATATCTCCTTTTATCAATGAAGGTGATTTGGATTTGATTACCTCCCCAATTACTCCACCTGTTATTACTTCGTTTAATTCATAAGGAGCTACGTATGATTTTTGATCATTCATTCTCCCTCTCATATAAGGATCAACCGATAAGTACAATGTGCGAATAAGTGCTTGTCCTTCTGCGGGCTCTGGGATGGGTTGTTTCACCCAACTAAAATTTTCCTCTTTCGGTAATCCATGAGGGCGACTAACGAGACGTATTTGCAAATTCATTTCAGTTGCCATAAATTAATCCTCCTTTTATCTAATGGAAGTATTCCCTAGAAATCGATGAATCGTACATTTACTTGGGGAGAGAGACTTTTTGGAAGTATATTTACAGACGTACATTATGGTTGGTGATACAATGGAGGGACAAGAACTTTTTCGGATAATCAAGGAATTTACAATTAATGAGTTATTATATTTGATGGGTGATGGGAAAATTTATGATGCAAAGTTACAAAAATCCCTACTTGGCAACCACATATGGGAAGACAAAATAAACAAGTGTAAATAGCAGTAAAATCACTACTGCGGACTGCATCTTTGTCAGAGGGATTTCATTTTTCCCTGCAAAATAACTTTGTATCGATTTCCATTTATATGGATTAGTTTAATATTTTGTCACACACACAAAAGGTAGAATAGAATGAAAAAAACAATAAAATTGATTACAATAAGTTTATAGAAATAAGTTCATATCATGGAATTTATTGTTCTAAATGAATATTATAAATAGAGTTTCAATGGCTGGATAATACCTGAGAAAACAAAAATTATACGTTTCGCCTCGATGAAGGAGTAATCAGTATCCAATGAATAAAGTGATCTTATTTTTCTACAATATAAAAGATCTAGTTGCTTTTGAGAAGTTTTATCTAGGGGAAATATTTCCAATCGTTCATATAAAGGATGGGATGGTATTATCTGCGTACATGTAACAACTCTCAAGACGCAGACAATTTAACAGGTATGCAACTTATGTTAAAAAACTTTACAAATTGGAGGCTGATATGTAAAGAGATCTGACTCACAAGAAAGTAAAGAACAAATGAAAATGATGGTTGGAAATTCTCTTGCTATTTTTATTTTTATATTGTTAAGGAACAAAGATTTGATTTTACAAACGAAGAAAAGTAAGATTATGCTTACTACTCAAGTGTAAAATGAACCTATAAACCTTCATTGCAGTAAATAAAGAGCCAATAGATGGAATACTTGAATGATGCGAGTTTTGAAACTGGTATCTTCCAAATATAAGGAATGAGTAGCATGGTAGAATTTATTCAATCTAAATATTTTATTTACGGTTGTGGGATTCTTTATCTTTTCTTTGCGCGATTTCAATTGAGAAAGAAACCAACTCAGCAATTTATGGTGGAAGTCCTTCTGAAGATTACGCTGATTTTCGGAGGATTTGTTAGTTACTTTATGCAAGATTATACATTTGGGCTACTTATGCATGGATTGTATCTTTTAGATTTGATCTTGTTTAGAAATTTTGGGACAGTTATTAAGAAAATAATAACATTATTTATTAGATAACTTTTAGAAAAACAAAAAATGACAGGGGGATTATTTCCCTGCTGTCATTTTTTGTGATGATTGGAGTTCATTTATTTGATCTGGGCTGTATAAGACACTTCTTGGATATGCGATATGGATGTTGTGCTGACGAAGAATCAAGACGCTCTCTTTGCGCATTTCTCTTTCTAAGTTCCAATATTCATCTGGATCACTCAGTGCAGTGATCGTAAACTGAACACCATTTTGATCGATATTGGTCACACCAACTACTTCGGGTTGTTCAACAAGATGATCTTTAAAGCGTACACCGATGCTTTGTACCACTTCTTCCAATGCTTTTGAGACAACATCGAGATTGGATTCATAAGGCACTGTGATGGGGACAATTGATCTCATTTTTTCTCGGTTATAGTTAGTAACTTGGGTGATGGTGCCATTTGGAAGATAGTGTAGCCTTTGATTGTATTCACGGATTTTTGTAATTCGTAGACCAACTTCTTCTACTGTACCACGGATAAATCCGTTGATCTCTACGATATCTCCTACTTCTAACTGACGTTCAAATAGCATGAAAAAACCTGTGATCACGTCTTTCACTAGACTTTGTGCGCCAAAACCGATGGCTAAGCCTAAAATTCCAGCTCCTGCTAGTACAGGTCCAAGATCGACTCCGAATTTCGATAATATGGTGAGCAGAGCAATAAAATATAAGGTATAGTGCACAACGGATTTAATCAGCTTTCGCAAAGTATGTGCTTTGTTGGTTTCTACTTTGCTCCATTTAAAAGTGTGGTCAACCACCCGATCTAGCAAGCGCACTGCTACATAAGTGAGTACGACAACAAACGCAATTTCCAATATCGGGGCGATAAAGTTGGAAACCGGGTCTTTTACGACAGAACTAAATAGACTTTTAGTGTGCTGGATCATGAGATCAAGCATGTTAGTTGCTAAAAATATGGACATTTTGTTTCACCTCGGTTAACAGTATAGCTTATTTTGCAATATTTTCAGCTCTTTTTTCTGCTTGTTTATCACTTAACCAGCCTACAAAGGAGCCAACGATATCATAATTTTGATCGAGGTGTGCTACAGCAACAAATGGAAATTGCTTTTTGTGGTAATATCGTACATCCAACCATTTCACTAGATACCCATTTTCCCTCGTTAAAACTTGGGGATATCCATAAGAAGTGAAAGAGAGGAAGGATGATACTGCATTGCATTCTTTCGATTTTAGTGTTGCTAAATGATTTTCGTCGGCACGGGAGATCCTTCCTGTCCAGTAGAAATTTCTTCTGCGGATTTCCCCCATTCGCACTTCATCTTCCATCTCAACAATTACGTTCCAATTGCGCAATCGATAGGTAGGGATAATGGTAAATTTCCCTTCTAACTTAGTTATGCGTTTTGTCCATTTGGTAATGCGGTGATGAGCGATGGTACGCCAGGCTACATACACCACCATGCAGACATAAATAACGGCAAAAATCACTCCAGCATTTGGTTGATAAATATACCAAATGAAAAAACCGATAAGGTGAAGAATGAAAATAACAGGATCAAATATGTTAATAATATTTAAGGAAATCCAATTGGATTTAAAAGGTCTAAGTGCTTGTGTTCCGTAGGTATTAAAGCAATCAATAAAGATGTGAATAAATACAGCAAGACAAGTCCATAGCCAAATAGTAAGCAGGGAAGATACAGGAACAAATAAGGAAATCAGAGCTGAAATAATAGTCGGCCATACGAGTACCATCAAAGATGAATGAGTCCAACCGCGATGATTTCGTACATAGGTAGCATTCCCTTTTAATCGATAGAGTGTATCTAGATCAGGTGCTTGTGATCCGATCACGGTTCCTAGCAAGGCTGCATAGAGCATATCTGGATTACTTGTTACGGCTGGATCCAGATGCGCTAGTCCATATAAGCCAATACCCATAACAAAGTGAGTACCAGTATCCATATATTCCTCCTTATCTTTATCAAGAGGTGCTCCAGTGATATAGTATTGTAAATTGATTTCGCTTTCATGCGGCATAAAAGTGAGAGCACGTAGTAACTAGTATAAATATACAATTTTCAATTAACTTTGTCCGTTAATGATTAATATCACAATCCAGTTTAATAGAATGAATCAATGGTGTTTTATATAAAATAACTCCTTTTGACCACTTACATTTTTAACGAATTCTATCATTCATTAGCTTATTTTGCATGTACTTGGGATGGAATTTATATTTTTCGATTGTTATTAAAACTTGGAATCCAAGTGAAGATTGTTCATAATAAGATTTCATCCCCTTGTTCCTTATTTCAAGATATAATAAATAAGGAATTAGATAGTAAAGGATGTAAAATAGATGGAAATAGGTGACAACAGGCTACACGATATTCAAGAGATGCTTCTTCAATGGTATCTAGAAAATCAACGAGACTTACCTTGGAGAAGGCATTCAAATGCATATTATACACTTGTATCTGAAATTATGTTACAACAGACAAAAGTGGCTACTGTAATTCCCTACTTTGAAAGATTTATTAAGCGGTTTCCCACCGTTTATGACTTAGCAGATGCCAGCGATGATGATGTAGTGAAGCTGTGGGAGGGGCTCGGGTACTATTCCCGTGCACGCAATTTACATGCTGCAATCAAAGAAGTAGTAGCAACTTATGATGGTGTGATTCCAAATGAAAAAGAAAAAATATCTAAATTAAAAGGGATTGGTCCATATACGACAGGTGCTGTTTTAAGTATTGCATATAAGCAAAAAGTTCCTGCAGTAGATGGAAATGTGATGCGTGTGTTTTCAAGGCTATTTGACATGGAAGATGATATCGCAAAACCTGCTACTCGAAAAAAAATGGAAGCCATAGCAGAACAGATTATACCTGATCGATCCCCTGGCGACTTTAACCAAGCATTGATGGAGTTAGGTGCTACTGTCTGTACTCCTAAATCGCCGGAATGTCTGTTTTGTCCTATACGCAATTTTTGTAAGGGTTACCAAGCAGGAAGAGAGCATATTTTGCCAATCAAGACGAAAGCAAAAGCACCAAAGAAAGCTTCTGTCATTATGTTTGGTGTAAAGTGGAACAACAAACTTTTGGTGCAAAAAAGACCATCAAGTGGTTTATTAGCAAATATGTGGGCGCTCCCAACAGAAAATCGGATGGAAGAAATGCCATATATTAGTCAAATAGAAGAATACTGTGAGATGAATCAATATTCTGCTAAAATTTCTGAAGATGTATATCGATTTGAACACATCTTTAGTCATCGACATTGGAAAATAATATTAATTTCAATGGAATTGTCTGAAAATCCTGTTTACCTTCCAAAGCGTTCCATTTGGGTGGATGAACAGAGTGTTTTAGAATTCGCTTTTCCGAAAGTATATCAAAAAGCATTAGAGCAATTAGGATATAGAAATTGAGGGAGAGAGAACGGTGAAAGAAAATAATAAGTCAAGTGAAGAAGGAGTTACAAATCGGACAGCAAAAGATAATTCCCAAGAGCAACAACTGGTTTTATTTCAACCTAATTTGCCAGAAACAGAAGAAGAAAAACACAATCGATTTTTACTTTGGTTTGCACAGAAAAAAGTTTTGCTTACTGCACTCATTAGCATGTTTTTCTTTGTAGGTAGTTTCTTTATTCTTGTTTCGTACAAGTGGGTGCTAGAGAGTGTTGCTGACAATAAGCGAGCAAATAAAGAGATTACTAGTCATTCACCTTCCTACATTATACTCAGATTGAATGGTAAAAAATATGAACTTAACTTAAGTAAGGTAGGATATGATGGAAGCGATGTTCATTCCATTAATAAGTCTGCACTTAAATTGTGGTTTGACCAAGTGAAGCGTCAAGTAAGCACTATTCCTAAAAATGCGGAGCAACACAAATTAGGCAGTCCAATTAAGCCTGAGCAACTTGGTTATACAGTAAATGATCAACAAATGAGTAGTTGGCTGAATGACCCTGAAAATATTATAAATAAGCCACAAGATATATCTTTGATTCCAAGAAAACCGACTATCACAAAGGCGATCTTACAGCGCATTAATGGAAAAGAAATTTCTAGTTATACTACTTATTACGATACTCGTAATACGGAGCGCACAACAAACTTAAAAGTTGCTTCTCAAGCAATTAACAATATCGTATTATTACCTGGTGAAATTTTCTCGTTCAATAAAATAATAGGTGAGCGTACAGTGAAGAAAGGTTACCGTATTGTTCGCGTCATCGTCAAAGGAGAATACAGTGAAGGACTAGGTGGTGGAATAAGCCAAGTATCATCTACGCTTTTTAATAGTGTAGATGAAGCTGGTCTGGTTATTTTACAACGTTTTTCTCTCAGTCCCAAAGCAACCTTTGTACCGGCTGGCAGAGATGCAACTGTACAATGGAGCGGTCCTGATTTTCGTTTTAAAAATAATCTCGATATGCCTATTGCGATTCGAGTCCAATTAACAAGGGGTAAATTGACTGTAAAAACCTATAGTGTTGCTGGAATAAAAATCACCAAGAAAAAGGTAAAACCTGCACCAGTTTCTATTTCGCAAGTCAGCGTGAATAGCAATAAACCAACTAAAAAGAAATCTAGAGCATAATCTGGGTTCATGTAGATTCAGATAAAAAACCAACCACTTTAAAAATGGTTGGTTTTTGTAAGTTTTGCCATCATAACTAAGGGTGTTGGTGATTTCCTCTCTTCATGATTTCATCGATCACTTGATGGTGTAAACTAACCCCTTGCTCATTTATTAAAGGGGACATTTGCGAGAACATATAATGATGATAAGATAGTTCATCAATTTCCCAGTCCTCGATGGGAATACTACTTAATTCTTCCAGATCTCTGCCAAAATACATTGTTTTATCACCTCACCTAACAGTATGTGAGATAATATGGGTAGAAAATACAGAAAAATTTTCTCGTAATAGGTATAATAATCTGAAAAAGAGCAAAAATGGTATCTATGGGAAGGGAGAGGTTCGATGAAAAGAAAGGTGGAAGCTATAGCAGAGAACAAAACATTCTTCCTGTGGAGTCTTCGTACCTCTGCTTGTTTTCTATTTCTGTCCGTCTTTTTTATATTGTTTGTACTCGTAGATGTCTGCCATGGTTCTATAGCGGAAAGATTTACCTATATTTCAGAAAACTATGTCCTGGTTCAAATTGCTTGGAGTTTAAATTTTGTTGCACTTTTTGCCATTTGTTTTGTCTTTACTATGCTTTTTTTTCACTTGAATCGAACTTACCGTCCTATTTTGCAAATGGCTTGGTTTATTAGTTTGGTGGCTCTTTGCGCCAGTACTTTGTATCACATAATTGAAATTGTATTGATGCCAAATTTGATGCAATGGTCCATGAGCATTTCAACTGAATCAGCACATGATACATTATTAGTGTGGGATCAAATACTTGACCACTTGGGAGGCATTTTTATTCCTACTAGTTTGGCAATAGGTGGTCTTATCTACACAGGAGTCATGTTTCAAACAAAAGAAATACCTTCCGTTCTCAGTTACTGGTCATTTTTGATTTGGAGTTTGGTGTTAATAGGGAGCTTTTTTGTTTCTTTTCTTGGGGTTTTTGTTTTATTTTTATTGTCGATTGTGATTTTGTTATATGTACCATTGATTTGGCAAATAGGAAAAATAGTGAAAAATTCTTGACGTATGATGGTTGAATTGATCATAATAATGCTTAAAACATAAACCAGTGAATACAACGATAAAGGCTAGTATGATTGGTAGCTTTGTTAAGAGAGCAAACTCAAAGGCTGAAAAGTTTGCCAAAGTAAAAATCAGAACCCACCTTTGGAGTATCAGGTAATTCTGCGGTTATGTCTTCCGTTATCAGACAATGAGGTGTCTTTTTGACACAAATTAAGGTGGTACCACGTGAGTAACTCTTTCGTCCTTTGGATGGAAGAGTTTTTTAATTGGAGGAGGAATACAAAATGAGAATTGGATTTATTGGTGCTGGAGCAATAGCAGAAGCCTTGTTAGTTGGTCTACTTGCTAACAACGAAGTAAAAGCAGAGGATGTATCTTTTATCAATCGTTCCAATTATGATCGTTTGAAATATTTGAGGGATAAATATCACTTACCAAGTATCGAAAGACAAAAAGAGATGCTTTTACATTCTGATGTGGTCCTATTAGCTGTCAAGCCTCAAATTGCAAATGAAATGCTGGAGGAATGGGGACCAAAATTTACTAGAAATCAACAAATCATTTCGGTGATTGCGGGAGTTACAACTAAGCATATTGAGTCTTTTCTTCAAGATGATATTTCTGTTATTCGTTCTATGCCAAATACATCAAGCACAATAGGTATGTCTGCTACAGCAATTACTGCTGGTACTCATGCAACAGCAGACGATATGAATCGAGCAGAAAAAATATTTCAAGGTGTTGGAACGGTCGTTTCACTGGAAGAAAACCTGATGGATGCAGTGACTGGATTGTCAGGAAGCGGACCAGCATATTTTTATCTTATGGTAGAAGGTCTGGAACTAGCTGCACAAAAAGTAGGGTTGCCAAGGGAAGTTTCAAGACAACTTATTTTGCAAACGTTGATTGGTGCTTCTCATATGTTGATGGAAACTGGTAAAAAACCGGAAGTTCTCCGACAAGAAATAACATCAGAAGGAGGAACAACAGCTGCTGGTTTACAAGTAATGGAAGACTACTTATTTTTAGAGGGTTTAGAGAAAACGATAGAAGCGGCAACCAAACGATCTCAAGAAATGGGTGAAATTGTTTGTGAAAATAAGAAATATAAAATTCGCTAATCGGCCTGATAGAGCTTAACTCAAAAAAGATTGAGTTAAGCCTTTTTTTGGTTGAAAAAAATAATTCTGATTTTTAGGTTTTAGAAACTTGCGTTATTGGAAATAAAGAGACTAAAGACATAACTAGGGAGAGACAAAAGATGATTCCATTTCAAGTGGGTGAGGTAATTGACATAAACAGTTATAAGCATGGCGGTGAATTTCATCGGCAGTGGGAAGGATCAAAGGTTTTATCATCAGATGAAATTCTTATAGTTTCCAACTATCATCCGAAAGTAACGGAGTCAGATGGTAGAATTCACTCTTATCCTGGTCTTTCTATTGCTCTTTTTTTTCCAGAAGAGTGGTGGAACATTGTGATGATTTATCGATATAACAAACGACTTGTTTCGTATTATTGCAATATCGCTTCTCCTTTTCGGATCGATAACCACAATGGATGCATTCACTATGTCGATTATGATATTGATTTGATTGTCAGACCAAACAAAAGTTTCAAAGTAGTCGATGAGAATGAATTTGTGGAAAATAGCCAAAAATACTCCTATCCAAACTCCATTTTAAAAAGAGTGGAACTAGCAGTGAAGCAATTGTCAGCATGGGTAAAAAGAGGACATATTCCTTTTACAAGTGAATTCGCTTCACACTGGTATCATCAGTATCTTTCCCTTGAACTTTCAGGGGTGAATGGAAGATGCAACATGTAGGATCGAAACGCTTTTTCCTTTGGGGAGTTATCATTCTCTTTTTACTTGTCTTTGTAATATTGGTAAATCAGTTTGTGATATCCTTATCCATAGTCAATGGCACTTCCATGCGACCCACATTGCAAAACGGAGACCGATTATTGGTTAACAAGTGGGAGCTATTATTTGGGCGACCACACAAAGGAGATGTCATTACTTTTGAAGATCCAAAGGAAAAGGGTAGATTTCTAGTAAAAAGAGTAGTTGGTATCCCAGGTGATACTATCGAAATCCGCGGGGGGAAGCTATATCGAAATGGTAAGTTAGCAAAAGAACCATATATTGATGTATCGATCGAAGATGGAGATTTTGGACCTACCAAGGTTGTATCAGGTACTGTATTTGTTATGGGGGACAATCGCCATCGGTATGCTAGTCGAGATAGCCGTTATCAAAGCATCGGATTGGTACCTTATGGTTTGATTAGCGGAAAAGTGGAAATAATCTTATGGAGACCATCTCTTTCAACATTCCTTTAAAAATATTGGTCAAAAATAAGAAAATCAAGTGAAATTCAAAAAATGTTCACAAAATCTGAATTGCCTTATCCACCAAATAACGGATAATGGTGAAAGTGCAGTGGGTCAAAAAAACTCAATAATTCAATTACCGCAACAAAATTTTTCCATAAAATATTTCGAATAACGATATATTTTATGACAAAATAAATAGTAAGGGTAATGGTTAACAAGGAGGAAAACACATGAATTTATTAAGTAAAACACGTAGAATTTCAAAAATACTTCAAAAAAACGCGGGTCACAATCTTGTGGATTTTGATGAGGTAGCACAAGCTCTGTGTGATGTGATAAGTTCTAACATTTATGTGGTTAATCCAGAAGGTAAAATGTTAGGACTTGCTATCAATCATGAATTCGATAACGACCGAATGAATGACTATATAGAAAAACGCAGTTTCCCAAGTGAATTCGCGGCTTTGTTGATGGAAGTCGGTAAAACCATGTCAAATCTTGGTATCGACAGTCCATATACTGCTTACCCAACTGAGTTGAAAAATCAATTTGGTAAAGCATTCACAACAGTTATTCCGATTATTAGTGGCGGTGATCACCTTGGAACACTTCTGCTGTCTCGTGTAGAAGAAGAATTTGTGGATGATGATTTAATTCTCGCTGAATATGGGGCGAATGTAGTAGGTATGGAAATTTTGCGTGAGCGTGCAGGTCAAGTGGAAGAAGAGGCTCGTAGTCGTGCAGTGGTGCAATTAGCAATCAATTCTCTTTCCTTTAGTGAATTGGAAGCTGCGGAGCATATCTTTAATGAATTAGACGGTTTGGAAGGTTTGTTGGTAGCAAGTAAGATTGCTGATCGTGTGGGTATTACGCGTTCTGTGATCGTAAACGCTCTACGAAAACTAGAAAGTGCTGGAGTTGTAGAGTCTCGTTCACTAGGGATGAAAGGTACTTACATTAAAATCTTAAATCCAAGATTATTGCCAGCTTTAGAAAAAGCCCGTCACTAAATTCAATTTCTATGAAATATCAAATAAATCCCTGTTGACGATGTTAACGGGGATTTTTGGTTCTATAAATCCAGTAGTTGATTTATAATTCAGTAGTTGAT
Source organism: Shimazuella alba (assembly GCF_009831235.1). Taxonomy (GTDB): domain Bacteria; phylum Bacillota; class Bacilli; order Thermoactinomycetales; family Thermoactinomycetaceae; genus Shimazuella; species Shimazuella alba. Next base: position 41,838 of record NZ_WUUL01000016.1, on the reverse strand, counting down.
TTATAATTATTTGACAATTGAATAGCTAAAATGTGTCTAATTTACGAAAACTATATTTCCTGATGATGGAATCATGGAGTAGATTCCCGTTCTGTGGTCTTATTGCTTTCGTTCTTCTCTTGCGATTATGAAATGAATCATCTAAAATGATGATGATATTAGGCGTGTATTTTGTTTTCTCCCATATTTTTCTAGGGGAATGTAAGTCATAGACTTTTTGGCTATGATATTACATTTTTTGTATGTTATAACCTAATTAACCAAATCATTTTGCCTGTGTTTCTTGGGAAGGAGGTAAGAACGATGGAAAGATCCGCTGAACGTTATATAACCCCGCATACACTAGCTGATATTTGGAAAGATTTTATAGATATAACCAAACCTGGAATCAATGCTTCTAACTTACTTGCAACTTTTACAGGATATCTGTTAGCAGCAGGGTATACACATACTTTCGGATGGATGGTATTTATCTATACGATGATAGGAACAGCTTTGGTTATTGCAGGTGGATGTACCTTAAATAATTTTTATGATCGGGATATAGATCCCCATATGGAAAGGACTCGTATACGTGCAGTTCCAAGTGGGAGAATGAAGCCCCGTACTGCCCTTATATACGGTATAATCCTTACAGTAATAGGTCACTTGGTGTTAGCCTTTGGAGTCAATTTACTAGCAGCAATACTTGGGTTTATTGGATTTGGAGTGTATTTGTTTGTCTATACAATGTGGTTAAAGCGAACCAGTACATGGAATACAGTAGTAGGTGGTATATCAGGTGCAGTTCCTCCAGTAATTGGCTGGGTTGCGGTAACGGGAAGATTGGATTTAGCTGCTTGGGCACTATTTTTCATCTTATTCCTTTGGCAACCTCCACATTTCTTTGCACTTGCAATGCGCAAAGCAAAGGAATACAAAGCTGCTGGCATCCCAATGTTACCAGTAGTAAAGGGGAATGCTGAAACCAAGAAACAAATACTCATCTTTACCATTCTATTGTTACCTGCTACGATTCTTCTTTTTGCTACAGATGCTGTGGGATGGACTTTTCTTACAACAGCTATTATCCTTGATGTTATCTATGTGGTTTTAGCTATAAAAGGTTTTTCAAAACAAGATGAAGACTTGTGGGCAAAACAAATGTTTTTGTATTCTTTAGTCTATCTTACTATGATCCTATTTCTGATGATGGTAGATGTTTTGGTAAGACAGATATTTTAGTATGTGGTAGAAAGCGAGGTTTGGCTGTGGAAAGACTTCGAATATGGCGCATAGGACTTCTCATATCTCTTGTAATGATACTTTTAGCTGGATGTAGCGGTGATCCGACACTTAGCGTTCTGGATCCAAAGGGATCAGCTGCTAAAATTCAGCTGAATCTGATTTACTGGAGTCTAGGTCTTATGACCGTAGTATTTGTAATCGTTATTACTATTTTCGTGTATGTCTTAGTCCGTTACCGGAAACGTAAAGGACAAGATAGAATGCCCGAGCAAGTACATGGTAGTACAAAGTTGGAGATCATCTGGACTGTTATTCCTATCGCAGCACTCATCGCACTTGCTATTCCAACTGTACAGTACACTTTTGATTTGGCGGAAGCTCCTCCAGCAGAAGAAACTGTTATTATCGATGTTACCGGATATCAATTTTGGTGGGAATTTAAGTATCCTCAATATGGAATTACGACTGCGCAAGAAGTTCATATTCCAGTTGGTAAAAAGATACTTTTCCGAGTTCATGGGAAAGATGTTCTACACTCATTCTGGGTTCCTTCTCTTGGTGGGAAAGTAGACGTTGTACCTGGTCGTGTGAACACTGTTATTCTCGATGCAAAAGAAGCGGGTGTTTACCAAGGAAAATGTGCAGAGCTCTGTGGTAGCGGTCACGCTTTGATGGATTTTAAAGTATTTGCCAAAAATCAAGCTGATTTTGACAAATGGAAAGACCAGATGAAACAGCCTGCACCAACAGTTGCTACCACTTCTTCAGAAGCAAATGGAGAGAAAATCTTCCAGCAAAACTGTATTGGCTGCCATGCTGGTGTAAATCCAAACATACAAGGTCCAAACTTAAACAAATTTGCGACAAGGACTACAATTGCCGGAGTACTGCCTCATAACGATGAAAACTTAAAAATTTGGTTGCGTAATCCACAATCAGTAAAACCAGGAACGTTAATGCCTAAAATTGATTACTTAAACAAAGACGAGTTAAATGATCTTATCAAGTATCTAGATAGTAGAAAATAGGATCTCTTACTTGTTAGATAAGTAAAAGAATACTGCTTATCTACAAAGCGAGACTTGTTCCCTAGTCTGAGGTACATAAGTGCTACTAACCTCTGTCTGCGCTTAAAGACTTGCCAATCGGCAAGTATTCTTTATTCAAAAAGGAGGGACTACCTTGCCGACACTGATTGTTCTTCTTGTTCTTGCGCTGTTTCTAGCCGCTATTTTTACTGGTGGTTATAATAAACAGTTTTTCGAACGTGTACGTAGTAGTCGTACTTGGGATTGGCTGACTACTGTCGACCATAAGAAAATTGGTATTCTTTATTTGATGGCTGGTTTGTTTTTTTTCATCATTGGTGGAATTGAAGCTACATTAATGCGCTTACAGTTATTCGCTCCAGGTAACGAACTTTTTGTGGGGCGTACGTTTAATGAGCTATTAACCATGCACGGTACTACAATGATTTTCTTAGCAGCAATGCCATTGATATTTGCTATTATGAATGCTGTTGTACCATTGCAGATTGGTGCACGTGATGTTGCTTTCCCTTTTCTAAATTCACTTGGATTTTGGCTTTTCTTCTTTGGAGGATTACTCCTTAATTTAAGTTGGATATTTGGTGGGGCACCTGATGCAGGATGGACTTCTTATACAGGACTTGCATTAAATGAATATAGTCCCGGACCAGGTGTTGATTTTTATGTATTAGGTTTACAGATATCAGGTATTGGTACATTGATCGGGGGACTTAACTTCCTCGTAACTATTATCAATATGCGTGCGCCTGGAATGACATTTCTGCGTCTTCCATTGTTTACGTGGACTGCATTTGTAACATCTGGGCTTATCCTTTTTGCTTTTCCAGCTCTTACAGTGGCTCTTTTAATGTTGATGTTCGATCGACTCTTCGGATCTAATTTCTTTGATTACACGATGGGTGGGAGTACCGTAATTTGGGAGCATTTATTCTGGATTTTTGGTCACCCAGAAGTATATATCGTCATCCTTCCTGCTTTTGGAATTATGTCCGATGTGATAAGTACTTTCTCCAAAAAACGCTTATTTGGTTATAATTCCATGGTTTTTGCAACCGTATTAATTGGATTCCTCGGATTTATGGTGTGGGTACACCACATGTTTACGGTAGGACTTGGACCAATTACCAACTCTGTGTTTGCGGTTGCAACAATGGCGATTGCTGTTCCAACGGGTATTAAGGTATTTAACTGGTTGTTTACGATGTGGGGTGGAGAAATTCAGTTTAAAACGCCTATGCTTTGGGCAGTTGGATTTATCCCAACTTTTGTACTTGGTGGTATGACAGGAGTTATGTTAGCTTTGCCGCCTGCTGACTACCAGTATCAAGATAGTTACTTTGTAGTTGCCCACTTCCACTATGTTCTTGTTGGTGGTACTGTATTTGGTTTATTTGCAGGTATCTATTACTGGTGGCCAAAAATGTTTGGTCAAATGTTAAGTGAGCGTCTTGGAAAATGGCATTTCTGGACTTTCTTGATCGGTTTCCATCTCACATTCTTCCCGCAACACTTCTTAGGTCTATTTGGGATGCCACGTCGGGTATTTACATATCAAACCAATGTTGGCTTAGAGAGAATAAATGAGATAAGTACGATTGGTGTAGCAGGAATGGTCATAGGTACGATTTTCTTCTTGATCAATATCGTCTACACCTTAAGAAAAGGTAAGAAAGCAGAAGCAGATGCTTGGGGACTTGGTCGTACACTGGAATGGTCTATTCCATCACCACCACCTGAGTATAACTTTGCACAGACACCTTTGGTTCGAGGTTTTGACGCACTATGGGTGGAAAAAGAAGCTGGTAATAAATCGATGACACCTTCAGAACCATTAGGCTCGATTCATATGCCATCTCCTTCTTATATTCCGATCTTGATGTCCATTGGATTTTTCATAGCTGGATTTGGCTTTATTGTAAGAGGTATACCAGCAGCAGCTATTGGTTTGGTAGTCGTTTTTGCAGCGCTCTTCCTTCGATCATTTGACTATGATCATGGTTATCACGTTGAACCAGAAGATCCTGAGAAGGGAGGGAAAGAATAATCATGGCAAACCAGACTAATTCTAGTACAGAAATGCCAAATCATTTAGAGACAGCAACATTTGATGGGAAAAATAAAGTCTTAGGTTTTTGGTTATTTTTAGGTGCTGAAACAGTACTATTTGCTTGTTTATTCGGTACGTATCTTGCTCTTCGTAACCAGTCCCTAGAAGGTCCTACAACACAAGAGTTGTTTGATCTTAAGTTAGTAGCATTAGCAACTGCTTTGCTACTAACAAGTAGCTTGACGAGTGTACTTGCAATGATCAAGATGAACGAACGAAACTTAAAAGGTATGGTGACATGGCTAGTTATCACCTTAGTACTAGGCTTAGCATTTCTAGTCTTGGAAATATATGAGTTTCTGCATTACATTCACGAAGGGCATACTTTTATGAGCAGCGCTTTTGGCTCATCCTTCTATGCACTTGTAGGTACTCACGGTGCGCACGTAACATTTGGGATTATCTGGATCATTACTCTTATTGCGCAAGCGATACGACGTGGTATTACTACAGAAACTGCTCCTAAGCTTTTCGTAAGTAGTTTGTACTGGCACTTTATTGACGTAGTGTGGGTATTTATCTTCACGCTCGTCTACTTGCTAGGAAAGGTGGGCTAATCAGTGGCGAAAGAAAATAATCAAGCTATTAGTCGAAAACCTGAAAGTGCTGTGAAGCATATTTTATCTTTTGTATTGATGATTGCCTTTACTGCCGCTGCATTCTATATTGTTGTCTCAGATGTAGTACCGAGTGGTTGGGTTATACCTCTACTCTTGGTATTTGCAGCTATTCAAGTTTTCTTGCAACTATTTACGTTTATGCATCTAGACCAAAAAGGCACCGCTTTCTATACATTTTTTATGATAGCTGGTATCTTTATCGCAGTTATTTCAGCAGTTGGTATTCTCTTGATGTAAAAAGAACAGCTCTCCATATGTGTTACGGAGGGCTGTTTCTATTATGTAATGGAGTGATATAAGTGAGTTCGGATGATAAGAATCAACCCATCATTTCAAAAGACAAAAACTTTACTCCTTGGATTGTCACGATTACTATCGTACTTAACCTCGCCATCGTGCTCATTTTCTTCTTACCGAAGTACCAAGGATTAAACCATCTGGATCTGACATTTTTACCGATGATGAATGCTATATTCAATAGCTTTACCTTTATCTTCTTACTGACAGCTTTTTTCTTCATCCTGAAACGGAACGTTGTCTTACATCGTCGTTTTATTTATGCTGCCTTTACAACAACACTTCTTTTTCTCATTACATATGTGTTCTATCACATTAATGCGCCGAGTACATCTTATGGTGGTTCTGGCCCAATGAAGTATATTTACTTTTTCGTGCTGATTTCTCACATTGTTCTTTCAATTCCAACCGTTTTAATTGCATTGTTTACTGCTGTTTTTGGTCTGCAAGGGAAGTTAGAGAAACACAGGAAGATTGCTAGATGGACCATGCCTATTTGGCTGTATGTCAGTTTAAGTGGTGTTTTGGTTTATATTATGATATCTCCTTATTATTAAGGGTTATTTTTTCGAAAAAATGCAAGCACGTTCAAAAATGAACGTGCTTCTTTTTTATATAAATACTATTAAAATGAAATTTACAAAATGTATTGACTTTGTATAATAGTAACCCTATAATCAAATTTGGATATACAAATTTGGATATGAGGTGTTTATTATGGGAAAAATAAATCAAGAACAATATCATCCTGATCCTGCAATGGAGACACAAATGATAGTACAAATATTTTTGAATGTAATCGAGCAAGAATTGAAAGAAATAAATCAATCAAAAGAAATAATAAAAGAGATTAATTTAAAATCTAAAGAAATCCAAAATGATCATAGGGATTGGATTATAGACGAGCCTTCTCGGTATCATTTAGAGACTGTCGCAATAGTTCTTTCGACTTATCTTATTTTAAAATCGGTTTGGTCAAAAGAAGAGGCATTTCATTCTATCCGAAAAGCTTTTATAGAACCGTTTCGAGAGTATGGAAAAGAGAAAACTAATCTTACTTTAGATTCAGAAAATCCTTTCAGGCAAATTGTTGATTTATCTCGTATGAGAGAACAATACTTTTTTGGTTCAACCTTTACTTTTGAACGAGTACAAGATGATGAACATGCTTATTTATTGGATGTAACAAACTGCTTTTATCATAATTTCTTCTCTAAAAATAATGCACCAGAATTAACAGCTATTTTCTGTGAGTTTGATAATATATGGATCGATAGTATAGATACTAAAAAACATAAATTTTATTTTGAGAGGACAGAGACAATGGGACTTGGTGGGAAAAAATGCCCCTTTTACTTTTATCAAGGTGAGAAGAGGGATGATAAATGAATGCTCGTTTGATGATTCTTGGACTGTTATTTGAATCTGACAAACATGGATATGAAGTACAGAAATGGCTAGAAATAAGCAATACCGACTTGTGGGCAGATGTGAAATCAGGTTCCATTTACCATGCATTAAAAAAGATGGAGCAAGAAAAATTAATCGAAGTGAAAAATAGAGAAATGGTTGGAAATCGGCAACGATCTATCTATTCGATTACAGAAAATGGCAAGGAAACATTTTTGAATATGCTAGAAAATAGGTGGAAACAATCTTTGCACGCATTTCCGTCTACTATGTATGTACTACTTACTTTTTATGAATATTTGCCGATTTCAAAACGAAAGGTTTGTTTATCAACTCAGATCACTCTTTTAGAAGAGGAAATACAACAATGGAATAAAGGTAAAAAATTAAAAATGGAGGCAGAAGTTGTTCCGGAGTGGGGGAATTTGCTGTTTGATAACGGCTTAGCTCATTTAGAAGCAGATTTGCATTTGCTTCGATCATTGTTAGCAAAGTTAAATAATGAAGCTTGAGTTAGGTTCAGGTAATGGAGGAGTTATAACTTTTTGAGATACAAAGAATGGAAGCGAGATTTAAATACCACAGCAGGAAAACACAATATGTTTACAGATCATCAGCTTATCTTGCCTTCTTTAGAAAAGGACATTGACGTACCAAAAATATACAAAATGGGATGATCGGTATACCTAATCCTAGTAGAGTTGACCACTTGATGTATCTTCTCTCTGAAAGCTGGAGGGGACTTTTTTGTAGTTGCCAGTATTCACTTCTTAATAAACGAGAAGAGAAGCTTAAGTTTTTCTTCAGAATTTCTTTCATGATTTTTCTCTTTCATCCCTCATAGTAAAAATATCCCTTATTGAAGGGAGTTATTTTAGATAAAGGGAGAGAAGAAATATTTTTCACTTCAAAAAGAAATTCTATCGTAAGTGGTTAATCGGCTTAACAGCGGTCGTAGGTTTATGTCTCCTGAATGGAACTGTCATTGATGCAAAAGAAAAAGGCACATCGAGGGTAAATACTTCAAAGATTACTTACACACTGCCAAAACCTACTGGAAACTATAACATTGGAACAACTGAATTACATCTGGTAGATAAAACAAGAAAAGATTTTTGGACAGGCAAGCCAAACAGAGAGTTGATGATAAGTATCTGGTATCCTACCAAAAAAGAATATACCGGAAAGAAAGCACCTTATATGCATACCAAATCAGCGGCAATTACCGACAAAAATATTGCTCCTTCGCTAGGAGTACAAGTAGGGCAAATTGATTGGGCTAACTTCCAAACACATGCGTGGTTGGATGCACCCATTGAAAATAAGTTAGGGAAACGTCCAGTAATCTTATATTCTCCAGGTTTTGGCGTCCCACGAACAGCCGCTACTACACAAGTAGAGGAACTGGTGAGTCATGGATATATCGTGGTTACAATGGACCACACACATGAAACGGACGCCGTGCAATTTCCAGATGGAAGAGTAGAAGTACAACAATTACCAGCACAATCCGTTCAAAGGACTAGAGATGCAATGCAAGTACGAGAGCAAGATATAAAATTTGTGTTAGATCAACTAACCATTTTGAAAAATGGCGGAAATCCAGATGCAGCCAAAAAGAAAATGCCTCTTGGATTGAACAAAATATTGGATTTGTCTCATATTGGGATGTTTGGTCATTCTGCGGGTGGAATCAATGCAGCAGATGTGATGGAAAATGACAAACGTATTGATGCGGGAATAAATCTAGATGGTGCAATAAATGTACAAATTACAGAAAGTATTATGTCTCCAAGTAGCAAGGGATTACAACGTCCATTTCTATTGATGGGTGCCTCAAATACTCATGAATCGGATCTCGGATGGAAAGCATTTTGGGAGCATACAACTGAATGGAAGCGGGACTTAAACATCCCAACTGGCGGTCACTATTCATTTACGGATCATCAGCTTATCCTTCCGTACCTAGACAACGTTATCGATGTGCCGGATGCAGTACAAAAAGGAATGATAGGTGCATCTACTAATCTGGAAAGAGTAGCTCATTCTGTTCGCATCTACATTACAGCGTTTTTTAATCAACATTTGTTAGATCAGACGCAGACCATTTTTGATGGGAATTCACCAGAGCACCCAGATGTGAGATTTGTGGAGTAGTATATATTTGAATGAATTTGCAATATAACATAAAATAAGATTGTTAGTAGAATTCCTCCTCTTTGAAAGGCATAATCATGGCTCTCAGAACGATTGACATTGGGAATGTATTCTCATCAAAGTGGAAGGTTGAATCTAATCTCAGTAAGATCAGTCTAGAGCATGGAGTCCGAAATAATTGTGTTTACATTGATCTGAGTCGAGGAGTTAAACTTAAGATCAATAACGACTCCGTTGAAATCTCTGGTGGTGACTTTCGTAAGGAGACTACTCGAGGAACAAAGACATTTACAGATGGAAAGGGAAATACGGTCAAGGTAACTCGTAAGTAAAAAAAGATCGGTACCTTTATCGTTCCTCTATCAAGAAAGTCTGGGCAGTTCATACGGATAGTAACTGCCCAGACGCTAAATATAAGCTATTTACCGATATAAAGGAAAAGAATTAGATTTCTTGAATATACTGGAAGAAGAGGAGCTAGTTAAAACAGTTCTTCTTTCTTTTATATTTCTATAAATAACTATTGTTTGTATATTATACAACTTTTCTTATGGTTGGATGTTTAGCAGGAGGGAAATGAATTATTTCTCTCATAAAAGGAATAAGTGAAAGCAGACCAAGAGCTGCTAGAGCAAACCCTACCCATAAGGTAGATATTAGACCGAATCCCGCGTTGATGGCTAGTCCACCGATGGCCGAACCCATCACAATACCAAGGCTGATGATTGAACCATGAATGGCGTTGACCAATGTTCCAGTGTTAGCTGTTCTCATTACTCGAGTCGCCATTGCTGGATTCATCGGAACTCCAACAAAACCAAGCACAATAACGGCAATGATAGTGACAATAGGATTGTGGGCAAATAGTGCAAAAAGGAAGAGAGAAGCTGCTAGCAGCAGCAGACCCACAAACAAGGTCTGCATGGTGAATTTATCGGCGAGTCTCCCTGTTATCATATTGCCAATCACCGTTGCAGCTCCATAGACTGTTGTAATGATAGGAACCATAGAAGCTGAGAATCCGGTTATTTCTGTAAAGATCGGAGTAAAATAGCTAAATGCTGCAAAAGTAGCACCGATAATGAATCCGCTGGTAGTGAATGCAGCCCATAGTTTAAGATTTTTGAAGGCAGTGAACTCATTACGAAGGCTGATGGATTCAGGTTTAGGTAGGGTAGGAACAACCCATTGAACAACTAAAGTGGAAATAAATACCAAAATGACAACTGTCCAGAAACTAGCACGCCATCCAACTTGTTGGCTTATGAGTGTTGCTAACGGTAATCCAATCACTGTAGCTACCATTAATCCACCCAGAACAATGGAGGAAGCGCGGCCTCGTATATGGGGTTCAACTAGATTCACACAAATAGCAATGGAAACTGCAAAACCAGCCGCAGAAGCTATTCCGGTAATGATTCGCGCCACCATCATCATCTCATAGCTTGTAGCCAATGCACCTAGTGTTTGCCCTACCAAAAAGCTAAGGGCGAGTGTCATCAGCGCTTTTTTACGTGATACCTTTAATAAACCGATAGTTACTAATGGTCCACCTATAACCATGCCAGCAGCATAAGCAGAAATCAGATAACCGATATCAGCTATGGATACGTCAAATTCTTCTGCAAGTTGTGGCATCATTCCCCCGACCATAAATTCAGAAGTGGTCATTGCAAATATGAGCAGACCTAACATATAGACAGCAATTGGCATCATAAAAACTCCTTTGCACTTTATTTAATGATCATTACAAAATGAACCGCAAAGAGGCTGTTCAAAAGCCTTTTGCTAAATCAATGCGCTTGTTTTATAACGCTGCTAAGGTACCTTCTACTACATCTAGTAACAGATTACGATCTTGAACAACTTTATTAAGTACGCGTAGTCCATAGTAGCTACTTAAAAAAAGCCGAGCTAATTCCAAAGCAGGTCTTTTTGATTTTATTTCTCCTGACCGTTGCCCAAGTGCCATCACATGACATAGGGCTTGTTCGAGGTTTTTAATGTGATGGTCAACCAAGGCTGCAACACCAGGATCTTTTCCACCAAGTTCTACGGCTGAGTTTACAGTGAAGCAACCCCTACGCTCTGGTCCTTTTAGATCAAATTCGATTGCCCACTCCATCAAAATACGAAGTCTTCCTTTGATTGGACCAGGCTGCTCGAGGATCTTTATTTGTTCTTGAATACCAATCTCTTGGTATCGTTTCAAAGAAGCCTCAAATAGAGCATGTTTGCTTCCGAATGCATTGTATAAACTTCCTCGACCAAGACCGGTTTGTTCACATAGTTTTTGGGCTGAACTGGCTTCAAAGCCGTTTTTCCAAAATACATCCATTGCAGCATCTATTACTTCTGTGTTTTTAAATTCACGTGGTCTTCCACTCATTGTAATCAATCCTTTTATATCATGCTTTTTGTAAACTATAACATCCTTACACCTTCTAATCGTTTGATGATAGCCGTTGATACAAAATACCATGGCTCTATATCAGATATTATAATATTTTGTAATGATTAGTCAAATATATTTTGTATCGATTGATAAGAAATAAGATTGCATAAAGATAAAAATGAATATATTCAGCGAATGATCTCAGTGCACCAAATGAAGATTTGTATTGCAGAAAACAAGCACAATTGTGATCATGCACTCATACGGGAAGTAAAAATGCTGTCAATAATAATGGCTGTGATTATTTACGTATCTCCATAATTTTTGGGTAAATTTATTTATTGGTATGTGCAAATTATAAATATATATATAAAATAGATTTTGGCATCCAAAATGTTTTCCTATTAGATAGAAAGGTGTCTCTTGTGTCGGAGTTGACCATGATGAACAAAGAACTCAAATCGATTTGGCGAATTGAGTCAGAGGGTACATTTCGAGGCTTTGGTGTTAACGGATATACCATTCTAGTAAATAAGACGTTCATCACGGTTTTGAATAGCCGTCGAAATGTCATTGAAGAAGTTAAAAGCGAGGATCTCCAGGTTAACGTACCTCACCGAGTTCTAGATGGAACGGCGGAAGTCTGTAGAATCACCCTACTAAAGAAGGAAGCAGCAGGCCAATAGTCATATATCTAAAAGATCAAAGACTGGGCAATAGATACATTGTCCAGTCTCCAAATGTTCATATCTTTATGACAGTTTTTTCTCGTTCAACATAAAATGAGCTAGTACAGTTACGATAATAGGCATAATGTATACCAATACGGATGTTTGATCTGCGCTAACAAACTACACTCCAAAAGTAAATAATTCCATATAACACTAGCTGACATTAGTACGTTCATCACTACTATATTTTTCTAAATTCTTTATTAGACAACAAAGTTTTTTTCTGAACTATTAGCAAAAGGAGTCAGGCTTTAATCCTTACTCCTTTTTCATTTGAAAAAATTGAAAAAATCAATCGTTTGAGTTTAGTTTATAAGGCGTTTCCTGGTATACATAATAGTTCAGCCAATTCGCAAATAATAAATTTGCATGAGCACGCCAAGTTTGGATGGGTTCTTGGTTTGGATCATCGTGAGGGAAATAATGTTCTGGTAGTAAAGTAGAAATTCCCCTTTTCTTATCTCGAATATACTCTTCTTTTAGAGTGAGCAAATCGTATTCCGAATGACCTGTTACAAAAACTTGTCTTCCATCTCTACTCCCAATAATATAAATTCCCGCTTCTTCTGATTCTGATAAAATTTCCAACTCCGAAATTCGTTCAACGTCTTTGCGATGGATGTCAGTGTACCGAGAATGAGGCGCATGAAAAAGATCATCAAATCCACGTAATAACTTCGTATTCTGCTTAGAGACAGTATGAGCATATATCCCTGACAATTTTTTCGATAATGCATACTTCTGAATTCCATAATGGTAATAAAGAGCAGCTTGTGCACCCCAACAAATATGCAAGGTAGATGTGATGTGACTTATCTTCCAATTCATGACCTGTTTTAATTCGTCCCAATAATCTACTTGCTCAAATTCCAAATGCTCGACTGGTGCCCCTGTGATGATTAAGCCATCAAATTTTTGGTCTTTAATATCATCAAAATTTTGATAAAACATCGATAAATGGCTTGAGGGAGTATTTTTTGCAATATGTGTTTGTAGATGAAGGAAACTGACTTCTAATTGCAAGGGTGAATTGCTAAGTATTCGAAGCAACTGTGTTTCAGTTGCTATTTTTGTTGGCATGAGATTCAAGATTATTATTCGCAATGGGCGTATATCTTGATGAAAAGCCTGAAGTTCGTTCATTATAAAGATATTTTCATTTTGAAGGATTCCAGCAGCTGGAAGGTTATCTGGAATCTTAATCGGCACAACTTTTTCCTCCTACGATTGGCTTTTGGCAAGTGCTTGGTCTAAATCTTCAATAATATCATCGATTGATTCAATACCCACAGATAAGCGAATCAACTCTGGTGAAACGCCAGCGGCTTTTTGTTCTTCCTCTGTTAGCTGTTGATGCGTGGTACTGGCAGGGTGAATGACGAGTGACTTCGCATCTCCTACGTTTGCTAGATGTGAAAATAAGGACAAATGCTCAATAAATTTCTTTCCAGCTGCTAATCCTCCTTTAATTCCAAATGTAAAGATTGCCCCTTGGCCTTTTGGTAAATATTTTTTTGTTTTCGTATAAGACGGATGATTAATAAGACCAGGATGATTTACCCATGAAACATTTTCATGCCGTTCCAAATACTTTGCTACACGTAATGCATTATCGCTGTGCCGTTCCATTCTGAGATGAAGTGTTTCTAAACCTTGCAATAACAGAAAAGCATTAAAAGGAGAAATGGCAGCACCAGTATCTCGAAGCAATTGGACTCGTGCCTTAATAATGTATGCAAGTGGTCCTACTGCTTCGGTATAACGGACTCCATGGTAACTTGGATCAGGTTCCGTTAAGTCAGGGAACTTGCCGTTATTCCAATTGAATTTTCCAGAGTCAACAATAATTCCACCAATACTTGTTCCGTGTCCACCAATAAACTTTGTCGCAGAATGAACGATAATATCCGCTCCATAATCAAATGGTCTACTTAGGTATGGAGTAGCAAATGTATTGTCAATAATAAGTGGTATTTCTGCTTCATGGGCAATATTGGCAACTGCCTCTACATCTAATACATCCAATTGAGGATTACCAATAATTTCAGCAAATACAGCCTTTGTTTTGTCTGTTATTGCGCTTCGAAAATTTTCAGGATCAGACTGATCTACGAAGTGGACATGTATACCAAGTTTAGGTAGTGTGTGTCGAAACAAGTTGTATGTTCCTCCATATAGGCTACTAGAAGCTACGATCTCATCTCCTGATCGAGCAATATTTAAAATCGAATAGGTGATAGCAGCTTGCCCAGAGCTAGTTGCTAGTGCTCCGACGCCTCCTTCCAATTCGGTAACACGTTTTTCTAAAGTATCTGTTGTTGGGTTCATTATGCGTGTATAAATATTTCCAAATTCTTTTAGCGAAAATAGATCAGCGGCGTGTTGGGTATCGTTAAAAACATAAGAAGTTGTTTGATAAATAGGAAGAGCTCTGGAATTTGTAGTTGGATCTGGAACTTGCCCACCATGCACAGAAATAGTCTCAGGTCGAAATGTACTCATCATTTTGCCCCCTTATTGAAATAGCAAAAAAGCCTCTTCCTTATCCAGAAGAGGCTTTGGGTTTACTAGTCCTCCTCTTATCTGCTAGAGACTATCAGTCTCTACAGGAATTGGCACCTTCTAGTAATAAATCACTAGGGTTGCCGGGCATCATAGGGCCAGTCCCTCCGCCTCTCTGGATAAGAGATTCAAATATATAGATTAAAATATTTCATTTCCTTGATTATATGGAATTTACAGTCAGGCGTCAAGGGATAAAACACAATTTTATTGATAGGGATTGTTTGATTTAATTAGATTCAGATGTAATGCTATGTTTATTTAGTTTATTCGGATTGCTCTTCGAAGTGGTGAATGGATTAAAAAATACCAATAATTTATCGATATAGGTACAATCACAATCAATCGCGATGTTGATACATCCTATTTTTTTCGGTATTTATAATTGTTTTCTTCACGATAAACTTCGTAAGAGATCTTACTTCATTTCCTCATTCACTTAACGTATACATTTTTATCCAAAGAAGTGGGGTTTTTATTGAAACAAAAAGACAAACATCACCACGTAGGCAGTCATAAACAAAAAAAGCGAGGCAAAAACGTTTCGCAGAGAAGTGCAATTGCATTTTTAGAGGTGTTGAACTAAAACATGCTACCTTAAAGCAACAACTGAATTCACCAGAACTTTTATTAGATTTTTGTTGGGAACTTAAAGCGATCGAAATGGTGATAAATGTATATGTTCATTTATTTGACCTTTATGAATATGAAAAGATAGAAGCGGTTCTTGAAAATACTAAGGAAAGAGATCTTTCGATAAGCATTAATTATGAACCTCAAAATAAATGATGAGAAAGATAAGAACTGACAATATCGCTGATTATGTAGTTAGCCTTCTAATAATAAAAGTGCAACGAGGAAAAGAAGAGGTAGTAGTTATGGTACGGTGGGAATCAGAGGAACACTGGAAGCAATGGGAAAAAAGCGAAGCACATATAGTAAGCCATAAAGGAAAAATCGGTAATCCAAAACCGGAATATATTGTTAACATAGAAGTAGGAAAATACGAAGTAAACACAGTAAAAAAGAATAATTAATCTAGTAGGATCAAATATTTAATATAAGCATTGTTTTCTAATTCATATGTTTTATTGTTCTGTTTCAAATGTGTTTTTGCAGGTGTACCAATACGAAAAAGAGATTAGCATAAGACAATCATCCAATCAAAAATGGAATGTTTGTCTTATGCTAACTTTTATTTAAGAGGATAAGAATTGAAAGATTCCATATAGAACAGAGATAGAACAGAAGAGGCAAAGAGTAAAAAAGATCACAGATGACCAAATGTTACCTGTTGTTCCTGTATAAATAACTTCGGAGTTTTTGTCTTGATCTATACGGACTTTCTGAAAAATAATAAATGAATCGTCGTTCTCAAGACGAAGACTAAATTGACCGCCTTCTTCGTGTAATTTTTCTAATTCATGGATGGTATAAGCCAAATCATCTTTGTTCATATGTAGCGTTATTTGGTTGTCAGATTGATCGATTGTTGATTTGTTCATTATTTTCCCCTCTAGTCTAAGTGATAAGGCTCCAAATCTCAGCAATTACTAGATAGATGCCTACTAGAGTTCCGAATATAAACAAGAGAAACATAAAATTTTGTCCCCATTTTTTATATTTCTTACTCTCTCCTCCGATTAGGTGAACCGTCAAGTGTTTGTTTGGAGAAGTACCAAAATCAAAAGAAACCTTTTCTTCTAGATTTTTGTCTAATTCCTCCAACGTACTCCAAAAATGGAGCAGTTCATCTTCTGTTAATTGGATCACATATTGTTTTCCCATCGACTGTTCTTTTATTTCAAGTTTGCTTTCTGCTAAAGCTACTTTATAGAGCTCTTGTTGTTTTGGGTGGTTTCTTTCTTGATAAAAATCAAAGAACGGTATTTCCCACTTTAAAAGGGAGAAGAACCAGCCACTCAGGCTTATGGAGATAATGACAGATAGTATTTTGGGTACATATGAATCAATGGTGTAAATGAAGCCAGATGGAATCGGATAAGTTTGTTGTATAAATTGCCATATTAATTCCATAACGAATCTATCAATACATTTGTATAAGAAAAAGATAACCAAAATAAATAAAAGATAGCGTAAATATTTCATTTCTTGACCTCCATACAACCATGTTCTTAACCTGTATGGGCTTCAATACTTTGGTGTAGTTCCTCTAATGAAAATCCATTTGTTGTCATACTATAAAGTATAGCAGAAACGAGAGTTGGTTTTTCATATTGCAGGAGGGATTTGGACGAAATATAGTAAGCTAGAATATTATGCCACTCTTCATGATCAATCATATATTCTGTATAAGGATCTCCATCTTCTTTGGTGCAAACATCGATAAATGAACTCTTTTCGTTAATATAGAGGTGTAATTCGTAGTTTTTTTTTTCTAGATAATTAGCAGGTTCTAGTTTGAGTAGTACTCCATAAGCTAGCTTCATCTGAGAGAGCTCTCTTTTTTTGTCTAAAGAAAGTCGTATCATCTCCTTCTCCACATCTGTCCATGTCATGTTTTGGATCAGTTGGTGAAAGGACAATGGTGGTATAGTGGCAATGTTTTCTTCTTGGTAATGTTTACGTTTTTGATTTCGGATGATTAAGGTGACAAACAAACTAATGAGGATGATAATAGTACCAATACCTGCAACAATCATTTTTATAATCCTCCTTTTAGGAATAGTTTTATACTCATTATGTATTAGAGATAAGAAAAGTGAGATAACTTATACATAATATCATAATTATTGCTCGTTTTTTCAGACAGAAAACAGCAATAAGAATGGACTGACATTCGCAGTCTTTTCAAGTTGAATGCTAAAAAGAAATAATTTATAATAGTAATAACATAATATTTATTCTGTTATTACACATCTCGCAAACTCCAACCTATTTATCAACTATTATTTCTGTCTTCCATTCCCTCACTAAATTACTATTTACTCTACTTACAATAAAACATTTACACGCTAAAAAACATAATTAACCTACATTCCTAAGGAGGTATGTTTTCGATACATGGGTAAGAAAACGTGGATAGAAGTCATACAGGAGCAGTCAGCCATTCGCCCCGATAAAGTGATATTTACTTTTTTAAGAGATATCGATGGTGAAGATTCACGACTTACCTTTCGAGAATTGGAGCAGAAGATGGGATCAATTGGTGCCCATTTGGCACAGGGTGGTGCTACAGGTGAAAGAGTGCTTATACTCTTAGAACCCAGCATGAATTATATCCTGGCTTTTTTAGGTTGTCTGCATGCGAAAGCGATTGCAGTACCTGCATACCCACCGAGTATGAAAAAGCAATATGGAAGATTGCTTAATATTATTCAAGATGCACAGGCCAAATATGCAATTACTAGCCAAGCCATCTATGAAAAGTTGAAAGATTGGACTAAGGAAGAAACGCCAGATTTGAACTGGATTTTAATAGAAGAACTACCACTTATCACTTCTGCTGTACATTCTTTCGATTGGAGAGCAGATGATATTGCATTTCTCCAATATACCTCAGGATCTACCGGAAACCCAAAAGGTGTGATATTAAATCACACACATCTCATTGAAAATGGAAATCGCATGATAGAGCGTTGGGGTATCCATGAAGATGCCAAAATGGTGAGCTGGTTACCGCCTTATCATGATATGGGACTGATTGGAACGATTTTAACACCTATACTCGCAGGTGCAGAAGCTATTATGATGACGCCTTATCATTTTGTGCAGCGTCCTATTCGCTGGCTCCAAGCATTGTCAGACTATCGAGCAGAAATATCTGTTTCCCCAAACTTTGGTTTTGATTTATGTGTTGACAGAGTGAAAATAGAGCAGCGTGATCAGCTTGATTTGTCCAACTGGCGTGTGGCTGTTAATGGTTCAGAACCAGTTAGACCAGAGACATTACGAAAATTTGCGACTTATTTTGCGCCTGTTGGTTTCAAAGAAGAGGCGCTGTATCCAGGGTATGGAATTGCGGAGATGACCTTGATGATTTCAGGTGGAGATTGGAGAAAAAATCCGGTATATAAACATTTTGATTCTATTTTATTGGAACAAGGTCAAGCAAAAGTTGTAGTTTCCAATCATCCACATGCTAGAGAGTTAGTAGGGAATGGACAGGGTGTTTATGATCATGATGTTATTATTGTAGACCCTGAAACACATGTACAGCTATCAGATGGTTTAGTAGGAGAGATATGGTTAAGGGGACCATGTGTCTCCCTTGGTTACTGGAAAAAGGAAGAAGCAACAAAACAAGCATTTCATGCTTATACCAAAGATACAAAAGAGGGTCCTTTTTTGCGAACAGGTGATCAAGGGTTTTATTGGGAAGATGAATTGTATATTAATGCAAGGATCAAGGATTTAATTATTATCAATGGACGTAATTTTGCTCCACAAGATATTGAATGGGAAATCGAACGAGTACATGCTGGAATTCGAAAAAATTCCATTGCTGCTTTTTCCATTGATCACACAGGAGCCGAACGTTTGGTTGTTGTGTCAGAGTTGGAAAATCGGTTGCTCAAAGAAGTAGAAAATCCAAAGCAAATGCTAAGTAATATGATTCGTAGAGTTATTTCCCAAACATATCATATTCCGGTTTATGATATTGTCTTTATCAAACGAGGAACTATTTTAAAAACATCTAGTGGAAAAATCCAACGACAATCGATAAAAAAAGCATATATGAATAATGAATTAGAAAGAATAGGGGCCGCTAACCGTGACAAAAGATAAGCTGGTACAGTGGCTTCGCGGTCGTGTTGCTGAATCGTTGTATCTTTCACCTGATGACATAAAAGTTGATGAACCTTTGGAACACTATGGTTTAGGTTCCAAAGACAATCTCCTCTTATCAGGAGAGCTGGAAGATTTGTTAGAACGTGAATTGCCACACACGATCTTGTGGGATTATCCTACTATTGATTCCCTCACCTCTCATCTTGTTGGAGAAGGGATTAATGAGAGATCTAGCATAGATTTTTCTTCGGAAAATGAAGCGATTGCTATCATCGGAATCGGCTGTCGTTTTCCAGGAGCGAATTCTCCTGCACAGTTTTGGAAGATGTTGTTGGATGGGAAAGACCAAATAACAAAAGCTCCAGTCGGCAGATGGCCTTCTATTGAACTTGAAAAAAATCATATATGTTTTGGTGGGTTTTTACCACGAATAGATCAGTTTGACCCAGCTTTTTTCGGCATTTCTCCAAGAGAAGCCGAATTGATGGACCCACAGCAACGTATGTTATTAGAAGTAACATGGGAAGCATTGGAGGATGCTGGTCTTAAGGCGGAAAAGCTAAAAGGAACAAACACATCTGTCTATATGGGTGTGTCTGGAAAGGACTATACGGATGTTTTAACAAAGGAAACTGATTTCCATTATCTTACAGGGAATTCTTTTAGTATTGTAGCGAATCGAATTTCATACTTGATGGACTGGTATGGGCCGAGTATGTCTATTGATACTGCTTGCTCTTCTTCACTTGTGGCCGTAGATTTGGCTTGTCAAAGCTTACGTAGAGGTCAATCTTCGCTAGCTTTTGTTGGCGGTGTTAATCTTATGGTAACTCCAAGTAATTCGATCCGCTTTGCATCGGGAGGAGCACTAGCTTTAGATGGAAAATGCAAAACATTTGATATTTCAGCAGATGGATATGTTCGTGGAGAAGGTGCTGGTGTCATTGTTTTGAAGCCTTTGTCACAAGCGATACAAGACAAGAATCAAATTTATGCAGTCATTCATGGGTCTGCAGTAAATCAAGATGGACGAAGCAATGGACTGACTGCACCAAATGTACAAGCCCAAAAAGCTTTGCTAAGATCTGCGTCCAATGCAGCAGGTGTAAAACCTTCTGATATTTATTATGTAGAGGCTCATGGAACAGGAACACCACTCGGAGATCCAATTGAAGTAAGGGCTTTAGCAGAAGTGTATGCAAGTGATCGTAGGGAAGCACTTTATATTGGATCTGTTAAAACAAATATTGGACATCTGGAAGCAGCAGCTGGAATAGCGGGTGTTATCAAAACGGCACTTTCGTTTCGGCATAAGTGTATACCTCCACATTTGAACTTTGAACAATGGAATCCACAAATACCAGTAGATAACTATCCTTTAGAAGTGGTAACGAAAACAAGGGAGCTCCCTGAACGTGCTTATATAGGAGTTAGTTCTTTTGGATTTGGTGGTACAAATGCTCATGTCATACTTGGAGAAAGCCCATCTTTGCCAAAAGAATTACCAACTAAATCGAGTAAACGTGATTTTACACTACTACCACTGTCTGCAAGGAGTAATCGGTCTTTGCAAACAAAAGTATCTCAATATAAACATTACTTAAAAAAAGATGCACTGTCTTTCGATTCAGTCGCTGCCGATGCTTGGTTTAAAAGAGACCATCATAATGATCGCATGATGATTGTAGCAAAAGACATAGAGGAAGCAATCGAGTTGTTGTCTATTCAGGAAAAAAACCAAAAACACGATCAAATTTATTTATCTCAAACAAAAAAGGCAGGTAACATTGTATTTGTGTTCTCTGGCCAAGGACCTAAAATTTCACTGAAAGAAGATTTATTTGAATCAGATCCTGTTTTCCAACAGACTATCTTGGAGGTAGATAGAGCACTGCCTAAAGATATTTCATGGTCTCTATTAGAAGGATTAACATTTGATCAGCTTCAGAAGAGTACCACTATAGTGGAAACGCAAATTCTCTCTTTTGCTATTCAAATAGCCCTAGCAAAAATGTGGATTTCTTGGGGCATAAAGCCATCAGCGGTGGTGGGTCATAGTCTTGGTGAAGTAGCAGCTGCATATATTGCTGGTGCATTAGATCTAGAAGATGCGATAAATATCGTTATCCATCGTAGTCAATGTGCTGAGAAGATGGTGAATAAAGGAAGACTGTTAGTAGTACAAGTGGATAAAACGACTGCACGTGATCTGGTTGATCAGTCGCAAGGCAGGATAGCGATTTCTGTGTATAACAGTCCAACCAGCCATGTCTTATCTGGAGATATCACATATTTAACAGAGATAAAAAGTGAACTGGAAGCGAAAGGGGTATTTGCTAGATTTATTGAAACTTTATCCTATCCATCTCATAGTTTTTATATGCAAGAAATAGAAGCAGAACTATATCAGAGATTGAGTAAGGTTAGACCGACTAAAACAAGTATACCTTTTGTATCTACTGTAACAGGAAATCTCCTTTCTGGTGATCAACTTGACGCAAAGTATTGGTGCAATAATATTTGTAAAGAGGTGCTGTTTCAAGATGCGATACAGACTCTTTTTCATGAGGACAAGAGTCTTTTTTTAGAGATATCCGTTCACCCTACCCTCATCCATCCCATGTTGGAGTGTGCTGAGTTTTATAGACAAGATATTCAAGTATTACCTTCCTTGCAAAGAGGGGAATCTAGCTACTTTCGATTACTATCCACAGTAGCAGAAATCTACTGCAATGGTCTTTCCTTTGATTGGAATGCAGTAATGGGCACTGCTTCTGTCACAGGTAATTCATTACCAATTTATCCTTGGGATCATCAACGTTATTGGATAGATTCAGATATGGAGCAAGAAATGATTGTTTCAAATATAGAAGAACAAGACATCCTAAAGCCACAGAAAATAGATGAATATATAACAAGTTTAATAAGTACAATCCTCAAAATACCAGTAAGTAAAATACCATTAAATAAGCCTATTACTCATTTGGGACTGGACTCTATTCTAGCGATGCGCTTAAAAAGTAAAGTGGAACAAGATCTTAATGTGAAAATTTCTATCGTTCCTATTTTACAAGGATGCTCCTTAGAAGATCTTATTAAATCTATTTCACGATAAGAGAGGGATCACATGTGGTACCATTGTTTTCCTTCCTCTATGAATCGGAAAGGAAGGTTAGTCTGTTTTCATCATGCTGGAGGTAATCCACACATATTTGAACCATGGACAGCATGGCTCGGGTTGTCACTTGACATTATTTCGATCGAATTGCCAGGCCATGGAATTCGCTTTGGAGAAGAACTGATCCCTACAGCGGAAGAAATTGCTCGTCACTTAGTGCCTGAGTTACTGCCTTTTTTTGATGAACCTATCTTCTTTTTGGGACATAGTATGGGAGCGATACTTGCCTTTGAGATAGTTAGACAGTTAATACAAGTGGAAGCAAAACCAGATCATCTCTACCTTATCAGTGCATACCCTCCACATATTAGAAAGAAAAAAATCTCTCATAAAAAGGATAGTTCTTTTCTGAGAGATTTGCAGCAATTAGGAGGTATGCACCCTGAGCTTTTAAAAGATGCAGAATTGATGTCATTTCTATTGCCTATTCTCCGCAACGATATTCGGGTAGTAGAAGGCTATCAACAAAAAACAGAGAAATTTGATTGTCCTATTACAGTGTATGGTGGAGTCCAAGATATTATTTTGGAACGAGATTTAGTAAGATGGCAGGAAATGAACCCTGTACACTTTTCCCTTCAAATGTTCGAAGGAAGCCATTTCTTTTTACATGAGGATCACCATATATTTCAAACCGAATTGCATAAGTCACTCTACAAACAACTTCATGGGAATTCCAGAGACAGATTTGCATAAAAACGAGTGCTAGGGTAAATCTAGCACTCGTTTTTATTCTTTCTATCTGCTCTATAGAAGAATGTTAGGAATGAGGTAAATTCTTGAAGGATTTATAGATAGCCTCAATAGTTTTATTTATATCCTCCTGACTATGTGCAGTCGTTAGAAACCAAGCTTCGTACTTAGAAGGAGCTAAATAGATACCTTCTTGTAACATCAGATGGAAGAACTGACCAAACTTTTTGCTGTCTGATTTTTGTGCTCCATCATAGTCCGTTACAGGTTGATCACAAAAATAGACGGTGAGAGCTCCACTTTGACGGTTTAACTGGATAGTATGATTATATTTTTTAGCAGCATTCCATATTTCTGATTCTAGCTGTTCTCCCATACTAGCTAATTGATCATAAGTACCTTCTTGGGATAACTCTGTTAAGCATGCCATACCAGCAGAGATGGAAAGAGGATTTCCTGCCATTGTTCCTGCTTGATACATCGGTCCCATTGGAGCTACTTTCTCCATGATTTTCTTTTTTCCGCCATAAGCACCAATTGGGAGTCCACCGCCAATGATTTTACCAAGTGCTGTGAGATCTGGTTCCACTTGGTACATCGTCTGCACTCCACCAAAGTGAAAGCGAAAAGCAGTTATCACCTCATCATAGATAACAAGAGCTCCAGCTTGGTGTGCGAGTTGGTTTACTTGTTGCAAAAATTCTGGCTGTGGGGGTACGATTCCGAAATTACCTACTAATGGTTCTACTAGTATGCCAGCTACTTGATCACTCCAATGATCCAAAGCAAGACTCAGTGCTTCGGGATCGTTAAAAGGGACAGTGATCACTTCTCCTGCAATACTCGCTGGAATTCCGGCGCTATCAGGAATACCAAGTGTAGATGGTCCAGAACCAGCTGCTACTAAAACAAGGTCAGAGTGCCCATGATAACATCCAGCAAATTTAATAATTTTGTCTCGACCTGTATATGCTCTAGCTAATCGTATGGTGGTCATCACTGCTTCTGTTCCACTATTAACAAAGCGGATTTGCTCCATAGAAGGAATCGCGTTTCGAATCATCTGAGCAAATCGAACTTCTTTTTCTGTAGGTGTCCCATACAAAATGCCCTGTTCTGTAACGTCTTGGATTGCTTTTGTTATAACTGGATGAGCATGTCCAAGAATTATAGGTCCAAAGGCTGCCAGATAGTCGATATATTGATTATCGTCTTCGTCCCAAAAATAAGCACCTTTCGCACTTTTCATAAAAATTGGATAATCACCACCAACAGCTCGAAAAGAACGCGATGGACTATTTACTCCTCCAACAATGACATCAAGTGCTTCATGATAGAGGGATTGTGAAGTGGTAGTATGCATTTTCTTTCTCCTTTCATTTCAACACCTTGACTATTATAGCACTGCATCTGAGTTGATCAGAGATAAAATGATAGGAAAGGAAAGCCTTACAACAGAATCCATAGAATGAAAAAGAACGAGCTAATTTTGTACGAATTAAAAATATTTTAATTATTAATATACATTGATCTTAAATTTATGTTAAAATAAATCTATGCGAAATAAAAATATGTAGGAGGTCAATATTGTTGTAGTTAATGTAAGGTAAGGTAAGTCTGTATATATTGAATGTGAAGAGCTCAAATATGCATTTTCGCATGTAATAATGGTAACGATTACATTTTAAAATAAGATATGATGGTTTTACGAGGATAGTCCACACCAAAACTGCTGTTATATTCAGCAGTTTTTTTATATAGGATAACACCAAAATAAGGTGTTGTTTATTTATTTTTAAAACTATTTCCACTATATTTCGTGTAAAATGAGGTTCATTGTAAAAACTAGATACACCATAAAAAAATTAGTTATGTGAATGCAGCTTCCATTTTATCCAAAATAGAAATCCTAATAGATGGAACATTTTGGTTTTATCAGCAGATAGATAGGATTGAAAAAATTATTTTAGGAAAAACAGCACTGGTCGCCTGAAAAAATCAAATGACAAGTATAGTCTACATACTGAGATCAATTTCTCAAGAGGAGCGAGTAAATCAGACCGTGATGCAGGGATACAAAATCACCCACATCTCCATTTCTGTGAGTCGTGTAGACCAGTCGCTCAGCCGCATGATCGCACTGAGCTCTTCCTCTGTTTTACACTGATTATGATGCGTTCGCGAATACGGTCTGCTTCCAACTCGACTAGTGAAAAAGTGTCGATCCTTCTCCCGACGGAGTAACTTGATGACGATGTCGTATGCACTCTCCTCGAAGCTGGTGCTCTTCTCTCTACACAGATAAAGCAGAGTCTCTGCATTCGTAGCTGTCAAGCTGTAAGCGTGAATCTCATTGTTCAGCAAGTTGAAGTGTCAGGCATACTTCTTTTTTTCATCGGTAATGATTTTGTTAATTTTTCATATAGTTTTCTGACAAATAAATCAATTACTTCAGAGTATTAATTATTTTTGATATAAGAATATTTGTATATTTTTGTGCTTACACATACCTATCATCAAAAGAATTTATTTCTTGCTATCCAATGGTAAAATACGGTTCTTTCAGTGTATTGTGAATGCAAGTGTTCTTATGATATCCTTAAGCTATTCATCAATTTATCATATTATTTTACAAATTTTGCTAGTGAATAGGAGGTTGTAGCATGGCTTTCTTTGAAGTAGGCGGTGTATATCGACAAAAATATTTGATAGAGAGCGTTGTTCCCTTCTTTCAAGGAGAACTGGCGATTGCAGTATATGAAGACAAAAGATACTACTTACAATCTGCAAGTTTAAATAGACAAGCCCCACTTCGAGCTATATCGCAATATCGTAATTTAAAATTGCCACAAGTGATCCCATATTTAGACGTTTTTGATGAACCTGGTATGTTAGTATTTATTCGACCATATGTGGAAATTCGACCACTACGCGAGATCATCACTACACAAGAATTGTCAGAAGAACAGGTAGTAAAATGGGTTAAGGAGTTGCTTCATGTTGAAGCGGTTCTTCGATCAAAACCGATGTCGATGTACTTATTGCTTGATTTGAGAAATGTTGGCATAGATAGTCAAAATGAATTGAAACTTTTCTTTTGTGGACTAGAACAGATAATGGTTTATGAATCAAAATTAGATTGGGGAACATTTATCTATAGTATGCTATCTGGACAATTTCTAGATGGACCTATCTTAAAACTACCACGAAATTTTAAAGTATCTAGACCAATGGCTCGATTGATTCAAAAATCATTCAAAGAGTACAAGGTTCCACCAGTATTAGAGCAAGTAGAAATTTTTGAAAACAAAAACACGAGTGGTGGGCTTTTGGGAAAGTTTTGGGGAGAAAAAAAAGAAGAGAATTCAACACTTCTAGTACCAACAACAAGTAAAAGTAAAAGTTCCGCTGATACTTATTTTACCCCTACTAACAGACCCATTCATCGTGCGGATCGAACGGTTGAAGAACCAGTCATTCGAAAAAGCTTCTCACCATCTACTACCACAGTAACACATAAATCGCTCTATAACGAAACAGATCAAGAACGCGTAGTTATACAGGAAAGGGGCAGCTTGGTGAAAGAAGATGATACAAAAAGTTTGGAACAAACAGAAAATACACCCTCAAATGACCAGACAGAATCTTCTGTAGCTACTGTGTTTCAAGATGAAGCCAAAGAAGAAACAATTGTACAAGAACCTGTCGAACAAGAAATAGAACCAGAAGATCCATCTGTCTGGGAAACGGATGAAGATGATTTCTCATTCGAAGAACCATTAGTTGGTGTAAAAGACGAAGCGAGTGAAATCGGTAAAGAGACGAGACCAGTTTTTCAAACAGAAATTCCAACAAAGGCAGATGAGGAAGAAGGTCAAGTAACTTTTAGAGAAATCGAAGTAGCTCCTTCTGTTTCCGATAAAACAGAAGAGACTATTTCTCCATTAGCCGATCAGCTTAAAGAAGAGTCGAAACCAACCGTAGAGGAAATTTCTTCAGAAGAAAAGCCTGTAGAAGAAACGAAGAAAGAGCAAGCAAAAGAAGAAGAATCGATTAAAGAAGAATCAAAGAAAACACATCCAGATGCAAATCTAACAACAATTAAGGTATCTCCTGCATTAGCACAGTTAGAAGGACAAGATTTATCCCAGTCTTTTGTACTGAAACTGAACAAACAACAAGAAGAGTTGGAGAAGGAACAGCAAGAGCGTCTGAAAAAGATGCGTGAAGAATACGAACGTCGTGAACGGGAGTTAATTGAAGAACATAGAAGAAAATTAGAGGTAGAACAGAAGCGATTGTTGGAAGAACAAAGACAAAAATTAGCGAAGTTACAAGAGGAAGCAAGACTTGCCAAAGAACGAAAACGAAAAGAAGAGCTGCGCAAAGCAAAACTAGCAAAGGTCCGCAAACAATTTGTCGAAAAACAAAAAGCGATATTGGAGAAGGAAGAAAAGGCATATAAAGAGCGTCAAGAAGTATTACTCGCGAAATTACTAATTGAATATGAAGAGCGAAAAGCAGCTTTATTAAAGCAACAAGAAGAAGAATATCATTCTCGTACGAAGGCCCAACTAGCAGCTTTGCAGGAAGAACAAGAACGAATAGAAGCAACCATAAACGAGGAAGAGCTTATTGAAAAACCAAAAGCAGCCAATCCCTCGATGGTAGAAGAATCAGCTAAAAAGGAAAACAAAGTAGAAATTACTCCTCAAGTAGAATTTACGTTTGAGGAAGAAAAATCATCAGCAGAAATAACTTCTGAATCAGATGATCTAATATGGAACGACCCCAAGGATTCAAATGATCAAGTTGTTGATACTGTAGACGAAAGTGCCATCTTCAAAGAAACGGAACCAGTTTCAAAAGAAGAAAATGCAGAGATTGAAAATGTTTTTGCTGAAGTATTGCCACCAAACAAAGTAGAGTCCGAAAAAGAACCAAAAGAGACAGAAAAACCAAAAGAAACAATAGTAAAAGATTCAGTGCAAGTAATCGAGCCAAAAGAAAAGAATTTAGAGGAAGCTTCACATGAATCAGAAGTAGTTACTGCCAAACCGGAAAAAGTAGGGAAAGATTCAGAAGAAAAACGAGTGATCGAAACAGAGTCGAAACCAGAGGTAGAAACAAGACAAGAAGATTCAACCGAAGAAGATGAGAGTTCCGATGAGACTCAAGAAGCTACTGGTGAAGATGCACCAAAGAAGAAACGTCGTCGAAGAAGACGGAGAAGAAAGAAAAAGACAACAGATGGGGCAGATGGAGTAACAGAAGAAGTAGCAGCTGCCGTTTCAAGCAGTACACAAGAGTCAAACTCAAGCAGTAGCGAAGAAACCAATTCGATGGAAGAAGCAAGAAAAAGACGAGAACTTGAGCTGCAACAAATGGAACAGGAACTCTTGGAGATGGAACAGAAAGATGCTTTGATGAATCCAAAATCAAAGCCGGAAAAGAAACCAAAGGAAAAACAATCAAATAAGAAACCAGCTAATAAATCTACAAAACCAAAACAAGAAGAAAAACCGAACCAGGAAGAGCAGGCTAAAAAAGTAGTCGAACCAAAACAATCAGAAGTGTCTCAAACACCTGTTGTAGCTAAAAAAACGGAAGTACCCATAGTAAAAGATACAACAGAGCATGCAACACTTGCCAAACAGTTCGAACAGTATTTAAAATTGTTTAAAAAGAAGAAATAGGAGGCATAAAGCCCTCCTATTTTCTTATGAAAGGAGTTTATTTCTTGTTTAATTGGATGTCTAGTATAGGAATAGGCGCTGCTACTGTAGATACACATCTAGAGAGAGACCAATATGCACCTGGTGATATTGCAACGGGTGAAGTAGTGATTAAAGGAGGGGTCGGGACTCAGGTTTTTAGTCATATTGAATTGCAACTGATGTTGGAATACCATTTAGAAGGAGAAATGAAAAATAAAACATATCAAGCCGAAACTTTTCAAATTTCAGGACCGATTGAGATTCATCAGCATGAAATCAAGAGGATACCATTTCAGTTGACATTACCAGATATGCTACCAATGTCTACAGGTCATTTTCCTATTTATATTAGAACCGTTTTAGATGCCAGATTTGCAGTTGATCCAAAGGACGAAGATAGAATAACAGTTCTTCCAGCAAAATTGGTACAACATATTTTGAAAGTCATAGAAGATGCAGGATTTATCTTATATAAGATCGAGAACTTAGAGCTTGTTGAAAAGCCTAAAGATGGTATTCCGTTTATGCAAATTTTTGTATTTCGACCTACCGGATCGAATCATGGAGTAATTGATGAGTATTCGGTGGTATTCACACATACCGCAACTTCATTTAGAATGGAAATGGAAATCCTACGTGCAGAACAAGCTCTACAGAGTACATTTGAATGGAATCATCGTGATCCGGAAAGCACATTTCGAATAAACGGAAACCCTGCGGAAGGGAATCCATTTGAGAAACTCAGAACATTGTTAAAGAGAAAATAGGGGAGAACACCATATGAATTTATTTCGGAAATCATTAGCTACTTTTGGAGTTGGTTCTGCAAAAGTAGACACGAGATTAGAGAAGTCTACTTATATGCAAGGAGAAATCGTAAATGGTAAAGTTTATGTTTTAGGTGGACAAGCGGAACAACAAGTAGATGAGATTTACCTCCATCTCCTCTTACAGTATGAGCTAGATGGAAATTTATCAGAGTACTTAATAGAAAAAATATTGATTACAGAACCATTTACGATAGGACCAAAAGAAGAAAGACAGTTTACTTTTGACTTTCAACTGCCTTTTGATGCACCTGTTTCTACTTCAGGTGCCCCCATCTATCTACAAACAGGTTTAGAAATAAAGTTAGCCAAAGACCCACTCGATGTTGATGGAATTGAAGTACTTCCTCATCCATACATAGATATGATATTAGAGGCAATAGAACTAAATCATTTACGTCTATCCAAAGTATCTTTCGATTTTGAACACCATTTTTCTCGCCATCCATTTGTACAAATGTACCACTGTGAACCTACTCCTGAGATGGAATTTAACTTAGATCGAGCTGCATTTGTGTTTTTTGCTCATCAAAATGAAGTAGAAGTAATCATGCATTTGGATAAAAAAGGAGATGATCTATTCAGCTCCATGGAAGAAGCCTTCCAATTGGATGAGAGATTGGGAAGATTTATTATTCATTTAGAGGAAATCCATCAAGGGAAAGAATTTCTTGCCCACCGGGTGAAAGAGGAGATCTTGAAATCTATATAGCAGCAAATTAGTTGACTTGTTCAGGAAGAAAGGTTTCCTAAGAAAGAGGATTCTGATTTCCAATAGAGCCAATGTATCTCCTTTATGTAAAGCAGTCACCCGATGCTATTGTTCAGCATCGGGTGTTTTTACTGAGGCTATTTGCAGTTTTGTATAAAACAGATTCCTTTCTGTGCGACAAGCAGAAGCTCATTCTTCAATACGGCTTCTTGATCCGAAGAAAGATTCTGTTTTTTCTTTTCGCTCTGCACAATCTGATCGATGATCCCCTCGTCTGTCGTAGGACGGTAGATCGAGATTGGAATCATTAGCCCTTGTACCACTCGAGACATCATCCGGCTAAAATCGGACTTTCCAGGAACATGCCAATGTATTTTTGTGATGTTCCCCTCGGCTGATGTTTCCAGATGATAGTGGATATCGAACTTGGACATGTGATCTCCTCAGTTTTCAAGGAGTTTTTCCTTGTTATCTACAGTATACGCAATGTTTGTTTTTTATGATAAGGTAAGGTGTTTTTATTTTGTACCCAGTGTACATCATTTTGGTTGTCTGTACACTAGGTAAGGAGTTAGGAACAACCCCCATAGCAGATGTTTATGTTTTGTACATGGATAGTATTCTGAAGCTCATTTCTAAGTGATTTCATTTGTGAGTGGTTGAGTTGAAGTCGCAATGTTTCATTTGCAACAATCAACTGGATGATCCCATCAGGTGAATTATCCACTTGTCCATTCCATACCTTTTGCATCACAAGAGACATCTTTTTTGTACGCTCATTGTTCCCAACTACATGCCAATGAATTTTGGAAACTTTTCCATCATCTGATCGATCAAGGAAGTATGTCATGTGAATATTTCCCATGAAGGCCTCAAATCATTGTATTTGAAAATGAAATCTAACAAATAAATAATATAATACGAATCTCATTTTAGCTATGACCTACCAGTACTGTGGAAATGCATAGACAATTGTGGACGAACTGTCAGATTTATATAACTAAATATTCTGTGATTAAATTCGTGTTTGCAGAATCGTTAAATCTACTTTACAATAGTAAGTGATCTGATGTTCGTCTTTTTCAAAGACGAGCGTTTTTAATGTGGAGGAAATAGGAATGAATGCTATACAAGCAGAAAAATTGACAAAAGAATTTCAAATTTATCAAAGTCGGAAAGGGTTATCAGGGGCTTTTCGAGATCTATTCAATCGAAATTACCGGACGATTCGTGCCGTTAATGAAGTTAATATCAGCATTCCTCAAGGGGAGATGGTCGGATATATAGGGGAAAATGGTGCTGGGAAATCTACCACAATCAAAATGTTGACGGGTATTTTGCAGCCTACTTCGGGCGATTTAAAAGTAAATGGCTTTGATCCCCATAATCAGCGAGAAGAGTTCGTGAAAACGATCGGGGTGGTATTCGGACAACGAAGTCAGTTGTGGTGGGATATCGCGGTTCAAGAATCATTTACTTTGCTTCAAAAAGTGTATCGAGTAGATAATCAAAAATTACTCGATCGCATGATAGATGTATTAAACATTGGAGAGCTATTGGATCAACCCGTGCGAAAGTTAAGTTTAGGTCAGCGTATGCGTTGTGAGTTAGTTGCTTCCTTGATCCATCAACCTTCGCTATTATTTTTAGATGAACCCACTATTGGCTTGGATGTATTGGTCAAAGAAAATATCCGTCAGTTTTTGCGGGAAATGAATAAAGAATTTGGAACTACTATATTGCTTACCACACATGATCTAACTGATATAGAAGCATTGTGCAGTCGAGTGATTATGCTAGATAAAGGTAATATTATTTACGATGGAGATTTGACGAGATTGAAGCAAGAATGGGGTGAAGGGAAAAAGATTCACTTGGAGTTAGATCAAGAAGTTTCCCTTTCTCATTTAGGTCAATTGACTGAATCTCTCCCTGTTACGTGGAGCAAAAATGAAGTTAATAAAAATTTATTCACAGCACAATTGAAAGGCAATTCCATTACTGCTTCTGAAGTATTGTCTCTACTAGTAACCTCAGGGGTACCTATTCACGAAATGCAGATCCAAGAAGTCTCAACGGAAGAAATCGTGCGGAAGATTTATCAGGAGGGTTAAGAAGTTGCTGGCAATGTATAGAGAGGTAATCCGCATTCGATTTTTGATGATGTTGGCTTACCGTGTTAATTATTATAGTGGAATTATCATTTACAGTATCAACATTGGAGCCTATGTATTTTTATGGCAGGCTGTCTATGGTGGGAAACCCAGCATAGAAGGATTTTCTGCTATTCAAATGGCAACTTATATTGCAGTATCTTGGATGGCTCGAGCTTTTTATTATAATAACTTGGATCGTGAGATAGCAGAGGAAATCCGAGATGGATCAGTCGCGATTCAAATCATCCGCCCTTACAGTTATCTGATGGTGAAAGTGTTTCAAGGGTTTGGAGAAGGTTTATTTCGATTACTCCTCTTCAGTGTACCGGGTATGATTATTGTGTCTTTTATTTATCCGATTCAACTAACAGCTGATCCTATCGTTTGGATTCAGTTTCTCATTAGTTTATTGTTTGGTTTCATTGTTAATGTAGAAGTAAATTTAATTGTAGGGCTGTTTGCGTTTTTTGTTTTAAATAATCAAGGGATACTATGGGCAAAAAGATTTTTGGTGGATCTTTTATCTGGTTTAATCATTCCCATTTCTTTCTTCCCTTCCGTACTTCAAAAAATATTTGCTTTTTTACCATTCCAAGCTATCAGTTATATTCCAAGCAATACTTTAGTCAAGGGTTTGAGCTTCGATAAATGGCTGCCAGCTATCGGTGTTCAATTTGTTTGGACTATTATTTTAGCTTTCATTTGTTGGGGAATCTGGGTAAAAGCACGTAGAACGTTAATTGTGCAAGGTGGTTGAGATGGTACAACTTCAAATATTTGGTCAATACTTAAAACAGTACATGAAAGCAAGATTAGCTTATCGCCTCGATTTAATCGTTAAATTTATTACAGACTTAATCTCACAGTCCTTCAATTTGATTTTTATCGTTGTGGTTTTTGGACATACCAAACAGCTGGGTGGTTGGAGTCAAGCAGAGGTTATCTTTATTTATGGATATTTTCTTTTGCCATGGGCTATCTTTGGTACGTTTTTCAACTTATGGAGTTTCAATGATCGCTATATCATCAAAGGGGAGCTGGACAGAGTATTAACACGACCTGTTCATAGTCTCCTCCAGATCATCATGGAATCCATGACTCCAGAATCTCTGATTGGAGTTTTTACAGGTTTAGCTGTAATGGGTTATGGTGCATCTCAATTGGACCTGTATTGGGCATGGTATGATCCTATCTTGTTAATCGTGTTTACTTTAGGCGGTGTCTTGGTTTACGGAGGTATATTTATTGCGCTGACCAGTATCAGTTTGTATACGGACTCCAAAACAGACATACAGCCAATTGTATTCAATGTGAGTAACTATGGTCGTTATCCAGTTAACATTTACAATCGCATCGTACAGTTCGTGTTGACATGGCTACTGCCGTTTGCTTTTGTTGGTTTTTATCCAGCGAGTTATTTACTAGATCGCGGAGATTGGCGCTTTTATGCCTATCTCACCCCTCTGGTTGGTGTGGTTTATTTTGCGATTGCGGTTCTGCTGTGGAATCGGGGAATTCGTCATTATCGGGGAGCGGGTAATTAGCCTGCTCTTTTTTTGTACCAAAATCGATAGCAATCCCTTCCTCTTGTATAATTTTCTCTGCAAGTTCCGAGATGTTTTCCCCATCTCCATTGAGACTTAATCCAAGATTTAACATTCCACTCAACGTCTGTATATTTAGCTCTTGGATTTTGTATTCCATTTTTTCTACTTTAATTGGTTTTAGTTCTTCTACTTGTTTTCGTAATAATTCATTTTCATGACGAATTTTCTCTATTTCTTGTCTGAGGTATTCAAAATACTGCCAGTAAGGGTCATACATAAGATTATCCTCCATGAAATTAGTCATTTCTTTTAGTATATGGAGTGACCATCTCTTCTCATGACGCATAAACTAGGCTAACGACAGGATAGAGGGGGAGAGAATCATGAAAAAACATAATTTTTCTCAAGTACATGAGTTGGCGAAAGCTTTTCTTGGAGAAGATTTTTTTAACGAAATGGGTCAAATCAGTTCTTCTCCCCCCTCAGAACCGATTGCAGATGTTTACCACTCACGAAATGAAGTGATTGTTGTGATCAACTTGCCTGGGATGGAAAATATTCATACTGTTGACTTCCAAGTAGAAGATACAGATCTTAAGATAAAGGGCTCATTTGAATCCCCCTATGAGGCGTATGAGTCTTCGTTGATGGAGCGAAAACGCGGCGTGTTTGAAAGAACGATACCACTTCGGGATAAAGTTTTTCAGAAGTATTCATCAGCGCGTTATAAAAAAGGTGTTTTGGAATTACGTTACCGTAAACAACCTGGATGATAGGAGGAGGAGACGGTGGGAACGATCAACAATATTTTTAACCTTCGAATCAACAGTGTGTCCAGCTCCGCCTCCGTAAACTTTGGTAACACAATTAATGTTGGGGCAGAGAGCCACACCAAATCAGTCGGTGGTTCATCTCCTGTGGGTGATTTTTCCAGAAATGCTGATTTTGAACGAAATATCAATATTGATCCTGATTTAGCCGATCAGTCGAAGGTTGTGCCCATTTAATGATTCACATAAAAATTGGTTGTATCAAAATAAACCTTTTACAGGATTGTTCTTCTTTTAACATAGGGACAGTCATTAATACACAAAATCAATCACATACTGAAAACTACACGTATGAACAACCAAAGGAGACTCTACCACCTACAAAGGAAGAAGAAAGACGTGGGGAACAACCAGAAAGACCAGAGGCGCCAGTCAGGCGTCCTCCGATAACCCCACCAAGACCTGGGCCGGTAGGCCCGCCGTAATAGAGTTCTAAAAAGCACTTCCAAATGGTTAGAAGTGCTTTTTCTTTTGTAGTCAGAGGGACGGATAACAAGAATTATAATGACTATTTCATAAATTAAAAGTATAATGTAATTGTTCCAACGTCGATTCGACCTAGTTTGGAGGAGTCATGGCAACATCCTTGGATCCTAAGACATGTCGTGAGATCACGAATAAACTCAGAGAAGGATCTCGGCCACTGAAGGATGCGGCTGCTGTGTTTCATGCCATGAGCATTTTCTCAGCGGAGTTTGCAAAAGCAAATCTGGGCAACTTTGTTTTTCCAGCTTGGGATTCGCTTACTAGGAAGGATATAGAAATCCTTGATGAAGTGACCAAGATGGCCGGTCTTCAACACCCAGAGTGAGAATCGCTTTGCAGGAAGGTCGAGAACTTGATCTTCCTGCAACATACATAATGCAAAAGAGCCACTTGCCACCAAGTGTAGATGCGGAAGTTAGTTAGATATAGTAGACGAGAGTCGTCATAAGACGGCTTTTTTAATTTTTAAAAAACGAAACCTTCCTTGATTTTTTTACCCAATAATATTTTAATCTTTACTATTATTTTAGTTTCATTAATCGAAGTGAATCGTATGTAATTTGATCGAGCATAATGAGAAACAGTACTCTTATAGCGGAGTATCAAGCAAAATGATAAAATAATATGATGCTTGTTTTGGAGGTGTTTCGACATGATTAATGAAGGAGATATTGCACCAGATTTTACGCTGCTCTCCAATAAAGGACCCGAGGTGTCCCTGTCAGATTTTCGCGGGAAAAACGTAGTTTTATATTTTTATCCAAAAGATAACACACCAGGTTGTACGACAGAAGCTTGTGATTTTCGTGATGCACACCAGCATTTTGCAGATGTAAATGCAGTCATACTCGGAGTTAGTAGAGATAACGCAGCATCACACCGTAAATTCGTAGATAAATATGATCTACCATTTTTACTGCTAAGTGATACAGAAGAAACTGTTTGCAAAGAGTATGACGTATTGAAAGAAAAGACGATGTTTGGTAAAACAGGTGTTGGAATTGAACGATCAACCTTTATCATTGATGGAGAAGGAAAAATTGTAAAGATTTTTCGAAAAGTGAAAGTAAAGGACCATGTAGCAGAAGCTTTGAGTTATATAAAAGAAAACCTTACCTAGATAGAGAAGAGAGGAAGGAACTAAATGGGGAGAAATTTGGAACCCATTATGACCGACTATTACAATTTTTTCAGTGGCAGTACAAATGACTTTGATCAAGATATCACTTATTTTGTGGAATTAGCAAAGCAAATTGGCGGGCCGGTTATTGAACTAGGTTGTGGGACAGGTCGTTGTAGCATTGCGATTGCACAAGAGGGTATTGAAGTTTTTGGAGTAGACTTTAGTGCAGAAAAGCTAAAGATTGCAAAGAAAAAAGCAGACGATCTAGGTCTCGGTCACAAAATCAAATGGGTAGAGGCTAGTATCACTAATTTTCATGTCCCAGGTAAAACCTTCCCATTAGTCATCATGCCTGACCGGTCATTTTTGCAGTTAATCAATGTTCGTGATCAACTCAGTGCATTGAAAAGTATACGACGGCATTTAGATGAAGGGGGCATGTTTGCATTTCATGTTTTTGTTCCTCATTTACGTAAGTTGACAGAAATGGAAGGGAAATATACTTTCCGCGGAACTTTTCCTGCTGGTGAGGACGAGATTGAAGTATACGATTTTATGGAGTTAGACACTTTTAATCAAATTGCTCATATCACTAGGTATACGGAACGATTTAATATTCGTGGCGAGTCATTGAATCGACAAAAAACAAAAATTCGTCTACGTTATGCTTTTCCATCGGAGCTCAGTCATTTGTTAGCTGTCTGTGGTTTTAAAATACAAAACCGCTATGGTTCTTTTTATCATGCACCATTTGATGCCGCTAGTGAAGAATTGGTTGTAGAAGCAGTGAAGATAGCAAGGAGGTAGGACAGTTGCGAGTCTCAGCAAAGAAAATACTAGAAACTTTAGCTAATATGTATCCAGACGCCCATTGCGAGCTCGAATTTGACACTCCATTTCAACTATTAATTGCAACAATTCTCTCTGCGCAGTCTACAGATGTACAAGTAAATAAAGTGACAAAAGGTTTGTTTGAGAAATATCCAACAGCAGAAGTTATGTTGACCATGACTGAAGCTCAATTAGCAAACGAAATAAGAGGATTGGGATTGTTTCGTAATAAAAGTAAAAATATTTATCAAACCTGTCGCATACTAGTAGAAGAATACAATGGACAAGTTCCAATGGAACGCGAAGCATTAGAAGCATTGCCTGGAGTAGGGAGGAAAACTGCAAGTGTGGTGCTGAGTAACGCATTCGGTATCCCAGCGTTAGCGGTTGATACACATGTGCAGAGGGTTTCTAACCGGTTAGCCTTAGTGAAAAGTGAAACACCAATAGAGACAGAGAAACAGCTGACAAAAAAGATTGCAAAGAAAAAGTGGTTGGATACTCATCACCAACTTATTTGGCATGGTCGAAGACTTTGCATGGCAAGAAATCCCAAATGTTCACGCTGTGATCTGTTGCCCTTGTGCAAATATGGGCAATCAAACATTGACAAGATTATAAGCAAATAGTTATTCTAAAGTTAGAATCATTTTTATAATCGAGGTGAACGGAAATGGCGGACGGCCGATTGATGGAGGCAGTGGAAACTTTAAAGGTACAGGGAGTTCGCATGACCCCTCAGAGGCATGCCATTCTGCAATATTTGTTGTCCAGCATACATCATCCAACTGCTGATGATATATATAAGTCTTTATCTGGTAACTTCCCAAATATGAGTGTTGCAACTGTATACAATAATTTGCGATTGTTTCGAGAGGCTGGCTTAGTTCGAGAACTTACCTATGGTGATGCATCGAGCCGATTTGATGCCAATATGGATGATCATTATCATGTTATCTGTCATAACTGCGGGCATATTACAGATTTCGATTATCCGGTCTTGTCCCAAGTAGAAGAATCAGCGAGTGAAATGACTGGATATCAAGTGAATACACATCGGCTTGAATTTTATGGTACCTGTCCTGTGTGTCAAAAAGAATTAAATAAAAAAGAAGAGCACTAGTCTTAAGACAGTGGCTCTTCTTTTTTATTTTCCGGTGCATCTTTTGGGTCCACTGATAAAATCGCTTTACAGTGCATGCATTGATCTTTGCGACCAAGTACTTTGGTTGGTTTCCCGCATTCTGGACAGGTAACAGGTAATGATTGCGTAGATAAAATACCAACCCAAAAATAGATTCCCACACTGCCCATCACAAACAGAATTCCCAAAGCAAAAAATAAAGGCATCCAACTAGGCGCTAGGAAACCAATGTACATAACTCCTACCCCTAAAAAAATCAAGAGCAGGGCAAAAGTACGTATTTTATTTAACTTGCCTGAAAGTAGCATAAAGAGACCTCCTACAAGCAATTATTGTACCATAGGTGAAAATAGTTCAGAAAGGTAAGGTGTTTTTTTCTTTTCTATTGTATACTATGGATAATGATAATCGTTCTCAACTAATGAAGGATATAGGATGAATCGCGGAAAGCACAGGAAAAGCCCTCGTGGGAAGCACCGAAAGACACCTGCCTATATGGGAGTGCTGAGTAAGACCAAGTGGTCTTCCTTCACAAAAATATTGACCGACTTGGGAGATTTCATCAATATGGCGCTTATCGCACCTTCAGGTATGATGGCGATCTCTGGCGTCGCTGCAACTGCCATTATTTACTTTTTCTTTGTGAGCATCGACAAAAACGGCATCAAGATGGTGACTGGTAGATATATCGGACAGTCGACCAGTGAAAAGCTAGCTAATCTGCCTGCTTGTCTGGAAAAAGTAAAAGTGGATGCAGGAAATGGTCGTGGCGTAGTACTCGATAAAGCAAAAGAGGAAGCAAGAATTAATCCTGGGATGGTGCTGATACAG
Source organism: Shimazuella alba (assembly GCF_009831235.1). Taxonomy (GTDB): domain Bacteria; phylum Bacillota; class Bacilli; order Thermoactinomycetales; family Thermoactinomycetaceae; genus Shimazuella; species Shimazuella alba. The sequence goes on along the minus strand of NZ_WUUL01000016.1, from coordinate 2,456 downwards.
TACATCACCTACAACTCCCTCTACTCTAGTCTGATGCTGGGTTTGCTGGTTGGTGGACTTGCGATTGCGTTTCCTACAGAAATTTTGGAACTTGGGGGAGCAGAGCACGCAGTAGCTGTGCAAGGAGCACCCTATTTCCAAGTTATTATCGGATGCGTAGTTTTTAGTTCGATCGCCAGTAGCCTCACAAGTACACTTAACAGCCTCAAAAAAACAAAGAGTGTTACGATTGCAGCATCTTGTCTGCTCCTGACCCATCTTACGCTCGGAATTATTGCAGTGAAGGTTTTCGATCTCGGACTTAGGGGTGTGGCATGTGCAAATGTAGTTGCGATTGCGATTCAGGTCTTTGCTCTCGCTATCATGTTGCGCCGACATCCGGTATTTTCCAATCGCGTCGTCAAACTACGCCTAGACTGGAGCTTTCAATGGCATACATGCAAAGAAGCTTGGCCTTTGATTTTCGACAAGCTGACTTTCCAAGCCTGTATTGCGCTCTTTTGGCATATTCTCCAAAGCCATGGAGCAGATCTGATGGCTTCTCAGCGGATCGCTAACCAGATCACACTAGTCCCCCTTGCGCTTTTTACGGGGTTGTATCCAGTGATCGGTGCCTATGTCTCTAATTATTATGGGGACGAAGATTACATAGAAATCCGCCGCTTTACTAGGACGACACTTCTAGTGGGCACACTCAGCAGTATCGTTGTACTGATGGGAACTTATCTCATTGGTCCATGGGTGACTACATTGTTCTTTACGGACGACAAGAGTCTTGTAGAGATGACGCAGATGTGGCTCTTGTTTCTCGTGTTTGCCCATGGGCTCAATCAAACTCATCAGATCCTGACACATTCTCTAAGGCAGGTAAAGTCGAAACAGATCATTTCGACCAGTGCTTTGGTGGTGAATGGATCGTGGGGCGTTACCCTTCTCTTCTGGGGGAAAGAGATGGACTTGATCTGGGTTTCCTCACTTCAAATAGTGGCAACGCTGATGAAAATCATCCTGTTGGGATGGTATTTCTATACTGATCGGTGGGTGCCTAAACCATTTAAGCCAGGCTTGCTTGTCTGCCTTCGTGTGGGATGGTGCTTCTATTCCCAGAGGTGGTGGCAAATGACTCCAAAGCAAAAGCCGTTTAGGGTGGTTGAGTACCTGCTAATCGAAAAGTAATAGAAATCAAAGCACCCCATCTACGCTTGTAGGAGGGGTGCAGAAATTTTTAACAAATAGGCGACAGAATCCTCCCGCTTTTACAAGCGGTGAGATGAATGGTGCTTCAGACGAGATCTGGCACCCAAAACGGAGTGCCAATCGAAAGTTTGACAATCTTTGGTTTTTATTATTTATTCTCTTTTTTTGGTATATTCAGTATCCAGATCGTTTGTTCCTGTATGTAGCGAGGAGGTGAAGATGATGATACGCAGTAAAAAAGTGCCGTTTCGCGCATCTACCAGCGACCTAGATTGCGTACAAATCGCGAAATATTTTGGGCTGAATCATGGCGGAAAGTGAATCTCCAAAACCCAATTGCAACGTGCCACCAAGCGACAATTTCATTTGTATAGCCAATCGACGCAAGTCGTTTGCCATACATATCTTTTCGCACGAGAAAGTGCATGACAAGCGCTGCGCAAAAAAGTCAAAGGGATATGTTATCCTTATTGGCAAAAACAACACTTCAATACCAAATGGGCAAAAGATGGATTTGTAATCCATGCGGATGGCAAAATCGCGCTGAGTATGGGGAGTCATGATGGGAAACGGGAAAAGTCGATTGTGATACGTACGCGCAATTTGCCGGAAGGCGTTGATCAAAGAGAAAACGAACTTTATCTTTCGGTTACCTATGAAGACAGTATTACAGCTGAGCCATATCAGCAACAGCGAGCAGTCAAGGTCGATTCGGGGGAGATTTCTGCCTTTTTGTGAAAAAGGGGATGCAGTCGTGATCACAGGACGTAAAGTGCGCTCGATTCACCGTTTGCGCAATAAAAAATTGGCTGCCATTTCGCGTTTATTAGCGAAATGTAAAAAAGGATTGCGTAATTGGAAGCGATATCAAAAGGTGAAACAATTTATTCGTACGGAATCGAAACGACAATTGCGCGATGCGTTGCACCAGACAACGAAGCAATTCGTCGATTGATACTTAGCGCAAGAAGTTTCGGATGTACACCTCGGTGGATCCGATGGCGTACAGCGACATACACGAAAGAAAAAGAAGGCGAGTCGAAAACAAGCACAGCGTTTGTTGAATTGGTCCTTTGGAAAAGTGCATGCTTATTTAGCGTATAAGCTGGAGATACAAGGGATTCGCTTACATGGAGTAAAGGAGTTTTACACCAGTCATACATGTCCTGTCTGCAAGGAGAATTAGCAAGAAACTCCCACTTCTATAAGTGGGAGAGGTTCATATGAATAGTACAGATAACATCGGGAAAGACTTTTTT
>NZ_WUUL01000015.1 GCF_009831235.1 Shimazuella alba | reverse complement strand
AAGGTATCCTTTGGATACCTTCATTTATTATTATATTAGTTTCTAGTGGAGTGGGGTGGCAGGACATAGTCCTACCACCCCACAGAACAACGTCAATGCTTCAGGAGCATGCGAGAGCAATTTCTGAGGAGGTTGATTGCAAGATTAGTGTTGGTGCAGGCCATTCCAGCAATACTCTCCAGAACTTCGAGGATGTCCCACCAAAGCCGCTTGGACTCGGGGGTGATACTCTGGATCGCCTTGGTGCAGGTGTCCAGCAGGGCACCGTAGACAGATTCGATGTCGATCACTCCCGCTGTGTCGCTCCAGAGGTGGTGGACACTGTCCTTCAGAAGATTTTCCAGGGTGTTGGTCCATGTCTGCAGATACTCCATCTGCTCCTTGGAGAGATTCTGCTGCTCGGAGTTGAAAACCTCTTGGAAGATGAGGAACAGCTCGAACATCTCCTGCCCTCGCACCTTGTGAGGGCCCGGTTTGCCACTCGGGTCCTTAGTCTGCTCCAACCAGGTGTGGTTCGCAGCACAGACCCCCAGTGCCTCCAGTTTGAGGTCCCACAGGATGTCGTTGTACTTGCGCACCACTGCTGTGGCACGCTTGCGGGAACACCAGTGGTGGAGCTGGAAAGGGGTCATCATGGCAACAGCCTCGATGATCTCCTGAGCAGTAACGTCGTTCTTGCTGGTGTCAGTCATATCTCTAGCCTATTCTGGCGAGACGGGATAGAATTATTGTTATTTTAACATAATTGGTGTCAGAAGTCTTCCACATTTATAAGCGGTTAAGACTGAGAGAACAAATGATGTTTGCTTATCAAAAGGAGCTAAAATTATCGATTGACGAACTGCCAATTCTCTTCTTATTACTACACAAAAATTTATTCACAATTGATATAATAAAGGTTCCTGTAAGTAGTCACATCTCCAAATAGGAGAATTTATGCAGAAAAACTTCCGCTTTGTAGAAATGGATCAGATAACTACTGATCCAAAGAAATCGCTTTTCCGCTTGTATCCTTCTCCTACCCCTGTTTTGCAGCAGGTGATAGAACAATTTCCGGCATATTCGATTGTCGATGATCCTTGTATTTCACAAAGGGAACGAGGTAATCTGATTCTTATTTTTCAAATGATGAGCGAGCTCAAGATTGGGATTTCTGATCTAAAGCTAGAAGTCTCTTTGCTTGAGAAAGCAATCATTTGGAATATCATTAATCAGACAAGAGACTCGAACGTTTATAAAAGGCCCAATCGCCAGAGACTGATTGGTACCTTGTTTTCTGACACAGGTTTGCCAGACAAATGTAAAAAAGAAATAATTGGTTTTCTTCTTCGGGTATGGGAGCTGGACTACCTTGCTTGGGAAACGATCGATGAACTGAAAACAAACCAAAATGCTTTGGCCAAATTGAAGCTTCCTGCTGCTTTCTTGTCGGCGTATCAAACAGCAGGTAGGAAGATGTGACTACATCGTGAGAAGAATGTTTGATTGTTCTTCTCACGACCCATTTAGATGTTAGTACGCGATAGAAAACAAGGATTGTTATTACAAAATGAAAAAAGAGCACAAAGGCTCTTTTGTATTCAACGAGTTCAATTGCTTCCATGCGATGTTTATATCTGCCTATTTTATAAGATCAACTTCCTTAAATGGTGATGGAGATTTAAAAATTGGCTGAGAGATACCTTTTAAATGCTGATCAAAGAACGCTGAAATATAGGCTTTTTGTGCTGCAATTGCTTTTTCTGAATCAACATTTCCAATACTTTTTTCCATCACTTTGGAAGAAACACTTAGTTTTTGACTGATTTGAGGAAGAAGCACTTGATAATCTGTATAGGAGAAGTGCCCTCCTTTAGGAATCGCAAGATCAAATTTCCATCCAGTAGATTGTTTCCAAAAAGAATTCCGATCCTTGTTAGGCAGATGAGAATCAACCTTGCCATCCTTCGTGTATCCAACATGCATCAGCATAAAAGGAGATTTCAAACCGTTTTGTGCTACTGGTAATAGATGATCAGGCACATGCCCCATTGTTCCATCCATGTCGATTCCCGCATCGAGTCTGCGATCCTCATACATGGATTGTGCTGATGTTGCTCCTCCAGCAGAATGTCCAAAGATGCCGATTCGAGATAAATCCAATACTTTGTTAAGTCCAGCTGGCAAATTGCGCTTTTCATGATCTGGATTGTTGCCTTTTTGGAAGTATTCCAATTGATTAAGGACAAATCGAATATCTTTTACCCTTACATCCATCATTTTCAAAATTGTCTCTGCACTCACAGATGGCAATTTTTCTGTTACCAAACGACCGTCAGGAAACTCAACTACTGATGTTTCGTATGGGTGGTCAACGGTAACCACTATATAACCTCTGCTCACCAGCTCTTCTACAAGGACAGTTCCAAAATTCCTCGGAATAGACCCTCCTGGTGAGTAGATCACAACTGGCAGTTTTTTATTATTCATTGCCACAGGTGCATCTTTCCATGCGTTTGTGGCAGTGGCTGACAAATCAATTAACCCCGAATCCACTCCAATGGAAGAAATAGACTTTTCATCAAAATATTTTGCTGCCTTTTTCTCCATGTACAGAGCTTTTGTTTTACTCTTTTGCTGCGCAGGGTACCATATGCTGATCATGAGTTCTCTTGATGTATTTTTCACCCATGGATCAACACGTTTTTTATCAACTAAATGCATGTCTACTCTGCCAACTAAATATTTACCTGTTGGCTTTGGCAGTTCTAACTTTATTTTCTCCGTTACAGTCATTTTATCATCATTTGAGGTTGGAGGATTGAACCAAAGAAATATCCCTGCCATGGCAACGATACATGCCACAATAGCAAGTGAAACTCTCCTGATTAATGGAGAAGACTTTTTATTAACTGTTTTGCTGATGGAGTTTACCGTCAGCACATAGTAGATGATGTAAATGGTAACAAACACGATCACACAGACTAAGATAGGAGGCAGTATGTCGCTACTCGCCATAGCGCTAAACAATCGTTTCAGTAAGCCCAAGATTACGAGATAGTGAACAAGAGCAACAACCAATGGAACGATGAAAATAAATGCAATTTGTTTTACTATTCCATTGTTTATCGCTTGTCTGCTAACTCCTATTTTCCTTAAAATATCGTACCGAAACTTATCACTTGTCGCTTCTGTTAATTGTTTAAAATAAATAATGCTCCCAGTTGCCATAACAAAAACCAAACCAAGAAATCCTAAAATAAACACATTGAAGGCAGCTCCTTCAATCCCAACACGATACTCAGAGTAAAAAGTAAGCAAATTCGATTCTGGAGTCCTTACACCCGCCAGCGTATTAGCTGTTTGTTTGGTTGTCGTCTGTCCCTGTACCATATATCCCATATAATGAATGGGGGGAACTTGAGTTTTGATTTTATCGTACATTTTGTTATTGACTATTATCATTATGTCTGGATAACTCCAATTGATCACTCTGTCTGGAGTCATTCCTGCAAATTCAAAAGTTTTATCCTCCCCTTTGGGTAAGTCAACTTTAAGTATATTTCCTTGATACACATCAGCAAATGTATAGTCTGTGTACATGGGACGAATCGCAATGGCATGCTTATCATCTATTTCCTGGACAGGATTTAATCCTAACACATCAGCGGCTTTGTTATAATCTTTCATGGAAATGATTTTTATAGGCTTGTCGTCTTCTTGCTTATCTCTGTCGGATAATACCTTTGAGCTGCTTGCTTCCCCAGCAACTTTTATGACAGGAAGTGTCAGCTTCGCTTTAATGGGATGTTCTTTATCATCTTGAATGATAGTATCTATTTTTTTATTAAAAGATTCACTTTGAGAAACAAACATATAGCTAAAAGGCGAACTTTGCTTAGCTGATTGTTCAAAACTATGATACATCCCAAAACCAACACTGAAAGCACATAAAGCAGTGGCAGATAATAAAGTAATCACACTTAACGTACGAGCATTACCTTTAATGCGATAAACCAAATTTGAAATACTGATCAAATTCATACCTTTGTAGTAATAACTTGTCTTTTTTTTGATCGCTTTTAATAATACAATGATTAACGAATCAAACAAGAGAATCGTGCCAACAATAACCCCAATAGTCATGATGATCAGATTGACCATAATTTCTTCACTAGTGGAAAAGTTTCTAAAGGCAAATCCATATCCCACAACAAGGAATATAACTGCTAGTATTGCTGAAATGATAGAAGCTTTAGGCTCTAATTCCCCTTCTTGATCAGAGCGAAACAGTTCAATTAATTTGAATTTGTAAATCAATCGATATCCTTGTATGGATGTAAAAAAGATGATCGTTAGAAATACAATCAAAGTATGGACAAGAGCTGACAAAGAAAATGTCATCCCGATTTCTAATTCTGTACCTAATAGCTTTATTAAAATCATGGTAAACATTTTGGAAAACAAGGTCCCGATCGCAATCCCTGCTACCAACACAATGCCACCTATGAACAGATTTTCATAAAAAAGCATTCTCCCAATCGTTTTTTTGGGAAGACCTAGTAAAGAATATAACCCGATCTCTTTTTTTCGTTTTCGTGTAAAAAAATTATTCGAGTACATGATGAAAACCAAAACAAACAAAATCAAAACAATAGATGCAATCATAAAAATCATTTGCATATTTTGGGAAGATTCTATCGAATCCGCGATTTTTGTACTGTACTGCAAAGAAACAAATGTGTAATAAATAACTACACACATGAACATAGAAATGAAATATATCAAATAGTTTTTGAAATTACCTTTGATATTTTTCTTTGTAATATCAAACAAAGTCATTTCCATTTCCTCCTAAAACACTTAACGTATCCAATATCTTCTTAAAGAAGTTTTTTCTCGATGTGTTTCCTTTTACAAGCTCTGTAAAAATAGTGCCATCTTTAATGAATAAAACTCTTTTACAGTAACTTGCGGCAAAAGCATCATGGGTAACCATTAAAATGGTTGTTTTATCTGTTTCATTTAACTCTTTCAGACACTCCAATAAATCCGTTGCAGATCTGGAATCCAAAGCACCAGTAGGCTCATCAGCTAACAGAAGGCTTGGATTGGTTATAATAGCACGACAGACTGCTGTACGTTGTTTCTGTCCTCCAGAAATTTGATAAGGATATTTATCTAATATGGAGTCAATAAAAAACTGCTCCGCAATTTTATCTGCCTTTTGATTCAAATCTCTCGCTTTTATTTTTGCAAGAGCAAGAGGGAGCAAAATATTTTCCCTTACGGTTAACGTATCTAACAAGTTATAGTCTTGAAAGATAAAACCGAGTTTATCGCGTCGAAATGCAGATAGTTGATCTTCATTCATTTGTGCCAAGTTTGTATTATCAATAAAAATATCCCCAGATGTTGGATGATCAATAGTAGACAAAACGTTAAGCAGAGTTGATTTACCAGATCCCGAGGGACCCATAATTCCTACAAATTCGCCTGTTTCAATAGTTAGATTGATATCATCTAAAGCTGTATAAATACTGCCTTTTAAACCATATACTTTTTTTACATTTGTCGCTTTAACTACTGTTTCCATCTATCTTCGCTCCAATTGAATTATTTTCACACCATCATTGTAGGCGATTAAATTTTTACTTTGGCTTACAGTTCAATATTTTAATCTTACATTCTTGTCACTTTTAGAAATGAAGCCAAAAGTTGTAAGTTAAAGGGATAGCCTTTACAATGAATCTTAGTCAACTGATTTGAGCTCCACTAAAGGAGGCAGTGAAATGAAAATAATGATTGTAGAGGATGATCCAGTAATCCGGGATTTAGTAGAAGAATCCTTAATTAGATGGGGATTTGAAACCATAAAAGTTATCAATTATGAACTCATTCTACAGGATTTTAAGCAAAGTAACCCCCATCTTGTCTTGATGGATATCAATCTGCCTACATTTGATGGCTTTTATTGGTGTCAAAAAATTAGAGAAATCTCAAACGTACCAATGATCTTCCTCTCTTCCAGAAACACACCAATGGATATGGTGATGTCAATGAATATAGGCGGGGATGATTATGTTCAAAAACCATTTCATACGGATGTACTAATAGCAAAAATAAATGCACTTCTCCGCAGATCGTATTCTTATATGGATGTTCAAATAAATAAATTGGACCATGATGGAGTTATTTTTAACTTAGAAGATGGAACAATCCGTTATGAAGGTCAAACTTCTGTACTAACCAAAACGGAATCCATTATTTTAAAGATTCTCATGAAACAAAAAGGTACAGTTATATCAAGAAAAAATATGATGCGTAGTCTTTGGGACGACGAAAGTTTTATTGATGAAAATACGTTATCTGTCAATATGGTTCGTTTAAGAAAAAAACTAGATTCTATCGGAAAGAAAAATTGGATTGTAACCAAGAAAGGACAAGGTTATTTGATCCTATGACTCTCATTCAATATATCAAAGATAAAAAGTATTTTTTGATCTTGTACATAGTCACGATAACTTTCATTTCGTTGATGATCATTGTTTCTGTTAATCCACAAAACGCCTTCTCTAATATTATTTATATGAACTCTATTTGTCTTTTTTTTGCGACGATGTACATTTTTCTTGGATATGTATATCGTAAATCCTACTACCAAAAATTGCATGAAGTAACGCACATCAATCAAGAACAAATTCTTGAGGCTGCTCCCGAATCACAAAATCATCAACAACAGATAAGTTTGGAACTGTTAAAAAAGTTGAATCAATACTATAGTTCGAGGTTACAAAAATTGTATGACGAGAAAAAAGATCATCAGGAATTTATTATGTCTTGGATTCATGAAGTAAAGCTACCAATTACGGCAAGCAGATTGCTCATGGAGAATAAAAATGGCAAACAACTCGATGATCTGGTTGATAAACTGGAAGATGAATTGAATAAAATTGATAATTATGTTGAACAAGCCCTCTACTACTCACGCATCGATTCTTTCTCAAAAGATTATTTCATCACGGAACAACCTTTGGATAAAGTGATTAAGGCGAGTGTAAAAAAATACGCTAAAATCTTTATTCATAAACAAATTCACTTTCATCAAAATCACACTCAACAATTGGTTCGTACAGATGTCAAATGGCTTGGTTTTATCATCGACCAAATCGTTGCTAATGCATTGAAATATTCAAAAGAAGGTGGAACGATTTCGTTCACCGTAGAGGAAGACCGCAAAGAAAAACGACTGATGATTGAGGATAATGGTATTGGGATCAATGAAGAAGATATCCAGCGAGTCTTTGAAAAAGGCTTTACAGGTTACATAGGAAGGAGCTATTCCAAGTCCACCGGTATGGGGCTTTACCTTGCAAAGAAAATGGCACTTAAACTAGGGCATGATTTGTCGATTCAATCGAAAAAAGGATCATATACAAAAGTCACGATCCATTTTCTTAAAAATACAAATTATCAAATTTTATATTAAACTTCTTATTTCGATTACCACCATAGGGAGTTGCCTTTTTCTTACCAGTATGTGATAGTTAACGACAGGGGAGCCCAGTTCCGTTATCAGAACCAATGTAGAGATACCATATCCATAGATAAAAATTCTGCATGATCTTTATCAAGATAGATCTCTTTTTATATATTCCTGGTGACAAAGTAACCGCTTACGGTGGAACCTGTTGGATAGCAACGATAGTAGCTATCTGTCCAGCATATACTTTGCCGATCACTTTGCAAGTTCAAGAGGAAAGATAATCCCGAACATAAATATAATTTCCTGGTGAATTCGTAACAATCTTATATAAACGATAAGCAAATGCTAGCGAGATAAATACATAAATAGTGAAGACAAGGGATAACACAGATGCGATTAAAAATCTCTTCATAATATAAACTAAATTTTAAATGTTAGAAAGAGGTTGGAGAGAAATGATAAGATGGTTGGGCAAAAATTTTTATTTTGTACTGTTATTTGTTCTCATCATTTTATTTTTGGTAGTGATGGGGAGCCGTTTCTTTTAGATTTACATAAAAAAGCTAACAAGTCGATTGTTAGCTTTTTATCGTTTACGGATTATTTATACTTCTGCGGTTGATACCATTTACATAGATTGGTTGGACAAAGTGTTTGATCCGCTCCATGATTCGTTGCCCTTTTAGTGGTTCGTCTCCTCCTTTTGGAGTGTAGGAGAAGTATTCCTCTAATTCTTCTAAGGTTAGGTTAGAAGTAAAAATAATAGGTAGTTTTTCTGTCATGCGGTATTGCAAGATGACACCCAATATATCATCTCGTATCCAAGGTGTTAAAGATTCGGCACCAATGTCATCTAATATAAGTAGAGGTGCTGTTTTTATTGCTTCTAATTTTTCTGTAATAACCTGTCCGCTTTGCGAGATCGCATCTTTCATTTCGGAAAAAAGTGCTGATGTGTGAATCATGAGGGTGGATACACCATAGAAGACAAGCTCATTCATGATTGCCCCAGCTAGATAACTTTTTCCTACACCAAATGGCCCATAAAGATAAAGGCCTTTTGTTGGTTTTCCTTCGCGGAAAGGGATACAGAAATGTAGGGCCGCTTGAAATGCTTTTGCACGTTTGGATTCAAGTGTAAAGGTTTCAAAGGTTGCCTCTCGAATATCAGAAGGGATTTGCTGACAGCGGATAAGGGATTTTCGTCGTTTTAATTCTTCCTCTGCTAACTGATAGCGGCAAGGTTTCATCTGTAGATCAAGAAACCCATTATACTCCAATAACTCTGGAGTATGACCAGCAATGAGATTTTTACATCCTTGTAGCCCTCTACAAGTTTCACAGGCTGTTTTTTCTGTTACATACTGTCCCACATTGGGAAGGGAACGCCAATAGGTGGAAAGAGGAATATCTGGATGTTCTTGCATAAATTTTCGAAGGCTTTTGTCTTGTTGCAACCGTGCAAATACTGTTCGTTTCGCTTTTTCAGCACCACTACTCGAAAAAGGGGAAACTTGTTTTAAAGCTTTCATCCAATCTATCCCTCCTATCGACTAATTTCCGATTTCCTCCAAGTAACGAACCATCGTATCAATTCCCACACCGATTGCTTTTTCATCTGGTGTGATTTTGGAATGATGTAATCCGTAAGGGGTATCTACTCCTAACCAGAATAGAAAACCAGGTATTTCTTTTAAGAAGTATCCAAAATCTTCGCCAGTCATCGCTTCTCTACATTCCATGACCTGATACTCCGTATTTTTTGCTGCCCAATCCATAAAGTTTGTAGTAATGGCTTCGTGATTAGTTACATCTACGTATTGCATACCCCAATTTAGTGTGGCTTCACACTGAAAACTAGTGCCAATTCCTGCGACGATCTCTTTTATCCGCTTTTGTATTTTTTTCATCGTATCCAAAGTTAGCGTACGAATAGTACCATTTAACTCTGCTGTACCTGCTATGATGTTTTCCTTTGTGCCCGCTGCCAGTTTTCCTACAGTGATTACAGCAGAATCCAAAGGATTGATATTTCGAGAAATGATCGTTTGTAATTGCGTAAATAACTGAGTTGCTGCAACTACCATATCATTTGTTTGATGAGGGTACGCAGCATGACCTGATTTCCCATTTAACTGGATATTTATTTCAGACGTATTGGCAAATAAAATACCAGGTCGTGTAGCGATTGTACCGACAGGATACTCAGGAGCAATGTGCAGAGCGAAGATCATATCAGGGCGCCATGTTTGGAATTCGATACTTTCCATCATTGGCTGAGCACCACCAGGACCTTCTTCTGCTGGTTGAAAGATAAAAATAAGGTCATCTTGAACTCGATGATGTGAGAAATGATGGACCAAACCGAGTGCGATTGTCATATGAAGGTCATGCCCGCAAGCATGCATAAAGCCAGGGTGAGTAGATGCAAATGCATAACCTGTTTCTTCTAGAATCGGAAGTCCATCCATGTCTGTACGATAACCAATTCGTTTACGAGGAGCAGTACCTGGTACTCGAACAAGGATACCTGTTTTCCAAGTCTGGATCTCGATGTTAGGAAGTTCACTCAGTTGTGCTAGCAAAAAAGCCTGGGTTTTTTCTTCCAGATACCCTGGTTCTGGTATTTGATGCAGTTGGCGTCTGATTTGTATCCAATTATCCAAAGAAACAGTCATAAGCGTTACTCCATTTTCGATAATAATTGATGAAAAATAGTAATAAAGTGCGAGACTTCTTGTTTGGTTAATGTCAAAGGTGGCAGTAATCGGATTACGGTACCAGCAGTTACATTGATTAAAATTCCTTCTTGAAGAAAAGATTGTTGGAGTGTTTGGATAGATGATTTATCGAGATTTGTAACGATTCCAATCATCATACCACGTCCATTTATTTGTTCCACAATGTTTCCGAATTCCCTTTGGAGTTTTTGTAATTCACTCCATAAAAAATCTGCAACCTCTTTTCCAATCTCCATCTGGTTTTGATCCAATAACACATCTAGTACTGCGTTTCCAAGTGCTGCCGACAGTGGCGATGGAGAGAAGGTTGTGCCATGATCACCAGGTGCAAAAGTATCCATCAGCTTTTTACCAGCGATAATGCCTCCAAGAGGTAAACCCCCACCAATTCCTTTGGCAAAAAGAATGAGGTCTGGTCGCAAATCATAAGCTTGATAGGCAAACAATGTGCCAGTTCGTCCCACACCAGTCTGAATCTCATCTAAACAAAAAAGTATATCTTTTGCTTCGCAGATGGACTGGACAGTTTGAAGAAAATCTGGAGTCAAAGGAAGAATTCCACCTGCTCCAAGGATGGGCTCTACTAATATCGCTGCTGGATTATTTTCCTCACAAACTTTTTGCAGACTTTCTGAGTCATTGATTTCTACTTCATATATCTTGATCGGCAGAGTAGGGAAATCTTGATAGATACCGGGTTGGCGTGTGAGACGCAATGCACCATGTGTACGACCATGGAAACTATTTTTTAATACAACAACACCTTGTTTTTCATTTTGGTGCTTTACAGTCCATTTATGAATACTTTTAATCGCAGCTTCTGTTGCTTCTGCACCTGTACTACAAAAATAAACTTTCCCTTCACCGAGGGTTTCCTTGATTAATCGTTGAGCTAATGTAATTGCTGGAGTGTTGTAAAAAAAATTAGAGATATGAAGGAAGCGCTCGGCCTGGGCACGAAGCGCGTTCATGAGATACGGATGGGAGTGTCCTAAAATATTTACTGCTAGTCCTGTAAATAAATCTAAATACCGTTTTTGATTCGTATCGATAAGATAATTTCCTTTTGCTTGATCGATGATGATAGGTAACCGGCTGTATGTGGACATGATATATTCACGATCCAATGAAACCCAATCCGCCATGTTCAGTTGAAACCTCCTATAGAGTGCGAAGTTCTTCTAAAATTTCTGTTTTAGATTTCGTCTTCTCATCTATCTCTTTGATAACACGAGCAGGGGTCCCAGCAACTACAACATTTGGAGGAACATCTTGTGTTACAACTGCACCTGCTGCAACAACAGAACCATGACCAACGGTTACCCCTTCTAAGATGACAGCATTTGCACCTATTAACACTTCATCTTCGATGACTACAGGTGCAGCTGAAGGAGGTTCGATAACCCCAGCGATAACTGCTCCAGCTCCAATATGACAATTTTTTCCGATATGACCGCGTCCACCAATGACTGCATTCATATCAATCATAGTTCCTTCCCCGATCACAGCACCAATGTTAACGACAGCACCCATCATTACGATCGCTTGCTTTTCGATCTGAACATGCTCGCGAATAATCGCTCCAGGCTCGATACGAGCTTCTACATTTTTTAGGTCAAGCAAAGGTACTCCAGAGTTGCGGCGGTCGTTTTCTACCACATAATCTTCGATATCAGCTTTGGAAGCAGAAAGTACAGGTTCAATATCGCTCCAATTACCAAATAGAACACCAGAATTACCAGAGAAGAATGTTTGAACTTCTTCAGGAAACAAGAGGTTACTCAAGGATCCCTTTATGTAAACTTTAACGGGAGTTTTCTTCTTTGATTTTGCTATATATTGAATGATTTCCTCAGAATTTAAATGTTGCACAAAATTTCACCCTTTCTTATAGTCTAAAACAAAAGTATAGCACAAGAAAAAATAAATAGAACCCCAGATGGAGTTCTTCAAAAGTAAAGGTAACTTGCAAATTTGCAAGCGATAGAGCCTCTGACATAGGCATATGGGTACTTATATAGATAAGATATAATTTTATTTTCTTATCTACCAAGAAATGCTAGTTTGCCAAGCCTAGATCAGTTGGATTCTCTAGTAAATTTTCTTTTATTTCATAAGTTTTGCGCATGCAATGCTGGAACTTCTCTTCATCGTGTCCGTTAAAGCATCCAGCAAGGTTATACCAGATTTTCCATTCCATATCTTTAAACTGATATTTTTGTGCAATTTCAATGCCTTGTTCAAAGAAATGAATAGCTTTATTGGTGTCATTCATCATTTGACAAAGTTCACCTGTTAGAACTAAGTTAGAAACCAATTGAGGGGCATCTTGGAATTTTGTAGCATACCGAATAGCATGTTGAAAGTACTCAAATGCTTCTGACAATTTGTTTTGCTTGGAGTAAAGGACACCTGTACGACTGTAAACGGTAACCCAGCGTTGGTCAATTGGAATCTTTTCTTCCAATTTACGAGCCATAAGGAAAGAGGTTTCTGCGACTTCCCAATCTTTTTGTGCAGTATAGATCGTTCCAAGCACAATCCAAAGATCAAACATCGCACTGTACTGTTTGTTGCGTCTAGCAACATCAATACCTTCAACAGCATACTCGATAGCTTCTTCAATCAGTCCAGTGCGCCGAGAAAGTTCAGAACGGAGCCAGTAGAATCCTAGTGTTGTTTCAATGTCATCTACTTCCGCTAGGAGATGCCAAGAATCTTGCACGAGTTGCATAGCTTCTGTGATTCGACCTAGTTTTTGTAACATAATTCCTTTATGCTTATGTAGAAGGTGTTTTACATGTTGCATTTCGCCTTCTTCATAAAAAGCCAATAATCCATCATTCACATACTCTAAAGCTTGTTCGAGATTTCCTTGATGATCACTGCAAATACCGAGTAAGAGAAGACTAGCAGCTTCCATATTATTTTCTTGGAATGAATTTTGCTGGGCACTGCGTAGGGCATTATAAAAAGAACGCTCTGCTTGTTTCCATTTCTTTTTCGCTACGTAGCATTCACCTTTGTAGAAGTATGCATGGGCTATATAAGGATGACTATCATCTAATTTCAGCTCTTCTAATTTGGATAGTGCATCTTCTACATAACCGATTTGTCGAAGCGTGGCGATCGTTAATAAGGCAAATTTTACCCTTTTCAATTCGACTTGTTCTTGGACGAGCATCTCTGGTAATTTGCTCATTGGTAATTCTAATTTTTCAAGAAGATAGGTTACTTTTTCGGGGCTAACATGGGCTACTCCCCGTTCAATGTTACTTACTGTAGCAGGAGAAATATTTTCGTCAGCTAGGTCTTCTAAACGGAGACCGCGTTCTTTACGAACTTTACGAATTACTTCCCCCATTTCGTGTAAAGCTAATGTTTTCATTCTTATCACCTCAACGGAAAAGTTTGGACATAAATATATTAAACTTTTATAAAACAAAAGAAAACCGAGTTTTATAAAAATTGCACCCATTGCAAAAGATTAGCCTACGTTTAATCCGTCTATATTGTAGGTAAGAGGAACTGGAGGATATAATATTGGCACATTTATTAAAAACCATAATTTACCGGTTAAGGCAGAATAACGTTTTTGATATAGCAGCGCAGCTTTCGTATTATATATTACTTTCTTTTTTTCCATTTCTACTACTTGCAGTAACACTGATCGGATATCTGCCCTATAGCAGTGAAAATGTACTGTCTGTCATAAAACCAGTTATACCTAGTGATACGTATCATCTGATTGAAAATAATTTAGTCAGTATATTAGATGAGCAAAATAGTGGTATTTTGTCCTTGAGTATTATTTCAACCGTTTACTTAGCGTCGCTTGCCTTCCAATCGATTATCCGTAGTTTAGACGTCGCATATCAAGTGAAAAATAATCGAAGTTTTTGGAAAGGCGCACTTTTAGGTTTTTTAACCATGTTTGGATTACTCGCTGGATTACTCGTGACGTTAGCCTTATCAGTATTTGGTCAAGTCTGGGCAAGTTACTTTCTTGGAAAAATAGCTGTTGCCACATGGTTTTTACATTTGTGGATATATGTTCGTTGGTTCATCAGCAGTGGCTTGGTTTTTATTGTTCTCCTTTGTTTATATAAGTTTGCACCATATACCAAAGTCACTTTTGTAGAAGCATTGCCAGGTGCTATTTTTGCAACACTAGGCTGGCAGCTATCTTCCTATGCATTTTCTTTCTATGCTTCTTCTAGGGACTATTCTCTTGTATACGGAAGTTTAGGAGGAATCATCATTTTAACTGGTTGGTTCTATGTTTCAGCTCTTGTTCTTGTCATAGGAGGACAAATCAATGCCGCCTATGCGGAAGAAAAGAAATCAGAGTGATTAGGATATTCCTGCTTTGTACTGAGAAATCCTTCTTTTTCTAATAATGTGTTAAGATGAGATGTAGAATTGATTGTGAGATTGAAAGGAATGGGAGAAATTGCCTCAGACTAAATTATTCCGCACCCTTTATGCTGTTATTTTTCTACTACTCATCGTTTGGTTGGGGAGCAAGGTTAGTTTTGTTTTTCGCCCGGTAGTCGTTTTCGTTCAAACTTTGTTTTTCCCTTTTCTCATATCGGGTGTACTCTTTTACTTGTTTCGCCCCATCGTTAGTTTTATGTCTCGATTTAAAATACCTAAAGGAATCTCGATTTTGCTGATTTACTTAGTTATTCTTGGATTATTTGTGCTTCTTGGTTTCTCGGTTGGTCCGCTCCTTGTAAATCAATTTGAAACGTTGATTAATAACTTTCCATCCATGCTAGAGACTGCGAAAATCCAGCTTATCGAGTTAAGCCACAATCCATGGGTAAACAAGTATGTGGATTGGGATATGATCTCAAATAGTGTAATCAACTATGTCAAAACGAGTTACACGACTATTGGAAGTAACTTAGCTGGTTTTTTTGGGATTATAACAAACATTATCCTTGTATTTGTGACAGTACCATTTATTTTGTATTACATGTTAAAAGAAGGGGAAAAAGCGGCGCCATATATGCTGCGAATCTTGCCTACTCGAGAAAGAGAGCACGGAGAATCGATTTTACATGATCTCGATCATGCTCTTAGTTCTTATATCAAAGGCCAAGTGTTAGTTGCTATTACAATCGGGTTGATCGTTTTTATTGGATATCTCATTATCGGAATGCCTTATGCATTGCTGCTTGCTATCTTTTCGATGTTTACAAATGTGATTCCATATATCGGACCGCTGATTGGTCTAGCACCAGCTGCTATCGTCGCTTCTATTCACTCCCCTTCTATGATTATCAAAGTTTTAATCGTCGCAGTTATTGCCCAGCAGGTGGAAGGCAATTTTGTCACACCTAGGGTGATGGGTAAAAATTTAAATGTTCATCCACTGACGATCATTTTACTCTTGCTAGTGGCAGGGAGTCTCGCAGGGTTTTTAGGTATGCTGCTCGCGATCCCTACTTATGCAGTTTGCAAAGTAGTGGTGAGTCATGTGTATCAGCTCATAAAACTTCGAAATCAAGAGAAAAAAGTATTATCAGCTGAAGAATGAAACTAATCTCATTATAATTAAATTTATTATAAAAAGATATAGTTTTAAAAATTTTAAACTGAAAAACCCGATCCTTTAATGGAACGGGTTTTTCAGTTTATGCTGCTGCTGCAATCAACCGCCTGTGCGGTGGTAACAGTTCATATTTGGATTATCATTTTTACCTGTTAAAAGCGGATAAGGATTAACTACGGCACCATTGATATACGTTTCAAAGTGTAAGTGTGCACCTGTACTGTACACAATACCTTGCGCTCCACCGGATTTGGCAATTTCTTGTCCTTTTACGACCTGCTGACCTGGCTTCACACTAACGGAGATCATATGCAGGTATCTTGATTTGAAATTAGCTGTGGTAGGTGTACCATTTTTCTTTAGAGTCATTTGTCCATGGTCGATCATGACAGAGTGTCCAATTAAGTGGTCATTTTTTACATATTCTACTTTTCCATCTGCTACGGCAATAACAGGCGTATTGGTTGGTACTGGCATATCGATACCGTAATGAAATTTTAATACCCCAGTAACAGGGTGAACTCGACATCCGAATTTAGAAGAGATTTCGATTTTTAGGGGTGTCGGCAGTGGTAATGACCCACCAGCCATCACTAGATCTCCAAAGGATACAGGACCGCTTGCACCCATATATTCTTGTGATTTTTTCTCTACCATCTCCACGTAGTCCCAAGTCGTATCGTCATTGCTTAAATATTTTTTAGGAGCAGTATAGAAGATGCCACAGCTAAGAGGAAAGGAGAATGTACCGATGGTGGCTCCTTTTTCTTTCTTTTCTTTCGCTGTCTTCGTACATTGTCCACTGCTTCTGGAACTGTCAGAATGGATACGAATTTGACCGGAAATACTTTCAGCTTTATCTTG
The DNA here is from genome assembly GCF_009831235.1 of Shimazuella alba. GTDB lineage: Bacteria > Bacillota > Bacilli > Thermoactinomycetales > Thermoactinomycetaceae > Shimazuella > Shimazuella alba. Next base: position 63,989 of record NZ_WUUL01000015.1, on the reverse strand, counting down.
TAACCATTTTTTCACATCAGAAATTTTTATTAAGTTTTTATCCTTTTCCTTTTCCTCGTTAACAGGTTGAGAATTGCTTTCTGCTTTAAATCTTTCATAGTGAGCAAGTACTTTTCCAGGGTATTCAGCAGTTTCTTTTGGAGAAGAAGGGACTCGTCCACCTGCATTTTGAACAGTTCCAGCCCCGCCATTGTAACAGGCTAAGGCGACATCTGTTGCCTTAAACTGATCGAGACAGCTTTTAAAGATTTTTGTCCCATATTTGATACTTGTTTCCGGATCATATCCTACATCATCCGCATCTAAACCATCTCCTTCATAGTGGCAAGGCATGACCTGCATTAACCCACGTGCACCAATATCTCTGCCACAGCCTGTTGCTCCAGAATTAGCTTTTGGGTTCCAATTGCTTTCTTGTTGAATAATTGCTGCGACAAGAAGTGGGTCTAAGCCGCGCATTTGAGCGTATTTATTGACAAGTGCTAAGTATGTGGGATTTTTTCCTTTTAAAGAAGCTGCTGAGCCAGTACTAAGGGCTGATAAGTGAATATCGTATTCATCTGAATAAAAATGGACTGCTGCTAAGATCGTCCAAGGAATACTAGTATATTTGGATGCTACTTCTTGATAGAGAGCTTGAAAGGGAATTTCTTTTGCCCCTTGTTGTTGTTCTTTTGCTGCTTGGTCTCCCCCGATAGAGCTGATGACGGTGATGATCATGAGCAAAGGCATCATAGCGAGAATAACGACTAATATTGCACCGATAATAATATATTTTGCTTGGCCTCCACCGCCGCCACTAGTGGGTATCTTCAGTTGCATCTGTTATCCCCACCATTTTCCATCCCGATCCTTCCTGGGAAATATTGTAAATATATATATAAGTTGCATCCACATTTTGTCCTGCTGTAGTAGAGATGGTTACATCAATGGGTACTGTGAGTGTGTTATACCATTCTCCGACAAGAATATCGGTGATATAAATTTTTTTGATCTTGATACTTTTTATATTTGGGTTTCCTGTTTTAAATAGTTCCATTTGTTGTGCATATAGGTCAGCAGACATCATCGATTTAAGATTTTCAATGTGCCCATTTGGCTTACTAGGATTGTAAGTTAAATATTTTTCAGTAAAGTCCCGTGCAAAAGCTTTGATGGAATCATTTTTGTCTTTCGTTAGTTGATCTGTATTCACATTTCCTTTCGCTTCTTGCTCTTCTTTAGAAGGTGTAGTGTTCGTGACAGGAGGTTCTTTTGGAGGCTGTTGTGTTTTTACTTCGTCTTCCCCGCCCAGAATCCAATATAAAATCAATGCCACGACGACAGCAACAGCACCTATGATCAGAGCGACTTGTTTATCCATCCTAAGTCTCCTTTTATTCATAAATTGACACATGTGTCTGAAAAACGCAATTTTTGTCGTTATAACTAAGTATAATGAAAATAGGCAGACTCGGCTATAAATTTTCTTACCTTCCTACTAGTACAAAGGATAAGAATCTTATAAAATAAACATATATCCATCCGTAGGTAGCATCGAAGGAGCCCATCATGGCCCGCAAGAACAAGTCTGGCGAGAAGATCAAGCTTACCCTCCGCCAGAAGATCTGGCGAGTCATCAAGTGGATCCTCATCGCGACGGTGACTCTGTCCGCAATCGCCTTCGCTCTGTGCCTCTTCCTGGCATCCCAGCAGTCCGAGGATGACATCGAGCCCAAGAAGCCGGCCAAGCAGTACATGGTCGAGGAGAAGGAGACCTGGTACGACGCCGACATGCCGGCACCGACCCAGGAGACCGGTGACGAGAAGGGCGAGGAGGTCAAGGTCGACCCCAACCCCAACGTGTGGAAGTAAGCGTGACCTGAGGGTCAACTGTCCTGTATTTGTAGAGCTGCTCATCATCCAGATGAGGTGCTCCAAATGCAGGGCACCAGTAAATAAGGCAAGACCACATAGATAAAGGGCTAATGCGATCATGCATTAGCCCTTTTCCCTCTACCGGTGCACCTCTTTATATATATCTTGTATCATTTTCTGTTTTTGTTCCCACAGTTGTTTGGAAAGATCTACATGATACTCCTCTGGGTTTAAAATTCGTAGTTGCTCATCCCAGAACAGCTGAAGTTGTTTTTGATGGTATTGCCTACTTTCCAAGAGCGTTGGTAACTTTGCTATCAATTTCCCATTTCGCAGAAGCGGCTGTAATAATGGGATAGCCAAAAAATTGGTAACAACTTTTTGTTTATAAGGATGTTCGGGATGAAACAAAGTGAGAGGTTCTTCTTCTTTTAGTAATTGCTCATAGGAAGCAATCCAGTCTCCTCTTGCTTTTCCCGTTTCCCGATCAATGATCCGAAAGATGGTCTTACGTCCCGGTGTGGAGATTTTGGCTGGATTGGATGAAATTTTTATCGTTGGTTCCCATGTGCTGTCATTTTCTTTAGCGACCATTTTGTAAACTGCGCCGAGTGCAGGTTGGTCATAAGCTGTGATTAATTTGGTTCCGACACCCCAACCATCAATTTGTGCCCCTTGTTGTTTGAGATTCAGGATGGTTTCTTCATCTAGATCACTGCTTGCAATAATTTTCGTTTCAGTAAGGCCTGCTTCATCCAGCATGGTACGTGCTTGTTTGGACAAGAAAGCCAAGTCCCCGCTATCCAGACGAATTCCTACTAACTGATGACCTTTTGCTTTTAATTCCTTTCCTACTTGAATCGCGTTTGGTACACCACTTTTTAGGGTGTCATATGTATCTACCAATAAAACGGATGAATCAGGAAATGCATGAGCATAAGCTCGAAATGCTTCCAGCTCACAAGGAAAGTCCTGCACCCATGCATGTGCGTGTGTCCCGCTTGTTGGAATGGAAAACTGTTGTCCAGCTAGCATGTTAGAAGTAGCATCAAATCCAGCAAGATAAGTAGCACGTGCACCCCATATCGCAGCGTCTTGTTCTTGGGCACGTCTGCTTCCAAACTCAAGTAAGGTGTCTTCTGGTGCGATATGGCGAATACGGGCTGCTTTGGTCGCGACAAGTGTCTGGTATCCAATAAAATTCAAGAGTGCGGTTTCAACGAGATGTAACTCAAAAATCGTGCCATCTAAGCGAAGTAAAGGTTCATCTGGAAAAATGAGTGTCCCCTCAGCAAGTGCATCAACATCTGCTTGAAAACGAAATTGACGTAGATAATCAAAAAATGTTGCTTCGAAACCTGGACAATTTTCACGAAGGTATGCTAAGTCTTCCTCGTTAAAATGTAAGTTCTCTAGGTAATCCAAGGCACGTGTAAGACCAGCGAAAACGGCATAGCCATTACCAAATGGCAAAGAACGAAAAAATAACTCGAAAGAGCGTCGATGGGTATGTGTTCCGTTTTTCCAATGTGCATACATCATCGTGAGTTGGTATTTATCAGTATGAAGGGATATAGACATGATGTTTCTTCTTCTCCTAGTAGATGATTTCATAAATGAGTGGATTTACTTGTCCACTTTGTATTTGAAATGCACTCAATTTTTTTTCCGGTTCTCGAAATGAAAGTATCCAACAACTCAGATCCGGTCTTTCCCAATATTTTGCGTCGGATTGCGTTGGATATGCAGGTAGATGAGGATGAGTATGTATAATTCCAAGACATGATAAATGATTCGACTTGATTTTTTTTATCGTCTCCCAATACTCTTCTGGTTCATAACCAAAAGAACAGGGGGAGGGATCTAAAATACGCAATGGGAAAAAGTGTGTTATCTCTCTTCCTGTTCCGGCGAGAAATCCGTAACCCTCAGCAGGAAGCTGTTCATAACAGTATGATGTTAATTCATCGATTACCTGTCTATGTATAGATAGATGAAGGGATGCCCCCAATCTTTGTACCTCCTTTCTGGTGTACCTATGATAAAATAAAAACAACTTTTGTATTAGTGAGGCGTACAACATGAGCAGTATTCTCGTTGGAGTTACTGGTTGGGGCGATCATGAGATTTATCCAGCCGGTACAAAACCTACAGAAAAATTAGCCCTATATGCAGGCCACTTTCCAGTAGTAGAAGTTGACAGTACTTTCTATGCTGTTGCACCACCTGAACGCATGGATCGATGGGCAAAATCTACTCCTGATTCCTTTCGATTTGTTGTAAAAGCATATCGAGAATTAACAGGACATGGAAGAGTGGGGAAAGCCCCAGAACGAACATGGACAGAGCTTGTACAACAGACAAAAGAAAGCTTAGAGCCGCTTCAAGAGTCTGATAAGTTATCTCTGATCCTTTTTCAATTTCCACCTTGGTATGACTGCAAAGAATCGCATGTAAGGTATATTCAAAAAATCCGTCATGCTTTTGCCGGTTACCCTATTGCGATTGAATTTCGACATCAGAGTTGGTTTCTCCCTTCTTATCGGGATAAAACGCTCTCCTTTCTAGCTAGTGAACAAATTGTGCATGTGGTTTGTGATGAACCACAAGGTTCAGAAGGCTCCGTTCCCATTATAACAAACGTTACGAATAAGGAGCAGGTACTTGTTCGATTTCATGGGCGAAATGCAGCAGGTTGGAAGGATTCGAAAAATCCAAACTGGAGGGAAATTCGCTATGCATATCGATATTCTTCTACGGAATTGGATGAATGGGTTCAGAGAGTTAAGCGCATGATGAAAGAAGCAAAACAAATTATTCTTTTGTTTAACAATAATTCGCAGGGAGATGCAGTAGACAACGCAAAACAATTTATCCAAAAATGTGGTATTACGTATACCAACTTAGCACCAATTCAAACCGAATTATTTTAGGTAGTGAAAAAAATGTTACCGATTTTATGAAGTGAGTCGAAAAAAGGGCACAAGTCTCGCTACGCACCACGACAAACAGAACTTTTTAGGAGCGAAATGCAATGCTGTGGTTTATTTGGTTACTCTTATTTTTGATCGGGTTATTTGCAGGGACATTAGGTAGTTTGGTTGGAATTGGTGGAGGTATTATTATTGTACCTGCACTTTTGTATGCAGCGACTGTTTTTCCAAGTCTATCTTCCATCACACCTCAATTAGCAGCGGGAACTTCTTTATTAATTGTCATGCTTACGGCGGTTTCTTCGATCATCGCATTTCAAAAACAGAAAAGAATCGATTACCATAGTGGGATTCTTTTTTTTATAGGAGCAGGTCCTGGGGCATTAGTTGGAGCATATTTGTCTAAGTTTTTTTCTGCGGATGCATTTATGGCCGGTTTTGGATTCTTTTTATTGCTTTTGTTTTCTCTCATGATGTTCCAAAATAAACTCAAACCAATATCGTTTGCGAAAGAAGTCAAACGGACATTTATCGATTCATCAGGTGAAACGTTTACGTATGGATTTCATCGTCCTACTGCTATTATCATTTCCTTTGTTATTGGGATTATTTCTAGTTTATTTGGTATTGGTGGAGGGGCAATGCTTGTTCCGATGATGCTAATTTTGTTTCGTTTTCCACCTCTAGTAGCTACAGCTACATCTATGTTTGTGATTTTTCTTTCGTCTATTACTGGTAGTATAACGCATGTGTTACAAGGACATATTTTTTGGCTTGCTCTTGTATTCATCGCTCCAGGATCATGGATTGGAGGGCGACTAGGAGCATATTTATCACAAAAAATGAGCAATCGAGTTTTACTCATTATTTTTCGAGTGATACTAGTATTGGTTGCTGCAAAAATGATTTTAGATGGGTTACATCTTATGTAGAGAGAGGATTAATATGAAGCGAATACATCTCATTCATACCAACGATGTGCATAGTCACCTAGAGGCAATGGCACAAGTTGATAGCTATGTCATGAGGCAACGAAAACAATGGGAGATAAATGGTGAAGTTGGCTTCTTGTTAGATATAGGAGATCATTTGGACCGAGCAAGATGGGAGACAGAAGGGACCAACGGATTAATCAACAAAGCTATTCTAGAAAAATCCGGTTATGATGTTGTTACGCTTGGCAATAATGAGCTACTGACTTTTTCACATGAAGATTTAAACGCTTTGTATGAAAATTCCTCTTTCCAAGTAATTTGCTGCAATGTAGAAGATCCACTCTTTCCGCCATATCAGTTATATGAATCCAGTGGAGTTAAATTAGCTTTTATAGGTGTGACTGTCCAATACTATGAATTGTATCAATCTCTAGGATGGAATGTAACAGATCCATTTGTGGCAGTGAAGCGGCTTGTGGATGAATTGCGCACATATGGATATCACATCATGATATTATCCCATCTGGGATACCCGAGTGATGTTCAAATGGCAAAAGAGATAGCAGGCATAGATGTTATTATGGGAGGACATACCCATCATTTACTAGAAGTACCTGAGAAGATAAACCAAACGACCATTGCAGCAGCTGGAAAACATGGGAAATATATTGGTCATTTACAATTGATTTGTGATGATGATGGGGATTTAGTAGATGTGCAAGGCGGTTCCTTTTTGTTAAACGAGAAACAAAGTCCAAGAGTATTACAGGTTCTTCATCAACATCAGCAGATAGCAACCAAAAAGTTAAATGAACCTGTGACACATCTGGAAGATGAGCTTTTGGTTAACTGGAGAGAAGAAGCCCCATTTGCAAATATGTTGGCAGATAGTCTTGTCAAATGGACTGGGGTAGATTATGGTCTAGTTAATAATGGACAGCTGTTATATTCTCTTCCGAAAGGTGTTGTAACAAAGCGGGCATTGCACACTGCTTGTCCCCACCCGATTAATCCAGTCGTCATAGCAATAAAGGGAAGTGAGTTAAGGCTGACTCTGGAACAATCCCTCTTAGAAGAATTTAAGGAACAAAAATTACAAGGTTTTGGTTTTAGAGGGAAAGTGTTGGGCAGCTTATCGGTATCAGGAATGACCATTACCTACAATCCAACAAATCCCCCATATAAAAAAATACAAAAAATATACATGGGTAGAAACTTACTTGATGATGATAACATATACCATATAGCTACTATCAGCATGTTTGTGTATAGTCTTGGGTACAAGCTATTGAGCAGGGCAGAAGTACTTCACTATTTTCTTCCAGAAACCTTGCGCGTTGTATTAGCAACTGGTATGCAATCGTATCATCTTCAAAAAGCAAGCAAGCAGAAACGTTGGATTATTTCTTCCCCCATGGAAGAACATGACGATAGCGCTCTAGCAGGAACATAAATGGAATCCCGAGTATATAACAGACTCCGATCTGTCCCAAACCAACATATACGATCAACCAAGGGATGCTAACAGGTAATCCGCCTATTACCCCAAGCAGAGTTCCAACGATCACTGCATTGACAATAACTGGTGGTAGTGGAGCGAGATATTTATTTTTTGTCAATGATGTGAGGTAAGCGGCGATCAACGTTGCCAAACTTCCAAAGATCACGTCGTAAATACCTGCTGGGCTGAACAAATTGGCAAGAAGCGTTCCAATGAATAGTCCTGGAATTGCTAAAGGTGTAAAAAATGGTAGAACTGTTAGCACTTCAGAAACACGAAATTGAATGAAGTTGAATGAGAGCGGCGCAAATATGTAGGTTAGTAGTACATAGATTGCTGCAATCATTGCTACGATAGTAATGTTTTTAGTAGTCATATATTGATTCCCCCTACAACATAGTATGACTAATTTGAGGAGGATTTTCCATGAGTTTTGCTGACGAAGTATATTCTATGTACCGTGAGCAGCTTCAAGATGATGAAGAAGATGCAATATCCATTGTTCTAAACTTACTCGAAGATCAATCGCATGAGGATTTACTTCGTTTGCTAGAAAAACTAAGTATCGATGAATTGTCCCAAATGTTGGGGATTTATTTGGTTGAAATGCTGAAAATAAAAATGATCCAAGATGGAAAACTTCATCCACACAAATCCTTTATAGATAGTAATCGCCTACACTAAAAAAACACTCTTTTCCGCTTTTGCTCATAGGCTAGCAAAAGGAAAGGAGTGTTTTCTTTTGATTGAAATGAAGCCAATAACGATTGATGGAGATGTAACTGTTCTTGGTGTAGAAGTAAAGCTGCCTAAAACAACATTAATTGCAATCACAACAGATGTAGGTTATATCATGTGTGGAGCACTTGATGTAGGTTTGTTAAATGACCGATTATCCAGCAGAAATATCATTGCGGGTAGAGCAGTTGGCGTCAAAACGTTAGATGAATTACTTGCAGCTCCTTTAGAGTCTGTTACACACACAGCAAGAGATATGGGAATAACAGAGGGAATGACTGGAGAACAAGCATTACGCAAGATGATACATTAGTATTTTTTTCGTTTTCGTAGTTTTCGTAATACGATTGGTAACACATATTTAGCAGCGAAGCGAACAATATTTGATATCATCCGTTTTTTACTCATCATGAACCTCCCATTTCTATTCGATTTCTATCTTTCTTCTAGTATAAAGCAAAAAGAAAAGGAAGCACAAATTTGTGCTTCCTTTTCTTTTTATGTGATTATTATCCGTTTACACGAACAACGTTAGCAGATTGAGGACCACGATCGCCGTCAACGATTTCAAATTCTACAGCTTCGCCTTCTTCTAAAGTTTTGAAGCCATCGCCTTGAATTGCGGAGAAGTGTACGAATACATCGCCACCATCTTCACGCTCGATAAAACCATAACCTTTTTCTGCGTTAAACCATTTTACTTTACCCTTCATTCTCTTGGGCCTCCTTTTGTGTATTAAAAAGCGGATCCTAAGAAACTGGATCGATGAACCTACTTACAAGAGGCCACAAGACCATACTTGGGTATTCCACTTTTTAATTCTGATACCTATTATGCCACAAAGAGGATCAATCTAGCAAGTGTCCATAAGGTTTTAGATCAATGTTTTTCTTTTGTAGCGTTTTCAAAAGCCACTTATGATCACGTTTTGGAGTTGCAAGAATGTATCCCTCTATAATATATGCTTCTGTCATTTTATTTGCGTTATGTTGAAGTGCGATTTCACCAATTTTGCCAGCAATTTTTTGTTTCGCTACATCACGAAACAGCTCAGGAACTGGCGCTACCAACTCATTTAACAATAATTTTTGATCCGTATCCCACAGGTGTATCGTTTTTTCTATATAGTGGTTTTGCCAATCCAATTCAGATTTTCCATCTGCTTTTGGTAAGCTTTTTAGGAATTTCCGGAACATAAAGTAGCCGCCAATGGTCATAAGCCCCATTAACACGACCCAAAAAAACTGATAAAAAATGGATAAAAAATAAGGAGTATTCACCAATCATTCACCTCTATCCTTATTATAAGGATTTAAATCGCAAAAATGAACCATTTTGTTCACAGGGTTCAGCACAGACGAAAAGTTGGAAGATATAAGAAAATTAGGTTCTATTTCAGTAATATTAAATGTTGTAGTAAATCTGTAAAAGAATTTTTTCCTTTTTGTAATGAATAGGTGCCACAATAGGGGGATAGTAAACAGTATAGTAATGTGTATAATATATAATCGTTAGGAGAGGAGTTTTTTATGAGCTGGACCAAAAACCACAATCGATTTAGACTGATTACTTCCCTCCTATTAACACTAATCTTAGGTGGAATACTCTTAGCAGGACAAAAGCTAATTTATACAGATAAAATGAAGGTTTTTTATTTCCAAGGAAAACCAGGCACTTTATTTTTTGCACTATTTGCCTGTACAATTGCCGTCTACTTTTATCTGCTCACCAAGAGAAATAAAGAATCGGGAAAAGTAATGCAGAAATGGTGTCTGACGCTAAATACTATTTTATTTGTCATTTTACTCCCCCTGCAGATATTTAGTATGGATTCTTATTTCTACATCTCGGATCGAGCTGTTGTCGAATCCAAGTTTTGGAATGTGGGCGATAAAGAGACGGTAAATTGGAAAGATCTGAAAAAATCAGTGCTCACGGTTTTGGGAGATGCAAATGGTAACACCGTATCTATCATCAATCATCTGGTTTTCCAAAATGGCAAAACATATGATATCAATATATCCACAATAGGAAAACATGAATTTAGCAAGTTACTTACTTATATCAAGAAACAAAATCTTTTGGTAGAGGTTAAAAAGCCAAGTGAAGAACAGCTGCAATTGGTAAAAAGTAACTACGGATCACAAGTAGCGAAATTGTTTACGACAGAAAATAGTTAAACGAACGAGAGCTTAAAAAATGAACCAAAATCGCCCCTTTCTGGAGTAAAATTTTGGTTCAAAAAAGCAAATAAAAAAAAGGCCTATGGCCTTTTTTTTATTAGAGACAGAGTTGAATAATCGCGTAGATGGATGCCCATAATGGAATGCTCATTAGACTTGCGTTTAAAATTCCGACCGTTGCGTTCATAATTTATTTCCCCCTGAGGTTTGATTTTTAATTCATCTATGTAAGGTTTTTAAAAGTCTTGGTTAACTTGATAAATTTAGTATACAGATGAACATGCTATTTGTCTTAAAAATTGCTACAATGTAATCTACATGTAAAGTTAGGGAGAAACGGCTGTAATTAAACAACAATATGTTGTTATTTGTTACAATAGGGTCTTCAAAAGATAGGAGAGGAATGTCTAAATAATGATTCATGTCAGTAATGTGAGCTACCGCATAGGTGGTCGTAAATTATTTGAAGATGTAAATTTGAAGTTTACTCCTGGAAACTGTTATGGGGTTATCGGTGCAAACGGAGCAGGTAAATCAACTTTTTTGAAAATACTCTCTGGTGAAATAGAAGCAAACACAGGTGAAATTTCCATTGGTTCTGGAGAGCGACTCGCAGTTTTAAAGCAAGATCATTTCCAATACGATGAGTATCCTGTTATGGAAACAGTAATCATTGGTCATGAACGTCTCTATCATATAATGAAAGAAAAAGATGGATTGTATGCCAAAGCAGATTTTTCGGAAGAGGATGGAATGCGTGCTGCAGAGTTAGAAGGGGAATTTGCGGAACTCAATGGTTGGGAAGCTGAATCAGAAGCAGCGATTTTGCTGTCTGGTCTTGGTATTACAGAAGAATTACATCAGAAAAAAATGGCTGATTTATCAGGACCTGAAAAAGTAAAAGTTTTGCTCGCTCAGGCTTTATTTGGTAAACCAGATATTTTATTGCTAGACGAGCCTACTAACCACTTAGATATCGCAGCAATTCGTTGGCTAGAAGAATTTCTAGCGCAATTTGAAAATACGGTTATCGTTGTTTCTCACGATCGGCACTTTTTAAACCAAGTATGTACCCATATGGTTGACATTGATTTTGGTGAGATTCGCCTTTATGTTGGAAACTATGATTTTTGGTATGAATCTAGTCAATTAGCTTTAACACTCGCAAGAGAAAAGAATAAAAAGCTAGAGGAAAAACGGAAAGAATTAGAGACCTTTATTGCGCGATTTAGTGCAAATGCCTCTAAATCAAAACAAGCTACTTCTCGAAAAAAACAACTTGAGAAAATTACATTGGAAGATATTAAACCTTCTACTCGACGCTACCCCTTTATCCACTTTGAACCAGAAAGAGAAGCCGGTAATGATATATTGCGAGTAGATCGGATTGTGAAAGAGATAGAAGGAGAAAAAGTATTAAACCAAGTTAGTTTCACTCTCAACAAAGGAGATAAGGTCGCTTTTGTTGGAGATTTGGAACTAGCCAAAACTACTCTCTTTCAAGTGTTAATGGATGAATTAGAAGCTGATTCTGGAGAGGTGCACTGGGGGATTACGATCAAAAAAGCTTATTTCCCCAAAGATCATGCTGACTATTTCCTGGGAAATGAGTCGAACCTCGTCGATTGGTTACGTCCTTATTCTTCTGATCAAACGGAAAGCTATCTACGTGGATTTTTAGGGAGAATGCTATTTTCAGGTGATGAGGTATTAAAGAAACCAAGTGTATTATCAGGTGGAGAAAAAGTTCGTTCCATGTTATCCAAGATGATGTTAAGTGGAGCTAATGTTCTCATTTTAGATGAACCTACCAACCACCTTGATTTAGAATCTATTACTGCTTTAAACAAAGGTTTGTCTAATTTCTCAGGATCTATTTTATTCGCTTCACATGATCATCAGTTTATCCAAACGATTGCAAATCGGATTATTGAGTTTACACCAGATGGAATCATCGACAAACAAATGAGCTATGATGAATACTTAGATTGGCGTTTGTCTATTTCCTAAGAAATAAATTGTCGAATGAACCACAAGAAGGTGTAAAGAAATGAAATTGCCAATTTCCCCGCAGTGGGACCCATGGGATGCTTGGAATACCATTCAAGCAAAACATCGTTATGAGTTGACAAGTATTGAGTTCACGGTTACGAATCTCTGTAACTTACGCTGTGAGCATTGTGCAGTCGGGGAAACACTCCTCCATAAAGAAGAGCCATTTATCTGTTTTCAAACAGTTTTTGACCGTTTGGATGAGCTTGAAACACTACAAACCATTAGCATAACAGGTGGTGAGCCAGTTTTTCATTCAGACACGGTGGAAAAGGCGATCAAACCAATCTTGCAGTATGCAAAAAAGCGTGGAATCTATATACAGCTAAATACCAATTTGACCCTGCCCTATCATCGTTACGAGGGATGGATCCAAGATGTAGATGTTGTTCATATTTCATACAACTACCGCGATTATCATGATTTTCATCGAATGGTTTATGCCAAAATGAATCGGACAGTTTCTGAAGCCGTTGCAGAAAAAACGTTTCAATTGATGAAGGACAATGCAAAAAAATTAGCAGAGCAAGATGTGTTTGTATCCGCAGAAACATTTCTTAGCCCTTTCACTGCTTCTCATATTTTGCAGATGCATGATGATATCGTAGAGATGGGTTGTAAACGGCATGAGGTACATCCTCTGTATCCCAGTGATTTTGCAAAAGGAATGTCGTTGCTATCCTTAGATGATTATCGAAATGCAGTGGAGCAACTGATTGAAAATCCAAAAGCATGGATATTATTTGGAACTCTTCCCTTTTTCCCTTGTAGTAATGAGAAAAATGATCAGTTGTTATGGAAAAAACTACATTACCAAAAAAATGTAACGGTTCGTCAAGATCCTGATGGAAGAAACAGATTGAATATTAATCTATTCACAGGAGATGTTACCATAACAGATTTCGCGGATATTCCTTCATTTGGAAATATTTTCACACATAAACTTGCTGATATTTTTGCAGCTTGGTTACAACATCCAATGGCGAAAAAACTGCATTGTATATGCCCAGCTGCAAAGTGTACCGGTCCAAATCTTTTAGTTGCAGATAGTTATTATCCAGAGTGGAATTTTTCAGAGAGAAAAGCCCATATTGAAGTAAGTTAGCCCCATAAGCGGGGTTTTCTTACATTTGTAAATGTAAATATATTCAAAATGAGGTGTTTTTTATGCGGTTATGGAGTATCCATCCCAAATATTTGGATACAAAAGGGTTGGTTGCGTTATGGAGGGAAACACTGCTCGCGCAGGCTGTACTTCAAGGAAACACCAAAGGTTATAAAAACCATCCACAGCTAGATCGTTTTAAACGACACCCGTCCCCTTTATCGGCTATAGGAACTTATTTAAGTGCCATTCATCAACATGCTTTGGTGAGAGGGCATGATTTTGATGAAAGTAAGATAGGCTCTCCTCGTACATCCAGTTTGATTCCAGTAACAAAAGGACAAGTAAAATATGAAAGAGACTGGCTTTTAGAGAAATTAAAAGGCAGAGCTCCTGAACAGATGGGAGTTATTATTTATGAGGAGGAGATGGAAATACATCCATTATTTTTCCTAGTAGAAGGGGAAATAGAATCATGGGAGAAAATATAACATAGGATATTTTGTCATAATTAGGGAAAGTATGGGAAATTGAAAAGTGTGATATGGAGGGGATTTCTTGAAAATTGCAATCACTGGTTCTACGGGAATGGTAGGACAACGTTTGGTTCACTCCTTACAGGAACAGGGACATCATATTTTTCGTGTGATTCGTTCACGAAATGCAAATTTTAAAGAACCTACCATTTCATGGGACCCCGAAAAACAATTTATCGATTTACAACAACTAGATGGTATGGATGTGGTGATCCATCTTGCAGGAGAGAATATCAGCAAGCGATGGAGCAAAAAGCAGAAAGAGAAGATTGAAAAGAGTAGAGTGGATGGTACACACTTACTATCTACTTCTTTAGCTCGTTTGAAAAATCCACCAAGATGCTTGCTTTCAGCTTCTGCGATCGGTTATTACGGTAATCATCCTGGATCCTCTTCCCTAGATGAGAATAGCGAACAAGGCAAGGGTTTTTTACCAGAGGTAGTAACGAAATGGGAAAATGCAACCCAGTCTGCAGAAGAGAAGGGGATTCGTGTTGTTCACATGCGTTTTGGAGTGGTTTTAGATACACATTCCGGTGCACTAAGAAAGATGCTATTTCCCTTTCAATTGGGATTAGGAGGGAAAATCGGAACCGGACGACAAATTTTGAGCTGGGTTGCTTTGGATGAGTTACCTTCTATTATTCAGTTTTTGATCGAAAAAGAAGATGTGGTAGGGGCAGTGAATGTAGTAAGTCCTGAACCTGTTACCAACTATCGATTTACGAAAACATTAGGCAAAGTACTCAAGCGACCTACGCTGTTGCCGATTCCAACGTTCTTGTTAAAGCTGTTATATGGTCAAATGGCAGATGAATTATTGATTGAAGGAAGTAGAGTTTCGCCAAGAAAATTAAAACATAGCGGATATACTTTTCAGCATTCGGACTTAAAACGAACCCTGGAGCATATGTTTAACAACTAGAAGGGGGAGGATGATGAAGGAGCATAGGCATGCGATACTCTCATTTGTAGCTTTTTTATCTATCTGTTTTCTAGTTGCACTCTCAGGGACGTTATTTACAGATGTAGCCGATAAAAGCTGGTTTGACAGCTTGCAAAAACCGACATACCAACCACCGGCTTGGGTATTTGGTCCTGTATGGATGGTTCTTTATATTCTTATCGCAATTTCCGGTTGGCTTGTATATACGCGAGAGAAATCGCCTATCCGCAAATTTGTTTTACAAGTTTTTGTCGCTCAGTTAGCCTTAAATCTGTTATGGACGGGCTTGTTCTTTGGATTGCATTCACCTGTACTAGCGTTATTTGATAGTGTTTGTTTGCTGTGTACGATATTTTATTACATTGTCATTTCCCGAAATCTATCGAAATGGTCAGCTCTGTTATTTGTTCCGTATGCCATTTGGGTACTATTTACAACGTTATTAAATTTATCAATATGGATGCTAAATCCAGTCTAAAAGGAGTGACAAATGAAAATATATCGAATGGAACATACACAGCATTTAAATATTTCATTGGATGAGGCATGGGCTTATTTTTCTAACCCTGTTAATCTTTCAGAGATGACACCTAGTTGGTTAAAATTTCGATTAACGAGTTCTCTTGCTGAGAAGATTTATCCGGGGCTTATTATTACATATCAGATAAAACCGATTGCACGGATCCCTCTTACTTGGGTCACGGAAATAACACAAGTCAAAGATAAAGAATATTTTGTAGATGAACAACGTTTTGGACCATATGCTTTTTGGCATCACCAGCATCATTTTAGACAATTACATAGCAGTGTGGAGATGACAGATATTGTTCATTATGCATTACCACTAGGTCCAATTGGAAGATTGTTTCATCCACTATTAGTGAAAAATAAAGTGAACGATATATTCCAGTACAGAAAAAAGAAAATAAAAAAAATATTTTTACCAATTGGCGAAAATTAAGTTTTGTCCAATAGCCTTCTTAGTAAGAAAAGGAAGGCTATTTTCATGTTTAATAAGAACACAAGAAAAAAATTGTCGAATGAAAAGGTCATTTGTCAAGTCCTAATCTCCAAAAAATATGAAAAAGTGTTGAAATAGGGTCTTGATCTGTAATAATATAGAGAAAAGACGCACATTTAGTTCTACTTTTTTCATAATTCAAAGCAGGATAGATGAAATTTGCTGAATGATGACAATTTCAAGATTTGGTTTCATTTACCAAATCTTTTTTCGCTCAGATTTTGAAGGAGGCATTCTGTTGCAAAAGGATCCAAAACGAGTATTGGAATCATTTCGAGTGGAAGAAGAAGATCCGCTATTACATCATCGCCCCAGGAAGTTTCGCAAGCGAAAAAATGAATTGAGTCAGGTATCTAATACAGCAATTCTTTCCCTTTGCTTGGTTACTGGATTGACTTCTAGTGTGGGTAGTGCATTTGCCAATTCTTTAGATGATCAAGAAAATCACAAAGCCCCATTAGATGAACCGCCTTCGAAAGTGGAGTTAGAGAACAAAGCTCCATTGCAGCAACAGGAGACTCCACAAAACAAATCGGATGAGATTATACCAACAAATCCACCATTAGATGAACCTGCATCAGATGTGAACAAGCAGCAACCCGAAAACAGTAATAATAAGCAAAAACACATAGAAGAGGGTAGTAGCGAAACTTCCAAACAAAAGGAAACAAAGGTTTCTGAGAAAGAAAAAGTACCACAAAAAGCTGAAGAAAAAACGAATTCAGATGAAAAAGCATCAACATCTAACAAAAAAGAATCAAACAAAACACCATCTGCCGAACAAAAACCAGTAACAAAGGACTCATCTAAATCAAAACAAAAAGAAGAAAAGTCAGCTATACCTCCTACAAATGAAAAAGAAGCAAAAACAGATGTTATCAAAGAACAAAAAGTGGAAAAACAAGAAAAGAAACCAGCAGAAAACACACCTACTTCACAAAATGATGTAATACTCCCTGTGACAGAGGAAGGTGGAGAGCTTCCAGAGACAGCAGGAGATGATCTAAATCAGGTTGCTCTAGGTGCAGGGATGGCATTAGCTGGAGCATTATTATTGAAACGTAAGCGAGCAAAATCATAAATGAAATGGGACCGTATAATTGCTCTGATGTTTGTTACAGCAGGAGTAGCATATGGAAGCTACTCGCTTATTCTTTACTTCCAAAAATTACAAAATAATGAATCTAATTTATCATCTGCGGAGATTGTAAAACAAGAAAACATTACCAATCTAACAACAAAAGAAACTCTGCCTATCGTTGTTCCGAACGATCAAAGACCTACTAAAGGCCAGCATTTTGCTGATTTAATCATTCCTCGATTACAGGTGAAAATTCCAGTAATAGAGGGTACACATGAAGATGAGTTGAGTGTAGGGGCAGGTCATTATGCAGGAAGTGTACTACCAGGTGAAGGCGATAACTGTGTTATTGCTGGTCATCGCGATACCGTTTTCCGAAAGATGGGACAGTTGAAAAAAGGAGATCTACTCCAAGTTTCGACAAAGCAAGGGGTATTTACTTACCGAATTCGAAAAATGTGGATTACTGATTCAGATGATCGTACGGTAATTGTTTCTCGAGATGAACCGATTTTGACTTTGGCAACCTGCTACCCATTTACTTTTATTGGACCTGCTCCGAAACGTTACATAATGGAAGCAATATTAGTGAAGTAAATTTAGAGGAGAATTTTCATCCATGAAACGTTTAAGCAAACAGAGGATGACTCGTACATTGTTTTGGGGGTTGCTAGTATATACTGCTCTGAGTTCGACCATTGCTTGGTCTATTCAGTTTGGTCTCATACCAATAGAGCCAAGGAGAGTACAAGCAACAGACGAGCAAAAAGCTCCCGTTAATAATACAAAAGAACTTGCTTTTGCCGAACAGTTTACCAAGGAATACTTCTTCTGGACCCTTGGAAAAGAAGAGAGTCGAAAGCAACGACTACAATCTTTCTTGATTAGCAGCATTGATTCACAAGCTGGATTGAATATGAAAACAACGAAATATAATTCGTATACTCAAAATATAAACGCATGGCAAGTTAAAGATCGTGGCGACGGTGTAAAGGAAGTCACTGTATATGCGGAAACCATATTGACAAATACAACAAATCAGTCAGATCAAAAAAGAGTGGATCGTTATCTTGTTGTTCCGATCAAACAAGCTGGTGACTCATTTCGAGTTGTTGATTTTCCTTATCTCATTCCACCTCCTGTTGCTCGGGATATTGCAGCAAAAGAGCCTGTCACTAGTGGAAGTCCAGTTTCTGGAGAAATTGCCAATCAAGCGGAAAATTTTATGCAAACATTCTGGAAGGTGTATACGAACGGTGAACCGCAAGAGATTGCTTATTATTTCAAAAATAAACAAGCTTCTGCTGGGTTAACGTCGATTCAGAGCTTTGTCAGTATGGATGGTTTGTCTGTCTCCCAAGTCGATGATACCTATATTGTTAATTGTGACGTTACGTTAGAAGATGTACAGACAGGAGTACAGCTGGTAAGTCACTATGTATTTACGTTAGTGAAAGAAACAGATCGTTGGTATGTTATATCCATGAAACAAGGAGAGATATAAAGGTATGAATACCCTAATATGGTTGGCTGCTCAGGGGCCCGGTAAGAAATTAGAAGAATCATTAGGCAATGAGATTGGTGCTATTTTTATGCTTATTGTTATATTTGTCAGTGTAACTCTTTTTTGGAAAAGAGCATTTACAGCTTTTTTAGGATTTGTTCTCTTTGCAATGCTGGTGAGCGTGTTTGTATTTAGACCTGATTTTGTAACACAGTTAGGAGAAAATGGATTCCAATGGCTATTTGAGGCTTATCTAAAATGAAACATATCCGGATATACAACCAAGTATTTCGCATAGAGAAGACTGTCTATAATATACAAGGAATTCCTTTGCCGATTCCTGTTTCTTATCGGCAATTGGCTTTTTTTGTAGGGGCACTATTCGTCATGTTGCTTTTAAATACGTTACCAATTCTCAGTTGGTTTGGTAATTACTATCTCTTAAAATTTGTAGGGATTCCCATTCTGGTTTCATGGTTTTTTACACGTAAAACTTTGGATGGTAAAGCACCTCATCGTTTTCTTTTTCGTTATTTTGAACATCTATTATCTCATCATCATTTTGCTCGTTATCAAAAATTAGAGAAGACACCTAACGAAAAGTACCAATATGAAGGTGAAGTTTCTTTTCGTTTTGACAGTGGAGGTGACAATATTTGAGCACCTTTCCTTTTCCGCTTAAATATTTTGAAAAAAATATTGTTTTTGCCCAAGATGGAACAGTTACAGCCTATTATGAACTTGCAGGCTATACCTATGATTACCTCAAAGTTGATGACAAACTTAGCCTCCATGGGAAATTGGAGGCTTTTTATTGGAATATGAATGTGGATATTCATTCGTTAATGATTCCCGTCTCGCAGGATTTAGAAGAGAAAAAACTATTCATGAAACAATCGTTGGCATCGAATCTCCTCCAAGCTGGGGAGGATCATATTCAAGCGAGTGTCAATCATCTGAAAGAAAAAGAATTAAACCAATATCGATTTTTTATTGGCATAAAATTAAAAGAAACGCAAGTATCTGGACTATCTCTGTTAAAAGAAATGTCATATGCATGGAAAGATTTTAGAAGATATCTCCTAAATAGTTCCGGAACAGATTATCCAGAGATTTTAGAAGAGGAAATGTTAGCATATCAGATTCAGGAGGAAACTATTTTTTCTCGTTTAAATGGTTTTTTGTCTGTACAAAGATTAAAAACAAGTGAGCTGGAATGGCTGATACGCAGAGGGTTTTATCGAGGAATAGGTGATCCACCCGGCAGATACCAATGGAAACCAAAAGCAATTCCTGTCGAAGTGAAAGGGAAGAAAGCCATTCGACCAACCCGCGATATTTTGACGCTGACAGAAGGACGTTTTGATGGATCCGGTGGTCGGCAATTGGTAGTAGAGCAATTTGTATCTGGAAAGCCGCGTCTTGGTTATATGGCATTTCTGACGATCTCTCATATTCCAGACAAAGCTCCGTTTCCTGGTACAGAATGGCTTTATTCACTCGGAAAATTACCATTTCCTGTTGAGGCTTCTGTCAGAACAGAGACGATTGAATATCGAAAAGCACTCTCTCAAGTTCAAAACAAGAAAAAAGAGTTAAAAGCAGAAGATGAACATGCGACGGAAAGTGGAGAAGCTACCTCTTTTCATATATTAAATAGTAGGCAAGAAGCATTGGAGCTTGAAAATAATCTGCGTGTAGATAAATTTCCACTACTGACAACATCAATTGTTTTATGCGTTTCTGCTAAAAGCAAAGATGAATTGCAACTTCGTATCCAATTAGTAAAAGATCTGTACAGTGAGATGCTGGTGCAAATCGAAATACCTTATGGTGATCAGTGGCGTGGGTTTAATGAATTTTTACCTGGGAGTAAACGTTATATAACGGATTATATTCATCATATGGACCCAACAGCAGCTGCAGCAAGTATGTTAGGAGCCGTAAGACAATTGGGAGATAACCAAGGATTTTTTATTGGGATGTCTAAAAACTTACCGGTCTTTTTTGAACATGATCGTGGACCAAAAGATAAAAAATTAAGCACTACAGCTTCTGCTGCTTTTATTGGTTCCTTAGGTGCAGGGAAGTCATTAGGAGCCAATCTATTAGCATATCAAGCCTTACTAAAAGGTTCAAAAGTACTCATTTTCGATCCAAAAGATGAGAGAGCACACTGGCCCGATGTGTTACCTGAACTAGCTCCTATCACAAACACGATTACCCTTCGTTCTGGCGAAGCGGATCGTGGAAAATTGGATCCACTTATGGGTGCAAAAACACAATCAGACAAATTTGCTGCGGCAGAGACGGCAAAGCGAATACTTCAATTTTTAGCACGTGCAGCTGATGGTACTTACGAAGCGATTGTGTTAGGAAAAGTAGTGGACCAAGTAATCAAAGCAGATAATCCCTCCATGACTATGGTATTAGAAGTTTTGATAGAAGGTGTACAGAAATTACCTGAGAAAAGACAAGATAGTTTAGAAGAAATCATTGATGTGCTCGGTTATCTGGCTACCTCGGGTCAAGGACAACTTTTATTTGGTGATGGTACCCAAGAAGCAATCGATCTGTCGAAACCATTGACCATATTACAAATTGAAGATTTACAATTACCAGAAGAGAGTCAGACGGATTTCGGTAGAATGGGAATTGCTTTGTTAATGGCCATCTCTGATTTTTCCCGTCGTTTCTCTAATCAATCTTCTGATCAATTTAAGATGGTGTTATTTGATGAGTCATGGCGATTAGCGAAAGTACGTGAAGGACGGACTATTTTAGAAGAATTAGTAAGAACAGGGAGAAGTAAAAACGCAGCGATCTACCTGATTAGTCAAAATGCAAAAGATATGTTAGGAGAAGAGATTCGCTCTAACTTAGGTTGTCGATTTGTCTTCCGTTGTCGCGATAACAAAGAAGCAGAAGCAGCATGTCATATCCTCGGTATTGAAGCAAATGAGAGCAACATCCAAAAAGTGAGAAATCTTCCAACAGGTACATGCTTGATGTCTGATCTTGAAAAACGAGTGAATGAATTGGAGATTTGCATCATGGAAGATAGACTTCTACAAGCTTTTGATACCAGACCCGGATCGAAAAAGCTACATATCGAGACAAAGACGATGAAAGTATAACCTATGGGTGGAGAGATGTTATGAAAAAAATAAACAAGTGGTTGGCGATAGGTTTCCTCGTTTGCTTCCTATGGTTAACCATGCAAGGTAGAGTTAGCGCAGAAACCGCTGCCCCTCCTAATCAGACGGGTTACAATTTTATGTTCGATACCCTTGTTCATTTTCCAGAAGAGCGAGTCGAACAAGCAAAACAAAAAAGATACGAAGTGAAGTATACCAAATACAAACCAAGTCGTTACTACTTAGAAATTCAATTCCCGGATCATGATAGTTGGGATCTCAACAGTAACTTTTATGATTCAGGTTATGCGTTAATCCATTCGTTTATCGTAAATTCTGTTTGGCAGCTGCTGTTGATTTGGGATTTCTTGGTTATTTCTGGAGTGGAAAGCGGATTTTCATTGGATATTGTCGATATTTTTGCAGATAAAGTAGATGCGATTATTCAAAAGTTTGTTGGATTTAACGGATCTGAGATTGGCAATACAGGCATCTGGGGAAATTTCATCACATTTGTCATTTTGCTGGCAGGTGCTTGGATTGCATACAAAGGCTTGTATAAACGGGATACATCAAGTGCATGGACAGGAATTATATCCACCATCTTCATCTTGATGGCCTCACTCGCCTTTTTCAATAACTCCAGTGGTGTGATGCATTATCTAAATGATATCAGTAGTGGGATTAGTCAAGAGATCATGGGTGTTGGTTTGCAGGCTGATATGGTTAGTACTAATCAAGTTGAAGAAGATTCAGAGAAAAATGAGAAGCTTTCAATCAAAGGAATTAATACCAAAGTTGATGCAAGCCAGTATTCCTCTCAAGTTTCATCCTTTGTAGTAGCCGATAAAATGTACGATATGCTCATTTACGAACCTTATCTCATGTTACAGTACGGTATGACATCAGGTGATCCCAAATTAACTCCTGAGAGAATAGGACGTATTTTAAATAACAAACCTGGAAGTGAAGCACGTATACAAGCAGTGAATGAAGAACGGGTAGGAAATACATCGCTTGGGTATGAGCCAAATGTGATGGTTACCAGTTTGGGTGTGTTTCAAAGACTTACCCTGCTCGGACTGCTTGTTGTGTCTCATCTCATATTAGGAGCAGTATTTTTATTTGTTGCAGGAGCTATTTTGGTCTACCAATTTATTTTTGTCATTTTTGCCCTTTTTGCCCCATTTGCGCTTTTAATGGCACTATATCCGGCGTGGTCAGGTTTAGCGATGGATTGGACCAAAAAGTTCATTGGATATCAGATATTAAAGATAGTAGTTGGTGTTTTACTCAGCATGATTTTAACGTTATCACAAATTTTGTATAACTTAACACCACCAGAAGATTATGGTTATGCTTGGACGATTATTATGCAATTGATCCTGACTGTTGGTATTATTTGGAAAAGAAATGAGCTTATAGGCATTGTGAATGGATCGTTAGGTAAATTTACACAGTATACGGATAATTCGAAAGATATTTCGAAACAGTTTAGTAAATATTTACAGAATGCAACAACTCGAATTGAGAAGATAAGATTTCCAAGATAGGTGGGGGAAAAATGAGTTGGTTAAAGATGCCAAAAGGTGGTCCTGATGATTTGGCAAAAATACCTTGGTATTTCTTGTATGTTGTTTTAGGAATAGCTTTTCTCTTTCTCCTTGCGAAAATCTGGGAGTTTTTGCAGCCGAGATTGGAAGGGAAATCACCAGATACATCTGAAGCAGTGGACACGGTTAATGATACAGTAGCATCATCCGGTAACTACATTTTATCGTGGTTGCCAACCGTGATCGCGATTCTTATATGTATACCGTTGTTGTATATCGCTATTCGCTGGCTGATGATTATGTACTATCGTCGACAAGCAGTTAAAGGAGTGCGTTATCTTCGGATCTTGCCGTCCGACAATATTGAGCTGGAAATCGATAAAATCACCATGATGACGCGTACGTTTGGTGGTATGATCAGGCATTTAACAAGACGAATACGGTTTGGTAATCCATGGTTCCGCATTCGTTTTGCTATCCCGGCAGGCTCTAATGAGATAGGTATCTATATGTCTTATCCAAAAGATAAAGGGAACAGTGTCTTTGATACGATTAAAAGTGTGTACCCTTCCGCAGAAATACATGAGATCACCAAAGACCAGTTTCCAGAAGCAGAAAATGGTGGATCAGGGGGGATCTTCACTTTTCAGTTAGGAAAGAGAAAAGGACTGCCATTAGCTTCATTGGAACAGAAAAAAGAAAGTCCAATCGGAAATATTTTAAACTCATTAAGACCTGGGACATATCTCGATTTGCAATTTTCGCCAGTTAGTTGGTCGCAGCTAGAAGATCGATCAGAAGATGTAATGGATAGCTTTAAAGATAAAAAGATTTCCGAAATGGAGCCGGAGGAAAAAGCCCGTAGAATCAGCTTAATGAAAAGACTTACAGGTCGTGAGCTCTCGTTTAAAGTAAGACTTAGCCTGTGGTCGAATCATGAGAATTCGGTTTCTATTGTTCGATCTAGCGCAAATGCGATTGAAACTGCGATGAATTATGATGGAGCTATTCGATTTTGGCCTCAAAAATGGTGGAATCCGATAAAAGATCAAAATCCGATCCCATATCCCTATCCTTCAACCTTTATGGTGTGGGATGGAAATGAATTAGCTAATTTGTTCCATTTGCCTCCCTCCTCCCATTGGATCTATAAGGAACCAGAAAAAACGGATAAAAATAGTCGCGGGTATTTAATGCATTTGGTAAACGATCAACGAACACTTGAAGATAATGAACTAAATGAGGGGATTTTAATCGGTGTTGCCAAACATCCTTTGCACACAAGAGAAGTGAGAGTGAGTCATAATCAACTCACCAAACATTTTCTTCTATCTGGTACAAGTGGAATGGGCAGATCTAGTGCTTCAACGCAGATCATACAATCTATGATTGATGATTGGCTAAAAGATCCAGATAGTCATCCTGGATTTACCATTTTAGATCCAGCACGTGAAATTATTGCTATTATTGAAAACCGCTTACGTTTCTTAGAGGAAAGTGGAGAAAAAATTCCAAAAGATAAGATTCACCATTTTAATCTTTCCAGTGATACATCGCATGTGGTTGGTCTTAACTTATTGGCAAACCCAAATAATAACCCAATCGATCAGATTGCAGAGCAAATCGCAGAAGTATTGTTGCATAAGCACGGAAAAAGTGAGTCTCTTACTAGAATGAAACGATTGCTTACACTTGCTGTTCATAGCCTGATGGAGCATGATGAGCATCATACGGTTTTATGTGTTGATGAATTTTTCCGTGATCCAGCATTTCGAGCGCAGATTGTGCAAAAAGGAAAAGACCCTTATGTGAAACGATTCTGGACAAAATTAGATCAACAGGAACTCAAGAAGGAAGTAGAAGGGATATTAAATCATATTGATCCATTGCTTCAAGATCCTACGATGCGCAGGATGTATCTTCAAAAAGAGATGACGCTCGATATCATGAAATATATGGATGAAGGTCATTTGGTATTTATTGATCTTGATGGGATGAAAGATCACGAATTAAAAGTTACGGTTGGTCAATTGGTCAATCATTATTATCAAGCTGCGATCAAACGTCCAGTTGGATCTAAGTTTCATCTTATGATGATCGAAGAAGCCCATATGATTCAGATTCCTTTATTTACAGAGATTTTCTTGAGTGATACAAAATGTGATCTGGGATTAGGTCTGATCACAAGAGAGATTGATCAATTTAACAATGAGGAACTAGTGCAAGCAATGAAAGGCAACATTGGAATGGTTATCAGTTGTGCTCAGTTGGAAGGTGCAGATGAAATTGAAGAACTTACTCGTAAACACATAAAAGCATCTTTTGTTGAAAAATTAGCGGAACGCACAGCAGCAGTGTACATTCAATCGAAGAAAAACCAACGTAAAACGGTTACTACTTGTGTTGTCTCTAATCTTCCTCCATCGGTATTCCTACCAGATGGAAGTACAGCAAATTACAAAACGAATGAAAGAATAGAAGCGTTCCAATGGGGATTGGATTGGGGTATGAAAAGAATGATTGAATCAGGTGAAGCTAGAGAGGTAGAAGAATTAGACGAAGAGATCTCTCATTACATGGAGCAACAACGACAAGAACTAACATAGCATATCGTCTATGTTTGAATGGGGGGAGAAAAGGTGTTCAAAACGCTCCGTGGGTTTTCCCGTTCGGTCTTACCTTTTATTGAGATCATCATTCTTAGCTTTGTTGCAGGAATTGCGCTAGGCAACTCTGGAACAGCAGTAGTTACCTTTCTATTGTTAATCGTGATCGTTTATATTTGGCCTACCGCTGTTCGTTCGATTGCTTGGGGAGTTATCACCATCTTTATATTGAATAACTTAATACCAAATCAGTCAATTTACTTTCAAATACTAGTAGGTGTGATTATTGGTGGTTTGCGATATCTTGTTATAAGATTTACCAGATAAAACGGCTTGAAAGTTTGTACCTATCAGATATATGTATCAGAAACAAAAGTCTATCTTCGGATAGGCTATTTTTTTATAAAGAAATGGATAAGCTAGGAAAAAAGCAAAAGGGGTTCATTGTAGTGTCCAAAATTGTTGCAGTTGGAACAGCAGTGCCGCCATATGTTTTGTCTCAATCAGACGCGAAAACATTTGCTCAACAACTATTTCCTATCTCTTATCCTCAAACAGAAAAATTAATGAATATCTTTGACAACACTGCCATTGATAAACGATACATTAGTTGCGAAGTTGATTGGTTTCGTAATGAGCATACATTTACACAAAGAAACCAAATATATGTAGAGACGGCATGTAAACTTGCCGAAGATGCAGTAAGGTCATGTTTAGAACAAGCAAATATCAATCAAAAAGACATTGATCATATTTTTTTCGTTTCTACAACAGGACTTGCTACTCCTAGTATAGATGCGTACTTAATAAACCAACTGGGAATGAGAAAACATATTAAGCGCACTCCTATTTGGGGACTAGGCTGTGCAGGTGGTGTAGCAGGTCTTTCAAGAGCTTATGAGTATACCAAAGCATTTCCTGATTCTCGAGTGCTATTTGTCGCAGTCGAATTATGCAGCTTAACTTTTCGTCCGCAGGATCTTACGAAAAGTAACTTTGTGGCGACTTCTTTATTTGGAGATGGTGCAGCGGCTGTTTTGATCGCAGGTGATGAAGTGAGCTTAACCGGCCATGCACCAAGCGTAATCGACAGCATGAGCACCATCTGGCCAAATTCGTTAGATGTAATGGGCTGGGAAGTAGTAGAAGACGGTTTGAAAGTTATTTTTTCACGTGATATTCCAAAAATCGTTCAACGGCAAGTGAAAGAAGTAGTGGATACTTTTTTGGACAGATGTAAACTAACTATCGATCAAATTGATTATATGGTTTCGCATCCTGGAGGGGTAAAGGTTTTAGAAGCATATGAATCTGCGTTAAAAGTTTCAAAGGGGAAATTCTCATTTGCTTATGATATTTTACAGAAGTTTGGCAACATGTCATCTGTGACAGTGCTCTTTGTTTTACAACAAGTATTACAAACTGAGCCTACGAGAGGATATGGATTGATGACCGCTCTAGGACCAGGTTTTAGTTCAGAGTTATTGCTTTTAAATTGGAATAAAGGAGGATAGAAGATGTCATCTTGGATGATTCTCTTATGGTGGATTGTAGTGGTGCAAAGAATTGCAGAACTAGCTATTTCAAAACAAAATAGTAATTGGATGGCAAGTCAAGGTGGTTATGAAGTTGGTCAAGAACATTACAAGTTGATTCTTTTTATTCATACACTACTTTTTGTAGGAATTTGGGCAGAAGTACTGTTTTTTCGCGCAAAACCCCCAACATGGGCTTGGGCACCTTTTCTTCTGTTTGGAATAACACAAGTATTACGTTATTGGTGCATTAAATCATTAGGGAAGTATTGGAATACTCGCATCTGGGTCGTTCCGGGGCATAAGCCAAAAGTGGAAGGTCCATATCAATATTTGAGACATCCTAATTATGTTGTAGTAGCAATTGAGTTGCTTGTTTTTCCAGTCATATTTGGAGCATATTTAACAGCTGCTATGGTCACATTTATGAATACCCTGACAATGGTATTGATTCGAATTCCGATGGAAGAATATGCACTAAAAGATGCTACTGATTATGAAGAAGAAATGGGAGAAAAGCGACGTTTTCTCCCGAATTGGGATCGATGATCCTAAAATTTTGCGGATGCCTTTTGGTAATGATAAAAAGTATGGGGGTAGACATTTTTTTCATTTTCTATCCCTTTTTCTTGTGTAAGCAAACGATACTTTTCTTCATCCCATTCGGGGAAATAAGTATCCCCTCTGAATGCATGGTGAATTACCGTGATGTATAAGTGATCTGCATATGGTAGAAATTGTTTATAGACGGAAGCTCCCCCGATTATGATGACTTCCTCTCGTTGCAAAATGTCTTCTAAATGATGTACTACTTCTACCTGATCTGCATGGAATGTTCTAGAATGTGTCAGTACGATATTTTTTCGATTTGGCAATGGTCTTCCGATGGATTCATAGGTTGATCTGCCCATTGCGATTGTTTTTCCAGTTGTAATGGTTTTAAAATGTTTCAGATCATTTGGAAGATACCACGGTAATTCATTTTGATAACCGATTACTCGATTTTCATCGTATGCAACGATTAAAGAAATCATACAGATACTTCTCCTTTAATATGAGGGTGTGCTTCATAGTTAATGATGGATATATCCTCATATTTAAAATCAAATATGGAACTTATTTCTGGATTTAATTTGATTTTAGGAAGGGGAAAAGGTTTTCTCTTCAATTGTTCTTTTACTTGCTCCAAATGATTTAGGTAAATATGTGCATCTCCTAAAGTATGAACAAAATCTCCTACTCCAAGTCCAGTAACTTGAGCAACCATATGAGTGAGCAAAGCATAACTAGCAATGTTAAATGGAACACCTAAAAAAGTGTCTGCACTGCGTTGATAGAGTTGGCAAGATAGCTTTCCATCCGAAACATAAAATTGAAAGAGTAGATGGCAGGGAGGAAGCGCCATTTTGTCTAGTTCTCCTGGATTCCATGCGCTCACAATTAATCTTCTAGAGGTTGGATTTTTTTTTATTTCATCAATAACCCAACTGATTTGATCGATTGACTTTCCGTTTGTACTGGGAAAAGAACGCCATTGTTTTCCATAGACAGGCCCAAGCTCCCCCTGTTCATCGGCCCATTCATTCCAGATGGATACTTGATTGTCTACTAAATATTTAATATTGGTTTCTCCACGTAAAAACCACAATAGTTCGTAAATGATAGATCGCAGATGTACTTTTTTTGTTGTAATAAGTGGAAATCCCTGTTCAAGTGAAAATCGCATCTGATGTCCAAATACACTAATTGTACCTGTACCTGTACGATCCTCTCTCTTTTCTCCATTTTCTAATATATGTTGCAGTAAATCTAAATACTGTTTCATATTTATCCCCCTAACATGCCATACTTTTGTACTTCCATGAATAAGCTGTTTAAAACAAAAAACAATGTATCGTCAAACTACTTTACTAGTTTCAGCTTTCTTTGTGTTTGTGTCAATTCCTTTTCTTAGGAAGGATGTTTAGGGGTGAGTTATTCATGTTTCGCTATCGCATGAGAAAAAAATCAAAAATATATATCGTTTGTTTTTGTGTTTTTGCTCTTCTTTTTGTGTCTATTTGGCTGGTTGATCGCAATGTACACCCAATTCTAGTACAGATTGCTAAGACAGAAGCAAAACGTTTGGCACAAGAGGCAATTGTCGAAGGTATTGAAGAACAAGTGAAAATGGGTAATCAGCTAAATCAAGTAATGAGTATTCAGAAAGATGATCAAGGAAATATTTCGTTTATACAAATAAATCCGCAGGTGCAAGCAAAGATTTATCAAAATACTACTAATAAAATTCAAGAGTCGCTGAAGCATCTGAAAGATAAACCAATTGAAATCAGCTTAGGGCAAGCACTTGATAGTAATATATTTGCTAATTATGGGCCTCCGCTATCCGTCAATTTATGGCCGAAAGGAACCGTGAAAGTGAGTCTCGTTCCAAAGTTAGAATCACAAGGTATCAATATGGTGATGGTTACCCTCATAGCAAAAATAAAAACAGAAATGGACTTGATTATACCCTTTACAGAAGAACTATTACATGTAGAGGTAGATTATCCAATAGCACAAGCTCTAGTGGTGGGGAAAGTTCCCAACTATTATTTTTATAATGATCAAGGCACTGTAAAACAAATGCCAGTTCCTCCTGTAAAATAAAAAAGTGCTAGTTGAGCACTTTTTCTAAGTAATATTATATTCTTTCCATCGGGAATCAACCGTATTTTTAACTTTTGGATCAACTTCAAGTTCATCCGGATAATCTGGTTTCATTCTTGCATCCACAATAATAGGAAACTCATAACTAGGGCTGTGTTGAACAAGTTTCATTTTTGCATAGATATCATAAGCGGGATCAAAGCGTGTGAAAATGGTCCATAAGAAGGATGTTTGATCCTCTACCGCTTTTTTATCATCTACTAAAAAGACGAATGGCCAATTTTTTAGCTGATCTGCATGAGATTCTAACAATTCTTCTGCAAGATGGGGATTTAATGCAAAGCTTTTTTTCGCCTCTAAAACTAAGACTCCTGGGATATAAGAAACAATATGGGATATACCATGGAGTGCTGTACCTTCATAACCACGAGGAAGCTCTCTTTTTTGCTCTCCAATTCCAAGTAAAATAGCTTTGCTACCATGATTTAACCTACGACCTGTGTAATCCAGTGTATCCATAGATGTATTGCCTAAAATCAAAAGATCGCATGCCGGGTCAAAACGCTCTAAGATAGCAGTGAATAGAGCTGGGAAGTTTTCTAGGCTTACAGCCTGATCGGTAATCATTAAAAATTTGGTGAGCGTTAGTTGGCCTTCGCCTAATATACGGAATGCATGTGCCAAAGCCTCGCGTCTATAGCTTTCTCGAACACGAGCAGCAGCTAATGCATGAAATCCAGTTTCGGCATATGTCCATAACTCTTTTACACCTGGCATCACCATAGGAAACGCAGGAGATAGTAATTTTTGTAAAAATTCTCCTAAGAAATAATCTTCTTGTCGAGGTTTCCCAACTATCGTAGCAGGGTAGATCGCATCTTTTCGATGATAAATTTGATTCACTTGAAAGATAGGAAATGGATGTGCTAATGAGTAGTATCCATAGTGATCGCCAAAGGGTCCTTCCATCTTTCTGTCATGAGGTGCTACTGTTCCTTTTAATAAAAATTCTGCTTCTGATACGATGTGATAACCTGTTTCCTCATCTGTTACAACTGGTAGTTTGTTACCAAGGATCAAAGAAGTAAGTAGCAACTCTGGTAAAACTTCAGGTGCTGGTGCTATTGCGGATGCAATAAGTGCAGGTGGACCTCCTAAGAAGACATGCACAGGAAGTGGATTATTTGCTTTTTCTGCTTCATGGTAATGAAAACCGCCGCCTTTGTGAATTTGCCAGTGCATCCCTGTAGTCGAAGCATCGAATATTTGCATGCGGTACATGCCTAAATTATGTTGATGTGTGACGGGATGCTGGGTATAAACAAGTGGAAGCGTAACAAAGGGACCACCGTCTTCTTGCCAAGAAGTGAGGGCAGGGAGTTTTGTCAAATCGACTTTCGCTTGTTTTGTTTCTAATACAGGTGCTTTTTCGGGCTTAATGGAACGAAATCCAACTTTCATCAGTTCTCGAAGCCATTTTTTTTCTCCCCAGAGAGCACCTAAGGTTGGTGGCATTAATCGATGAACTAACTGTACTGCTTCTTTCATCAATTGTTCTGGTCTTGGACCAAAGGCTAATTCCACTCGTCTGCTTGTCCCGAATAAATTCGTAACTACTGGAAATTCACTTCCCTTTACATTGGTAAAGAGAAGTGCAGGTCCACCTTCATCTATAACTCTGCGATGAATTTCAGCGAGTTCTAAATAGGGGTCCACAGGGGCGGAAATGGTATGTAATTCACCCTCTTGGCGAAGTTGCTTTAGAAAAGACCGTAAATTAAGATGCATATAATTGTAATCTCCTATATGATAGTTTTAAAAAACTATAAGCTTATTATATATGAGACAGGAGGCAGTTTCTATGGAAGTGATTGTTTATACAAAGCCACATTGTATTGAATGTAATATACTGAAACAATTTCTAGATGATCATGATATCTCTTATGAATTAAGAGATTGTGGGCATAATGAAGAACGGATAGCAGAAGTGAAAGCAATGGGTTTTCTGGGAGTACCTGTAACAGTTATTGGTAAAAAAAAGATTCAAGGTTTAAAACCTGATGAAATTTTAAAAGCTCTAGGTCGTTAAATAGTAATAAATAAAAATCACCCCTGAAAAAAAGGGGGGATTTTTATTTTGTTTTATATTATTTTAAAATAAATTATATTCATAAGAATAGTTTATTTTCCATTTCCCTTCCAAAAGTAGTCCCAGTTTCGATATAATGACAATACCTTGACAAAAGTAATTGTTTTTTAATTCTGAATTTAAAGACTGGGGGATGAGAATGAGTTTATTCCGTAAAAAGAATGTTCATGAGATGATTGCGAAGCAATCACATACAGATTTAAAGCGAGACCTAGGTACTTGGGATTTAACGTTGCTTGGCGTGGGAGCAGTGGTGGGTACAGGCATATTTGTACTATCCGGCACTGGAGCGATAATGGCAGGGCCTTCTGTTATTCTTTCATTTATCATCGCAGGCTTAGCGTGTTTGTTTGCAGCTCTTACCTATGCTGAATTTGCTTCTACCGTGCCAGTGTCCGGTTCA
Source organism: Shimazuella alba (assembly GCF_009831235.1). Classification (GTDB taxonomy): domain Bacteria; phylum Bacillota; class Bacilli; order Thermoactinomycetales; family Thermoactinomycetaceae; genus Shimazuella; species Shimazuella alba. Next base: position 31,564 of record NZ_WUUL01000015.1, on the reverse strand, counting down.
GCATATACCTATTCCTATGCAACACTTGGTGAGTTTTTTGCTTTTCTCATTGGATGGGATTTGATTTCAGAGTATTTGCTCGCTGTAAGCGCTGTATCTACCGGATGGTCAGGATATGCACAAGCTTTTTTAGAAAGTGTTGGAGTGCATATACCAGCTTTTTTGACAGGAGCACCAGGTTCGGTTGAAGGTGTTACAACTGTATTCAATTTACCGGCTTTCTTCATTGTCATGGTAATCACGTTGCTGCTCTCATTGGGTGTCAAAGAATCAAAACGATTAAATAATGTAATGGTAACCATTAAAGTAGTCGTTATTGTACTCATTATTGCTGTTGGTGTCTTTTATATTGATCCTTCCAAATGGCAACCATTTATGCCTCACGGATGGGGTAATGTATTTAGTGCTGCAGCACTTGTTTTCTTTGCATATTTAGGATTTGACGCTGTGAGTACAGCAGCAGAGGAGACCAAAAATCCTGCGAAAGATTTACCTAGAGGAATCATCTATTCCTTGCTTATTTGTACTGGACTATATATTTTAATTACTCTGATTATTACTGGTTTAGTGCCTTCTGAAAGCTTTGTCGGGCATGAAGATCGTTCCGTAGCTTATGCTTTGCAAGCAACAGGTCTGAGTTGGCTTATCATCTTAGTCACTATCGGTTCGGTTTTAGGAATGATGACCGTTATCTTGGTAATGTTGTATGGTTTAACTCGCGTTATCTTATCTATTTCCAGAGATGGATTATTTCCTAAAGCACTGTCGAAAGTAAATAAAAAAACGCAAGTACCTACTCGGGTAACTTGGTTTTGTGGGATTGTCTCGGGCTTAATTGGTGGATTAGTTCCATTAAATAAAATAGCTACGCTTGTAAATATTGGAACCTTGGCAGCGTTTGTATCGGTTGCTATTGCGGTATTGGTGCTGCGGAAAACAGAGCCAAATCTACCAAGAAAGTTTCGTACGCCGTTTGTACCTTTGATTCCTATTTTAGCGATTGTTAGTTGTGGATATCTCATGTTGCTGTTGGATCGGACAACTTGGTTATTTTTTGGCATTTGGATTTTATTAGGAATCATTGTTTATTTTACTTACTCCAAGAATCATTCACTGTTGAAAAAAGAAGAAGAAAAATAATCAATGGACCGACTGTGAATATGGCAGTCGGTCCATGAACTTGTAAGAGGATTGAATTATGGGTATATGGTTCATTCGTTTCTATATCTCGAAGAACACGTAGAGGCTCAGTCCAATCTGCATGCAACTTTTTACCATCTCTGGTCTTTACGTATTCTGCTTTTCTGATTTCGGATGAAGCCAAACTACCATCCTTCCCAAACCACGGTTGTCAGGAGGACGTGGGGGGGAACTCACGCTTTCATCATCCATTAGATCCTTTTCCAAGTTCAGGTGACATTTGTTGACATTATTATATAATGAATGTTTATAAGCGTTATTCATTTACTTTCTTTTTCTATCATCTCTTTCCCATTTTTTTAGTAAGGAAAAGGGATCGTACGAATAAGTTTTTTTACCATTAAATTTGTAGACTCCATAATGTAAATGTGGTGGAAACTTACCAGAAGTTCCAGGAGGTCCATATCCTGATGAACCAACATAACCTATCCGTTGACCAGGATAAACGATGTCGCCTTTTTTTATTCCTTTTTCAAAGCCGTTTAAATGCCCAAAGTAATGGTATCGGTTGTTGACATCTCGAATTCCTAATCGCCATCCGCCAAAGCGATTCCATCCTTTTAATTCAATATATCCATAACAGGTGCTTAATACAGGAGTTCCATAATGTGCAAATATGTCGGTACCTTCATGGATGCGTAGTCCTCCCCAACCCCGCCGATCGCCCCAAGTACTGCGGTATGTATAGATATACCCTTTTTGTATCGGAAATGCATTGCCTTCCAGTTTTGTTGTCTTATACTTGCCATAAATTTTTGCGATGTGTGTGATCACATCTACAGCCATCGGCTGTTGATAATACTGCCAGATTCTCTCTCGTATATGAGAAATAGATGGTCCATGAGAAGTGAGATAGCGGGAAAGCGTATATAACACATCTCGATCACTGGCTGCACTAGCTCGGCCATCTCCATCTCCATCGAGACCCATGCCTCCAAAGTAGCGGATAGAAACGAGAGATACATCATCTGGATAGGGGTTGCTTACTCCAGCCCATAGATAAGAAGGAACCTTAATATGGGTTAATCTGTTTTGTAATTTTTCTTTATGGATATTTGATTCATAACGATCAATCGCAGCTAGATACTCCCATGGTACACCTGTTAATGTCTCCATCGATTCAAACAGCTGTTGAATCTCAGGTTTTTCAGCAAATGTTTGCTTAGGAAGAAAATAAGTAGATAAAAGCAAGACAAATAACAAATAACGCATATGTCAACTCCTTTCGCTGTTAGTTTGTAAAAAAAGAATTGCAAGTATACCCATTTTTAACGAAGGAAGATGGATGGCAAAAGCATTCTTGTGTTTATGTACAACATCGATCTAACTTAGAAGTATAATTGAAGATTTTGGATAAAAGCGTCTAGTCGGGAGGGAATAATATGGAATTTTTTCTTTTTCGTGGGTTTTGGAAACAGAAATACATAGAAGGACAGGTTCTGTGAACACTGTCTATTTTAATTGGATAAAGTTATTAACTAGCGTAATTAATGTCTACCAGAGAGACGCTGATCAGATTAGGAGAAGGTACATCTGCTGTAGGTTTGGGGAAGACCATACGAAGTTTATATTTTCCCATATGGTATACGACGAAATGTTGATCTAAGTTCATATGATCGTATTCTTTATCTGGTATACCAGCATCTTTTAGTTGCTCTAAAGTTATTTTTTGCAGTATTGGATTAAAATATCGAATATCGATAATGCGATTTTTGTGTATACCTATAATCATATGGCGTTTATATTCCCAATATTCAATTATACCTACATCAGATTTATAGACAGGTTGTCTTCACTCGTTCCGAGCGGAAATTCGCAGTTTGGAATTCTTCCATTATAAGACAATTGATTTAATTTAATCAAAATAGCTTCATCTGATTGTAATTTCTTTTAATTAAGAGTAGCAGAAACTGAATTTGTATTCGTTCTACTAAATAGATTTTTTATCCATTTAGAAGTGGTATCTTGGTAAGCTGACAGAATAACAGGAATTAGGATCGTTGTGATGATAATTCCTAAAAACTTCAGAGATACTTGTACTTTTTTTTTGCATTGTTTTGTCTTTCGGAAGTACTTGTTTCATTTATTGTTTTTGTATTAGGAAGATCAGCTTCATTTCTAGTTGTTTGTACTTCTGAGTGGTTTCTATCATTCGTCGTTGTTTTTATATCAGACTGGCTTGATTCACTTGTAGGTGCTTTTTTCAGAGTCACTTTTTTCATCAAGAATAGGTTTATTTTGTTCCAAGCAGGACATCTCATTACTACAAAATACGTTATAGCGTTCCTAATTCTAAAAGATAACACAAAGAGAAAAAAAGAATGTTAAACAATACATGTGGGTTAAGCTTGTTTTGAAAAATGAAAGAAACCATTGGGATTGGAATTTTTTGAACAAGGCAATTTTACTTGAAAGATGAAAAATAATTTCGTTGAATATTGGAAAACAAAAAACCGTTGGTTTTATCATCCAACGGTTTTTTTTATTATTTCATTTGTTTGGAGAGTTCCACAAGTTGATCAAGCATCTCATTTGCGGCTAAAATTCCACCTGCTGTATTCCAAATAATATCATCAACTTGGAAAGCATGCTTTTGTTGAACGACGTTTAAGCTTTTCCAAAGCGGATCATTTGTAAATTCTTTTTCGAGTTTTGTTCCACCTTTGTCGTCTGGCTTATCGTAGGTCAAATAGAATAATATATCTGCATCAACTTCCGGGATTTGTTCTCGTGTTATTTGGGTTGCGAGATCTTCTTTCATTTGATTTGCTGGTCTTTGGAAACCAAGTTGTTTAAAAATAACTCCTGTAAAACTGTTTAGTTGATAAAGACGTGTTTGCCCAGGTATAAATCGTACAACAGACACTTTTTTACTCAATAAATCACCTAATTCTTGCTTTGTTTGTTCAATATGTTGGTTATATGCAGCTAGTACTTTTTTTCCTTCTGCTTCTTTGTTTACTGCTTTCGCATATAGTTGAAAATTTTCACTCCAGTCTCCACGAAGCTCTTCAGCAAAGACAGTTGGTGCAATAGCAGAAAGCTGGCTATATACTTTTTCTTGACGCATTTTGTTTCCAATGATGAGATCTGGTTTCAGACTTGCAATTGCCTCTAGGTTAGGAGCACTTTCGATTCCTAAGAGTTTCACACCTTGTAATTGTTTACTTGTATGAGGATACCAAGGAGTTCCGTTATATGGTTGAACTGCACCAACGGGTTTAATTCCGAGAGCCAAAAGAGCTTCTGTTCCTTCACTCGTCAGCACAACGATACGTTTAGGAGCAGTTGGTACTTTGGTAGTGCCCATCGCGTGAGTAATCGAGATGGTATTAGATACAGGCTGCGTTTTTTCTGGTGCACAACCAGCTAAAGCGAATATAAACAATGACATAATGATAATAGATGTAAATAGTTTTTGCATGAAGTGGGTGATTCCCTTCTTAATAGTGATAATCATTCTCATATAAAATGTATCTAAAATAAGTAGATACGTCAACATATTTGTGATTTATTATTCGTTTTTTATTTTATTTTATTTCATTAAGTGAAAAACTATTCATAGATAGATTATTAAGACTTATTGAGAATGAAAATCATTGACCATTAACCATCCTTTTTTTAAACTGAGAAAGGGATCAAGTAAATGAAAAGGTTGAGATAGATGGGGAAATGGTTTGGTTTTTTTGGAGGCTTAGTCTTCCTTATATGTTTAATGTGCTTCAGTTTACTAGTTGGGACAAGGGATATTCCAGTTGAAATGGTACTGGATACCTTTCGAGATTACCATGGAACAGTAAATCAATTGATTATTCTTACAGATCGGCTCCCGCGTACGTTAATTGCGGTTATGGTAGGCGCGAGTTTAGCAGTTGCTGGTGCTATTACACAAGTTATTTTTCGAAATCCTTTAGCCTCTGAAACAACGCTGGGAATAAACGGCGGAGCTAGTTTTATGATGGTTTTGTCCTTATCGCTATTTACGAATTGGACGCTCAGTGAATTAATATGGGTCAGTTTCATTGGGTCTGGTTTAACTTTTCTTTTCGTTTTTTCTATTGGCCGCGGACATTCTCCACTACAATTGACATTGGCCGGGACCAGTATTGCAGCACTATTTAGTTCAATGACTCAAGGTTTTCTCGTACTCAACGAGCGAAGTTTGGAGCAGATGTTGTATTGGTTAACAGGATCTGTGGAAGGAAGGAAATTATCAGATATTTCTCCTGTCCTGCCATATATGCTAATAGGAGTTGTTTTGGCTTTCTTTCTCGCTCGTTCGCTTAATCTGATGGCACTCAGTGAAGAGGTTTCCAAAAGCTTAGGTTTACCTGTCACCATATATAAATTATTAGCAGGTTTAGTTGTTGTTTTGCTCGCGGGAAGTTCCGTAGCGATCGCTGGACCTATTTCGTTTGTCGGATTATTAGTTCCTCATTTAGCAAAAATGTGGGTAGGGCAAGATCATCGATTGATTATCCCTTTTGCAGCGTTATTTGGAGCGGTTCTACTCTTAGTTGCAGATATCATCAGTAGAGCAATCATGATCGATCAAGTCATACCAGTAGGTGTGATGACAGCAGTAATAGGTGCACCAATATTTCTCTACCTCGTCAGAAAATCGTGGGGGCAAAGTCTATGAAACGTTATATATGGATGATACTTGCGATTGTGTTGTTCGCGGTTATGGTGATAAGTGTAGGAGTCGGAGAAGCAACCCTTTCCCCTTTTACGGTAATAAAATCTTTTTTAGGATTAGGTAGTTCTTTTGATTCTTTGATTATCTTTCAATTACGTTTGCCTAGGATCATACTTGCAGCACTAGCAGGTATGGCTTTAGCAGTGGCAGGTTGTATTCTCCAAGCGATTACTAGAAATTCGTTAGCAACCCCTGAGATGATGGGGATCAGTGGAGGTGCATCCGTAGCAGCTGTTTCTATCATTATGATATTTAGTACAAATAAGGACTCACTATCGATTAGCCTGCATTATTTACCTTTGCTTGCGTTTCTGGGATCTACGATTGTAGCATTGTGTATCTATTTGATTGCTTGGAAACAAGGAGTTTCTTCTTTACGATTAATCCTTGTTGGTATTGGATTTTATACGTTGATGAATTCTTTTGTACATTTGATTGTTCTTGTAGGTCCATTGTTTCGAGCTACTCAAGCAAAAACGTGGTTAACTGGAAGCATTTACGGTACAACATGGAAAGAAGTGGTTGTTTTACTACCTTGGTTAGCAGTGTTAATTCCGATTGTGTACCTATACGCTCGCAGCCTTACTATTCATGAGTTAGGGGATAATACAGCTATCGGTCTTGGTGTAAACGTAAAACGAGAACGCTTTATTCTATTGTTACTTTGTACAGGTTTAACAGGTGCCGCTGTTGCTTTTGTAGGAGGCATAACTTTCATTGGTTTAATTGGACCTCATCTTGCAAAGCGTTTTGTAGGGAATAATTATCGTTATGTTATACCAGTAGCAGCACTCATTGGTGCTATCATGGTTGTAGGTGCTGATTTGATTGGTCGTACACTCATATCACCAAGAGAAATTCCAGCAGGTGTATTTACTGCATTGGTCGGTGTACCGTATTTTCTTTATCTAATCTATCGCAATAGAGGACAAGTATCTTCCTAATTTTCTAGGCAACAATGTGGTAAGATAGGGAAGATGCTGATGGGAGTGATCAATATGACAGAGCGTAAACCAGAGTGGTTAAAAGTAAAACTAAGTACAGGTGAGAACTTTCAAGAATTAAAAAAAATGATGCGAAGCAAAACTTTACACACCGTTTGTGAAGAAGCTCGTTGTCCTAATATATATGAGTGCTGGGCAAATCGAACAGCTACCTTTATGATTCTTGGCGATATTTGTACAAGAGCATGTCGGTTTTGTGCAGTAAAAACGGGACTGCCAACAGAGCTTGATTTACAAGAGCCAGATCGTGTCGCAGAAGCCGTGGAACAAATGGGAGTTCGTCATGCAGTGGTGACTTCTGTTGCCCGTGATGATCTACAAGATGGTGGGGCATCTATTTTTGCTGCAACAATTCGAGCTATTCGGGAACGTAACCCACTCACTAGCGTAGAGGTGTTGATTCCTGATTTCCAAGGGAACTGGGAGGCACTCCAATTAGTGATGGACGCTAAACCAGATATTTTAAATCACAATATCGAGACAGTAAGAAGACGCTCTGATCGCGTCCGTTCCAAAGCAAAATACCCTCGCTCCTTGGAGTTACTAAAAAGGGCAAAAGAGATGCAACCAGAAATACCTACCAAATCCAGTATTATGGTTGGAGTTGGGGAAACATTTGATGAAGTGATTGAAGCGATGCAAGATTTACAGGCACATGATGTAAACATCGTAACAATTGGTCAGTATTTACAACCAACTAAAAAACATATGAAAATCGAAAAATACTATACTCCTGATGAATTTGCAACATGGAAAGAGATTGGATTAGAGCTTGGCTTTTCCCATGTAGAATCAGGTCCGCTTGTTCGCAGTTCTTACCATGCACATGAGCAAGTGAAATCTGCAGAAGCTAGAGTGTAGGTACTAGTGAATTTAATCAATTAGCTTTATAATAGTGTTGTAATAACCATTCAACTCTGGGGTTAATATGGCTGATAGGCATGTGCATACTATTACACAGAAGACGCGTAAGCCTATTTGCATCCGAGAGGATGAAAACAATATACTGACAGTTACCGTAGACGGTCAAGTTCTCGCAGATAGTTACCAGTCGGATGATAATAGTGTCAAAGCTTCATTCGGTGATCTCATTGGCAAGAATAAGCCAAGGAATGTAAGCGGTAGGTGTCCTGCTTGCAAAAACAGTTAGTATTCAGGTTGCATGGGAAACCATGCAACCGCAGAAAAATATTTATATGAATATAAAGAACTAGCCATGACTTGGCTAGTTCCATTTCTGTGTAGGGAGCGGAGAACAATGGATATCTTCCAAGTTGAAGAGAACCAATACAAGTTGATAAAAAGTTACCGCAAAGGTTGGAAACAAAATGCTTTCCGAAAACGATATGTGGATTTGTTGGAAAAATACGACTATATTGTTGGTGATTGGGGTTATGGTCAGCTTCGCTTAAAAGGTTTTTATGAAGATACGCATGAGTTAGCAGAACGGGAGACCAAATACAGTTTTTTAGAAGAATATCTATCCGAATATTGTAATTTTGGATGTGCATATTTTATTTTGAAGAAATTATCATAAAAAACCTGCTAACCTACAAAAGTTGAAGGAGGAGAGGGTGATTTTTTATTCAACCCAAAAAAGCTAACCTCAGGCTAGCTTTCTACTTCGTCATGGGTAGGATGACTACCAGGCATTTGGCGTTCGATTCCTTCGTGTAATTTTCTGTTTTCATAGGTGAATCGCGCAGAAGTATGTTGTCCTGGAAGCCAAGGAGAGTTCTTACCCAACTTTTCTTCGTTATGTGCAGCGCCATAAGGGCCTTCGGGAAATTCTTCTAAAGCCATCTCGGAATGGTATGCAATGACCGTATCCAATTCTTTGTACTCTTTTTTTTCTTCATCCATAACTAGGTCACCTCATCTTTAAAGTGCCCCCAACTATACAAGAGTATGTAAGAAAGAATGAAGTTCAGCCGCTTCCGCTTCTGACAAAGAGTATGCTTCTTCTAGATATCCTTCTTCTTCTAAATCATCAGGACCTATGATTGCAAAATTATTGGACTGCAAGTGCATGATCAAATGTTTTCCATAAAAACGACCTGACATCATAATAACGAGATCATAGCGATTTTCTTTTCCGACAAAACTAACAAAGCGTGTTTTTGTTTCTTCGGTATCATCATACAAAAACTCAAATTCTTCCATGTTTAAAAAGCTCCTATCTAAGGTGTAAGTATTCTCTTAGTATACTAGAAAAAGAACAGAAAACGACTTTTTTTCTGACGACGTGGCAGTAAGCCTTGTTCTGATGTTGCAGATGTTAAACGCTGTGTAAAGTGGACATTTCGCAGTTCAATTTTAAGCTGGTCTTGTTTTTTGCGTATTTCATCGAACATCTTATGGACTTCGCCAGAAGAAACTGCATCTTGTGCCACTAATCCCATTTTTTGTTCCATGTCTTCAAAGGAATCATAGATGCCATAGAGATGTTCTTCCATTCTTTCCATACGTGTAAACAACTCTTCCATCATGTGCCCCATTTGATTCATGGAACTAATCATTTCATCAAAAGTTTGTTGGTTATAGTATGTCTCCGTAGGCTGAGTTAATTTGCCTTCTGCTATCATTTCTTCTCGTAGTTTGCGCATTGATTTGTTTGGAATTTGCAATTGTTCTTGAATTTCTTTTAACCGTTCTAAACTTTCCTCCGATAGAAGGTAATGGCCCTTTTCGTTCACGTCATATCCTACATACTCACCATACATATCTATCCATTTTCGTATGCATCGCGCATTTACTTTCAATCGATCTGCTACTTCTCGAGTAGAGATGGAGAATACCTCTTGTTGATCCATGATAGAATTACCTCCCATAAAAAGATGTTAATACCTTTTTCTACCATTAGATCTGTCTATCCTGCTCTATGACAAAGGAAGTCATGACTTGACAAAGGAAGCCATAAAATCCAAAAAAGAAAGCGATTATGCTTCGATAATCGCTTTTGTAACTCAATATGGAAATTGGCTGGAATAACCTGCGAATTGTGTTGCTTTTTGACTGATTTTTTGACTTTCGGCTGGTTCTATTTGATACCAACCTTTTTGTTGCATGATTTTATAAAGTTCTCTACCAGCTTGATGCGTATCGGTCAAGTGTTTGATTTGAAGTTGGTAAAGTTCTTCGGTACTAGCTTCATTTACTGCCGTATTATAGCTGTTTGTTAGATATTTTTCCGTCGCTAAAATATCATTGATAAAATCTCGATCAGACATTTCTGGAGTTTGCATTTGGTTAGCTCCAGTTGATTGTTGTTGCCCCATTTGTTGCTGATTTTGCATATGACTATTCTCCTTATTGCATATAAGAATTGGATTGCATTTGGGATTGCTGTCCATTTGTACCAGTAGCAGACTGTAAACATTGAAGTAATGCTTGATAGTGCTGCTGGTGCATAGCTCCCATTTTATCGATCACCGCTTTGATTTGCGGATCTTGAATTTCACCTGCAAAATGATGACATTTCTTGAAGGCGATCAGTTCCCAAGACATTTCATCAGCGAGGTATTGGAGATCTTTTGATGAGATTTGCATGAAATAAAACTCCCTTCATGGTATACAGTCATTACTGTAACCAAGAAAGGAGCGATTATGCATATTACGATTTGCGTTTTTTTCGAAGGACAAGGATTGCAACAAGCGAAATAATTCCTATAAGTATCAAATATGGGAGTGCTTGTGCTAACCAGATTGCAAATAGTTGCAGACCAATCCACATATTGATACAAGAGTCTAAAAATTCTTTTGAAGCTTGGTTGATAAACGAATATTGGGTTTGTAAAGGTTGATAGGTAGAGGAAGTTATTTCAACTGTAATGGTAGAAAAAGCAACACGGTGTTGAAGATACTTCTGTCTGCCAGTAAGTTGTTCTAATTGTTCTTGTACATTACCAAGTGTATTTTCAATATCCAATAGATCGCTTGTAGTGGTAGCTTTGTCCATCATGGCGATCAGCCTTGCTTCCATCGCTCTTTTTGCTTTTATCCGCGATTGTAGGTCAACTAACTCTTCACTAACATCTTCACCTGCAATTTGTATATCTGGTGGAATATCTGATATCTTTTTACTGTGTTCCAAAAAAGTCTCGAATTGATTTTGTGGTACATTATATGTAACACGAATGTATCTTTCATCAGCTTTTTCAGAATTGGAGCTACTTACCATGGAAGCCGAAGTTTGTTTAGCGATGTGATCTAGTTGTTTTTTTGCTGTTTGAAGTTGGTTAACTTGGATTTGAATATCTGCATGGTAAACCATTTGTTGTTTTTTTTCTGTTGTATGGTCACTAGTAAGTACTTGATTCGTACTTGAACTTTTTCCTGTGCTCTCTTGCATATTTCCATTGGAAGAAGGGGATGAGAAGCTTGTCTTTGAATTGGAGAAATCCTCACTATTTAAATTTCCGTTTTGGTACGAATGAAAGAAATAGCTACCAACTACAATAAACACAACAATCGTAGCCATAATACCGATTACTAACCAGATCTGTTTTTTACTCAAAATGAAAACCCCTTTCAAAATTGGAGGTACTACTGTTGTACGAGATAAATCTTGCCCGAATACAGAGTCAAGGAGAATACTTATCAACTTGCTTACAAGTCATTCAAGAAATCGGCAATCCTACAAACAGAATAGAAAAATTTGCAATTATGCGTTCGTTTCATATAGGTGTTGAATGTGTGATTGATATCGGAAATACGATTATTGATGGTTTTATTATGAGAGATCCAGGGGGATATTCTGATATTATAGATATTTTAGAAGATGAACAAGTAGTTCCTGTTTATTTAGCAAAAAGTCTAAAACAATTTGTGAAATTAAGAGAACAATTGGTTAGGAGATATGATGAGTTTGACGAAAGCCAACTGCAGACATATGTCCAAGAAGCAGCCCTATTTCAAACTTTCTTAGATCATGTTGATTCCTTTCTGCAAAAAGAAAAAGAGAACGGGAATTTGTATGTTTAACAAGCAGGATCAAATCCATCGTATTTCTTTGCCGTTACCATTTTCTTTAAAACAGATAACTGCATATGCGGTGGAGTCAGATGGAGAATTAACACTCATTGATGCAGGTTTACATACAGAGGAAACAAGGGATGTGTGGCAAACATTTTTTCGAAACCATCATTGGACATGGCAACAGGTAGAAAAAATTATCATTACTCACTACCATCCTGATCACTATGGTTTTGCAGGAGTGCTTCAGGAATGGTCTGGAGCGACAGTCTATATGGCGGAAAAGGAATATAACCAAATTCAGTTTCTCTGGAATCGCAGCGCTGGTGATCCTGCTATGGTGTCTTCCTTTTTTGCAAACTATGGATTTCCGACCGGCAGATTGACAGAGATCACTAAGCATATGGAAAGTTTTAGATCTATCATAGAACCGCATCCAATAGATTTCGAGTGGTTAGAGCCCGGTAACACGATTCAAATCGGAACAAGTGATTATCAGATCATCGAAACACCTGGTCATTCGGATGGACATCTTAGTTTTCTTCACGAAAACGAAGGTTCTTTTTTTGCTGGTGATATCATCTTACCGAAGATAACACCTAATATACCACTGCTCCCTGGCGGGGATGAAAATCCACTTGCTACGTTTTTTACGACATTGGATAAAATAAATGATCTAGAGATCCGCTTGGTTTATCCCGCCCATGGTGAACCATTTTATCATGTGAGCAAACGGATAGCTGAAATAAAAGAACATCACGATCAACGCTTACAAAAGATAGTAAATATGATGAAAGACAATCAAGTTATGACCGGATTTCAGGTGTGTGAGCAGCTGTTTGTTCATCGGAATTTAGATATACACAATTTGCGTTTTGCATTTTCAGAGACATTGTCCCATTTGGAGTATTTACGGCACATCGGGGAATTACAGCGATCTGTTTCAGATGGAGTTGTGGTTTACTTGATATAAAAGAGACATCCGTTATGATAGACGGATGTCTCTTTTATTCTAAGATTGTAAGTAAATGACGAGTATGAGCAAGTCGTGATGCTGCGGCAGATGCTACTGCTGCTACCAAATCATCTAGATAGGTATGTATTTTTCCATCACTCTTACTGTTGAGTCTACATAAAATCCCCGGTTTTAAGCGATCGATATAGCCATAGTTAGTAAAGCCGATACTCCCGTATACATTTAATATAGCTAATGACATTACTTCATCTATTCCATACAAACTCTCATCAGACCGAAGCATTTGAAGCAGTGGTTCGCGAAGAATTTCTTTCTCTGCGAGTATATCCAGTTGAATACCTGTTAGTATTGCATTTTGTACTTCTCGCTTTGTAAGAACAGTTTGTACGTTTTCGATACATTCTTCCATGGTAACGTCCGGAATATAGTTAATTTGAAGAAAAAATGTGAGCTCTGCAATTTCTTCGATTTGGACACCTCTTTCTTCTAACCATAAGTAGACTGTTTGCTCTAGCGGTGTCATCGAACATCCACCTTCCATTTTTTTATTATTCTTGCCTGCTACAAAGAGGATATCCCTTAGAAACATGGAAAAAGATGGTTTTCTAAATTGCTAGTTTATTATACGATTAGAGATAATTGGAATATGAAGAGAGGTGTTATATTGAGCAAGAAGAAAAATTTTGTGCCTTATATTTCTGCGAATAATTCGCTACCAGAATTAACAATAACGGCAGTTTTAATTGGATTTGTGTTAGCGATAGTATTTGGTGCAGCAAACGCATATTTGGGATTAAAAACAGGATTGACAGTAAGTGCTTCTATTCCAGCTGCCGTCATATCTATGGCTATTTTACGTGGGATATTTAAACGACAGTCCATTTTGGAAAATAACATAGTACAGACGATGACCACAGCTGGTGAAGCACTTGCAGCTGGAACCATCTTTACTCTGCCAGCACTTTTTTTTATTCACGCAGCCCCAAGTCAAGCAACGATAACATTTATTGTTCTTATGGGAGGTTTTCTTGGTGTATTTATGATGGTTCCATTACGACGTATGCTAATCGTGAATGAGCATGAAGTTCTGCCGTATCCAGAAGGGACAGCATGTGCTGAGGTGTTAAAATCAGGAGAACAAGGGGGAAGTCAAGCTAAGTTAATTGGATACGGTTTTTTAATCGGAGGTCTTTTTAAGATTGCAGGTGATGGGTTTCATTTATTTAAAACAACAATTGAGACAGGTTTAGGAAAATTTAAATTTGCTACTCTTAGTATGGACACCATGCCAGCATTATTGGGAGTAGGTTATATTATTGGTCCGCGAATAGCAGGGCAAATGATAGCTGGAGGATTATTATCTTCTGTCGTTCTTATACCTTTGATTGGATTTTTTGGTTCTGCTAATCCTGCTGCTATTTTTCCAGCTATTGCTCCGATCGGGAAACTTACCGCTCATGATATCTATGTAAATTATATTCGATACATTGGAGCTGGAGCGGTAGCTGCAGGTGGTCTCATTACTTTAATGAAAACGCTGCCTTTGCTGATTAGTACGGTCAAAGATACTTTTACTGGTTTACGTGGGAGAGGTTCTACTAATTTCAGTGATTTAGAAAGGACAGATCGAGATATACCTAGTAAAATGATACTGATAGGGGTCATCTTGCTAGTGCTCATTATTGCCTTTTCGCCATTGGTTAATGTCGGTTTTCTTGGTGCTTTATCTATCGCAATATTTGGTTTTCTGTTTGTTACTGTAGCTTCACGGATTGTTGGTATTGTTGGGAGTACTACTATGCCTGTATCTGGAATGACAATCGCAACATTGCTGATTGTTACGATCCTTTTCAAAGCATCTGGACACATTGGACAAGCAGGGATGATTGCATCTTTGATTGTCGTTTCCATCGTTTGCGTTTCACTTGGAGTAGCAGGAGATATATCCCAAGACCTGAAAACAGGTTTCTTGGTCGGTGGAACACCATGGAAACAACAAGTCGCGATGATGATAGGGGTTTTATCTAGTGGTCTTTTTATCGGAAGTATTCTTATTCTTTTTGATCAGAGTTATGGGTTAGGATCAGATGCTCTGCCAGCACCGAAAGCTGCATTGATGCAAATTGTTGCTCAAGGGATTATGTCTAGTGATTTACCATGGGAATTTATTTTTATTGGTATAGCATTGGCGGTAACTATCGAATTTTTAGGATTAAACTCGCTAACCGTCGCAGTTGGTTTTTATCTTCCCTTGTCTGTAAGTACCCCCATTATGATCGGTGGAATCGTTCGAGTGGTTACTGAGTTTTTCGCACAACAAGAAGTAAAAGAGAAGAGAGAGAGAGTAGGTACTCTTTTTGCTAGTGGTCTGATAGCCGGAGAGGCTCTAATCAGTGTTATTATTGCTCTTCTCATTGTTCCAGGTTTTATCAATCCAGAAGCCCCAGTGATTTTTGATAGCAACTTATTATCCTGTTTGCTCTTTTTAGCGTTGGCAGTATTATTTATCTCCATCATATGGAGGCAGAAGCGTACAGATGGGGAATAAAAATTTGTTAACTATGATACCAGTACTAAAAGAAAGCATTACCTTAAGACAAAATCGAGATAACAAAGAAATTTATCAGGTATGTGTTCCAAGAACGAATCTACTTGAACGATTTTCTATCAAATTTTTAAAACAACCTACTCATCATTCTATACGGTTAGATCAGTTAGGAAGCTTCGTAATTGGTATGTGTGATGGTCAGCATCCTGTGGAAGAACTCGAAAAAAAAGTCGAAGATGCTTTTGGACAGAGTGCTTCTCCTGTGAGAGAGAGATTACTTACCTTTTTATCAATTTTGGAAGCAAATGGGTGGATTGAGTGGAGGGAATCCTGAGGGTTCTCTTTTTTTGGGGAAGGAAACGAAGTTTCAGACTGCGCAAAAGCTTGTCTTCAACAAGTTTTCTTTCGCAGATTGAGATAGAAGAGGAAAGTATTATCTAATCTGCATAAGTGCAACTAAGTTTCAGACTGCGCAAAAGCTTGTCTTCAACAAGTTTTCTTTATCCTTTTGTTCGTCTATAATGAAAATAATAAAATTCACAAAGGAGGCACAATTTTGTATATCAGGAAGAGGTGGCTATATCTTTCGTTAGCAATTTTGATTGTCGTTGCCGGGGGATATGTGTACATCAATTTTTTTCAAGAAGATGAGGCAGATGAAGTCTGTTGTGCAAAACACGAACTAACCCCTCCAAAAGTTTTGACGATTACCGAATCAACTCCTATCCCCATTTTGGATAGTTCCAAAGCGAATCAGCAAATTACATATAATATTTTAAATCAAGTACAAGAAGGCTTGATGAGACTAGGTCCTAATGCTAAGCCAGTTCCTGGTTTAGCAGAATCGTATCAAGTAAGTCCTGATTATCGCACATATACCTTTATCATTCGAAAAAATGCTGTTTGGAGCGATGGCAAAGCTGTTACCGCCCATGATTTTAAATTCGCATGGGAACGTGCTCTTTCGCCAGCAAACGAGTATGAATATTCGTTTTTATTTTATCCAATACACAATGCAGAATCTTATTCCAATGGAGAAGTACATTCAGATCAGATCGGTATAACAGCAACAGATGATAGACACTTAACCATCAAATTGGATAAACCAGATCCCAATTTTTTAAGTCTCGTGACACTTACCCCATTTTTGCCATTACGAAGTGATTTGATTGAAAAATATGGAGAGGGATATGCATCTTCAGCCGAAAAGATGAGCTTTACAGGTCCCTTCAAGTTAACAGCATATAATCCCCAAAGTGCAGGTTTGGTGAAAAATGATCTTTATTGGGATGCTAATGCTATTAAATTGTCACAAGCAATTATAAACGTTGAAGTAGATCAAAAGAAAAGGATAAGTTTGTATAAATCTGAATTAATGGCTATGTCTAAAACTTTTTCATCTTATTCTAATGGTATGAAAAGTAAAGATATGAAACTCTCTCCAAAAGCTATTTCTAATTATATTGTAATGAATCAAAACAAAGAAATTTTTTCGAATGCTAAGATTAGAAAAGCTATACAGATAGCCATTAATAATAAAGAAATCTCATCTGATTTTAAAGGTGAAACAACCCCAATCAATAGTCTGGTTCCACCTGTATTAATAACAAGTAATCAAGAAATCTTTAGAACTAATATTTCATCCAGTTCACAAATTTCTAAAGCTAAAGAGATTTTAAATAAAGGATTGTCAGAATTAAAAATTGACAAGTTTCCACCTGTGAAACTTGTCACAACAGAAGGTGATGTACGATTAACTACGCAAGCTAACTTATTAAAGAGGCAGCTTTCTATGGTTGGTATAACTGTTAATATCTATAAGTATCCTGTAAAACAAAAAGGACGAATATTGTTGGACGGAGATTATGATTTATCTATCAATGAATGGTCGGCAGAATATCATGATCCAAGTATTTTCTTAATGATAGGACATTCAAGGGTAAAAGATAATATATCAGGATTCTCAGACCCACATTATGATTCACTTCTCGACAAAGCATCCCTTGAAGCGAATCCAACGAAACGGGATCAACTTCTCCAACAAGCGGAGCGATATCTTATTGAAGAGAAAGCTGTGGTTGTGCCACTTGTACATGTGAATGATCTAAGACTACAAAAAAGCTATGTAAAAAATGTGTTGTACCACCCTTTTGGAGCTGATTACACCCTAAAGTGGGCAACTTATCAGCCTCCTAAAAAAATAGCGGCGACCAAGTAGGTCGCCTGCTTTTTCTTTATAGTACTTGTTCTACTTCCCGTACCTCTGGAATTTCTTCCATCAATGCACGTTCAATCCCAGCTTTGAGGGTAATAGTGGAACTTGGGCAGCTACCGCATGCACCTAAAAGGCGAACACGAACGATTCCTTCTTCTACTTCGACTAGTTCCACATCTCCGCCATCACGTTGGATATATGGACGCAATTTATCTAAAATTTCTTGTACTTTCTCTTCCATCATTTTTATTCTCCTTCCTGGTGTTAAAATATATCATTGCTATTGTATGCCTTCTTTGCAAAGAAAGCAATGTGGTAAATGTATTGTAATTCCTGTTAAAATAAGAATACGTTTTTTAGGTTATGATCAAGGGAGTAGAAAATGTAATGGGCATAATTTACGAAGGTATTCATGATTTGATTGGAAATACACCAATTATGAGGTTAAAATCATTCTCATCTCATGCGAATATACTGGCAAAACTTGAATTTTTTAACCCCGGAGGAAGTGTAAAGGATAGACTTGGGGTTGCTTTGATCAAAGAGGGTGAACGTACAGGGAAGCTAAAGCCAGAAGGTACCGTGATAGAACCAACAGCTGGTAATACTGGAATAGGGCTTGCTTTAGCTGCGATTGGTACTTCTTATCGTGTGATTTGTGTTGTTCCTTCAAAGTTTTCCATGGAAAAACAAGAAACGATGAGAGCCCTTGGTGCAACTGTGATTAATACTCCCACAGATGAAGGAATCAAAGGAGCTATTGCGAAGGCAAACTCATTGGCTGAGGAAATTCCTAATAGTTATGTTCCACAGCAATTTCATAATCCCGCAAACCCTATTGTTCATTATGAAACCACTGGGCCGGAGATCTGGGAACAAACAGGTGGAAAGGTTGATATTTTTGTTGCTGGAGCTGGATCATCTGGTACATATATGGGAGCTGCACGTTATTTAAAAGAACAAAACCCCAATATCCGCTGTGTTATTGTAGAACCACAAGGTTCCATCATCGGTGGTGGTCGATCAGGTCCACATAAAACTGAAGGTATCGGAATGGAATTTTTTCCACCGTTTTTTGAGCATTCTTATATAGATGAAGTTTATACGGTTGAAGATGTAAATTCTTTTGCAATGGTGAATAAATTAGCAGAACAAGAAGGTCTGCTAGTAGGTAGTTCTGCTGGTGCTGCATGTTATGCTGCTGTCCAAGAAGAATCAAATGCAGCCAAGAACGCTAACATTGTGGTACTATTTGCAGATGGAAGTGATCGTTACCTCAGTAAAAAAATCTTTCAAGGAGGAGAATAAAATGAAAATCGATACAAAATTGATTCACGGAAGTCACTTAATAGATGAGCAAACAGGTGCTGTGAGTATCCCAATTTACCAAGTATCCACATACAAACAAGACGAGGTAGGAAAACATCGAGGGTTTGAATATTCTCGTACGGGAAATCCGACTCGTCAAGCTTTGGAAGATTATATTGCAGCACTGGAGAATGGAGCAAGAGGTCTTGCTTTTTCATCTGGTATGTCAGCGACTGGAACCGTATTATCCTTATTTGAACAAGGGGACCATATTATTTGCAGCGATGATGTTTATGGTGGAACCTTCCGGATTATGGATAAGGTATTTACCCGTTTTGGACTTCAAGTCTCGTATGTGAATACGAGTGATCTCTCAGCGGTGGAACATGCCTTTCAAACCAATACAAAGGCTCTTTTTGTCGAAACTCCGACTAATCCGCTCTTAAAAGTATCCGATATTTCGGCATTGGGTAAATTGGCAAAGTCGAAAAACGCAACTTTTATCGTGGATAATACATTTTACACGCCATATTGGCAAAATCCACTGGATTTAGGTGCTGATATTGTTGTTCACAGTGCAACGAAGTACTTAGGTGGTCATAGCGACGTTGTAGCGGGTTTAGTCGTAACCAAAGAGGCAGAACTCGGAGAGAAGCTTCACTTTTTCCAAAACGCGATTGGCGGAGTACTTGGACCTCAAGATTCATGGTTGTTGATGCGCGGTATGAAGACATTGGGTCTGAGAATGAAACAACATGAATTTGGAGCAAATAAAATAGCAGAATGGCTAAGCACCAAAGTAGAAAAAGTATATTATCCTGGGTTGCAGTCTCATCCAAATCATGATATTGCTAAAAAACAAGCACGAGGTTTTGGTGGCATGATATCATTTGATGTGGGAGACGGTGAAAAAGCTGCGAATGCTTTAACCAAGGTTAAATATTTTACGCTTGCGGAAAGTCTTGGTGCAGTAGAAAGTTTAATATCTATCCCGGCTAAGATGACCCATGCTTCTATTCCTCCTGAGACGAGAGCGAAGCTTGGGATTACAGATGGACTTATCCGAATCTCCGTTGGGATTGAAGATGTGGAAGACTTGATAAATGACTTAGAAAAAGCTATCTTTGCATAAAAGAAGGTTATAATATCATGATAGATTTATATGTTTATGGTGCAGAACAAATATGTCCTAGTTGTGTATCTTTTCCATCTTCCCAAGAGACAGCTTCTTGGTTGAAACATGCGCTAAATCGTAAATATGGGGAACAGGTAGCTGTTCACTATGTTGATATTTATTCTCCAGTAGGAGAAGATCAAGTAAATTTTGCAAAGCGAGTACAAGAAGAAGATTTATGGTATCCTGTGGTAGTAATACAAGATGAGGTAATTGCAGAAGGCAATCCTAAATTAAAAACTATCTGTGATAGACTGGAAACATTAGGGTTAGGAAAAGTGATTGATCATGAGGCCACTGATTGAGTTTTGTGTGAACAATTTAACTTCGGATGTATTGGAAATCAAAGCAAAGCTAGAAAGTAATCTTGATTTCGATGTGTTGGAATATGGATGTTTAGGCAATTGCGGTTTATGTGCTAGAGCTCCGTATGCTTTGGTAAATGGCGAATTAATTACAGCTGAGACAGCCGAAGAGCTATATAAAAAAATACTGCAAGCATGTGAAGAAATGGAATTTCGCTTTTAAAATAATCCCTTGGTCCTAATGACCAAGGGATTATTTCTAGGTCTTACAAAAAACTTTACTGCACGAGTACCATCTTCAAATCGGATACCTGCTTATGTATGTTAGGATGTAAATAGATAACAGAAAAGGAGTAGGTAAGAAGATGAGTCGCAGGGAATCGATTATCATGCTTGCATGTGTTTTGGGGTGTAGCAATCTTTTTATTTCAAGTGTTAACTTGGTGGAAAGCTCATATCTTTTTTACCAATACTGATCACTACTTTTCATCAGGCAATTATTCTTTTGTTTTTATGATAATTTTCATCATTTTACTTTTAATAAGTAGTTTTATTTTTTTTATAAAGCAGAAAAGGATATATGCGTTAATTCCAGTTGTTCTTTTAGTTCTAGTTTCTTTTACCTATCTAACCAATTACACTGTCATTAAAGATAAGGGATGGGAGTCTTATTTATTTTTTATCAGGACAGACAAAGTTAGTTGGGAAGAAATTGATAAAATTGAAACGAATTACCAAATGAACACAACAAGAGGTACCTTTTCTCCCTCGTTTTCCGTTACTACCGCAAAAGATAAAGAGTCTATTGATGTAGGGAAATGGGGAAATATTATTACGAGTAAACCTGAGATATGGGATTTTTCTGCTAGTGGTTGGGTATCTGGAGAAGAGGGAGTTATTCTTCGCTTGAGAGAAGTAAAAATGATGGAGTTTATTTACCAGCATGCACCTGACAAATTAGATTGTGTACAACGCGAATTTGAGACGGAAAAGCCTAATAAGCAAATAGAAGCTTGGGAGATATTCGCTAAAAACTTTGTTGAACCAGAGATTTGTGAGTTTAAGTAAGGTAAAAGGCACCTGAATTTAGGTGCCTTTCTTTTATGCATACACTTTTATTTCATTGTAGAAGGTGTCTCGCTCAACAGGAATCCGGTTTGCCCCTTGGATCATCCATTTTAGTTCATCACGTGTAATACCTGATTGAGTCAAAGCACCTACTGCGTGGCTAATTCGTTCTTCTACTAGTGTCCCATGAATATCAGATGCTCCAAAGTGGGTAGCAAGCTGAGTTAGTTGTGGTCCTATATTGATCCAATATGCTTTAATATGTGGGAAATTATCCAACATCAAGCGACTTATTGCAATTGTTCGCATATCATCCATTGCAGATGTACGTCGTTTAAGGGAGGCAGATGTTTGTCTAGGTTGCATAGCAAGTGGAATAAACACCATGAAACCATTTGTTTCATCTTGTAATTCACGCACTCGCATCATATGAATCAGTCTTTCTTCTAGGCTTTCGATAGAGCCGTACAGCATAGTAGCATGTGTTTTTAGTCCAAGTGAGTGAGCAATACGATGTGCTTCTAGCCATCCATCTGTACTTGCTTTGTCAGGACTCATTTTAGCCCGGTATCGTTCCGTTAATATCTCGGCGCCACCACCTGGAAGGGTATCTAGGCCAGCATCAATTAATTCACGCAAAATTGTTTCAGGTGATCGACCTGCGATTTGAGCAAAAAACTGTATCTCTGCTCCTGTATAAGCTTTGATCGTGATATCAGGATAATTTTTCTTTAGGATAGAAATAGTATTCAAATAATAATCAAAAGGAACTGTATGGTTATGACCACCAACAATATGGAATTCTCTTGTACCTTTGGTGATACGAGTTTCGACATAATGTAATAATTCATCTGTTGACATGGTGTATGCGCCATCTTCATCAGGATCTCGGCGAAAACCACAAAATGCACACTTTGCTTCACAAACGTTAGTGGGATTAATATAGAGATTTTCAATAAAATATACTTTGTTGCCGTTTTTCTTCAAGTTTACCTCATTAGCTAGCGATGCTACTTGAAGGAGGTCAGGTGACTTGTAAAGGGCTAAACCATCTTCTAAAGTTAATCTTTCTCCTGCTCTGATTTTTTCCGTTATTTCTTGTAACATAATTTTTTCTCCTCTCTCTTTTTCTAACTATTTATTTGAGCAAAATAGATGAGAGATCAATTGGGGGAATCAAATTTTGTTCCCTCGCACGATCTAATAAAGCGTACACAGCATTATACCCTTCTTCTCCCAAGTCCATAGAAAATGAATTGACGTATAACTGAATATGCTCTTGAGCAATGTTCCAATCAAGCTCTTGTGCATGTTCCATGACATAGGCTCGAGATGCTATTGGGTGTTCCCAAGCATGCGCGAGGGAAGCTCTAATCCAATTGGATATATCTTGAAAATTGAGCGATTTTTTCGCAATAATTGCTCCAAGTGGAATAGGAAGGGAAGTATCTTTTTCCCACCAATCTCCTAAGTCAACGACTAATTGGAGTCCATAAGAAGGATACGTAAATCTGGCTTCATGAATGACTAAACCTGCATCTATCTTACCATCACGAATAGCTGGCATAATTTCATGAAAAGGTAGTACACAGATCTCCTCCACACCTTCAGGCACATTTTGTGCAATCCATAAACGGAAGAGCAAATATGCAGTCGAACGTTCGCTAGGAACGGCAATCCTTTTTTTACCTATCGACTTGGATGCATGCTTTGCAGTGAGAATTAATGGACCGCAACCGCGTCCTAATGCACCGCCACATGGCAGTAATCCATAACTTTCATCAGCCCAAGGAAGTGCAGCATAAGAAATTTTCATTATATCTGGTCCATCGGATTGCTCAGCTAATTTGTTTGTTATATCAATATCTGCATATGTTACGTTTACTTTTGGAGTATTGGGCAAGTACCCATTTACCCATGCATGAAAGATAAATGTATCATTAGGACAAGGTGAAAAAACGATATTCATGGTTTACCTGCTTCTTTCTGTAGGATGATTTTCCACGCATTAGTAAAGTCTTTCATGATAGAACCCAGCTTTGTTAATTCATCAAGCGCTTCTCTTATCCGCCACTTTGATTTGTCTCTTGGACCAATGTGATTTGATATCGCTCGTATTTCCATTGACGGAATGTTATAGCTGTGAGCAGCAGAAGCAACACCAAATCCTTCCATAGCTTCTGCGACTGCATATGGAAAACGATTTGCTAACTGGTTGCAAGTATTATCTGTTCCAGTAACCGTTGATAAAGTCAAAATAGAGCCTATCATCACGTCACCATATGTCTGACTAAAACTGGTTTTCATGCAATCAATCGCAGATGTGGGAGAAGAAACACAAGTAGTCCCGAGTTGTAAATCCTCCAATGATAAAAAGCCATCTGGTGACTGCGCTCCTAAATCAGCAGCGATAATCTTATCGGCAATAACCAATGACCCTATCGAGGTATGTGTGGCAAAACCTCCAGCGATGCCTGCACATATAACAAGATCATATTTTGTATTTGCTATGTGTTTGGCTGTTTCTACAGCAGCTGATATGGGACCTACTCCAACTATCTTTACATCAACATACGATAGATTACCCAGACCTTTTTCTATCGCATTTTTTTCTGCCTCGACAGAAGTAACAATCAGTATGTGTATATTTGTATTTATGGGATTGATGGAGGTATCTACAAGCCTTTCTTGTATCATTTCTCTCTCCTTTTACATTTCCTTAGAAAGAAATAATTTTCGAGTTCCTAAATAAATAATAAAACAACTCTACACCAAAATGATAAGTTGCTTCACTCATTTAATCACGTTCATTTTATCACAAAGTTATAAACCTACCTATCCCTAAATAACATGATAGGAAGAGACTAAATTTGATTATGTAGATATTTGTCAGAGTTTTTATCGATTAAAACATACAAAAAGAAACAAAGATGAAAAAAATGTAAAAAAATAGCTTACAAAATCCGTCTTAACATGTATACTAAAAATTGGTAGCAGATAAAGAATGAAGGAGGGCTTAAGATGGGAGCGTGGGATTTAGAAGAGCGCATAGAAACATTGCGTGTAAAGATGGTTGAGTCTGCATTGCTTTTAGGGATTGGTCATCCTGCAGTGTATGAATTAAGTGTCGAACTGGATAATCTTCATAATGAATGGCAAAAAAATTGGCAGCAATCCAAACAAGATCGAAACTATATGCGTACTCACCCAAAACATCAGATAAGAGAGTCCTTGGATGAAAAATACCGTACTGTGGTTTGAAGTATGGTAAACTAATAGGTATCAACAGTCACAATTGGAGTGATGGAAGATGATTACCTTAACAGAACAAGCAGCATTTAAAGTAAAAGAAATGCTTCAAGAAACGGAAAATCCCGAAAAGCAGTATCTCCGTGTTGGTGTACAGCATGGTGGATGTAGTGGATTTTCTTATTTGATGGGCTTTGATGAAGATAAGTCAACAAATGATTTAGAACTTGAACAGCATGGCGTTCGAGTACTCATAGATGACGAAAGTCAGAGATTGATGAAAGGTACTGTTGTCGATTACAAAGAATCATTGATGGGTGGAGGATTTCAAATAGACAATCCAAATGCATCAGCCACCTGTGGATGTGGTTCTTCCTTCCGTACTGCGGTAGATGAAGGTAAACCAGATACCGATTGCTAGTAGTATACATCCCTCTTCTAGGAGAGGGATGTTTTATGTTTCTTGTTCTGAGATGAAGTCGATTTTATCAAAGCCACAGTTAGGGCAGTATACTTCATGTGGACATTTGTGGGTTTGATTATCTATCCAACCATCGTTTTGTTTCATATCATCAATTGGGCGATACGGGCTATAATCTGCTAATAAAAATGAGGCTGGTCCATAATCTACCATTTGTTGGTGACATTTGGGACAGTTTTCTGTATAAGTGGTAAAACCATTGCATAGCGGACATTGATAGGACTTTTGGTTCATTTTTAATCATCCTGTTTTTACCTTTAGCATAAGAAAATTCGCTGAAATTCATGCATGATCACAATAAGAAAGTTATAGAATAAGTATTGTATTCCAGAAATCTCTTGTAAAAAGTTCGTGAAATACATATCATAATATTGTTAGCGTTTTGGGAAAACCTAAGGAGTTACCTCCAGTAAGATTGTGATCTCTCACACATAGTGTATCGATTGATCATAAGAAGTAAGTAAATACAATGAAATTAGATGGAAGTGATGACAAAATGAAAGTACCTAAAATACTTATTTTAGGCGCCGGTTATGGTGGACTGATGACAGCAAAAGGTCTACAAAAGCATCTGCGTCCTGGAGAAGCAGAAGTAACATTAGTAAACCAAAATTCCTACCACTACATTACAACAAAATTACATGAGCCAGCAGCAGGCACGTCCCATCATGATCATGCAAGACTCTCTATTTTATCTGTTATTCATCCACATCGTGTTAACTTTATTCAGGATCAAGTAACATCTATTAATACCGAAACAAAAGAAGTTACTTTAAAGGATCAATCAGAGCCATTATCTTATGATTATCTTGTCATCGGCTTAGGTAGTGCTCCAGAAACTTTTGGTATCAAAGGGTTATTAGAAAATGCTTTTTTCATTAGAAGTATTGATAGTGTACGTATGATTCGCGAACATATGGAATACATGTTTTCTCGATATGCTGAAGAGAAAAAAGATGAGCTTATTACCATCGTGGTAGGTGGTGCTGGGTTTACGGGGATTGAATATGTTGGCGAATTGGTAGACCGTATGCCAGAACTTTGCCGTGAATATGATATTCCTTTAGAAAAAGTAAGAATTGTAAACGTGGAAGCAGCACCAACAGTTCTACCTGGTTTTGATTCCGATTTAGTCAGCTATGCTACGGATTACTTAAAGAATAAGGGTGTCGAATTCCATATCAATACTCCTATTGCAGAATGTACACATGAAGGTGTAATTCTAAAAGGTGGAGAAGAAATCAAAGCGGCCACTGTTGTTTGGACTGGTGGCGTAAGAGGAAATAAAATAGTAGAAGATGCTGGTATTGAAACGATGCGCGGACGTGTAAAAGTAGATGGACAACTACGCGCTCCAGGACATGAAGAAATTTTTATTATTGGAGATAGCTCTCTTGTGTTCCCTAGTGAAAATGAACGTCCATATCCACCAACAGCGCAAATCGCGACTCAACAAGGTCAGTTCTTAGGTAAAAACTTGGTTTCCTTAATTAGAGATGGAAAAATGGATACTTTTGCATATCATGCAAAAGGTACTGTTGCCTCATTAGGAAGAAAAGAAGCAATCGGTATTGTGGGGAAAAACAGCAAATTAATGGGTATGAAAGCATCACTTATGAAAAAAATAATCGAACTTCGTTGGTTATATCTACTGGGTGGAATTTCGCTTGTCTTACGTAAAGGAAAATTTTAGTATTCATATTTTGACTTTTAAGGTGTAATGAATCGGTCTATTTATGTCATTGTTGATAAGTTGTATGAATGTTTTTAGATACTAAAAAAGAGCAATCCGCCTTACCTTAGGATTGCTCTTTTGCTTCGTGATATACATCAGGCATTGACCGTTTGTTACATTTTTTGTACCATAAAGGCAACTTGTGGAAGGAGATAATTCCAATGACAATGTTAGCAGTGCCACCTATTAGCCTTGTTCAGCTAATTATTTCTGTCCCGTTACTGCTGGTTTTCTTTTTTGGGATAGGATTTATTTTAAATATGATTTTAAAAACCACTTGGTTACCTATTTATTTATTTCTTGCTTTAATTATTTATTTTGCATTTAAAGTAAACACGGTACATGTTGCAGATATTACATGGTTAGTTGCTAGTTTAGTTGGTGTTGTCGGTAGTGGTTTAACCATACGTTTTTTACGGGCAAACGGCTATCGAATGTTTTAATACCAAAAATAGTAATTAATGATAGCGACGATAACTCCAAACCAAAGACCTACAAAAACCTCAATCGGTTTATGACCTAATATCTCTTTTAATTTTTCCCTTGTTTCAGCAGGGGATTTTTCTTTTGCTTCACTTAGAAGTTTTGTCATATCTTCTACTAAACGGTTTAATACTTGGGCATGAACACCAGCTTGACGTCTTACACCTGTTGCATCATACATGACAACAATACTTAAAATAGTGGCAATTGCAAATGTTTCAGAATCCCATCCTTGAGTTAAACCAATCGCAATTGACAAAGAACTAACAGCAGAGGTGTGTCCACTTGGCATTCCGCCAGAGTGATAAATCCAGATCCAATCCCATTTTCCTGTCATAGACAGGTTCCATAAGATTTTTAAAAACTGTGCGAGTAGGATCGCTAATACCGAGGTCCATAATGGAAAATTTGCAAGTAAATCACTTACCATGAATTTAGAGGCCTGCCTTTCAAATACAACTATACACTTCTTCTTATTCTCTCATATTCGGGATAAGAAAAACCAGCTTTCATTTAGAAAGCTGGGATTGAAAATATTAGAAAGAAATGTTTTCTTTTACTTTACGATTGAAATCCTCTTGATTCAGTGTTGTCCAAGAATTATTGAATGCATCAATTTCTTTGTTGAATTTATCGACTAAGGTTCCTTCTTTATCAGAGTATTGCTGATATTGAGTTGTATCTGGTGTATTGCCTTGTGAAAGGGAAACATAGACAGTTTTATAGGAATCAATTAGACTTTGAAAATTATTGATATAGTCAACTTGTGATTGTGTTGCTTGTTTAAAGTCTTGTAAGTATTTGGTAGCACGAGATTTTGCTTCTTCATTTTTTAACTCATTTGCTTTTTGTTCAACTGCAGGGATTTCAGCAAGTAGCGAATCTACATTTTTCTTATATGTAGCTAAATCATTGTTGGCTTTGTCGATATCAGCCATTAATGTGTTGTACTGATCACTACTCATCGTAGATCCTTGATTCATTGCTTGTGTGATTTGAGTACCAGTATCATATGCTTTATTGAAATCATTGATCAAAGTACGTTGATCGCCCATATTTTTGTCATGGTGATCCATTAATTTGTCCATTTGATCCATCAATTCTTTTTTTGTTCCAGAATCTGCCAAAAGAGAGCAGCCAGAAAGTAATAAAAGGCAACTAAAAATAATAAGAGCTTTTTTAAACATAATGTTATAGACTCCTTTAAAATTTGTAGTGAAACTAGTGACTATTGTAACAAACTATGTGAAAAATTCAAGAAGAACAGAGTGGAAATGGCAAAATAACGAATGAAAAGTTATATTTTCTAATCAAATAAAACAACCCATATCTGGGTTGTTTCACTCACCTGGGAAAAGTGCACTCCATGTCTGTTGATCCACCACCCCTGTTATAGCTAGACCTTTTCCGTCTTCTACAGGTCTGCCGTTCTCATCATGGTTTGTTTGCCAAATTCTTACAGCTTCATCTGTTACTTCACCAAAATATCCAGTAGTTGGAACATTCAGTCGTTTTTGAAGACGTGACACATCTACACCTCTTTGTAATGGTGTGACATATTGCAGTTTACGATGATAGAAGCGATTGTTATCTTTCTTAGAGATATGCTGAAATAGAGCATCCCATACCCCATAGTAAACTCTGCCAGTATCTCTCATGTCATGAGTTTGTTGCCACTGAATTACTGCATCACGAGTATTTGGTCCAAAAAGATGATCTTGGGTTATTTGTAATCGTTCTTGAAGAGCTAGTACATCATTTCCTTTTAGCATGGGTACTTTATAGGATAGTGGTCGATTGTAAAGCTTGTGATTAGCAACTTTTATAACATAGTCATCTTCTGGAACAGGAAGCTGGGTTTTCTCTCTGACTAAATTTAAAAACCAAGCTTTATTTACTCCTGTACCTGGGCAACTTTTGGGTGATTTACCATTTTGCAATAATTCTCGATGAAATAATATTTTTTTGCCCTTTTTGTCAAAATATCTGGCAATTTTAACTGCAGTTTCGAGCTGTTTTCCTTCTAACGTGTCGTTACCTTTATCAAAATCACCTATCATTTCAAACATAAAAGGGTGTTTGGCATTATTCTGGTTGTATCCAACTGCGGAGGCAGGGGTCAAATTTACGTTTCTTCCTGTCATGATTTTGCCGTCAGGAAATATCGTGATGTGTTGAGCAATAGTAGAGAAACCACGAGCTTTATGTGCTTTTTTCATCGTATCTTGTAACTTTTTGTGATTGTTTCCTTTAAAATTTTTGTGTTCTGGTCGATATGTGTGATGAACATGGCACCCATCTAAACTTGTAGATAAGTTATTCTGCATATACGATAAAAATGCTTCAGCATTGTCAAATAACAGTCCGTACGACCAAGCCATTTTGATTCTCCTCTCTAACATGGATTGGTAGTCCAATTATTTTTACTATATGCAGGTAAAAAGAATAGATAGAGTATATATACCCTAAAAGAAGTATTTTAGGCACTATATAATACAAAATTTAGAAAAATTAGAAATTATTTGCAGAAAACATAAAAAAATGTCATACTAAATTCGGAAGAATGGAGGTAATTATGGATAGCAATAACGAGTTGAAACGATCTATGAAAAGCAGGCATCTGTTTATGATTGCCTTAGGTGGAGTAATAGGAACTGGTTTTTTTAATGGCTCAGGTTACACCATTAGTCAAGCAGGACCAATAGGAGCAGTTTTATCTTATATCGTTGGTGGCATAGTTATGTATTTGGTTATGTTATGTCTTGGAGAATTAACCATAGCTAATCCATCATCTGGTTCATTTCAAGACTATGCAACCAGATTTATTGGACCTGGTACAGGGTTTATGGTTGGCTGGTTATATTGGTTTGGTTGGGCGGCAACAGTGGCATTAGAACTGTTAACTATTGGCGCTACGATGAAACGATGGTTTCCCTCCGTAGACATATGGGTATGGAGTTTACTTTTCGGAGTTATCTTGTTTTTAGTAAACGCTTTCTCTGCACGCAGTTTTGCTGAGACGGAATTTTGGTTTGCAATTATAAAAGTTTCCATGATTGTGCTCTTTATTTTAATTGGTGCGATAGCCATCTTCGGCATTATTCCATTACGTGGAGAGAGTGTTGGATTTAGTTATTTGGTAAAAGATGGAATTTTCCCGAATGGATTTGTACCTATTCTTATGACCATGATAGCGGTTAACTTTTCTTTCCAAGGAACAGAGCTGGTTGGGATTGCTGCAGGAGAAAGTGAAAATCCTAAGAAAACGCTTCCAAAGGCGATAAATCAAACTGTTTATCGGACCATCTTATTTTTTGGATTAGCTATAGCTGTCCTTGTCTGTTTGGTTCCATGGCAGCAAGCGGGTGTTGTAGAAAGTCCCTTTGTTGCTGCGATGGATAAAATAGGTATACCATATGCAGCAGATATCATGAACTTTGTTATTATCACTGCTTTATTATCTGTTGGTAATTCTGGTTTATTTGCAGCAACCCGAATATTGTATTCGTTATCGAAAAATGGCATGGCTCCAAAAATGCTAGGAAAAGTAACAAGTAGGGGAATACCGTTTTGGGCATTAGTAGGAAGTATGTTTGTTGCAGGTTTATCACTGCTTACTGCTAAATATGCTGCTGATACCGTTTATATGTGGATTCTTTCTATATCCGGTACAACAGCGGTAATCGCTTGGATGGCAATTGCTGCTTCTCAATACTTCTTCCGTCGGAAATACTTGGCCGAGGGAGGAAAGGTAACAGATTTATCTTTCCGGACACCACTATATCCCTTTGTTCCAATTGTAGCTTTCATTTTGAATGCGATCGTGATGCTGAGCCAAGTTTTAGATCCTGAAACAGCTTTATCTGTATATCTCGGTATTCCAGCAATTGTATTAATGTATATCATTTATTATGTGTTTGTCGATAAGAGAAGAAAGAGAAATCTTAACTTTGATAAATAAGTATGGGAAAAAGAAGATGCTACTTTTTCGAAGAGGTCTGTATGTGTAAAGACATTTATGAGGATCTGCACATAAAATTTTGGTTATAAAAAAACACTACTTTCCATAATGGAAAGTAGTGTCAGACCGAAGAAAAAGCACTTCTGAAATTCGTTTCAGAAGTGCTTTCGTATGGGAAAGGATA
>NZ_WUUL01000014.1 GCF_009831235.1 Shimazuella alba | reverse complement strand
TTATCCCTCGTTTTTTTCACTTTCTAAGTTTATAGGAATTTCTAACTCTAATATAAACGAAGAATTATCTTTTTCGTTGCTCCATTCGTTTGGAGGTACAATAATCTTCTTGATGGTAAAGTCCTCCCTTTTTTTATTAGCATGGATATTCGATCCGGAGCACTCATACTTATTCACCTGTGTTGTTGCTTGCTTTACCATAATGATCAACGGAAAAGCTAAATAACACTTTAAGCATAAATAATAGACAGGTAATAAGCATATAAGGCTGTATATTTGGTAGCATGGGTATCCAACCAAGACCAACCGATAGGAGCAAACCTGCAATAAATCGTTGTGAATGATTCCCGATCAAAGCATTCATGATAAATGCACCTACCATCGTATATGCCCAAATACCAATTGAATACCAAATAAGTATGTAAGAGTAACGCAACAAGTACGATATGAAAATGTACAGTGATGAATACGATTCGATTTGTTTTGCGTACTGCATAAAAGTTGCTGGTTGGAGCTGTAAAATTAGCTATGCATCCAACAAAAAATATCGAAAATCAATAATAATGCCAAGGTGCTGCGCCAAATCGGCAAGTTGTCTGTGAGCTCAGGGAACATCAAATATAAAGCAACGGTCAGCAATCCACCGAAAAGCAGGATAGTCAAAATAGACCCTATACTCTGCTTTTCGCCGAACACTCATGCAAAAATGAAGGAATCTTAATTTGCTTCATGTAAGCACACTCCTCCTATCAAAAGTTAATGTTTGCGAACAACACTTTGAACAATAAAGTTATGTATGAGATGTACTATTTCATTACAAAATTATTATAACTATATCAAATGGAATCTCAATAGATTTGTATCACTTTTATTGAATCACTCTATAACTTGAGATACACTACAAATGAGGTGAAGAATTTGAACGGATTCGAACGTCGAAAACAGAACAAAATTCAGCAGATATACAACTCCTCATTTGAATTGTTCTCCAAATATGGTTTTCAGAGGGTAAGCGTGAATGAAATTGCTCAAAATGCGAAGGTTTCTCCCGCTACCATTTATAACTACTTTGGAACAAAAGAACAGCTCTATGCCGACATGCTTATGAATTGGATGGACAAACAGTTGGAGCAATATGAGAAAATTCTAGATTCAGAATATCCCTTTTCAGAAAAGACGAAGGAAATTATAATTCTTGAAGCCAAAAATTTAAAAGTTTTATCGGATAACTTTCAAAAATCCCCATTCTCTGAGGTAGGGGGATTGATGCAAATGATCGAGGAGTATAACGAGCAGAAAGTCATGCAATTTTTTATAAAGTTTGTCGCGCTTGGAAAACAAGAAGGTTACATTCGTAGAGATCTTACAGAAGATGTGATCATGATGTACCTCACCATGTACAAAAATGAGCTGGGGCGGTATTGGGAAACAACGGATCAAGGGAGAATAATGAGGAGTATGGATCAGTTGATGGAACTGTTTTTTTATGGGTTGGTTGGTGAGAAACAGAAGTAGGGTGAAATCCGGAAAATCGTCTGTTTTCTTCCTTATGTAAGGGTGTGACATCTTATGTGCGAATCTGTACCACACCCCATTAGTTTATCCATAAAAAGATTCCAAACTATTTAGACATACATATCTTTAAAATACAAAGCAGCCTTTGAAATAGACTGGAAACAATCAATAAACTATGTAAAGAAAACACTGATTTTAAACAATTCATCATTCATGTAGAGAATGACTTATCCAACAATGAAATTATCACTTCACTTTATGATAAAATCTATGAGCCAGTTAAAAAACATCTATGATAAAAAATAGTTTATGTCTTGCTTAACTAGTTAAGAACCGACAAACTTTGCAAAAGAAACAAACAGTAACAGCTTTATACATGTTATCTACATCTAGGAGTGTGCATCCATGACGGAAACACAAAGGCTTATACAAGATTTTGTTCAATACTTACATACCCCAATTACTAGCAGTCGTGATCTCAAAACAGATCAAACTGCCTTTCAAGAACCTGCTATCGAAAATTTATTACGCTTCGCAGTAGAAAATCGAGATAAACTGGACGAGCTACTATCTAATATCGCCACTACCCTACCTTCTGAATTAGATGTTTATAAAAAAGGATTGGCTTGTCTCATAAGTGGTACACTCATTGAGTTCGGTGGAAATCCAAAAATAATCGCAGATACCATTGTAAAGCAATTGGAAAATCATCTAACCGCGGTAGAATCTTTTTTTTCACATGCAAAACAAGAAAGAATAGATACAGATAAACTCAGCTTGAAAGATGTCGATCTTCTCTTTGCCTGCGACGCTGACGCAGTCAAAAGTTGGATAACTGCCCCTTATGTTGTATTAGCGACGATGACTTCCATATGCCGTGTGAAAGAAGCAAGAATACAGCTACGACAAAACGGTCCATTCATCACTCAAGTAGTTCACTTGGAAGATGATATAGACAATCTCTATTACTTAAAACAAGTCATTTATAGTGTAGATGATTTCGAATTGATCGCGCTGCACCCTGAGAGTAAAACCGGACTTCGCTTACGGGCAGAAATGATCCAAAATAACTTCCACTTCTTCACTTTGCTGCAAGACCAATACGTAAATCAATTTGGATCACTTGCAGACTTTGCCCATCTGAAACGAAATGAAAAGGCTATTCAACTTGCAAAGGGGGTAAATATTTCAGGGTTGGATGAACAGATTCACGACCACGCACTTTTTGGGTTTTATGATTATGGGTCATTAGACGAGAAAGGAAATCTATTGCAAGCAGTTCCTCCTGCAAATTGGTTGTTTGGGGAAGGTACACTCTATCATGTTCCAAAATTAAATGGTGTTCCTATTGTTCTGTTAGGTAAAAATAGTTTAGGAGGTCGATCTTGGGATATTACTTTTTGCACACCTGTGCACGAAGCATTAAAACCTAAATTAGAAGTATTAGAAGTATTATCTATCGAGCAGGTTGAAGAACAGATCAAACAGATTCAATCACATATTGGTTAACAAATTTGCTTCCTTTACACTCTACAATACCATTTTAAATAGGGGTGATGGTTATCTTTACAGGGTACTGTTTTACAGAAGATGGCGAACGGGAACACCAAGTTGATTTGGAGGTAGAATCTGAAGTATTTCAGTATGCCAATATACACCGTTTGACCTATCCACGAGTAGTTATTATAGATAGACTTTCGGAAATAGTCGTCTTAGAAATCCGTGATGGTAAGATATTTTTCCCAGAGGAATGGCAAGGGAGAAAACCTTGGAAAATTAGCGATGAGAATAAGTAGAAAAAGTGAAGTCAGCTATGTCAAAGGCTGGTTTCACTTTTTTTCTCCTTATGAAAAGATAATATTTGTGAATTTAACAAACAATCCCATTCGAAAGTATGGAGAATTATCCCTTGACCACTCCCCACGCATAAATGCGGGGGATTCTTGGGACGGTAGTTTCAGACCACTTCATTACCAAACTAACCC
The DNA here is from genome assembly GCF_009831235.1 of Shimazuella alba. Taxonomy (GTDB): domain Bacteria; phylum Bacillota; class Bacilli; order Thermoactinomycetales; family Thermoactinomycetaceae; genus Shimazuella; species Shimazuella alba. Next base: position 91,550 of record NZ_WUUL01000014.1, on the reverse strand, counting down.
CGTAAGCCCCACGGTTTAGATGTTCCATCAATCATATAAGCAGCTTGGTTATCGCCTGCTCATGGTGAGCATTACCATGCGAATAGGTGTTTGTATAGATCTTTTTTCAAAAAATGTCAGGCTTTTGAGAGGGGTAAAAAACAACCCCTCCCTTTCCTGACGTTCGCTTTCATCCCCATCGCTGAAGCTCGGGGTTTTCCCGCTCACAAATATATAATATTGTATGCTGGACTGATTATGATCGAGGTGGGCATTATGCAGTATTAGAAATCTCAGAAGTTTGGATGGACGATGTGATAACATTTTTTCAAGATATAGATAAAATGAAATAACTAAAAAAGGAGCGAATGTAACATCTCTCTCCTTTTTTATCTGATTTTTTTAAGAGTGGTAATCCATATAGATAGCCCATTTGCCCATAATGTTAACGCGGAAGCAAATCCGATAAATACAGAAGTTAAAATAATAGAAACGCCAGCTACTGTAGCACCCATAGGCAAGAAAAAAGTAATAATACCCAAAACACAAAGAATAGCTCCAGTCACATGGTGCGAATTCACTCTAAACAATCGCGCAAGAGGAAAGAAATGAACTCCGACAATGATAGCCATGATAGGAAAAAATAGTTCAAAGTGATTTGTTACGTTACAAATAACACTTGCAATTGCGATTGCAACACCCTCTAACCCAAAGATCAACATAAATTTTCGATTAACCATTTTCCAATGTGCACTGTCTTCTTGCGTAGAAGAATTGGTAAACTTCTTGGCTCTAGCGAATAGAGTTATCGATCCAAACAGTAGTACTAAAGTCACAATACCAGAGAAAACAAGGAACCATGGAGCGCCTAATCCATGAGAGCCTATCACTCCAATGGAAGCCCAAAGTGCCCCGAAAAATGTCATAAACATCACACCGTTTGCTGCACTCATTACTGCAGCTTTTGGTATTTCTACAGAATTATCCATCAATTAAATGTACTCCTTATTTGATATTGATTTATACCCTTATAAAATCATGCTTTCATTTATTTGTCTAGGAAAAGCATGCAAATTAAAACTATTACTATTACACTTTGAGCTATAGTAAAAAGCAAAATAGATATACTTTAATACTATTATGCTATAATACTTGCTATCTCCACCTATAACGACTTAGCTCCAACTAAGAGAGGAGAACAATTATGAAACCTTCTGATTTTCCTAGAGACATCCGTTTTCGTACCGCAGGCGATGCGTTTATAGAAAATGGTGTGGCTCATTTGCGTAACTATGCAGATATCAAACGAGTGATGTTAGATGAAGAAGCAAAGGAATTTACCCAAGATACGTCTTATTGGGCTCCACAAAATCAACGTATCCATATAAGTTGGTACTTTCTGTGGGCAACTGGTAAGAGAAAAGCTGATGGGTCAGTTGGTCGGCATGATTTATTGCGGAGTATCATTGAACCGTACTTTAGAACCAAACCCGTGAAAGAAATGGCTCTTCAAATAGAAAATGATTCCAAAGTTCTCATTCGTAAAATAATCGAAAAAGGAACTGGTCATTTTGATCTAGCGAATGAGTATGCATATCTCCTCTCCCTTCGAACTATCTGTTCGATGGTAGGACTTCCTTATGAACGAGAGAAATGGATGAGGGCACAACTTGAAATATTCACCCAAACTCCAGACCTAGAACAAGTAAAACGCGAACCACAAGAAGTAGAAGATTATTTTCGAGAAGTAATTCACTATCGACAAAAAAAACCAGGAAACGAAGCTATCGATATTCTTATTGAAGCTTGGCAAAATGAAAAAATTACCGAAATCGAATTAATGGGGTACATGTGGGGATTATTTCAAGCTGGCACGGATACAACTGGAACGAATATTATAAATGCTCTCAGTTTATTTGGTGAATTTGGATTACTTGATGAAGCTCGTGCAAATATCCATAATGAAGAATGGCTCCGTAGAGCTGGTGAAGAAGTTCTTCGTTTTGGGACACCATTTGCAGCAGGACCGTCCTTAGCCATTAAAGATGTGACCTTAGACAGTGGTTTGCACATACCCGCGATGACCATGGTTCGCCTATGGTTTAGTGCAGCTAACCGGGATGAATATATTAACGGTGGTAATCCAAATGCGACAAGTCCAGAAATATTTGATATTCATCGCTGGCCTAATCAACACATGACATTTGGACTTGGTATGCATTACTGTGTTGGCTCCCAGCTAGCAAAATTAGAAACAAAAATAGCTTTGCAAACACTTCTTCATTATTTACCTAATCTACAATTCGATCAAACCAAACCATTTGATCGCTTTGCAGGAATTGTGGATGGGGTAAAAGAAGCTCATTTTACATTTGATCAGCAAAAGGCAGAAAAATTACTTGATCAACTTTTGTAGCATCCTTCCATTTAAAAAGGAACTCCAGATCGGAGTTCCTTTTATGTGGAAAACAACTTAATGAAACATATCTACCAAACCTGGGCTGTGTTCGTTTGGCATGTCAGGTAAGTCAGGAACAGGAAATTCATTTGGCGGCTGGGTTACTGTGAATTCTCCACCATTTCTACTTGGCGATTTCCCTTGAAGAATTTCACCGATTCTTGTTGGATCCAAGCGAAAATTAAATTGTGTATTGTGGAAACCCATTTCTACAAACTTCCGACACTCTGGATATTTGTTAATATCATAGTTAGGCACAGGGAAAAGTTTAGCCCAATCCACGCCCAATGTTTCTAATGCTTTGGCAAATACATTTTGGTGAGCATTATCTCTTACGATCAAAAATCCTAATGTCTCCCGAAAAGTGGCATTTGAACTCATCTCATATATTCTCGTTTTTTGTAACACACCTGTCGACTCCAACACAACGTTGTTTAACATATCAGCAATCAAGTTTCCATGATTGTATACCCAAGACCCATTCCATGGATTGCCACCTGCATCAACTGGAAGCGAACTTTGAGCACCCATAATATAGTGGTGGGGATTAGCGTGCTTGATCGCTTCATCTAAAGGTGCTCGATCTACTCCTTGATCCCCAACACCAGCACCACCAGATTCATCTAATAAAGCATTTATGGTACTTTGAACAAGCTCTACATGAGCAATCTCTTCCAAAAATACTCCACGGAGTAGATCGCGAAATTGCTTCTCCTTCCCTCTAAAATTGGAACTCTGAAAAAAGTATTGCATCATCGTTCTCATCTCACCAAACTGTCCACCCAGTGTTTCTTGTAACACCTTGGCCGCGGCAGGATCTGGCTTATCTGGCTTGATTTCATTGATTAGACCTTCTTTGTAGTAATACACTTGCATATCTCCAATCGGAAGTTAAATTTATTCTTACCTATGATTCTCTACTTCTTTAACTTTATTCCTTTGAACTTACGCCACTAAATTCTTGGATTTAATGGACATAACGCCCATAATCCGGGACAGCAATCTGGTTAAACTCATTTGCCAGCTTTTGCAGCCCATCTGATAATGCTTGACCTGACATAGGAGATCCATGACCAGTAATCGCAACACTTGGATGTAAGTCTCGTAACTTCTTAACGGAATCAAATGCTGATTGCCAATCGGTAGTAAAATACCTTGGCGGACCACTGATTTCTTGATCTTGTGTCAGGACTTTAAAGAGCATATCTTGTCTGACTGTAATAAATGCATCACCTGCAATTAATGCTCGATCTTTCTCTCGAAAGAAAGAAACATGACCAGGTGTATGTCCAGGAGTATGAATCCATTTCCAATCTTTCATTTCTGGAACACTACCATCAGACGGAAGCTTTTCCACATGTGTACCTAAATGAATCGGTTCTTTTGGGAACAGATTCGAAATTTTAGCAATCAAACCACCTTCAACCGATGGATCTGGTTTTGGATAACTCTGTTTTCCGGTTAGGTAAGGTATTTCTAACTCATGAGCATATACGGGAACATTCCATTGTTTTACTAAATCTACTACAGCTCCCACATGATCAAAATGACCATGTGTCAGTACAATCGCTTTGGGATGACTTATAGACCCAAAACGTTCTTCGACAACTGCTAAAATCACATCGGTGGATTTGGGCATACCAGTATCAACCAAAACCCAGTCATCTTTATTGCCAACCATGCAAACATTCACGGCCTGAATGTTATAGGTATACAAGTCTGTTGTGATCTCTTGTCCTGTATGGGATGTAACAGATGTTATGGGGATGTACTTATAATCTTTGCCATTTTCCAAATCACCGCTCATACTCATGAAGACACCTCTTTAAAAGTCAATTTCCAACTTTAATTATTGTTTTCATTCTTTCTTTCATCTATGTAAAATTCGTTTGTTCTTGTATATAGCAACAACAAACAACCCATGTTTCTGGTACCATGGGTCGTTTGTTGCAATTAGGTCAGGATCACCAATCACTTATTGTGTCATCTCTATAAAATAAGATTAAACCCGACTGTATCATAAAAAAATCTTTGATACTTTGATGCTCCTGCATTTATATCTGACGGCAAATAGGATGTATCCCAATAAATTTTATTTCCCATAAATTTATCAACTAGATTCGTATCTTCAGCGGACATCTTTTGTTCTTTCAAATAATGGGAGTAACGATCCAACTTAGATTTTTGAAAGTAACGAATCGGAAAAGTATTTATGCTATTGTGCAAGTTAGATAAAGGAACGATTGTCAAGCAAGGAAAAAGTGCTTGTTCTAAGTAAGAAGCAGTTGCTCGGTGATGACCATCCAAAAGTGAGCTTACCAAACCATCACCAGAATAGAAAGCAATACCTGATAAGGATTCCCCACGTTGAATTTTTTCTCGGTAAAAATTTACTCGTTCGTGATGATGTAGCTTTGGAAGTTGTGAAGCTGACAGATAAGTAGGATATCCACTAAACGGTTCACACCCATAGTCACATTTCGGTATTGTCCAAAAGAACTTTGCTGGGTTCTTATGATCAGGATCTATGGGGGCGGTTGGGCAATGATAGAAAAACGACAAAAAAAAATAGTCCTGTTGGAAAGAGTTGAAGCAGTGGAGTTAGAAGGTCCAGTAACTGATCAAAAGGCAGGTCGACAGAAAGTTCATTTATCTCATCATCAAACATATCTGCTAGCTTATCTTTTCCATATCCAGAATGCATCATATAAGCATAAGTAGGATACCACTGATGCAGAAATAGTGGTTCACTGTCAATCATTAGGTAATTATGAAAATTGTAATGCTGAAATTGAACTTTGCCTAAACCGTTTGCATTATAAACGACTAACCCGTCGGTAGCCCAATTGCGCTTTTTTTTGTTATTTGGTCCATCACCAATAGTTGTTTCATTTCCCTCCGCCATCTCCTTTACATTCTTTTCTACTTTCTCCAAAAATTAAGAATAACAATAATTAGATAAATAATAAAACACGTTTATTTGGCTTCGATCATGACAAATAGGAAAACCATTGTTTTTTCTCCTGCATAGGATAGCTAAAGTAGCTTCAGAGGAGGAGACAAAATGGGAAGTCGGGTTAACCAAACACTGATAAACAATTCCCTTTTTTTACTTGCTTGTTGTGGACAAACGAGAAATTTAGACAATCGGCTTCGTTTTGTAGTACCGAAAAATTTAGGATATCGTTTGGTACATGTTTTTTGTCTTCCTAGAAAATATGGACGTGAGGCTTTTGGGTATTTGATGGAGAACAAAGATAATCTTATCCTCGCTTTTAAAGGGACAAGTATTCGGGTTTTTGACCTATCTATCGATCTCAATCTCTATCAAACTAGATATCCCTATATATATGGGGCCGGAAAGACACATGAAGGATTTACGTACTTGTATGGATATTTACGAGAATCTATCATTGCCACGTGTTGTGGCTTAGCAAAAAAACGTAAACGCAGACTATATATTACTGGATATAGTCTAGGAGGGGCAATCGCAACATTGGCAGCAGTCGACATCGCAAAACACACTCCTTTTCGTCATCCAAAAGTGTATACTTTTGGTGCTCCTCGAGTTGGCAATCCAACGTTTGCATATGCATATAATTCCAATATCAAAGAGAGTATCCGGATTGTAAATGTACATGATTATATTCCATTAGAGCCACAAGCAAACATCAAACCTCCGTTTACAAAAAAAGGATTGACATATCAGCATGTGAAAGGATATTTCCCGATTTCTTTTCAATGTAAAAAAGGGAACATACCACTTGAGTTCCCTTTGTTAAAAAATCACCAATTGGATATGTATTTCTCTGCACTAGCCAGGTGTTCACCTAGGTATGCAGAGCAGCTCTGTTGTGAAAATCCTCGATTTTGTCCCCCTATACGTCGGGACTTGCGAGTAAATCAATATTATAACATTGCGAGCGAGAAAACCCACTGTAGGGGTAGTGGGATGAAAGCAAGCTGGTAGGATAATTTTTGGATATACTTGACAAGTAGCAAACATACGATCTTTAATGTTCGGAAAATTCCAGCAAGAAGGTGATCCTATGCATAAAGCATTTTCCTACCGTCTTCGACCGACAAAAGCACAAGCAATACTCATTCACAAATCCATCGGTTGTAGTCGTTTTGTGTTTAACTATTTTCTTGGTGAATGGAACAGAGTGTATCAAGAAACGGGGAAAGGGCTGAGCTATACCACCTGCTCCCGTGCCTTGACCGGAAAAAAGCGGGAGTTAACGTGGTTGAAAGAAGTGGATTCCACTTCTCTGCAAAACACCCTCCAACACCTTGCTGATGCTTTTCAGCGCTTTTTCCGAAAACAAAGCGATGCTCCCCGTTTCAAAAGTAGAAAAAATCGGCTGCAAACGTATACAAGCCAGTGTAACTATTCCAAAAATAGCAGACCGACCATCGAAATAGAGGGGAACAAAATCAAATTGCCAAAATTAGGCTGGGTAAAGTCTGTCCCATCGCGAGCAATAAGTGGTCGTATTTTGTCCGCCACCATTCGCCGTACCCGGGCGGGAAAATACAAAATCTCCATCCTTTGTGAAGCATGCTTTTTGCGATCCATCCCAGCGAGAAAGGAAGCTGTTGGCATCGATTTAGGGCTGAAAGACTTTGCCATTTTCGATGATGGAACGAATTGGAGTCCGAACCGATTTTTTCGCCACTATGAACAAAAGCTGGCAAAACTGCAACAAACGATGGCACGAAGAAAACAAGATGGCTTCAATTGGAAGAAAACCCGCATCCAAGTTGCTCGGATTCATGAAAAAATCACCCATGCCCGCCACGATTTTTTACATAAACGATCGACGAAACTGGTGGACGAAAACCAAGTCATCCATATCGAAAGTTTGCAAGTGAAGAACATGGTGAAAAATCAAAAGCTGGCGAAATCGATCACCGATGCTTCGTGGTCGGAGTTTGTTTCCGTGTTGGAATACAAAGCAAAAGAGTATGGAAGGAGATTGGTGAAAGTAGGAAAATCCTTTCCAGTCAGCTTTGTTCAAGTTGTGGTCATCGAAACCAAGAAGTAAAGCAGCTACAGTTGCGAGCATGGACTTGTCCGAATTGCAACGAGCACCATGACCGAAATATCAATGCTGCAAAGAACATTTTGCAAGAAGATAGAAGATTACTTGCCGTGGGGCTCACGGTTTAAGCTTGGTAAACTTCCTTGGAGTACCGAGGATTACCCAAGAATCCCACGGCTTTAGCCGTGTGGAGTTGTCAAATGGAGACTTTGGAATCTGCGCCGAGTCCAAAATAACGGTGAAGACTGTTTGCGGCTTCGATCGCTTTATCTCGATCAATCACACAAGATAATTTAATCTCGGACGTAGATACCATTTTAACAGGAATATTTGCTTCACTAAGACATGCAAACATGTTCGCTGCTACCCCAGGGCGGGTCATCATACCAACACCTACAGCAGAAACCTTTGCTAGCCCACCTTCAAACAACATTTCTTGAAAACCAAGTACTGACTGCTTTTCACGTAACACTTTTTGTACTGCTTGTCCTTCTGCTTCTGAAATACTAAATGCGACACTAATTTGATCGGATTGATGCTCACTTTGCACAATAATATCTACGTTTATATGAGCATCGGCAAGTGTTGTAAATAATTTAGCTAAGATATCGGATTGATTTGGCAGACCAAGTAGTTTTACTCTTGCTACATCCATATCGTGGGCAATACCTCTTACTTGCAAAGTTTCTTCCATCTCATCTTTCTCCTTTATCCATGTCCCCGGTTCTCTTTCAAAACTGGAACGAACAACTAGTTTTACTTTGTGTGTGAGAGCACACTCCACTGAACGGGGATGTAATACTCCTGCACCTAAACGTGCTAGCTCTAGCATTTCCTCATAAGAAATCTCATCTATTTTTTGTGCTTGATCGATAAACCTTGGATCGGCGGTATAGACACCTGTAACATCAGTATAGATCTCACAGTATTCCGCATCTAAAGCAGCAGCTAGTGTTACAGCAGTGGTGTCTGATCCACCTCTTCCTAAAGTTGTAATCTCACCTGCATCTGTTACGCCTTGAAATCCAGCAACAACCGCTACTTCCCCTTTTTCTAAGGAATCGAATAATTTTTCTGTTTTCACTTGATGCACAGCAGCTTTCCCATGTACTTCATCTGTTACAATTCCTGCTTGCCATCCAGTAAATGAGCGTGCTTCTAGATCCAGTTTATGAAGTGCAACGCTCAATAGCGCAATACTGATTTGTTCTCCAGTTGTTAGTAACATATCAAGTTCTCGTGGCGAAGGTTGGTGGTTTAGCTCTTTGACTAAGTTCACTAAGTGATCTGTAGTTTTACCCATTGCGGAAAGTACCACTACACATTTGTATCCTGCTTTTACTTTCTCTTCTACTCTCTTGGCGACTTCTTGAATTCTCTCTGTACTTCCTACAGAAGTTCCACCAAACTTCATTACGATAATATTCAACAGTATGTCTCTCCCTTTTTTTGCAAAATAAAAAGACCACAGCAGAGAGAAACACAAGCTGTCGTCTAAAAGCGACTTCTCTCTGTGAGATAGTACTCCACAAGCTAAGCTTGTGACAGTGTCGCATCTATTTGACAACGACCCCAGTCAATCATTCGTATGGGCGAATGACTGGCTTCGGCGATGAAAGCCTTTCCCCATCTATCACAGGACCCCAATCCTCCTGATGAGTACTTTTCTTTACCGCAACCTCTACTACACAGGTAAATGTGAAATTTTACTTATTCTAGCATATTTATTACTAGAATGACAATCTCTTTTTCAAACAGTAATCCCTATAATCATCAACAAATATTTTGCATTTCATATATATATTAACATACACCGACCAAAATAACCTTTTCTTCTTTTAAAAAAATTAGGTACTGTCACTGTTTTTCATAACATATCGACAACGATGATCGCCATCCGACATACAAGCTGTACGTTCAATAGAGTTAGCACCCAACAACTCTTTAAACAATGACAATTCGCAGTCGCAAGCTTTTTTGTATTTGTTTGCAACCTGAAAGATAGGGCAATTGTATTCAATGAACTCGATTTCTTGATCGTTCATTTCTTTGGTTTCTACCATATACCCATTGTTAATCTGAATGTCCTGTAGTTCCTTTACTCGCTCTTGAAAGGTCTCTTTTTCTTTTATTCTTTTCCCATATTTTTGGCGTAAACGCTCTTCTCGTCTTTCAAATAATAGATCTACCTTTTCTCTGCCATCTAAGGCCTCCAGATCTTCCAACATTTCCACTGTCATCGTGTCATATTTTTTTGGAAATAAATCTTTCCCTTTCTCTGTTAACTGATAGAGCGTAACCGGTCTACCCATTGCTTGTTTCACCTGATTAGCCGAGATAAGGTTGTCTTTCTCTAATTTATTTAAATGTTTTCGAACTGCCATATGTGTAATCTGTAATTCATCACATAAAGCATTTACACAAACTTGATCATGTTTTTTTAAATACTCTAGTAGCTGTTTTGTGGTTGGATTCATCTGTAACATCTCATCACCCGCTTCCTTCGCAAAATAACCTATATAGTTTTTATACCATATAGTATAAAATATATACAGTCCCAATTTATTTCAGAAAAATTTATCTGCATCAACATACCATACAAACTAATTTATGACCAACGAACTCCCAAAAAATTTTTTTCAAAAGCTATTGCCTTTTCAAATACTTTAGTGTTAAATATCCATATACAACTTTTTATACTTTATAGTTTAAAAAGTATAATATAAAAGGAGCGATTTTCAATGACTTTTACACTACCAGCTTTACCCTTTTCACCTGATGCTCTAGAACCTTATATTGATAAAGAAACGATGCAAATTCATCATGGAAGACATCATCAAACATATGTAGATAAACTAAATGAAGCGATTGCAAACCATACAGAACTAGCTGATGCTTCCTTGGAATATTTGTTGCAAAACTTAGAAACTCTTCCAAGTTCTATCCAAACACCCGTACGAAACAATGGCGGTGGTCATTACAACCATTCATTGTTTTGGGAAATTCTAACCCCTGGTGGTTCCAATCAACCAATCGGCGAAGTAGCAAATGCAATAGATGCTCAGTTTGCTAATTTCGAAGGTTTTCAAAATGAATTTACCAAAGCTGCTCTTGCTCGATTTGGTTCTGGATGGGTTTGGTTGGTAACTGACAGGGATCATCTGGAGATCGTACATACACCCAATCAAGACAATCCACTGATGGCTGGAAAACAAGTAATACTAGGTTTAGATGTATGGGAACATGCCTACTATCTTCGTTATCAAAACAAAAGACCAGATTATGCAGCTGCATTTTTCCAAGTCATTAACTGGGATATAGTAAACGAAAAGTTCAAAAAATTGCAAGGATAATATCTCGTAAAAGGTGGTTAGTCAAATGATTCTCGAAACGCTAAAACGTGAATTACTTTCCCTAGAAGGAGTAAGTGTTCATACACATCGCTTTGGAGGGACTGAATTTCGATATCAATCGAAAGAACTGGGACATATTCATGGAGAGAAACTAGCTGATCTACCTTTTCCGAAAAAAACCCGAGATGAACTAGTTGCAGCAGAAGTCGTGAAACCGCATCACGTACTCCCAGACTCTGGTTGGGTCAGTTTTTACATCAAAGGCGAAGAAGACATTCCTCAACTACTGACACTATTTCAGATGCAATATGAGAGATGGAAAAATAAACTGCAATAAAATAAAAAACATCTTTTGGAGGAAATCATCATGTCAAAAGTTCTGTTTATAAAAGCAAATAATCGCCCAAGCGAACAATCCACCACTGTAAAACTGTATGAAGCTTTTTTACAGAGTTATCGAGAGAATCATTTGGATGAAGAAATAATCGAATTGGATTTGTTTCAAGACCACTTACCTTACATGGACAATGTGATGATAACAGGTATTTTCAAATCCAGCCAAGGTCATGAACTAACACCAGAAGAACAGACAGTTGTAGAGACAGCTGACAAATATTTAAACCAATTTTTAGAAGCTGACAAAGTCGTCTTTGCTTTCCCTTTGTGGAATCAAACCTTCCCAGGTGTTTTGCACACTTATTTTGATTATCTTAACCGTGTTGGAAAAACATTCCGATATACACCTCAAGGTCCTATTGGATTAGTCCCAGATAAAAAAGTAGCGATTTTAAACGCTAGAGGCGGCGACTACTCTGGGGAACGAAACTCAAAAGAAATGGGAGTTAATTTGGCGCTTGTGAATTTGGCTCTCTTTGGAGTTACAGATATCACTACAGTCATTATCGAAGGACATAATCAATACCCAGATCGACGTGAGGAAATCATCCAAAATGGTATTGAACAAGCAGTAAACGCAGCAAAAAATTTCTAAACAGACACAAAGCAGGTTCGCTTTATGCAACCTGCTTTTGTTCTTTTTATCTATTAATATTCCATACCTGTTAACCAAACTTTTTTCTCTTTTCTCGCTAAATCTTCTTCCACAACCTGTACTGTATTCAGCGCATTAATAACAGACATAGCAATACCGCCACCAATATGGGTACTGCTATCGGTGTAGTAAAGTCCGTCTACTCGCTTATCTTTGATATTTGGTTGAAAGAAACTGCTAGCATTCACCCGATCAATCACCGTGTGTTTCGTTCCGATCAATGCTTCAAGTTCTTTTGGTCCATAACATTTTTCAGTGACGATCGATTTCCCTAAATTCGCAAGCCCTAATTTTGTCTCTAACCAGTGAACTATAAAATCTCGGTATGACTCATAGTAATCTTCTTGATGTAATCGATTATTTGAATCATAAGATGGTACATTGACATGGATTGCAAGATTACTACCTTTTGGTGCCCTAGTAGACTCCGAAAATCCAGAATAGGAAACATGTAAGGTAGGGGATAACGACCATTCACCCTGTTCAAAAATATCCACATATTCACGACTGTAATCAAGCGGATAAAAATAATTATGATGATGCAGATGCTTATACTTTTCGTCTATTCCTAATAAACAAAGAAAACCAGATGAACTCTGTTGGTTCGTAGGTTTGGACTTCTTTGTTTCTGTTTCCATCAATCCACGAAATGTTGCTATATCTACACTTGAGATAACAAAATCACAATCCCATAAATATTTTTCTGTTTTCACTTCGAATAAATTATCCGATTTCACAATAATTTGTTCTGCTGGAGTATTATGGAAAATGTGAACGTTCAAATCCATTGCTAACCGTTCAAATGCTTCAATCAATCGATAATTTCCACCTTCTACATAATAAACTCCTTGTACTAATTCTAAATAAGCAAAAAAACCGAGTGCGGCAGGTGCACGATATGGGGACGAACCCACATATGTGGCATATCGATTCATCATTGCAAGTAAACGTGGATCATCAAAAAAACGCCTATGAAAGGCATCCATTGTTAAAAATGGATAAACAGACAGAAACGTTTTCATCCATTGGAATGAAAGGAGTTCAGATCGATTTATAGCTGCATTTTCAAAAAAGTTTTCATCCGCTATTTGATACAATCGAGCGGACTCGTTTAAGTAATCAATAAATCCCTGTCTGTTTTCAGGTGAAAAAGCATGTAATTGTTCAATCATATAATCTGGATCAGATGTAAGATCTATCACCGTACCACTTTCAAAAAAATTCCGGCTGTTCACTGCCAGAGGAATAAATCGAAGCATCGGATCTATAGTCTTTCCTGCTTCCCGAAAAACTCGTTCAAATATCCAAGGCATCGTAATCATAGATGGTTCAAAATCAAAATGATAGCCATCTATTTTCACTTCTTGCAGTTTCCCTCCAAGGGTCGGCTGCTTCTCCAGTAAAACCACGTCATGTCCATGGGCAGATAAGATGGCAGCTGAAACCAAACCTGATATTCCGCCACCAATCACCACACCTCTAGCCATCTCGTTCCCCCTCACGTAAGATGTATTCTTTACGCAACTCCATCAAGAAACACAGACACTACTGTCAAACTAAGCTGTGTTAAAGCTGCTTCGTCCTGTTTTTTTTCAAAAGCTTGACGGGATAAAGAGTCGAGTAATCCTAGCCATACGTCCGTAAGTAGATCAACATGATCTAACTGATCTTGCAATTCTCCTTTCGTCATCCCTGTTCGCAACAATTGTCGATGAGGTTCGATGATGTATTGATCATATGCACGGTATACTGTTTCGACCAGGTTATCAGATAAATGTTCGTCTACGTCTCTCATCAGAGAGGTCATACACATGGATGCATATTTAAAAAAGCCGTATGCTAATGTAAATAGTATTTCCCGAATACTCGCATCGCTCTCTATATTCTTGATTATCTCTTTACTTACTCTCCCTAAACGCTCGCATAGAACAGCAGCATATAAATGTTCTTTATCCGGAAAATAATGATACAAAGTAGGTTTGGTTATCCCGACCTCATTTGTTATCGAACTAATCGAAACAGCAGCATAGCCGCTTTTCGTAAACAAGCAACCTGCATGATATAAAATAAGTTTTTCTGTATCTTTTAAATCACTATTTTTTGTTCGCTTTGGTCTACCTGGTGGACGTTTTGAACTCGTTTGAGGAATAATAAGAATCCCTCCTTTGCACATAAAATCTTAATAATATTAATTATAGTTCATAGCTGATAGTGTGGCAAACGCTATTGTTTAAGGTTCATAAGTACACTTCTTCATTTGAGTATAATTATAAGCACTAAAATTAGTTATTTTGTTCCTAAATTTATTGCAAAATAAAATCGCCATGTTATAAATGAATATATCCTAAAATATTTTCCCAGTTAGAATATTTCTAATAATTATCAAAAAAATTTATATTCCTTCTATACCCTTGTACTTTCGGTTAACTAAATCTAATAAAAAGAAACGAAAGATAAGAAGCATCCCTTCTAATCTAGTAAATACTTGTCACTAATCAATGCTAACCATTAGAATGATTTTATATTTCATTATTTTAATGAACACATTCGATCCATTAAAACTCCTTTTTTCCCAAGAGGCGTGAAATAAGATTCCACTATATTCATGATTGTTGTTTTCACTTGAATCGAATTTAAAAATTGTAGAAAGCGATAGAATGATAATATGAATACATATGTAATCAAAATCTATACAAGTAGATAGGAAAAATAGATCATATTTTTTATAAGCTTATTATAAGGATCTATTTATCTTTATTAATATTCAGTTGAAAAGGTCTGGACTAATTCATGCAAGTGATCATCATAATAAAAAGCAATCTTAGTTGGAGAGAATCCTTCACACTTTGCAGGTCTTATCCCATTCATTTGATGGAGAAAATCTGTTTTTAAAATTCTCGTTTTGGAAAAAAGAGACATGGTTCTTTTATCACCAAAAGTTATCGGTTTATCTTTACTAGAAAGATATGTATAATGTTTGAAAAAGCAAGAATAACCCTCGCCAAATTCATTCCTATACAAGGGGTTTATAATCTAATCGAAATGCCTTGGTCTCAGAAAACATCTCAACCCCCTCCTCCATAAAATTATGCAGATATTCAAACCCCGAAATTATACCATAAGACTTTTATCTCTCGTAATTTTGTGATTTAACATAATCTTATTTTTATAAGAATTTCATGCACAAGTGAGAGTATTACAGCTTTGACTCATATCTCTATTTTTGCACATCCATCTCTATCTTACTTTTTGATTTTGATTGTTCAAAGAACGAGCTGAAATGAGAAAGGAAAGAAATCATATTATTTTCATAATGAGTTTTCACCTCATTGATCATAGATGGAAATAGTGATACATATTATCATTAAATGAAAGAGGTGTGCAGGTGATTAAATCAAAAGTTTACACATGGTTGATACAAGTAGCTATTATTTTTATTTTTATTTTTTTCTATTGGGGTGGGGTTTTCTCCATTAATGTATTTACTAGTGGTGCCATCCTATCGCTTGCTGGTATTATCCTTGTTCCTATCTCTATCCTTTTTGATTACTTAACAAAAAAGCTGCCACTTTTGTATTATTTATCTCTTTCTTTTCTGATTCATTTAGGTAGTAGTATGCTTATTTTCTTAGATTCTCTAGGATGGATATTAGTTAATTTGTATGGTGGATTGTTTTGGTCGATTGATGGAATCTTTAAATGGAAACAAAGCAACAAATGCAAATGTAACTACTTCAAAATAAATTAGTCAATTTTCGAAAGCTTATCTCTTAAACGAGTAGCTATTAAACGAGTAGCTGTATTTGTCCAATGATAAAAAGTCCGTTCTGGTACACTCGTTCGAAACCATTCCAGTGCTGATTTCGCATCTTCACTAAGATCACGACCAGAGTATCTCAAACTATATGGCTTGATCCCGATGATATAAGGAAAATAAAGCGAATTATAATATCTCCATTCATGAGTTGTGCCAAACTTTTGATCCTGTTGTGGTTTCAATTGTTGCACACACTCTAATAAAATTAATTTCAATTCCTTTGCCCGTTCTAGAACATCTTTGGATTTTTCTGTGTTATGTAATCGTTGGTCGATTATTTTTAATTGGGTTAATGGATTAGAAGACAAACGCTTTAGATCACCAAAATGACTAAAAGCACGTCGTGTATAATGATATAATTCCTCCTCATCCATCTGTTCAGGATGATTTTTTTCATTTACAACCATTTTGATACTCTCTGTAGTGCGGACACGTACTCGTTCTTGTCGGATTTGAGGAAATGCTACAAAGACAAAATACTCAAAACCTGTTTGAATGTATCGGAAAGACGCTTGTACAAGAATGGAAATCAAAATGCTCAGCAGTATAAGGCTAATTGTTTCAAATACAAAACTGGAACCTATCCAGATTACAAGTACCACTTGTCCAGTTATGACAAATGTGATGAGAAATGTATAATCCATTGAATAAAGAAAACTAGGAAACCACAGCTCTCCTTGTTCCTTGATCTCTGTCACAAACATAATAAAGACAATCCCAAATAGACCTATGCTGTTTATCATAAAAATAAGGTTATGAGGGGAACCAATGAGTACCCAAATATGACTTCCTATATAAATAAAAAACAAAAAGAATAGCAATATATTCCAACTATTCCATTTTTTCCACGCACTTTTAACCGCAAAAGCAAGAGTGACGAGCAAAATACTCAAAGCAACTCCATGAAATACACGATGATACAAATAATAGTGTTGTTGAAAATAAAATAATGTCACATTTGCAATAATGAAAAATGGTAACAGTACATATCCCCATATTTTCAAGCGTCTTGACTGCTTAACCGTTGTAGGAAAAGAAAAGAATATAGCACCAGCCAAGAACAATAAGGAAACATGGAAACAAAAATCGCGAATGATCATAACAACTATTTTAGATTTGGAAGAATAGCTTGAGAGGATCTCTACTCCATAATAGAACGATGAAAAAACTAAGCTCAAACCAATAAGTAATAAAATTGGATTTTTTATATCTCGTTGGATGATAAAAATACCGAACCAGAGTAATAGACCATAGAATAGAAACAATGCAAATTCTATAATAAATCTCCTCTTTTCTTATTCACAGGATGAACAGAGGCAATGTTATCACAATCTTGCATGATTGTCTCCGCCTCAAATAACCTTCATTCTCAATCACTTTATTTTAAAAAGTTTTTTTACATATTGCATTGTTTTGCAGTGAAATGTATGGGCATTGCAGGAAAATTTACGAAAAATAGAGATTGTAATGAACCTATTTCGAAAGGAGTTCTGAAAATGGAACTGCATAAAAAACAAATAGTGATGACTCCTCTTTTACGAAAAGTATTCCTTTTTGATGCTGTAGGCACAGGAGTATTTGCTTTGGTGCTTATTTTTTTCGCAAATTTTACTGGAGAAATAACAGGAATAACCAACACAATGATGATTCGCCTAATTGGGATAGGATCAATCATCCCTGCATCTTTTAGTTTTTGGGCAGCAAGTAGAATTCGATTACAAAAAATCTTTATTTTACTATTTGCTATTGTTTGTACTATATGGGTGATTGGAAGCTTTATATTGATTTTGCTTTTACCTTTTCCTGTAATGGGGGTTCTCAGTATGGTCTGTGTAGCGATTTGTGTGGGAATCGTTGGAGGTTTTTTGTTTTACTTTTATTTTAGAAATTGAGTCTTTACACCCTTCAACACTATTAAACAATACAAATGAAAACGAAACAAAGGAGAAATAGAAATGATTAGGGAAGAAAATCCACCATTTGGTTATTGGACTAAAAAAGTAGCACAGACACTTTTAGATATTATGGAACCAGTATTAAAAAAACACCAACTAACAGTAGATCATTGGCAAGTGCTTAATTCTATGCCTTTAGATGACAAAACAAATATAAATGAATTGCTTGATTTATTGGAAAACAAAGGTTGGATAGATAAAAATAATTCATATGAAGAACAGACTGATACTCTGAAACTAACCAAAAAGGGGGAAGCTGCAAAAACTACCATTTTTAATGAGATTCATGAAACACGCAAAAAGCTATTTACAAACATTTCAAGAGAAGATTTTGAGATCTCCTTACAAGTCATGAAACAAATCATAGAAAATAAAAAGGAGCTACACGAAGAAAACGATATGAATGAATAACTATACATAAAAATGCCCCGGCTCTACACCGGGGCTATTATTACGTGAGAACTTACATTTTAATTGCCATTGAGATGGGCCTGTATACTTTCGGCTAACTTCTCAGGTATTCCTGCTTTTTGTAATTCCTCTACACTAGCAGCTTGGATTTTATCCATAGATCCAAAATGACGATATAGTTGCTGTTTACGTTTTTCTCCGACACCTGGAATATCGTCAAGTGCGGATTGAAGAAAGCTTTTGCTTCGAGTTTGTCGATGGAAGGATAAGGCGAAGCGGTGAACTTCGTCTTGTATGCGTTGCAGCAGATAAAACCCATCGGTTCCGCGTTTCAATGGGATCTCCGTAGGTGGTTCTCCCATTAGAAGTGTTGAAGTTTGGTGCTTCTCATTTTTTGCCATACCACCAACAGGGATCGCAAGACCTAATTCATTTTCCAACACATCCAACGCTGCTGTGAGCTGACCTTTTCCTCCATCAATGAGAATTAAATCAGGTAGTGGTAGGTCATCTTTTAATACTCGTGTATAACGCCGACGAACCACTTCTCGCATCGTTTCATAATCATCAGGGCCTGCTACAGTGCGAACTTTGTATTTACGATATTCTTTTTTAGCTGGTTTTCCATCAACAAATACAACCATTGCTGAAACTGGATCGGCTCCTTGGATGTTGGAGTTATCAAATGCTTCAATCCTTTTGGGAATATCCATCCCAATCGCATCAGCTAGTTGTGTAAGAGAAAGTGTCGTTTTACTCTCATCTCGCTCCATCAAACGAAGTCGCTCGGTAAGTGCAACACGTGCATTTTCTGTTGCCATTTCCACAAGCTTACGTTTGGTTCCCCTTTGAGGAATAATAATCTTCCCCTCTGGTATAAGACCTGTGACAAGAGACTCATCTATTCCTTGTGGTAAAACAATCTCTTTTGGAAGTGTTGGAGTATCATAATAAAATTGTCCTACAAAACTGAGAAAATCTTCTTCTGGTTCTTGAAAGTGCGGAGAAATCGTTACATTGCGTTCCAATAATTTCCCTTGTCGAACAAAGAAAACTTGTACACACATATAGCCTTTTTCTACATAATACCCAAACACATCACGATCCACTTGATCAGAAAGAGAAACATGTTGTTTCTCCATCAATGTATCAATATCTGTAATGAGATCCCGTAATTCTTTGGCTTTTTCAAACTCCAGTGATTCAGCAGCTTCATGCATTTGTTGACTGAGTTCTTTTTTTAACTCAGGATGATTTCCACCTAAGAAGCGTGTGATCTTTTGCGTTAATTCTTCGTACTGTTTTGCAGAAACTTCGTATTCACAAGGAGCAAGACATTGTCCCAAATGGTAGTAGAGACAAACTCGTTTCGGTAATGTGGTACATTTCCGCAAGGGAAAAAGGCGATCGAGTAATTTTTTCGTTTGTTGTGCTGCTCCTGCATTTGGGTACGGTCCAAAATATTTAGACCCGTCTTTGATTAATTTTCGTGTAACGAGCAATCGCGGATGCACTTCTTTGGTCAACTGGATATAAGGATAAGATTTGTCATCTTTTAGCATGATATTATAATGAGGATGATGTTTTTTAATTAGATTGGATTCTAAAATAAGTGCTTCTAAATCACTAGAAGTGACAATATATTCAAAGTCGACGATATCCATAACAAGCCGAGTCGTTTTCGCATCATGAGAACCTGAAAAATAAGAACGTACTCGATTTCGGAGATTTTTTGCTTTTCCAACGTATATAATTTCACCTTGGTTATTTTTCATCAAATAACATCCAGGTTTATTTGGCAATAGACTTAATTTCTCTTTTATCATCTGCTTCTCCTCTATATATTCTCCTTCCTATTGTACGACACTTGTGCAAGCTGCTCCAAGTAGTCATTGATTTTTTAATTTTCGGTATGCTCGTTGATACTTTGCCAATCTCTCTTTGTCTGTGTTGTTAGGGTTTGGGATGCGGTCTAAATTCATATTCTCTTTCAAATCGGCTAATTTGACTTCCGTAGCCAGTTTATTTTTGGCAATTCGATCGATAAAGGCAACATACGTTTCTCCTTCCTGCCTTGTGACAGACATCAAAGCGTCCAATACTTCCACAGGAAACCCTTTCTCTTGCAATTCTTCGAGTGTGACATCGGTATCCTCCAAAACATCATGCATCACTGCTACCATCTTTGCCTCCCATGTGCCGACATGTGACATCACTGCGAGCGGGTGAAGAATATAGGGGTTTCCTCCTTTATCAACTTGTCCTTGATGTGCCTGTGCAGCAATCAAAATCGCTTTTTCAAGTAAATGCATAACAATTTTCCTTTCTTTTATGTGTGTTTTGGGATGGTTGAAGAAGGTTATACTTCTTTTAAATAAATTATCTTGACAAAAAAAGTGTCCAAAATGGACACTTTTTTCCTATATATATTCTCCGATCCATTGAACTAATTGTTCTTTTGGCTGTAAACCAACCAATTTGGATTTCATCTCACCATTTTGAAATACGATCAATGTTGGGATACTCATCACGCCAAATTTACTAGCTGATTCTGGACTATTATCGACATCTACTTTGGCAATCGTGACTTGATCACCAAGTTCTTCACTTATTTCTTTAATAATTGGACCTAAGACCTTACATGGCGGACACCACTCAGCCCAAAAATACACCAAAACGGTATGGTTATTTGGATTTTCTACCTCGGTTGAAAAACTTTCATCTCTCACTTCTACAATTGCCATTTTATTGTCCCCCAATGAATACTTCCATTTCATGAGCAAGTATAACACTCTAAATAAAAAAAGACTATTTCAAATCAAAAGATTTAACAATAATATTCCCTTATTTGAATACTCTTGTTCCACCAATAAATAAAAAAAGCACCCCTATAGGGCGCTTTTCTCCTTACATATATTCACCTAACCATTGAATGAGTTGTTCTTTTGGTTGCAAACCAACCAATTTGGATTTCATTTCCCCATTTTGAAATACCATCAGTGTTGGGATACTCATCACGCCAAATTTGCTAGCTGATTCTGGATTGTTATCGACGTTTAGTTTTGCGATTGTTACTTTATCACCAATCTCATCATTTACTTCTTCTAAAATAGGACCAATAATTTTACAAGGTCCACACCAAGGAGCCCAAAAATCAACCAAAACAGTGCCACTATTTGCGCCTTCAACATCTGTAGCGAAATTTTTATCTGTTACTTCAACAATTGCCATTTGTTATTCCTCCTAGGACAGTACTTACAATTCATAAGTTAGTATACCACTTTTGCTAGAAAATACAACTATTTCGTTATCCGAATAAAGTGAGTAGTATGATATACTTACTTTTGAAGTGCATCTGACCACTTCACCAAACATCTCCTATCCTGATGGGGTAAAAAATGAACAGTCGAAAACGAGGGGAAATGTGGCATTACGGAAACGCTAGCTTTGCACAAGAGTTGCTTCTTACTCAGCCGAGGTGAAGTTGAAGAGATCGCGAATAAGCACAATTTTCCTGAGTTCGTAAAGTTCTACGATATCTTCGAAAGAAATCCTCAGGATCCGACGATTGGTATGGATAACCTTGTAGCATTTATCCTAAGGGAACCGCATAAACAGGAAGAGCGTACACTGAAGTATTCTGCTGTTACAAGAGAAATCGCCTCTCGCCTAGGTTACCCTCGGTAAGGAGACAAAAGGTGGATGGGAAAACCCCATCCACCTGACCCATATCGAATATACCAATCTACACATTTGCACTTAACCGTTTTGAATCACCTTTTTTAATTCCTTCGTCAAAAGTGGAACTACTTCAAATAGATCCCCTACTATTCCATAATCCGCAATCTGAAAAATAGGTGCATCTGGATCTTTGTTGATTGCGACGATCACTTTGGAACTAGACATCCCTGCCACATGTTGAATCGCGCCAGATATCCCGCAAGCGATATAAAGATCAGGGGTTACCACTTTACCCGTTTGCCCAATTTGCAGGGCATAATCACAATAACCTGCGTCACATGCGCCTCGTGAAGCTCCAACCGCTGCCCCTAATACATCAGCAAGTTCTTGGAGCGGCTGAAATCCTTCTGTACTCTTTACTCCTCTACCACCAGAAACGACAATTCTTGCTTCTGATAAATCGATGCCTGAAGTTGCTTTTTTTACTACTTGGGTAACAATCGTGCGTAAACGGTCTTTTTTGATTTCTACACTTATTTCTTCTGTGGTAGCGGATCTAGATGTATCCAGATCTAATGTGGGGATATTATTGGGGCGAATGGTGGAAAATTGTGTGCCAGATACAAACGTTTTTTTGACAAATGCTTTACCTGCATAGATCGGCCTTGTATAGGTTATCTCCTCACCCACCATATTAATAGAAGTACAATCGGAAATAAGCCCAAAATCAAAATGCGCAGCAATTCGTGGTGCTACATCTTTGCCAATGGTGGTATGTCCCGTAAGAATCACATCTGGCTTAACTTGATCAATAACGTACTGCCAAGCGAGAAAATAAGCATCTGTAATATAAGTATCCAGTTGTCCATCCTCCAACAGAAGGATATGATCTGCTCCATAATGAGCAAGCGATTCAACTTCTTTTTTTCCATCTGTTCCCAGTACTGCAACAATAACCTTTCCATCTCCAACAATGAGACGGGCTGCTGCGATGCTTTCATACGTAACTTGCCTTACAACACCATCACGTCGATCAGCAAAGACAAGTACCTTTTTCCCCATTGGACACCCTCCCCTATATTACTTTCGCATCTTTGTGGAGTTTTTCTACTAAAGAAGTCACTTGCTCTTTGATACTTCCTTTTAATATTTGACCGGCTTGTTTTTGGGGTGGCAGAAATACTTCTTTTTGGGCGGTTTTAGCTGAGATGGATTGTTCTGAAATGGATAAATCATCTATTTCAAAACGAGTGAGGGGTTTTCTTTTTGCTTTCATAATACCGGGTATAGTTGGATATCTGGGGTCATTTAATCCTTGTTGGGTGGTAACAAGCAATGGTAAATGTGTTTGAATATGTTCGACATCACCTTCGATATCTTTTTCCAACGACACTTCATTGCCAGCGATCGTTATCTTGGTAATCGTAGAAACATGGGGAATTTGAAGATATTGTGCGAGCCTGGGTCCTACTTGTGCAGAACCATCATCTACTGCCATATAACCGCATAAAATCAGGTCATAATTGTCTTCTTGTTCTTGGATTGCAGCATAGAGCAGCTGGGAAATACTGTGTTCATCCAGCTCATCCTCTAAGTCTTCTGTTTCGACTAAAACCGCCTTATCTGCACCCATTGCTAAAGCAGATCGCAAGGCTTGTTCGGCGCGGTCTGGACCAATGGTCAATATGGTTATTTCGCCACCATGCAGCTCTTTCAAACGAATAGCTTCTTCCACTGCGTACTCATCGTAGGGATTGATGATAAATTCTACTGCTTCTTCGCTTATCTCACCGTTTTTTAGAACAATTTTTTCTTCTGTATCAAACGTTTGTTTTAAGCAAACAAGAAAATTCATGCTATTTCCCCTCTTTCGCAGATAATACCATCTACAAACATTTGGTAAACTGGTTCCGCCATTTCTTGTAAAGAGTATTTTTGTTGGTGCAGCACCCATGAGGTTACCAGATCATCCAACGTTCCAAAGATCATCTTTCGAGCTAACCGAATATCTAAATTCTTTCGAAATATACCTGACAACTTGCCTTGTTCCATTACATGCTCGATCAGGTTCAAGTATGCTTGCATCAATTTACTGATTTCTTTACGAACATGAGGATCAGACTGACGCAGTTCCATCTGTACCACAACAGCAAGCGCTGGATTTGCTTCTAAATACTTAAGATGCAGCAAAATAATATGAAATAGCTGCTTTTTGGGACAACTACTCAATGCCAATCTTTGCTTTGCTTTTCTTACAAACTGACCTATTTTCTCACGAAATATAGAAATCAATAAATCTTCCTTATTTTCAAAATACAAATATATAGTTCCACCTGCAACGCCTGCTTCTTTGGCAATCTCGGATATTTGTGATCGATGATAACCATACTTAGCAATAACACGTATGGACGCTTCTAAGATGGCATCATATTTTTGACTTGTTCGTTTTGCCATCTGTCCCGTCCCTTCCTTTCCCATAGTGAATGATGGTTCATTCTTATTCTAATTTTATTAACACATGCTTTTATTGTCAAATGATAAAAAATTAGGATATTCATTTTTGGGAGCGGGCGTAATGACATATGACCATGGTGTGGTCAAGGAAAATATAAAACAGCCCAAATATACGGGCTGCTTCGTTAAATCTCAAACTGTGTCGTATACAGCTCTTGATAAAATCCTCGTTTTTCCATCAAATTCTCATGTGTTCCTTCTTCAATGATCTTTCCTTGATGGATCACCAATATCTGATCGGCATTCTCAATGGTCTTAAGGCGATGTGCGATCACAAAACTGGTTCGACCCTGCATTAAATTTTTTAGACCACGCTGAATATGTAATTCCGTACGAGTATCAATATTGGAAGTAGCTTCATCTAAGATAAGGATATCTGAATCCATTAATATTGCCCTTGCTATTGCAATCAACTGCCTTTGTCCTTGACTGAGATTGGTTCCACCAGAAACGATCTTTGATTGATACTGTTTGGGAAGATGTTTAATAAAATAATGTGCCCAAGCCATTTTTGCAGCATTTATTACTTCTTCTTCTGTCGCATTTTGCCGACCATAGCGAATATTTTCTAATATAGTTCCAGAAAAAAGGTAGGTATCTTGCAGTACAATACTGATGCGTCTTCGTAAGTCGTCTATTTTGTAATTTTTTATTTCTTGATCATCAATGCAAATTTGACCTGTTTGAATATCATAAAATCTTGTTAGCAAATTGACGATCGTTGTCTTCCCTGAACCAGTAGGACCTACTAATGCAACTGTCTCACCTGGCATAGCTCTCAGTTGGATATCTTTTAAAATGGTCTGATCAGGGGAATAGCCAAAGGAAACATGATCAAAGTTAACTTTTCCTTTAAACTTCTTAACAGAGACTGCATCTTTTTTATCTGTTATTTCTGGTACTTCATCCATGATTTCAAATACTCTTTCTCCACCTGCAATCGCTGATTGAATCGTGTTTAATAAGGTTGCAATCTGGCTGATGGGTCTGGAAAATTGTCTGGAGTAGCTAACGAAAGAAGCAATAATACCTACGGTCATATGACCTTTTAAAACCAACAGCGCGCCTGCACCTATCACTAATCCCAAACCTAAGTTGTTGATAAAATTAATAATCGGATTGATAAATCCAGAAAAAGTATCCGCTTGTCTGCCAGATTTTCGCAAACGCTCATTGATTTCATGAAACTCTTCAATCGTTTTTGTTTCTTTTCCATAAAGCGTTACTATCTCTGCTCCTTGAATTTTCTCTTCTACAAAAGCGTTTAATTCTCCAATATCTCGCTGTCTTTTAATAAAACTGCTACTACTGTATTGGTATATTTTTTTCGTCGACACAATCATAACTGGTACAATTAATAGCGTTATAATAGCCAAAATCCAGTTGAGCCAAAACATAGCAATGGTTACCCCAACAATCGAAATTATCGATGATAGTACCTGCGTAACACTTTGAGAAAGTGCACTATTGAGGTTATCGATATCATTGGTCACTCTGCTCATCAAATCGCCATGCGGACGGCTATCAAAAAAGCGCAATGATAACGTCTGTAACTTTATAAATAAATCGTATCGCAATTGATTGATCGTTTTCTGAGCGATGTTGATCATGATGAAAGTTTGTAACCAACTAAGTGCAATCGTGAGCAGATAAATACCTGCAAGGAGCATGATCATTCGCAAAGCACCATCGATATCATGAGGGATGATGTACGAATCGATGATAACTCCAATATAATAGGGACCTAGTAATCCAAGTAAGGAAGTGAGCAGTACAAGTATAACAGCAGCTGCTAATCCAAAACTTTGATGTCCTAAGTACATCCATATTCGTTTTATTGTATCTTTTGCGTTTTTTGGTTTCTCCAACTGCGCTCCAAATCTATTTCTCCCACCACGAAAAGCTAATCGAGGAGGGATTTGAGAACGTGAATGAGTTCCGCTCATCCTAAACCTCCCTCCCCAACTCAGTTACATAATCGATTCTCCCGCCTTGTGACAAGTAAATCTCGCGGTATACTTCACACTCATCTACCAATTGCGTGTGAGTTCCCATACCAACTAACTCACCATCTTCCAACACCAAAATCTTATCTGCATCGATAATAGAAGAGACTTTGGATGAGATAAGGAAAATTGTTCGATTGGCAGTCTTGTGCAGTGCAGACTGAATTTTCTCTTCTGATTTTGCATCAACTGCTGAAGTGGAGTCATCCAAAATCAAAATAGAAGCAGTACGAACAAAAGCCCTTGCGATAGACAATCGCTGTTTCTGTCCTCCCGATAAATTGGTAGCATCTTGTGTGAGTTTGTATGTATAGCCTTCTTCCAATCGTTCAATAAACTCAGTAGCACAAGCATCGCTTGCCGCCGTTTGAATCTCTAAGTCATCTGCTATCACATTTCCATAACGGATGTTCTCTGCAATAGAATCAGAAAAGAGAGTCGCTTTTTGAGTGACAAATCCAATGGAAGACCTCAATGTTTGAAGACTGTATTGCTTTATATTCACTCCATCTATCCATATTTCTCCTGAATCCACATCATAAAGCCGAGCGATCAGTTTTACCAGGGTAGATTTCCCACTTCCTGTTGAGCCAATAATTCCTATTTTTTCACCAGGTTGTGCATCAAATGTGATATGTTTTAATACTTGTTCTTCGTTTTTACTATAACTAAAAGAAACATCTCGAAATGCTATGTGACCTTTTACTTCTTTTGGCTGGTAACTCTCTTTTGGTTCTACAATATTGATTTTTGTTTGTAACACTTCTTGAACTCGTCCAACGGAGGGAAATGCTCTTGTGATTTGAATGGATACCATACTCACCGACATCAGTGCCATTAAGATCAGCATCAAATAGTTGATAAACGCCAAAATTGCCCCGACTTCTATACTGTTGTCAGCTACTTTATAGCTCCCCAACCAGAGTGTCCCGACAATCCCACCATTGATAACGAGCATAATCACTGGCATCATGATAGAAATAACTTGGACAGCTGATCGATTTGTTTTTGTCAGCTCATCATTCACCTGCTTAAAGCGTTCTATCTCTTGTCTTTGCTGGACATAAGCCTTGATGACACGCATGCCAGCTAAATTTTCTTGTAATCTGGTATTCACTTTATCGATTGCTTCTTGTACTTTCTTGAACATGCGTCCTGACCGACCTGCAATAAAAAAAACAGTAATCAACAAAATCGGTACAACCACAAATAAAACTGGCGACAGCTCATTTGCTGAAAAAAGAACGATCAGCATGCTACCAATAAACAAAAGCGGGCCTCGAACCAACACTCGCAATGTCATGTTGAGTGCAGTTTGCAAGGTTACAATATCATTGGTAACAATCGTAATTAATTTCCCAGTACCAAATGTATCTCGATTTTCTCCTGAAAACATAACAATTTTACTAAGAACTGCTTTTCGAACATCAGCAGAAAAATGGACAGCCGTTTTGGTGGAGAAAAAAATACAGCCCAATCCACCAGCTAACCCGATAAGTGCTACGACAATCATTAAAATGCCCATGCGAATAACATAAGCCGTGTCTTGATTTGCTATCCCTTTGTCAATGATATGCTGCATGATTGTCGGCTGCAGTAAATCCATCGTTACTTCCAACACCATAAACAATGGACCGAGAATAGCAATCCCTTTATAAGGTTTTAGAAATTTTCCTAATGCACGTACTGACCCCATAGCATTCTCCTTCTTCCTTCTAACCCCTCTTTTCCCACTATTGAGATTATACTATGCAGAGACTCTTAGCAAATCGAATGATTCTAAATATTATTATTTTTCCAAGAGGATGAGATAACTAAGTTTAAATGGTCCTTATTTTTATGTCCTTGATAAAATCATGCAATATCAAACTCAGTTGTTGTGGGTCACTAACCATAGGTAGATGCCCAGTGTCTATGCTTTCAATCCTTTGTGGAACAAGATTAATAATCATTTGATCCTGAAATGTAGGCAAAAATTCTTGATCATGTGAAAGTTTTACATACAGCTTCTCGACGCTCGGAACGGAGACTCTTAGTAGATCTGTATAAAGATATATCGATTCTGGAACAAAAGAATGCACAATCTCATCCGCTTGCTCACTAGTTAGATCATTGCAAAGTCCTTTTCGAATTGCTGTTTCAGGTGGTTTTGTCCCAAAAACATGGAGTAGTAACCTCATCATGAGACATTTTGCATATGGAAATAAGGAAAGAAACGATTCTCCTTCTCTTGGGATAGCTGCCCCTACCGCAACAAATCCTACTAAGCGATCTGGAAATATACTCGCACATTCTAAACCGATTATTCCTCCTATTGAATGAGCAACAATAACAAATTTTTCAACTTTCCAAGATTTCAATCTTTGTTGAATATAGTCTTTGTAGTCTTTTAATCTCATCTGTTTTCGGTTTTCTACTGGAAATGAAACCGATAAAATAGGATGATTTAATTGTTTTGCTACCTTGTCCCAAATGTTACTTTGCAATCCTGCTCCGTGAATAAATACTATTCCCATTGTTTGCTCTCGTTGTTCCATCAAGTATCCCTCTTCCTTTTCTTATCTTGCAATTATAGAAATATTCACCTGACAACTTGTGTCAGGGAACCAGCAAAAGATTGAGGAAATTTTATTTTGAGTGCCGTTTAAGTTTGGACAAGATGCAATACGGATATTTGTGGTTGGCAGTGAAAGCGAAAAGGTAAAATAGTGGTTCCTATTCCTCTATTCACATATACTTTGGTTTTTTCTAATTGGTAAAGATCATCTATGTATTTTTGTCCTCCAGGTGGAGTTATCAAAGCACCGATAAATGGAAAACGTACTTGTCCCCCGTGGGTATGACCTGATACTTGCAGATCGACTTGATTTGTTTCGATCTGATCGGAAAAATCTGGACAATGCGATAAAAGAATCGTACATGCATCAGGAACTTCATTTAATGCTTGGGACAAATCTGCTTTCCCTTGCAACATATCTTCTACCCCTGCAATCACCAATGTATCTGATCCTTTTTTTATGAGATGATGTGCGTTTTCCAGAACATGAAACCCACTTTGATGAAGACCAAGAACTACTTGATCGCCACGGTAATCATGGTTTCCTAATACGGCATATTTGCCAAGGGGAGCGTGCAACTTCTTGAGATGAGGGAGTATAGAAGGAATGATCTGCTGACTATCATCTACCAAATCTCCAGTAAAAAGCAGCAAATCTGGCTTTTGTGCCATTATCTTATCAACAACATGTCTAACATGATGTTCTTCCATATGAAAACCTGCATGTAGATCTCCAAAAACAACAACTCGAATCCCATGAAAGGAGGAGGATAATCGAGAGAGACTGATTCTTCTTTCGACCACTTCTAATAATCTCGGCTCAATACCATAGCTATATCCAGCAGTTAAGGGTATAAGACTAGCTATTCCAATAAAAGACCACTTTAGAAAAGAACGCCTATTTAGATAATAATTACGATTCATATATACTCCTTTTAGCAACTTAAATTTTTCAGCAAAAAAACTCATAATAAACTATGATAATTATAAATTTATTTCTTCATAAATAGGATGTGACTGTATGAAAAATCTTCCACCATTACGCGGCTTGTTATATGACTTTCGCCATGACAATTCACGCTTTAACGATTTATCTAAGCTTGTAATGGAAGATGAACTCTCTGCTTTTTTAGAAGAATATCAGGATAAAGATTCTATGTACGATGCATATTCAAAGGTCTCTCTATTACATATGGCTGCTGCAAGTGGGACAAAGGAAACAATTCATTACCTTATCGAACTAGGGATTCCCATTAACGTTCAGGATAAGGACGGAAACACACCCTTACATTTTGCAGCTCTGTCTGGCTATGATGCTGGAGTAGAATATTTACTAGCTTTCGGTGCTGATAAAACAATCACCAATAAACAGCACCTTGCTGCTTGGCATGTTGCCAGAACAGGAAAGCTGCTACATCTGTTAATCCCAGACGATCAGAGAAAGAAATATGCACCTATTCCTTATCTATCACTTTACCAAGCAGTAGATACAAAAGACATCGAAACTACCAAAAGACTGCTTGAGATGGGAATACATCCAAACCTGTTGAATCACGAAGATCATCAAGTTGAATTTCAGCTTCCACTTCATATTGCAGTAGAAAAAGGAGATCTGGAGCTTGTTCAGCTACTCTTAGAAAAAGGAGCTAGACCCAGTGCACCTTATCTAGAAATACATGTACCATTAGAAAATGCGATAAAGCGCAAAGATACAAAAATGGTTCAATTGCTTCTGGAATATGGCGCTGATCCAAATCATAAATTGCGCTATTCATTACTCCACGAAGCAACCAGAAATAATTTGCTTGAAATTATGGAACTTTTGTTGCAACATGGAGCAGATCCAGAAGTACAAGTCAGAGGACACTATTTCTACCATCCACCTCTACGAGATGCACAATCAGTGGATGCGATTCAACTATTAATAAAATACGGGGCAAAGACAGATCCTGAGAAAATGAAAGACTTTCTAGTTTGGCCGATAGGAAAAGGGCAAACGGAAGTTATCAGAGAGTTTATCCGTATTGGTGTGCCTGTGCGTTCCGCTGACCTATGGAATAATGCCATAAGAGGTTCCTACCAACACGATCAGATGATTCCTATTTGTAAACTATTATTAGAGGCTGGCTTGGATGTTAACTTACCATTAAAATACTATGGTTCTCCACTCATTCGAGCTATAAAATATCAAAGCTTGGAATTAGTAAAACTTTTTTTACAGTATGGCTCTGATGTCCAAACTACTGATCCGGATGGATATTCTCCCTATGAAATCGCTATAAGCTCCTTGCAAAAAGACATCAGCGATTTGCTTGCGCAACATTTGCAAGACAGAGAATTACCGATTCCCGTATTCCAAGCCGCTCCGGAAGTCGAAACTGTTAAAAATGCACTTGATCAGGATCACACGGATCTGATCCAAATCAGCCTTTATGACAGTAATACAGATAATTCTCATGAGAAATTTGCAACATTAAAGAAAATTCTCGGCTACTCTGCTGATGCCCTACCTTTTCAGGTATTTCCAAAAGAGGAAGAGGAAATCTACGAAGAATGGGATGAAAACTACCATCCTCCCTTATCTGACTACGAAGTCATCTTCCATCCAAAAGATCCCCGCTGTTTTATCTTGATGGTAAGTTGGTATGATGGTTTCGCATATAGTACGATTTATCACCTACACGTTCGTTGTGAGAAAAAATACGGTAGAACGATAAAAAGGCTATTTGAAAACTGGCTCCCCCTCTCGTCTGAAGATGAGTTGACCGATGAAGATTTTGACATGGTCAAACATTATAAACTAGGAACCTATGTGCATGAGTTTGATCATTCAGAAAAAACGAAAGAAGAAATAGACAGATTAAGCGAAGTGGAACATTACTATTTGGAAGCAGTGAAAGAGATTTATAAAAATAAAATCACACCTGTTGAAAAAAAATAAAAAGCCTTTCTTTCTCAGACAAGGCTTTTTACTTAGATTATTGCTGTAGCTCCTGACCTGCTTTTTGAACAAGCTTTTCCCAATGTTTGTTAAACTCATCGATACTGGCATTCAACTGAGTAAACACATCACTAGATGTTGTTATATCCTGATTGATTTGGTCAATAGCTGCATCAGTGGGGATTTGTCCTTTTTGCAAAATAGTAAAATATCTCTTCTGCAATTTACTTGATCTCTTCGCATTTTCAATATAAGCCAATTCAGCGGTTAGCATCTTTTGAAAGCTTTGGATCGTATTTTGACTCAATTGCTTTACATCCGCAGACTTTACTTTTGTAAGCTGTTGGTTAAGTGAATGGACACTTATTTGAACTTGTTTCATTGTTTTTTCGTATACTGGAATGATCTGAGTATCTAAACGATTAAAATCTGCTAAAGCTTGATCGATTTTCTTTTTGTCAGTCATATTTGGATCAGCAGCTAAAATCTTTTCTACTTCCATTTGATTTTTTCGTTGTGCTTGTGCTTTATCCAATTCAATTTGAATCTTATCTGATAAATACGAAGCAGTATACATATCTTGAGCAGTAGAACAACCAACTAACAAGAATAAAATAAATGCCGAAAACCATATTCCTTTTTTCAAATTCCATTCCCCTGATTCGAAAAATGATTAAGAATTTTAATTATATATAATTTTATACATATATACAATCTCATTCTCCTTAAAACCATCGAATTAAAAACAGAATAGTCCCTTCAAGCTAAAAACTGGTATGGAGAAATGAAGACACACTATTGCTGGGTCTAAATCAATTGAGAACTTGATACGAAATATTCAATATGTTATTTTAATTATACTTGGCTCCAAAAAGTGCGAGCAGAAAGGAAGTATCATGCAGCTTTCCGTCGAGGGCGAGAAGATCATCTTCGTCGATGGATCTCGGCGAATCGAGAAGGACATCCGCGACTTCAGGATCGTCCAAGGATCCTCCTCCCCCAATCCTCTGATGGACGTCTACTATGGTGACGAACACGCTTGGGTCTACCTCGAACCGGCCACCGCTGATGCGGCTCTGGATCTGACGGACCTTGGTGTCAAGCAGATCATCACCTCTCCCGTCGTCCTTCAGAACGTAGGGGGAAGCGTGTGTGGCAAGGTCTCCTTCCGGCGAGTCCAGAAGGGTACTTGCCCCGTCACCACCGTCGATGGGAAGAACGCGCTCCATACGAACGACCTGCTGTTTCCCGGTAACAGGGCAGTCTACTTGTACTTCCGGGAAGCTTAGTTGACCTTTTGGGGTCACGGGCGCACGAAGACTAGTTCTTCGAGCGCCCGGCTGCTTTTCACATGAATAAATGACAATTAAATAGAAAAGATGAAAAGTCAATTTCCTCCGTTGTAGAGAATTGGCTTTTTTTTTACTTATAGTTATTGAGTTTGTACATCAAATTCGTGGAATGAATTTTTAGATAATATGTTATAATCTCCTTACTAGGCCCGTTCTTACAGCGAGGGGAATAGCAATGTCTGTGATCGACCGAATCTCCGCAATCCAGATCGTCTCTGGAAACTACATGGAAGATGATCCCTACTATGTGGGGGAGTCTCGCGTAGTAGAACCGACGCACGAGGACGATGGGTGGGAAGTGATGAAGCATGAAAACCCTTACCTGCCCGCAAATCTGCAGAGGGACAACTTCTCTACCACAGAAGAAGTCCGTAAGTTCCTTCGCGAGATGCTGGAATCAGATCCTGTCGCGGAGACGATCCTGAGGGAGTGGGACACCTCCGGGAGGAAATTCCGGAAGGCAAGGCGAGTGTCTTCATCTGGAAGAATCACAACTACATCCCATGATCACAAACAAACGACCATCTTGTCATCCTTTCAACAAAGGGGAGATCAGGATGGTCGTCTGCTCTATCCTTTCATTTGAAAATCCAATGATCTTGCCAGCTTTTGTCTAAGATGTTGTTTATACCCATATTTTTTCTTGAACCTAGCCCCCATAAAACAAAAAAGCCCAGTTTTCACTGGACTATTCTTGCTTCTTCTGTTTCATTTCATCTTGCAATACTCTTCGTAAAATCTTCCCAATTGCTGACTTTGGCAATTCATCACGAAATTCATACAGCCGAGGAACTTTAAATCCAGCTAGATTCTCCCGACAATGCTTATCTAGCTCTGACGAAGTGGCTGACATTCCTTTTTTTAATACTACATAGGCTTTTGTAGTTTCCCCACGATAAGCATCTGGTACACCTATGACCACCACTTCATCTATTGATGGATGTTCATATAGTACTTCTTCTATTTCACGTGGGTAAATGTTAAAACCACCCGCAATGATCAAATCTTTGCGGCGATCCACGATGTAAAAATATCCTTCGTCATCCATTTTTGCTAGATCGCCAGTGGCTAACCAACCATCTTTGATTACTTCTGCTGTCTCTTCTGGACGATTCCAATATCCTTTCATCACTTGAGGACCACGAATATACAGCTCGCCAATTAATCCTGGGGCTAGTTCCTCTCCTGTTTCCATCGAGACGATTTTGCACTCTGTATCTGGCCAAGGAAGACCGATGGTTGAATCCTTTTTCCGATCCCAAATAAGATTAGTATGAGTGACTGGTGAAGTTTCCGTCAATCCATATCCTTCGACCAATCGACCACCTGTTAATTGTTCAAATTTATCTTGCACTTCAATTGGCAGAGGAGCAGAGCCACTGATACAAGCGTCAATCGAGTTTAACTGGTATTTATGAATTCGAGGATGATTGATGAGAGACACATACATCGTTGGTGCACCAGGGAAAATAGTGGGTTTCTCTTTGACAATTGTTTTGAGGATTTGGTCTCGATCAAATTTAGGAAGTAAGATCATCGTTGCAGCGAGTTTGATAGCCAAGTTCATCACGGCTGTCATTCCATAAACATGAAAAAATGGCAAAACACCTAGGATTTTTTCCTGACCTTCTCTTGTCTTATACATCCATGCGGAGGCTTGATGGGCATTTACTACTAGATTTCGATGAGTTAACATCGAACCTTTTGCAAGACCTGTAGTCCCTCCTGTATATTGCAGCAGAGCTAGATCGTCGGCTTGCTTTTCTGTCTGTATAGGAGTGGGAACAGTAACAAGGTGAAGCAAGTTTTGAAAAGAATACACATCGTCTTCTTTAGGTATTCTTGGAATCGACGTCTGTGTAAACGGATACAACATTTTCTTTCGTAAAGGCAAATACTCTGAAACACTTGTTATGATAACCTGCCCAATATTCGTCTGCGAACGGATTTTTTCTACTTTCGCATATTGAATATCAAGGCAAATAATCGTGTTTGCTCCTGAATCAGTTAACAAATGAAGTAACTCTCTCTCGGTGTACATCGGATTTACTTGTACTACAATAGCACCAAGAAACAGTGCTGCATAGTACGCTATCACGGCTTGTGGAATATTGGGTAACATAATCGCTACCCGTTGATCTGATTTAATCCCAATCTGTTCAAGAGCATGTGCAAATCGGTAAGTTTCTTCCAATAAAACCCGATACGTTATCTTCTTACCTAAAAAATGTATGGCTTCTCGGTCCGGATACTGCTTTACTGCATCCGTAAGCAATGCAGTAAGTGGTACATCTGGATACGATAATGTTTTAGGAATTTGAGGCGGATATTGGTGTAGCCATGGTTTTGACAGTGTCATCAGCCAGGCTCCTTCCTAAAGGTGAATAAACTCCACCACACATAAAATAACTTTCTCCCTTTATTGTATCCAACTAACCCCAAAGTTTGCATCATTTCTTTTTGACTTTTCATTCATTTTATGCACTTTTACTCATTTTCATCTAGTTTTCTTTTCCATATTTGATCCAATAAAATAACAATCACAACTCCAACGAGTAAACCATTTCCAAATATGTACTGAACAATGGAAGGGAATTTTTGAAACAAAGGCAATGGTAAAAACATAACTCCAATCCCAAGTGATACAGACAAACTAAAAATCGTAATGCGCCGTTCATCTAACCCTGTCTCTAACAACGTACGAATACCAATCGCAAACATCTGAGCAAAAGACGGAAGAATAGCAGCATATGCGATTTGGCTAGGCAAAAGGGACAAAAAAGACATAATCGGTGGAAAACAAGAAAGGACAATCAATACCATACATGCTACTTGTAAGACATTTGTCCTGATCTGATTGGTTATCTTCACAAATCCCGCTGTAACTGTGAGTGGTACCATACCAATTGTTGAGAAAAACGCTGACAATATATGAGAGAATCCACTGACCCAACCCGATTTGTTTAATTCTTTTTTATCCGCTTTCTGTTTATCAGGTACAACTTGATTAACTGCTTTGATACTTGCTACGTTATTAGACAGGAGAACCAATCCAATTAATATACCTGATATCACCCCTCCAATATCAAAACGCGGCATCCCCCATGCAAATATTTCAGGCAAAGAGAAAACAGAATTTGTCGAGGTTTCATGACTTGGAGCTCCAATCAACAAAAAGCAAATCCATCCAAAAGCGATCCCTATCAGAACACTGTAAGTCTTCATCCATCCTTTTCCCCACATCGATAATACAAACACCAACACAAATATAAGAAAAGCAACACTAGCTTCTTTCATCGGAAAATAAGTAGCATCCGTCTGAATGCCTAGCATTCCTTTGAGAAATACTCCACTTAGTTGTAGAGAAAGCAGTACAAGGAACGTACTTGTCACCAATGAGGTGAAAATCGCTAACATTTTGCTAAACCAACCTGTGACACCAAAAACAGCAAGAACAATACCTGCTATCATTACGATCGCTGTCAAGGAGTTTAATGTGTTTTTCGTAGCAGCAATTTGACCCATCACTACAAACACACCTAGCCATATTCCTGCTGGTCCATCAATTAATGGCAGTCGATGACCAAATGTTACTTGTAAAAATGTAGTAATCCCGATTACAAAAAAAGTGCGTTGAATGAATTCAGCAATTTCTATTGGTGATAGATGAAATAATTGACCTACAACAATAGGCACTCCAAGACCATTGGCTAAAAGAAAAATAAACCATTGGAGTGAACGCATAGAATAAGTCATATCATACCCTCCCGAATTTTTGATAAGATAAAAAGTATGTCCACATCTAATTTTACTTTTAATAGGAGAAAAGCTACATGACTGTACTACCAATAGATTTCATAACAGAAATAAAAAAAGAAT
The DNA here is from genome assembly GCF_009831235.1 of Shimazuella alba. Lineage (GTDB taxonomy): Bacteria > Bacillota > Bacilli > Thermoactinomycetales > Thermoactinomycetaceae > Shimazuella > Shimazuella alba. The sequence continues at coordinate 54,551 of NZ_WUUL01000014.1, read as the reverse complement.
TAGCGGATTCATTTGATCCATTTATCGCTTCTTACAATCAACCAGCCGTCAAAAGTTTACGAACGAATTCCATGAAAGTTTCACCAAAAAACCTACTCAATATGATACCTTTTGCATTGGAACCTATTCCTTGGTGTGCAAATGGGTTTTATTTTTCACCTGAATCCCGTCCAGGTAAACATGTTTATCATGCTGCTGGTCTTTATTATATCCAAGAAGCTAGCGCAATGGCTCCAGTTGAAGCTCTTCAGCCACTTCCTGGTGAGAAAATACTGGATCTATGTGCAGCTCCGGGAGGAAAAACGACACAAATTGCTGCAAAATTAAACGGTTCTGGTTTATTAATAGCAAATGAAGTGGATGGAAAACGCTGCAAAGCATTAATAAGTAATCTCGAACGTCTTGGAGTAACCAATGCAGTAGTTTTAAATGAACAGCCTCATCGCTTTAGCAATCGTTTTCCGGCTTTCTTCGATCGAATCTTGGTAGATGCTCCATGCTCCGGAGAAGGAATGTTTCGCAAAGACCCAGAAGCATGTGAACACTGGAGCATCAAAAACAGTGAAAAATGTGCCGACCTCCAGCAATATATCCTAACAGAAGCAGCCAAAATGTTAAAGCCTGGTGGACGGCTTGTATACTCTACGTGTACCTTTAACCGTCGGGAAAATGAATATACGTTAGAACATTTTCTCCAAACACACCCTGAATTTCACCTACTCGATGTACCCAATCATGAGTATTTTCAAGCTGGGTTAACATCTTCTACATCACAAGTGGGAAGACTTTGGCCTCATCTCCTTCGAGGAGAAGGACATTTTGTTGCCGTTTTACAGAAAAATGATAGCGAAATAGAAGAAATAAAGCCAGCAAAAACCATGAAATACCCTCGTATTCCAAGACAAATAGGTCAATTATGGGATTCCTTTATTCGTGATCATGTCAAGGACCCTATTCCTTTATCCGGTTCTTTGCTACTTTATGGAGATCATTTATACGAATCACCTATTGGGTTACCATCATTGGATAAGTGCAAAGTGGCTCAACCAGGAAGATACTTAGGCGAAATCCGCAAAGGTCGTTTTATCCCGTCTCACGCTTTAGCGATGACTCTTGATCCAATAAGCGTCAATCAGGTTCAATCTTATCGTAGTACTGATTCTGAACTATACCGTTTTTTGCAAGGGGAAACAGTACCAACTACAAAAAAAGGTTGGACGTTAGTTACGGTAGATGGATATCCTTTAGGATGGGGGAAAGGCGCAGCAGGGATCTTAAAAAATCATTATCCAAAATGGCTTCGTTTCGCTTATGATCAACCAAAATAAATTTTCATCATCCCAAGCCTCCTTGCATATACTGCGAAAGGCATAGGTTAATTGTTATTCTTAAATTTACCCTATTATCTAAAAAAATAGATAAGGAAAAACATCATGACTTTAAAAGAATCCGCTACCAATAAGTACTGGATAGCACTTGGGATGATACAACCGGAATGGATTTATATGAGTCATTTTTTAGATGAGGAAGAAGAAGTACTCGAGGAACCAGTTGTCCCTTTGATATCACTACCAGAAACAAGGATCATATTTCGTGCACGATTCGATCCATAGACGTCTGCCTTATAGGCAAGTACGTCTCTTTTATTTTCTTATGAATATAATATTTCCATTATTTTTACTAGTAAAAGAAAAAATCCTCTTTGCTATTTGTTGTTATAATAGCAATACATCTACATATACGAAAGAGGATCAAATATGAGTAACCAAAAACGTTTAATTGTCGGCATAAGTGGAGCAACTGGAGTTATTTATGGCATTCGCATATTAGAGGTATTACGAAAACTAGAAATCGAAAGTCACTTGGTTATTTCCAAAGCAGCTGAAATGACACTCCACTATGAAACTGATATGTCGGTAAAAGAATTGCGCAAGTTAGCAGATGTGAATTATGGCATCCAAGATGTCGGTGCAGCCATATCAAGCGGATCCTTTCATACGATGGGGATGATCGTAGCTCCTTGTTCCATTAAAACAATGTCTGCTATTGCGCACACTATTACAGATAACCTTTTAACACGTGCTGCTGATGTAGCTTTAAAAGAACGAAGAAAATTAGTCCTTCTCCTTCGGGAAACACCTCTTACAACTTCGCACATCAAAAATATGCTTGCAATCACAGAAAGCGGCGGCATCATCGCCCCTCCGGTGCCTGCTTTTTATATTCGTCCACGCTCCTTAGAAGATATTATCAACCATACCGTGGGACGAGCTCTAGATCTATTTGGGATTGATACAGGTACGGTAGAACGTTGGGGCGAAAATAAATAAGAAGGAAAATCCCCTGTTTATAAGGGGATTTATTTTATTTTATCTTTTATTGAGCGGAATAGTTCGATTCAACTCTTCCCACATCTTTCCAAGTATCTCTATTTTGCATTACCCTTTCAGCCGATAATTGCCAATTCATTTTTACACCAATGATCTCTTCCCCTGTGCGAAAGCTTAAGTTGATATGTTTGTGCTTTCATTCGTCTCCCTACCCCATACAGAGTGAATAAATAGGAGGCATGAAGGTGATCAGGTAGATAGGAAGATTACTATGTCTGTGCTAGAATACAATTAGACAGAACTATCTGTCTTCCGACGAAAGGATTTCCGCATGCCTAAGGTTGCTGTTCAAGCGATGGGAAATCAAGTCCCATCTTAAAATTACTAGCTGAAGGCTATATCCTCTACATTACCAATTTTGGTGTGTCGATCATCAAAAATAAGGAAATGCTGGACAATGTGGTGGATCTCAAGATTAACCAGCCGCGAACTCTCCGAGATATGAACACGATGACTGACGTGTGTGAGGTCAAGCGCTTGAAGTAGAAATATAGGTGAATCTCAACTAGAAGTATACTTAGGATAAATGGTTTAGGTTTTGAGGATCAATCACTTAGGCACCTGACACAGGTGTTTTTTATTTTATACGTCATAAAGAAACAAGATCGTTCCATCCGTTGCCTATTTTTTTGATGAAACTCCCTTGTTGGCAATATCCCTTATGCCCTTTGTAGTTGATATGCTTTTGAGACCTAATAGAAATGAAGGAAGAGCCCTATATTTGGCTCATACAACTATGAGGAGATGGGATATATAGAGAAGACTGTCAAAGACGAACATATTCGGTCTTCTGAATACAAAAAAATAATGGCGACCGCCGTCTGCGGATACCTCACCTTGCTCCCCAAGACCGGCAGAACCAGCATTGCAAAAAAACGATCTAGATCAAGCGAACACCTACTCAATTTGGACCTAGCTAAGCGAGCTGGATTTTCTCCTAAGTATAAATCGACCAATTGATATTCTTTCTGAAAAAAGACATAGATCGGTCGCTGCGTTTTTTTAAAGATCATATCATTTATGAAAAATACTTATTCATGGGACGGTAATCGAGTGATTTCTTTCTGTGTAAAGAAACAAACCGATTAAAAGTAGAAATTGGTTCGTCCTCCCCTCCATTCCTTTACGAATGTTGTTCCAAAAAAATATTTTCTATATAATAACTTACAAGTCACACAGGCTGAATTGGGAAAATAATATGTCTCTTTCTAACCAAGATGGTGTAAAACTGCTAGAAGAAGCTGCTTCACAACTGAGTAAGTTGTCACCACAATGGCCTAACAGGCATAAGCTTGATCCCATCACTAGAGGTGGATTGGATCTTATACTCAAAACCTTGGAACCAATCTGGAGCTCACCAGAAAACCAACGACCTCCCGGATTGGATGCAACTGTTTTTCTCAGATTCATCAAACACCTGCGAGAGATTGGACCGAAGTCAAGCTGGAGCAATCATGTTGAAGCGATGCGAACCTCACTTCAACAAATGATTGCAAAACTAGAGCGTTAACTCCCCAATTCCAATCGTCGCTGTTCTGAATAAGAACAGCGACAAACCCCTTCAACCTAACCAGCTAATAATACCGCTATCAAAAATATGATCTGTAATAGAGTACGAGCTACTATTTTTGGCGTAGGTTTCCCTCCAATTGTTAAACCTTCTCGTGCTGCTCTTATATTAGCCGGAAACATTGCGATCAACATAATGGCTAAACCTAGAGAAGCAAACATGGATGTTTGAGGAATTACGATACCAATTGCACCTATTATCTCTAGCCAACCTGTCACTGTAACCAAGATGTCTGGCCTTGGAAAAGAAGTAGGAACCATGCGAATCAAATCTTCTCTTCGTTTTCCCCAATGCGCAGAAGCAGTTAACAAAAACATCATCGCGACTGCTACTTGCAGAGAAGTGTGCCACTCATTAAAGTAATCGACCCCAGCAAAACCTATTGTTCGAAAAAAGACAAAAGATACCACCAATGCTATAAATGGTGCCATATTAACCCCTCCGTACTCTATTTTCCTTGCAGTTGTTGATGGATAAACGAGATGTAGTCTTGTATTCCAAAACTTTCATCCGTTGTTTGGATGGTAGATCGTAAACGGAACCCAAAAGATAACAGCACAAACATTTCAGCTTTTTTGGTTGCATGTAACTCTTTTGAAATCACTCCATGTGATTGCCCTTCTTTAATCCATCTTTCGGAATACGAAATAGACTGTTCATAAAATTGTGTTAATACTTTAGAAACAAAGGGTAGTTGTGCTTTGCTCATGAGATAAATCAAAACCTGATTAGCTATATCGCTGTCGTCTTCCAGCTGCCACAAATGATTTGCGATTTGCTCCATTGGCTGCTCAAAAGTGGGATTACTACTGTCTACATTTTGGGTAAACTGCATATTTATTTGTTCCAACCGATCCTGTAGTACCCAAGCAAATAACTCATCCTTGCTTTTTACATAATGAAAGATAGCTCCTTTGGATAAACCGGATAGCTCCATGATGTCAGCCATTGTGACTAGATTGCATCCTTTTGTTTGAATAAGTGATTTTACAGTATCTAATAATAATTTTTTTGTTTGGGAACGTCTTTCTTCTTGCTTCATAAATTTTCCTCCTGCTCTTATCTATTATATATACCGACTATCGGTTTGTAAATGATTTTATGCTTTACTGGATTTACTGAATTCATTTTTCCATTTATAAACATCAAAAAACCTAGAAGGTATAGCTTCTAGGTTAATTTCATATGGTCATCCGAGTGGTGTTTTTTAACACCACTCGGAATCAGGGATTAATCAAACTTCTCGTTGGTCGCACGAATTGTTACGTAAGTATCTCCACCACCTGCACAATACTGGGTGGTATCGCCCACCTGAACCATACCACCCTTATGAAGGGTAAACGTAATTTCATTTTCCTTTCGTACAAGGTCATAACAGTGCCGAATGATGACCGGTGTACCCTCTGCACCGCTACTTTCTCCTCGATGGTTAGGAGCAGAGTTTTTATTAATTACAGGTCGTCGAGACTTTGGAAGCTTCGGACTAATGTACATTTGCCAAGCCCCAGAAAGCTTGTATGCCTTCATCTTTACAGAATTCGGTTCAACGCTAGTATTCATTATTTCCCTTAGTTAGTTGGGTGAAGGTTCTTTTTGTCTACCTTCCGTCGCATTATAACACAAATTGTTTGACAAAGTATGCCGGATTTAAGGACTCTCCCGTAGCAGATTGAATCAATTCTCTCCAATCTGTTTTATCTCCAGGTTGGAATACTTTCTCAATGAAAAATCGCCCGGTTTGCTCCGTAAATATTTCAGAAGAAACATGCTCTTGAATGTAGTAATGCATCTGAGAAGCCATCAATTCACCAAGCAAGTAGTTTTGGTAGTAAACAGGAGCAATCGTAAAGTGAATCTTTGCAGCCCAATGTGGGTAGTCTTGATCGTTTGGAGGCTCAACTCCTTGAATATCTTTCACCAGTTTCCACCATAGTCTATTGAGATCTTGATCGGGATTGCGATACAGCTCTCTTTCGAAGAAGACAAATGTCATAATCCATCGAGCCATGATCAACATTTTCCGCTGTTGCATCTTTTGTTGCAATGGCATCCAAGAAGCTAACTGCTCTTTAGATAAGCCCATAAATTTATGTAACCATTCTTCTTCTTTTGCCATGCGACCAAAAAACATTGCTACTGCTTCTGTTGTGAAAATGTGGGCATGAGTACGAATAATAAAAGGCAGCTTGCGGTCTACATATTTGTCATACACTGCATGACCAAATTCATGGAGCATCGTTTCCAGCCAGTATTGATTGGATTGAATATTGCAAAGAACTCTCACATCGCCCTGACGATCCATATCCAAACAAAAAGCATGTTGGTTTTTGTTTGGTCGTTCGTATAAATCGCTTTTTACCAATAGATCTCGGATCTCCATTCCTAAAGAAGAAAAAGTATCAATCGTGAGTTGCTCGATATTTTTCCCTTCTAGTTGTGGAGTTAGATCTGTTCCTGGGATAGACGGGGCTTCTTGAAAAAATGGATCATGATAGTGCCAAGGATATAACACTTTGTCTGTGATACCATATTGCTGTCTTAATTCATCATCTAACTCTGCTTTTACTCGGCGAAAAGGTTCTTCCGTTTGTTTGATCAGATCTTCAAAAATAGCAAAGACTTCTTCTAAATTTAATTCTGCTAATTCAAAGGACATCTCATAGTGATCATTGTACCCGAGCGATTGCGCAGCTTTATTTCGAAGTTTTACGAGTTGAAGTAAACCTTCTTCTACTTCTTTCCCGATTTGTTTACTCGCATGCCAAACTTTTTCTCGGTGTGTTACATCGGTGCTTTTTAAAAGTGTTTCCCGTACCATATTCTCTGTTACTTCTTTGCTGTCTATTTTTGCCCGGAATGTGTTAAATTGATTGCTCAAGGTCGATGATAGTTGCACAAGTTCATGGATAATCTCGGGTGAAATTTGGTTCGAGAATGCATCTTGATATAAGCGTTCTACTTGTCGTGCATTTAGGCTGTCTGGTGCAGATTCCTTTTGTAATACTTTTAATTTCTCAAAACGCTCTTTATTGGAAACATATTGCCGATAAGCTTTTTCCGCTTCCATCTCTGCTTTCTGCCATTTTTCTTCACCGGTTGTATTTACGTTCCACATCGCTTCACTCAATGCTAGCAGCATGCTACTTAATTTTTCATTTTCATCACCAAGAAAACGATCCATAGAGGTTCCTCCTCATCTCTTGTCCATCTCTCTCATCCTATGATCTATACCTAACATTCATTTATCTTATTTGAGATAAAAGCAGTCGAACACACCCTTATGCCAAGTCGCATCTATTATTTTCTTCTTACTTTGCTAAACTTTTTTTGATCGTCAAATAACGCCGTATTTCATTCATAATCAGAAATAATACTGCTCTCATATCAAATTCTTCTTCGGTTTGAGGCAAAGGCATCTTTCGGTACTCTTCATTCATTTTGTCTAACTTATCCAGATAGACTTCAGCTGTGTTGCCAGAATGAATCCCTTCCGCTATTTCATCCAAAAAATCAGCGAGTTTTTCTCCATGATCGCTATAGGGATGGAAAGAGGTGATATGTGGGAGCAAGTGATCCAGTACATCAAATTGCTTATCTCGCATCTGGAAATAACGATAAAACCATAGTTCCTCTTCATCAAAGCGATTTTCCACATTGTGGACGGATCGCTCCTTCGCTTCTTTTAGCAAGCGACCTGTTTCCACCATCTCCATTTCATTCCAATCATGATCTCCAACACGTAAATACTGAGACATCTCATGAAAAATGATCCGAAAATTTTCCTCGATCTTTTGTTGAAATCGACGTAACTCTTGATCAGCACTTGGCATGAATAAATTTAACAAGAGAGCAACGCTTACCCCGATTACCATCAATGCTAATTCGTTTAAGATCAATGACCATGTGATATGTTTTAGTACATATAGATGGAAGATAAAAACAGAACTAGCAATAACACTTTCTTTCGCTTTAAAACGAATCATCAACGGAATGCTGATGAGGATAATAAGAATGATTGTCCAAGGATGGTAGCCAAAAACAGTAAACATAGCAGCTGCAACACTTAAACCAATCAAACAAGCTAAAAAACGTTGCCATGCGATTTCATACGATTTTTTCCTTGTCCGTTGGATACACAACATAGTAACTGTACCAGCTGATGCATAAAAAGTGAGTTGAAGTAGTTGAGCGATAGCGATCGAAATGCCAGCTCCAAAAGCTGTTTTTAAAATTCGATAACCAATTTTCACTATGTGTCACCTTCGATTTGCTGTGTCTATCGATTCATTATGTTGCATGATAATAGAACCATAGGATTCCAATAACCAAAAAGAGCAGGGAGAACCCGCCCAAAATGGGAGGTAAATACTTCATACTTTTTCCCTCACTTTAATTCTACCACTGTAACTCCCAATCCACCCTCGCTGTATTCACCATTTCGAAAAGTGGCAACCCGCCTGTGTTTTGCAAGATAAGCATGTACTCCTTTGCGCAGTGCACCTGTGCCTTTTCCATGAATAAGATGAACTTGTTTAAAACCTGCAAGGATCGCATCATCCAAGTATTTTTCTATATCCATCAAAGCTTCTTCCACTAACTTACCTCTTAGATCAATCTCCGATTTCACAAAAGATCGACTCCGTACAGATGCGATTGGTTTGGTAGCAGCAGCACTTGATTTTAGTTTGGTTAACCCTGATCGATCCAATACCAACTTGAGAGAACCAACTTGAACTCGGTATTGATCACCAGCGAGCACTTCTACAACCGTGCCTTTTTGACCAAAACTTTTGGCTTTCACTTCATCACCTACTGATAAAACTGCTGTCTCAGGTGCAAAGGTTTCCGCAGGTGCAACTAGTGTAACACCAGGATTAGCTTTTTCCAATCTACTCCTAGCTTCTGATAGCTTGTGCTCTTTCACATCTTGCGGGCGCTCTTTCGCCCACGCACGTAGCTCTGTTAACACTTCATCCGCTTCTCGTGTTGCTTTGTTTACTATTGAACGCGCTTCTTGTCTCGCTTTTTCTTGTAGCTGGAATTTTTCTTCTTCCCACAACTGCCATTTCTCTCGTACATCTTGGTACAATTTCTCTGCTTCTTCACGCAGATGTTGTGCTTTGTTTCCTTCGTCTTCTGCTTCTCGTTTTGCTTTTGCAAGTGATGTGATGACTTCTTCTAGTCTGCTTTCTTCTTGGGATATTTCTTCCTTCGCAGCTTCAATAATTGCTTCAGATAAGCCCAACCTTTTGGCAATAGAGAAAGCATTGGATTCTCCCGGAACTCCAACTTCCAATTTATAGGTAGGACGAAGCGTCTCCACATCAAACTGTACACTTGCATTAACTGCATACGGATGCGTATGTGCAAAAACTTTCAACTCACTATAGTGGGTAGTCGCTACGATGGAGCAACCTTTTTGCAAAACGTGATTTAAAATGGCCACCGCCATTGCAGCACCTTCTGTTGGATCGGTTCCAGCTCCCAATTCGTCAAACAAAACCAAACTACGATGATCGATTTCGTTTAAGATGCGGACAATTTTTGTCATGTGACTGGAAAACGTACTCAAACTTTGTTCAATACTCTGTTCATCACCGATATCCGCATAAACCCCACTGTACACTGGCATGATTGTCCCATCTTGTGCCGGAATCGGAAAACCACTTTGGGTCATCAATGCAAGCAAGCCTACTGTTTTTAAGCTGACAGTTTTGCCGCCTGTGTTTGGTCCGGTAATGATGATCGCTTGTGTATCATTACCAAGTACAATATCGATGGGTACAGCTATTTCTCTATCCAACAAGGGGTGTCGAGCTTGTTTCAACGTAAGCGGACCAGTTTTCGTCAACTTGGGAACCATCGCTCGCTGTCTTCTAGCAAACTCGGCTTTGGCAAATAAGCCATCTATTTCCCCTAAGATCGCTACATTTTGGGCTAATTCGACTGTCACTTCTGCCACTAAATTCGATAAAGCAGCTAGTATTTTATCGATTTCTCTGGATTCTTCCAGTTCCCATGTACGAAGCTGATTATTGAGAGCTACCACGGATGCTGGTTCTATGTACAAAGTTGCGCCTGAAGCTGATTGATCATGGATCATACCAGCTAAAGAACCCCGATACTCTGCTTTGATGGGGATCACATAGCGGTCATTGCGAATCGTAATCAGAGATTCTTGTAACATCTTTTGAATACGAGCAGAACGGAGCATCTGTTGCAGCGTTTCTTGAATTCGCTGCCTGCCTGTTACTAACTTTTGCCGAATGGCACGAAGATCTTCACTTGCTGTACTTTTTACTTCTAAGTCTTCGTTTACACATCGCTTTATTTCTTCTTCTAGCTCGTCTAAGCTAGTTATCTGTTCACAGTTCTTACGCAAATAAGGTAGAGGAGCGCTCTCTTCTGGAAGTTGGCGCATGGCTGATTTTATCTGTCGACCAGCATGGATCGTCGTCGCTATATCCCAACATTCTTCTACTTGCAAAATACTTCCTTTTGCTACACGCTTTAACGCGCTACGGATATCTTCCAAACCATACAGCGATATTTCTCCACGTAGACGCATAAAATCCATTGCCTCTGCCGTTATTTGTAATTGTTGTTCCACTTGATGAAAATTAGCAGAAGGCTCGATTGCTTCAATTTCCTCTTGCCCCAGTGAAGTTGCTGCAAGATCTTTAATCATTTGTTTTATCGTCGTATATTCCAATGTATTCCATGACGATTGTTCCACTATGTAACACCTCCGTGCCTGCAAACATTTTTATTATACCACTAACACGAGTAAAAAACGGCAAAGGATACAGACTATACCTAGGAGGTGGGATAAATTGCGTCACATCATTCGCTTTATCGTTTCTGTTATCGTTTTGATGGTAGTTGCCTTTTTGGTTCCTGGCTTTTCGATAGCTGGATTTGGATCTGCTATACTCGCAGCACTCGCGATCATGGTAGTTGGCTGGTTAATCGAATCCTTTACAGGCAATAAAATAACCCCGTATGGCAGGGGTGTGGTTGGCTTTTTAGTTAGCGCTGCTGTTTTGTATTTGATTCAGTTTTTGGTTCCTGGGTTTCGTATTGGTATATTTTCAGCGTTAATTGCTTCGCTTATTATTGGGATCATCGATATTTTTGCTCCGACTACGAGATCGAAAGCATAAATAACGACTGCGAGGCATCTCTTTCCTTTAATGGAAAAAGATGCCTCGCCCTACCACCTAAAATTCAGGTGAGAACTTACGACTTCTTAAAATACCTTGAAATAGCAGCAGCCGTCATCTGCTTTGTAATCTGAGCACCCAGACTCGGCGGCTTGGGAGTCCTAGAAGCGAACGGAGGTCGCTTCAACTTCACCCTAGAGACAGGATTGGGCTGGTGGTTACGAGGAAGTACTCGATTAATCTGGTCGATCACGAAATCAAGATCCTTATAGGATGTGCTAAGCACGCGCTGAGCAAAAACCAGTGCCTCTGACTGTGCACCAAGCTCCCCGCACTTATGCTTCAACTCTACTCGACCAGCAGTGTTACGAATATCACTATTGGACTTGACTTCCTCCCGAAGCTGAACCACCGCAATCTCATGAGTACGGTGATTGGCCATATAGGTGTCATGAAGATTCTGGTAGATTGTAGCGAGATATGCCACACTTGCCACAAATCCATCGATCTGACCCTTGGTTTCAGACCTTGTCAGATTGGGGCCCGATCCACGTTCCTTCTCTTCTGCCTTATACTTCTTCACAAGATCCAGAATAAAAGGAATATCCTTCCTCTTATTCTTCGCACCATTTTCCAACTGCTCAAGAAGGTTATCGGACATGCCATTCCTCTCAAAGAAGGGGATGAGGATTTCTTTTTTTCTCCTCACTTTCTTTTATTGTACAAGATAACAAGAATTATTCAAGAAAAATTATTCGAATAAATGAATAGTGTTAAAAAACGATGTTTTTATATAACCAGATGCGGTTTACTATCCTGATCAAATAGCTTACTATCTTTTTGTGAATATTATGAAATCCTTCTATTGGAGATCTTAAAGAGATTCAGATCCCAAAGCGCCTTGCTGATAAGGTTCTGGCAAAGCATGGAACACATGTTAGTTCAAAGATTGGGCTGAATAAAGCATCCAAGGCTCGGAGTCCACTGCGCTGCTTTACTAAGTGGCTGAAAGACCATGCAAAAGCTCGAAAGGCATGTAAAGGCTTTCAAAGCCTCTAAACAAGAATAAAAACTACTAAATGGGCTACTGAATATATTCAGTAGCCCGTCATGTATTTATAAAAATGTTGGCGGGGTGGCATATCCCAAGATTGGATACGCCACCCCGTTGTCAAGCCTCAACAAAAGTTAGACAAAAAATTCAGCGATGTAAGTTGTATGCCTCCAAGTATGCTAGAGTAACAGAGAGACTTGCACATCCCCATGAAATAATGGGGATTTTACTTACCACAATCAGAGATTAAACCACCTGTAGGACTCGATCCTCCTGCGCAGCTCGATCTCAACTTGAGAGGTCGGTTCCTTGCTGCGCTTTCCCTTTGCGAAATACGCGGCGAGATCCATGATGGAATTCGCTACCTCGTCATAGAGAGAGAGGGCTCCAGCAAGTGCCAGCCACTTAGCCTTGAGCGCCTTGGGCTTTTCCTCTTTGGCCTTTGCCTTGGCTGCTGCCATGGCAGCTTGCCGACGTCCCCGTGCGTCCTTCTGGAACCGGCGAAGCAGCGGATGATCCTGCTTGGAATCCTTCCAGATCTCATCGAGCTCTTCCTTGTACTGCTCCACCGCAGCAAGGGCATTCCGTTCCTTTTCAGCGAGAATGACACGGATAGCCTCTGGCCATGTGTGAGCGTACTGAGCGAACTCCTGATCCTTCTTAGGCATGTGGTCTTACCTTTCGTTTTGGGGTAAAGTTGTTCTACCCTCTATATTTTATTTTATAATATACTGTAAATTGGTACAAGTCAGTTATCATGGAAACAAATTAAATTTAAAAAGACATAGAAATAATATTCTACGTTTGAAAGTATATGAAGCTTCAATTCCGAATAACAACTTCGACTTATATAAAATAGGATACATTTTAATCGCTTAGAACTCCGTTTTTGGAATTCTCCGTCCGAAAAAACTTCCTAGGTAAATTTATCGAATTAGCTTGCCTGCAAAATACCCATAGCCGTGTGCAACTGGGTGTACTGATTCCGACGAAGCTTGGAAATCACCTTCTCAATCTCCTTGATGTTGCCAAGGAAAGCACCAAGATCCCCCAATTGCAATGAAACGAAAATGTTTTCAGGTTCGGTTCTTTTTTTGTTCAACTACAATAGAATAACTTACTTTACTGCTTTGCTAAAATATGTTTACAATATTATTAGTATGAAACTCATACAACCCATCCACTATAGTAAATGGAGTAAAAAATGGGTGCAAAGGCTGAGCAGATCCGTAGTCGGGTTGCTGCAAAGGTTCAGGCAAAGCTTGAGCAGCTGGACAGTGAACATGGGACTTCTAAGACAGGACTCAAGGAAGCGCTTCAGGGTTCCAAGAGTGGTCCGCTTAATATGCTGAAGGTTTTTAACCCCTTTGGTCCTAAGGGAAGCGGATCTATTTCACAAGACCTGAAGGATGCCCGCAGTGCGTGGGCACAAGCACTGAAGGATGTCCCTAAGCTTGCTGCAAAGTCTGGTGTTGATAGGACAAAGCTTGCAGCCTATGTTACACTGAGTAACGCTTTTGCTAAGTGGCTGGAAGACCATGCCAACGATGATGATGCAACGCTCGAACGAGCTGCAAAGGCATTTGAAAAGCAGAACAAGCTGTAAAAAAGAAAAATCAGCGAAAAGTGGGTTACTGGATGTTCCAGTAACCCACTGCTAATTAACACACTAAGATCAACATTTGCGGATTGACATATCCTGAAAGTTGCTAAACGAAAGAAAGTAAAACCAGCAAAAATATGGTTTTACTTACAAAAGATATGTTTTCCAATTCGCTTGATCTGTGGTCTACTCCATATCCACTTGGAAGTCGCTGTAGCTGGATTAAAATAGTAAGTAGCTCCGCTTGAAGGGTCCCACCCATTTATCGCATCCTGGACTGCTTTCTTTGCTGTTTCATTTGGGGTGAGCCAGATCTGCCCATCTGCGACCGCCGTAAAAGCTAATGGCTCAAAGAGAATACCTGATACCGTTTTTGGAAAATTGGGGTCATCTAAACGATTGAGGATGACGGCTGCAACTGCTACTTGACCTGTATATGGCTCTCCTCTTGCTTCGCCATAAACTGCTTGTGCGAGCAATTTGAGATCTTGCGAGGAAAAGCCACTTGAAGACTGTACTGGCTTAGAAGTTGCACCACCACTTGGTTTCCATGCCTTTGTCGCTTGCCATAGTTTTAGTTTTGTCTTTCCACCAACTAATCCATCCGACTTTAAACCAAATTTCCATTGAAACCAAGTCACAGCATTTTTGGTTTTGGAACCAAATGAACCATCTATTTTCCCATCATAATAGCCAAGGTATTTCAATCTACCTTGCAGTTCATATACATCTCCACCTCTTGCACCATAACGAAGTGTTGTTTTGCCAAATGGTTTTGCTTCTACGACTTGATCTCCTAAGAAAAACGGGGTTAAAAAGAGGAATAGAAGGGTTACCACAACCCATTTTTGTCTCAACGAAATGCACAACCTTTCTCTAGGTTGAAGTTTAACAGTATTATTCCTCATTCTGAAACTCCTATTCATTACTAATTTGAAAAGGATACAAGGAAATTCATCAAAAAAAGCTTGTTTTTTCAAAATTAACCACTTATTATTACAAAACAGAACACACATACGATGGTAAACAACTACGATGTTCGTGATATACTAATAACAGGTCGAGGGGTTGATTTAATTGATTAACGAGTTACTTGATCCAAAAAATGATTTTGTTTTTAAACGTATCTTCGGCAGTGAAGAAAACAAAGATATTTTATTGGCTTTCCTAAATCGCACATTGCTAGAAGCTGGTGAACCTGCACTTACAGAAATTATTTTACTTAATCCATATACTGACAAAGATTCACCACGAGATAAACAATCCATTTTTGATATCAAAGCCAAAACGGTTGATGGTTCCATCGTAAACGTAGAGATGCAGCTCTTTAATCGTTATGATAACGAAAAACGGACTTTGTATTACTGGAGCAAGCAATATGCTGAGCAGCTCGAAGAAGGAAATCCATATAAACAGTTAAAAAAATGTATAACTATCAATATCCTCGACTTTCCCTTTTTACCAAATGATCGTTATCATAGTACTTTTCATTTATACGAAGATCATACTGGTATTACACTATCTGATGATATAGAAATACATTTTTTAGAACTCTCGAAAATAGACACCACTGAAATTCCAACTAAAGGTGGACTACTCAATTGGCTGCTCTTTCTAAAAAGTGAAAACAAGCAGATTTGGGAGGTGTTAAAAATGCACGACGCCAAACTTGGCAAAGCAATGACGGCATTAGAATTTCTTAGTCAAGATAAAGAAGCACGTAGATTGTATGAGATGCGGCAAAAAGCTCTTCATGACGAAGCTTCCATGCTGGCAGGTGCTAGGGAAGAGGCTGAGAAAAAAGGCCGAGAAGAAGGTCGAGAAGAAGGTCGAGAAGAAGGTCGAGAAGAAGGTCGAGAAGAAGGTCGAGAAGAAGGTCGAGAAGAAGGACGTAAGGAAGGACATAAAGAAGGATTGCAAGAAGGGTTAGAAAAGGGAGAAACAAAAGGAACAAAAAAGGTCGCAAAAGCCTTGTTGCAGAAAGGTATGGATATCCAGTTCATATCGGAGATTACGAAATTGACTGAAGATGAGATTATCGAAATAAAAACTGGTTTAGCACACATCCTTGATGAGTAGCGAGATAATATGGATATATTTAATTCCAAAAAACCATTGACCATATCTAATTTAATGAAACATGAAAAAGAAGCACGTCGAATCTATGAGATGCAACAAAAATCTCTCCATGATAGAGCTTCTCTATTGGCAGCTGTTGAAGAAATGAAGAAAAAAGGTTATGAAAAGGGATTTAAAGAAGGATTTGAAAAAGGGTTTGAAGAAGGGAAACGAGAAGTAAAACAAAAAGTTGCAAAAGCTTTGTTGTGGAAGGGGATGGATATTCCATTTATTGCAGAGATTACGGAATTAACAGCAAAAGAGATTATGGAATTAAAATCAGGTATCCCCAGCTTCAAATGCTAAAAATGATAACCTCTATACTCCCGCTTAAAATAAAGGAAAAGCACCCGATTGGGTGCTTAAATTGTTTCATCTTCCACTAAGTGCATTAACTCATCAAACTCTTGTTTCAGTCGCAAAAATTCATCAGCTATGTTACAGGCAGATAATACAGCTAATTTGGTGGTGTCTAGACGTGGGTTCATCTCCGCAAGTTCACGCATCTTGTGATCCACAAGACTAGCCACCTCACGCATATGTGCTGGGTTAGCTTTGCTGACTATCGGGTAGGATTGACCATATATTTCGACAGACATTTTGTTTTTGCTCATAAAACCACCATTGTTATCTCAATTTTGCCTTGAATGTATCCACGAGAAAGGCTACTGCTCCATCATGTACGCTCTGTACTTCCTCATCCGTTAAGGTGCGATCGTCTGAACGATAGACGAGATTGAAGGCAATGCTCTTCTTACCAGTTCCGATTTGCTCCCCAGTAAACACGTCAAATAAAGTTACCTTTTTGAGTAATTCTCCAGTGACTGCTCGAATCCCTGCCTCGATTTGACTTACTGGAAGAGATTCATCGATGATCAACGCCAGATCACGAGTTATTCCTGGATAACGTGGGATTGGTTGATAAATCAAATCATCTTTGCTGCTCAACTGTAGCAAGTTTTCCAAATCTAGCTGGCAGACAACTGTATCATCTAAATCATATTTTTTACTCAACGATGGATGCAGCTGTCCAAGTACGCCTATCACATGCTTATCATACTTTAATAATGCGGTTCGTCCTGGATGAAAACCATCGATCGAAATAGCTTCATATTCCATGCCAGTGATACACAAACGTTCTAATAAAGCTGTGAGTAACCCTTTTGCCGTAAAGAAATCTCCACCTTTTTGAGGAGCTTGTATCCAACTAGAAGGATGATAGTCACCTGTTAACAGAAACGCAAGTTGAAACCTTTCTTCTGGGAGAGTGTGTTGATTGACATCGCTTGCTAGATACACTTTCGAAAGTTCATAGATAGAAATATCCGGAACCCCATGATTGCGATTATGGGCTGCTACTTGTACCAACTGAGGTAATAAATTGGTGCGCAAAATAGCATGTTCATTGCTCATTGGCATTGCAATCGGAATCGGAATATGAGGAACAGTCAACGGATACGTAATTTCTCCTTCTAATGACTCAGAAGTAAGACTATAGGTGATAACCTCATTTAAACCTAAATCACGCAAGGTATGACGTATCGTTCTTCTGTTCTCTTGCCACTCGGTTCTACCACCTGGTTGCTGCTGCCCCCATGGTAGAGATGTCGGAATCCGATCGTATCCATACAAACGGGCCACTTCTTCAATTAGGTCCACTTCTATATTAATATCCGGGCGACGAACAGGTGCTTTTACACGATAAACTCCTTCTTCAACCGTTACCGGAAATTGAAGCCGTTCAAAAATAGAGAGCACCTCTGCTTCTTCTAACTCAATACCCATTACGGTTGTCAGGCGATCGTGACGCAGGGTAACTTCAATATCTTCTACTTCTTCCAAACCTGCCACTACCACTTCAGATGCTACTTCTCCATAAGCTAGCTCACGCAACAATTGTACAGCTCGTGCGAGGGCTGGTTGTACACGCTCAGGGTTGACACCACGTTCAAAACGATGATTTGCTTCTGAACGTACTCCAAGTTTACGAGAGGAACTACGAATTTTATGAGGATCAAAATAAGCTGATTCAAGTAAAATCGTCGTAGTAACTGGTTTTACTTCACTTGATTCTCCTCCCATAATACCTGCAAGACCAAGAATTTCTTGACCATCTGTAATGATCAGTGTTTCATCATCTAATGTGCGAGTAACACCATCCAATGTTACCAATTGTTCCCCTTCTACCGCTCTGCGTACTACGATCTGTCCACCACGTACTTGCTCATAATCAAAAGCATGTAGCGGTTGTCCTGTCTCTACCATAACATAGTTGGTAATATCAACAATGTTGTTGATGGGTCGTATACCTGCGGTGATCAGTCTATTTTGCATCCATTGCGGGGATGGGCCAATCCGCAAATCATGAATAACTTGGGCAGCGTATATTGGACAATCCTCTTCATTTTGTAGTGAGATAGAAAGTGGCATCAATTGCTCTGGTGATTCTTCCACTTCTACTTCTGGCAAGCGCAGTTCTCGATTAAAAATAGCTGAAATCTCATAAGCAACACCAAACATACTTAAACAATCTGAACGGTTAGGTGTCAGCTGTAATTCGATCGCTTGATCATTCATTCCTAAATATTGTTTGATGTCTTGCCCAATTCTTGCATCTTTTCCAAGAACTAAGATACCTTCTTGTTGTTCTTTCATCAAAACTTTATCAGGCAAACCTAATTCTTTCGCTGAACAAATCATACCATTGGATTCTACACCACGAAGTTTGGTTCGCTTTATTTTTATATCCCCAGGCAGGGTAGCTCCTTCTAATGCGACAGGAACCAATTGACCAGCTGCCACGTTTTTCGCTCCACATACGATTTGTAGTGGAACAGCCAGCCCTACATGGACAGAACACACATTTAAACGATCTGCTTCTGGGTGTGGAATACATTGCAACACTTTTCCTACTACGACACGTGAAACTCCTGCATCTCGTGTGTAGATTACTTCTACTTCAATTCCTGTGCGATTTAACTCTTCAGCTATATCTTCTGGTGAAATGCCTTCTAAATCAACATACTCGGATAACCATTCATAAGAAACTAACATTGTTTACCCTCCTTCTTAAACCGACTTAAATTGTTTCGTAAACCGTAGATCATTTTGATAGAAATGACGAATATCGTCTATGTTATATTTTAATATTGCGATTCGCTCCACACCAATCCCAAAAGCGAAACCTGTATATTTCTCTGCACTATAACCAGCTTGTTCCAGTACATTTGGATGTACCATGCCAGCACCTAATATTTCAATCCAGCCTTTTTCGGGATGGAAAATATCTACTTCTACACTTGGTTCTGTAAAAGGAAAATAACTAGGACGAAGACGTACTTCTGTGTCTTCCCCGAATAATTTCTTGATGAAATGTAACAAAACTCCATGCAATTCACCCATCGATACCCCACTATCTACCACAAGGCCTTCAATTTGAGTAAATTGATGAGAGTGTGTTGCGTCATCATCATCACGACGATACACCTTACCTGGACAAATAATCCGAACAGGTACTTCTCCCTTTTTATCTATCATTGTACGTACTTGTACAGAAGATGTATGTGTCCGAAGTAACGTCTCTGGTGAGATATAGAAAGAGTCTTGCATATCACGAGCTGGATGATTTTTGGGTAAATTCAACATTTCAAAATTAAGATAATCAGTCTCTACCTCAGGACCTTCCGCAATATGAAATCCCATACCAATAAAGATATCCTCCATCTGATCAATAATGGCATTGATCGGATGTAAAGAACCGAGAGGGATGGATTTCCCTGGTAAAGTGACATCTATATTTTCATTTGCCAATTTGCTTTCTAATGCCGCTTGTTCCAGTTTTGCTTCTGTTTCATCAATTAACGTACTCAATGTTGCCCGTACTTCATTTGCTAGTGCACCAATCACAGGGCGTTCTTCAGCAGATAAACTCCCCATTCCTCTGAGTACACCAGTGATTTCCCCTTTTTTGCCAAGGTACTTCACTTTTGCCTCTCTTAGCGCTTCGAGATGAGGTGCTTCCACAATTATTTGTGATGCCTCTTCTTGTAACGCTAATAAACGATCACGCATCGCACACTCCCCTTAAAAAGAAAAATCTCCCATCCCTAAGGGACGAGAGTTCGCGGTACCACCCTTGTTGAGGAGAAGATCTCCCCCACTTGTTTGCCGATAACGGACAGCATTATACCGGTCCCCCCTACTTTTATATTTCAAGGGGCAGCTCAAGAGTGAATAACACAGGTAGTGCCATAGAAAAGCTCACAGTCCAAGGCTTTTCTTCCCTGAAATGGATACATTGTGTTCTGTCTCTGTCATAGCCAAAAAATATAGATGTATAAAGATCGCAACCATTATATCGGATAGAAAAGAAAGTTGCAATTACTTCCGTTCATTTTAAAGAAATTTTTTGGGAATTTGTTGAAAATCCAAACTATCAATCAGGTCTCTAATTATTTTTGGCAATAAAACGTTGACGAATCAACTCATACAGCAGTATTCCAGAGGTGACAGCTACATTATAAGATTCTGCAACTCCAGGCATCGGAACCATAATCGCTCGATCCAACTGTTCTAAAAGATCAAGTTGAATTCCTTGTCCTTCATTTCCAAGTACAATCGCAACCTTATCTGGAAATATATAATCAAAGGAATAAACACCATTATGGGGTGATGTACCTACAACAGTAAAATTTTCAGCTTTTAATTTTGGAAGCGTGTTGGGCAGATTCATTTCAAAAATAGGCAGATGAAACATTGCTCCCATTGTCGAGCGGACCACTTTGCTATTATAAAGATCGACGGTTCCATCACCTAGAATGACCATATCTACTCCAGCAGCAGATGCTGTACGAAGGATGGTACCAAGATTTCCTGGATCTTGAAGTTTATCCAGCAATAAAAGCAGAGAACTGTTACCTAACTTCTCATCAAAATCCACTGTAGGAATGTGTGCTTCTGCAATAATACCTTGTGATTGCTCTGTTTCTACAATCTGGGAAAAAACGGGTGAAGACACCTTATAAATGGGCACTTCTCTATTTTCAAAAGATAATAAATGATCCTTATCATCAAATTTCTCATCCACGATAATTGCTGCTAATTTTGCATTGGCCTTTTTTGCTTCTTGTACAAGATGGACTCCCTCCACCAAGTATGTACCATAAGTTTGACGACCTTTTTTACTATGTAATTTTTTCCAACGTTTAACTTGCTGGTTTTGGGGAGAGGTTAAGGAATAGTACATAAAAAATTCTCCTTTGTTCATATGGGAGACCTATGAGGTGATTTGTTAAGATGAATTTTAACATACGCGGTGCAGTTATCCATAACATTCAACACATGGATAATAGCGAATTAACAGGTTTAGTAGAAGACTCGATTTCACAAGGAGAAGAAAAATTACTCCCTGGATTAGGTGTTTTGTTTGAAGTCATTTGGAAAAACAGTGATTCTACTGAGCAGCAACATATGATTGAAACACTCCATCAAAAAATTCAAAAGTAAGGATTTACCTAAAAACCACTTCTGCATGAAATAGAAGTGGTTTATTATTGATATTCTTCTTATTCTTATTCCTCTGGCAGTGAGAATATCCCAGTGCCAGAGGAAGTTGCTACATGGATCAAATCTTGGTGGCACAAACCTTGTTATTGTATGTTACCACATAACAATCCTCACCATGGACGACATGCCAAATCCCTGACATCTTTTGGTAGTCGAAAGTAAGAGATCCTCTTCAAAAGCTAAAAATCCCATTATCATACAGAAACTGGAGAGCTTTTGCAGTGATCGGTACTCCACCAATTTCAATTTTCTCGCCAACCAGAGAGTTATTGCTGGACATGCTTCTCCTTTTGACGAAAAAATTTATCTGGTAAGTTTGTCAATCGTCAAACGATCCAACCGAGCTGTTAATGCAACCAGCCAATCGACAAGATGATCAACATCACGCTGATCAATAACAGAAGTATGACTGTGGATATAGCGAGAAGGTACACCTAAAGTTAGAGTTGGAACTCCAGTACCATAGACATGAATATGACTTGCATCCGTCCCTCCGCGCTGCACTACTTCGTATTGGTAAGGGATTCCTTCTTCCTCTGCTGCCTCTCTAGCTAGTTGGAGCAGTGGTTGATGTGCAATATGACCTGCATCATACAATGCTAAAACAGGACCTTTTCCAAGATGCAGATGGGTTGGGGTAAAACCTATTTTTGGTGTATCTGTGGCAATTCCTACATCAATCGCAAACGCAACATCTGGTCTTACTACTGCTGTTGCCGTTTTTGCCCCTCTACGTCCGACTTCCTCCATCACCGTTCCAACAGCAAATACTTGATTGGGATGTCTTACTCCTTGCGATAATCGATATAGCACTTCTGTTACGACAGCGCAACCGATCCGATTATCCATCGCTTTGCCCACAACACGATGGGGATTACTCAATTGGGTGTAGGGAGAATAAGGAATGACAAAATCACCTGGTCTGATTCCCAATTCTACAGCTTCTTCCCTTGATTCTAATCCAAGATCGATGAACAAATCTTCGATATTAATTCCCTTTTTCCGATCTTCATTAGGCATGAGATGTGGAGGTTTGGAACCGATTATTCCAAGTAATTTTCCTTTTCTCGTATGCACTTCTACCCGTTGAGCAGGAAGAACTTGACTCCACCAACCACCGAGTGTTTGAAAACGCAAATAACCATCTTCCGTAATATTTGTCACCATGAAACCGATTTCATCTAGGTGGGCTGCAAGCATGACTTTTGGACCAGAAAGTCCTTTACGAGCGATCAAACCCCCAAGACGATCTGTTATTATTTCATCCGACCAAGGCTCTGCCCATTTCTTCATCACTTCCCGCACTGCTTTTTCATTTCCAGGCGGACCAGCTACATCGACCAACTCTTGTAGCATTGTAGCAAAGGAATGCCTTGTCGGCGATATTGTCTGTAACATAAAACACCACTTTACCTTTCTTTATTCTTTTGTATGCACTTCACAATCATTTATTAAGAACCAATGAGGATTATTGTTACTTAATATCCAACTATTATCCTACAAAAGATAAAGTCGGTCAAAATATTTATAAAACAAAAAACCCTCCAAAAGGAGGATTTAAAAATATCCGAGACCGCCACCGAATCCGCCACCAAAACCGCCGAAACCCCAGCTAAACCAGCCAAAAATCAAGGCGAGCACAACAATGATGACGATGATAGCGATAAGAATGCCTATACCGCTTCCCAAGAATCCATAAGATCCATATCCACTCATTACCAATATCCTCCTTTTGCACCTCTATTTCTATATCACTACCTTATGTACAAAAGAAGCATTTGGAATAGATATTTACACAAATGGAGCACCTATTTATGATGCTTTCCGCGTAAAAAACAACGTGATCGTAATCAAGAGAAAAGCGACACAAGCCAGCATCGGGATGGTAATAAACCCAAACAAATGCAGGGAATCCACTGTGCAAGGTACTCCTGCTTTACAGGTAGCAGCCGTCGCTAAATTTGGAAATTGTTGGATGATAATATGGTACAAAGAAATAGCTAATCCAATAATGGACATTGGCAAAGCATATATAGAGACCTTTTTATCTTGACGATAGGTAGCAATCCCCAAAATGATGACCAGCGGATACATGAGAATGCGTTGGTACCAGCACAATACACAAGGAACAAGTCCCATTACTTCACTAAAATACAGACTTCCTCCCATCGCTACAATGGATACCAACCATGCAAAATACAATCCAAAGCGATCAGCTAATGAACTCATTTTGCTTGCAACTCTTTCTCAATCGTGGCTTTAATATCAGCATAAGACAAGCTATTTTCAATGTATTTTCCGTTTACCATAATGGTAGGCACGCCATCAATACCATGCTTATTAAATTTCTCCATGTCTTCTAAAGCCTGTTTTTGGAAAGTTTTATTTTTCAGATCTTGTTCTACTTTTTTCGCGTCCACTTCTGGTACATTCTTTTTGATAAGATCAACTAAAAATGCTGGTGTGGCCCATTCTAAACTTTCATTTCCTTGATTTTGATACATAGCTTCGTGGTATTTCCAGAAAGCTTGAGGATTTTGCTTAAAAACAGCTTCTCCAGCTTCTCCAGCTGTCAAAGAATCCGGTCCAATAATTTGTGTATTGGTAAAATAGAAAGCAACTTTTCCAGTATCAATAAAATCTTTCTTCAGTTGTGGCATAATGGAATCATTGAACTGTTTACAAACTGGACATTTATAATCACCATATTCCATGATTTTTACAGGTGCATTCTCTTTCCCTAAGAATGGTTGCCCTTTATAGTCGATTGTGAAAACTTTATCTACAGCACTTTGGGTACTGGAGAATGAACTTATCGCTCCATATATACCAAGCGCTAACACGAGGACCAAGATAGTACCAATTACTATCCCTTGCATATCCCGTGATTTTTTTTGATTAGCCACCAACTTCACCTCTATTTTATATAAGTATACAAAAAATAATAACAAGGATAGAGAAAAATTTCACCTTTTAAATATGAATGGAAAGTAATGGGTTACAAACATAATAAAACTGCTTGTTCTTTTTACGTTTAAAATGTTAAGGTATGCAGTGTGTTACAATAAGATTGATAATGAAAGAATAAACTACATACTCACTAATAAAGTTGCCGCAAGGAGGATATATCATGAAATATCGTTCCATGAAAAATGTTGATAAAAAAGTATCAGAAGTAGGGTTTGGTGTTTGGTCTGTTGCTACTCCTTGGTGGGGTGTGAAAGACGAAACATTAGCAAAAAAATTACTCCGTAGTGCCTACGAAGATTATGGAATTACTTTTTTTGACACAGCGGATGTTTATGGTCAAGGGAAAGGTGAAACATTGCTTGCTGAAGCTCTAGATGGGTTACTGGATAAGGTGGTTATCGCTACTAAATTCGGCTATGATATCTTTGCAAAACGCGGAGATCGTCATGGCGGCCATAGCGAGTTACCTCAATACTGGGACAAAGAATCCATCCGTAAGTCTTGTGAAGCTAGTTTAAAACGACTAAATATCGAAACCATCGATGTATATCAATTGCACAATGCACGTATGGAAGCAATTATCAGCGATGAAGTGATGGAAACACTAGAGCGTCTTAAAGAAGAAGGAAAAATTCGTAGCTATGGTGTTGCCTTAGGACCAGATATTGGCTGGAGAGAAGAAGGTTTGGCTACAATTCAAAAACAAAAAATGGATATGGCACAAATCATCAACAATCTAATCGAACAAGATCCAGCAAGAGATTTAATCAAAGCTGCTGAGCTCGCAGGAACATCTCTGATCGCTCGTGTACCACATGCTTCTGGTTTGCTAGACGGTTCTTATGATCCTGATAAGCACTTTGACAAATCCGATCACAGAAACCATCGTCCTATCAAATGGATGCAAGCAGGTGTGCAAGCAGTTCGTGATTGGAGCTTTATCTACAAAGGCACAGATCGTACAATAGGACAAGCAGCTATCCTCTATTCACTTGCTAGCTCTGCTATCAAATCGGTCTTGCCTAACATAACAAGCGAAGCAAATTTAAAAGAGTTTGCTGAAGCTAGTGAAAAAACACCTTTTACTGCTGAGGAATTAAAGAAAATAGAAGAACTTTGGTTAAATGGTCAACAAGAAGCATTAAAACAGCCTTTTTCCAACAGCAAATCAAAACCAACCCCAGTCGCTGTAAAGGCATAAGTTTTTGAAAAGCTTATGCACGAGAAGCATTTTAAAACCAAATGTAAATTTTCCCAGTCTTTTCTATTCATTTCAAAAGAGGAATCCTATGATTCCTCCTTTTTATGTAAAATTTAGATAAAACAACTAGTTCCACCTCATCCTTTTGACATAAAATAAAAGAATATATGAACAATCTACTATCTACCTCCGGGTCGTTTATTCCAAAAAATGCATCATCTTTTTTGTGCAAAACGGGAGAAACTGAAATTAATAATCTAAGAACGGGGGTATTCGCCTCCATGCGATATGTAGTCGATACCAATGTTTTGTTGAAACATACAGACAAACTTGATCACAAGCAAATTGTCATCCCTTCCATGGTATTAAGAGAGTTAGAAAAGCATAAGTTGTCACAAAATCAGACACTTGCATTCCAAGCACGTGTGGCAACTCGATACATCGAACAGCATGTCGATGATATTTTCATTGATGTAAAAGATTATACTGTTCAACTAGGAAACGATTTTGATGCTAATTATGCCGACAATAAAATTTTGCAATGTTGTATCGACAATCAATTTGGTTTAATCACCTATGATCTGCTACTAAAGCAAAAGGCACGAGGTTTCCAAATTTCTTTGTTGGAACTAGACGCAGAGGAAGAACATTATTTTGGTTACTTGGAGAGTCACGTAGAAGATGCTCGCTATGCTGCGCTTTGCCATAACTTAGATGTCAACCATTTTGAATTGCTATCCAATCAGTACTTGGTTATTAAAGATGGGGACAATCATGCTGATCTCTTAAAATGGACAGGGGATTCACATGTGTATGTTCGACCTCGTGGGTTTGACACCACGTATTTTGGTAAATTTTCTCCCAAAGATGCATATCAGCGGTGTGCATTAGATAGTTTGCGGAATAACACGATTACGATGATAAAAGGTAAAGCTGGATCAGGTAAATCTTTGATTGCTTTAAACTATGCTATGCGGGAAATTGAAAAAGGAAAATTTGATCGTTTAATCTGTTTTGTCAATCCGATGGCATCACGAAATAGCGCAAAACTAGGTTTTTATCCAGGTACTCGAGATGAAAAAATTATGGACTCTGCGATTGGTTCCATGTTATGCAGCAAGTTTGGTGATAAAATGATCGTAGAAGATCTGCTAAAAGGCAAAGATAAAGAGCCTCCCAGATTAATCTTATTACCATTTAGTGATATTAGAGGGTTTGACACTACTGGGTTGCGTGCCATTGTCTATATTATTGAAGCACAAAATCTAGATGTAGACTTAATGAAGCTTGCAGTACAGCGTATTGGGGAAGACTCCAAATTAATCATTGATGGTGATTTTGACGCCCAAGTGGATCATAGCAGTTACGAGGGCATAAACAACGGCATGCGTCGATTGTCAGAAGTTTTTCGTGGGGAATCTTACTATGGAGAAGTAGAACTTCCGCACATTTACCGGAGTGAGATTGCGAAGAAAGCAGACTTGATGTAAAAGCAAAAAGCTGCCAAAAAAATGGCAGCTTTCCTATATGTGAATAATTATATTGTACAGGTTCCCGAGGCAGAGACACGCTTGTGGTGTGAACTCCGCCTCGAGACAGCCTAGGTATCCGTAAGGTCAGCCGATGTTGCCGAAAACCTCGACAGCTTCGACGACTGTAGCGCCTTCCGTCCCGAAGACGTCGGCGACGATCTTCTCCTTGGTCTTGGCAGCCACTGCATCAGCAGTAGTGCCAGTCGAGTTGTCAGTGGAGATGTGACCGATCCCAGACATAGTGGCCCTTCCCCTCGTGAGAGGTTGTTAGGTGTACTTTCTACTATTATAAGGAATAGAAGAAAAGCTGTAAACTCCCTTTGCTAACTATTTAGAATTATATTCTGACAAGTATTTTTGTAAAAGCTTGCAAATTCTGTCGAAGGAATATCGGATACTATCCTTTACAATAGTAAAAAATAAGATTTAAGGTAACGAAAAAAATCTGCCATAGCGGCAGATTCTCTATATATTTTCAATATGGAAAGAATAGGCAGGTTCCCGGGACGGAGTACACACGCTTTGTAGCGTGAGGCTCCGTCCCAGGACAGGAGGCGTCTTAGACGCTGATGCGCTTAGAAGAGCCCGCCGAGGAAGTCGCTGGCAGAGTTGTCAGCGCCCTCCACCGCACCAGTAGCTGCATCGGTCGCTCCGTCCACAGCACCAGTGGCTGCATCAGTCGCAGCATCAGTTGCTCCGTCCACAGCACCAGTGGCTGCATCAGTCACGGCACCAGCTGCCGATGCAGTGGTAGCCACTGCATCGGCAGCTCCGGTGACAGCACCAACGAGATCGTCAAAGAGACCCATTTCAGTGTGTCCTTTCTCTCCCAAGGAGAGGTTGAGTTGGACTTTGCATTGTCATTATATAGAAATATCTCTAGTTTGTAAATGGAGAATGATCAGTAAACCAAAATAGTTTCTCTTATTACAATATAAAGCAGCTCTATTTTAGAACCAGCATCCAGCGACGAGTGATAATGTAACTATATAATGGAAAATGAATTGATCAAAAAAAGAGCCCTAGGGTTGTTACTATAGTTCATCAGATATTTTACATAATATGTAAAATAAAAACTGATTTAATTTATCTAGGATTAATATAAAGAAATACGGCGAATCTATATTTCTTAATTCATGTATAATAAAAAGAGAGAATATTACGATATCGGATAAAAGAGGAGCATATCAGGAAAAGGGAGAGAGTGATGGATAAGTTATTACAAGAAATCATAAATTGGGTCAAAATAAATGATGAAAAGATTGTTATTGGCATTTCAGGTCATGGTGCTGCTGGAAAAACAACATTTGCCAATAGGATCGTAAACCTACTAAATCAAAATGAAATAAATTATATTAATACAGATCCATATATTGTTAGCTCAAATCTTCGAAAGCATGCAATCATCGACTATACATATCAGAACGAAATTCATCGCTATAAAATGACGGCTTGCCATCCATCAGCGCATCATTTGTCTTCTTTAGAAAGGGATATTCAGATGGTTAGAGCTGGTTTAGATTTATATACACTTGATTCACATTATAAGAAAAGCGAGTTAATCTCTTCAAAAAACAAAGTAACAATTGTAGAAGGGATGAGTGTTGCATTTATAAATCCGAAATTATTTGATTTAAAAATTTACTTTTATACAGATGGTGAAACGGAATTAATGAGAAGGTTGAAACGTGATATTGCTCAAAGAGGAACCGATATTCATTATTTAAGTCAATCTCATGAAGAACGCAGGATTCAGTACGAAGTGTTTATGCATACGTACAGTCAGCATTTTAATATTATTATCAAAACATCTAATCGAGCAATAGAAATAGAAAAAAATAGATTTGAGTTTAAATGCAAATAATCAAGGAGCAAAACAGCAACTGAACGAAGAAGTGTAATACGCTAAGATCGCATATTGTTGTCGTATTCTACAGCTTCACATACACGTAGAGATCTAACTCGCGTATGAAATATGCCTAAACGTACACTTTTCCCGAAAAGATACGAAGACTCCAACTGGATGCGATAAGATTCATTTCGTTAGGAGTTACCACAAACAAATTTATATAACTTAAAGGAGGAAATAATGAACCTTTCAAAAATACTATTGTCATTACTGGCGTCACCTCAGGCATCTGTCTTGCTTTTGCGAAAGAATTGTCCAAACGTGGAAATAAAGTAATTATTGTTGATCGCAATCAAAAAACAATTGATCAAGTGATAAAAAATAATAAGGGACTAATGGAACTGCACGGAGATGTTTCAATTCCAGATTCCGTACGCATAAAAAGCAGCATTCATTAAGGAAAACCATCCCAAAGCAAATATTTTATTCAACTCAGCAGGAATCATGGGTTCGTTTAGGTTGTTGGATGAAAACATAGAACTTGAACAAGTAACAAATGAAGTTGAAACGAATTTAAACGGGACAATCTGAATGACACAACCTTTGCTACCACAACTTGCCGCGCAAAATGAAGGCGATGATAGTGACAACAAGTCCCGATCTTTCTTATATCACTTCATCCATACATCCTACCTATTCAGCAACGAAAGCAGGTGTACACATGTATACAGATGCGGTTCGCATTCAATTAAATAACTCAGGGGCGAATATTCATGTGATGGAGCTAGTCCCACCTCTTCTCTTGTTGCGTAAACGAATCTAGAACCAAGCATAAAGGATGGTGGCGGCGACTTTCTAAATATGAGTTTAGATACACTTGTTAAACATGGCATCAAAGGCATGGAAAAGAACAAAAAGCGTGTAGTTCGAGGATTTTCAAAGTTCTTACGATTTGCTGGGAAATTCTTTCCTGACTTACTTTCTAGTTCAATGACAAGAAATGAAAAATGAGATGCGCAGCTCTAATTATTTTGTTATGTTCGAAAAGAAACAAGCTAACTAACTTGCTCTTACTCCCCTTATTTACAACCATATCAATCCATACCTTGAATTTCGTATAATTCTCGATCGAGCGATTAGCTTAATAAACCTATGAAAATGAACCGTTCCTTTCTAAGAACGGTTCATTTTCATTATATGACTGGTTACACCCCTATTTAGAAGATAGTTTTCTTTTTTGCATGCAAAAAGGTAAGCTTTAGGAGCTTACCTTTTCTTGTTTCTTTTTCTTTCGATTTTGATAAGTATGGACTGCTTTCTTTGCGAGCCAACCGATGACTACCACAGCCGTTTCTGCAATCATCGCTTTACGTTCTGTCGGTAATTTGCGAAACATCGCGACTAAATTATTTTTATTATCCATATGGTGTCCCACCTTTTTGAGGTATTCTCCTAATGAATAAGTCGTTTTTTGTTCTTCATACAACGTCTTCCTATTATATCATATAATTTATTTTGTTTCGGGCCCCGCCTTGGAATCAGTTCCAAAGCGGGGCGGGAAAAGGCTAAGACAACGCCTTCTCGATCTCGTCGAGCTCCTTAAGGTAATAGCCCGTCCTGTTGACAAGCGTGAAAGACGGAAACTTAGAATCATCCGAAGAAGAGTCCGGATCAGTCGCATCGAGCATGGTCAGAAGAGTATGATACCACTCCGCTACAACCTCGCCCTCGATGAAGCTCACGAACTTCTCCTTCAGGTGAGTCGGAAGCGTATCGACCTTATCCAGGTCAATACGATCGAAAAACGCTTCCAGCTTCTTCTCAAAATTCCAGAGGTTGTCGAAAGCGATCTCCAGAACCTTCCCCTTAGTCGGGTAGGTACGGACAATCACATCACGCTTGAGCACTTCAGTCTCCAACCATGAGAAACTCACTTTTGGTATTTACTATTATAATGGAAAATCCCATTCATTTGTTGTTTGGGAACGGATATTTTTTAATATCGTATTTAATTCAGAAAGAAATATAAAAGAAAAATATTCTAACATTTACACGCTACTTTTGATATAATAATAGAAAATCATTTCTTTCTTGTAGAGGAGGTGTTTGGAATGCGTTATTGCAACGAGCCAGATTGCAACCACTAAAAGAAGCTGTTGATTTCGATGAATTTACATTTTTATATATGGAAACCTGACCACTTCGGTTAGGTTTCTTCGCTTTAAAACATCAATCTTGAAAGCACTTTTTTTACCAAATAACCTTGTCACCAGGCCCGATGCTGCGATACATCGGGCCTGCGTTGATATTTCTATCAACCCTGCTGCTTCTTCGAAGGAATCACACGTCGACGACGAGTCTTCGGTTCTTCCACAAACCTCGGAGTATAATCTTCTCCGAGCATCCGAATCGTCCTCTTCTTCTCAGGATCCTTCTCCAGTTCTCGCAGCTCAAGCTCATCCTGCTGATTTGGCTGGCTCATCTCTTTTTCCTCCAAAGCACGCAAGGACGTACGATTTGTACGTTCATACAAAGTATATCGCAAAACGCCTAAAAATGTAAACTTTTTATTCTGTAAATTTATATTATATTTAAAAACATTAAAAAAACCAGCCCTAATGGACTGGCTAACGAACAGTTAAATCAAACTTGCTACTTTTTCAGCAAACTGCATAGTGGTTAATGTTTTATCGCTATCTACTTTCGTATCTTGTGTACGATATCCCATATGTACAACTTTTTCTACTGCTTTTTCTACATCAGAAGCTGCTTTTTCGTCTTGGAAAGAGTGCCGAAGCATCATTGCCATGGATAAAATCATTGCAGTTGGATTCGCTATACCAAGCCCTGCGATATCTGGTGCAGAGCCGTGTACTGGTTCGTAAAAACCGAGTGTTCCCTCCCCTAAACTTGCAGATGGCAACATACCTATTGATCCAGTCAAGATAGCTGCTTCATCGCTCAAGATATCTCCAAACATATTCTCTGTCACGATCACATCAAAGGAAGCAGGACGACGAACCAATTGCATCGCACAATTATCAACCAACATATGTTCTACCGTAACATCAGGATAATCGGTTTTCACTCGATCTACCACTGCTCTCCATAAACGAGAACTTTCTAAAACATTTGCTTTATCAACGGATGTAAGTTGCTTCTTGCGATTTTGTGCCATCTGGAATGCTAAACGAACAATTCTCTCAATCTCATGCTCATGATAGAGCAAGACATCCGACGCATATTCATACCCATTGTTATCTTTCTGTCTTTGTTTTTCGCCAAAGTAGATACCACCTGTCAACTCTCTAACAACTACAAAATCGACACCTTGAATCACTTCGGCTTTTAAAGAAGAACTGTCTTCTAACCCCGAGAATAATACAATTGGTCGAAGATTGGAAAAGAGACCTAACGCTTTTCGTAATCCGAGAAGTGCTTGCTCTGGACGAAGATGAGGTGGATGATTATCCCATTTTGGACCACCAACTGCCCCAAATAAGATCGCATCTGCTTTTTTTGCTTTATCCAATGTTTCATCTGGTAAAGGTACTCCAACTGTATCTGTCGCTATTCCACCAGCTAATGCTTGATGATAAGTAAAATCATAGTTGTATTTATTTTGCACCACATCCAAAACAGCTAGTGCAGCATCCATCACTTCTGTACCGACTCCATCACCTGGTATCACTACTATGTCTTTTTTTGTTGCCAATGATTACTCCCCCTTTGAAAAGGAAGCAGCAGTTTCCCATACACCTTCAACTTCCCATTCCAATTTCCTTGCTATCAAACGATTTACCTCATCCATAACGCTCGGGCACTAGCTTCTAAGATGTCTGTAATCACTTCGCGCTCACTTTCCACACAATACGCTAAATTAAAACCGTTGCATTCTCTACTTCTGTTATCGCTTGTCGATCTCCAGGTAAAGATGCAGCGAACTCTGTTTCGATCAGAGGACACCATCTTATTGGAGTGCAGCTCCATCTTCACACCTTTTGTTAGCGTTACACTAGGAGATTTTTTCCATCGCACAATCAATGTAGTAGTAAAATTTGATTGTCCGCATAGTCGTTGCTCCTTCTCTTTCCGTTAAAAATTAGTTATTGGAACTGACAGGTTCTTTGTTTACCCACACCATCATTTGACGAAGTTCTTTTCCTACTTTTTCAATCGAATGCTCCTTTTCGCTTGCTGCGATTTTGTTAAACTCTGGGCGACCGTTTTGATTCTCCGCAATCCAGTTGTTTGCAAATGTTCCATCTTGAATTTCTTTCAAGATTTGCTGCATCGCTTGGCGAGAAGGTGCTCCTACAACACGTTTCCCACTCACATAGTCTCCGTACTCTGCTGTATCACTGATAGAATGGCGCATTCCGCTCAAACCTTTTTCATACATCAAATCAACGATCAATTTTAGCTCGTGCAGACACTCAAAATATGCGATTTCTGGCTGGTATCCTGCTTCTGTCAATGTTTCAAAACCATTTTTCACTAGCTCAGAAACTCCACCACAGAGTACTGCTTGCTCTCCAAATAGATCTGTTTCTGTTTCTTCTTTGAAAGAAGTTTCGATCACTCCTGCACGTGTACTGCCAATTCCTTTGCAGTATGCAAGTGCAACATCTTTTGCTTGTCCGCTTGCATCTTGGTGAACTGCGATCAGAGCTGGAACACCAAATCCTTCTTGGTAAACACGACGAACCAAATGGCCAGGTGATTTTGGTGCTACAAGGATAACATCTACATCAGATGGTGCAACGATTTGACCAAAATGAATGTTAAATCCATGAGAGAACATCAATACATTACCAGCTGTTAAATTTTCTTTGATTTGTGTCTCGTATACATGTTTCTGAAGCTCATCTGGAAGTAGGATCTGAATCACATCAGCTTGTTTGGCAGCTTCATCAACCGTAAAAACGGAAAATCCATCGTTTTCCGCCTGATCCCATGATTTTCCCGGACGAAGACCGATTACTACTTTCACTCCACTATCACGTAAGTTTTGTGCTTGTGCGTGCCCTTGGCTGCCATATCCTACTACTGCAACTGTTTTGCCATTAAAAAGATGTAGATTTGCATCGCCTTCGTAGTACATTTTACTCATGATACATTCCCCCAGATTTTTTCTTTTATTTTTATTTCTTTAGATAACGGTTGTAAGCGAAATTTTTTCAAATTCCCTATTCAGAGCAATAACACCTGTTCGAGCAACTTCTAAAATACCGTAAGGCTGTAATAATTCCGTTAAGGTATCCAATTTTGCTCTATCTCCCGTAGCTTGCAGCATCATGGTATCGTGTCCCACATCTACTACTGATGCTCGGAATGGATCAATAATCCCTTGGATCTCCATCCGTACATTTGGGCTGGCCGCAACTCGAACTAGCATCAATTCTCTTTCTACACTAGTTGTCTCTGTAATCGTTCGAACTTCGATTACGTCTATCAATTTAGACAATTGTTTGGACAATTGATTTAGCGTTCGTTCATCACCACTCGTCACAATGATCATACGTGACAGATCTTTCTCTTCTGATTGTCCTACACTGATGCTTTCAATATTGAAGTTTCTCTGTCCCAAAAGACTGGAGACTCGAGCTAAGACACGTGGCCGATTGTTTACTAATACTGAAAATATATGTCTCATTGCTCTTCATCTCCCATCATCATCTCATCCAATCCAGTTCCTGGAGCAACCATTGGATATACATTTTCATTTGGATTAACCCAGAAATCGACTACAGCCGGACCAGGATGATGAAGTGCTTCTTTCCATGCTTGAATTGCTTCTTCCTTATTCGTTGCTCTCCATGCTTTCACACCATAAGCATCTGCTAGTTTTACAAAATCAGGGCTCCCTGATAAATCTACTTCGCTGTAACGCTCTTTGTAGAATACTTCCTGCCACTGGCGAACCATACCCAAGCATTGGTTATTGATAATAACAATTTTTACAGGGATGTTGTCCAAAGCGATAACTGCTAATTCTTGTGCTGTCATTTGAAATCCACCATCACCCGTCACCGCGATAACAGTACGATCTGGATCGGCTAATTGAGCTCCGATTGCTGCTGGAAATCCAAAGCCCATCGTTCCAAGCCCACCTGATGACAATAGCGAACGAGGTTCTGAAAAAAGATAATACTGCGCAACCCACATCTGGTGCTGTCCTACATCAGTAGCTACAATCGCTTTTCCTTCCGTTGTTTGATCCAAATGCTCAATTACCCATTGAGGCTTTAATCCATTTTCATCTGTATCTTGATACTGAAGCGGATGATTTTTCTTCCAAGCATCACATGTACCGATCCATCTACTGGAATTAGCCGATGGAAGCTGTTTATTCGCAACCGATAACACTTCTTTTACATCTCCGATAATCGGCACATACGTATGCACATTTTTATCTATCTCTGCCGGATCAATATCGATGTGAATGATCTTAGCGCCAGTTGCAAATTTATCAATTCGTCCCATTGTGACACGATCATCGAACCGCGCTCCAATTCCAATTAACAAATCACATTCCAGTAAAGCATGGTTCGCGGCATATGTCCCGTGCATCCCAGGCATTCCTAACCATAAATCATGCCTACTAGGAAACCCACCGAGACCCATCAGAGTTGTGGTAACTGGGATATTAGATTTTTCAGCAAATTCAATCAGTTCAGTTTGCGCATTTGCCCTTACTACTCCACCACCTGCTAAAATAACAGGACGTTCTGCTTGTTGTATGACTTGATAAAGCCGATTTATTTGGACTTCACTAGGTTCTTGGGGTTTATTTAGACCTCTGATCTCTACTTTCTCTGGATACGAAAAAGTGTTGGTCGCTTGTGAGACATCTTTTGGAATATCGATCAAAACTGGTCCAGGTCTCCCAGTAGTTGCAATCGTGAAAGCTTCTTTTACTACTGTAGGAATTTCTTCTATACTTCGTACAAGGTAGTTATGCTTTGTGATAGGCATCGTTATGCCCGTAATATCAGCTTCTTGAAATGCATCCGTTCCTAATAAACTCAAAGGCACATTCCCTGTAATACAGACAAGAGGGATTGAATCCATCATTGCAGTGGCTATCCCTGTTACTAGATTAGTAGCCCCTGGTCCTGAAGTGGCCATTACTACACCAGGCTTACCAGTAGCCCTCGCATACCCATCTGCTGCGTGAATTGCCCCTTGCTCATGCCTTGCAAGCAAATGCCGGACATGACCATCATACAGCGAATCATATATAGGAAGGACTGCACCCCCAGGATAACCAAAAATCATTTCTACTCCCTCTTCTACCAAAGAGCGCAGTAAAATTTCAGATCCTGTATACTTTTTTTCATCCAAGCCAATAGAATTTGTTTTTGATTCTAGTTGGGGAGCCAAAAGTTATTCCTCCTTTTTAAATCATAATAAAAAAAAACCGTACAATCCCAGTGAATAAATTCACCAATTGGGACGAACAGTTTCGTGGTACCACCCAAGTTCACTGAAGCCTCGCAGCATTCAGTCTCATCAAGTACATGTAAGTACTCGGTCGATAACGGCGACAACCGATCATGGTCTACTCAAGTGTTTCCTTACTTTTTCGGCATGTAACTCAGAGGTGAGAAGCAAAGTACTTACGGTTTTGGGTCTCAGCAAAATCCCAAAAATCTCTGTCTCGCGTATTGGTACAACACTTATATCCTCGTCATTGTTTCAATTATGTCAATATAAATTGTTTTTAAGTTTTGAGAAATACAGTTATTTTTTATTATTTAGGAGCTATTATATCGATGACACTTTTCGATTGTCAACCCATTCTGTCATTATTTTATATTACAAAAATGACAGCGCTGTCATCCGTCATTCCTGAGTTTTTACTATTCCAATTATTAAAAATAATAATTTAAGGAAGGTGTTTTAGGAATACATCACGCTTATTCTTCATGATGTGCAGATATGTAGCTACTTTTGTAAATCATACCATGAAACAGCAAAAAAAACACACACTTTTGACAAAAACAGCTAATTATTTCGAGTAACCTCTTTTCCATTCTCATCATAGATATATCATGTCAAGAAGGGCGACTGTCACGATATCCCTTCCGAAACCCCTTTAGTTAATGGAGGTAGTAAAAGATGGGAGATTTTCAAAAAGACTTACAAGAACTAAGCATTGATGAATATGAAAAAAGCGAAAATACACCATGGCAGCACTACATGGAGCAGTACGAAGATGTTGATATAGCCCAACGCTTTGGTCGTTGTGGCGGTTGTGGTGGCTGCGGTGGCTGCGGGCGCCATTGTGGTGGCTGTGGCGGTTGTGGCGGTTGTGGCGGCTGCGGTGGTTGTGGTGGATGCTTCCCTCTATTTCCATTTTTTCCGTTTTTTCCATTCTTCTAAAACATATGCCCTGCTTTCAAGGGCTTTTTTTACACGAAGAAAGTGGATAGGCCTTGAAACATAGACATGGGAGTAGACAACAACATGGAAGGAAAGGTGAATCTTCATGCCAGGTATCCTCGCATCTACTCGCCTAAAAGTAAATCAAGATACATACTATATTCCAGATAGGAAGGGTGGAATTTATTTTCGAAACAATTCCCATTCGTTTCGCATGCATGGTTCTAATGTCTACCAATGGATGGAAAAGTTACTCCCTATTTTCGATGGAGGACGAACGTTGCAAGAGATTACAGAAGGACTGCCTGAGGACTTCCAACAACGTGTTTATGAATTCGCCGAAATCTTACTAGAAAATGGTTATGCACGTGATATCAGTACAGACGAAGGTCATACATTAGCCGAAAACATTCAAAAAAAATATCAAGCCCAGATCGATTATCTCGATCATCTTTCTGGTTCAGGCGCTCATCGGTTTGAAAAGTATCGTCAATCAAGCGTACTTACGATTGGATCAGGTGATTTTTTGACCACACTTATCTATGCTTTGCTTCAATCCGGTCTTGAAAAAATCCATATGATTGCAACGGAACATAGCACTGCCTCAATGAACCGAATTTCCCAACTACTGCATGATACAAAGCTGATGGATTCTGGTGTCTCTATTGCTCCTATCCCCTACGACTCCATTTCCTGTTGGGATGAAATTGTCAGCTCGTTTGATACCGTTTTATATGTTGGTGAAGAAAAAGATGTAGATCAAATGATTCTTTTAGAGCATGTTTGTAAAAAAGCACAGAAATGTTTTCTACCTGCAATCGTTTTACATGATACAGGAATGGTTGGACCTGCTATTGATTTTCAATCAGCATACCAGCGAGTTTCTTTTTTTAAAAACAACACCAATAAAGCCAGTAGCACGAGCTTATGCCTGCTTGCCAATCAATTGGCTTTTCTCTGGTTTCAAATCCAAACAGGCATTGTACGAAAAAACAAACCAACTGTATTCCTGCTTGACCTAGTAACACTGGAAGGCAGATGGCATTCGTTTCAATCTCTGCCTCACTTAGACCAAACCAATCAAATCTTAAAAGCCCTGCCAAAGGAAAAATGGAATGACAGTACTATACACAAAAATGGGAATTTACCATATTTATTCCAACAGATCACTTCTTCTAGAACTGGTATTTTCCGTTTATGGGGACCAGAAAATCACCTTCAACTTCCGCTATCCCAATGCCAAGTAATTGTTTCTAATCCGTTATCAGCCGAGTCAACGCAAACGCTGACTCCTATTATTTGTGCAGGATGGAATCACCAAGAGGCACAGCGCGAATCCGGTTTAGCTGGGATCGAAGCATATGGTTCACAGCTGATAAAAGGAACATATTTGTTAAATAGTCCTTCTGCTTACATTGGAATTGGTGCTGGAGAAAGCAATGCAGAAGCAATCTGTCGAGGTCTACAAAAACATTTAACCCATTTTCTTAAAGAAAAGAATGCATCGCCTACGCTTCCACAATACCAACTTTCACTCAACTTTATCGAGGATGAAAAAAGCCGATATTATGTGAAAAGCATAAGAAGTTTATATGGATCACCTACTGTGTCTATTGGTGAACCTATCTTTGGTTTCCCTGTTGTATGGATCAAAACTGGAAGTACTTGGTTTGCGAGTGTGGGCTTTCATCTGACTGCTGCTCTTCGTAATGCTTTACAAAAAGCATTGCAAATGGTACAAAATGATACCAATAAAACGTCAGCGCTCCATACTAACAAACAACTAGCACTTTGCACTACTTTATTTCCAAGCTATCAAGCTGACTCGTATGAACAAGTTTTATCATCTGTTCTACCTACACTTGAACATCATAACCAGCAGATGGATGTATTTTCAATATGTATGGAAAAGATAATCGATCAGCATCTTTCTGTCGTCGGAGTTATGTTGCGAGAGGAACAATCCTAAGTCAACGACTCACCACCTAAGAGGTGGAAGCTTGTAACGATCCAGTCATGCGAGACTCTGACCTTAAATGGATGTTATATGCAAGTTGACAGCTACCTGTTCCCTATCAGTCATGCTGATACATACAGACCCTGTGTTTAGGTACTCCACTTCCCGAGATACAGAACCTTCCGATAGCTTGTATCTTTTACGTAGTAGAGCATTCCTACTACAACTGCCTAGATATAGTTGCCAAAGTACAAGGAGTGCCTGATAGCAAAAAGTGCCCAACGGTTTTCTCCTGCCCATCCCATTCGACAATATATTCAAAAATCCTACTTAGAAAGGAGTACGACAGGAGAAAAGAATGTGGTTCTAAGAATCACGTCGTTATTCCTCCCCGACTTGTAGAAGTCGAGGTATCCTGTCGGAAAAATGATGAAATATACTATTGGTATTTTGGGAGAAGGAATACTAGCAAGATCTATAACTAATGTGTTAGAAGAACAATTTTCTATCTGCTCCATCCCTGAGAATCGGAAGAACGTGGATTGGGAAAGTATTGATCTCCTATTGGTTCTGCATGACTACTGGTATCCCTCTATTCATCGGGAAATACAAACTTCGTCTGTTGTCCCTTGGTTAAGATGTTTTATTGGATTTGGAGAAGCAATGATCGGTCCACTCATCCAACAAAATGGTAACCCTTGTTTCCATTGTGCAGATCGGAGAATCTTGATGGGTGGCAGTGATAGAAAAGAGATGTGGGAAATTTACCAACATCTGAGTCAGCAAGGAATTACCAAAATTGATCCTTGGGTGTCCATCCATGCAGTTAACCATATAACAAGTATTTTGCTGGATGAAATAAAAAAGATTGTAAATATTCAAAGTTCCCTTCAAGAAGAGCTCATTATCATACATTTACCCACTCTACAGACAACAAGAGAGAAAATACTTGCTGATCCATTGTGTTCTATTTGCGCTTCTCTACCATCAGATACTGCTGAATTAGCGCGGATTTCACTTCAATCTAATCCCAAAACGGAAACATATAATTTTCGGAAACATCCATTTGAACATTGGAGACAAACGCTGAAAAGGGACTATTACGGAAACCGCACAGGAGTATTTAATGGAAATATCCATGATTACCTCGCACCATTTGCTGCTGCAAGCGTGAAGCTGCCTTTGTATGTAGGTAGTGAGGCGACTGCTGGTAGAACTCACCGCTTTGAAGACAGTGAGATAACAGCTATCTTTGAAGGATTGGAACGTTCTTGCGGTATAGCACCTAGAAGTAAACGAACAGTTATTTATGATAGCTATCATAATATTTCCGATCTTGCACTACATCCTGTAAAAGTGGGTACTCATTCAAACGAACAATACAACACATCTCATTTCCCTTTTCGGGCTTTTGATCCTCATCAAAAGATGAATTGGGTTTGGGGATACTCCTTTGGGCAAAAACAACCTATTCTAGTGCCGGAACTATTAGCTTACTATAGCTTGGGAGATGGAAAAGGATTTGTCTACGAAACTTCAAATGGTTGTGCACTCGGAGGAAGCATAGAAGAAGCAATCTTCCATGGGATACTTGAAGTATTCGAACGAGATGCATTCTTGATGACATGGTACGCACGGCTGCCTCTGACAAGAATAGACCCCTTCTCGGCAATTGACGGGGAGCTCGATCTCATGCTTGATCGTATACATACTGTTGCAGGCTATGAAATCCATCTCTTTGACGCAA
This sequence comes from Shimazuella alba, assembly GCF_009831235.1. GTDB lineage: Bacteria > Bacillota > Bacilli > Thermoactinomycetales > Thermoactinomycetaceae > Shimazuella > Shimazuella alba. The sequence goes on along the minus strand of NZ_WUUL01000014.1, from coordinate 13,444 downwards.
CAATGGAACATCGAATACCAAGTATTTTTGCAATTGCCAGAAACAGAAAAGAAACAGGATTCCATTTGATATGTGCAGCAGGAACTCATTTTGATCCTATTAAAGCTACCAAAAATGCGATACATGAATTAGCAGGGATGATGCTCACACTTGATGCCAAAGCAGAACAACAGCGAGCAAAATACAGAAACATGATCGATAAGCCCCACCTTGTACGTCACATGCCTGATCATTCCATGCTTTACAGCATACCAGAAACAGAACATCGGTTGCATTTTTTATTAAAACAAAATGAGCGAATTCAAACTTATCAACAGATGAGTCAACCACCGATCAGCGAAACAGATTTGACTGATGATCTGCGTTATTTGATCCAAACCTGTAAAAACATTGGTCTTGATGTAATAGTAGTAAATCAAACTACTACAGAGCTTGAGCGAAACGAATTACACTGCGTGAAGGTAATTATTCCTGGTATGCTACCGATGACATTTGGCCATCATCTCACTCGTTTAACTGGATTACCAAGAGTTTTGCAAGTACCAAAAAAACTAGGGTATGTAAAAAACGAGTTATCGCTTGATCAACTAAATCCTCATCCCCATCCATTTCCATAAAAGGAGGAAAAATTTTTGCATACTGACACCTTCTTATCTCATCTGCAGATCGATCCTGATAAAATACGCCCTGATGATTGGGAAGTGGATTGGAATAATGCACCATATCCCTTTAAAATTTACCAAGATAGACCGAAAATCGCTCTATCTCATGAAATCCCACTGTCCTTCCAAAAAAAAACCGGAAACCTTTCGCTAGACAAATTGGGATGTTTTTTGTGGTGTGTATTTGGAATAACAAAAGTAGTTTATGCGACATATCCGGCACACATAGATGATATACCTCATACTGCAACAATGTACCGAAGGTTTGTACCTTCTGGTGGAGCTCTGTATCCCAATGAATTATACCTTTATATCAAATTAAATGATATTCCACCTGGTATCTATCACTATGATGCAGCTCACCATTCCTTGGTACTATTGCGAGAGGGCAACTATGATGCTTATCTAGCAAATGCACTAGGAAACCGCTGCGATATCTCAGATTGCTTTGCAACTATATTCGTGTCTATTTTCTTTTGGAAAAACTTCTTCAAATATCACAACTTCGCCTATCGACTACAGGGATTGGATAGTGGTGTTGTCATTGGGCAGTTGTTAGAAGTAGCCAAGCAAACCTCTTTTGATACAACCATCTATTATCAATTCTTAGATGAACAGATAAATCATTTGTTAGGATTGTCAACCGAAAAAGAGAGCATCTATGCCGTAATACCGATGGCATCGTCTCTATCCATTCAGTCAGATACTTTTACAGAAGATAAAATAACAGAAGTACCTGTCATTTCACACAATTATCACATGAAATCAAAAAAATTAATCCCATATCCTGACTTACAACGGATACATCTTCAATCCATACAGCAGGAGATAAAAGCATTTCCATCCATACAGAGAACAAAGCCAATTTTCCAAACGAAAAAGCAAATAACTCCTTTACCACCGTGTCGTTCCCATCTACCACCGTTTCTCGAGACCTGCCGGTCTAGAGTCTCACCTGGAGCTGATTTCACAAAAAAAACTGTCACTTTAGAGCAACTCAGCACTCTTTTGCATACGGTGAGGGATGCAACTTCCCACTCGAATGATTTGTCTGAACATGCTGATCATCCTTTTTATCATCTCACAATCGCTGGTTACTTATATGAGGTGGAGGAGGTGTCGAATGGTCTTTATTGCTATAATCCTGCCAACCATTCCTTGCAATTAATCCAAGAAGGGGATTTCCGTTTCTATTTCCAACAAAGTATGACTCATCAGCATATCAATCTTTTTCAAGTCCCCATCTGTTTGCATATTTTGGGCGATCCCTTGTTAGGAACAGAATATCTGGGGACACGAGCATACCGCATCCGCCAGATGGAAACTGGTATATTGGTACAACGATTGCTGCTTGCTGCCTCCTCAATCGGTTTTGGGGGCCATCCATTGTTAGGATATAATACAAAAATGATTGATCAACTCTATCAAATACAGGATCAAAAAGAAACCACTCTCATTCAAATTCCAATTGGACCATTTCATTTGAGAGGAAAAATAGAGGCTAATATACATAATTAGTTCTAAAAGCAGTGGACACCTCGGGCTTTCTCGAGGTGTCCATTTTAACCAAGGCTACTCCACGTCTTTTCTCAGGAGTTTTTCCAGATCCAATCGAAGACGGTCGTGGAGATTAGCTAGAGAAGGATCCTTGAGAGCTTGCAGAAGGAGGTTGATTAGCTTTGTTTCTGCTTCATATCTCTTCTCTGCTCCTTGCGCTCTTCCAAGTTCTCTGCTTGCGTCTCGGATTTCTTTGACAGTAGGCATCTGGGTATCCTCTCAACATAGCTCCCCATGGTTTTCAATTTTACTTTATCACAAAACGAGAACGACAAAAAAAGAAAACCACCTCTATGAGAGATGATTTTCTTTTAGAACTAGCTCTATATATCTTTTAAGATAGCTCCTGTATTAGCAGATGTAACCAATTGAGCATAACGGCGTAAGAATCTGCCACCTACTTCAATTTTAGGAGCTGTCCAATTTTCTTTTCGTTTTTCCAATTCTTCATCGGAAACTTCGAGCTCGATCGTACGATTAATCAAATCGATATGGATGATATCTCCTGGTTCTACAAATGCAATCGGCCCGCCATCCGCAGCCTCCGGGGAAATATGTCCAATACTGATTCCACGAGTCGCCCCTGAGAATCTACCATCTGTGATAAGTGCGACTTCTTTTCCTAACCCTCTACCCATGATAGCAGAAGTAGGAGAGAGCATTTCAGGCATTCCTGGTCCGCCTTTTGGCCCTTCCGAACGAATCACGACTACATCACCTGATTTCACTTTTCCAAAAGAAATCCCAGCAATTGCTGCATCTTGTGATTCGAAGATCACCGCTGGACCACTAAACATTTTGATCGAAGGATCTACTGCTCCTGTTTTAATTACTGCACCGTCTGGAGCTATATTACCATAAAGGACACACAATCCACCTGTTTCGCTATAAGCATTTGTAATGGGATGGATTACTTCTTCATCTAAAATTTTATGTTCTTTTATGTTTTCCCCTAATGTTTTTAAGGTAACAGTTTTACAATCCAAATTCAGTATGCCGTCTTTTTTGGATAATTCATTTAAGATAGCATGAATCCCACCAGCACGATCAATATCTTCCATATGCCACTTACCAGCTGGGCTGACTTTACATAGATTTGGTACTTTGGCTGCTATTTCATTAATTCTTGTAAGAGGATACTCTACCCCTATTTCATTTGCAATTGCTAATGTATGCAAAACCGTATTGGTGGAGCCACCCATCGCCATATCCAACGCAAATGCATTATCGATAGATTCTTTGGTAACAATATCACTTGGCTTTAAATCAGCTTCTACCAAAGATAAAATTTGGGCAGCTGCTTTTTGAGCAAGTATTTTTCTTTCTGGTGTATCAGCTAAAATACTTCCATTGCCGGGTAGGGCAACCCCTAGTGCCTCTGCTAAGCAGTTCATTGAGTTAGCAGTAAACATACCAGAGCAAGAACCACAACTCGGACAAGCAAATTGTTCTATCTCATACAATTCTTTTTCATCCATTTTTCCTGCTTGATATGCACCTACACCTTCAAACACAGAAACCAAGTCAATCGATTTACCAGAAGGAGTTACCCCAGCTTTCATCGGTCCACCGCTGATAAAGATAGTAGGAATATTGACTCGCATTGCACCCATCAACATTCCTGGCGTAATTTTGTCACAATTCGGTATACAGATAAGACCATCAAACCAGTGAGCCAACGCTACGGTTTCCACTGCATCTGCGATCACTTCTCTACTTGGAAGCGAATACCGCATCCCAATATGCCCCATCGCAATTCCGTCATCTACACCAATGGTATTAAACTCAAATGGTACTCCTCCCGCAGCTCGCACTGCATCTTTTACAACTTCGGCAAACTTATTTAAGTGCATGTGGCCAGGTACAATTTCTACAAAGGAATTACAAACTCCGATAAATGGTTTGTCGAAATCCTCCTCTTTCACCCCAGCTGCTCGCAATAAACTTCTATGTGGCGCTCGATCGATTCCCTTTTTAATTTTGTCACTTCTCATGCTTGGTCACCCACTTTGTCAAATTATAAAGAAAACTTACCGGTCGGCAAGTTCCTAAGGGTTAGACAGAGGTCTAACTACACTTATGTAGATATAATAAAATTTTATCATTTCTTTATCTACTAAATTAGATCTATACTACCACAATTAATAAAAAAAAGCAGAGCTATTATTAGCCTGCTTTCTCAAAAATTTCCACTATCGACCATTGAAATAAATTATCAGAGGAATACCTTCTCTTTTTTGTTACTAGAATTAAAATTGTTGATTTTCAAACTCATAATTATAAGAAGATGAACCATCCTCTAAACTATCGGGTTCATTAAGTATTTTTTGCATTAACCAATCGTATTCTTCCATTAAATAAGGGATAAAATATTCCGTTCCTTCTTTACTACCTTCTTGCACAATAACATTCCATACAATTTGATTACAATAATCTACTAAATGATTCCAGTCAGCAAAGCTCCAAATGATTTCGCGACAATCTAGGCTAGTAATATGATAGTAATTGTCGTCTTCTGCACGAAAAATAAAATCGACACCAATAAGGGAAATATTATGTTGATAGCAGATACGGACAAAGTCCTCTGCATACTCAAGGGGTAAACACAAATTTCCTTGTGCATCCAAATGCCCGTACTGTTCATACTCAAGCTTGATCCAATTAACCAGCATTCAGCCCTACTCCTTTGAGTATCATATAGAAAAACAGAGGGCTATTCCTCTCTTATATAAATCATTACTTATTTATTATATACTAAGAATATTAGATCTATTGGTTAAATTGTTATCAAAATTTGTCAGAATAAAAGTCTTGACAACTCCACACGGTGAAAGCCGTGGGATTCTTGGGTAATCCCACGTGAGCCCCACGGCAAGTAATCTTTTACCTTCTTGCAAAATGTTCTTAGCAGCATGGATATCTCGGTCATGGTGCTCGTTGCAATTGGGGCATGTCCATGCTCGCAACTGTAGCTGTTTCACTTCTTTATTTGGATGGCCACAACCCGAACAAAGCTGGCTGAAGGGAAAGGATTTTCCTACTTTCACCACTTTTCTTCCATATTCTTTTGCTTTGTATTCCAACATCGAAACAAACTCCGACCAAGAAGCATCGGTGATCGATTTCGCCAGCTTCTGATTTTTCATCATGTTCTTCACTTGCAAACTTTCGATATGGATGACTTGGTTTTCGCACACCAGTTTCGTGGATAGTTTATGTAAAAAATCATGACGGGCATGGGTGATTTTTTCATGGATCCGAGCCACTTGGATACGGGCTTTGTGCCAGTTGGAACCGTCTTTTTTTCTTCGTGCCATCGTTTGTTGCAGTTTGGCTAGCTTTCGTTCGTATTGGCGAAAAAATCGGTTTGGCTTCGTTTTCGTTCCATCATCGAAAATGGCAAAATCCCTCAACCCTAAATCGATGCTAATGGCTTCTTTTCTTGCGGGATCGCAAGTAGCATGCCTCACAGGATAGTGGCGGACAGAATACGACCACTTATTGCTCGCGATGGGACAAACTTTACCCAGCCTAATTTCGGCAATTTGATTTTGTTTCCGTCTATTTCAATGGTCGGTCGAAGACGGTAGGAAAAGGCTTTATGCATGAAATCACCCCCTCGTTGGAATTTTGCGAATATCATAGATCATATGTTTGCTACTTGTCAATTATATCCAAAAATTATTCTACCAGCTTGCTTTCATACACGATTTAAACCGTGGGTTTTCTAACTCGCAATGATATAATAATAGATGGAAAAAGAAAAATCTCATAGAGTGAAATCTATGAGATTATCGATATTTATTGTGCTTTTTTTGCAACTTCTGCTAATTCACTGAATGCTTTTTCATCGAAGATAGCTAGCTCAGCAAGCATTTTACGGTTAATATCAACACCTGCTACTTTTAAACCATGCATTAATTTATTGTATGATAGACCGTTTGTACGTGCAGCTGCATTAATACGTGTAATCCAAAGACGACGGAAATCACGTTTGCGCTGACGACGGTCACGATATGCATACATTAAAGATTTCATTACTTGTTGTTTCGCAGTACGGAATAAACGGTGTTTAGAACCGAAGTAACCACGTGCGAGCTTCAGCACGCGTTTACGACGACGGCGGGTAACAGTACCACCCTTAACTCTTGCCATGAAAATTCCCTCCTAGACGTTCTATTCTATTTATAAGCGATTAATTGTTCGATACGTTTGGTATCACCTTTAGCCATGATTGCACTTTTACGTAATTTGCGTTTTTGTTTTGCAGACTTACCTTCTAGCAAATGGCTAGTGAATGCATGGTTACGTTTTACTTTACCAGTACCAGTTTTGCTAAAACGTTTGGTAGCTGATTTTTTAGATTTCATTTTTGGCATCGTACATACTCCCTTCGATGTCAGTTGGACGATTTTGGAGTTAATATCATAATCATTTGACGGCCTTCTAGCTTAGGCTGTCTCTCGATATCTGAGATCTCTTTTACTTCTTTAGCCATACGAACTAATACACGGCGTCCTAGGTCTTGGTGAGTGATCTCCCGACCGCGGAAACGAATGCTTAATTTTACTTTGTCACCTTGCTCCAAAAACTTCACTACGTTTTTGAGTTTGGTCTGAACATCGTGATCTTCAATAGAGGGGCTTAAACGAACCTCTTTGAGCTGCACAATTTTCTGGTTGCGACGTGCTTCTTTCTCACGTTTGCTTTGTTCATACCGGTACTTTCCGTAATCCATAATTCTACACACAGGCGGTTTCGCTTGTGGTGCTACATTGACGAGATCGAGATTTTGTTCCTGAGCCATGCGTAGTGCGTCTCGCAAAGGTTGAATCCCCAGTTGCTCACCATTTGCTCCTATAAGTCGCACTTCACGAGCGCGGATCGCATCGTTGACTTGTTGCTGTTCTTTGCTAATAATTACACCTCCAGTAGGTAAAAGGTTGCCAATGCAAAAAGTGTGGACGAAAGTCGCCCACACGTAATAAACTTACGGTATTTCTCAATTAACCTAGTAACAACCCATTTGCGTCGACCAGGTGAGAAGCGGGCGCTTCTTCTTAACACAATGAAATCATATTAGCATGTCTTCTATCACCATGTCAATCTGCTCTTACATTTCTATTGGTGCTTGTAGTCCTAATATGCGTAATGATTCTTTTAAAACTGTAGCAGTAGCATAAATTAAATGAAGACGTGCTTGTTTGTTTTTCTTATCAGATAAAATGTGAACATGTGCATAGTACTGATTTAAACTACGTGCTAAATCAAGAGCATATCTTGCTACCTTTGATGGATCATATTCACGCCAAGCTAGTTTCACCACTTGATCAAAATCTTTTAGCAAAGAAAGAATAGGCCATGCTTCCTCTTCTCCCAACTCTATCGCCTCAGTATTTGGGCTATATTCCCCTTTTCGAAGAAGAGAATGACATCGTGCATGTGTGTACTGCAAATAAGGACCTGTCTCTCCATCGAAATTGAGCATCGCTTCCATGGAAAACTCTACATCATTTGTGCGGAAATGCTTGAGGTCATGGAAAATGACAGCCCCAATTCCAACATCATGGGAAACTTTTTCTTTCTCGATTAAAGATGGGTTTTTTTCTTCGATAATTTTTTGAGTTAATTCAATGGCATTTGTTAGTACTTCCTCTAATAAAACAACATGCCCTTTACGAGTCGACATCTTTTTGCCGTTGCGGAGCATCATACCAAACGTCACATGTTCCATATCTTCTGCCCATCTGAAACCAGCTTTTTGTAGTACTAATTTGAGTTGGGTAAAATGCAGACTCTGTTCACTTCCCACAACATAAAGCGATTTTGCAAAATCATACTCGTTTTTCCGATAAATCGCTGTGGCTAAATCTCTCGTCGCATAAAGCGTGGCGCCATCAGACTTTTGAATCAGACAAGGTGGCAGCTCTTCTTTTTCAAGCAATACAACCTTTGCTCCATCGCTTTCCACTAACAATCTTTTTTCTTCTAACATTTCTACGACTGCATCCATTTTGTCTGTATAAAATGCTTCTCCTGCAAAAGAATCGAATTGTACTCCAAGTAAATCATAAATACGGGCAAATTCATGAAGTGATTCTTCTCGAAACCATTCCCATAAAGCAAAGTTATCTTTATCCCCATTTTCTAATTGCTTAAACGCTTCTCTACCAGCTTCTTCTAGTGAAGCATCATGCACGGCTTCTTCATGGAAACGAAGATATAGTTTCATTAGTTCCGAAATTGGATTTTGACGTACAGCTTCTTCGTTCCCCCACTTCCGGTAAGCAACAATGAGTTTACCAAATTGTGTTCCCCAGTCACCGAGGTGATTGATTCGAACAGGACGATAACCATTTTTTTCAGCAATATTTGCGATTGCATTCCCAATCACCGTAGAACGCAAATGCCCCATCGAAAAAGCTTTTGCAATATTGGGGGAAGATAGATCTATCGTCACAGCTGCTTGCTGACCAGTTGTATTAGAACCATATTGATCTCTCTGTTGCAATACTTCGCTGAGAATTAGTTTGCTGACTGCTTCTTTGTGCAGAAACATGTTTACATATGGACCTACTGCTTCGACTTTTTCAAATAAGGAGTGCTCTAATTTTGCTGCTAGCTCGTTCGCTATTATATTCGGTGCTTTTTTCCAGTGCTTTGCTAGGACAAAACATGGAAAAGCAAAGTCACCTAGATTTTGTTTTCTTGGTTTCTCAATCACTTTATTTACTTCTTCTACTTCTAATACATGATCTATTGCACCAGCTAATTGTTCTGCAAAAATCTGTTTAAAATCCATTTTTGTTCCTCCTAAAAAAATAAAAACACTCATCCCCTAGAAGGAGACGAGCGTTATTGCCCGCGGTACCACTCCGCTTGTGCACTTTATGCACCACTTTGTCCTTGTTAACGAGGAGTTCCCCGATCAGTAATAAAATAGAATGCGTTTCAGAAAACCGACATACTGAGCTTGCACCATCCTCAGTTCGCTTTTATGTCTGTATCTTCTTACTCGTTCTTTACTGATATTCTTAGATAATTTTTATATATACCAAAAGAGAAGACCATCGGTCAAGCTAATCCTGTTATTTGCCACTCCTCACGATTCAAAACATAAATCAATCGTATTTCATGCACACATCTGCTAGAATATAGGTAGAAATTTGAACCCCTACAAGCAGGAAGCGAGACAACAGCATGACTACCTACAACCGTGAGGACGTGCTCAAGGTCGTCGAGGGTGAGGAGCCGGAGGCCGTTCGCCTGTTCGAGCTGGTGACTGCCGAGCTGGAGAATCGGACCCAGCCCCTGACGTTCGACCAGCTCGTCGAGCTTGTCGCCAAGCACGCCGACCTGAGCTCCGAGCAGATCAACAAGTACCTTCCGATCACGACCCCGTTGAGGTTCAACCTTGTCATGGCGAGGAAACTGCAGGACGACGGTCTGTACTGGCTGGAGCCGATCATCGTTCTTCTCACCGACCTCCTTCTGGAGAAGAAGGGTGTGGAGACGTTCAAGTCCGACGAGTTCCACCAGGTCACCTCTGGATACTTCACGCTGAAGCTGAAGTAGGGAAAACCCTGTTGAGCCGTCTCTCGATAGCATCATCATCGAGAGGCTGCTCAATAGCCCAATTAATTATTCTCCTTTACACAAAAAAGCTATAGTCATATAAGACACATTGCTTTCAGTGAAATTTCTACCCTTTTGACCCCGCGTTCAGATAGGATTCAATATCCCCTTGCTCATTTATCGCTTGAAGAGAAGCATCTACATATATTTTTCCGTTATATTCCATCATGATTTTCCCAACTTTTATACCATTTATAGATAATTGTTGCTTTGCTGACCAAATCTGTTCTGCTAATTGATTTGTTTGATAGGATGCAAACGGTTGATTTAATCTTACATGAATCACCAACGTCGGATCTTGAAGATTATTCTCTGTCTGCTTTGCATGTTGCAAACCATATTTGTAATTAGGTAATTTATCTTTGGGAACATCCCAGCTTTCATTTGAATGTAACACGATTTCTGAAGTTATTTGTGAAGATATAGGAGCAAAAACATCTTTCATCAGAGGAGTTACCTCTTGATTCACTTGTTTTGCCCAGAGTGAACGAAGAGTATCTACCGAAACACCGCTATTCCCACAACCTGCCAATACAAAAAGAGTTAACAAACTACTAATCAAACATCCAAGCTTTCTCACAACCAATATGTCCATTTTCCTTTCGAGTTGAGACTGTAGTGCATATAGAATTATACGTTTTACAAAGATTCTGGACAATCTTTTTCTTCGTGAAAAGATGCCAACAGAAATGGAAACGACTAAAAGTCACTGATTGAAAAATTAGCTCATCATTTGATAATCGGCAGTAATCAAGCGGAGACGCAGTTTGCTTATTTCAGATTATTTTCATAACATGAAGTGAATGGAAATTAGCAAAAAAGGATACCTATCTGATTTTATTTTAATTGATACACTGCAACGATTTTAAATAGAAATGAAAAGGAGCTTCTTTCGTATGAATCGTACTAAATTAATATTAATAGAAAGTTTACCTGGATCAGGAAAATCTACAACGGCTCATCACCTTTCTCGACATCTTACAAATACCGGCATCCCAAATAAATGGTGGTATGAAGAAGAAAAAGGACATCCTGTTTATATTTATAAAGATCATCAATCCGCACAAAATATTATAAAAGAATTGTCTGAGGGTCAGTATATAGAAGTTATTGAGAAAGCACTAGATCAGTGGAGAGACTTTGCTTCCTATTAAAAAAAACCTATGAAACGATCATAGTAGATAGCTGCCTGTTTGGTTACCTTACATGGAGCTTATTCCCTTTTGATGTATCCAAGGAAATGATTCAAATGTATACATCAGCAATCGAAAACATCCTTAAGCCCTTACATCCATGCCTTATCTATTTCTACCAAGATGATGTCCATCAAGCGATGAGAAAAATATGCAATCGTAGAGGGGATACCATGGAACAGCACTTCGTTCAAAGTGCTACTCAATCTATATATGAAAAGAGATTTAAGAGGTTTTGATGGAATGGTGAGATATTGGAAAGATTATCGATCCATAACAGACGATATTTTTAAGAAGCTTACTATATCTAAATTAGCAATCGAAAATTCAGACGGAAAAAGGGATATTTATTTTCATCAAATCCAAGACCATTTGGAATTACCACATACCACCAATACGAAAGTATCTGAGCAAGTATTCACAGAACTTATTGGAACATACAACGAGAAAAACGCCTCCGTTTGTTCGATAGAAAAGAAAGAAGATCATTTAATACTCGATGGCATCTCTTATATACGGAGGCAAAGCAGGCTGCTCCCCCATAAGCCTATCTGTTTTTGAAGTAGAGTCCTTGCCGCTCTTGGAAAAAGATAGAAATCAGGATAAACTCATCATGCATATTACTGGACCCGAATGGCATAGCAGAACAATTGACGAAATCTATGAAAAGAACTTATCAGCAATCATAACTCAGCAGAGATTCACTGGAAAACGGTCACCAATAATGACCGTTTTCATTAGTCCAAAATATCAAATCAAATAAATAGCTTTCTAAATCAAAAGTAATATCTTGCAAGTCAGAAAAACAGCTAAACTGTATATAAAAAATTAATAATAAGTGAATTTTTCGATAAATGGATCGATCTTCTTACCTTTTCCTATATTATGTTATTCATAAAACATGAAAAGGGATGAAGGATGAAAAAGTATTACTCATGGTTACTAGGGATGATCTGCTTATCTCTACTTACCCTACCTGCTCAGACATTTGCTCGAGAACAAACTACATCTATCAGCTTGTCGACCCCATTATTTGAAGATGAAATTGTAACCCCAGCCAACAAAAAACAACCCATCTTGAAAACCAATGAATTTTTATCGAATAACCAACATGCATCTACAGATGATAACAACCCAATGATAGAAGCAGAATCATATATATTAATGGATTATAAAACAGGAATGGTTTTAGCCGAAAAAAATAAAGATCAACCACGACCACCCGCTAGTATGACAAAAATTATGACAGCATACATTATTTTAGACAAAATACAAAGCGGTGAAATCAAGTGGGATGAAGAAGCCGTGATCAGCAAACGTGCAGCAGATATTGATGAAGCTCAAATATTTTTAGAAGAGAATGAAAAAACCACCATAAAAGAACTATTTACAGGTTTAATGGTTCAGTCTGCTAACGATGCAGCAGTTGCACTAGCCGAGCATGTAGCCGGCTCAGAAGAAAAATTTGTGGCATTAATGAATGAAAAAGCAAAAGAACTTGGTCTCACCCACACACATTTTCTCAATAGTTCTGGCTTAAATCAAGCAGATTACCCTGATCCTCCTAATACACAAGGAGATCATGTCATGTCTGCTCAGGACACAGCCGATTTAGCGAAAGAACTAATCACAACACATCCAGAAATTTTCAAATTCACAACTATTCCGCAATATACGTTCCATAAAGGTACCACACGAGAGCAAACAGTCAAAAACTGGAATCGTATGCTGCCTGGATTGGAGCATCAATATGAGGGTGTAGACGGAATAAAGACTGGTTCTACGCAACTTGCCGGCTATTGTTTTACCGGAACAGCGAAACAAAACAACACTCGCTATATGTCTGTAGTTATGGGAACAACATCAAAAGACAAACGCTTTACGGAAACAGCAAAGCTTTATGATTACGGATTTCAGTTTACAACTGTTACTTTTTTGAAAGCAGGTCAAGCGATTCCGAAACTCAAGTCTATAACCATTGCGAATGCAAAAGAAAAAAGAGTATCAGTTGTTGTACAGAAAAGTATTGATTTACCTATCCAAAAAGGAGATAAGAAAAACTACAGCTATCACGTTCAGATCAAAAAGAATTTGAAAGCTCCATTGAAAAAAGGTGCTGTTATTGGAACAGTAGAGATCTTATATAAAGGCAAGAAAATAGAAGGCTTTCAACGCGTACCTATTGTTACGAAGAATGCTGTGAAAGAAGCTAACTTTTTTGATCGCATCTCCCAAAAGATAGCAGGCTGAACCTCTGATAAATCATAATCATTGCTAGATCAAAAAATCTCATGACTCCATTATTCAAAGTAGAGTTCATGTAAAAGAAAAAGGAATTTAGTTAAAATAACATATATCCACCAACAAATAAAAGGGAGTTCTATAATAGAACTCCCT
>NZ_WUUL01000013.1 GCF_009831235.1 Shimazuella alba | reverse complement strand
AGTATCTCCTTATTAAGGAGATACTTTTTTAATGAAGTCCATAGTACTCTTCTAGCGTAATTCCTTTTTGTTTTATTTCCGTTGCTAGGTGAACACCTACGTAGCGTATGTGCCACGGTTCATATTTATAGCCAGTGATTGCTTGTTTTCCATGTGGATAGCGAATGATGTAACCAAATTTATGAGCATTATCAGCAATCCATTTTGCTTCTGGTTTTTTTCCAAAACAATCTTCTGCTGCACAAGTACCATCTTTTCCTGTCACATCAATCGAAAGTCCCGTTTCATGTTCGCTCGTTCCTGGTAATGCACTATAGGTTCGAGCTTTTTCATAACCATCGCGTTTCACATAATAATTAAATAATATCTTTTGTGTTTCATAAGAACGATATCCAGACACTCCCGTTAAATAAACATTATCTTTCTTTGCGGCAGCAAACATTTTTTCTAACTGAATAGCTGCTTCTTTGCGTAGTTGTCTTTTTTCTGTTGTCGCTCTTTTAAGGTAAGGTACCTTTGGAAAAACGAGATCTTTTGGATTAAAGGTTTCTGGTAATTTATTATGTTTGTTGACTAAAACACTAATACTATCTGGTTCGGCGACAACTTTTAGTTTATCAGATGAGTAGTTATGTGCCGGTACTTTGGTATTGCTGCTCTGTTGATTGTTCTGTACGACTGTTTCCGGCGGTTTAGGAGGTGTTTTTTGTTTGGATGATTTATCCTCTTTGGAATATACAAATATTAGTATTCCTCCAAGGACGATCAGACAAATCATACTTATAATTACAACCTTTTTCATGATAGAAGCTCCCTAATATAGTATGTTTTTCATGAATGTAGAGTAGGGTGGTATGATTTCTATAGTTAGATAGGAGGATATGATAGTTGTAAAATGTTTTGTTGTTTTCCTTTCGTTCATTCTCTATATCACATGTGTTCATGGTAAAGAAAAAGATCAGATAAATCAATTGGAAAATAGAATAAAAAAAGCACCCCGTATGGGATGCTGTGCTTTCATAGCGATCAATCTATGATGGTTTTTCTTGTTTTGGTACTATTTTTGTTGGTTGAGGAGCAATGCGTTCTGCAATTCCTGCAAGTTCTTGGAGAATAGAAGAAACAGGTTTCCCATCCTGGATATCATGGTTCACATTATTAATCCGTTGTACTAAATCAGTGTCTGCAGTCACAAGTGCTCTTGCGCCAACTGGATCTTTGTGGAGTGCTTCTGCCACCGAATACTTTACAGTTCCCACTCTTGCGCGATCTAGATTATCCTCAAGGTCAAGTCCAACAATTGAGTATTTACCAACAGATACTGCTGTTGCATCTTTCACATGAGGCATATTTTTTGCAATCGTTTCAAGACGGTTGGAAACATCTTGTGCAGATTTGTTATACTGAGGGGCGGGAACAGTTTGTTTTACCCGTTCCGTGTAAGAAATTTTTTGTGTTTTTGGTGACACTTCTTTTGGTGCAGAGTTTTCTGGTGCACAACCAACGAAAAAACATGCAACCAAGCTACATAAACCAATGAAACGTAGATAAGCCATCATTTCTGGATAACTCCCTTCTGTCAGTTATCCATTAGTGTGCAACAAAGGAGAGTTCTTCATGCAAATAGAAAAGTATGTTCTAGGACCTATTGCTACCAATGCATATCTGCTCTATGATGAATCCAGTAAACGTGGGTTAGTTTTTGATCCGGGGATGAATCCAGATATTTTGGTTAATCGAATCCAGCAGCTGTCATTAACGATCGAAGCGATCATTTTAACGCATACACATTTCGATCATATTGGCGGATTAGGTGAACTAAGACAGCTCACAAAAGCCCCTGTGATCGTGCATCAAAAGGAACAAGTTTGGCTTTCAGATGCATCTCTTAATGGCTCTGAGAATTTCGCTGGTTCTGATCCTATGATTTTTGCTCCAGCTGAGATAGAAGTTCAAGGAGGAGAGGCACTTTCTTTTCTTGGAAAAGAGTTTCAAGTTTTATTTACACCGGGACATTCACCAGGAAGTATTTCCCTTTATGATGGAGAAGTAGTGTATGCTGGGGATGCGTTATTCAAAGGTGCAATTGGGCGGACAGATTTACGTGATGGCGATTATCAAGCACTGATTAATGCGATACAAGATCAACTATTCACGTTGCCTGATAATACCATTGTTCACCCAGGACATGGACCATCTACAACGATTGGCCATGAACGGAAAACCAATCCGTTTTTTTCCTAGGAGGAGGAATCTTGTGAAAGTAATTCGTACGTTCTTAATTTTTGTGCTTCTTGCGGGAGTAGTATATGCGATATATCAAACTGCTTCTAATAGTCAACCTGTGGTAAACTACGCCAATTGCAAAGGAAATACAGGGGTAGAAGTGAAAAATTGTGCACCGAATTTTGTATTAAAAACATTGGATGGACAACAGGTAGAGTTGTATAAAACCAATGGAAAACCAACCGTCATCAATTTTTGGGCGTCTTGGTGTGATCCGTGTAAACAAGAAATGCCACATTTACAGAAAGCTTATCATCAATACAAAGATAAGATTAATTTCCGGATGGTAAATGAGACATCTCAAGATACGTTGCCAAACATCAAGAAATTTATGAAACAATACAAATATGATTTTCCCATCCTTTTGGATCAGGAAAATGAAGATGGTCAGACCATCGGCACAGATCATTACCAATTGATCGGTATTCCAACTACATTTGTAATCGATTCAACCGGGATGATAACACATAAAGTTGTTGGTGAGATGAGTAAAGAAGAGTTGCAAGATATTCTCGATGATGTGTTATCGTAGAGAGGATATAATTCATGGAACAAGTTACGATTTGGTTGGCATTTGCAGCAGGTGTTTTGTCGTTTGTATCTCCTTGTTGTCTGCCGTTATACCCGTCCTATTTGTCATACATAACTGGGGTATCTGTTTCGCAGCTAAAAGAGAAGGGTAGATCATCGGAGTTAACAAAGCTGACAATGATACACACCTTTTTCTTTTTGCTTGGTTTTTCATTGGTCTTTTACGCTCTTGGCTTTACTTTTTCTTGGATTGGTCAATCGTTTGTTAACTACAAAGATCTAATCCGTATGCTGGGAGCTGTTTTATTGATCTTTATGGGTTTGTTTTTAACTGGAATTATTGAACCCAAATTCATGATGAGAGAGAAGAAGTGGGATGTTTCCAAACAAGGACTTGGTTACCTGAGTTCGATGCTGATTGGGGTTAGTTTTGCCGCAGGTTGGACTCCTTGTTTGGGTCCCATACTTGCATCTGTACTCGCTCTGATAACCATTAAAGCACAGCTGGGTGTTGGATTTTTGTACATTAGCATGTATGTATTGGGGTTCGCTATTCCCTTTTTTCTCATGGCCTTTTTTATTGGCAGAACAAAATGGATATTGAAATACTCCAATCAAGTTATGAAAATTGGTGGTGGGTTGCTTATCCTTTTTGGAATCATCTTATATACCAACCAATTGACAGCTATTATCGCTTGGTTTACAAATCTTACCGGCGGTTTTACCGGATTCTAGTGCTGAAGGTGAAGAATACATGAAGAAACAGACAAGGTATTGGATGAGAAGAATATTACTTCTCTGCTTGATAGGGTTAGTAGGATTTGCAATATACCAAGTCTCTACAGATACAGGTGGTAAACCAGTCGAGGGGGAAGAAGCGCCCGATTTTACGTTGACTACTCTTGATGGGAAACAGAGAAGTCTCTCAGACTTAAAAGGAAAAGCAGTAATGATCAATTTTTGGGGTACTTGGTGTCCTCCCTGTAAAACTGAGATGCCTGCGATTCAACAAGCTTACATGATAAATAAAAGCAAAGGTTTTGAAGTTGTTTCTGTTAATATTCGCGAAAACGACTTGCCTGTCAGTAATTTCGCTCAGCAAATGGGATTAACTTTCCCAATCTGGATGGATAAAGATAGAGAAGTAGTCAAACAATACAAGATCGGTCCTATTCCGAGTACTTTTTTTATTAATCGTGATGGTGTAATTGAGAAGAAAATCGAGGGACCACTAGAACTAAGCCAGCTTCAATATTATATCAATCAAATAACATCATAAGAAAAACAAGGAGTGTTTCAAATGGCATACCAGCATATCCCTGCATCTACTTTTGGCAAACAATTTGAAGAAGAAAAAAATAACTATGTTTTTGTGGATGTTCGAACACAAGAAGAATTTGATGATGCACATGTCGAGAATTCCATTCACATCCCTTATGATGAAATGGAACATCGCTATGAAGAACTCGCTTCCTATAAACAAAAGAACATTCTCCTCATTTGTCGCAGCGGGATGCGCAGCCAAGTGGCAGCTCAGATTCTGGCAGAACAGGGATTTGAAAAGCTTTTTAATTTAGAAGGAGGATTACTGGAGTGGACAGGTCGTCTTCACAGCGACAAGTAGAAGGAATCCCAGAAGTTATTTTATCGGAATTACGAAAAGCACCATACAAGCAATTACCTTTTGCCGAAGTGATGGAGATCTCTCTCTATCATCCAAACTGCGGATATTACTCAAAGCCCACGCCCAAATTAGGGAAAGCGGGCGATTTTTTTACCAATGTACATGTGAGTGATTTATTTGGACGTGTTGTCGCGGATTATTTTTTGCAGTATTGGCAAGAGAAAAATGCTTCCTCTTCGCTTTGCTTGATCGAAATCGGTGGGGGAGAGGGCAGATTGTTGCAGCAGATTACCACACAATTTCAGTTAAAAGGTGTAGCAAAATCATCCCTTCAGATTTATTCAGTGGAACGAAGCCCATATCATCAAAAGGAACAACAAAAAAGATTGAGTAACATCCCATATGCAATTCATTGGGTGGACAAGTTGGTTGATGTTCCCAAAGCTTCATTTTCTATTGTATTCAGCCATGAACTTATAGACGCATTCCCTGTACATCGATTGATATGGAAAAATGGTGTATGGTGGGAGATTTACGTTGCAGAAAAGGAAAACAAACTCGTGGAAATACATGATTCCCTTTCTACTGTGGAATTACAAAAATATGTAAACGAACGAACAGAAGAAATATTAGAAGGTCAGCAAATAGAAGTAAATCTTTATGCGAAGAAGTGGATAACAGAGGTAGCAGATTGGGTTCATTCTGGTTTGATTTGGACATTGGACTATGGTGGTACTACTAGGGAGTTGCACTCGGTTCGTTACTTAGATGGGACAATGCGTTACTACCAGTCCCACCAACATGTAGATGATCCTTATCCATTATTAGGAAGTATTGATATGACAGCTCATGTCAATTTTGCGGACTTAATGTTTTGGGGAGAACAATCGACTTTAACAACGAGTTTTTATGGTAGTCAGTCAATGTTTCTAATAGATGCAGGTATTTTTTCATACACAGCTCCAGAATATCGCAATGCAATCAAACAATTGATGATGGGCATGGGAGAAAATTTTCACGTATTAGTACAGAGTAAGTAAGTTGGTGCAGGGATCTAGATCTTTCATCCCACTGCGATGGAAACTAGTATTTACATCTTTCTAAATGAAGGACAGATATACTGCCTGCCAGAATGTAAGTAAAAGATCTTCGACACTTATCTGTTGACAGGATTCGCATATATAGTCATATTTGGATCTTTAGGCCGAAACATATTCCCTGCACTTCGTGCATCTTTTCTTTTTAGACATGACTCATTTAATTTGCTATTTCCTTTTTAGTGTATCGTTTTTTACTGAAAATATATGCATTTCGGGGAAGGAAACCTATATGTTGCGGCAATAAAAAACGACCCTTAATGGGTCGTTTTTATATTAATGAACAAAAGTAGCATAAGCTACCATTCCACAGAATGAAATCACCATGTAGCTGCCAAATAAGTACATATATGTTTTCTCTGTTAGACGTTGGTACCCAAGTACAACAAACAATATTGCTTGGAAGATGAATAGTCCAGCTTGGGTGTACATATGTCCTGCTATAAACATCAACGCAATAGCTAAAGCCCAAAAACCAAGTACACGAAACATGCGATCCACGAAATCACAGCCTTTCACCAATTCAATCATTCTTCGTTATAATGAACCGAATAAAGAGCATTTGCTCAAGCACCCTTTATTATACCCAGTTAATATTCTTGGTTCAAGTGAAGTTAACTGGAAGGGGTTACATCTTTTATCGAATAGCATAACTCTTTTGGTACATTTCTTTGCATTTTACGATGAAAATATTTTGTTCATCCCCATGATAAGTATAGATCTAGCAACTTGAGGATATAAAAAGGATAGAGATCATACTATCGTACGGCATTCATGCATAGGATAAAATAGTCAACTATATTGCCTAGAATAGGAGGTTTATCATGGCTGTAAAGCGTCAAGATGCATGGTCCTCTGAAGACGATATGATATTAGCAGAGGTGACTCTACGTCATATTCGTGATGGAGGTACACAGTTATCAGCTTTTGAAGAAGTAGCAGAAAAACTTGGTAGAACACCAGCAGCATGTGGTTTTCGATGGAATAGTTCCGTTCGTAAAAACTACGAGGCTGCCATTCAAGTAGCAAAAACAGAGCGTCAAAGAAGGAGCCAAGATCGATCGCGTTATACCACTCCCTTAACATTGAGTAGTGTACGTGTAGATAGTGTTCCTGTTTTGGAAAATCAAGAAGATGAATACTCATTGGATCATGTCATTCGATTTTTACGTCAACATAAAAATGAAGTTGGAGAATTAAAAAAACAACAGAAACAACTAGAGCAAGAATTGTTTGAACGAGAAGATGAATTACGCCGTTTGGAAAAAGAAAATAGAACCATGAAAGAACAACTTACAACAGTCGAATCAGATTATCAGTTAGTAAATGATGATTATCGTACACTGGTGCAAATTATGGAGAGAGCCAGAAGATTGGCGACTCGAACAGAAGAATTAGATAAAGAACATAAATAATGGGTGACAGGAATGAAGGTAAAAGATTTATTTGACTTGGCTGAACTTGTAATTTCCTAAATCACTACCATATTTCTTTTTCCTTATTGTTAAAAAACAACAACACGGGCTTTACTTTTGCACGTGTTGTTCTCTTATGTATCGATCGCGGTATTCTTCTTCTAATATACTCATGATAATGGAATCGTGATACGCATGATCATAATACAAAGCATCCCTTTGGATACCTTCTCTTTGAAAACCAAGTCGTTCATAAACATGGATAGCACGCTCATTATATGCAAACACATTTAACTCTACTCGGTGTAGATTTAAAATACCGAAAGCATACTCTAACATCAGTTTCATTGCTTCTGAACCATAGCCTCTTCCTTGATAGGACTGGTTATCAATCGCAATACGTATGTAGCAGTTACGATTAATGTTATCGATCTCTAACAGTTGAATGTCTCCAATAACTACATCATTCTCATTTAGAGCAATTAGTAATAGAATAGAAGATGAATCAGTACTTTTTTCTTCTATGTACTGTTCCACTTGACGTAGAGTAAAACTTTTTTGTGTCCCTGTAAGTTTTCTGGTTTCGGCTTGAAATAACATTTCAAAGTATTTGGCAATATCTTCTTGGTAGATGGTACGTAGGTATATTTTTTCTCCTCGTAAAAATGGAACAGGATGCATCCATTATTCCTCCTATGAATGTAGTGGTAGTATGTTTATTTTTTGAAGATAAATAAAACTTCAAAAAAGAAGTCCGTTTTGTTTATAGTCAGATTAGCATATAAGGAAATGATTCACCAGTACCAGCAAGGAACAGCAATAGATCCTGAATAGTTCCTTGCAGATACTAAAAAAAGAGAGGAGTTTTCATCATGTCTAGAGTAGAAGCGACGATCGTAGGAACTGTGTCAAAAGTACTGGTCTCCATCGGTGATGATATTCAATCGGGACAAGAAGTAGTTATTTTAGAATCGATGAAGATGTTAATTCCGGTAGAAGCAACAAAAGCAGGAAAAGTGACTGCAATTCACGTAAAGGAAATGGATTTTGTTAACGAAGGAGATACACTGATCGTATTGGAAGAAAGTCAATGAAAGTGAAAATTGTAGAAGTCGGTTTGCGAGATGGTCTGCAAAATGAAACAGAAATTTATCCAACTACGATAAAATTAGAACTAATAAAACGATTAATAGCTGCCAATCTCATTAATATAGAAGTTACTTCATTCGTCCATCCAAAATGGATACCCCAACTCGCTGATGCAGAGCAATTGCTAGTTGACCTTCCAACACATCATAAAATCAATTATCGAGCACTTGTCCCCAATACCAAAGGTTTCGAACGAATAAAAGCATCTCCTCTATCCGAGATCGCTGTTTTTATCTCCGCAAGCCAGACGCATAACATGAAAAATGTGAACAAAACAATAGCTGCTAGTTTAAAACAAATAAAAGAGATCCTAAATCTTGCATCAACTTCTCATCTACCAGTTCGAGCATATATATCTTGTGTTTTTGGGTGTCCCTATGAAGGTCATGTTTCCCTTCGTGTAGTGGAAGAGCTTTGTAGGGACCTTTTTGATTTAGGGGTATATGAAGTTTCACTAGGTGATACGATCGGCGTTGCTGTACCATGTCAAGTGAAACAAGTGCTTCATTCCCTCCAATCCTCTTATGCAGGCAAATTAGCTGTTCATTTTCATGATACAAAAGGGCTTGCATTGGTTAATTGTTTTGTTTCGCTTGAAGAAGGAATTACTACATTTGATAGTTCTATTGGTGGTCTTGGAGGATGTCCTTATGCACCTGGTGCATCGGGTAATGTCGCTACAGAAGAATTGGTTACGATGTTGCATGGGATGGGAGTGGAAACAGGCATTGATCTTGCAGAACTTTGTGAAACCGCTGCTTGGATGGAGAATATACGAAAGAAACCACTTCCTTCCAAAGTATTACGTAGCTATCTAGCAAAGAGAGGAGTGAGTGGAGAATGACTTGGTTGACAAAAGAGCAAGTCGGTCATATTTGCATCATCCGCCTATTGAGACCAGAAGTTTACCACGCTTTAAATAGACCTTTATTAAAACAATTATCTTCTCTTTTGGATGAAATAGCACAGGACAATCATACCCGAACATTGATCATAACAAGTTCTTCAGACAAAGCATTTTCATCAGGTGCAGATCTAAAAGAACGTCAGAGTATGACAGAGGGCGAGGTTAGGGCATACCTCACATTGATTCGCCAAACATTTGCTAAGATAGAAAACTTCCCTATGCCTGTTATTGCTGCTGTCTCAGGTGTGGCCTTAGGCGGTGGAATGGAATTAGCGCTATCATGTGATTTTCGGATCGCAGATGAAACTGCTTCGTTTGCTTTGCCGGAAACATCACTTGGGATTATTCCAGGAGCAGGGGGTACACAACGACTTCGTCGCATAGCAGGTATCACACTCGCAAAAGAACTTATATTTAGTGCGAAGCGAATCACAGCCAAAGAGGCATTCTTGAATGGGATTATAAGCAAAGTAACAGGGACAGGACAGGCTTTGAAAGAGTCTATCCTCTTTGCAGAAAGGATTACATGTCATGCACCTTTAGCGATAAAACAAGCCAAAAAAGCTATCAATGAAGGATATTCTCAGCCATGGGTGGATGCATTGGAGTTGGAATCTAGTGCATATGAACAACTAATTCCAACAAAAGACAGACTTGAAGGTTTGCGTGCTTTTCGAGAGAAACGAAAACCACATTATCGAGGAGAGTAGATACGATGAGTGAACTTAGGGATAAAAGTAAACGCTTACAATCAGGTGGCAGTCGGAAGTATCATGAGAAACTCGCTCATGCAGGGAAATTGTTTGCACGTGAGCGTTTAAGGTTGTTGCTGGATCAAGATTCATTTGTAGAAGATGGTCTATTTGCAAACTCGGTGGAAGATGGTTTAGCAGCTGATGGAGTTATTACTGGAACGGGAAAAATAAATGGAACTACGGTTTGTGTGATGGCAAATGATTCAACTGTAAAAGCTGGGTCTTGGGGGAAAAGGACAGTGGAGAAGATCATTCGCATTCAAGAAACTGCAGAAAAATTGCGCTCCCCCCTCCTCTACTTGGTTGATTCAGCTGGTGCGAGAATAACCGATCAGTTAGAAATGTTTCCAGGACGCCGTGGGGCAGGGAAAATCTTTTATAATCAGGTAAAGCTTTCAGGAGTAGTTCCTCAAATTTGCCTGTTGTTTGGGCCATCAGCTGCCGGCGGGGCGTATATCCCAGCTTTTTGTGATGTGGTTATTATGGTCGATAAAAATGCTAGCATGTATCTTGGATCTCCTCGAATGGCAGAGATGGTTATTGGTCAGAAGGTCTCATTAGAAGAAATGGGTGGTGCTCGAATGCATTGCTCTGTCAGTGGTTGCGGTGATTTTTTGGCAAAAGATGAATCAGAAGCAATTCAAATTGCAAAATCCTATTTTGCTTATTGGCAGCAGCCTATTCACAAAGAGTTCCGATCAAACCCATCAGTTGAAAAGATATCAAGCATAGTACCCAAAGAACAAAATTTGCCGTTTGATATGAAGAAACTGATAAATTTGCTGGTGGATCAGAATTCAAGTTTAGAAGTAAAAGAACTATTTGCACCTGAGCTGATTACGATGTTTGCACGATTAAATGGAAGAGCAATTGGTATCATTGCAAACCAATCAAAGGTCAAAGGCGGGGTTTTATTTGGTGATTCAGCAGATAAAGCAGCTCGATTTATTACATTGTGTGATGCCTATCAGATTCCGCTTCTTTTTTTAATCGATGTACCTGGTTTTATGGTTGGTACACAGGTAGAGCGTGCTGGAATTATCCGACATGGTGCTAAAATGATTGCGGCAATGTCGGAAGCAACAGTTCCGAAAATATCTGTTATTGTGCGGAAAGCTTATGGAGCAGGTCTTTATGCAATGGCAGGACCTGCATTTGAACCAGATTGTTGCATTGCTCTGCCGACTGCCCAGATTGCAGTTATGGGACCAGAAGCAGCAGTGAATGCAGTTTATCACAATCAAATCCAAGCAATGGAACCTGAGGCGCGAGAAACTTTTATCCAAGAGAAAAGGAAAGCGTATCAAGAAGATATTCATATCTATCGGCTAGCTAGTGAGTTAATTGTAGATGCCATGGTGGAACTAGAAGATTTGCGTTATGAGTTAGCAAAAAGGTATGATCTATATGGTGATAAGCAAATTCATTTTAGTAAGCGAAAACATCCTATATACCCGGTGTGAGAAAAGATGAAAATTGGTATAATTGGAGGAGGGTCACTGGGACTTTTGTGGGCTGCTCGATTGTCAGAGCATGTAAAAGTGACGCTGCTTTGTAGAACAGATCAACAAGCAAAAACGATCCAACAAGAAGGGGTTATCCTAACGACATTGGATGGACAGGAAAAGAGATATGAAATATCAGCAGAATGGATCAATGAGTCCAATAATTCTGCTGATTTTGATGTGCTGTTTCTCATGGTGAAGCAACCATCTTTCGAACAAATCCTTCCATATCTTGCTTCTGTCATGTATGAAAATACACACATTGTAGCATGGCAAAATGGATTAGGTCATTTGGAGAAGATGGAAAACTTTTCTTTTCCAAATAGGTATGCAGTTGTTACCACGGAAGGTGCACGAAAATATGCTTCCAACCGTGTACAGCATACGGGAAATGGCTATATAAGACTGGGAAGAGTTCATTCGACTGATAACGTTGATCCTCTGTTTACGCATTTTTTACAGCAATTTCATGTGGAGATAGTGACAAATATTGAGCAGCATATATGGGAGAAATTTTCCATTAACTGTGTGATCAACTCACTAACAGCATTATTAGAAGTACCAAACGGCCAACTGATGGAAGTAGGTTTGCATTCCACTATGATGCAAATAATCAAAGAAATATCTCAAGTTGCAGACGCGAAAGGTTTTTACCTTAAACAAGAGGAGATTTATCATCAAGTAAAAGACGTTTGTTTCAAAACTACAAAAAACTTTTCTTCTATGCTTCAAGATATTATGGCAAAGAAGCAGACGGAGATCGCTTCACTCAATGGTATGGTAGTAACATATGGCAAGCAATGTGGCATCGATGTGCCTATGAATACATCGCTTACAGAATTGATAAAAGCAAAAAGTATGTTGTTTTGAGCATGTGGTATACTTATGATAAGTAAGTAGCATCTGGAAGAAGGGCTGGCGGAAATTGAAAATAGAAAAGTGTTTAACTCTAAGTGAAAAACTTCAGCAAATAGAATCTTTTTATCCTTATGACCCAACCCAAGAAGAGAGCTACTTCCAACGCTATCAACATTTACAAAAGCAGACATACAAACGAGAGCAATTGGTCAAAGTATTGAAGAATTATCATGGTTCCGATTTATTTCATCCAACTGTTGAGAAAAATATAGACCGATTGTTATCGCCTGACAGTGTTGTAGTGATAGGAGGACAGCAAGCTGGTATCTTGACAGGTCCCCTTTATACGTTGTATAAAGCAATTTCCATTATTCAATTGGCAAAGCGGGAAGAGAAACGATTACAAAAACCTGTTATCCCCATTTTTTGGATTGCTGGAGAAGATCACGACTGGCAAGAGGTAAACCATATCCATGTTCCACAAGGCATTGGTATGACAAAACATACTTTCCCGCGGGATGATACAAAGAAATCCTCTGTTTCAAAAATAAGAGTGAACCCAGATATGATTCATACTTGGTTAAATGATCTTCATCAATCCATAGACGACCGAGAAAATAAAGCACAGTGGGTACAACTCTGTGAAGAATTAACAGCTCAGCCGATAAGTTGGACAAGATTTTTTGCAAAAATTATGCATTACCTTTTCCGAGAATATGGACTGCTGCTGATCGATTCCAACGATTCAGCTTTGCGAGAGTTAGAAGCAGAATATTTTCATCAATTGATCAAACATAATAAAGAACTCGCTGATTCTGTAGAGAAAGGGATTCAAAACTGGGTAGCCAATGGAAATGATTCCCCTCTCCAATTTGAAGAACAGCAAGCTCATCTTTTTATAGAGGAAAATGGACAGCGAGTAGCGCTTTACCGAGATGGAGATATATTTGTAAGTCGTAATCGATTTTTCCAATACACAAAGGAAGAGTTATGCGAGAAGCATTTGCAGCTAAGCAATAATGTAGTAACGAGACCCCTTATGCAAGAAATGGTTTTTCCTGTACTAGCTTTTGTAGGCGGTCCTTCAGAGATTGATTATTGGGGATGTTTAGCTGAAACATTTTCACTGTTTCATCTCCAAATGCCAATTGTATTTCCAAGACAAAATGTAACCATTGTAGAGCGGTCGATAGAAAAATATCGAGAAACCTGGGGAATAGCATTAAACTCATTGCTTTCAGGCGAAGGACAAGCAATATTAGAAAACTGGAAACAAGAAAATAAGCCTCCAGATGTGGAAGAGCGTTTTGATAGGATGACGAAACAATTAGATGAAATTTACACTCCATTTGTAGAAGAACTTACCCAAATAATTGGTGGGAATATGGATCAGTTGGGAGATGCTACTGCCGAAAAGTTGCATTCCCATTTAAATTGGTTAAAACAAAAAACATATGCTTTCATAAATACAAAACAAGAAGTAACCTTGCGTCAACAAAGAGCTGTAGTGAACGCCATATATCCGTTGGAGGGGCCACAAGAGAGAGGTTACAATCTTGTATATTTTTGGAATAACTATGGACTTGATTGGCTTCATATGTTATGTAAACAGGAGTTACCTGAAATAAATACTCATCAGGTATTATACTTATAGTAGAAAATATAGGAGTGAATAAACAATGAACGCGATTGAAAAAAGTGTGATCCATGATATATCTTTGGCTCCGAGTGGCAGGCAGAAGATTAATTGGGCAAAAGACCACATGCCTGTTTTAGGCAGAATTCGAGAACGGGTATTGGTTGAAAAACCACTTGCTGGAAAACGAGTTGCGATTTCCTTACACTTAGAAGCAAAAACAGCTTGTATGGCTGAACTAATTCGTGATGCAGGAGCAGAAGTGGTGATTACAGGTAGCAACCCGCTATCTACTCAAGATGATATTTGTGCTGCACTTGTATCCGAAGGTGTCACTGTTTTTGCACGATATAACCCAACTCCAGAAGAGTACAAATCACATTTTATTATGACATTAGAGACGAAGCCCGATTTGATTATCGATGATGGTGCCGACTTAGTGACCATCTTACATAGTGAACGCCCAGATTTATTGGAACAAGTAAAGGGTGGATGTGAAGAAACAACAACAGGGATTAAACGGCTATTGTCTCTTGAAAAATCTGGACAGCTCAAATTCCCAATGATTGCAGTAAACGATGCATTTTCGAAATCATTGTTTGACAATCGTTATGGAACAGGTCAATCTGTATGGGATGGAATCAACCGCACCACAAACCTTGTCGTAGCCGGAAAAACCGTAGTTGTAATCGGTTATGGCTGGTGTGGGAAAGGTGTAGCGATGCGGGCTAAAGGGCTTGGTGCACGAGTGATCGTTGTAGAAATAGATGCCATTAAAGCTACAGAAGCGCATATGGAAGGTTTCACAGTTTTACCAATGAAAGAAGCAGCAAAACAAGGAGATTTCTTTGTTACCGTAACAGGAAACAGCAAAGTCATCACGAAAGATCATTATGAAGTGATGAAAGACGGTGCGATTTTAGCAAATGCGGGGCATTTTGACATCGAAATCGATAAAGTATCTTTGGAAGAATTATCAATTCAATCCGAAGTGGTACGCAAAGATATTACACAGTACCATTTACTAGATGGACGTAAAATTAATCTTCTGGCAGAGGGTCGTTTGGTAAACCTTGCAGCAGGTGATGGCCACCCAGCAGAAATTATGGATATGACCTTCGCGCTACAAGTACTCAGTTTGCTTTATCTGCATCAGTCAAATGAGAAAATCGGTGCTCATGTGATTGATGTTCCATATGAAATTGACGAACAAGTATCGCGTCATTTCTTGGAATCACTCGGGATTCAAATTGATGAATTAACTCCAGAACAGACAGAATATCTCGGGAGCTGGGAAATTTAAACCTGTTTACCAAAATATGATAATTTCGTTCAAATCCTGTACACAAGTGCAGGATTTTTTACGTGTATTGTGGTATACTTACCAATGTGGTGGAAAGTGGAGGGAAGTGGAGCGCTGTGGTTCCACTAGTTAGAAATAGAGTGACGCAACTAGATTATTGGAGAGGAGAGGGATAGCAAAAACTACTTGTAAAACTGGTCATTTTGCAAGTAGATGGGGAGGTCACGCGTGATGTTTATGGGGGAGTTTCATCATAATATTGATGATAAGGGACGAATGATTATCCCTTCCAAATTTCGTGAAGATCTTGGTTCCTCATTTGTACTTACACGCGGACTTGATCAATGTATTTTTGCATACCCTCGCGCTGAATGGACACAATTAGAGCAGAAGTTAAAAGCACTTCCCTTTACGAAAGCTGATGCTCGTGCCTTTACCCGATTTTTTTTCTCGGGTGCTTGTGAAGTTGATTTGGACAAGCAAGGCAGGATTGTGCTGCCATCTAATTTACGAACATTTGCCAATCTGACAAAAGAATGTGTCGTACTAGGAGTTTCTTCACGGGTCGAGATTTGGGATCGAACCATTTGGGAAAGCTACTACTCTAAATCAGAAGAGTCGTTTAATGAAATTGCTGAAAGCATTGTCGACTTTGACTTGTAAAAGGATGATCAAGCCTTGTTTGAACACATCACCGTTCTATTAGAAGAATCCGTAGATGCACTTGCTATTAAACCTGATGGAGTTTATGTGGACTGTACACTAGGTGGTGCAGGACATAGTAGCTTGATTGCAAAGAAATTAGGTCCAAATGGTACACTTATCGGATTAGATCAAGATAACAAAGCATTAGAAGCTGCAAAACGAAAATTAGATCAAGTTTCATGCAAAGTGATCGTACATAAAGCTAATTTTCAACATGTACAAGAAGTAATTCATTCACTTGGCTTTGATAAGGTAGATGGCTTTCTATTTGATTTAGGTGTTTCCTCTCCTCAGTTAGATGAAGGAGAAAGAGGGTTTAGTTACCATGAGGATGCTCCGCTTGATATGCGGATGGATCGAGATCAGGAGCTAACTGCTTATCAAATAGTGAACCATTATCCCGAAGAAGAAATCAGTCATATTTTATTCCGATTTGGTGAAGAAAAGTTTGCAAGAAGAATAGCCCGCCAAATTATTCAAAAGCGTATGATCAAACCAATTGAACGGACCGTTGAATTGGCAGAAATCATCAAGGAGGCAATTCCTGCTGCTACACGCAGAAAAGGACCACATCCAGCCCGTAGATCTTTTCAAGCCATACGCATAGCAGTAAATAATGAATTGGGTGTTTTTGAGAATGCATTAAAGCAAGTTGTACCAATGCTTCAAACAGGTGGAAGAGTAGCTGTCATTTCGTTCCATTCATTAGAAGATCGAATTTGCAAACATTTTTTTCAAGAGCAATCAGTTGGTTGTATTTGTCCAAAACATTTCCCAGTCTGTGTATGTAACCATCAACCTTCACTAAACATTCTGACGAGAAAACCGATTATTCCAAGTGATAGTGAAATAGAAAGAAATGCACGTGCTAGGTCAGCAAAACTCCGAGTAGCTGAAAAAATATAGGGTCAAATGCAAGTGTTAGTAGGGTCAAAGAAAGATATGGGTCAAATAAAGTAAATACAAAGCTCAATAGAGAAAATGGAAGAGATGGGTAAAGGGTCATGATGTACATGATACGGTCAGAAAAAAGAAGGGTCAATTGGTTAAAAAGAGAAATGTGGAGGCGTGTTTCCATAGAATTCATCAATTTTGCGTGGTTTATCGGACTTGAGCGAAGAGTAAAGGGGGATCATTGTGCGTAAAGAACAAGGGAACACCTCGTTAGCCTATCAATTACCTGTATCTACACCTAAGACTCGCACTCAAATTAGATCAAGAAGAGTTATCAAAGGCCTGCCATCCAGTGAAAAGGTGCTATATCTTGTGAGTACGATTATTTGCATTATGGCTGCTGTCTTTGTTATGACTCGATATGCTCAATTAACGCAACTCGATGTATCTATCCAACAAACGGAGTCACGGATTAATAAAACCAAAGAAGTAAATATTCAATTAGATTCAGAAAAAATAAGACTAAGTAGTCTTGAGCAAATTCGTAAATTTGCGGAGCAAAATGGCCTGCAGATCATTCCCTCTATCCATCCTTAATCGAACGAATAATTTGTTCAGATAGAATGGTGGCACTGATATGCAGCAATCAGAAAAGAAAAATAAAGTTCGTTCTGTTATGATTGGGTTCACACTTACTGTGCTACTTAGTAGTGTTTTAATTCGCCTTTTATGGATTCAGACGGTAGATTCACAAGTGTTGTTGGATCGGGCTAAAAAGGTTTGGGAAAATTCAAACTCGATTCTTCATGCAACACGTGGATCTATTTATGATCGTACCAAACAAGAAGTTTATACCTGGGAAGTACCTGGATATTATTTTGTTGCAGATCCCAGTCAGATTAAAGACGTTTCAAATACAGCGAAGATTTTGTCCCCTCTTTTGGAAATACCTGTTCACATATTGGAAGAGAAGTTTCTACAAAAGAAAAAAGCTGTAGAGATCAAGCATGAAGGGAAAGGGAAGTATTCTCCTTCTATATACAGAAAAGTATTCTCATTAAAGACGAGTGGGAAAATTGCTGGTATATATGGATATCCTACACATATGAGACAGTATAATAGTTCGGAATTATCCCATGTGCTTGGTTTTCTTAATAGTAGCGGTGAGCCAGTTGGTGGAGTTGAAAAAGTATATGATAAATTGCTGCGTGGTGTAAACGGCAGTATCAAATACCATAAAGCAAAAAATGGGATGATGGTATCAGACGGACCAGATACATTTCGTCCTCCGACTGATGGTAAGGATCTTATCTTAACGATCGATGCAAAAATTCAACATGAAACAGAAGTAGCCATAGATGAAGCAATGAAGAAATACAATGCCAAAGGTGCTACTGCGATCGTAGCTGACCCCAAAAATGGGGAGATTTTGTCTATGGTCAGTAGACCAACATTTGATCCAAAAAATGTTTCCAAAACGTATGATCCCGCTAAAAATGGTCATAATATTGCGGTAGAAAGTCAATATGAACCAGGATCTACATTTAAAATAGTTACGTTAGCTGCAAGCATTAATGAAAAGTTATTTCGTCCAAATGATACATTTAAGTCAGGCTCCATCAAAGTAGGGGACCGTACCTTTCATGATTCCAATCGGGTTGGTTGGGGAACCATTTCCTATCAACGATCTGTCGAGCTATCTAGCAATGTAGGATTTATCCACCTCGGGCAGCGTCTAGGATCAGAGAGATTTGCAGATTATATAAATCGTTTTGGGTTTGGTCATATTACAGAGCAATTTGGAACGCGAACAGGTATTGATCTGCCAGCTGAAGGAAGAGGATATTACTATAATCGCCCTCTTTATCCGGTTGAACTAGCAGCCAGTTCGTTTGGTCAAGGGATATCTGTTACCCCTATTCAACAAATAGCGGCAGTTTCTGCAATTGCAAATAATGGATATTGGGTAAAACCCCATGTTTTAAAGGAAGCTGTAGATCCAAAAACCAAGAAAACAGTGTATGAATATCCTATCACGAAGCGTCAGATTATAGAACCACAAACAGCGACAAAAGTAAGGCAAATTTTGCGTGGTGTTGTGCAAAAAGGTACAGCCACAGAAGCAAACCTTGCAGATTATGATGTAGCTGGTAAGACAGGTACAGCGCAAATCCCAAGTCCAGAGGGTGGATATATACCAAATGAATATATTGTATCCTTCATTGGATTTGCACCTGCAGTTAAACCTGATGTTGTTATTTATGTGGCCTTCGATCGACCAACAGCAAATGTTTCCAGTATGTCAGGCGGCAAGATAGCTGCACCAGTTGCCAGAGATATTTTGAAAAAGATATTGCCAATTCGACATGTAGCTGCTAAAAAGGACTCTCATTGATAGAGTCTTTTTTTGCTTCGTTTTTTTCGTCCACATCTCATGTAATAGCGAATCCCGAATAATGGAATGGAGATGGCAGTTGCAAGCAATATTCCTACAAACATGGTCATCGCCCCTTTCCTTTGGCTATAATTGTTGTCCTTTCATATACAAAGTTTACCTCGGGCAAAAATACTTTTTATACATCTATGTTGAACCAACAAGAAATGTTATGGTTGAAGGACTATTTTTTATAATGAAAAGGGAAGGAGACTCCATAAACAGTATTCATTTTCAAAAATAATGTTTTTGTTTTAACACCGCAAAACGTAATTTTAATAAGGAGAGGGAAACTTTTCATTAAGCTAATCATTTCTGATTGAAAACATAAATTATCAAACGATAGAATAATACACCGGAATTAAATATTTCTATTTGAAATATTTCCGGATTGCTACATAATAAGAGAGTACGAGTACTTTCAAACAATGTAAGGAGGATTTATTTTGCCAACACAAACATTATTTCATGAACTAGGTGGAAAAGAAACGATAGCATTAGTTGTGGATAATTTTTACGTAAAAATGTTAGCAGATGAAGAGTTGAAACATTTTTTTGATTTTACGGATATGAAAAAGCAGAAAGCTCATCTTACTTCGTTCGTGTCGTTTGCGATAGGCAGTCAAGAGGCGTATAAGGGGAAAAGTATGAAAGATGCGCATGCTCATCTCCAAATCAAACCAGTACATTTCCAAAAAACAGCTGGTCACTTGATTGCGACATTGCAAGAATTAAATGTCCCACAAGATAAGATTGATACGATTATTTCCAAGATAGCTCCTTTGCAAGATGATATTGTGACAGTGAAAAATTAAGTCAGTACATATAGAAGGTTCTATTTCAAAAGATCAATTCTCTAAGTTAGAATTCGTCTGTATCGGAATGGACCTTTTTCATAGCTTCATTTGTAAAAAACCTTATTTACATCACATATCCCTTCAATCATTCGATCGAAGGGATATTTTTTCACTTTATTTAAATTTTTAATTTAAAAGTGCTGCCTCTTACCCATCAGGGGTAGTAGTACTCGACGTCCTCTGTCAGTGCATCCCGCATCGCTTCCCACAGAGCATCTTCCTCACTGGTGATTCCAATCTTCTTGAATTCCCTAGTGAGCGTCTTTGCGATATTGCCGTAGGCGTCCATCTTCTTCTCGTGTTCCCGCTTCTTTGCCTCCAGCTGGCTCTTCAGCTTCCGACGCTGCATTTCATCGGCAAGACTATATTCATGCTTGACCTTGTTATAAGCATTCGTGGCGGCTACCTTTTGAGTGTATCCTGTGGCATCCAAGCGTGCAAGCTTGATGATTGTCCTGATACGATCCTCGGACAGGTTCAGGCGCTGGATCTGTGAAGCGAACTTCTTGCGGAGGTCGTTATCGGAAAGGTGTGCCATTTTTTTCTCTTTCTCTCTAGAAAACATCAGGTACACTGATATGGACGAAACGATTATATCATACGGATGAAAAAGAGGAAAGATTCTAGAAAGTCTTTTATTTATGAGAAAGGTGAGCTCAGAAAATTAGCTTTCGTTGCTGCTTGTGTCCTTCATGGCATTTTCTAAATCTATCTCTCATAAAAATATCTTAATTCCTAATTTAACGGGCATTTCTATTTTGTTACGAAGACTGGAAATCTAGACGATAGATAAGATATAAAATGAATTTATCTGTGTTTTCACCATTGAATGTTCATCCTTTGGGGTTGAAAGCGAGAATAAAGTGTATTACATTGGTTTTTGTGGGATTTGCTTGTGAAAAAATATCTGCGGAGTGAAATAGAAAACAAGATAGATATACTCGTAGAGACTTTATAAGAGGGAGGAGCTATCTTTTGAAAATGGTCAAGTCCTTTGCCCAAAAATTTTACCGAGGTTTATTGTTTATTGTTTTACTTGCTGTGCTTATGCTTTGTACGATCTTACTTATTACTTTTTTAGCTGATCCTTCGAGAATGATTGAAACAATTAAAGCTACTTTTGGTATAACGTAAGATTTAAGATGAATAGCTAGTAGCGATTAAGGGGAAAGTTGTATATAATATAGCCAACAAGTGTGGATAGGGAAGAGTAAGCAACTCCTTTTATAAAGAGAAGAAAGCCCTTGGCTGTGAGGTTTTCGATAAAAGTTTGCTGAATGTCACCCTGGAGCTGTCTTTCTGAACATTGAGTAGGAAAGACCGGATGGATTCCGTTATCGTAATTAAGTGCACAAACCTTTTTTTGGTTTGTGAACAAAGGTGGTACCACGAAACCAGTCTTTTCGTCCTTTGAGATGAAAAGGCTTTTTTGTTTTTCAAAAGGAGATAAGGTGTAATCAAACAACACTACATCAGCATGAAGCAAACAGGTTGAAAACACAGCAGTTGTACATAATTTTCTTGCCTGAATTATTTACCCCTATCAAGAGATAGGAACACAATCCTACCTCTTTATATTGACGAATACTCTTCTACCGTGCACAATGAACAACGAGAAGTTTTCTAAAGGAGATGCCAAGTTTTATGTTGCAAACAGCAAACGATGTCTGGGATTGGTTGGAGAATCATACCCCTGCAAAAATTCATCCTGGTTTGGAGCGGATGGAACATGTTTTAGAAGAATTAGGTCATCCGGAAAGACGCTTGAAAGTGATTCATATTGCTGGAACCAACGGAAAAGGTTCGGTAGCTGCGATGTTATCAAGTGTTTTGCAAGAGGCGGGATATTCTGTTGGGTTATTTACTTCTCCAGAATTAACACATTGGAGTGATCGAATTCGATGCAATGGAGAACCAATTCCAGAGTCTGAGTTGGTCCGCTGGACGGAACATCTTCGGCCTATTATCGAAAAAATGGAAGAACCTCCAACTGAGTTTGAATTTTGGACGTTGATTGCCCTTTGCTATTTTGCATATGAAGCTACACCTTGGTTTGTCATTATGGAAACTGGTCTAGGTGGGCGATTAGATTCCACCAATGTGGTGTATCCATTGGTCAGTATTATCACAGAAATCGCGTTAGATCATATGGAGTTTTTAGGCTCTACTGTCTCTGAAATTGCGGAAGAAAAAGCAGGGATTATAAAATCTGGTGTCCCAGTTGTGACTAGTACCAGCAATTCAGAAGCAATGCCTGTTTTACAACGAGTAGCGAGGGAACATAACAGTAAATTTTATAAAATAGGTAAGGATTTTAGGGTCAGCAAGGTCCAGCATGATCGAAATGGGCAGTCGTTCCAATTTGAAAGCAAAATGCTGGAAGCTGACTTGAGGATCACATTAAAAGGGGATCATCAACTTGCCAATGCAGGTGCTGCTATTATGGCTATCTCTATTTTATGCCAGCAGTATGCTACTATTGTGGAGCTTATCCATTTAAAAAAAGGATTGGCAAAAGCAACTTGGCCTGGACGCATGGAAGAAATCAATGAGAACCCTACCATTTTATTAGACGGAGCTCATAACACATCAGGAGTGAGAGCTCTAGCTGAAACGTTACGCTGTCAGTATACATATGAGAGACTATTTGTGGTTTTTGCCATGATGAAAGAAAAAGAAGCTGAAATGATACAGCCACTACTTTCACTCGCCCATCATATTGTAGCTACAGAAGTACCAAATCAACAGCGAAGTAGGACAGCTGGGCAATTGATGGATATCATCTTAAAGCAAAATCCAGATCAATCTGTAGAAGCAATAGCCTCGCCAGAGAAGGCACTGGAGACAGTGAGAGCACAAGCCGGACCAAAAGACATGATTGTCATTGCAGGTTCACTATATTTAATCGCCCAAATAAGACCGTTATTTACGTAGACATAAGAGAGGATGGGATGAATTTGACAAAACAGCATGTCCATTTTATCGGTATAGGTGGCTATGGCATGAGTGCTATCGCCCGAGTTCTGCTTGATCTTAACTATGAAGTATCAGGCTCTGATGTAGAGAAAAACGCCCTAGTGGAGAAGTTAATAAAACGAGGTGCAACTGTAGTAATCGGACACGAAGCGGAAAATGTAATAGGAGCAGACAAAGTTGTTTATTCCACCAGCATCGCAGCGGATAATGTGGAATTGGTGGAAGCAACAAAAAGAAGAATTCCTACTTTTCACCGCTCGGAAATGCTTGCAGATTTATTAAACAGCAAGAAAGGCATTGCTGTCGCAGGTGCACATGGGAAAACGACTACATCCTCTATGCTGGCGCAGACATTGGAGATTTGTGAAGTAGATCCCACTTATATTATCGGTGGGGAAATCGTTGGCCTAAAAGGTAACGCAAAAGCAGGAAAAAGTGATTATGTGGTAGCGGAAGCGGATGAAAGCGATGGCTCTTTTCTCGCCTATCATCCTCATTTGGCGATTGTAACTAACATTGAAGCGGATCACTTAGAAAACTATGATAACGATTTCGCGAAACTAAAACAGGCCTATGTGGAGTTTATCAACCAAGTACGCCCAGAAGGAAAAGCAATTATAGGCTGGGACGATGAACATGTGCGCAGTATTGCCAAAGAATTAACAAGTAATGTGGTTACTTATGCGATTGATACTCCAGCGGATTATATGGCCAAAGAGATTGAGCCAGAAGGGCACTTGATCTCATTTGCTGTTTATCATGGTGATGAGCGTTTAGGCAAAGTAACCTTGCAAAAACCAGGACGTCACAATGTGTTAAATGCATTAGCTGTGATTGTAGCAAGCTTGTCACTGGGTCTTTCATTCCATGCGATAGCAGAAGCACTCTACCAATTTCAAGGAGCTAAGCGCCGTTTTCAAATCATAGGAGAAGTGAATGAAATATTGGTGATTGATGATTACGCCCATCATCCGACTGAAATTGTAGCAACATTAGCGGCAGCAAAGGCGATCAACCGCAAAATAAGGGTAGTATTTCAACCTCAGCGGTATTCCCGGACACATTTGTTGATGAAAGAATTTAGCGAAGCCTTTGGTGACGCAGATGAGGTGATTATCAATACGTTATATGCACCAGCAGGGGAAGCGCCTATTCCTGGAGTTAATGCTGAGCGTTTGGCGGAATTGATCAAGGTC
Organism: Shimazuella alba; assembly: GCF_009831235.1. Taxonomy (GTDB): domain Bacteria; phylum Bacillota; class Bacilli; order Thermoactinomycetales; family Thermoactinomycetaceae; genus Shimazuella; species Shimazuella alba. The sequence continues at coordinate 93,521 of NZ_WUUL01000013.1, read as the reverse complement.
AATAGTAACCCAAACACAACTTTTCTTGCCACTCATGCGCAAGTAGTTGATTATTTGATTACTCATGCCGAAGCGGGTGATGTGGTCTTTACGATGGGAGCAGGCGATATTTGGAGAGTGTCTCACGGGCTAGTGGAAGAACTCGTAAATGTATCGAAACCCAGCAATATATGATATTCTAATTATGACTATTGTCTACTCCAGAAGGAGTAAAAATGGAGTACACTTCCAAAGAGAATCCAATCGTCACTGTCAAGGGTCTTCCTGATCAGGGTGTTACGATTCGAGACGATAAGCGGGCTTACCGGCGAATTCCCCCTGCTGACTCCATCAGTTGGGTAGATAAAGACGGTAAGAGTTTTTCGATCGGCATTAGTAAGGTCTGGGTTGATTTTGGCTTCGTCAAATCTGTGAGTAACGTTTGTCGAGCCTCTGATGCGAAGCGAATCGAAAATCCAGAAACCAAACTAGGAACTTATGAGGTATTTGATAGTGGCGTAACGATTCACATTTCCAAGTAGTCTTGTTCTGGGTATACCAAATTTTTTGTATGCCCAGAACACTGTAGCAAATGCAAGAGGCATGTGGCATTCCATATGTCTCTTTTTGGATGATTTTTATGGATTTTGGATTCATAGGAATTGAGTTCACTTGGTTCCTGTGTTATGGTGGGTAGTGGTGATTTTTAAAAGGAGGAACTAATTTTGATACATAAAACCAAATGTCTTTTTGTATGTGTTCTTATTCTTTCTTTTTTTATAGTTGCTTGTTCCAGACCATCTACTAATCCACCTGAGCAGCAAACAGCAGCTCAAAACGATGTGACAGATCTGAATTGGCAAGTACCTGATTTTCAAGCAGTAGATCAAACAAACAAAACGGTTACAAAAGATACATTGAAGGGAAAAGTATGGCTGACTCATTTTCTCTTCACCCGTTGTCCTAATATTTGCCCTCCCATGACAGCGAATTTAGCAAGAGTGCAAAAAGCGGTTGAAAAGGAAGGCATTCCAGCAACCATGGTTTCTTTCACAGTTGATCCAGAACACGATAAATCTGATGTCTTGAAAAAATTTGGAGAAGATCATGGTGCTAATCTTACTAACTGGCACTTTTTAACAGGATATTCTTTTGAATATATTCAAAAGATCGCGACAGATGCTTTTAAAGGCCAAGTAAGTAAAGTGAATACCAATGATCCCAAAACCGTTTTATTCAATCACCCATCCCAATTTTATCTGGTTGATCAGACTGGGAAAGTACGCAAGTTTTATGATGGGTTAAAACCCAATGTGAAGCAGCTTGTAGCGGATGTTAAACAGTTAGAGCAAGAAGGAAAATAAAAAAAGACATCAGATGCGGAACAAGAAAAATCAAATATATTTACTTCTTGGAATAAAGTGACTCCAAAAGATTTTAGAGGATATTCTCATTGTTCTATCATAGGACTTTCAAACAAATAGGGAAGAATGAATACCAATTAAATTGAATGTAGCTTTATAGTTATACAAAGAAAAGCGGGAGGCCTGCTCTTATTAAAGTAGATCTTCCTCCTTTTTTACTATGAAAGACGAGCAGGAAGCAAACCATAACCTGCTATACTGTTATTCGCATAGCTGTGAAAACTTGCTGTTTATGCCAATAAAAAAATGAACAAGAATGCTTGTTTTTTTGTATTCGCAGCAACCACTCTTTACTAATATGTATTTCAAAAAAGATTGTCATTAATCAATTTATTTTACTATTCGCTTTTTTTGGTATATTATGAAAATTAATTTACGATATTAGTTAAGAGTAGTCGATTAATTAACAACTACAATTTGTTATTCCGAAAATACAAGTTTCTAATAATTAACTAATAACATTAATATCAAGCAGTACGATCGAAAAGGGAATGCTTTTTGAAAATAGGAAAATGGAGTATGTCTTTATTTGTGCTTGTATGTGTGGTCCTCCTCCCTCTTTCTTCAGTATTTGCAGCATTGGATAAATTGGGTATGTACAAATTGACCATTAATACAGGACAGAAGACTGGAAAGCTCACTTATTATAGAACCTCGTATGTGTATTCTGATGGTGGAAGTTTTAAGGTTTATAATAAGAGCATGGGAAGTACGTAGTTTTTGGTGTACGAATATGATCGAAATTGCGTTTACGATAATGACGACTATGTATAATCTTAGACATTGAGCATTGGCAAATGTTACACATTCGAAAATTTGGATAAATTTAAAGATGGAGACAACAATAAAGCGGAACTTTATGTTAAGGCTGCTCTTCCATCAGGTGGTCTTGCCTTTGAACGCCAAGTGATATTATACGACTAAATCGACAATGCTCAAAAACATCAGATACTTCGGTCATACTCAGGTTACGCTGAGAGATCGAAGTATTTGTTAGTAGGACTTGATAGATGAAATAGAGACATATCGTAGGGCTTTGTTTTGGAAGAGATAAAGTTATGTTGACAACGATCCAAAACTCAAGAAAAAGTTGAGTATAATGAACTTGTCACAAATGAGGTGATTTTTCAAAGCCGCTTTTGAACTTATTTCAGAATTGAATTTAAATCCTTTTAATGCTTCTATAACTTTTATTGCTAGGCTGGTTTATAATCAAAACAAACCAGACGATTTTCTTCGAATCCTTGATTCAATAGACTTAGGCTATCTTTCATCAAATCTTTTATTTTCGAGATGAAAAGTTCTACATCTAGCGGGATTTTCAAGGCTTGAAAATGCTCTTCTTTGTGTTCTTCAAAATCTTGGGGAAGATCCCCTTCTGGGTTCCGATAGCGATCTGCACCTTCAATCCAAATTTCTTTACAGCGTAATCGCTTTCGTAGCGATTGCAAAACAGCAATCTTATAGTTTACTCGATTGACACGTTCTTCTCCTTTGCTATCGGTTTCAATCAGGTTCTCTTTCCATTTCGGTTGAATGACCCCTTCAATCGGTACTTCATCCGAAAGAGCAAAATAGCGCTGTGCCCTTCCTTTATACTCTCGAATGAGTTGAATCGCTTCAATGACAGGTTGATGGTTTAGGTTATTGCAACGAAAATCCAGATGTTTTAACATGTCACAGAAAGAGGATCGATAATGCCCCTAGTAGGAGGTGTGCATCTTGGTGTAAATTTTTTCGGTATTTCCGTTTGTTTCGTTTCATTTCTTGGATGATATTTCGGATGGTTTCCGGATTTACTACAGAATACAAAATATCTTGAATCACACCCTCTGGGTGGGTAATCGTGGCTTCCGGTAAATCAATGATGTGTTTATTCTTTCCTTCTACTTTCTGTAGATCCTTCACCACTTCGATTTTGATTTTGTTTTCAGCCTTATTTCCCAGTTTCCGAGTAACTTCATCGATTAAATCTGCCAAGTGATGGTGACTTCTGCTAAACGATGCCAAAATAAGATAGCAAGCAAACGAATATAAGGTGGATGAGCACGTAGTTCGGTTACCATCTCGGTAGCTGCACGCAGTCGATATTTTTTCACCAAGTTAGGAGATATTTGCTTACATAGATCGTGCGGGACTTGAAGATGCTGGATAGCTAGGTGCTTTTTCATTTCCTGATTCATCGTAGATACACTTGGTTTGTTTGGAGTAGCTAATAGCTGGCGAAAACTTAAAATATCACTTTCTTTCGCAAGTTCTTCTTCTGTATACTGGTCAACCTCTTCCTCCGATTCTAGTAAGACATCCATCCGAGACAAAGTAGTTGGGGACAATTGCTTAAAAGTGGTTTGAAAAAAATGCTTTTCAAAGGTATCCATAACAGAGTCAATCATCCGTTTTAAATTGCCAGTAGAAGGAGGTTCGACTTTCCACTCCCGAAATAAACGGTATGCTTGATCTTTTAGATAATCGGTATCATGGGTTAGCTGAACTTGTAACCATTCTTGCAATTTTTCGTTATCTTTTCGTTTTAGTTCTCGAAAACCAAGAAGATTACGAATGATCTTCCGATGATCCGTGTAGCTCCTTTCTTTTCCACCCCAACTATATCCGTTAAAGAAATCTCCAATCGAAGCATTTACCTGATCCGCTAGATATTGAACAACTACCGGAGGGACATCTTGTTTTTGATTCGGAAAACGAGTTTCTGTTGAAAATATTTCAAAAGAACCGCACAACCTAAACGATTTGCGTTGGTTTTCTTCCCCATTAACCAAATGACGTTTACTGGGTAATGTCGTGAAGTGTTCTTCTAATTCCTTTTGTCCCAGTTTCTCTTCAATACTGCTTTCCCTTCTCTCTATGTCATTTCTAAATAAGTATAATTTCTGATAGAGAGAAGATATCTACAAAAGCAGTACAAATCAGTTAAAAATCAAAATTACAAAATATGGAAATAATCCTGCAGACTAGAGCAGGAACCCTGTCACTGGGCCTATTTCGAAGAATAAGGCATTTTATAGCAGTTTTTATATCTTATATACCTTATGGGCATTACCTCATATAAAAACAACGCTCAGAACCGCGTATATTAGATATTTCACATACAGGAGGATGATCGAATGGTGGCAATTCTCAGAAAAAGGCGACACTATTCAAACAAAAGATGGTCGTCGTGGAGTTGTATTCTACGTTAATCGTAGAATTAAGTATTATCAGGTTATTTGTCGAGATGATAATCATGAGTTGGTGCCGTTTGAGGATGTGAAAGTGGGTGGACCAGCTACGAAATTCGCAACTGGTCCATGAACCATAGAACAGAGGAAGAGACTATTCCCCTTCCTCGATCGTGGTATCACCGGTCTGAAGGTCAGTGATGTGCGTGTTCTTGTCGACCTTCACACGCAGGAACCGACGACCGTCCCCGTACTCGTGGTAGATCGTGGTTCCGTAGAACCAGACCTTGACTCCATCAGGAGAGACGCTGTCAGGCTCGCGGGTGGGGAACTCAATACTGCTCATGATTCCTCTTCTAGGGTTCGGGATCGCTCAACCGGATAGGAGCAATCTTCTCATTTAAAGATAGCGCAGTTTGATAGGTTGATCAATTGGAAAAGGAAAACCCTACAGGCAGCACTGTAGGGTTGGTGGTAGTTAGCCAAAATATTTAGTAATCATGTCATAGACAAAATCAATTATTTGGATCACTGAACTGCTCTCTATCTTCATGTATCAAAAACGATCGTACTGTAAACGATTTTCCATCTTTAGAATTCCTCCCAAACTAAGATGGAATTAATAATAGATTTACATAATCTGTAATTCTAGTTGTCCACATACTGTTCTATGTTTTACTAAACAAACCCATCAGGACAGCGTCCCGAGCATTTTTGTACCCACTCTATGTATTCTTCATCCTCACTAGGTTGAATTTTTTCAAACTGAAACATAGCGATTCCCCTCCCCCTTTTATATTCCATTACTTATTTCTGAAGGGGATTACTTGTTTCTAGTAAGGATAATGAGACGATTCCTTTCTTTATCCGATAAGGCAGGAAATAGGAGCTAAAATTCATGTCCGGTAAGGTCTATTCCAGTTTTCTGTTCACTTGCTCCCTAAACCCCAGGTGCTATTATTAGGTGATAGGCATGAGATTTTTGATCGGAAAATTCTGAAATATTTCTTTTCGAGGGGATGGCAAAAACACCCAAATTCCATTCGGCTTTTTTTGTTAGCAATAAATGTTAATAAGCAATCTTTCGGTTAGCTGCTAGAGTTGCATATAGCTATAGGAAATTAGGTGAATTTTCTAAAAATGGTTATTAATTCTAATCATTACCACATATTATAATATATTTTATTAATTTAATATTAGATTTTTATTCTATTTTCATGTATAATGATTCCCAAGAGGATTAAATATTTAATAAATGTCACTTGTTTTTATTTTACTTAATTGTTTGTGAACGATTACATGACAACAGGGAGGAAGTCATCATGAGTTTCAAAAAGATTACAGTACCATTTCTTGCTTTTCTTTTTGCACTATTGACACCGTTTTCATTAGTATTTGCAGATTCTGCTGGATGGCAATTGTTATGGTCTGGACAGGTACATTATAATTCCACTCTTAATGCTTATATTACACCTGTAGATAGCGCACATGCCTCAGAATATATTCGAGTATGCAATCCAACAGGTTCGACACAAAATTTTTATATCAAAGATTATGATCCAGATAGTTCAGATGAATATTTAACTAGTGGTTATGAGAGTCTTAGCCCGTATAGTTGTGATTCTTATTGGATTCGATTTTTAGAAGATGGGACTAATGGGCAAGCTGAAATTTATCTCCAAACAACTAATAAATCATCTGGCTATAATGATCAATACAAAATTTATGATTGATAACAAAAAAGACCTCTGATTTTTTTCAGAAATCATTTCAGACTGAAGAAAAAACACTTCTGAAAACGATTCAGAAGTGTTTTTTCTATCATTTGTTGGGGTTATCAGTTAAATTTTCTTCATATAACATCTGAGCCTTAGCATCATTTCCAATGTCATGATAGCTATAGGCTAAATGAAAACAAAATCTTTTTTTATAAAGCGAGCCTTTTTTGGGGAAGCATTCTCAAATAGCTCAACGAATATAAAATATGTATTGTCCTTTTTGCATTCCTCATAGGGGGGGGTCGTCCGAGATAAGTCCAAAAACGGCACAATAGATAGAAAAAATTGTAAAAAGGGAATAAAGGCCCTTTCTATCAAGCACTTTCCAACTCTAATTTTAATTTCCCATCAAAAGGTTGAGATTGTTTTTCCAAATCAATGACATAATCACCAAATCGTTTAATATGTTCCGTCAGATAAGGACTCAATGCACTTAGATCCTCTGGGTTTACCGTATAACCTTCCTTTCTTAACTGTCGTATTACTTCCGCCAAATCCACAACATTTTGAAAAATATCCAATCATATGAGACGTACGTGCTCTAGTCCGTCAGATAGATTCTATTATATGGTTACGATACCCCTCAGTCGCCGGATGCTGGTTCGGTAACTCTGTCAAAATAATCCCTAATATGACCACGTGTTATTTTTACCAACTCTTTTAATGGTATTTGTTGATCACCTACCAAAATAATGGGTTCTTTTCTAAGTAAGGCTGCAACTTCTACTGCATTGGGCATTTCCATAAATTCATCGAATGAAACCAAATGAGCTATATCATGCCATTCTCTATGGCTAACAGCACACAAAGGATTTAGATTATTAAAAATCATTATTCCCTCCTTCACCAAGAGGAATCTTGTAATGCAAATCTATTCCTTCACTATAACGCCCACATCGTGAACAAATCTCTTTATGCTCTTTGAAATAACGCCGTCTAATTTTGCTGTTGAATTCTTTTCTAAGTTCTTGTTGATTCATGCTAATTTGCATCCTTCAATTTTCGATGTAGTGTCATCCGAGATATCACCACTTTATCAGCTACCTGTTGCATCGTCATATTCCCCTGATCTAGAAGGTAACGAGCATATTCCATCTTATCTTTTTCCGTTTGAGGTCTACCAGGTGTTCGACCATGCAATTTAGCTGCTGCTAACCCTTCCTTTGTCCGCTCGAACCGTCAGGAAAGTTTCCTTTTCAGGTAACAGTAACTGCTTTAATGGGACGAAAAGACGGAAAGGATTGTTAACATTAGTTTTAAGTAGATGGAAATGGCGAAATAGTAACGAAACTCTAGAGGGAAAGAAGTTGGGATGAATGAGTATTCATCTGATCCAAAATGCAATCATACTTACGATGATGGAACCAGATGAAGTTCTATCAAAGGGAATATTCTTAAAGGAAGAAAGATTAGAGCGATTGGCCAAATCTCCCCAAAAGATCTCTCATTGGTAAAAGAAGTAATAGATGCAGATGGAATGGTTGCAATGCCTGGTTTAATAATCAACATAATATACACCGATGTCATTGTTACGGGGATTTAGTGACGATCTACGTCTTATGGATTGGCTGGAGAAAAAGATGTTGCCAGCCGAAAGTAGAATGAATGAAGAGGACATTTATTGGGGTGCTTTGCTAGGAATTGTGGAAATGATTAAATCTGGAACTACTGCTTATGCAGATATGTACATTCAGATGGATCACGTTGCAAGGGCAGTGGAAGATTCCGGTATTCGTGCTTCTCTTACAAGGGGATCATTCAAATGTTAGGGGAGGATGGGGGACAACAGTTACAAGAGGGAATTGATCTCATCAAAAAATGGACAGGGAAAGCGAATGGAAGAATTACAACCATGTTAGATCCTCATGCTCCATTTACTTGTACACCCGAGTACCTAAAGAAAGTTGTTCAACTAGCAGAAGAACTACAGGTACCCATGCATATTCATCTTGCTGAAACACAAGAAGAAGTAGCGAAAATGCAAAGCAAATACAAAAAATCCCCAACAAAATATTTGTATGATCTAGGTATGTTTTCGGGTGAACACCATGTGTTGCTGGCTCATGGAATACATCTGAATGATGAAGATATCGATCTAATCAAATATAACAAAGGAGTAGCTCACAATCCGATGAGCAATCTAAAATTGGGATGTGGAATTGCTCCGATTAAAAAGTATCTGAATCAAGGAATCACGGTAGGGATTGGAACAGATAGAGCAGGAAGTGCCTCTACTCTAGATCTATTCAAAGAAATGAAGATCGTTGGTGGACTTCAAAAAGTAAACTACTTTGATCCAACAGTTCTCGATGCGAAAACGTTATTAAGGATGGCTACTATCGAGGGAGCAAAACTATTATCAATTGATGAATATGTAGGAACACTAGAAATAGGGAAGTATGCAGATATCATCCTCGTGGATATTATGCAACCCCATTAATTCCACACCACGATATTCACGCGCTGTTGGCATATTGTGCTACGGGTGCTGATGTACATACAACCATTGTGAATGGAGAAATTCTCATGAGAGATCGGAAACTTCGAACCGTTGACGAATCACAGATATAAAGGAAGCTCTAAAGAGATCACAACGTCTCGTTGAAGGATTTTAACTCAATGAGGTTTTAGACTCATCTTTTTTTAGTGGAATTAGAGCAACAACAAGAGATCTTAAACCAATTTGATTTCAACCTATTTCAAACTTGTCCAAGTGGTTGGGCTCACTGGGACTTCCACTTATATATGCTATTCTAAAATGATCATATTTCAGCACCAGAACTAGATGTAGCTCGTGCAACCTTATCTGGTTACATTGATGAAAATGGTTTGGATGAGAATAAGTTAGCTGCATTTTTAAAAGGTTTATCAAGGATGGCTTCCTTCCTTTGAGTTAAAAGATTTAGGACGATCACTTCAATTACTATAGACAATAGAAGCACTTTGGCAGATGAAAACAGATATTGAGAATTGTAGTATAGTTCCACAACATTTCTTTTTAGAGATTGAGTGGTTACAAAACAACTGGGGTATTCTTTGTGATTAATAAAGTAGTCGCTAGGTATTTTTAAAGATGAGAATCTATATTACCTTTAAATGTAGCAGTAATTTGATTGTATTTTTTGGGAGAATGTCCAATGAATGTTGAAGCACTTGAATTAATTAATCGTCGTCGTCGACAAATTCTGATCCATTCTTTTCTGTACTATAGATAAACACTTCAATTGTTTCAGATGTGACTTATGATCAATGGCAAAAGAATTAGCAGAATTGCAACAAAAACATCCTGAAATAGCACATGGGGGAGTTTACGCTGATGTCTTCAAGGATTTTTTAGAATCAGTTACTGGTTTTCATTTACCTCTTAGTAATCCTTGGGTTATATCAAGAGGTATGTATGTTTTAGAATTGACCCAAAGACAAGAATTACAAGGAGTTTAAATTTGAGTGGGAAAATGGTGAATGAATTTATTGATATTTTTACGGACCAATATGAGTTTATTGGACAGGTTTCGAAAGAAGAGGCACATAGAAATGGATTATGGCATCGAGTATTCACATGTATAGTCATAAACAGTGAAAAAAAGACAATGCTGCTTCAGAAAAAGTCTCCTAATCAATATACTTTTGATAGGCCAAATTATGTAGATGTGGCAGTTGGTGGCACTTTCTAGAAGGTGAAAAGATAGAAGACGGTATCAGAGAAATGAAAGAAGAATTAGGAATAGATGTGTCTTTTGAACGATTGATTCCGTTAGGAGTTCGACAAACTGCTGCAACAATAGCACCAGACTACAGCATTAAAGAATTCCAATATATCTTCCAATTGGTGGAGAATCACCCCCTGAAAGACTATCCACTGAGTTCATCTGAGGTTGCTGGATTGGTGGAGGTTTCTATTGGGGCACGGTTCATTTCCGTTATATGGTTGCGTTGCCCCTCAGTCGCCGGATGCTGGTTCTACCCTTAAAAGATGTATTTGCTCTTTATCATGTAACAATGTTATGTTACTCTGGTGAAAAAGGGGAGGACGAATATGGAACAAGAATTGATTTCGAAAAAGGATCTCCTGATCAAAACAGGCATTTCATATGGGCAATTGTACCGATGGAAACGTAAAAAGTTAATCCCGGAAGAGTGGTTTATCCGTAAATCTACGTTCACTGGGCAAGAGACATTTTTTCTAAAAGAGGAAGTTTTGGAGCGTGTCGAACGGATTAAAAGTATGAAAGATGATGTTTCCTTGGATGATATGGTTACTGTGTTCGATAAAAAACCTGATTCGTTTCCTGCCTATCTTACTAAAGAAGATATATTGAAACGTAACATTGTTTCTTCTGTAGTTATCGAGCAATTTGCTAAGAAATTCACCTTAGAAGATCGCATTTCCTTTGATCTTGTCTGTTTGTATTATTTGATTGACAAAATGCTAAGAGAAGGAAAAATAAGCAGATCAGAAGGTGAGTTGATCTATCAAACAGTTGAGCCATATCTACAGCATGTACACCAGAAAGACGGAGTATTTTATTTTACAAGAAAAATGGGAGTACCAGTCGTAACTGTCGTCTCACCACCAGGAGATGCTCATTTTGATCCAGAGGTAGGAATCATAGAAAAGTACTCTTTTCATAAGCTTTTCATTGAGGTAAAAGAGATATCGCAAGGAGGTAAAAAAGATGAATAACTTAGTCTTAATGGGGCATGGATCAGCCTCTGGTGGAGTGTATGATCGGGTGCGAATCAATGGAGATGCAACGATAACAGGTGATATAGAATGCGTGGAATTGATATGCAATGGCAGGGTAAAAGTCGCTGGTAATCTCAAAGCCAAATCAATCAGAATTAATGGTGACGGAACATTTGAAGGTCAAGTAAATGCGGATCGATTAAAAGTTTATGGTCAGACAACTGTTGGAGTTTCTCTTGTTATGAAAACTGCATCTATCTATGGAGAATTAAAAATAAAAGGAAATGCGACCTTTGATTCCTTGAATCTCAAAGGCGGTTTACAAGTAGCAGGAGATTGTGAAGCGGAAGACTTCAAAATTCGTGGAGCATTTACCATTAAAGGTCTTTTGAACATTGGGACGGCAGATATAGTTCCTTATGCGGATTGCAAAGCACCTGAAATCGGCGGAGAAAAAATAATGGTTAGAAAGTTCAATCGACCTTTTGGTCTCACCAAATGGTTTAAATTCCTCTCCTCGTATGAAGCAGAAGTAGTTACGGATATGATGGAAGGAGACGATCTGGATATCGAAACGGCAAATATTAAAGTTGTTCGTGGAAATCGAGTGAAGCTCGGTCAATCAGCAGCGATTGATCGTGTGGAATATCGGGATCACTTCGAAAAGCATGAGCAGTCATTCGTAAAAGAGGAAGTGAAAGTAACAGCTTGATGGTGGCAACAGGTAGATATTGGTAAGGATACAGTGATTTAGTTACTTGGGCAGCGGAATGTTTATATGCTGCCCAAGCAGATGTATTTATCGATAGCTCTAATGGGCATTACAGGAAGAATTCAAGTAGTTTCTCTACGTGATCTCACACACTCCGTCCAGTTTATAAGATCCGCTCGTTACAACTTCAACATGCTTCCAAAGCTAATTCCGCAGAGAATCAGGAACAACATTCCCTAGTAGCATACGATCGATCTGCGCATCGACCATCTCATCCAGAACAAAAAGCACTGCTTGGTTTTTGGTGAGCTGAAGGAGGTAGTCACCGAATCGGATCGTGCATTCGTGCCCCTTAAGCTGGGTCTTAGGAGCAGACCATGAGCCAGAGAAAGCCGAATCGACTCTCCAAACTCATTAAAAGCGAAAATGAAGTGATGAACGTCTCCATAGTCGGAAATCCTTTCAGTATGAAGAAATTTGACTTTTTCATTATTATACATAGCCCACATGCTAGATTAGAAAAATAGTTTCGTGAAGAATATAATCGAATGATAAATCGACCCTTTGGTATAATATAATGGTTTGTGATTATCCACTTATAAAAGTAGAATGAATGGCGGGAGTTGATAAGTACTCCAAAGGAAGAATGAAAATGATTCATTAGTCACAGTCAAATGAATAATAGTTTGTTTTTTCAAATCGATTTAACAAACATCAAGAAATCGATGAAAGTAACAGCTTGATGGAGGGAAATACGGATGGTTGCTCAAAAGCAGAGCAGAAATGGCTTTGTTGTAGCAGGGCTATTGCTTGGAATATTGATCGCTGCAATGGATAATACCATTGTCGCTACTGCTACTGGTACGATTGTTTCCGACCTTGGAGGATTTGACAAATTTGTCTGGGTAACGTCTGCTTATCTTATCACACAGGTAGCAGGAACTCCGATTTTTGGGAAATTGTCAGATATGTATGGTCGGAAAAAGTTTTTTTTATTTGGTCTCATCGTGTTTTTGACCGGGAGTATTTTGTGTGGACTGGCACAAAACATGGTGCAATTGAGTATTTATCGAGCGATCCAAGGGATAGGAGCAGGTGCATTAAATCCAATTGCTTTCACGATTATGTTTGATCTCTTTCCTCCTGAAAAACGTGGAAAGATGTCTGGTCTATTTGGAGCAACTTTTGGTTTATCTAGTATTTTTGGACCACTTTTTGGAGCACTAATAACAGATAATTTTAGTTGGCATTGGATATTTTATATCAATGTACCGCTAGGAATCATCTCTCTTGCGCTTATTGTGCCATTTTATAAAGAGTCTAAGACATATACCAAAGCGCAAATCGACTGGTGGGGGGCACTTACCCTTGTTATTAGTGTTGTGTCTTTGATGTTTGCCTTAGAGCTTGGCGGAAATGAATATGCATGGGATTCAGTGGAGATTTTAGGCCTGTTTGTTTCTTTTGCGGTTTTCCTTCTTGCATTTATTTGGATTGAAATGCGAGCTAAAGAGCCTATCATTAACTTTCAGATGTTCAGAAAAAGGCTTTTCACCTCTAGTGTACTAGCAAATTTGTTTTATGGAATTGCTTTTATTGTAGGAACCGTGTACATACCGATCTTCGTACAAGGAGTTATGGGTGGATCAACGACAAATGCTGGTTTTATTTTGATTCCTATGACTCTTGGAAGTGTCGTTGGAGCTCAGATCGGTGGATTACTTGTTTCCAAGACTAATTTTCGAACGATTATGGTCACATCCTGCGTGATATTTATAATGGGAGTATTTTTATTGAGTACCATTTCTCCAGATATAACAAATTCCGTTTTGACAACCTATATGATCATTACCGGTTTTGGGGTTGGCTTCTCTTTTTCCGTATTAGGACAATCAGCCATTCAACCATTTGGATATCGAGAACGAGGGTCTGCTACATCTACGAGTACTTTTTTACGGACATTGGGAATGACCCTTGGTATTACGATCTTCGGAATTTTACAGCGAAACTATTTTACGGATAAGATAACAAGCGTGTTTTCTGGTGTAGGTGGTGCAAATCTACCTGCTGGTCCATTGGCAGATCCTAGAGCTCTTTTGAACCCAGAAACAAGAGAAAAAATTCCACCAATTATCCTAGAGAAAATCACAGCTGTATTGTCGGATTCCATTGCATATACATTTGCTTGGGCGATCATTCCAGCAGTTTTTGCATTTATCTGCGTTTCCTTGATGGGAAATGAAAGAGTAGAAGTGTCAAAGAAAAAAGCTGATCCCGTCCCGAATTAGGAAATCAAAAAGCAACTTTTTTTAAAAAGGTTGCTTTTTTTGTTATGATATTCTAAAAAATTAGAAATGAATGATAATATTGGAATATCTTTCTATCATCAGTATCGTTTTAGTCAGTATTAGTAGTTTCTACCTGCCTTTACTTGGAAAAAAACTTCTAGCATACCGCAACATCTCACATGAATTCCTTCATTCTTATTCGTTCTTGCTCGCTATATTAGGAGGAGTGGGAGGAGGGCTTCTATTTTTTCAACTTCATACCATTCTTGAGATAGGAATAGCGTTATTATTCCTTTTTCTTCTTTTGCTGATTGGCTGGATAGACTGGCATACTTCTTATATATTCGATCAACTAACAATTGGTGGATATGTGATTCTCGTCATTTTACTAGCAATGCATGATCTACCATCTTTGCCCTATCAAATTGGTATAAGCATCGTGACGTATTTGATTCTCTTTTCCATTGCAAAAGGCACCAATCGTCTGGGGCAGGGAGATGCCAAGTTGATGGCTTTGTGTTCTTTGATGATCAGTTGGGAAGGTGTATTATTTGCACTCTGGCTGGCATCTATCAGTGGTCTTTTATGCGTTGTGTTTCTTTTCATAAGAGGAAAGACATTCTCTTTAAACCAAGAGTTTCCATTTGGTCCGCATCTTGCATTTGGAGCATTTTTTTCTTATCTGGTAAGCCTTCGATGCTCTATCTTTTTTTCCTGTAAATCTGTTCTATCAACTCTACTAGCTCATATACTCTACTAACAAGTTTGAGAGAGGGTAGATGAGATGGAAGTAAATATCGGAACCAAAGTACAAAGGAAGACAAATAAAGAGACTTTCCAGCCGAAAGTACAAACTAAAAAAATCGGCAAATCCAATGAACCACCAAAATCCAAGATCAAACCACGTATCATCCCTTTTCCATTAGAAGATATGGTGAGCACACAAAGTGATGTGATTGATTGGTCTTCTCCTGGGAAGCCGTTTGGAAGTCAGAAAAAAGATAAACGTCCATTTGTTCATCTATTTATCTCCATTGCTGGTGCTTTGTTAGTAGGTACAGTGATGGGATTCTCGGTTCTAACGTTATTTTTCTCTGATCATCCCAATGCCAATAGTAATACAATTGATGCACATTTGCCTGCACCTTCTGAGAAAACACCAGCAGCAAACAAACAGATTGATCAGAAATCAGCAACAATAAAACCAACAAGCATGAACATACCTGCCCTGCATGTTTCTGTTTTGCAGGCAGGAAATTACCAATCGAAGAGTAGTGCGACGGCAGTAGCAAAAAAGTACCGAACAAAAGGGTTTGCTGCTGTTATGTCTGATCAAGCACCATATCGTATCTATTTAGGAGTCGCTGCTAATAAAAAGGATGCACAGAAATTGACGAAGAGGTACGCTGAAAAAGGGATTACAGTTTATATTAAAGAGCAATCCCTTTCGGGAAAAGCTCCAGAAATTGCTGATTTGATTCAGACGTTAAAAATAGGTAATCAGTTATTTACACAGCTGCAAGCTATATCAGTAGCGAGCATTACAAATCCTGAGAAAGCACAAATACCCGCTAACTTAAAAGCGAAGCAACAAGCATTTATGAAAGCAAATCAAAAATCGAATGCATACTCAAACGAAATTCGTGCTGCAATGATAGAGTTAGCTAGAGGTCTTGATCAAGCCGTTCAAGGTGCAGATGAGTTGTCCAAACACCAAAGTACAGCGTTTGCATGGTTTGTGCAAGAAGGTTTAGTTCGATATACAACAGGATATGAGCAACTCATTTATGCCCTTTCTCAAAAACGGTGATAAGGGTTGCGTGATTTTTTGTGAAAATAATGATAAAATATTTTTATAGAAATACAAGGCTTTTTCTTGCTTCTGGGCTTTGCAGGAGTTGAGTAAAATCTTGTAGAATAGTACAGTACGTATATTCCCATTTATATTTTCCAATAGGAGGAATTTTCGGCTTGACTCATCTTATTCTCGCCTCCTCCTCTCCCCGCAGGAAGGAGTTGCTCGAGCAACTAGGACTATCATTTGAAGTGATTAGTAGTTCCGTTGATGAATCACAGATCGCGCTTACTGAACCTGAACAACTGGTTATGGAGTTGGCACTTCTTAAAGCAAGATCAGTAGCTGCCACCTCTTTTTCGTCTGCTGTGATAATTGGGGCAGATACGGTTGTATCGATTGATGGAAAAATACTAGGAAAACCAGCGGACAGGCAGCATGCAGTAGCAATGTTACAGCAATTATCTGGTAGAAAACACCAAGTTTTCACAGGTATTACGCTCATCGAATGCAAAGCAGGAGAGATTACGCAAGTTATAACTGATTTTCGTCAGACAAATGTATGGATGACGGACTTATCTGATCAAACCATTGCTTGGTATGTAGATACAGGGGAACCGATGGACAAAGCTGGATCTTATGGTATTCAAGCACTTGGGGCATGTCTCGTTGATCGGATTGATGGATGTTATTTTAATGTTGTTGGGTTATCGCTTCCCTTGCTTCATCAAATGTTTGGACAACTGGGTTATCACCTCATGACAGATTTTTCTCGTTAAAGGAGTGATGAGCGTTGTTAATTCAGGATCTGCCCATAGACGAACGTCCTCGTGAGCGAATGATGAGATTGGGACAAGCCAACTTATCGAACTCTGAACTAATTGCTTTATTATTGCGAACTGGTACAGCAGGAGTTTCAGCTACACATTTAGCAGAAAATTTATTGAGTAAGACCGGAGGTTTAAGAGGTCTTGCTAATATGAGTTTAAATGAGTTGATGAATCTCAAGGGAATTGGACCAGCAAAAGCCATTCAGTTAGTAGCAGGACTGGAGTTAGGTAGGAGAATTACACGTACACTCCCAGAAGAAAAGCCACGAATGCAATCACCAGATGATGTAGCGAATTATGTCATGGATGAGATGCGTTATCTGACGCAAGAACATTTTGTCTGTATTTACTTAGACACCAAGCATTGTGTGATCGAGAAAAAATGTGTCTTCATTGGAAGTCTAGATGCTTCTGTCGTTCATCCAAGGGAAGTTTTACGAGCGGCAATTCTTGCAAGTGCTTCTGCTTTTATATGCATACATAATCATCCTAGTGGCGATCCATCGCCAAGTCGAGAAGATATTGAGGTAACGGAACTTTTATATCAAGCATCTATGACAGTGGGAATAGATTTATTGGATCATATTATTATCGGAGATCAACGGTTTATTAGTTTAAAGGAACGGGGTTTTTTTCCTCTATAAGTACAAGCAGGAAGGAAAACAGTAGGGTATAGCGAAAGAATAAGGAGATGGGGTGAGCTAGAATGGCAAAGGTAGTAAAACCAAGTGTATTAATCAAAGGTACAAAAGATGGACTTCTTTTCTTTTTAGATGATAACCTCCCCTTTTCCATAGTGCTTAATGAATTAAAACATAAATTGCTCCATGAAAACGCATCCCATATTTGGAATGGTCCTGATATGCGAGTACAGATAAAGCTAGGAAAAAGGCAGATTACAAGACGTGAAGAACAAGATATGCGCGAGATATTTTCATTCCGAAAAAATCTTCATGTACATACGTTGGAGTCAGATGGTGTTCCTTACTTATTAGATCCACCACGAAAAATGGAGATGCTCACAGGTACCGTTCGATCAGGACAAGTACTTACGCACCGAGGAGATCTACTGCTGCTTGGAGATGTGAATCCAGGTGGGTGTGTACAATCAACCGGAAGTATTTTTGTATTAGGAGCACTACGAGGTTTGGCGCATGCCGGCAGTGACGGAGATGAAACGGTAATTATTGCAGCTTCTATTTTCCGCCCAACACAACTAAGAATTCATAATATTATCTCTCGTCCGCCAGACGAATGGAAAGAATCCGAAAACCATATGCGTTTTGCTTATATCGTCAAAGATCAGATCGCGGTAGATAAAATGAGTCATCTTAGCCATATTCGGCCTGAAATGGAATGGAAAGAGCTCAGTAGAAGATTCGGCTAGGGAGGAGGACCAGTAATGGGAGAAAGTATTGTCGTAACATCCGGAAAAGGAGGAGTAGGGAAGACTACTACTTCTGCTAACATAGGCACTGCATTAGCACTAATTGGTAAAAAAGTATGTTTAATAGATACAGATATTGGTCTACGTAACCTAGATGTTTTAATGGGTTTAGAAAATCGGATCGTTTACGACATTGTAGATGTGATCGAAGAGCAATGCAGAGTAGATCAAGCTCTGATTCGAGATAAACGATGCGAAGAACTGTATTTACTCCCAGCAGCACAAACAAAAGATAAAAGTGCGATCACATCCAATCAGCTTAGGAGATTAATTGCAGATTTACGTGATCAATTTGATTATATTATCATCGATTGTCCGGCAGGAATTGAATCGGGCTTCCAGCATGCAATTGCTGGTGCAGATAAAGCAATTGTTGTGACGACACCAGAACATACTGCTGTTCGAGATGCAGATCGAGTAATTGGGCTTTTAGAAAAAGAGAGGATTGCTACTCCAAAATTAATCATCAATCGTTTCCGGAAGCAACTGGTCAAGGATGGTGGAATTCTTGATGTCGAAGAAGTAGTTTCCATTTTATCAGTGGATTTACTTGGAGTAATACCAGATGATGAGCAAGTGATTCGAGCTGGTAATGCGGGAGAACCGACGGTTTGGAATAGCGGATCATTCGCAGGTAAGGCGTATCGAAATGTAGCACGGCGAATAATGGGTGAAATGGTTCCGCTTCTCGTTCAAGAAAAAGAACCTAATATGATAGGGAAAATGAAAAAGTGGCTTGGATTTGCTTAAAACAACCCCGAATGGGGTTTTTTATATGGATAAAAATTGCAAAAAAATTATAGGAAACCATTATACAAAAAAGTAAATTTTTAGGTTTTAAAAAGAAAATTCGGTCTTTATTACAAATAACTAATTGATTGCATGAAATAAAAAGATATAATTATAATGGGGGAGGATGGATTGAAGGGGTTTTTTGAAGAAAATTCCGTAAATGTAACAAAGAGGAGGAACCAATGAGTATCTTAATTTTAAACGCAGTTTCCCATGCAGATTGTCCATATGATGAGTTGTTAGGTGACTTGGGGGAAGAGCTTGTTTTACTGACTGATAGCAAGTATGCTGACGGTTTTCCCAAACAAAAATACGCCTATATCGAAGCATTTGACTCATACGACGTGAATAGCAACGTTGAACTTCGGGCGATAGAACTGTATGAAACATACCAATACCATACCGTAATTGCTTTAAAAGAAATGGACATCATACGAGCCGCTAGTATTCGGGATTGGTTTGACCTCAAAGGACAGCGTTCCGATAGCGCTGAACAATATCGGGATAAAGTGCGAATGAAAGAAGTTGCTGGTAAAAATGGAATACCTGTAACAAAATTTCGCCGAATTCACTCCTCTTTTGATCTCATCCAATTTGTTCAGGAACATGATTTCCCAGTTGTTGTGAAACCTGTTACTGGTAGAGGTTCTACTGGAACATCAGTGTTAGAAAACAAGGAAGCTTTATCTCGCTTTATTGCACAAGGTGTCCCTTTGGAAATCGCAGTAGAAAAGTTTGTTGAGGGAGAAGTTTACCATGTTGATGGAATAGTGCAGGAGGGACAGCTAGCTTTTATTAGTGCTTCTAAATATTATGATGCACCTCTGCATTTCCACACTACTGACTATCAAGGAGCATTTTTGCTCACTCCAACAAGTAGTATTGCAGAAAGATTAGTAGATATGACGAAAAAGCTTATTACTAGTTTAGCTACCCCTGAATATACTACTTTCCACGCAGAATGGTTCCATACACCCGATGATCGAATCGTATTAGTAGAAATCGCAAGTCGTACAGGTGGCGGACGTATTGCCCAAATGAATGAACATGCATTTGGTGCGAACCTATTAGAAGCATCTTTGCGATTGCAGTGTGGAAAAACAGTACCTGTTCCTTCGGTTGAAAAACAAAAAAATCCAGATATACTTGCTGCTTGGATGATTCTTCCACCGAAAAATGGGACTTTACTATCTTTACCGACAGAACAACCGCCTAGTTTTGTTGTAGAGTACAAATCAGTCGGTAAAATTGGACAAGATTATGGTGATCCTGTCAGTCAAGTCGATCACATTGCTTCTTTTGTTGTCGAGGGAGCAAACGAAGAAGAATTGCAAAAGAGAGCTCAAGCAGCTTCTGATTGGTTTCATGAACGTGTTTCTTGGGATTTGAATTGATTTTCGAATGAAAGTAAGGTGCTAGGTGCAATTCAGCAAGTATCTAGTATCCTGTTTTCTAGTTTTTTAATTTAGAGAATTCGTTCAATAATAGTATAATACTAGAATAAAAAAGGCAACCCTTTAAGGGTCGCCCTTTTTAGTTTGCTCGCTTAGAAGGCAGTTTTGCTCTACACCATTGGATAGATACTTTCCAGACTTTCTGTACCCAATCACGTATCTTTGTCACTGTTATTTTCCTCCTTTTTCAAGTTGTACAATAGGAGCATATGACGCACATCTTCATCATATGATTGTACAAATTGGTACGAGCAATGAGGGGTAGGGATATGTAATGGTGGACTGGGGATATGAGTTAAATAAGAATAGAGAGAAAAAGATAAGATCTTTAGAGCGGAAATTAGAATTAGGCAGGCGTGAACCATCATGGGAACCAAAAGAAATAGAAACAGATATAGAGAAGCAATCTTTTATGAAATGGAGTGATACACCAAAAAACAAGGAATACAAGAAACCCAAAAATGTGTTTCTTTTTCAATTGGTAGCAGCAGCTATGCTTTTTTTGATTACCGTATTAGGTTCCAGATACCCAGCTGCCGAGGAATGGATTCATACTGCTTGGAACCAAAAAATTCCCTATGATAAATTGACAGCCTATTATCAAGAAATAGTAGGAAGTCGACCAACTTTATTACCTGTGTTTTCTGGAGAGAAAAAACAAATAGAGAAATGGGCAGCACCAGTGAAAGGGAAAATTGTACTCTCTTTCAATGAGCAACGAAAAGGAGTGGTGATTCAAACCACCAAAAATGTTCCAGTGGCAGCAGCAAAATCAGGAACGATTATTTTTGTTGGGGATAAGACAGGTATTGGTCAAACAGTTATTGTCCGCCATGGGGACGGCAAAGAAACTTGGTACGGATTTCTCGGCAAAGTAAATTTACATGTGAAAGATAATGTGAAAAGAGGACAAATTATCGGACAAGTTAAACCACGAAATAACCAGTATTTTGTTTATGTAGGACTTCAAGAAAATGGACAGTTTATCGATCCTACTGGAATCATTCCGTTAAGGTAATAGAAGATGGCTCAACTTCAAAAAATTCGCCTACACCCAACGTTTTGGCTGCTTGTTGTTATTTCGGTTTGGACTGGCCATTTTTTAGAAATTATCACTTTATGTATTTTAGTGCTTATCCATGAACTAGGTCATATTGTAGCGGCTTGGTCATATGGCTGGCGCATCCAATCAATTGAACTTTTACCGATTGGTGGAGTAGCAAAAACAGACGAATGGGGGACAGTTCCTGCTAAAGAAGAGATTGTAGTGGCATTAGCTGGTCCTTTTCATCATGTTTGGATGGTATTGTTTAGCCTTCTTGCTTTTCGGCTTGGTTGGTGGAGTGAGGAATGGACAACATATTTTATCCAAGGAAATCTTTTTCTTGCACTCTTCAATCTAGTACCAATCTATCCCTTGGATGGCGGCAGAGTATTGCAAGCAGCATTGAGTTATGTAGTGCCTTACCATCTTTGTATAAGGCTTACCTACTGGACGAGTATTTTGTTTTCTATTGGTTTAATTGGATGGGGTTTCTTTACCTCTTTTCCCTTGTTTACGATCGCACTCTTTTTACTGATGACAAACATAAAACATTTGCGGGCACATCATCTCCAATATTTGCGTTTTTTGTTACATCGTCATCACCATGGAATTAGTCACGATGTTCCCATTCACCGAGTTCAAATACAACAGGTAACTACAACATCTATCCTTCATAGTTGGTACAAAGAATGTTACCATGTGTTTGAACTAACGGATAGAAAAGGAAATTCATTAGGATTTATACCAGAGGAGAGACTGCTCAAGAGATATTTTGAAGATGGGGATCTAAGCAAAATACAGGATTTAGTCAGTTAGTCAGAATTTGCAGAATTTTATCTCCTCCTTTATAATGACGGTAAGGATCGTCCAGCTGAACTTAGGATATAACGATGGGAAAAATTGTAGAAGCAACAAAAAAAGTACCTCGTGCGTATGAAGCAGCCTATCTTGAAAAGCTCATCGGTGTCGGTGCGGGAGAAGCGGAAATTGCAGCTAATCGAGTTGCCAAGGAACTAAAGAATGCATTATCAGATTTCCTTGGACCATCTGTGATGTGGTCTATTAAAGGCTACTTCTCTCACCCACCTGTGAGAAATGAAGGGGTACTGGTCAGGGCAGCCTCTAGGTTGGAACAGGCAGATTCGCTGACCTTTGAGCACGCTTTGGCCGACTTCCTTCTCTACCTGAAGCAAGCAATGGGAGTCGAGTCGATCGTCCCCATTTGGTAGCTTTGATGAAAAAACTCAGGATAACGATATTCGTTATCCTGAGCGTGATAAACCTCTTTTTATTATAGATGTTACTCAGGGAAAATGGTGCAAAGACAAGCATCTGCATCCATATAGGTAGGTGCTCCTATCGGGATCGGATAGTTAGGTAAAGAATGCCCAGCTGGCAAACCGATATAAGAAGGGGTACATACTTGCTGCATATGATTCAAAAGTATCGTTTCTACGGGAATACTAGGTTTGTGGTCAGGAGCTTTGCAGTCTGTAAAATCTCCAAATATAATTCCATTTGCAGTCTGTAATTTTCCCGCCAGTCGAAGCTGTGTTAACATTCGATCAATGCGATAAGGGTTTTCCCCAACTTCTTCGATAAATAAAATGCAGTCTGTCGTATTTATTTCATATGGTGTGCCCAAGGATGCTGCCAATAAAGTTAGATTACCCCCTATAATGGGTCCAGCTGCTTCTCCAGGAAAGAGGCATTGGGCTTTTTTTATATTTGGATACATATACGGGCAAGTAGGATTGGACACCCGACGCCAGAGTTCTGACCACCAATTGGTATGAACAGATCCCAGTAATTCCGCTAACATTGGTCCATGCATGGTCATTACTCCTGTTTCTTGATAGATCGCGTTTAACAAAGTTGTGATATCGCTGTACCCAATCAACCATTTTGGGTTGCAGCGAATCAGATCATAATCGATCTGATCGATCATACGCATGGAACCGTAACCTCCACGAAGGCAAAGGATCGCATCAATTGTTTTATCAGCAAACATCTTGTGGAAATCTGTCAGTCGGTCTTCATCATATCCAGCTAAAAAACCAAGTTGATCAAAGATAGCTTCACCTAAAACAGGCTCATAGCCAATCTCGCTCAATTGATCAATCGCTTGGTAAGTGAGATGGGGATCAATTGGACTTGCAGGCGCGATGATTCCTATACGTGCTCCTTGGAAAATTGGTTTTGGAATAATCATGCGTCCACCTCTATATTTCTATTCTATTTATAATACACATTTATTTATTTTACATGAATTGTTGTGATTTATCCTTTTGCATAAATTTTCGTTCAAACGTAAAATAAAGACAAGGCGACTATGCTGATAACTTCCAGGAGTGTAAATGAGTGCCTCAGTGGCGGCTCTGGCCAAGTCCATCAAAGATCTTCCTCGCATTTTTCAGGTTGGTGGGAAGCAGGAATTGGAGAAGATGAAGCTGGTTCAGGAGCATTTGGAAAATATGCTCGGCAGAAAGATTCGTATCCACCCTTGTCAGGACTCTGTAGATGCGGACAATCTGCATGCATTGCTCGAGGGCTCGATAAGAGAAATTCGTGCGTCCTCCATTCTCATCGCAGATGCTGCTCATCAGAAGCATTCGGCAAGATTTGCAAAGTTGTTGGAGTCTGACTCTAGGTTTCGTTGGGTGCGTATTTATCATCCGAAGGGGAGCTCACGTTTCACTATCGGAGTAGCAATCGAAAGGTTGGCAGAGGTTTGTCAGCAGAAAAACCCCTCTGCAAATGAAATGAAGGTTGCGCTGCAAAATTTCCAGCGAAATCTCGCTGAGCTGATCAAGACTACACTTGTGTTTGTTCTGTAGTCTGGACCGTGCGGTGGAGTAGAGAAATCTATTCCACCGCACACTTCGTTTAGGAATATCTTTTTGCAATATATATGCAAAGGGATTACAATTTACTCAAGGCAACGATGCCGATAAAGAAAGGAATCCTATGGGAAGCCTAAGCGATGCAGTAAAGAATCTTCCGGACAATTTCCAAGTTGGCAATGCAAATCACCTGAAGGCTTTGGAACAAGTGGCTACTAGTCTTCGAGAAATACTCGGTGGTCAGATTCATATTCTCGTGAGCCAAGTGTTTCCTGTAGATACAATGGTCACGGACATGGGGCCAAAGGTGATCAGAATTCTGGAGATGCCTGGATTTATCATGATCACCGATCCAAAGGATCAGAAGTTGGCAGAGGATATATCCCATGGCTTTGCCAATAAGTACCCGAGACTGAAGCCTGTACGCAGGGTATGTGGTATAGGTCGTGTTTCGAAGAAGCTGGAACAGTCGATTTTCCATTTTGAAGGGACTTGCCTTGCTGTTAAGAAGGGAAAGAAGTCCGAAAATGACAAGTTGAAGGCTCTTTTGGAATTCCAGATTAAGCTGGCTGAAAAGATGCAGATGGTTGTAATCTTCATTCTGTAAGTCACTCGCGCGGCGGAATAGAGAAATCTATTTCGCCGTGCGCTGATTTTATTAAGAAAAGTAGAAAATGATAGATGTTATTTAAAGAAATATTCAAACAAAGTACACTATTAATACCTTTCAAATAAGGTGTTATCTATTAGAATATGAAATATATTTATTTAAACAACCACGAGCCATTTGAAGAGAAGGAGAATTGACAAAATGTTCAAAAAAATTGTTTCTGGAGCATTCGCCGCTACGCTTGTTTTTGCAGTACCAACCATGGCATTGGCATGTAACTGGGGAGCGCAAGCAAGTGGAGATTGTAAAAAACTAGATGTTACCGTTAACATTGAGCAAGGCGACAGCGAAAAAGCAGGCCATTACGATCTATACTGGTCCAAAGTTGGTAACCCAAAACAAGGTAAAAAAATTGCTACTGGTGATATTCCAGCATTGAAAAAAGGGCAAGCGCATAACATTTCCTATGACGTTACCAAAAATGAAAATGGAAAAGAAGGACGTTATATTTTCCATTTGGTTGAACCAAATGGTTCAATTTGGAGCAAAGAAATCGTAGTGAACAACTGCACCGAAGCTCCGCCATCAACAGATGACGGTGGTACAACTGTTCCACCTAAGCCACTGCCAACACCAGTAGAACCACCAACAATAGAACCACCAACAGCGGGTAACGGTGGACCAACTACATTACCTGCAGATGGAAAAACCCCAACACCAGTACAAACCAAACCAAATGGTGGAGCACTACCAAAAACAGCAAGTTCTTATCCAACTGTCATTGTACTTGGTGCAGCACTAATTGCTGGAGGAGCATTAACCCTTCGTTTTCGAGCGCAAAACTAATAAAATACAAAAGAAAAGAAAAGTGGATATAATCCACTTTTCTTTTTAGTATCAGGATTTCTTAAAAATGATAGAAAAATCAATTCAATTTGCGATTAATTTTGGTTTTTTATGAAGAATCTGTTCTCCTAATTTGGCTAATACTTCTTGTCCTTCTATCGTTGGATGAACATCATTTTGAGCTAATCGAACTAGCGTATATTGCTTTTCGTCAAATGCTGCGTGTGCATCTGCCACTTTTAAATGGAATTTAGACGCGTTTTGATCAATGATTGTATTTAGTGATCCAAGGATAGACTCGGAAATAGGATGTAAATAGACAGATGCAGATGGGATTGGATTGTAAAGATTATATAAAACAATCTTTGCTGAAGGAGCGTGATGTTTTATCTTTTTAAGAATGGTAGGTAAGTTCTTAGCAAATTTTTGAGTTGCTTGGTCAAAACCTGCTTGCTGTTCTGGGGTTAATTGAATAGGTTTTTGTGCATTTTCTGGATTTAATAACCCATATTTACTAGCTAGGCTTAAGATATCATTACTGCCAATATTTAAGGTGACAACTTTTGCTTTTTTTAGCGCTGTTTGAAATTTTGGGGTTTGCAATGCTTGTAACAAATCATCAGATGTCCAACCAGGAATTCCTAAATTTTCAACGTTCTTATGAATAGTAGCTCCGATCAAATAGGGAAATGCATACTTAGAGGGAGTATCATTATTTTCCCCTAAATTGTAGCCAAATATAATGGAATCACCTAATGCTACAAGAGAGGAGTGACGGGATTTTTCAGGTGATGCAAAAGACGCATTGGGGAAAATGAAAGTACACATCAGTGTTAAGGTAAACATAAGTGTTAAGGCTTTTTTCATGGAAACAACCCCTTGGTGACTTTAATTTTTGCAATCGTAACAATCATAATACAATTAACCTAACAATGGTATGAATATGATGTTACTATATCAATTTATGAGTTTTCAGATGAATATAAATGGGATTTATACTATATTTGTATATTATATTATTGATGGTTGCATATATGAATATTACAAACAAAATGATGCATTCGTACATTGGGAGAGAAGATAAAAAGTGAAAAACGAGATGGATACATATAATCCAATTCATATATGGAGACAGAGAAAAGAGGAAAGTGACTCTACCTATACGAGAGATAATAAATAGTTTGGATGTTATTTTAGACCAATACATATCCCAGTTATCTCAGCTGGTGAATCCCACCAAAGAAGAAATCATGAACTGTGTAAAAGATGTTGTTTTTAGCTATAAATGATTGGGATATTGAAACATCACTTTATTACGAGACTGGAAAGAGTAAAATTACATTATTTTATAGATATTGCAGCAGAAAGGAAGGGGTTAAAAGAATTAGATGATATAACAGAGGAATGGCGCGATTGGTAACTGCTTGACTTGGGAATGAAGGGAATAATGTATAACTTGCGTTGCAGATTTTACCAAGTTCATTATAGAACTAAAACGACGCGAAGATATCTTCACGTCGTTTTTTGAATTTGTTCTCACCTTAATGGAATCTATGTTAACATTTGTTTTTTTTATGGTGGGCAAACAGAATATTTATCTATTTGCCCATTTTGGGATATCAGACTTTGCAATAAGCATTGAAATCACCTTTAAGAATAGAACAACGAAGTTTTTTTAAAAGAGTGTTCATTAGAATTATAAAAAGCTTTCTGTCCCAAAGTCGACCCAACTGACTGGGATTACTTCACCCTGTCGTGAGTCTTCTCGAAGAGCTCTCCTTCGTGGACGAAGTAGCCACTGGTTCCAGCATTCGGGAGAACGTAGTCGCTCAGGCGGAGGAGCATGTTTCCCTTGTGGTGCCGGATGTAGGGCTTGCCCTCCATCACAACAACACTTCCGTTGGAAAACTCGTTCACCTGGTCCAGATTATCTCCCGTGTACTTGATCGCTTCGACGAGGATCGGCTTTTTCTGGTACTTGATGCCGCCCTTCCAGTCGTAGCGTTCCATGATGATAGAAGCAGGAACAGGGTAGAACTCCCCCTCGACACCCTTGATCACGTAATCCTGGGTATTGAGATCCATGTCACCTTCGAGCGTAACGATGTAATACCGTCCGCTTTCAGACTTCACGTTCTCTGCGCCGACGAACTGCTTGATCTCGTCGAGATTGCTGCCAGTGTACTGGACAGCCTCGATCACGAAAACTTTCTTCTGGAACTGTCCCATGGTTTCCTCCGATGTTGAAGGGACATTGCGCTTGCCTGACAGCAGCTCGTGGTACTCCTCGAACTGCTTTTCCTGAAGGCGGAGATACGCCGTCCACTCTTCCTTCTGCTTCGTCATCCAGACGTCGCAACGAATGAGGGATGCGATCGGGAAGCACAGCATCAGCAACCACAGCACAAGCTTGCTGAGCTTGATCTCCGAACGGCAGTGAGCGAGGGCGTCCGCTGCAGAAAAGGACATGTGTTTCTCCAATCAGGGTTTGCGGATCTTCTTGCTTTTTTATTATACAAAAATATCTTGAACGATTAAACGATTTGTCAGAAGTATTCTAAAACTATTCTCTTATAAATTTAGAGACACTTAGATTCATCATGTGAAATATCATTGTCTCGAACAATTGTACAGCGTTTATTTCAAAAGTCATCTCAGGATCCACTACTTTATTTGATGTCACCCAAAAATAGAAAATGATTTAAAAAATAATTATTCATAATTTACAAAATATAATTATTAAATTAAAATCTAAGAAAGATCGTTGCTTCATCCTTGGAGTTTGGGTGCAAGAAGAGTACAGCACGATTGGCAGGCACGTTGTTCTGGATGTTTGGGGAGTAGACTCTGCTCTTCTCAATAGTAAGAGGAAGCTGAAGAAGCAGCTGAAGTTAGCAGCTAAAGCTTGCGGTGCTACGATTGTGGCCGTGAAGGCAAAGGCATTCAAGCCACAAGGCGTCACGGTTGCAGTGGTACTGTCCGAGAGTCACCTGACCATCCATACTTACCCAGAGAAAGGGTTTGCGGGTCTGGACTGCTACACGTGTGGTAGTACTGTTGACCCCGCGCTTGCCATGCAGTACCTGATCAAGGTACTGAAACCTAAGCAGTACAGTGCTCGACTAATTCGCAGGGGGGATGGGCCTATGAAAGTAGAGCCCTTCAAGTAAGCGATGAGCTTTAAGGGGATTGGTACTACACTTGTAGTGCCAGTCTCCGGGCTTTTTTAAGAATAGACATCCATGGTAGAAAATCATTCATGTATTTTGCTTTGGAAAATAAGTCATTTATGGAATTTTACTGCCTTTCCTACCATGGGAGACACTTTCAGTAAAAAAAGTATTTCAATAGCGATAGGTGCACATATTTATACCATTCTCATTAAATTTTGTGATATAAATTTATAAAAGAGCACGAAAATGTCAATTCTTATGCCAAACCAAAATAAAATATATTCTATATGGGTTCTGAAAAGGGTAGAAGTTGACAAAATTTTTATTGAGATGACTGAAAAGTGGAGGTTTTCCGTTTGAACGAAAAATGCGTTTTTTATTAAGTCCGAGCTCCATCAAAGTATCCATTTCTACTTCAAAAACTTTTATTTAGGAGGACGAAAATGGATATTTTTATTAGAGAAATGAGAAATGAAGATCAAATCAAGAATATGAACGTGGATGAGAGTTTTATCGTGGATTCTGCCCTTGTTTTGTCCGCAAAAGGTCAGGAAATCAGTTACACGATAAAAGAAATCCCAAGTTATCGAAAGAGCTACATTGGTGAACCATACGAAGAGATGTCAATGGAGGATTATTTTACGTACATTGATAATCCGAATCAAATCATCTACTTCGCATTTGTAGAAAATCAAGTAGTCGGACAAATCATTTTAAAAAGAAACTGGAATCAGTATGCGTATGTAGAAGATATAAAAGTAGACGCACGATTCAGGATGCATGGGATAGGGAGAAGACTGATCGAACAAGCAAAACAGTGGGCACGATCTCATAACATGCCAGGTATTATGCTAGAAACACAGAATAATAATGTGAGAGCGTGCAAGTTTTATGAAAGTTGTGGCTTTGTAATTGGTGGCTTTGATTTTTGCGTATACAAAGGTATAGACAAGCAAAATGATGAAACTGCAATATATTGGTATCTGATGTTTGAATAAAAGGGACTATTAGAAAGAAGAGCATAGTTTAAGATAATGAAATAAAACCTCTGGCGGACCAAGTGCCAGAGGTTTTATTTTGGCAAAGCAGTTTCTCTGTCAAAAATAAAATGCTTAAAACGATTCGATAATGGTTTATTGGCGCTTAATCTGGTTCTCTTATCGTCTGGATAAGCGATAAAAGCAAAGAGGATTTATATCACTATCCATTTTGATTTTCCAAGTATTTAGCATATTCTACTGTGAATTCCAGTGCATGTTTAAAATCATTGGACTGCTGGGAAAGAACTTCTACAATGGTATCTTTGGTTGTTTCCGTTAAACCAATGATCTGCGGAGATCGTGGGAGTCGAAATTGGGTGTGATCGTGAAAAACGATTGTTACAATGGTACCAATTGGCTCTCCGGTTTTTATTTGATGAATCGTACTCCACATCCAACGTTGTTGGTCCGTTCCTTCCGCATTTTGTCCCCATTCTCTGGAGATATCAAAGTCACCTGGCAGTCTTGGATGAGGGTTTAATTTGGCTTCTTTTAGCTGCTGATGAATCGTTAGATACAATAAATTTAAATATGTTCCATATGCCATATCTCCGGCTTTGTGGTATGCGTCCATCAATTGATCGTGGTTTTTTTTCAGTATGATTTGCCAGTTTTCCGCTATATGTTTTTCGATAAATTGGGCAATGGTAAAAATGGTATCCTTTTTGTTTTCTTCCAGAAGTTCCTTTAGTGATTGCATTTGCAAGACCCCTTTTTCATTTACAAACAATTTCACTTACTTCTCCAGTCTATAACATGAGTGCAAATGATAAGGTTATGATATATTTTTTCTTTGTCAAAGCGGTTTTTATGAGGGAACCTTACAATAGGATCAAAGGAAGGTGCAGGATGAATAAACGCCCGATTGATATCGCACGCAAATTAAAGCTTAGTACAAGTGCCCTGCGACATTATGAATCACGTGGACTTATTCCCATTGTGCAGCGTTCGGCGAGTGGTTATCGAATATATACGGAGGAACATGTAGCTTATTTTGAATGTATTCAAGCCATGTCTGGCGGTTTTGGAATGGACGTTACCTCGAAAGTCCTTCGATGTATTCAAATCAGAGATATCGAAGCAGCTTTTTCATTGATAAATGAAGCTCAAGCCAATCTCTATCAAGAAAAAAAGATTGCAGAAAAGCTATTAGATATGGCGTTGTCCCATACACTATCCGATGTGGACAAAAAAGCAGGTAACAGACTGCTTACCATTGGGGAAGTTTCAGCGGAGACACATATTCCTGCTTCCGCTATTCGTCACTGGGAAAAGATCGGGCTTATTACTCCAGATCGCGATAAAACCAATAACTATCGTCTTTTTAAGCGATCCCATATCCGAAAAATCCTTATCATAAACTCTTTAAGACCTTTTATTTATTCAATAGATTTAACATCTTTGAAGCAGGCTCTAAAAGATTTAGATCATCATGATGCCAAACAAACAGAAAAGATTGCTCATGATTCGCTTCGTTATATTCACAAACAAATCCAAAATCAGGTGCGTGGCATCCATTATTTATATCGTTTGTGCATACAACTGCAGCTAATAGAATGAAAATAGAAGTTTACGTTGCGTCTAAGCATAAAAAGAACTCCGAAGGATAAGAGCAAGGGAGTTTTTGATAATATGAAATTTTTCGTCTATTTTTTCCATCATCGATCCATCACTAGAGAGTTCTCATGGGGTCTTTTTGGGGGATCAGAGATGCGAACTTTTAATACAGAGATAGATTTTTCGCTTTCTTTCTGCTTTTCGTATTGTTTTTTGATTATCCATTTGCCTTTGTAAAACATAAATTCCTCATGAAACTTGCCATGCTTATCCAAATAGCCAAGACAAGTTTGTTCTTCGATTAGAGGGATCGGTTGAAAGGCAGTAGCTTTATATTCAGGAACTAAAAGGGGTTCGCGCGTAGCTGTAAAGCCATTTGCTGTTAGTGGATTTCCCGGAGTATTGTGAGAGGAAATTTCCCCATATTCATTGATTTTTATGCGGTTCATAAAAGGGATCTGACCTTTCAATGGAGCATGCTTGAGAGCAAAGCGGATCGCATAAAATTTTTTTTCGTGAGCTCGATAATCAGACTTTGGGTAGTCCAAACGCAACAGATCATAGATCAACTTATCGCTAGCAGCCCCATCATAATGCATATGATCTGTCCAAAATCCACAAATAGAATGAAATTCTCCAGTTAAATACCGATCCCTATCTTCCACTCGCATGATACGAAAACCTACTTCGGGAACAGGGCATTCCAACCGAAACTTCTTCACTCGTTGAAACTCATCATCTGTCATGCAAACTGCTGGTATTGCTGCTAAACCTATACATTCTTTTAAATCTTGGTCGGTATAGCCTCGTTTATGGAGGTGCTCAGTGACATGATTGGGAAGTGGGCCGGATTTACGGAAAGCAAAGGATCGGGCGAATTTGAAATACGTCTCCGGGATGAATATTTCGTTAGAAAAAGCACGCCTTGCCATTTTCCAATTTGAAGCCTTGGATGCTAATCGAGTAAAAAATATTTCTAAACGCTGTGCTATTTCTTTTTCTTCCTTAGGGGTGATATTACCCAAATATGCAAGATCACTTTGCAGAAATGGTTTCGTACTCTTGTCTTGGGATACATACCTTTTTAAATAATCGGCAAATCGATTGGATCTAGTAAGTTTAAATAATTTATACACTCCTTGTCGGTCATGTTTATTTACCAATGCTATAAGTTAACTTTTTCCTCTAATCAACCCTTTATCCTCTAAGTTATATGTGATCAGGATTCCGATTAGTGCTTTGTTTTTATGTATCAATCCCTACTTTTGGGAAATCCTTGCCCCATTAACATACTCCCTCTGCGATTATGAAGTTCAAGAAAGAGATGGACGCACCCCATTTGATGGAAAAATTGATTTATATTAGTGTATTATTTTCTTCTTTATCACAGCGATTAATAATGCTAATGGAGTGCAGGAACAGCGATAGTAGGATAGAAAATATTGTGATATAACTATAATTATCTAACTAATCTTACAATCAAATCATAGGAGGTAGTAATGTATGAGATCTCATTCTTTCTATCGTCCTCTCTCCATTCTCTGCGGAATATTTCTTGTTCTGTCTCTGTTTCTGCAAACTTCTTTAAGTTTTGCAGAAGGGACTGAGACCACCAAGAAGTGTATCAGCCATTCGTTTCCTGTATCACTGGGAAAAGGGAAGTCTGTAACCTATCAAGTAACGGGAAATTTATGCAGCCAAGGAGATCCAACTGGGAAAACCATTCATGTATTGGTGCCTGGATTTACTCTCACAAGTACATATTGGGACTTTCCTTATCAGCATGAAACATACTCTTATGTAGATGCAATCAACAAATCAGGTTATGTAACTCTGAGTTTAGTCGCTTAGGTACCGGAAAAAGCAGCAAACCCCCAGCCGAAGATATCACTGTAGATCGTCATGCTTATAAATTGGCAAAATGGCGATACCCATATAGAAAAGTTCCCTAAATGGTGTGAATACTTATAAACTCCTCATAGGCATAGAACCAGCATTGTCATAAAGCGCAATTTGACCAGATAAAGGAGACTGAGATGTTGATAGAACGAAAATGGGAAGTCCTATTAACTTTTAATGTATACTTCTTCTAAATACTTAATAGATTCTTTTTGAGCTTCATATTTTATTTGGATATCTTCTTCATAATCTCGTCTAAGATCTAAATATAGAGATATTGAAGATATAATTGCGTTATAACAGCTTTTCTTTTCATGGATGGCTACTGTTCTTTTCAGTTTTTCAGTAAGTTCTGGAGCATCTTTTTCAATCCCTCGTACCCCTCTTGGTAACAAATTGTTTTTCATTAACGCTAATGGACCTATAACAGTTTCTCTGAGAAATGAAAGGAAATGAACTACCTCAAATAGTTCTCCTCTTCCAAGTTTTGTAGCACTATAATGTATCCAAACCCAAAATCGATCTTCCATCCATTGTATATCAGGATAGGGATAAGAATAATTTGTTTTACTGAGTAGTTGACTTAAAGATGAATCCCTCTGCCAAACGATAATAGGTTTCTCCACTCCGTTCTTTACCTCTTCCAAAGTTACAAATTTTAAATCTACATGAAGAATAGGAGCTTTGTATAAACAAATCAGTAATCGAGGCTCACCTACATGCTCCCCAGTAAATCCCGATAAGAGATGACCGAATTCACTTGCAATTTGTAATCTATTTTTTAGTATGCTGTTTTGAAAGGTTGAGTCATAAACGAGAATCAAATCAAGATCACTAAATTGATCCATCGTATTGTTTATCATGGAACCTCCTGCTAGTATACCTATAAAACGTTCATCATCTTTTATTTGCTTTTTTATTTTTCGGATAAAATCATCATGCTGTTTTAACATGCTAATCACTCCTGTAAATTGACCTACTAAAGTAGGTATTACGACAGAATAACACAGCTATAGAAGTAGGACAACAATCGTTCTGTTCCAAGCCACACTGCAAAAAAATTGGTGCAAATATATAGGGGTCATCCAATCGTTGATGAAAAGCAGTGAAAAATGTATCTCGAACAAGAGAAAAGTTATCGAGCAGTTGCAAATGAATTAGGAATACGAAAGGAAAGTCAAGTGAAGGATTGGATGAAAAAGTACCAGAACAAAGAATCTTTTGTGGATAAAAGAGGGGGATTCCCAAAAAGGGCAACTCATTCATGGGTTGATCGCGTACAATTCAAAGGATAGTTAGAATTCATAAAATAGTGTTTTCCCAATCTACTAAAAGAGCGTAGATTCCTAAATCTCACTGTCCATGAGCCGTATGTTGTGCATGATGGAGATCTGCCAGTGCCGTACAATTACCTTCCAGAGAAAACGATCGTCACAGGAACATTAGAAGTGTGTGATTAACATACACATGGTCTAGTTAGGGAACATTGCTGGCTAGGATTCCAATAATGATAGAATTGATAGAAATGGATTTTTGAGATGGAACAGCACTTCTATCTGTTTTTTGTAAGCTTGGTATTTGAACGAGTACTAAAATAAGCGGCGAAAGCCGCGGAAAAGAATACAAAAGCAAATTTTTAGAAGTATGTTTTTTATCTGCGGAGATGATAACAATCTATATATGGATTTTTTGAAAGTGTAATTGGTGCTCCTCTCATGGAGAGGAGCGAGGCTATTGCCTTATCCAGAGAAGCGATCAGTTCGACTCACGCTGGTTATCCCGGAGCCAAAGAAACCACCAGTCGTTAACCATGCGATCCTCTTCGAGCTTCGGGTCCTCCGTGTTGATGAGGTGCTCCGGCTCCTGCCCGTCTTCCGCACTGAAGAGATAGTGCCCGATGACTTGGAGCCAGATGCCGAAACGACTGCGCATATTGACAGTGCCGGGCATATCCTTATCTGTACTGAAGAAGCGCTTCTTCGAGTCTCCATTCGGCTGCACCTTGAAGCGCCGATCACCGTCTACGTACACCGTGTGGTGGAGTGTCGTGAAGACAGTGATGTCCCCGAGTCGAGTCTCGGAAGTGAGGTCAGGGAAGATGTAGTAGCACTTACCCTGCCACAGGTACAGGGAGTGGACCTTCGTCCCTGGGATGCACGTTTTTGTGATGGTAAGCTTGTTGTCCTTCATCAGGTGACCTTTCTCACGCTGGGTTGGCAATAACGTTGTATTTAGTATAGCACAAAGCTTTTGGAGTATTTGTCGAATAAACGAGTAACGACGAGAATAAATAAGGATTTCATGTATTAACAAAAAATGAAAAAAAAGAAAGAAATCAGTTTGAATTCATCGAATTGGAAGACATCGTTCCAGACGATCATTTGGAACGAAAAATGAAGTCAGTTTGAATATCGTCTTTATTTACTTAAAACCACTTCTGAATCGTTTTTCAGAAGTGGTTTTTTTCAGTCTAAAGTGACAAAAAAGGCTTATTTTTTTAATTTTTGTTTTAAGTATTGCAATTCTTGTTGATAATGCTTAGCCCAGCTTGTCCCATCGTCATGATGTTTCCCGCATGGGACATATTTACTATAGCCAGGGTAGTTATCGTCCACATAATCTGGATCTGGTTCATCCTCCGTTGCAGGTCCTGAGATTTTTCCAGTATTCAATCGAATAGGGAAGGACCAACAAGCCGTAGGTTTAAATTTCCATGGGTGAAAATCTAGTTCTGTAGCTGCTTTTTGTAGCGAACAAAGTCCATTTTCTAAGGCAAAGACACAGCGGGTTTTCTCAAAATGGGATGGAAAATGTTCAGATGAGTAGTTATATGGTTTTACTGCTGTTTTTCTCCCTACTTGAATGTCTTGCCAATTACCATCAACAATAAATTCGTCCGGGAGATGCGGGAAAAATTCTGGGTACCGATGAACCGTAGTTTTTAGCATTTCTTCTTCATTTTCTAAGAGATAGACGCCATCATAACAACAGATCGCCTCACACTGCAAAGCACAACTCTTCATTTTTGGCTCCGCTCCATATTCTTGCTCTAATTGATGCAGAACATCATGTCGGAAGCGAAGAACAGGTTGTATATATTTTTTGTTCCAAAGGTCAAAAGAGGAAAGTAACTCTTTATTTAACTCTTTTTCGCGAATTTCTTGTATACAGTCACTCATAACTTCGGGAAACCCTTTGATTCCTTCACAATCTATAGCGGATGAGATCATCTCATGCATAAGATTAACTTTTTCATTCTCGATTATCTCTTCTATTTGTAGATAAGCTGCGACAGCTTGGGCGTACAATCCTGGAGTAGAATCTTTATCAATGGATGTCAACATTTCTTTCGCATTTGGATGTTTTTTTACTAAAAAGGCAGATGCTAACAACGAAAAAGCCGCAGCTAAGGAAGATAAGTACTGGTAGCCTCTGTTATCACATTCTATCTTATAGGTAACTAAATTTCTAATAGATGCAGGATCTCCAAATCTAGCAAGACAAATCGACCGCCAAATTAAACCATAATACAGATCCCAATTATGCTTGATTTGTTTCGATAGGTGAATTCCTTCTTCATAAAACTGAAATGCTTCCGATAATCTACCTTGTATCGTCAGTATATTTCCATAGCAGATGGCAGCAATATTATGAGCGTTTACCCAGTTGCTAGATTTTGCCCTTTTGTACACACGCTCTATTTCTTGTTCCGCTTCTGCAAGCATTCCGATCCCCATATATCCATCAGCAAGATTCACACGGGATAGCATGTGATTATAGGTATCATGAAACCCAGAGTAAGCGGATTTACAAGTAAATGCTCTCTCGACCACTTGCTGGTTTAAATCGACATTATGACATAAAAGGGCGAAAGTATGATGAAAGGAGGCGTTTATTCTTTTGTTATCTTCTAAAAAATCTTGAAATTCTCGTTCCATCTTATTCAGTGCTGCAAATCCTTGTTGATTTAGTCCTGCATAAAAGTAGGCATTTACGAGTTGTTCATGGCATTTGTATGCTTGATAGTCTTTTGTAGCAGATGCTTTGTGCACCGCCTTCTCCGCTAGAGATACTGCTTTTTCTGTATGAAAAAGGCGTTGATGATATTTTGATTTATAGAGAAGACCGAGTAAATCTTGGTCTTTTTCGTTGTTAAGAAAGGTATTCTCTGAATATAGTTTGATATATATTTCTTCCAACTCCACCTCTCCAGCATCAAAAGAGGCTTTGATTAAGATACTTAAGACATATTTATAGTTTTCGTTGGACAGATGTGAGGATGCAAGTAAACTATCTCCTATCTCTATGCAGCTTTTAAAAAAACCATTTTGCAAACACAGTTCCAGTAATCGAATGCCTGACAGCGAGTATAATTCATGAAGTGCAGCTTGTTGGTTACTTTTTTCTACGTGATAACGAAACTCTTCATAAATCGTGATCTGTTCATAACTGTCCAGCGTATCGATTTGCGAAGTAGAGATGATCTCTGTATAAAATTCAAGCAGTATCGCATCAATTTGAGATCGATGAGGTAAATCTTCTAATATTTCTCTGGCTATTTCGTAGTATAAACGTCTATTAAAGTTGGACATCTGCTCAAAGGCGACGTGTTTTTTTATTTTGATGAGATTGTCAGGGGTTTCCAAGTGATAAAAATGAGAGAGATCTACTTGGAAATCATGTTTGAATGTTTGGATACAACGTTCTAAAAAAGGCTTGGAAAATTTAATGCCTTGGGCACTCCCCCATGCCAGTAATAAAACCTTTTCTATCCCCAAGTCTAAAATTTTTTCCCGTGCGATCTCTTTCTTTTTATTGGAACTAAAATGTAATCGCGACAGAGGGATCTGTAGATCACCAGTCGGTCCGATAAGACCGGGAATATTTTTGATTCTTTTGATCGAGTCCCAGAGCAGCTCCAGATCGCCGCTGCATTCGACAGCTAGTCTTTTCTTTGCCTCTGCATTGATATGGTTCAGCTCTAAACTAATGATCTGCTCCATATGCGTATTGCTTAATTTTCTCATTTTGATGAGGTGCGTACGGTTGATCTCTTCTAATTGGTTGACTAAATCTCCAAAGTGAACCAAACCTTCTGACGTTGGAGTAAGGATCTGTGCTTTTAAACTAGATTCCCAACACGTACATAAAATCAAAATCGGCCATTGCTTTTCTACGCCTGTCTCTACTAATCTTTTTGTAAATGCGAGGGTGAGTGGGTCTGCCCATTGGGCATCATCGACAACAAGGATCAGAGGCAGCTTATGTTCCTTTTTATTGGTAGAGAGAATGGTAGAGAAGAGATCCATCGTCTGATCGATGAAAGAAGTATACTCCTGTTGGGCAAGAATGGCATTGCGGTCTTTGTGAAGATTATCTTTGTTGTTTCGCCAATTACTCCACATATTTTTGAGCGATTCATATGTATTTAACCCACTGTCTAACCCAGTCAATATATCTGCAACGAGACTAACTGCTGCTCCGCTTCCAGGGAAAGCATAATTGACAAAAAGCGAGACCCCATTGCGAACCGCTTTCCGATTATCTGCACTCTGCCTCTTTTGTTCAATCAATCCACCCAAATGCAACTTGATTTGCTTGCGAATTTGATTCAGTGCCGTCGTATGGTAATGACTATTGCGTTCATCCTGATTTTGACACCGCATCGCCACCCACATCCAAGGCATCTGTAGCTCTTTATTGTTTTCCAATACCTCAAACTCCGGTACAATCGTCATCGTGTGCTTGGTATCTTCGAGGTTATCCGGCCAATAATTGGGTTCGTCATCATAGATCGTCAAGTAGTGGTACAACTCTTGAATCAGTCGCGTCTTCCCAATCCCCGTATCCGCTTCCAGGATCACCACATTGGTATTTCCAGCCTTGGTGTCTTCATATATATCCAGCAACTTTGCCAGCTCTTTATCCCTGCCAATGAAGTCGTTTGATTTGAAGTCGAGTTTCATGTTTTCACCTCTTTATGCAATAGTTGGGATAGTCAAAATTATAGCATAATAATGAGGATGCAAATTAAATATCGTCCGGTTCTTGGAGAGGCTGATGTGGCATTGAAGTAGGATAGATAGGATATGCTCCACGATCTTATGATGGTAATCGTTCGAGCAACAGAACATATTTTTCAATGTTGATTTTTAAGGTTTAATCGTTATGGAAGAACTCCAAAGGGGAAATTGGTATGTTTATTTTACCTGAGTAAATATAGCAAAAAAAAGAGAGTGAACAGAGGGGGATATTTTATTAGTTAAGTTCCAAGAGCTCGTAAATTCGAATGAGGGTAGAAGAGATAAGAAAAATTGTCCCTCGAAGTCATCATCCTGTAAGGATATCCAACAACGAGGGAGGCGGCCCTAATGTGAACAGTTGAAATTCAACAGAAGAACTCTACCTCTTATTGAGGGAATTACTTCTGGTTGTTTTCCTGTATCTTGCCCAAGCATATGGGGCAGGGGGTGACCATCTTATTGCTTTCCCTGTCCTTGATGGGTATTGTTCCCGCCTGCCGAGTGCAGCCCTTGTAGCCACACTTAATGAACTTACGGTTGTGACTCCCCGATTTCTTGGTCATGAATGTCCTTTCTTATATAGGGCCATATTTATTATACATATATTTTTTTAGGGTGTAACCCAAATCCATATTTCTACCTTATCTAGTGCAATATTCCAAAATAACATTGTAACTTTTATAAAGATTATGTGGTGTTAAGTAGTTGATCTCCTATTTACACTATTACGTTTATTATTTCTTTCATATATAATTAAATTTGAAAATTCTATTTTATTGAGGTGTTGGAATGAAGAGAAGTAACTTCTCCTTTTTTACAGATCAGTGGAGTATTTTGGCAAATTTAGGAGAACTTGCGGAAAAGAACGTCTATACCGATCCACATACAAGTTTATTTAAAACACGTTTGTTTGGGGAAACGTTATCTAAATTTATCCTTGCATTTGAAAATATAGAAGAACCTTATGGTGTAAAACAAGTTGAGAGAATTAATATCTTAAAAAGAAACGATATATTAGATCATGAACTGATAAATATGCTTGATTCCTTGCGAAAGATAGGAAATATAGCTGCTCACGATTATTATGGGAGTGAAGAAGAAGCCCTTACCGCCCTTCGATTTGCCCACCGCTTAGGTGTCTGGTTTATGGAAGTATATGTCGATTATTCCTTTCAAGCTCCTACTTTTCAAGTTCCTCTAAGAAAAGAAGCAAATGCGGACTTAGAGAAAATCGATGAACTATATGAAAAGAAAGTAAAAAAATTAGAACAAGAGCTAGAATCACTTAGAATAGAACAACAACAGCGTTCAGAGCAAGATATAAAACTGCTTAAAGACAAAAGAAAAGATACAACCAATCGTTATTTAAATCAATTAAAATATACGGAACCAGAAACAAGAGTGCTGATAGATAAACAACTAAAACAAGCTGGCTGGGAAGTAGATACAAAAAATATTCGTTACAGCAAAGGCTCACGACCAGAAAAAGGAAAGAACAAAGCGATAGCAGAGTGGCCATGCGGTGAAGGAATAGCGGATTATGCGTTATTTGTGGGGCTGGAATTAGTAGGTTTAGTCGAAGCCAAGCGAAAAAGAAAAGATGTCATGTCCGATATCGAACAAGCAAAAACATATGCCAGAGAGGTGAGAAAGAGAGCGAATGAAATCATCCTTGGTCCATATGGAGATTTTTATGTGCCTTTTTTATTTGCAACAAATGGCCGTCCCTACATTAAACAGTTAGAGTATAAATCGGGTATATGGATGTTAGATGCCAGAAGATCTACCAATCACTCCAAACCTCTGCAAGCTTGGTATTCACCTCAAGGATTACATAACCTGTTGAAACAAGATATTGAAAAGTCGACAGAAGAATTACGGAATGAAACCTTGAGTTATTTAAAATTACGACCTTATCAAGAAAAAGCGATTCTTGCAGTGGAAAAAGCAATTGAAAAAAATCAACGGCAAGTTCTTATTGAGATGGCAACAGGTACAGGGAAAACAAGAATGGCGTTAGGTTTGATCTACCGCCTAATCAAATTTAACCGATTTAAACGGATATTGTTTTTGGTGGATAGGGAAGCATTGGGTAGACAAGCAGAGGATGTGTTTCGAGATTCTAGATTGGAAAATTTCCAAACATTCACAGAGATTTTTGATCTGCAAACATTAAAAGAAAACCATATTCCAGAAGAAGAAACGAAAGTACAGATTGCAACGGTTCAAGGCATGGTAAAGCGTTTATTTTATCAAGATGAGTCGGTGCCGACAGTTGATCAATATGACTGTATTATCGTCGATGAAGCTCATAGAGGATATTCGTTAGACAGAGAGATGTCCGATTATGAATTGGAAAATCGGGATCATCAAGATTACATCAGCAAATATCGCAAAGTTATCGACTATTTTGATGCTGTAAAAATCGGACTCACTGCTACCCCTGCATTGCATACAGTGCAAATCTTTGGAAACGCTGTATTCACGTATTCCTATCGGGAAGCAGTCGTAGATGGACATTTGGTAGACCATGAACCGCCCTACCAATTCAATACCGAATTAAAAAAGGCGGGAATAAACTGGAAAATAGGCGAAAAGGTAGAAGTCTATAAAGCGGTTACAGGAACTGTGGAGACAGAAGTATTAGCAGATGATGTAAAAATTGATGTGACGGGATTTAACAAAAAAGTAATTACAGAAAATTTTAATCGAGTTGTATTAAAAAGCTTATCGGAATACCTAGATCCTGATGCAGAAGGGAAAACCGTTATTTTTGCTGCTACCGATGATCATGCAGATATGATTGTTCGAATCTTAAAAGAGGAAATGGTAGAATCTCATGGACCGATCGACGACAGCCTTATTGTGAAAATAACCGGTTCGATCAAAGATCCCAGTCAAATGATCAAACGTTTCAAAAACGAAAAACTGCCTAAGATAGCAGTTACAGTTGATCTATTATCGACAGGGATCGATGTTCCGGAAATATCCAATATTGTATTTATGAGACGAATTCGTTCGCGGATTCTTTACGAGCAAATGTTGGGAAGAGCGACCCGGTTATGTCCCGAAATAAACAAAACTCATTTTAAGATTTATGATGCAGTTGGTTTGTATGAGGGTTTAAAGCCTTACACCAGCATAAAACCTGTTGTTGCCAATCCAACTGTCTCCGTGCAAAAACTAGTGGAAGAACTAAAAACCTTCAAAGGTACTTACTACGAAAATGACAGAAAGCAAGAACTCATCGCCAAAATCCAGCGAAAAAAGCAGCATTGGGATGACCAAGACTTTAAAGATTTCCAAGTGTTAAATGATGGACAATCGTTAGATGAGTTTATCGGCTGGCTCAAAGAAGCAAAAGGAAAACAAATCATCAAGAAGCTAAAAAACAAAGAAGAGCTGTTGAAATATTTAGATGAGAACAGAGAGCGGCCATCTAATCAGTATATCTCCAAGCATGAAGATAAGCTGATAGGTGTCACAAGAGGTTATGGAGAAGCAGAGAAACCAGATGACTACTTAGAGAGTTTTCATAAATTTATCCAAGAAAACATGAACTTGATCCCAGCGATCCAAGTCATCTGTACCCGGCCAAAAGAATTAACCAGAAGCGAGCTGCGAAAACTGGCGTTGGAGTTAGATCAAAAAGGCTTTACGGAGAAAAACTTGCAAACCGCTTGGTATCATTCTACCAATGAGGAAATAGCCGCAGATATTATCAGCTTTATCCGCAGATATGCGATTGGTGATCCGTTAGTCAGCAAACAAGAACGGATTAGACGAGCAATGAAAAAGATTTATAATAGGAAAGTATGGCCGCCTCTGCAAAAGGGATGGTTAGAAAAAATTGAGAGCCAATTGTTAAGTAACACGATATTAGATCCTGATCCAGAGAAAGCATTCGATGCCCAACCTTTTAAAAATAAAGGCGGATATAAGCAACTAAACAAAGTTTTTAATGGTGAACTAAAAGCCATTTTAAATCAAATCAATGAAGAGATGTACAAAAAGGAGCAAGCATAAATGAATAATCATGAAATCGTACAGAAACTTTGGAGTCTTTGTAATGTCTTGAGAGACGACGGAATTACGTATCATCAGTATGTGACGGAACTTACCTATCTCTTATTTTTAAAGATGATGAAAGAAACGGGACAAGATTATCAAATACCAGAAGATTATCGTTGGGAATCCCTTTCTAGTAAACATGGCATAGAGCTAAAGAAACATTATGTAGAACTATTAAATGAACTAGGAAATACACAAGATGGAAATATTCTAAGTCAAATTTATACCAACGCCAAAACAAATATAGATGAACCAAAAAACCTAGAAAAATTAATTCGTTCCATGGATCAAATCGATTGGTACAGCTCCGATAAAGAAGATTTTGGAGATTTATATGAAGGGCTGCTGGAGAAAAACGCCAGTGAATTAAAATCAGGAGCAGGGCAGTACTTCACCCCTCGCTCTTTGATTAACGTCATTGTCCAGTTGGTAAATCCGCAGCCAGGAGAACGCTGCCATGACCCAGCATGTGGAACCTTTGGTTTTATGATCGCCGCAAATAATCATGTATCAAAAGCAACAAATGAATATTTTTCACTTAGTGAACAAGAAGTAGAGTTTCAGCAAAAAGAAGCGTTTACTGGTGTCGAGTTGGTACGAGATACTCACCGTCTAGCGATGATGAATGCACTTCTTCATGATATTCAAGGGGAAGTTATCCTTGGCGATACCCTTTCCAGCTTAGGTGAAGGTTTAAAAAATTACGACTGTATCCTGACCAATCCACCCTTTGGTACGAAACAAGGCGGCGAGAGATTAACCCGTTCTGACCTTACTTATACCACCACCAACAAACAGCTTAACTTTTTACAGCATATATACAGAGCATTAAAAGCAAACGGCAAAGCACGTGCAGCAGTTGTTTTACCGGATAATGTGTTGTTTGAAAGCGGTGTGGGAGGAGAAATCCGCCGTGATTTGATGAATAAGTGTAACTTACATACCATTTTACGTCTGCCAACAGGTATTTTCTATGCCCAAGGAGTAAAGAC
This sequence comes from Shimazuella alba, assembly GCF_009831235.1. Classification (GTDB taxonomy): domain Bacteria; phylum Bacillota; class Bacilli; order Thermoactinomycetales; family Thermoactinomycetaceae; genus Shimazuella; species Shimazuella alba. The sequence continues at coordinate 49,060 of NZ_WUUL01000013.1, read as the reverse complement.
AAATGTCCTCTTCTTTACACGCGGGGAAACAGAGGCAGGAAATACAAAAGAAGTTTGGGTATATGATCTTCGTACCAATATGCCAAGCTTTGGGAAGCGTAATCCGTTGAAAGAAGAGCATTTTGCTGATTTCATAAAGGTTTATGATGCGGAAGATAGAAGCAAGGTTGCTGATGATCGTTGGAATGTGTTTACACGTGAGGAGATTGCAAAGAAAGATGATAGTTTGGATATTGGGTTGATTGCAGATGAAGCCCATTCTATCTATGAGAATTTACCTGATCCAATTGGGTCTGCGGAAGAAGCGATTGAGAAATTAACACAAGCTGTAGGGCTGTTAAACGAAGTAGTGGACGAGCTTCGTTTTGTTGAATCTGGGAAAAGTTATAAACCAAAAAATAAAATACTGTTGATCAATGAAGCAGTTGGAGTGAGTAGTGATGAGTAGGAAAATTAAACAGAAGAAGACAATGGATGAATTATTAGAGGAAGTACTTGTACCTTTAAAAGAACAGCCCTATAAAATACCTAAGAATTGGATTTGGACTAATTTAGGCTCAGTTTTAAAATTATCATATGGTAAATCATTACCTAAAAAAAATAGGTCTGGAAATGGATTCCCGGTTTTTGGTTCAAATGGTGTCGTAGGGTATCATTCTGAACCTTTAGTGGAAGGACCAATTGTTATAGTGGGACGAAAAGGTTCTCACGGGGTAGTAAATTGGTTTGATAATTCAGGTTGGCCAATTGATACAACATACTACCTAGAAATAAATAAAGAATTAGATTTACGATATTATTACTACTTATTAAGAAACCTAAATTTACAAAGATTAAATCGTTCAACCGCAATTCCAGGTCTAAATAGAGAAGATGCCTATTCTTTAACTATTGCTTTTCCGCCAAAAGCAGAACAAAAACGAATTGCAAAAAAAGTTGAATATCTCTTAAATAAAATTGACAAAGCAAAGCAATTGATTGATGAAGCAAAACAAACATTTGAACTTCGTCGAGCAGCGATTTTGGATAAGGCTTTTCGTGGGAAGTTGACAGCAAAGTGGAGAGAATTTAATGGTTTTCAGAGTGAGCAGATAGAAAAAAAGGAAATAACCCTTCCTCTAAATTGGAACTGGTTAAAGATAGAAGATGTCTGCATTTATATTCAACGTGGAAAGAGTCCAAAATACGTTGAGGATTCAAGTGTTAGAGTAGTATCTCAAAAGTGTGTACAATGGAAAGGTTTTGATCTTACAAAAGCAAGATTTTTTGATGAGAATACATTGTCTAAATATAAAGAAGAGAGATTTTTACGCTTAAATGATATATTAATAAACTCAACAGGAACAGGTACTATTGGAAGAGTAGCAAAGATTAATGAAGAATTAAAGGAAACAGTAGTGGCTGATTCGCATGTAACTGTTGTGAGAACTAATGACAATTTTATCAATTCAACTTTCTTGTATTACTATTTAAGTAGTCCTTTAATTCAAGATAAGCTTTTAAACAATTTTACAGGTAGTACTAATCAAGTTGAATTAAACTTATCATCTGTCAAAAAATTGATGATACCTGTTCCTCCTTTAGAAGAACAAGAATTAATTGGGGGACAATTGAAACAATTATTTAAATATGAAGAAGAGCACAGAGAAATAATTGATAGTGCATTAAATAATCTTCCGATGTTAAAACAATCCATTCTCTCCAAAGCATTTCGTGGCGAACTTGGTACCAACGACCCCACAGAAGAAAGTGCTATCGAACTCCTAAAAGAAGTACTCCAAGAACAGTTAACATAATACCTGTAACACAACAAAACGGGCTGCATCTCACATGCCCGTTTTCTCTTTCAAGGTCTACTTTATAATAAAGGAAAATTTAGAGTTTATCCGACTTATAAATCTAAATTTTCAGTACTTATTGTAGACATTATCAGAAAAAAACATTAAATTAGAATATATAAGTAAAAATTTGCTAAGGGAGAGAGTGGATGGATTTTAGTCATTTACAAATTAAGCCTGTTCGCTTTATTCCATTTGATTTAGGCGATTCATTATCCCAAAAAGACATAGATAAAATATGTGATTATCTAGATAACAAACATATGCTAAAACAATTAGACGATAGATCAAAAATGATACTTACCAAACAGCCTATCGTAGCAAGCATAAGCGGGATGAATGATAAGTTGGATTTATATCTCTTTGATACAGGGATTGGTGTTTTTGTACTAAAAGATAATCCAATGAATTATAAAGAAGATATACGATTTGTAGTGGATTTTTTAAGAGATCGTCGAAATTGTCATCGTTCCATTTTGGAAGGGAAGTATCCCGTTTCATTAGCGATTCATAAAGTTATGAGTGAACTAAAAGAGGTACTAGCAAAGCCAAAAAAACGAGTGCGGGTTTCGTCTTTGCCAGATTGGGAATATGATGGGCTGTCTTATGTGATGTCCATTCATTTTGGTTATCCTTCTCAACTAAAGACAGAGAGTTTAACGTTTACAAACTTGCCAGCGTATCTTCAAAAAGGGATACCAATTATCTTAAATCCTGCTTATTTAGGAATGAATGATTCTTTGAGCTTAGATGAGGATAAGGTAATGAAAGATCCTGATCAATTAAGCAAACTCTTGGATGAGATGGACGAAGAACCTGTTGATTTTGAAACAAGAAAAGATATCTTGGCTTTTATGAGCTGGGCATCAGTCTTTGTAACAGGAAATATCAATAAACTAGATATGCAAGATTGGATTTTATTAGAGGTAGAACTACAACATTATTGGTACTATCTCTATTGTTTAGAATCAAGTTTACCAACGACTTTAAAAGGTGTTCAGAAATCTGATTTTACCATGGAACAGTTATTAATAATAAAATTAGAGACCCAACGTGCGATAGAAGATGTGCAGCATATTAATGGTTCGAGTATTCCAGAACGTTATACACGTATTTTGGATGGATTGGTTCATTCCAGCAGAATATTATCGAATGCAAATAGACTGCTCAATAAGTTAAGTTATTGGGAAAATGCATTAAAAGCAAAACAAGAAAAGCGAAAGCATGTATTTATCCAAACAAGCGAAATTCTTATATTTTCTGTAGCCTATCTCCAAATAGCCCCTGATCTATATAAATATTTTTCTAACCCCACTCCGCTATCGATAACAGCCCTTGTCAAAACGGCTGGATTGTTTGCAGTAACTGTCTGCGTTATTATTATAAAAAATAGGTATAGATGAAAGGGTTTATTATGAATACACTATTATTTGTAGTGGACGTACAAAATGGATTTGTTAGTGAGAAGACAAAATTTGTACTGGAAAGAATAACAAGTCTGTTGCAAAAGAACTTGTTCGATTATGTTGCTTTCACGCAATTTATTAACGAAGATCCAAGTCCTTATAGAGACTATCTTCACTGGAGGAAACTGTCTACCTCTGCTGAACAAGATATACATGCTGCAATAAAACCGTATGTTACCAATATCTTCAAAAAGGGAACATATTCCGCTATTAACATGGAAACAATGAAATTTATCAAAGAGCATAACATTGGTAAAGTATTTATACTTGGTATTGATACGGATTGCTGTGTTTTAAAGACAGCAGTCGATTTATTTGAGAATCATATTCATCCTATTGTCTTAGCACATTACTCTGCTTCCAATGGTGGTAAAGTCAGTCATGATGCAGGAGTAAAGGTGTTGGAGCGGTTAATAGGTAGACATAATATTATCCATTCAGAAATAGATGCAGATATAGTTTCTGCTGTGTAATTGTTCATATATATAAATCCTCAAATCAAAACGAGCGACTCCATATTGGTTTCGCTCGTTTTTGTTATGCAGTTTATAGCGGTTTAGAAACCAAATCTTCACCACCTCCTTGTATGTACTTAAATGTAGTTTTGTTTACTTCAAATGAGATCAAAAAATAAAAAACGCTAGTTCTCTGTGTAGAGAAAATAGCGTTTACTGATTTAACGAGATGATGGTCTTCAGTAGTATAGAAACATTTTATTGAAATTTGCAGTTTGTCATTCAAGGTGGTTCTCCGTCCATCATATATTTTCACCTTTCCTTCCTAATAGTAACTTTTGTATTTCTTCTAATGAAACAACATATCTATCTTGATAGCCTGTTTGTTTCCAACAATCAGCTAAGCTTACCAGAATAATTTCCAACTGGTTTTCTAAGTGATATGCTATAGCTAATTCTTTTGCTTCATTATAATAGAGAATTGCGCTGGGGTAAGCATGTTGACTTGCCTCAAAATCTGCTAGAGACATTAGAGCAAAACAATAACGTGGAATGTCTTTTGAAGGTTTCCCAATTTCTACAGCTTTTTTTAAATAGATTTTGGCATTTTCTACATCATTTATTTTTTTGTACAATAGTCCTAGGTGTGTGTATGTAGTAACGAATAAATTATTTCCTTGTATTTTCTTCTTTTCTTTAAATTCTAAAGCAAGATGATACATTGTTCTAGCAGTTTCGTATTCATTTAAGTTTAATAAAATATTTCCCCATGCAGTAAGAAGTTCTACTGCTCTCCTGTGTTTTCTATTAGTACTAGCTAACTTGTAACCTTCTTCTACATACTGAAGAGCTTTTTTGTACTCTCTTTTTTTGTTTAGTAGAGTAGCATTACTTTCATACATGTTTAATAGAATTTCAGTACTTGATATTTTATAGCGTTCAGACCATAAACTATCTAAGATGAAAAGCGCTTCGTCTACACGATTCAATTTTTCCAGATATAAGATTTTTCCAATGAGAAGAAAGTATTTTATTTCAATTCTATCACCATCAGGATCATATCTATCTAATCCTAATTGAACAAAGTGTAAAGCAGATTTGAGATCATTCTTCTGAAAAAAACTAATCCTTGCCAGTTCCTTATAAGCAGAAGCGATGAGATTGGACGAGAAGTCTTTCTGCTTTGTGGTCGTCTCCACTACTCTTTCAAAGTACTTTTGTGCTTGATCCCATTTTTTGCGGTTAAAATAGTATAATCCTTTGAGGAAATAGACAAATCCCAGCATTTCACCTTGTTTTTCTAACTTGCGCAGTTCGGCAAGCAGGGCGCCGTCTTCTAGGTTGAGCTGGATTTGCGATTCTAACAGAGATAAGTGCATGTGAAGCTGAGCATTGGATTTTTGTTGGTGTTCCACTAAATTGGGAAACTGAGTGGGATTGATGTCTAGTTTCTCACAGTAGCGCTGAAGTTTGGTTTCTTTTACTACTTTCCCTTGTTCAATAAAACTGATCGTGGCGGAAGATAAGCCTTTCTCCACTAAATCTGCAATTCGCATCCCTTTTTGTTTGCGAATGGAACGCAATGCATGTCCCATTTCTTTTGTCATGTAGAACCCTCCTTTATTGTAAATTTTTTAAAAAAATTTCGCCACTTCTTATTTAAATCCCTCTTTTTTTACCAATTTTTAGATTGTATTATTTATCTTCGATAGTGGATAGCATGTTTTTGTATCCTAACGGAGGTTTTTTTAGATTAGAAAATGTAATTTTTATCTAAAAAAGCCAAATTTGCTAATAATTTTCTGAATAATATATAATACAAACACAATAAGGCTCTAAAATAAATGAAAGGGATGAAGGAAAAATGGCATTAAAACTAATCGTAGAGGGATGCAGAGACAAGGTGAGGGACTTTGTGGACTTCCTCAAACTAAGTCCACACTGGAGAATGTACAGCGGTTCGAAGCTGTCATTGGGAAGAGAGGAGATGCGGATCGATTATTATTTTGATAAGAAAACTCCAAATGCTCTTTCTCTAACAGACAAGCCAATTAGCAAACTCACGCTGCATAGTACAGATGGGAAAATGATAGAGATCACCTTACTTGGAGCACAAGTTGTAGAGATGGGGGAAGGAATCACTTATATTTACGGAAAAAATTATGATATCTATGCTGGCAAATCTCGAGATCATAGGTAAAGTAGGTTTAAAATGAAAGCACATGTTTATACGTACTAGGCAAATGGCAGCGGTTTTAGAAAAGTGATGGGATACTTGAGGCTAGCATGGGAAACCAAGGGAAAGGAAGCTGAAGGCGGCGAGTGGAAGATGGACAACCTTACATTAAGATAGTCGAGGCTAATACAAAGGCAAACCAATATATTCCAAGAGAATTCTTGACAGAAATCTATGCTTTTTATAAAATAATGTGGACGGTGATCAGGTCGCGTGCGACGTGACCGATCCCCCGTCAGATGTTTACAAACCTACAAATACACGGACAGCCGTCCAAAGCATAGCCGCGTATTCGTAGGGGGTTGAAAAGATCTCATCGATTGGAAACAATGATGAGGTCTTTTTTATTGTTTTGGGAGAACCAATTTCGATTCCTTTCCCAACAATGGTTGAAAGGATCATCGATCCCATCCAACCGATCCAACCTAACACGATTATCCACCATTTACTGGAGTTCGCTTTCTTTAAAGCGTCCTCCGCTTTGATGGCCCGGTTTTCCCACTCATTGGTTGCTGTTTGCTGCTTTTGGAGCTCGGCTTTTGTTGCAGCGAGTTCCTTTGCAAGCAATTGAGAGTGATCCTCGGCTTTAAGAGCCCGATTTTCCCACTCATTCTTATCAGCGAGCAATGAGTCGATTTTGGCATCTTTCGCCTCAATCGTCTTTACCAGGTGTGTTATTCCCTCTATTTCTTGACGTGACTGTTGGTCAACAACTTGCTCTTGTTTTTCCATACATATTTTCCCCCTTATTTTATAAGGGAGATCAGTCACGTCGCACGCGGCCAGATGCAAGGCAGACTGGCTACCGTCCACAGTGAAAAGCGAAAGGTAAAAAACAAAGTACTGTGCAGGGAATGGTATAAGCCTTCTACCTGCGCTGCTATCGCTGGTTTCTGCCAAAGGCAGCTGTTTTCACGATAACGTGATCGAGCAAACATGCAGCTCAAACTCAGCCGAGAACAACATGTTCGTCAGGCGAGAAGCACATATTTACATCAGATCAAAACAGACATACTTTTATCTAACCATAATAGGATTATATTTTCAATATTAGAAGTCATTTCAAAAGTCGGTTAACACACAAAAGGATTAGTGAAAGTAAACAAAATGCTTTATAATGTTGAATGTAACGTTCATATCGGACAACTAATCTGCGATTATTGTCCATCCAAGCAAAACAACGTTCTATTTTCCAGCGTTGTTTGTAACCGTCGCCCACTGCCAATGGGCGACCTTTTCTTTTTTTATCCGTTTTTCGACCGGGTATCGTAGGTTTGATCTTTTTTTCGAAGCGCGAGACGAAAAGCTCCACTATGGTAAGCACGATCTGCGACCAATTCGCGAAATCGACTAAGGGGTCTACCTCGCTTGGATGGTACCCGATAGTAGCCAATGTTCGTTCTGCCAAGCGAATTTCATGTGGCTGTGCACTCTCTACCAAAATTCCAATGGGGATGCCGTTTTTTTCAGCTACAGCCATGACTTTGGTTCCTTTTCCCATCTTGGTATTCCCGATTCCCGTCCCTCCGCGCTTTGCTGCCACAAACGATCCATCCAAATACACTTGATCCCAGTTCAAACGCTTTTTTTCTTGCAGCATTCCCAATAATTTTCTCCAGATCCGTTCCCAAATCCCGACTTTTTCCCATTCTTTCAATCGTCTCCAACATGTTACATAGGATCCATACTTTTTCGGCATATCCATCCATGCTACACCCGTTTTCAACACGTAAATAATCCCATTTAGGACTTTCCTGAGTGGGATTGGTGGTCGACCTATCTTTGTTTTTCTTTTCGGTAGGAGAGGTTCAATTATTTTCCATTGTTCGTCTATTAACTCATGTCTGCTCATGGGCTTATTTTAGTTCTGTTCAGACTCATGTGACAATTTTTAGTTTTGAAATAGTTTCTAGATAAATAGGAGTCATATGAATAATTAATAATTTCAAGGAACGTTAAAAAAGCTGGGGTTGTCTTTTTTTCAGCAATAAAATCAAATTAATAGCAAATGAAAAATCTTAAATTATCTTACAAAATTAACTTAATTATAAGATTTTTATATTTTAGGAAATCCAGTTCTATAAAATAAAGAAAACAGGCTGCATCTCGCATGCCCGTTTCTACTAACTCACATCATAAGACCGATCAATCAAATGCTTAGCTTTATCAATATCACCTTTACTCAAAATAGTCACCTCTAAATCACCTGTACCACGATGTCCAATATCGCGAATATCACGGGTAAAACCAGGTTCTAATGTGATAGTATCAGGGTTTATTTTCAAGAGAAGCAAGATTTTATTGCTTTGCGGATATATTTTTACACAAGCAAAATTTTTAATTCGTTTAAACGCTATGTAATGTTTCATTGTTGCAGTTTGGACATCATCACCGAGAGCCTGTAAATAAGCTTTTAATGTTTCGTATGTATCGTGTAAATCAGTAGATGCTTGTGCCAAAGATTCGGTTACGGTTTTACCCTTTGTGACTTTTCCGGTTGTTGTACTATTGCTTTGATGATCGGCTTGTCCGGTGGTTGCATTAACTAATTCCAATAATAAAAGTCCATCATTGTAATGTTTGTATTGATACAGCTCGATATTGCGGTTTATTTGCTGTATAGCGTGGATATCGTATTTTGTAAAACTTCCTGCAATACATAATAAACGAGGATTACTCCAGTCGATTGCCTCTGAAACGTCTTGTCCATACTTGCGCATGACTATTAGTTCAAAATCTGCTTTATGATCGAGTAACCAACTTAGGTAAAATAATCCTTGACTGATCACATTCTCGTTCATAGATCGCTTGTATTCAATAATAACTGGTGAGTTGTTTTCATCAATTCCAAGTGTATCAATCCGTCCATTATGATGTTTGCCAGTGCTTTGTTCAGATACTAAGAATCGTACACCTAAGAAAGATTCTAGATTACGTTCCATGATATGTTGTAAAGATTTTTCTAATGCCACCGATTGTCCTACTAATTCAACTACTGTATCTTCCTTTAGTTGAAAAAGTTTTATATCACCCAAATTTACATTTCCTCCTTAGGAAAAGATTCGTATATAACAGTGAATTTTATGTTATTTCCATTGACTTCTCCAACTATTATTTTATGAGATTTTATGGATGGGGGATATATATTTTTAATAGATTTGCAGTAATAAAGAGGACAATAATAAAAGCGAGCTATTATCAGCTCGCTTTTCTAATATTTAAACTCCTCTGGGTCGCCAGGTCCATAATTAAGTTGCATTCGAACTCCTCCCTTGTTTAATAATATAGAAGTCATTTCAAAAGTCGGTTGACACATAAAAGTATTAGAGAAAGTATACAAAATGCTTTATAATTTTGAATGTAACGTTCATATCGGACAACTAATCTACGATTATTGTCCATCCAAGCAAAACAACGTTCTATTTTCCAGCGTTGTTTGTAACCGTCGCCCACTGCCAATGGGCATCTTTATATTTAGAGGGGTGAATATAATGAAAAAAAGAACTGTGAATGATGTTTTTGACATGTTGGATGAGGTTCCTGGTGTAAAGGATTTTATGGAAAGTTACTCTGTAAAAATGGGGAGAGTTATTCTTCATCGTCGATTGGATTTGGGATGGACTCAAACTGAACTAGCTTCTAAAGTAAAATTAATCACTGGAAAATCGATGCATCAATCTACCATCTCTGCAATGGAAGGTGGATCTCCTGGTATCACTGCAGATCTTTATGATCGGGTGCTACGCACGTTAGGAATTAAAGATATTGCAGTTCGATTTAGTGTGGATGATAAAGGAGATGCAACTATTAGTACAGAACAATTAGGTGCTTTATAAAATATAATCTTTTCCATTTGATCCATTCGTATCGAAAGTATTACGCAACGGATATCCAGAATGGAAGGTGGACCTCTTGGAATAACGAGTGATACGTATGAATGATAAAGGAATGAAAGTACCAAGTGGAATTTGGTGGAGACTCCCAATGATAAGGATGAGCACTCCATCGCTATTAACTAGTCAATCGAGCCATCCCTTTTACATGTGGATGGCTTTACAATTGCCATTACTTTCGAAGTGAGAGGAATTCCTGACTAAACCTAAAAAGTTTTTGATACGTTTCAATTTTATTTAGTGTGCCTTTTGATACATCTAAAATGTTTGTAAATCAATGTTGTGGGATTCATATTACAAAGTATACTTTTTGAGAGGGTTTATTTAATGATAAGTAAAGAGGAGTTAACAAGAACATGAAGAAATTGGAAGTACAAAAGGTAAGCAAGAATGGGGTAGTAATAATGAAATTAAGGCATAGGGGTAATGGGGTATTACCGTATCTTTATCGATATGACCCATTAGGATTTAGAAAAAAGGCTTATTCCAAACACATCGACTTGAATGTTTATCATTTTATGTATGAGGATTTAGAAGACGTTAGAAAACAATACGATTTAACATTAAATCAATTAATTATTATGCTTATTTCCCAACAATTATATGGAGATGTTGTGAGGTATCGAATACCTGGATGTGAAAAAAAGAATCCTATTAACAAATCTCAAGTTAATAAAGAAGGTAAGAAAAAAGTCCAAAAAGCTATTTCTTATATTCAAGGAGAACTTTCCTTTGGTTAGAAAATCCCGTTTCTAAGGACAGGATTTTTTAATTACTGCTTCTATATACATATCAGAGGCAAAAAAGGAAATAAAAATAAGAGTAGCTTTTGCTACTCTTATCTAAAGATTGAGATGACAAGTGTGACAATCATTAATGGTAATCCAGCGACAGCCACAAGCATGGTAACAAAAGCGATTAATTCGCTCCATGTTACATTTTTGTTTTCCATGAAGAGTTCTCCCTTAAAAATTTCTAATTAGAAACCCTCTCCACATGTCTTTAGCTAATCCCTTTGTTATATCTTTCTTTATAGAGATCACTATACTTTATATCTTGTTTTGCCATTATGAATGATTGTGAACATTTATTGTATCTCTATAGACCAAGGTCTACTGGGATACATCAATCATGAGTTATTATCATTAAGGATCTCACTCAAGACTTTTTCCACCTTATTTGCGTTTTTTTTGCCAAGGCCAGCTTTTACGATAGAAAGGTTAGTGATCTCTTTTATGAAATGTATTGTGTCTGTGTCTAATGATAGCTCTTTGGTGTACAGTGCTTTCTTCCATTTTTCTATTTGAACGTTAGTCCAAGCAACTACATATGCTGAATGAACAGTTTGACGAGAGCAATTCAATTCATCTGCAATACTCTGTAGAACTTTGGTTTGTTCCCCTTTATTAAATCCGTTAGGATATTGGGAGATAATATCCGACACTTTTTTTTCAACACGTTCTCTTGATGAATACCTTCTCTTCTCTTGTTTAGGGGGCTTTGTTTCGATAATCTTTGATTCAGGCTTTTGCTTAGGTTTGAGCAGTTTCGTTTTTTCGGGATAGAAAGGCACTATGATATCGTCCAAGAATCATCACTCCTTTGTATGTCTTATATTTTATCTGATTTGTGAAATATTCTCTGCGATATGATACTGGAATTTATTATAAGTTATCTTGCACTAGTGACACCAAGGCTGTTTTGATAAAATACAATCATATGTTCCTGATAGAACATAAATATCATGGACGTATGGTTGTGTAAGAGCTGCCTTGCAATAGGTGGCTCTTTAATATTTCGTAGAATGTACCTTCTACGAGGCTTAGAACCAGCAAGCGGCTACTGAGGGGTAACGGAACCATATAATGGAATCTATCTGACGGACTAGAGCACGAACCGTCTCAAAAAGGTAAGTGGTGAAATTACGGCATTTTTGCCCATCCCCTCGAAAAGGTGGAGTAATGGTTACAATAAATGGAACCTATGTGACGGAGCACAGCAGCAACCCTGTCACAGGGTATAGCCAACATTTTGTAAAAATCCTACGCTAAGCAGAACCAGCAACCGTGCGACCAAGTGCAATTTGACCAATATCTGGAATCTGGGTAAAAGCCGTATTTTTTGCATATCCCCCGAAAAAGTACATTAGGGAGCAATAGAACAGAAAACCGGAATAAGTGTTACTGGCAATAAGGGGCAGAACCAGCAAACGAACGACGAACCCTAATTTGCCCAACAAATGGAAATAATCCTGCGGACTAGAGCAGGAACCCTGTCATAAGAAAACCACATGATCTCTAAGTGCATAGAGGTCATGTAGTTTGTTATTTACTATTTATCTGATACGGAGTGAGGAAACAACATCATTCCATGATCTGTTCTTGCTTAGCATTTTCTTGGTAAAATTGGCGTATTTCCCTGGTTTCAATGTCCATTTAGCCCCTTTGTAATTGATGTGCTCATACAAGACAACACCCTCACCTCCGGAAACTTTCGCAGAGGACGCAAGATCATTCCAGTTGTTATTAACCAATGTACTATCATTGGAGCAAAACCGGATGGAACGACCTTTGAAATTGATATGCTCATACAAGGTAACACAAGAATTTTTTTTCTGATGGTGTTGAGGTGCAGCAAATACACCAGCAGGTATGAGCGAACAAGCTAGGACTACAGCAGAGGAGACAATGGAAATACTTTTTTTCATCGGAACAACTCCAATTACAATATTTTGGGAATTCACCCTTTTGTATTATCTACCGAAAATTGTAAATTGTCTAATGGAACAAACTCAACTGCTGCCTAGGATCAAAATGTAACCGAAACTGCTTATGGGTGAACACTGTACCGCCTAACAATAAGCCATCAACGCTCACATTTTATCAAATAATACTTGTACATTTAGACATATTTCAGACACAAATCAACCGACTTTCTGTATGTTAAGGAGCTGATTGTTTGTTGGTTTGAGTTAAAACAAATCTCACTTTTTGTAATGTTTTCCCTAGTGATTAAAAGAGAATATTTGATTTGAAATTCAATTTTTTAATTCAGGTTTAAGAGTAGAATCAGTAAAACGGCCTACCGTAGCTGGATGGGGCTTTCAGTTTTTTCAATTAATCGCAGTTATTATTCAAACTTGGTGATAACAACGTCTGGATTATTTTCATATTCCCCTTGATCAAGCAAATCAGTTGACCAATGTTCTACGGACCAATTCTTTTTTGTTTTGTTATAAATAAGTCGCAAACTGCCATCCAAGGTCTCTGTTTCTCCGTCCGTATCGTATTTGATATAAGCACTTAACTTAAAAACAAGTACATAATCATTAAACAGGAATGATGAATAGAACTCAGGTTTCGAATTTTTAAAATCAATTCCTGTTTCGATTAACTTTTCATTGTCATCAAAAAATGATGCATTTTTACACATATCGTCAATATCTCCTGAAACAAGTGTGACAATATTAGGATTATTTTTCAATTTTGCTTGTACGCATTGTTTGGCGAATTCATTTAAAAAATTAGTTAGTTGCTTTTGTAATTGTGGATCTGCCTTTGGATAAAGTTGCATGTATTCAGTTTCTACATGCTGTGTATCACTTTTCATTCCTCCCCAAGGAAAGGTCCATTCTGCATAAATTTTAGATCCGACATCGATGTTCCAAGAGATATTTGTAGTATCAATAATTTTATTATCTATGTAAAGAGTTGAATCATCATAGAAAGAATCATATACATTAAAGTTTTTCATAGTCTCTGAACCTGTCGTTACATCATCTTGAGGAAATAAAGTGAAATCGATATCCTTATATGATGTAGTTTTTATAACATCTTCCTCTATGAGTAGTCCAAGTGAACCAATCAAAAACACTCCAATCCAAAAGGTATAGCCAATCTTACGATGGCCGCTTCTATTTAACCTTGCACGTCTCCATATGTATATGATAAAAAGGGTCATCGCAACACCGAACGCAAATCCGACACCATAAATACTCCAAATAAATGCCTCGAACGGAATAATGGCCACCAATGGAAGAATTGGTACAAATGAAAGATTGTTTTTTCCTACAGAAATATATCGCAGTATCTTACCAAGTGATTTCCGCTCTTTGCCATCATTATTTGTTACATACTCTGCAAACCAAGAACAAAGACGCGAAGCCTGCTCCAGTAGTATACTCGCCTCTTCAGTCGTACCTTCTCCCGTATGTGCCGCTCTATTGCCTGCTTTACGAATATGGTGGAATACCATTAGTATTTCAGCTGGTAATAATTGTTTTTCCTCTAGTTTACTTAGTTTATCAATTTGATGGTTCGTTTCTAGGACAATGATTCCCTCTAAACGGAGAATCTCCTCTATCATTTTCTCTGCAAATATACGAAGTTTAAATAACGCCACACTAGGATCACTAGTCACGTATTGTTCTGCATCTTGTATGAATTTACCAAACACACGATTATTTTCTACATAGCGCTCTATAAACCAAGAACCAAGATAGGATGCCTGATCCAGCAGCATGTGCGTCTCTTCGGTCGTACCTTCTCCCGTATGTGCCGCTTTATTGCCTGCTTTACGAATATGGTGGAATACCATTAGTATTTCAGCTGATAATAGTTGTTCTTCCTCTAGTTTGTTGAGTTTATCGACTTGATTGTCAAATTCGAAGGTATTGATTCCCTCTAAACGGAGAATCTCCTCTGTCATTTTCTCCGCAAATAAACGAAGTTTAAATAGTGCTACACTAGGATCACTGGTCACGTATTGTTCTGCTTCCTGTCCAAGTTTACCAAGTGATTGCCATTTGCCTGTCAATTTATCAAAATTACTGTTCATGTTGTTCACTATTCGTGTTGTTCACCGCCTACAAGTTGATAATTACACATATTTTCAAATCATTATAATAATAGCATATATGTTACTCTTTCAAATAAACGCAAAAGGGAGCTACCGAATACGCTGGTACTACCTCTGTTCGATATATTTATCAGGAATCTGCGTCCTTTTGTATAACCGGAGATTCCCATTAGAATTCTATTAAGAACTAAATTAAGGATGAGGAAAAATGAGAGATAAATATGAGCTTGTAAAGAACCGAAAAATTGGAGATGTTTTTTCTCTTAATGAATACAACTTTCTTAAAAAGCTTGTATATTCTAATGCTCCTGATACAAAAAAGTTGAAAGACCAGTACCACCGGATTAAAAACGATAAGATTAAAGATCGTTATACCATGGAACAATACCTTTCCCTTAAAAGGGGTATTACAAAGTCAACACCAACCAATGATTACGAAGAAATGAAAAGCAAAGCTGTGAAGCACTTTATGTCTTTTGAGAACTATAAGGCAATTTCACATCCCTGGGAAATTCCTAAGCTAGGTGATTATGAGGAAGTAAAAGATACCTCATTTAAGAATGTATTTACTTACGAAGGATTTCTAGAATCTCGTTTTATTTTTGGGATTGAGTATGTAAGCAAGTACATCGCCGTGGAAATGCAAGAAGGGGATCAAGAAATAGCTCAACAATTAGATCGAATAAGAGATATTGTAGTACGAGTATTTGGGAAAGAAGAAACAGATTTAATCCATATTGGGAATAAAAGAGTTTCTGAGATCCGAAATGGAAAAATAACCAGTAAGATAAAATCTATTATGAAAAAACTATTAAATTTTTCTCGAAAGCAATGAACAAGTAGTTCACTGGTGGAAGAAACCTGGGGGGACTAGGGGGAATTTGCATCACACAGTACACTTAAACGAACAAAAAACAGGTTATATAGAAAAAGATATTTGAAAAGTGTTTAGATGATCTATGTGAGATGTTTGGGTGGTGACACAATCCCCAAAATTAACCCTTACCGAATGGGAATACCCCTCAGTCTAAGTTATTAAAAAGATATTAGCTTTTTTTATAGACACAACAAAACCCCTTAAGTAGAAAGGGGTTTTCTCTTTAACAAATGTACTGATTAATGTTGGGGTTCTTTCATGTCTGCCTCAATATACAGCCTAATGTATTCGCTATTACGGTTAAGGTATGAATTCGATACTTGAAGTTAGATCAAACTGTTGTTTTAGTGTTTTCTTCGCCTTTTCTACTTCTAATGGAAGACCTTGCAATCTAATCTTTATCATTTTCCATTTCTCCTCGCTTAGAATGGTAAGTCATCATCTGATAAGTCTAGCGGTCTGCTTACAACTTCAAATGGGTCATATGTAGCAGCTACCTCAGACTCTGCATTGTCTTCTCCAAAATTCCCTTCCAGTAGTAGGATTATCTTTTCTTGTTCTGCTAACAATTCCGATTGCTCTTGCGATAACGCTTTAATCGTACGATTCAGGGATCGAATACGCTTAGTAGTGGATTCAAAAGCTTCCATTAATTTTAATTGCTTATAGTCTGTCTCTGTAAAATCGGGTTTGTAATTGTTTTTTATCACTTCAAGTGTTGCTCTACAATCGCTCATGGCACGGTGTTTGGTGGAATGACCGCATGCAAACGTTAATTTTACCCATGTACTGGAATCTATTAAATCCGTATAAGTACGCATGACGCAAGCAGTTTGTATCTCTTTTACTTGCTGCAATTTCTCTCTAAATACTTCATCGTTAAGATCGCATGTTGCAAAACTTTCGTGCATAAGACGATGGTCAAATTCATCATTGTAAATCAATACTAATTTATCTTTGAGAATGGGGTAGAGCTTGTCCCATGTCTCTAACCATCCAGGAGAATGTTTTACCATATCATCATTAATTCCATGGATTTTATACGCCTCGTAAGGAATAGGATGAACAGGCTTAACAAAAGAGTTAAATAATGAATTTCCTTGCAGATCAATTACGGCGATTTCGCAAATTTCCGCATCCCATAGCCCTGTGGTTTCACTATCAAGAACTACAACATCCTCCCGCTGATTCCATTCGTTGAATAATAGTTGCGCTTTTGCTGATTCTAATGACATGTTTTTTATCTTATGGAACATATTTTTATCCTCCTTTTTGTTATTTTTATTTTTGTTCAGTCTACATCCATGATTTATAATTGTCAAATATTTTTATAAATGGATTTATTTTGAAATATTTATTTTGTTGGGAGTTTTTATACCGTTCCTTTTCAAGTTTGTATTTACAAGCAGAAAAGCAGAAGCCTGAGCCTCTGCTTTTTGGGTATTTCGATCACGTTTTTCATAGGACGACTACTCTTATTCTAAATTTGTTGTGTTACTATTGAACTGTTCAAGGGCTTTTTTTATATTGTAAATATCAGTGTAATTCTCTTGTTCGAGAGGTCGAGGAATTGAAAGTATGGTTCGATGCACGATCTTATCAGTGATGGTAAAGTTTGAAGTTTTATCCCCTTTGCTGATATGTTCCATTACTCTATATACTTCTTCGATAGGACTTAAAATTTCTTGCTCTTGTGATAATTCATGGGTAACATCTATCATCATTTTTTTTAACCAGATGGGAGCATGATGTTTCAGACGTTTATATTCTAGATCGATAAATTTCAGTGCAGTATTTGCCGTATTTTGAAAATGGATCATGCTTTCAAGATAGGGCCAGTCCAGATGATCTATTCTTTTTGAAGTCTCTACACTCCAGTCATATTTTTGGAGCTTTTCATTCCAGACAATATGATCTATGGACCATCCGTTCCAATCCATTACTTCCCCTTGGACCGAAACCCATCTTATTTGGCTTTCTTTGATATTTTTATGATTTGCTGTAAACCGAGGAATGTACGTGTATCTTATCTGTGTGCAAATATGTTCTACATGATTTGCAAAACCTCTTGCGTTTGGTTCTGTGATTAGAATAGTTAGGAGCCTATTTTCCTTTAAATCTTCAATTCTTCCCACATGAACTTCAACCCAAAGATGGAGCATTTTGCAATAGCCATCATCATTTTGAATGCAGCCTACATATCTTGGCCAGTATGGCATTAGAAATCGACGGACTCCTGGATAAATATCGTCTCTTTCGTTAAGTTTTCGTATCCTTTTATCTTCGAGGTATGAATCGAGAGTTGGAATCGTTTCTTTTAAAAGGAGATCTTCGATTTTCTTTATGTATGCCATGTCATATTCGTTTAAGCTAAGTGATTTAATCCATTTGTCGATTTTAGAAGATTTTATATAGTCCAATGCCTCGAATAATCGATTAATAAATATACCTCTGTCTTCAATTTCTTCTTTAATCCATTTTGGAATCATGGCTTCATAGGGTTTAGCGATTCCGAAAGAAACCCATTTATAGGCCTCTGTTGCTCTTTCTTTTAGATTCATCCTGTCCTCCTTATTATCTGATGATGAAATGTGTTTCATATATTCAGAACCAATTTTACAACTTCATTTTGGTCTTGTAAAAACTAGTAGGTTAACCTAGTTAACCGGTTAACCCATTGATATTACTGTTCTTTTAAGTTAACCTTATTTTTAATAAATAAAAAAAGGTGGAGAATAAATTAAATGTCCGATAAAACTTGGGGAACAAAGGCAACGCAAGATGTACATCAAAGAGCGGACGAACTGGTAAGAAGTTCTGGCTTAGATAAGAAGGAATGGTTTGAGTGGGCTGTGAGTTTACTTGAGCTAAAAAATCTAGAAGACCAGAAACAATACTCTACCGAAATAGGAGAAATAGAACGTTATACAAAGCGGATCATACAAATGCTGTTAAACATGGTGCAGCGATTTGAATTCCAATCAGAGGAAATACAAAATAAATATGAGGAACAAGTTCATACTCAAGAAATAAATATTCAAAATATGAAGGTTGAGATTAACCAATACAAAGATCAGTTAAAACAAATGGAAGAGGATCTAGATAACGTTCGTAAAGAGAACGAAGCCTTAAACTCACAGCTTGCTACTGCTAATAAAGCTCATGAGCGTTCAGAAGAATTGATTGATGAATATAAAGAAAAGCTAGAAAATTTGGCTTCTCTTTTAGCGCAGCACCAAGGGGCAGCAGAAGAAAATCAAAAGTTAAAGAATGATATTTCTACTATTGTACAAGAAAAGATTCAGCTTGAACATGAGCTTTCTCAACGAACCGTTCAATTAGAAGAGTTAAAACAGCAGCATAGTGAAAAAGTATCAGAAATTATGGAGAGATCGGCGTTTGAACAAGAAAAAACTCTGTTGGCAAAAGAACGTGAATACCAAGGAATACTAAACAAAGTGCATGAAGATTACAATATCAAAATAAAAGAGTACCAGGAACAACTAAATACTGCTCGTGAAGAGTCTACTCAAAAAACTGCAAGTCACCAAGATCTAGGGGTAGTACCAGCATCCGGCGACTGAGGGGTAACGTAACCATATAATGGTATCTATCTGACTGGCTAGAGCAGCTACTGTCTCACTACCCAAATAGGTGGGCGAAAAAATAGAAAAAACGAATAGGGTAGAAAAACAGGGACGGGGCGACAACACGTAGGTTGTCGCCCCGTAGCACTAACCTACGTGGTCAGTGCTAAAGCAGTTCTTCCGCCTGTCGCTGGAGGGTGTCGGCCGCATTCAGCAGCTGTACACGAATCGGAGAGGAGGAGTGCTCTTCCCAGACAACTGCGGCCACTTGATTTTGTTGGTCCCAGCAGTTGTCTGTCTCACACCGGCGGTGCCAGATCCCAGCGAGGGTCTGATCCTCATCGTAGTGGAGGCGGGCTGCTCGGAGCAGAAGACGAATCGCTTCGTCTCGATTTCCGTTGGGCTTCACGTTCATTGCTTCGAGCAATAGCTGAAGGCGTGCCTGGAATTCCTGTACACCATGTAGCTCATCGCTCTTGTATTTCTTCAACAAGTTGAGAAGACCGGAAAGCTTTCGCTTGAGCCCGTCTTCCGTCCACTTTTCACGGGGAGTGGACTCATAGTAGTTCCTCACCGCTTCCATGCAGTTGGCGGTGCTCTTGTTGATCCACCAGAACGGTTTGGGAGTCATGATCATGCGATCCTCCAACGACAGTTTGACTGTTTTCACTGGCGATTATAGCATTTCCCCTTTAGATAGGCAAAAAGCTATTCCTCCGTTGTTTGGGAGGAACATCCATCCTTGCGACCTGTTCCGTAATTTTTGCAATCTTATCTTCAAACTCTGATGTCAAACATGGTTTTTTTTGCATATCCCCCGAAAATGTTCATTAAGAAACATCTGATTCCATTATATGGGTGCGTTGCCCCTCAGTCGCCGGATGCTGGTTCTAGGCCATCTAGTGAGTAAAATTCGTGAGGAATATAACCAAAAAATAGATGAAGTTCGTAATGATTACAGTTCAAAGGTAAAAGAGCTGTTGGATGAGATTCAAAAGGTTAGAAATGTAGATAAGAAACATAATGATCAGGATTAAAAATGGGTTATGAAAATACAATTGTGATTGTGCCAAAAGAGTGGTTCCATATTTTAGACAGAAGTAGATTGCCCTGAATTAAGGCAAATAGCCTACTGCCATGTTTCTCTTACTAAAACTGTCGGGTCTTCTTAGGATGCTCCCTGCTTCAACGTTGCCCGTGTTTACTGAGTAGTGGAGTTCTGAGAATAGGTGGTAGATAGTATTGGAAAAAGGATTAAATAACCTGTCCATGTTTGATGAAATTCCTTCTTGATAATTCATATTTTTTTCACATTATTACTGGCGGTCGCTATCTGAGGCAGTCTATACTTTGCTTAATCCTTTCAGAAGGGAGGAGGCATCATGAGCAAGAAAAAACGAAAAAAGGAACAATTTCCCTTCGGAAAAATCGTTCCTTTTCTCACTATTTGGATTGAGTTGTTACTAGCTGTAATAGCTCTTGTTAATTTGATAGTGTAGTTCTACATAAAGGAGTAAAAGATGGCAGTCTTTTACTTCTTTTTTTATGTCATCTTGTTGGTTGATGATGACCGTTTTCATTATATTATCAAGTTCGAATAAAGGAATCCACAAGTTGCAGACAAAATATTGACACCTTTTTGACGGTGAGATGGTTGTTTGTTCTTATTTCCATTTATTGGTCAAGTTTCGTCTTGTCGCACATTTGCGTTCAAGGTCTGTCACGAGAATGTTTTTAGTCCCCTATTTCCTAGCATAAGATGTCTTCTAAATAACTCCAATTATTCTGAAGCCATTCGATTTCCTTTGAAAATCTTTGAGGGATCTCTTCATCTTGTTCTATATCTGCCTTAATCCACCAAACGGATTCTCTGCACCATAAGAGTTTGAAAGAACGAATCACATCATTTAACTGAAATTCTTTTATCGTTTCCTGGTAACCAGTTATAAATGCCCTAGCTTTCTCTTCATCAAGTTTTGTTTCGTTATCTATGCAGCCGGATAATATTGCACGGGCTACATCTAATTCAGGATACACATATCTCATTCGATCAAAATCTAAGATAGATGAGATAGCATCTCTTTGAAATAACACATTGTAAACTTGGTTATCCCAATGAGCCCATCCATGTTTGCATTGATCAAAAAATGTTTGGTCATACAGTTCTAGTAATTCCTGCTCTTTTTCTAACATCTTTTGTACACGATAAGAAACTGGATAATCTTCAGCGATTTTCATTTGCAATTCCCAAAAAGATTGAATTTCTTCTTTGGATGGAATCCAATCTATGGGCCCTGCAGGTACCTTATCTAAAAGATGATGCATCTTACCAAGCTCTTTTCCCCATGAATACATTTGGTTCTGATTGGGTTTACCAGGTAAAACAAGGATACCAGGGCATACTTCGAACATAGAAAATTGATGATTTGATTTTGTATGTAGGATGTATTCCCTATTCACAGAATGAACCTTTGGACATTGTATCCCCTTATGAAAGAGTTGATCTTGAATGGATAGAGCTTGTTTTACCGCTGGTATTTTGCCTATGTACCGATCTGGATGATATTGTTTGACAAATAACTTGGTACCATCTGTAAATGTTAAAATCCATTTTGGGTTTAATCTCCCTAAATGAATGGCGTTGACTTCCTGTATTGATTTGAAAAGTAGGGTTTCTACCATTGTAAATATTTCATTTGTTGCTTTATGATCACTCATTACTGCTTTCCTCCAAACAATACTAAACTGTTTTCTTTTATCCAATCACTGAATCATTTGATGTTCAGATGGATGATAATAAAGAAAATACCAATTTAGAAACTTTTCAATTCCCTGTTCGATAGGGGTATTAGGACTAAATTGAATGACATTCTTTAGCTCTTGAACATCCGCAAAAGTTTGATAAACTTCTGTTTCTTGATCAGGGAGGTAACGTTTAATCGCTGTTATTCCTAACTTTTTCTCGATTAAGGAAATAAATTTCATCAAGTAGATAGGTTTTTGATTACCGATATTAAAAAGTTGGAAAGGTGCATGACTTTGATTTGGGTTTTTGAGACTTTCTTCAAGTGGCTTTCGAGTTGGGATTTGATCTATTAACCTTACAATACTCTCTACAACATCATCGATATAGGTGAAGTCGCGAAACATATTACCGTTGTTATAGATATAAATAGGCTTTCGTTTCAAAATAGCTTTTGTAAAAAGATAAAGTGCCATATCTGGTCGCCCCCATGGTCCATACACGTTAAAAAATCGCATTCCAGTAGTAGGTAAGCCATTAATACTATACGCATGAGCCATTAATTCATTTGATCTTTTTGTTGCTGCATACAAAGTTAGAGGGTGGTTTACTTGATCTTTTTCATAAAAGGGAACTTCTTGATTTGCGCCATATACTGAACTCGATGAAGCATAGAGTAAATGTTTTATTTTTATCTGTCTACAGAGTTCTAATATATTTGCAAATCCTACCAGATTTGACTGTATATATGCCCCAGGATTGACTAAAGAATATTTGACTCCTGCTTGAGCAGCTAAATGAATGACGACAGATCCATAGAATTCATGATTCTTTAAGTATTTCACAACCGTTTCATTATCTTCCAGTGAAATCTTGTAGAATGTGAAATTCGGATGCTGTAACTGTTGAAGTCGATCTTGTTTCAGTTTGACATCATAGTAGCTATTCAGGTTATCTATACCAATAACGGTGTAGCCCTCCTGAAGAAGACGAGAAGCTACATGATAACCAATGAAACCACCAACACCCGTGATTAATATTTTGGTAGACAATTCAATTCCCTTCCCTTTCATATACTTTCTTCATCATGATTTACAATCTGAATGTTTTGTTTTCTTATATAGGACCGAAGTCGTAATAAATTCCATAACTCGTGAACTCTATCGAAATTAGAAAACCATGTTGTATGTGAAATTGGAAATTGGAGTCCTGGATGAACCATTAATTCCAATAGATTCGATGTTTGAAAAGCTTGGTTAATATTTTGCTTAAGAAATGAAAAACTTCGAATGTGACCATATACAGAGCCGATGAAAGTCTTTGAAGGAATAGGAGAGAGTTGAGAGCAGCTGTAATCATATAAAAATAGATCGCTGAAAAGGTTCTCTCTCATCGATTCAGCAAGAAGTTCAGGTTTTGTGTTGTTTCGAATTATTTCCATCCATTGATAGAGGTCTTTATGATCTTTTGTTAATGATTCATTGGGAAAACGAATGTGACAAATACCATGTAAATGAGCTTGATTTTTTACTTCATCGAAGATGATAGGATGGGCGATATGACAATGATTGTGCCCATCCAAATGCGCTGGTTTGCTGCCAAAGACACGATGGAATACATCTATTTGAGAAGCGATTTCAGAAGAAATCGCTTGCATATTCATGAGAGCTTTTAATGCGGATTTCCAAAAGGAAACTTTAGGATGAACTTCAGAATTTAAAGACTGACGAATAATATTTCCTAGTTCGCAAGAGTTTAACGGTTCATCCGTGAGATTAAGGTGTAACCCAATACTTACTTGAGGACGGAATTTACGAATCCATCTAACAAAAAGTTGTAATCGGTTATGGCTTTGTTTAAAAGTAACAATTACACTGACACTGCTGATTACCCCTAACAAAACCCCTAATAAAATACCTAAATCTCGATCCCAATCTAGGCCAAAATCATCTGCATTTATCACCAGTTTTTTCATAAAGATCCTCCAAAAAATCAACAATCGTTTGTACAGAATCAGAAGAAGTGAGGATGTTATCACAATTTTTAATGTTGTTTTTCCAATGATCCAGTAGAGCAATAAAATCCAAACATTCTTTTTTTGTAATGCTGTAGGAGGAGATCCCTAATTGATTATCCTGGATAAAGTTTGCGCAGTAATGCTGATCAAATGTTCCAAGCGGTATGACATATATAGGTAATCCCAAGTATAGGCATTCTGATAATAGAGTGTGTCCAGCAGTTGTGATTACTCCGTCGGCCACTTTTAAGGTTTCAGCAAAATCAGTTCGATCAAAAGGTCTTATTTCTAAATTACCGTTTTTACGGGGTGTTTCTACAGCAACATCAAATATGGTAAAGAAAACGTTAGGAATGGAGGCTAATTCCTCTTTCCATTCATTGGATGTTTGTTTAATGCTTGTCCCTCCGTATTCGGAGAGATAGACAACAAGATGGATTTGAGGGTGTTTTGTATATCTGGGTGCTTTCTTAATATCGGAACGAATAATAGTTGGTATAATTTCGGTGTCGTTATCTTCAATATTAGGCAACTTATAGAACGATGTAATAAATCGGTAATCGTATTTTGGGAAGAAGAGACGCAATCTCTTCTTTTCCTCAACGCAAGTAAAATTCCCAATGTTCTGAAATGGGTCTTCGTTAATTTGATCGATTGCATGTAAAAAGTAATCTTCAGCTTTAGTCAGTGTTTTATTCGATGAATGATTGCTGGTTCCTTGGTTGTTTATTTTCTTGCCTTTTTCCCGATAAATTTTCCCCTTTAAAAAGTGATAAAAAGGAGCTAATTTGGTTTCGGATTCAAAGTCGACTTCTTTGTTTAAAACTTCTAATTCTTGATCCCATTTTTCCGTGTTTGTTGCAAGTAAATGGTCAATATTCGTTAGTTTTTTGATATAGTGCCGTTCTCGCAACTCTTCTTCTGAAATTACCCCGCAAAGTTCTTCAGCTAAACCGAATTCTTGGGCATATAAAATATATTTTTCTTCGGCTACTCCTTCAAAACCACGCTCTAGATTGCTGATGGTGGTCGTTCCCACTTTTAATTGATCAGCTATTTCTTTCTGGAGAATGCCTCTTTTGGTTCTTTCTGCTTTGAGTTTGACTCCAACTCGCTTTTTATCCAAGTCCAACACCTCCATTACGGGATTTGAATATTCTTAATACTGTAATTTTCCCATTTTCCCATTTATTTGTAAGTGTATTTGTGATTGTTACTGTAATAGATTGAAAGAATCCAGTCAGTGCAAATTTCCAATATTGTGATTATAATCTATTTAGAAAAAAGATTTATGTGTGATCCTGCTTCGTCACATATACGAATGATCATACTTGGCATTTTTGTTTGATATCAATTTCATGATTGATAAAAAACCAAATGACATCTTAGAAAAATAAATTATTTTATCGTCCGTTTTAGAGCTTTTTTGAAGATGAAATGTGATGCTCAAGGTATTGGGGTTAGACGAATGAATTTTTACCAGAATTGAGAGAAAGGAATGAACAAAAGATGGCATTAAAACTAATCGTAGAGGGATGCAGAGACAAGGTGATAGACTTTGTGGATTTCCTCAAACTAAGTCCACATTGGAGAATGTACAGTGGT
Source organism: Shimazuella alba (assembly GCF_009831235.1). Lineage (GTDB taxonomy): Bacteria > Bacillota > Bacilli > Thermoactinomycetales > Thermoactinomycetaceae > Shimazuella > Shimazuella alba. The sequence continues at coordinate 23,486 of NZ_WUUL01000013.1, read as the reverse complement.
TCGAAACTATCCTTGGGAAAGGAAGAGATGAGGATCGACTACTATTTTGATAAGAAAACTCCAAACGCTCTTTCTCTAACAGACAAGCCAATAAGCAAACTTACGCTTCACAGCAATGGTGGGAAAAAGATAGAGATTACATTACTAGGCGCCCAGGTGGTGGAGATGGGGGAAGGAATTACTTATATTTACGGCAAAAACTATGACGTGTATGCAGACAGATCAACGAAATGATTTTTCGGGAGGTTCACCATGAAGGTAAATCAAGCAATGGAGTTCATTAACCAAGATTATTATATGTTACAAGAAAACGGGACATTATTAACGCAGACTACGAAACCTCAAGCAATCGCAAATAATTTGGAGATGTTAGATGTAAGGGAAGGGCAAAAAGTATTAGAGATAGGAACAGGATCAGGTTATAGTACAGCAATACTCACTACTCTAGTAGGAACGCCTGGAAAAGTTGTATCGATTGACATTGATCCAATATTAACAAAGCGAGCTAACGAAAAACTAAAGGATTTTGAATGGGTAAACTGTGTAACGTCAGATGGGCGATTTGGCTATGAGAGCTGTGCTCCCTATGATCGGATTATTGCTTGGACGACTCCAGATAATTTTCCTAATAGTTGGATAAGTCAAGTGGCAGACGGAGGCATGATTGTTACCCCATTTCAGGTGATGGATATAGTGCAGTCTACGGTGATGGTTCGATTCAAAAAATCAAAGGAGCATTTATCAGGTGATCTTGTAAGTCCAGAAGGCTATATTCCCATGACTTCCAAACCGGTAGTAGATTTCGAACGATTTGGTCCAGAGTCACAGGCTGATCTAGTAGGTGAGGGAGAAGAGCCGTTTTGGGTGGGAACAGATTGGATGAAAGAGGCTGAAGTGACAGAACAATGGACACAGAGATTTCTAAATATAAATGCAGTCTCTTCACCATATCAAGAAAATGGACAAGCAATTCGAGCTTATCTACTAGCGACAAAACCCAAAGGTTATACGTTTGCTTTTCGACCGATGGATGGAGATTGGATAGGATATAGTACACCCGACGGATTTGCACTTGTTTCTTTCCGTCAACCTAATAAATGGATTATTTCAGATGAAACGCATGCAACGGTTTTAGAAAAGTGGTGGAGTACTTGGGCTAGCATGGGGAAACCAAGCTATGAATCTATACAACCAATGTTGATTGGTAATTCAGTAAAACTTTCATTGAAAGGAGGTGAGTAAGGATGGAAAAAGATTATCAAGCACCTGAACTAATTGAAATTGGTACATTTGAAGAAATGACTTTAGGATCTAAGTATGATGATACTGCTGATAAAAATGCACATCGCTATTAAAAAGAGGACGCTACGGCGTCTTCTTTCTTAAAGGAAGTGAGTAAATGTTTTTTGCGCTATTCATAGATGGAAGGATTCAGATGGAACACATAACTGACTCATTTCACTATCACAAGGAGAAAAGCAGTGAATGCTATTTCATCGGGGATATCTTATCGAGTGAAGCGGAAACCTATCATGCATTTCACACATTTATGAAAACAAAAAAACCAGAAGATCTGTTGTATTTAAAAGGTAATTACCAGGTTGTTGTTTGTATATCAGATGAACTATATGCTTTTGCTGATCTTGGAAATATTCGACCTCTTTATTATGAGGTACAAGATGAACAAATTCGATTTTCCTCTCATTTGCTTGAATTACATAAACAAATTCGATCCCCTATCAATCGAAATTGGTTTCATCGTTCATTGTTATCAATCGGTTTTCATACAGAGTTTGAATCGCCATTTGAGACAATTAGCGCGATACCTGGTGGATTTGGCTTTTATGCAAGGAAGACTGTGAGAAGATTATTTCAATCCGTAAAAATGGAGAATAAGTCTTATTTATCATTGGATTTGGCTAGAGACCGACTTCAGGAAGAACTTACTTCTTCTGTACTTTTAAGATGTAAAGATAAACGAATCACAACTGACTTAAGTGGTGGACTTGATTCTTCAACTCTTACTTGGATCGCTGCAAAAAGATATCCAGTGAATTCGCTCACTCTTATCGGTAAAGAGGAGAATGAGGATATACAAATTGCTAGAAAGATAGTAAAAGAACAATCAAATATTTCTCATGTAGAGTTTTCACTAGATGAAATTCCATCTATTTATTCAAATATGGATGATGTTTTTAGTGATAATCCAATTCCATTTTATTGGTCAGCTAGTCAAGCTAAATGGTTATTAAGTTGGGCTAAAAATGCTGGTTCTGACGTTCATTTTAGTGGTGAAGGAGGGGATACTGTTTTGGGGGCAGATTATACTTATTTGATTGATTTAGTACAGAATGGAAAATTGGGAAAATTCCTGTCTCATGCAAGAGGATGGGCAAAAGAAAAAAAGCAATCTCCTTTGAATTGGATATTAGGAACTGTGCTACGATTTTTACATTTGCCCTATCATCCCAAGCAAAGGCATCCACTATCTACTGCATATAATCAAGCAGATTGGATCGTTTCTTCAAAAAAAATAAACCATTATCGACTTTCTAAAAATCTTGGATTGTCTCAAACACTTAAAGGAATTCATTATTTAGGTTATGTTGCTCATGGCTTAAGGAATTTAGCAGAGCAAGAAGAAGTCTCCATTTGTTTTCCGTATTTAGACCACAATGTATTTCAAATCTGTATGCAGGTGGCTTTAGCGGATAAAATGACTCCTTATGAATTAAAACCTCTGTTGAAAATAGCTTTTCAAGATGAATTACCTAAATATTTGTTAAAACGAAATACAAAAGGTGACTATACTTCGGATGTTTACCAAGGGATGGAAGAGAATTTCTCATGGTTTAAAGAAAATTTTCAAGAGATGGTTTTGGCAGATATGGGATTGATTGACATACAACAGTTTCAGAAGTGTTTTATTCGTTTGATGAATGGAGTACCTGTGAAACTACCAGAATTCCATCATACTTTGTCACTTGAGATGTGGTTGCGGCATATCAAAAAGGATCGAAATGAGGTTAATGGAAATGCGTCTATGTTTACCTGACTATGTTCAATTGACAGAAATAAAAGGTAAGTTGGTTCTCTTAGATTGCCAGAAGAATCTCTTTTATGGTGTAAGTAAATCAGGCGCTGAATTTTTACAACAAATAAAGCACCATGGCGATATGGATAAGGCAACCAAAACAATCAGTTCTTTGTACAACATTTCAAATGATCAAGTTAGAAATGACATGTATGTTTTTCTAGATTATTTGATCCAGAAAGGACTAATAGTAAAGATATGATACGAGCATGGATTTGTCTTTTTGTAGCTATTTACTTAACGAAAACATATAGTTTGCAACAAATCACTACTATTCTCCAAGCAAAGAAATCGAAATGCGATGCTACGTGTATGCAAGTAGAAGCAAAAGAAGCTTTACATAAAATAGAAAGCGCAAAAAGATTTTTCCTTTCGAGAACAGCTTGTTTAGAGCAATCATTGGCTTTGTTTCTTTTTGCAGCTTCCTATAGCAAGAAAGTCGATTGGTGTGTAGGAGTGAGATTGGCACCTTTTGTTTCTCATGCTTGGATAGAAATAGATGGTGAACCAGTAAATGAATCTCCAGAGGTTGGCGAATATAAGAAAGTAGTAATAGTGTAAAAAGTTCATAATTAAATTTCCAATAATCAAAAATAGTTGGTGTGATATTCCTTACTGAAAGCGAGAGACATAGCGACGTTGCCAAGGTGTCTCAACTGCGCGTGTAGCATAGTGATGCCGAACATAAGCGACAGCTTGGTCGTTAGGTACTCCATCGATTACAGCAAGACAGGCCAATGCAGTACCTGTACGTCCAAATCCTCCTCCGCAAGCGATTTCAACACGTTCAAATTCAGCGCGTGCCCATGCTTCACGGAGTGCTTCAGCGGTTGTAGTATAGTCAGATGGCAGCCAGAAGTCGCGCCATTTGATCCAGCGATTTTCCCAATCTACAGCCGGTGGTTGATGTCCAAGTAGGTAGAGTGCAAAAGTGGGCTGCGGTCCCGCTGGGAGTGGGTATCTTAGCCCCCGTCCACGGATGAGTCTGCCTGAGGGAAGTCGCAACACACCCGGAGATGTGGGGTCCCATGTATGAGTCATGATGTCATCTCCTTGGACAATGTTGATAAAAATCAAGAGGTGATACTTCTGCCTATTTTACCACAGTTGTGCAGTTTTCTGACTTTTGAATCAAGGGAAAATAAGCGGGGTACATACGTTGTTTAAGAAAAGGAAGCCGGATAACAAACATAGAACAAGCCGGTACCTGAGGGGTAACGAGATGATATAATAACATTTATCTCACGTGTTATAACAGCGATCTTATCTAGACATCTTAGGAGAAACGGAGGATTTCTATGTATATTGTATTAGCAATTGCAATGTTCTTATTGGGGTTACTCTTATTATTTGCTAGTGGAAACATCCCTTATCGCCATCAATCTTTCAAAAGTAAGTCAGTGTCTACCCAAGGTGTGATTGTGGACATACACCGTCGTGGTGATAGTCAAATGCCTGTTTTTGAGTTTATCGATAGGAATGGAGAAAAACATCGTGTGATCTATCGCAAAGAGGCATCCAGATTTGGTGTTGGTTTACATATTGGAAAGTCTCGGACTATTTATTATGATCCAAATGATCCCAAAAAAATCGCAGCTTCTTATCGCGTCCTTGAGTGGATCGGTGTGCTGTTTCTGGCTCTATTTGGTCTCATATCTATCGTTATTGGCTTGAGTATTCTGATGACAAAATAGGTCTAGAACCAGCATGAGGGGATTGAAGGTAATGAACCATATCATGGAACTAGAATAGCTACCGTTCCCATAGCAAGAGAAAGTGAAATACAATTTAAGAAGGTTTAACTGAGTCTCATCAACATAAAAATGAATAGGAGTGACAATCATTTTAACGGCACTTGTCATTTTATGTCTGATAGGAGCGGCATCCATTTGTATTCATAATGCAGTGGTGGCATTTCGTGATTTTTCGATAGTTGCTTCTATATTCTGGTGTATTTGTACCCTGTTATGTATTACTGCAATGTTTAAAATCCCACCTATATTACCATGAAATGGAACCTGCAACTAAAAAATGAGCCATGATTCATTAGAAACAACACTTGATTTCTCATCCTATAGAGATCAAGTGTTGTTCTTTTTTGATCAATTGGTTTTGGGAGTTAATGAGAGAACGAAATACATTCGAGATACTTCTAACATAATCGTATTACCTTGATATCAGGTTGCGCTATAAGTCATTCATTTGTTTTTTGATACTTCTATCTGTGATTCATTATAGAAGTTATGAAAAAAATGGGGATGAGTAAGTAACATTTTCTGCAGAAGGGTGAGAGAATCTTGACACAGATAGATGAAAAATAACCTTTACGATTTAGTTCTAACACCAAAATCATTTTCTAGAGATCCCAGTTCGTTAAATACAAGTGCTTTCACTGAAGAACTACCTTTCAGTTTAGATACAGAACAGGACTGTCCTGTGCCCATAAATAATATGTAGATAGGAAAAAGCGACAACCATCTAACACTAGTTAGGGTAGTGAGACGATTTGTGCTCTAGTCTGTCAGATAGTTTACATTTATTGGTCGAATTAAGATGTCTCGATGGTTACGAGATGTTTGACTATGATATAACAGTTTTCACTTCCGGTCTTAGTTGAGAATAGGTTCATCTTCTTCATAAACTAGATTACAATGAAAGGACTAAACATAAAGGGTGTTTTCTACTATGACGACTACTTACTCAAAAGAACAGATTTTGAATTTCATCCATGAAACATTAAGCAATCACAATTACTTTATTTATCACACATTAGACTGTTCCATTGATGCATTTAGTGGATTTATCTACCATTATGGTTTTACCTTAGCAAAAGTACCAAATCAATATGATGTCATTGCCTATGGTTATGTGGATCAAGCAACGAATAAAGCCTATAACGATGAGGGCGGGGAAACTACGCTTACAGAACTACTAGTACCTTACGATTTTTTTCAAATCAAAACACTAGAACGAGACCGTATATGTTTTTTGTTAACCGAAATACTAAATGAATACAATGATTATATTGACTATGGTTTTTTTGATAACCTTGTAGAGTTGAAAAAAATAATCAAACCATTTGACTATAAAATAGTTACTATTTTAAAACCAGATGAAGAGGATGAGGAAGAGGAAATCGCTGAATTTGGTTATTTAGACACCCAAACACAAAAAACATATGATGTGGATGATATGGAAGCTAAACTAGCAGATTATAATATAGAAGAGATGGATTTTTCTTGGGAGGACGATCACTAGAAATAATAAAATGTAAAATATGAAAGAAAATCCTATAAATGACGACTGGACAGACTGCCCAAAGACAATTCGGTCGGACACTTGTACCGATAGCTAGATTCCCAGCAGTGATCATTGCACGTCCTCTTTCTCTTACACGGTCAAAGCTCTATTTTGGGACTCGTGTCTTCCTGCGAGAGGAGTAATATCAGCGGGCAGGTTGGAAAGACCTAGTGAATTTCACACTCTTTCTTCAAAACTATTACAAGGAGAAAAACATACTACTTTTTGGTTTCTTTTATTTTTGGAAAATTATAAAATAAGGAACAAGAGATCCGTGTTATATTGACCTAGAAAAAGAAAAGCTAGGCAATTTCACGAAGTTACAAATCAACAAAACCAAAAGTCTGCATGATCCGTCTCTCTAGGAGTAGTTGTGTTACTACAAAAGATCCCGTGGCTGAAAAGTCCCTCCCTACTGAATCTGGGCATCGCGTCGATCATGTTGGGATCGACCGGAGGGCTCATTTTCCCAGGGCTGGGTCTCTTGCTGGAAAAGCAGGGTCTGATCATCCATTTGGGTGCGATTCTGATGACTGTGATGGTCTCTCAAGTCGTGTCCAGCCTGCTTGTGCCGCGTTTGATCAAACGCTGGAAGGAAAAAGGGGGCACTAAAAAAGCAGTCCAGGTATTATTGGTGATCAATTTGGTACCAAGTGCCCTGCTGGTCATCGCCATGCAGTACGGCAACGTGCTCTGCTACTATTTGGCATTGGGCATCGGTCCAGGGATTGGGACCGCATGCTTAGCGATCGTCGGGTTGATGCTCCGTAAGCAGCTCAAGGAAGATCACATCAAGGGAACCTCGCAGATTGGCCTTGTCACAACACTGACTACGGCTTTCTGCACATGGCTGGGCTTTCAGGCACCTTTGTTCATCTGGGTGATTCTGATTAATGTGCTTCAGATGTGTGTTGTGGTCATGATGTGCTTCTGTATCTCAGATGCCGATGAACCCGAGAAGCAGTCGCTAAAGGGTCTGCTGAATGACCCAGCGACGCGCATTAATGCGGGGAACTTCTGCATGCTGTTTGTATTCTACTGTTTTGGCAAGCTGCTACCGCTTGCTAAGGTAGTGGATGAAGAGCAGGTGGATGTCCTGCTTCTGGTGATCTCGCTTCTATCAGGGATGACTCAGCTCACTTTGAGCAGTTATGCCAATAAGCATCGGTCGAAGAGCAGCGGGCTCATCCTGGCCTGCCGTAGCTGCATGTTGATCGGTCTTGGTCTGATACTGTTCAGCGGAGGATCATGGATCGGGATCGGCCTTGGCGGATTCTTTTGGGCGCTGGGAGTTTGTAGCAACACTCTCATCAAACACACGAGTTACGCCAACGCGACGGACAAGGTGTTGGGTGGCACTCTCCCTATGGTGACCTGGAACTTGTCAGGTCTCGTTGGAGGAGCCTATATTTGGCTTGCGGAGTCTGCCCATGTCACGCATCGAATCGCTTTGGGGTGGCTCCTTGTTCCTGCAGGGGTTTCCATGATGTTCGCGATGATCATGTGGAAATCTCACAAGTTGCCGCCCGAGGAAATCGCAGAAAAGCCGGTAGTGGCTGGTGCGACAGACACAGTAAACAAATAGATCGGCTAAATACTAGAGGATCGACAGATCCGTTCAGTGACCCACGATTCCAACGGATCGTGGGTCATCATTGATGATTGTCAAGTAAACGTTTTGCCCAACCTCCAGAGTGACCAAATTAGGGTCGACATGCATGACCATCAAGTTATGGAAAAATAGTTTACAAAAAAGGAAAGACCGCGCAATTCCTTTTTTAGGGTTAAAAAGAAAAGGACGACATTTTTTAGTTGCTTATTCCCCAAAGAAAAATAGAGAAACATCTCACCAGTATAAAAAAAATGATCTTAGACATATCAGGTGTTGTATGGGATTAACTATGTTAGTGGCAACGATTCTTACCAAATTATTTGGTTTTCCTATTCTCTAAACTTGACTGTCTCTTTCGTGCTGCTTGTTTCATACAAGTTATTCATTCTTGTTCCTATCTATGGTGATTTCTTAAAATTGTAAGATCTAATAGTTTGAATAATCGGCGACAACAAGCGTAGACGAGAGGAGTTAGATTCTCTCGTCTTACGTTTTTTATATGATTACAAGCGGACGATTACTCCATTCCCATCTTTATCTTTGATATCGACTAATGTTATACCCTTATATTCCTTAAGCGATGAGAGAAGGGGTTGGATGGTTTGCTTGTCCAACATGGGAGTTGGGAAGGTGATATTTTTTGATTTTTTATTCAACCATTTCCAAAACCATTTTCTACAGATAATCCAACCTGCTATATGGAGCAAGAAGAAGGGGAGTGGAATAGTGAAACGTTTTTTTTCCGCATCTATGATCACTTTCATCTTCGCTTCACTCGATTACGATTTGAACAGTGTCGCCATTAGCAGAATGAATATCTACAATCTGTCCTTCTACTTCGTTTTCTATGGCATGTATCAACAAATCCATATCGATATCTTTTATATACTTTTCAGATTCAGGAAATTTTTCTGCTAAATGTTGGCCTGTTATGATAAGGCTCTTTACAAAATTAAGCGGCAAGTTGACATTTATTTTGTCTCCATCACTGGAATCTATCCTGACTTTCAGCATTTTCTTTAGGTAGACCGAATGAGATGAGCTATGTGAACGGTTTTTTTCGTCTTTTAGTAACTCGATCAGTTCTGCTCCTTTTTCTGCTGTGATTTTCTCTTCTTGTACCATCGTTAATATTTTGGCGATCTCTTCTTTCATTTTGGATCACTCCTGTTCTTTTTTTAACATCTCTACTGCTTCTTCAGGGGTGATTTCCCCTTTTTCAAGCAAAGAGATAATCTCTCTTTTGGTCGCATAGTCTTGTTTCTTTTGCCGAGAATGTCCTAAGGCCAATATAATTTCATCCAATTTTCCACGCACGGTTGGATAAGAAATTCCTAGCGCTTTTTCCACTTCTTTGATATTGCCACGGCAGGTCAAAAAGATTTCAATAAAATGAAGCTGTTCTTTTGCTAACGAAGCTAACTTCGAAAACTGAAACTCATTTTCAATCGTAGTGTGACAGTGCGTACATTGTAGACGTGTAATTTGTAGTTGCTGGCTGCAAACTGGACAAGTTGTAATTATCGGAAATGCCATAGCTATCTCCTTTCTTAAATATATTATATAGTTAAACGTTCAATATATCAATATAGCAATTAATATTATCAATTATTATGATCGTATTATTTAAGGATATTAATATTTGTATTTATATACTCTATTTTATAGGATAACCTGATTTCAAATATGCAGAGATAAATAATATTTAAATAATTTGAATTATCTTTCTACATTGTGAGTGGTAATGTATAATAAAAAGGTAGAACATATTGTCAGGAGGAATATCATGGCGAAAAAACGTAAGCGTCGGACAACCTCCAACTCATCTACTAACAAGATAAAACAAAAGAATTTTCCTATCGTTGATTCTAGTTCCACCTATAACAATTCCAATTCGAGTTATGATTCTGGTTCCGATTCTAGTTCCGGTTCGAGTTATGACTCTGGTTCTAGCACTAATTCGAGTTATGATTCTGGTTCTAGCGATTAGCCGAAGGGTATCTTTATCCAATTGACACATAAAGGAGTATCAGTGATATCAAACAAAATGCCGACGTTCTTTGCAAAGGCCAGCCACCACCTGTGGATGACTTTTTTTAATAGAAAGAGCGACCTGATTTAAGGTCACTCTTTTTTCCTATCCCATTATAAAAGGTTAATCCTCATCACTAGGCGTTTCCCCAAAATCCACTCCATCCCTCTTTATACCGAGTGTTTGCAGCACTTTATCATACGTATCACTTGTGATTCCAGGTGTTCCACCCTCGATTCTGGAGATTGTCGTCTGCGTAATAGAGTGACCTGTTATTTTTTTCACTTGTTCAGCTAATTCGTTTTGTGTCCAACCCAATTGAATACGTCGGTCAAAAATAAGATTTCTTATCTGAACTGGGAAACTTTCCATAAATTCGTTCATGCTTGTTGTCTGGTCAATAAAATCCATCAACTCTTGATGATTGGTAGGTTTTTTCATTCCTATCATCTCCCTATATATTTAATAGGATCACGAATGAAATCAGTGTGCATTTGGCTTGAATCCGTTACCATTTTGGCAAATGCGATACTAGAATTTGTTTTCATTATCGTGCTATCTGTACAACAAATATACTGAATTCCATTATGGTAGTGAGTAAAAAACAGCATTCGAAACGTATAGTCATCTTTCCTGCGGCCAGTTGGAAAAGAATCTTGGTTAACTTGAAGTTCCAAAAGCGGCGGACTGTATTTCAATTGCCTAACGACATTCAGGGTAACTAAAAACCCATTCGATTCTGTAGTGACAAACTGATAATTTTGAAAAGCATCCCAATCAGGAATGCCATGCTTCTCGATATCTCGCAGACCCAAGCGAATTAATGGCAAGAGACGAATACATAGTTTATCACCAGCATTTGCTTTTTGAGCCATCTCAAAAAGGCTGTCGAGAGCTGGTTTATTTCCGTTATTGTCTTGTAGATAGATTACTTTTGCTTTATTCATATTATATGATACAGGATAATAATTGTCAGAAAAATAAATCCTGTCTGTTATATCCCCCTTTTTTTGAACTTTTATTCATGTGCAGGAGTATAGATCAAATGGGTAGATTGTGCAATGATTTTGTTAAAAAAGTCAGAAATTATAAAATCACTTTTTGTTGTGATTGGCAAACTTGCTCATGGAAGGGAAGTGAAATTGGACTATACTTGAAATTCTTATTAAGGAAAGAGTATGGAAGGGTGTTTGTACATTTATCCTTTGTTGAAGTGTAATTACGAATTCGGTTACATGCAGCAAAGCTAGTATTTTAATGAAACATAAATAATGAAAAAAGCGACAACGTAATGGAGTTGTCGCTTTCTCGTTTTCTTTATTTTGCAATCATCTCATATTCCAGATTAAGCACTTTCACTCCAAGAAACCAAAAACGGTGGGTCATTTGCAGTCTCCCATACTCATCAACCCAAATGATGAGATTCTCGTTGAATGGAATACGGAAAGAAAAGTTTTTTGTCATGAGATAATGACCTTCCTCTCCGTCTCCTCCCCTTCTAGGAACTGAAGTGCATTGCAGGGAACCATTTATCCCATGTTCCAATCGATAGAACGTGGATCGATTGCATTTCGGTACTGGCATAGTGAAGTGAACATATCGTTCACCATTATGTTCATGCTCAGAATAAATACCAGCAATATAAGTTTCATCGGAGTCTTTATAAGAACAAATCCAAGCATTTAATTTTCTATTCCAATATTGTTGGTAGTTATTAATACTAATGATTTTACTGTCTAACTCTCTTGTTCCTTCATGAGGAGAGGGGATGTTTGCTTGTTGTATTTTATTCGACAATGCTTTATGAAATTTCTCAAAGAGCCAAGATCCTTTGGTCCAATGGGCATGAAGCGAGATATCATATAATGAAGTATTTTCAAGAAAAGAGATTACTTTTGGATGCAGAAGTTCGATAATAAGGTCGCTTCTTTTGTACCTTTCCAGCTTTGTTAAAATACCAGCGTGAGAAACTATTTCTTCTTCATATCCATTATCCCGTAAGAAATTTTTCCCAATAAACCCTGTACCGTTGATGTTAGTATGAGGGAGTTGATATAAATTTCTCCTCTCTAATGGTTTTCGGTAATACCAACCAATAAGTCCTATCACAAATCCAAAAACAATTGGAACTTCATGGTAAAATGGCCAATGATTTGTCGGAAACCATGTCCATCCTTGCAATTGATATATCCCGTTGATAATAGATAGGATAGAGGTAGCGACTAATAGGATTGCAGATAGTTTCATACAAAGGTCAGTGATGAAATTCGTTTTTTCAATATGTAAAAAGACAAAATAACAATATGATAGAATGCACAAAGTATAAATCCATAACCCTATGTTTTGGGTCCAAACATTGGTGAGCATACCAACTCCAATGAGCAGAGGGCTAAATAGGATGCCATAAACAGTAAATCGATACAACGTACTAAGTTTTCTGTCGGTTGGAAGTATCCTGCCAATCCAGCCAATAAAGAGTGTTGACAAAATCGCAGTAAACTGGAAATGAAAAGTGGTGGTTAGATAATGATACGCGATACTGGGATTAGTAGAAAAGCAATACATACTAAGTGTAATGCCGCCAATGAAAGCATATAAGAAACTTATGTCAACCGCATTTTCTTCCATGACATAAAATCCTCGTTCCATAAAACGCCTGACTCCATAACCAAATAAAACAAACGAGTAGATCAACCAAACGATTGACAATATTTTGGAGAGCACACTTCCAATCGGAAATAACAATGCTATACCAATGATGACAGCAAAATATAGGTGATATTTCGATAGAAATGCATGATATTTGGAACGTTCTCCACTCATTCTTTTTACCGTAGGAACGAAAGTTAGTGCAGTTGGAATCAAGAGAAAAATAGAAATTAGCAACAGCATTTTATAACCAGACACCATAAGAATAAATAATCCACATAAAAGAACAGAAATTAATGAACTTCGTAATAAGTAATTTTTCATATTAATAAATATCCTTGTCCTTTTTCCGAATAGTCTACCATAAATAATAGAAAATAGTTAAGGGATATGGAAAATAAACTTGACAAAATTTTTGATGGCATCGATTATTTTCATTTAGAAAAAACAAAAGATGTGTGTTCTTTTCACATACTATTGGCTATCTCTTGTTTATAGTATAATTTGAAGAATTGAAAGGAAAACAAATATTTAATCGATTCTGATCTGACGCGTTACTGTTAGGACAACTTGGACTATGATCAAAATAAAACACGACAGTTATTCAGTTGAAAAATGTATGTAAATACTGCTTGTAGTGCTTTCATAAAAGAAAGAGACTAGAGTATAACAAATATGCAATAACACGATAAATAAATATAAAATACAAAAACTACCAAAAGCGATAACAGTGAGCTCTGGTAAAAGTCGGGCACCCAGTATACAACTTCTTGTATACTGGGTGCTTTTAGGTATGGAGCAGGTGCTCTCGTTTTCTTAACTCTTCTTGAGGTTGACGAAGTAGTGAAGAACTTTTTGGAGCTCCTCTTCAAACTGGGACTGAGGGGGGTTCCCCTGCAAGACCGCTTCCACTTCTTCCGCAAAGATACCCATCAGCTCAATGGCGATAGTATCGTTCGCTTCTTCGGGAATGTAAAATTCTTGCCCCGATTCTACGATTGGAATAAGGATCTCGACGAACTTGCTCAGAATAACGACACCCATCATGCCAATGCCGCAAATTTCACGTTGTGCTTTCAGGGTTGCTTCGCGCTGCTTGAGCTTCCTCTGCTTCGTTCGCAGAGCTTCCAAGGCCTGTTCCTTCGTGATCATCGTCCTACTCCTCGGATCGAAGAAAACAATTATCTATAATTATTCTACAATAAAATAATCAAGTCTCCTATAGCAACTACTAACAAAAGGTAACAGTTTTCTTTCAATGTCGGAGATTATTTGCTGATGAAGTGCCACTTTATATACTTCTAATTTGTATAGTCCCTAGCAAGACTATTTTTAAAAGAAAAACAAGGGTATGTATTTTCATACTCCTATTGGATCTCTTGTTATATAATATAATTCGAAAATTCAATTTTAACGTACATTTACATAAGGATTTTAAGAAAACATAAAGGAAGTCGAATGATGGCAATACCAAAGTTTGAAGATATTTTCCTCCCTTTTTTAAGGACTTTATCGAACCAAAAAATACATACATTAAAAGAGGTAAGGGAGAAATTAGCAAAAAGGTTTCGATTGACTCCAGAGGAGCGTGAAGAGCAGGTATCGAGTGGATCAAGGAGATTTGATAATCGAGTAGCATGGACAAAAGCTCATCTCATTAAGGCTACTTTGATAGATAGTCCTGATCGAGGAAGAATACAGATCACGAAGCGAGGTTTGGATTTATTAGCAGAAAGACCACGAAAGTTAAATACGAAAATATTAAAAGAAAGATATAGCGAATATGCAGAGTTTCGTAGACAAATTCGTACTTCTGAGGAAGAAATACTAGTCGAGACAGAAGAATCCAATACCCCTGAAGAAGCACTTGAAACCGGATACAAACAACTTCGAAAAGCACTGCAACAAGATCTCTTAGACAAAATCAAAGAGTGTAGTCCCTATTTCTTTGAGAAATTAGTCGTCGATCTTTTAGTAGCGATGGGCTATGGCGGTGCACATGAAGAGAAGTTGGGATTGAGTCGAGATGGCGGCATTGATGGGATGATCAAGGAGGACAAGCTTGGATTGGACGTGATATATATTCAAGCGAAGCGTTGGAGTAATCCAGTAGGCCGCCCTGATTTACAGGCATTTGCAGGCAGTATATTAGGACGTTCTGCACAAAAGGGAGTTTTCATCACGACATCTCGCTTTACCAAAGATGCAGTGGATTATGTGAAACATCTCAATCAGAAAATTATTCTCATAGATGGAGATCAGTTGACAGAGTATATGATTGATTTCAACGTTGGGGTACATGAAACAGCACGATATGTGGTGAAAAAGATTGATACCGATTACTTTTTAGATGAGTAATATTTTTTGCCTATTAAATTGAATCAAAGAGTGGGCTAATAAAATAGCCTGCTTTTTCATATTTAAATTTTTCTCAAGGTTATCTAATGCGATAGGAAATTTTATAAGGGGAGAAGAAAAGAATTTATCATTCACAAATTCCTCCATCGGACCGAACGGACCCTCGACGATGGGTGTACTTGTGGACAGACAAACTGCCTCCTGTTTCTGGGTGGTACTGATTTAATTTTATCACAATATTTGATAAATTGGGAAATCAAACTACAAAATGTATTAACAATTAGACATAGTTGAACCTCATTTTATCTATTATTTTCGATGTCGAAATACCTCTTACTTCATTCGACTTTTTGTGGAAAGTCAATTTTTCAATAGCTTCTATTCTAGTAACAAGCTTCTATCAAGTTGCATAGAATATATTACGTCATAGAAAGGAGGTAAGCCGTATATGAGTGGTAGAATCACATCAGGTCCATTTTTTGTACCATTGTTTATTGACGGTACTAGTAATCTGCCTGTTGATCGTCTACTAATTGGATTGAAAAATCCTACCGATAGTTCGAGAACAGTCAGGGTAATAGTTGATCGTTCTGAAGATGTTCTTTTTCCAGCGACTGCACCAGAAACTATTATTCTCAATCAAGTAGTCACGTTACCAGCAGATAACAGTACTGTTTTAACAATTTTTGCTGGTCCAACAACGTTCCAAGGAGATAATATACTTCGTGTAACAGTTGTAGGAGATACGGATGAGGATGCAGAAGGTATTGAAGTAGCATTGTTTGGTGGGAATGATGGACGCCCAACAGTGTCCATGATATTTAAGCATGAAGACTTTATAAAAGTAGATGATTAGTTAGCTAAGATTATTTAGGTATGATCTGAAAGAGACATTTCTATATAATAAAAATAGTAGCTGGTTTCTAGGAGAAAGAGACAAGGAAGATGGTTTTTCTTTTGTCCATCATCGTGATCTGGAACTTCTGCGCTGTTGTAAATAGCGCGAGAAATTGTAAGACAGATCGAGACGTTCTAAGGGTCCTGTTCACAGGATTCTGCCTCGTCTTCAGCTTGTACTGCCTACGTGTTTTCAGCTAGTATTTTTTGAGTCTCTCGTGACGTTTTTGTAACGGTTGAGATTTGGATGATGCTAGACCAGCTCAAAATCCCCTAAGTTGGCATCATCGATAAACAGCTTAGGGGACATGTATATATACCAACTAGTTTTTAGATGATTTGCTTAAGAAATCTTCTGCAAAAAAATGATTGTCTCTTAATGTCACTTGATAAAGCTGATCAAATCCTTCTCTATAACTTGGAGGTTCGAGTCTATTACTCGTACTTTTGATAGCGACCAAAGGGACTTGTTCGGATTTGTCTCTTGCTTGATTTCGTTCTATAGCCCCTTCAACATCAGGGGAGAAAAAGTAACCGATAACTTCAAAGGCATGTTGTTTTGCTATGGGGATATATCGTAATCGATCCTCTGCTGTTGGATTGGTGTTATCGATCACAAAAGATTGTTTCGCATGAAGACAAGCTTCCACTAAAGATTTTTCACGGTATCTTGTTTTTAACATATCCAAATTAATGCGGATATGTGTCCGGAAAAATCTTTGTTTATAGAAAGTAGACTTCCCTGACCCTTGAATCCCCATAAATATGACCACTTCCATGTCTGCACCTACTTATCATTAGGGTACACATATTGCTCGATGTAAGCTCGATCTTGGGAGAATATCGGTATTTCCATATCTACATCCCAACGATGTCTCTCTACTGTATCTTTTAAATAAGTCCGTTTTGTTATACATACTCCTCGTCTTTGCCAGATCGGCAGCTCATTCCAATTTACATTTTTTTCGATCAACAATTTCTCTTGCATTTGTTTTCCGCTAAGTCCATGCAGTTGTTTTGCAGAAAAATAACTTTGCGCTACCATCGAAATACTGTTTTTAGTCGCATCCAATTGGCGCCATAAAAAATAATTTACCACTTCATCAGGGGGCAAGACCCATACCCGACAATCAAAGGTGGCAAGCTTTGTATCTGGTAAATCTCTTTTGATCACTTCATTAAATTTTGCAGTAGCCAAAGAAGCAGAGACAGAAGCAACTTTTTGGATGTTGTTATCAAACCAAGCTTCCGTCGTGAGTTTGTCATTATTGGTAAGTAAGATGGATATCTCATCACTCTGATGATAGATAATCTTACAACCCATCAATTCGCTAGCCAGAAACTTTCCCGTTTCCCAAAATGCTTGTACCAGCCGCTCATCAAAAGGTTTATGGAGCTTTTTGGTATAACTGTGGAAGTGACACCCATCTATCCGCAGTAAAACAGGAAGACGTTTAGGTAAATAAGTGCGGTAAGCATACTCATATGTTTTCATTCGATTACCAAACTCATCATGTTTTTTCATCCATACACCATTCTTTCTCCATCCTCTAAAAATCGTGGTTATATTTTATTTGGAATAAATGAATTTAATGTGATATTTTTCCTATTCACGGGGTTAATGACTACGTTTATAATCATACACAATACCTTTATCCAATGGAATTGTTTCTACGCAGTATAAAAAATCCCTGCACGAATGCATACGCAATCGTGATTGAAATAGAAACAAGATTGAAATGAAGTTCTAGAGTTGGGGGGTTGCATGTGATAGCCAATAGATTATATGACTTGGAATTCGGTGATGTATTTGAGTTCGAAGGTTTTCGCATCACTAGAATTGTGCTAGGTGAAATTATTGGATGGGCTGTTTATGAACGGGGCAAGTTGGTTGCTCTTTATAGAGACGTTACAAAACTAGAAGACTACTTAACCATAGTTGATTTGGGAAGTTTTTGAGGCGTAAGAGCTTGAAAATAACCATTTCATTTACAAGCTCTTCAAAATTCGATACTTTTACCTATTCTGCATAACAAAATCCAATTTTTTAGCGAATTCTTGAGGATGTGCTACACATCCGACATGATTACCGGGGAATTCCGTTACCTTTAATTGGAGATGCGCGGCTAGTGCTTCTGTATATCGATAAGGCAAAAATCCCTTTGACTCTACTCCGGCAGCAGTTATGATTTGCATGGATGTGTGATTCAATAGCGTTTTTAGCTTTGGTATATCTAGCAAAAAGTCTTTTAGAGCAGGTACTTCTTGCAAAATGAAAAAGTCGATGTCTTTTAATTTTTGTTCGGTGATGTCTACGGATCGATGAGGTTTATGGACTACTGTTATGCCCATTTTATTTGCAAAATCCGCCATTGCTGCTACTCCATCTGTTTGAAATTTCTTATGCAATGCATCTAATGTTTCTGCTGCATGTGTTCGTTCTACTCCAGATAGCAGTTCTGGCAGTGGTGGTTCATGGGCAATGAGGGTTTTGATCTGTTGAGGATGATGAGTAGCTAAATCTAAAGCGATCACTGCTCCAGAGCTGCATCCAAATACATATGCAGGTTGTTTGGTAAGATGATCCAATAGAAGACTAGCGTCTTTGCTATGTGTTCTTATTTGGTATACTTCGTTTTCGTCCAAGAGCTTACTTCGGCGATGTCCTCTACGGTCATAGGTAACAACTGTATATCGATCGGCAAGTTCATCTGCTATCGGAAAAGAATCTGCATCGCCATTTCCACCATGAATCAGAAGCAGCAGCGGTCCTGATCCTCGTTTTTCGTAGTAAAGGGTACAACCTGGTATTTTCAATGTTCCTTTTTCTATCTTCTTCATCTCAATTCTCCTGTCATTTCTATCTCTCTTTAATCGTATCTTTTGTATTCGTGATAAAAAATACCGAGAACAATTGGGAATTAAAATTGACATATAAAAAGGAGCACTGATTAGCGAAAATCAGTACTCCTTGCTATATATCATTTGGAATAAACGATTCTTTTAATGCTCTCTATCGATAGATAATGTTCATTAGATAACTGAGTAATTGTTTTTCCATTTTTAAAAGACTGCTTGATATATTGATTTCGTTCATCTATTACTGTACGGGACCCTGAACTTGTACCCCATTTTTTGTAGGATGACTTTGTCTTTGGGATATATAAGGTTTCTCCCTGTACATACTTTTGAATCTCTTGAATAAGTCTCTCCGGTAGAATAGCAGTAGCATTTCTACTAGCCATTTATGCCAGCTCCTTATTTTTTATAATCTGAAATAAGGGGCAAAGCTATTATCGAAAGAGGCTTACTTTGGCGATTTGAAGTGTCTCCTCCTCATGCAAAGTATCGCCTTCTGGATAATAGGCTTTGCATGAGACGCTGCGGTATCTAACTGGAAGAAAAACTTTATGTTCACTAAAACAACTTCCTCTTAGTTGGATATTGAATTTGGTGTAAAGAAGTTACAAGATTATTTTTGGCGATCAATGCTAGACAGAAAGCACGACCTGAAGGATTTCACTATTTTATTTTACTCTTTTTAATCTGAAATGTTTTAAAACAACACTACAGGTAAGTCTGTGAGAGTACGAAACGCTATATTTGGAACATAGTTGGGTTGAAAGCGCTCTGCTAATCTCATATTTGGAAACCTAGTAACGAGTTCTTCAAAAATAACTTTGGCCTCCACTCTTGCTAAAGCAGAGCCGAAACAATGATGACGACCTGCACTAAAAGCTAGGTTTTTATTGGCATTGTCTCTATCGATTTGAAAAACATCTGCTTCTAGAAACTGTTCTTCATCGCGATTTGCTGCACCAAGAAGCACTAATATCCGCTGATGTGCAGGGATTTCAACACCACCTACTACACTATCTTTGACCGAGAAACGAAGCCATCCTGTTACTGGGGATTCATATCGTAAGATCTCTTCCACAGCATTTGGGATTTTTTCTGGATGTTGACTAAGTTCTTGCCAAACACCTTTTGTCCGTAATAACTGCAAAACCCCATTGGTAATCAAATTTCGAACCGTTTCTATCCCTGCACTAAAGTAACTCGCAACAATTCCACCAATTTCTTGAATCGTTAAAATTTCATCCTCATCATTTCGATAAGCGATTAACTCACTAATTAAATCTTCACTTGGATTTTTTAAACGCTTCTCTACTAGCTCTCTTCCATAATCAAATAAATCTACTGTACCTCTTGCAGCTTCTACTTGCTGTTCTTCTGGAGCTTGTCCCCAAACAAAAGGCACTTGTTCACGAGTAAATTGCTTGATTTTAGCTAAATCTTCGTCTGGTACACCCAATATTTCCATCAAAACCAAAATAGGCACATCTTGAGCAAATTCTGTTACTAAATCAGCTTCCTTTTTTTGAGAAAGTCTGTCTAAAAATTGATGAACACGCTTACGAATGACATCCTCGTAAAGATTTGCTTTTTTTAATGTCACCGGAAAAGTAGCCGAAATAGCTTTGCGGAGTCGAGTATGAATAGGAGGATCAGAAGTCACCACTAAATTCCCTGGATTGAAATCTTTCATTGCTGCAAGTGCATGAGGACAAACTGGACTGATCGGAACAATAGATAAAGAATTGCTAAATGTCTCGCTGTCTTTAATCACATATTGAACATCTTCATACCGAGAAACAATCCATAGTTTTAATTCTTCATGGAAAAATATCGGTTGTTCGGTATGTAAAGCAGTAAATATATCATATGGATTATCGAGGTAGGTTTTGGACAATGGGTGAAACATATGTGATACCTCCTATTTTTAACAGAATAGCAAAAAAGAATAGTATACGGTATTTGAATACCATTATAACGAAAAACGTATTTATACGATATTAAATTATTAGCGAAGGATTATTTTCTTTCATTTATTTAGATAATCATTGATTTTATGCTGTGATCAAAATAATAAGCAACCCTATGGAAATACTCCATCTGGTTTTTTTCTTAGTTAAGGATAAGAAATCGTTTATAATAGATGAAATAGGATAAGTTCCTGTTGTAACTGAGGAGAATGAAAATGGCAACTCCTAAAGTGCTTCATTGTCATCCGAACGGAAAGAACTGGTGGGTAAGGAAAGGCAATGAACTTCGTATTCTTGTTGGTACAGGCAGGCTGAGGTACCCTTACCATCGGGCAAATGTGATTGCGAGCTCCCTCAAAAGTTCGGGGTATGAAGGTAAGCGATTGGAAGAATATCGCAAAGAGCTGGAATCCTGCGAAGTTTGCTTTGGATGCGATGAAGTAACTCCCCAGTAAACATCGCCCAGTTCACCGTGTTTTTGCCGACATGGTGAACTGGGCGAGTCCACATTTTTGGGTGCTGACGAATGAAAGAAAATAAAGATGAACAACTCTTAAAAACAATCAATATATTTCAAAATCTAGAATTTATTAGTATATAGAATTATAGTATTATTGATATATTACAAATGAATTTGAAAATAGAAAGGAGTTGTTTACATGTATATACTTTTCCTACTCATTATTTTCATTATTTTTATGGTCTTCTCTTTACGAATTATCCAACAATATGAAGAAGGAGTTGTCGTTCGCTTAGGGAAGTATGCCCGTTCCTTGAGACCTGGTGTACGGTTTGTTTTCCCACTATTAGAAAAGGTGAAAAAAGTGGATATGCGGACTCGAGTGGAAAATGTGGAGAATCAAGATATCATCACGAAAGATAGTGTACCTGTAACGATAAATGCTGTTGTTTACTATCAAGTCATCAATGCCCAGAAAGCACTTCATGGAGTAGAAAATTACAAAAAAGCCACCTCGATCGTTGCACAAACGGTACTTCGTTCCAATCTAGGTGCTCACACGATGCAAGAAATGTTAACAGAGCAGAGAAAACTCGATGATTTACTACGTAAAACATTGGATGAAGCAACAGAACCTTGGGGAATTAAGGTGACAGGTGTTGAAATTCGCTCCATGGACTTGCCAGAAGGTTTACGTCGTGCGATGGCGAAAGAAGCGGAAGCAGAGCGTGAACGAGTTGCAAAAGTCATCGTTGCCAAAGGAGAGTATGAGGCAGCAGAGAAACTAGCAGATGCAGCCAAAGTAATCAGCCAACAACCTGTGGCGATGCAGCTGCGTACTTTACAAACGATGACGGAGATTGCAGCAGAGAAAACGAGTACGATTTTGTTTCCTTATGAGATGGCTAGTTTTGCAAGTTTATTTAACCAACTGCAAGATAAATCTACTGATCAACCACAAGTTATGCAAAATGAGATGGATAAAGGTAAGTGATAGGAGTACCCTCTGCGAGAATATTTTTCTGAAGAGGGTACTTTTTTAATTCGTCTTCTGGTAATATCCATTCATACTTACACTTATGGAGTGTTGTTTAAAAATGCCTAAGATCGAAATAGAGACTTTCGTCCATGCACCGATTCAAACTTGCTTTGATTTATCGCGAAGCATTGATGTACATATGCAATCTACTTCTCAAACAAAAGAAAAAGCAATTGCAGGGGTAACAAGTGGACTCATTGGTCTGAATGAGATCGTTACTTGGGAAGCGATTCATTTTGGAGTGAAAATGCGGCTGACTTCTAAAATTACGGAATTTAATTTCCCTTCTTATTTTGTAGATGAAATGGTAAAAGGACCTTTTAAACGGATCAGACATGAGCATCATTTCATAGAGGACAAAAACGGAACAAAAGTGATCGATTCTTTTGACTATACATCTCCTTTGGGGATACTGGGAAAGATAGCTGATCAATTATTTTTGAGGGAATATATGAAGAAATTTTTATTGATAAGGAATCAATATATCAAGGAATTAGCAGAACAAAAATAAATGGTTTCAAATATTATGATGGTCTTTCATAAATCCTATCTGTCCATGTGAATAGATAGGATTTTTTATGTTATGGGTATCAACGCTTTTTGAAAACTGGAAATATAGATACAAGGTTGTATCTTAGAAGATATGGAAAATGATTCATTCCAGAAGGAAAACACAAATTACACCTTATTATGTAAGTGTGTATCTCTCCTATTTGTCGGATATCTTAAGCCAAACCCTGAGAGTCGATCCATGCCTATATGTGTGGACATGTAAGCGTGATCATTAAACACCTGTTATTATTTATTACGATGCCCGACAGTAAGAGGAATAAGGATAGTGTGTAGGT
This sequence comes from Shimazuella alba, assembly GCF_009831235.1. Lineage (GTDB taxonomy): Bacteria > Bacillota > Bacilli > Thermoactinomycetales > Thermoactinomycetaceae > Shimazuella > Shimazuella alba. The sequence continues at coordinate 371 of NZ_WUUL01000013.1, read as the reverse complement.
ATGAAATAAATTGTAAACCTGAGCACCTATTTTCAAATTAATGAGTAAAGTAATAATGAAATGTCGGAAGAAAAAACAAATAAAAAAATGTCCATTCATAATTAAGGTAACAATAGATATAAAGGCAAAAGATAAATATCATCAAACCTTCTACTTTTAAAATGTTACGATATACTTGATTTCCTTCATCTTCATGTATTTACCAATGAAAAATAAACTTAAAATTAGTATAAACAATTTAGTTGAAAATTCACATAATTATACTTTGGATTAATGGAAACAATTCGTATGTTGTAGTCGCATGACTCACCAAAGTCTGCATTTTAAAGGGAAACAAGAAAAAGCTGCTAGGTGATAACTCATGCATTCAC
>NZ_WUUL01000012.1 GCF_009831235.1 Shimazuella alba | reverse complement strand
GTTATCCCTCTTTCAATTATTTAAGTTTGCAACTCAGTTAATATAAGGTTTAAATTTTCTTCGGTAGTGTTCCATTCGTTTGGAACCAAAACGATTTTATCGATGGGAAACCCTCCTATTTAGTGAGTTTAACAACATCTTTATTATATCATTTATTCGGAATAAAGAAAATTTTATAAATGAGGCAGAACCAGCAGCTTTTTTGTGTACGGGCGATAAATTGCAATAAACTTGGTTTAAATATCAACTGTTAATGTCGGTTGGATATCTTTATCTTGGCTAATGATTAATTTAAAGATAAATTTTGAAAAAGATACTTAAAAAAACGAAAGCAGGATAAGGTTTAGTTATTCAACAACAATAATATTCAGAAACCAAAGAGGAATTCATATAAATTGGTGCTAGCGATGATTAAATTGTAAAGATTTCTGATACATAATTTTAATAAACATGCTATTACATGATAATGTCATGCAATGGCAAATGTTAAAACTACAATGCATACAAGCTCTAACAGAAGAAAATGCACGAAAATCTCACGGTTAACGGGTCTATCGCTAAGAGAAATTAGGAAGTTGTTTTGGAAAGGGCATGAATGCGATGGGCGAAAACGAGAATATCATGATGATGCACTTACTGGGGATAAAATTGCAATGAAGGATACTCCACCCACCTCCACAAGAAGATCCCATTATATTGCAGATTTTAACCACAATAAAAGGAAAACAAAGATGCTATGTAAACAAAACCAGAAGCAACGTAAATTAAACGAGATATCTAAGGAGCTAAGCGAAACCTTGCTGCGATGGAGGAGTTAGGAGATGCTACTGGCCAGAGATACTTAATTTTGTTGGGGCTCTATCAACCAAAAATGCTGTAAGAGGGTCTTTATTACTAGTTCTTCAAAATTCACCTCAAATGCCATTAATAGTGCAGAGAAAGTTCCAAAGAATATTGTCCTAATTGATGGTGTAGATCTCCATGATGAGCTTCCTTTGGTATGCAACTTTACAGTTTCTTATATTTGACAGCAACCATAAAGTTGCATATACTTGATATATGAATTCGGACAAAGACGCGATATTCAAAGCACTTGGCGACTCGACTCGGCGGCTTATATTAGACGAACTATCCGAACGCAACGAGCTGACGTTGTATGAACTAACGGCACGTCTCATTATGAAGCACGACCTTTCCATTTCGCGACAGGCGATCGCTAAACATCTTACTACATTGGAAGATGCAGATCTCGTAAAATCAAAACGAAAGGGAAAATATCGAGTACTTATGTTTAACAACGAACCACTTAAAAACTTACTGAAAGGGTGGATATAGTAATTTTATAATATCGGACCAGATTTCCGACGAATATGTAGGTGCAACCAGATTGATACACAGGACCATGCTTCACAATTAACAAAGGAGGAAACAATAGGATGGAAATTGTTATTACCAGTATATTTGTACATGATCAAGACAAAGCACTGGAATTTTATTCAGAAAAGCTGGGGTTTGTAAAGAAGGAAGACGTTCCCGCTGGAGCATTTAGGTGGATAACGCTTGTTTCTCCCAATAATCAAGACGGTACCGAGCTTCTACTCGAACCGAATGACCATCCTGCTGCCAAAGAGTATCAAGAGAAGATATTTGCCGACGGTATCCCAGCGACAATGTTTGCTGTTGCGGATATTCGTAAAGAGTATAAACGATTAATGGAAAAAGATGTGAAGTTTACGATGGAGCCGACAGAAATGGGCGAAGTCACAATAGCTGTCTTCGACGATACATGTGGCAACCTTATTCAGATAGTGCAGAAGTAAATTCGAAACGAACTAACTTAATACGAAACGACTTTATGGACAAGTTTTAAGGTCAATGAAGTGTTTTTAAACAATTTTATTTATACCCCCATCCAAAAACAGGACGGGGGTATATGTATAAAGTATAAAATTTAAACAATTTATTGTAATATTCATATTTTCTTGTTGCTGGTGGTGACAGGCTTCAGAGTGGATGTTGTTTTATAACGGTGTATTATATCAGACAATACACCCTGATCAGGCAGCCAAAACTTCTTACCTTATCCTACGTTTCGTGTTTATGAAGAATACCCAACAATAATGGATGGTCAAATTTTGTTGGGCAATTGGATGTCGTGCCAGCCGCTTACATCGCATTGGCCATATTCATTATCACCAACAGCAACCACTGTGCCGTTCGATTTAAGGCCGATGGTATGAGCACAACCCGCTGCAACTGCTACAATATCGCACCATTCGCTTATATTACATTGACCATATTTATTCCAGCCCGTAGCTACCACAGTACCGTCTGACTTAAGGCCGATGGTATGATTACTACCCACCGCAATCGCCACAATACCGTGCCAGCCGCTCACATCACATTGGCCTGCCTTATTTTGACCCACAGCAACCGCTGTGCCATCTGATTGAATTCCAACAGTATGAAGATAACCTGCCGCAACTGCCACTATGTCGGTCCATTCGCTTACATTGCATTGGAGATATTGATTATTACCTACACCAATCGCAGTACCGTCCAAATTAAGCCCGACGGTATGCCAGTCACCCGCCGTGACCGCCACAATATCATGCCAGCCGCTTACATTGCATTGGCCTTCATTATTTCGGCCCGCAGCTACCACCGAACCATTCGATTTAAGGCCGATGGTATGACGCCATCCCGCCGCAACTGCTATAATATCGCCCCAGTCGTTTACATCACATTGGCCATGTTTATTCCAACCCACTGCGGCAACAGTACCATTCGCTTTAAGCCCAATCGTATGAGTATTACCTGTGTTTGTAGCCATATGAACATTACCAGCAGCGACTGTCACAATATCGAGCCAATCGCTTACGTTACATTGGCCATATTTATTATCACCTACAGCCGTCACTGTTCCGTCCGATTGAAGCCCAACAGTATGACGACGACCAGCCGCTATGGTATCTTTAAACCACTGTTTTTGTTTATTCATTTCCCTCACCTGCCTAATAAGGATGTTAATTGCAAGTAATATTCTAATTTTACATCAAGGGAATTCTCTGTTACCTGCATTAGGTCATTATATGATTTATTAAATGAATTTTAAAGGGAACAAAAAACAACAGTCTCGACTATATCTAAGAGCAGAGGAGATAGGATGAAATGAATAATTAAGTCAATTAGAAGATTAGGGGTAGGGAATCGTTTAATGGATGTCGTCGAACAAAAATAGCATTAGATAAATTTCTAGAATTGCAGGAGTAGGAGTTGGAATACACATGCATTACGGTCAGGCACAAAGATTAGGAAAACACTATGATCTGGTAACGCTACTGAGCTAGCCCCCGGGGTGGTGGGTGATTATATGTTAATAGAGACTATATCTCTAATGGCAGAGGATTTACCTTTTACAATAAAAAATTAAATATCAGTTTGAAAGTGTATGCTGATGACGATCTAATACTGTATATGACGAAAAGATCGAAATAGATTTTATTTTGAAAGACTGTTGAATAAGGTACATTCAATTAAAAAAAGAAAAGAAAGATGTACAATCATACTGATCTCTAAAAAATTCAAGAAGAAGATCGTATCCGAGTTTTGAATGTCAGGACATTTATTATGATAGTACCTGACAGGAAATGCCGAAAAGCAGCTAATCGAAAAATACAAGAATAATAATGCCTCGTGTTATCTAGAATTTCGATATATCTTGGAGTTTTTAAAGCTAATCATTTTCCTGACGTTTAACAAAAACTTTCCTCAGTCATAACCAGAGAAATTTTTATTTATCCATATCCCTTACCCAAGCCTCTTTTAAAAGCTTTACACCAAGTTGGATTTCATCACAAGAAAGATTACTAAAACCAAGTTTAATCATGGGTTCATCCAAGTTATTTTTCATGAAGTAGATAGAGGTGGGATATACTTTCACACCGTGAGAGGAAGCTCGTTCGATTAGCCATTCTTCAGAACGATCCAAGTGCACTTTGACTAATACATATAAACCAGACTGCTTGCCAATGATAGATAGGCTTTGCTTGAATTCTTTGCTTAATGAAGATACTAAGTGGTGCATTTTTCGTTTATAGACAAGGCGCATGCGTTTGATATGGCGATTCCATTCTCCTTCTTCCATAAATTTAGCCATGGTGAGCTGGCTAAGAAGGGAAGTGGTATTTTCGAAATGACAAAATTGATTTTTGTAATGATTTAATAGAGGGTGTGGTAACACCATGTAGCTTAAACGGATTCCTGGAAGAAAAGATTTAGAGAAATTACCCAGATAAATCACTCTTGTGGAATCGATGGATGCTAAGGCTGGAAATGGCTGTTGTGTATAACGGAATTCACTATCATAATCGTCTTCAATAATGTACCCATGCATCTTGTTAGCCCAATGAATAAGCGAATGTCGTTGCTGAATGGGCATGCTTACCCCATATGGACTATGATGGGAAGGCGTTACATAGATGATTCGAGATTTCATTTGTTCTAATGATGAAAAATCAGCACCTGTTTCATAAACTGGTAAAGTTTCAAGCGCAAAACCATTTAATTGGAAAGCCCCTCTAGCACCATCATACCCAGGGTTCTCTACGATAACACTAGCAACATCGTTCTTCAGAATATGCCCAAGATAGAGAAGCAATTGTTGGGTACTGCCACCGATAATAATCGCATTTGCATCTGTTTTCACCCCGCGGGATTGGAACAAGTATGCAGATATTTGTTCGCGTAGATTCTCTTCACCAAAGGGTTCCCCATAAAAAAAGCTCTCTTTTAAAGTTAATACTTGATTGGATATCCGTCTCCAAGTTTTTAATGGAAAATTCGTTTGATCAACAGCTCCTGCTCGGAAATCAATGATATAAGGTTTCGCTGATGTTGTTTGTTTTTTGATAGGAGGTGTTGATGATCCTGGGAAAATATAAGGTTCTAATTTATTTGCAAAATACCCTTTGCGTCCTTCTCCGCGTATATATCCTTCCGCTACAAGCTGCTCATATGCTGTTAGTGTTGTATTACGACTTACTTGGAGGGAGTCTGCAAGTTGACGAATAGAGGGCAATTGTTCATCAGTCAGTATGTCACCTTGCTCAATATATAACTTAAGTTGTTCGTAAATTTGTTTGTATTTTGGAGAGCCATCATTAACAATAAAGATAGTATTTTTCATTTATGATCTCCTCTGACATGTGTTGTTTCTTCATATTGTACCTTTTTATATGTCAGTTTCTATCTTATTATTTTTTATGCACCATCAAATGATACTGTTTTTTATCGTTAAGTAATGGAGGAGGAGCTTAATCATGTATATTCCTAAACATTTTAAAGTAACTGCTATCGATGAAATAGAAGAATTTATTACGAAGTATTCATTTGGAACACTTGTTACAACAAAGAAAAGTAGGCCGATAGCTACTCATCTACCTCTATATCTAGAAAAGGATGTGGATGGTCATTACTATATGACAGGGCACTTGGCTTTTGGCAATCCTCAATGGAGAACTTTTGAGGAATCAGAAGAAGTTTTAGTTATGTTTCAAGGGCCGCATGCCTATATATCCTCTTCTTGGTACAATCACGAAAATGTTCCTACATGGAATTATCAAGCTGTCCATATCTATGGCAAAGCAGAAACAGTAACTAAAGAAGAGTTAATAAACGGGCTTAAAAAGCTGTTAAATAAATATGAAGGGCATCGTGAGAATCCGATTTTATGGGAAAAACTTTCACCTGACTTGTTAGAGACTGAATTAAAGGGGATTGTCGGTTTTAAAATAAAAGTCCGAGAGGTTCAAGCAGCATATAAGCTAAGCCAAAATCGCGATGAAGAGGACAAAAAAAATATTATTGGCAAACTATATGAAGAAGCTGATGTGAATTCACATCAGCTGGCAGAGGCAATGATGAAAAGTTGTAAATATATGGATTAGGACCTACTACACGAAGACAATTATTTATTAAATCATGGAATAAGGAATGCAAAACGAAATTACAGCGAAATATCTTTTACTAATTTAGAAAATAGGATGAAAAGGAGTTGTTACTTATGGAGTTTTCAACTATTTGGTTATTTGCGGTTTCTGCTGCTGCGCTATTAATCATACCTGGACCAGCTGTATTATACATTATGGCAAGAAGTATAAATCAGGGGAAAAAAGCGGGACTAGTATCCGTTCTGGGTGTAACACTTGGCGGATCTGCTCATGTTTTAGCTGGTGCCCTAGGAGTTTCTGCGATCCTTATGACTTCTGTGACAGCCTTTCATCTCGTGAAGTACTTAGGTGCTGCTTATCTTATCTATCTGGGTTGTAAGACTTTGTTATTTTCATCAAATTCAACAACTTCCGAAATTCCTAAATCTCCGCGTAAAAAATTAACTAAGATTTTATATCAATCCGTGCTTGTAGAAGTAATGAATCCTAAAACAGCACTCTTTTTTTTAGCATTTTTTCCACAATTTATATCAACTTCTGCTGGATCAGTTCCCGTGCAGTTTTTGCTTTTAGGAACTATATTTATTATCCTAGCTTTTATTAATGATGGTCTCTATGCTCTTCTTGCAGCAAGTATTAGAAATCGTATGATAGGTAGTAAAGATAGTTCCAAGTTAATAAATCAAATAATTGGTTACTTATATATTGTTTTAGGGCTTTTCTCCGCCTTTGCAAGCCCATCCAAATCGTAAAATTATCCTCTGTCATCCACAAATGATATTATTATGATCTGTTCTAATAAAAGTAAAGTCGATTTCATGTATGTAAGGAAAATCGGCTTTTTCTATTTGATGTTTGGGTTGTTTCCAATCCTGAGGGAAGCACTATGAAATTTTAATGGAATACAAGTGGTATAATGTTTGTACTTACAATGGCATACCATGACAGGCAAATGTAGAAAGGATACGAATGGGTACTATGGACAAAGAGAAACAACAATTAAGCGTGGAAGTCGCAAGACTATACTATCAATCGGACTATAGTCAACAAGAAATTGCCAATAAATTGAATATCTCGAGACCAACCATCTCGAGATTGTTAAAATATGCAAAAGAGAAAGGGTTCGTTCAAATTCATATAGCGGACCCATTTGCTGATTTAGACAATGCAGGAAACTTACTTAGAGAAAAATATGATTTATTAGAAGCACATGTTGTATTTTCTCCAGTACCAGAGTATGCGACTATTACAGCATACATTAGTAAATACGCTGCTGAATATATGGAGAAGACTGTTACTAATGGTGATATCATCGGTGTGAGCTGGGGAACAACGATGTATGAAATAGCTAGAAAAATTGTGCCTCAGCATATAAAAGGGGTAGAGGTTGTTCAATTAAAAGGAGGTATTAGTCATTCAAGTGTTAATACATATGCAAACGAAACGATTACCCTATTTGCAGATGCCTTTCAAACAACACCACAAAACCTACCGCTTCCAGTTATATTTGATAACGCAGTTACAAAAGAACTAGTCGAACAGGATAGACATATTCGCCATATTATTGAGATGGGAAAACAAGCAAATATTGCAATTTTCACAGTTGGAACAGTTAGAGACGAAGCTCTATTATTCCAATTAGGATATTTAGATAAAAAAGAAGTAAGTTTATTGAAAGAGCAAGCCGTTGGTGACATTTGTTCACGTTTCTTTGATAGTGATGGTAATATTTGCAGTGCTGAAATTAATCAGCGTACAATTGGCATTGATTTAGCAGAGCTTCGCTTAAAGAAAAGATCCGTTCTGGTTGCGGGAGGATCAAGAAAGGTAAAAGCAATTGATGGCGCATTAAGCGGAGGATACGCAAATGTTGTGATTATAGATCAGCATACTGCGAAAGAGTTACTAAATTATAAAAAAATGAAAGATAGGAGATCCTCTCAAACATAATGAATTTGAGAGGCCTTTTTATTTGATTACTAATAAAAGCCTGGATTTGATTTAATAATAATAAATAAGAAATAAAAGATTTGAACAAAATTTCAAAGGTGTATTTACATTTGTTCGGAGTGGAGTTAGAATGAAGGTGCTAAAAGGGATAAGAGGAGCAAAGAAAATGGACATAGCGAATTTAATTGATCATACAGCTTTGAAACCAGATACTAAAAAAGATGATATTTTAAAAGTTTTAGAAGAAGCAAAAAAATATGGCTTCGCTTCTGTTTGTATTAATCCAGTTTGGGTAAAATTAGCTGCTGAAGAATTAGCAGGACAAGGTGTGGAGGTCTGCACAGTTATTGGATTTCCTTTAGGAGCAAATACTACTGAGACAAAAGTATATGAAACAAAAGATGTTATTGCAAAAGGTGCAACGGAAGTAGACATGGTTATCAATATCGGAGCTCTAAAAGCTGGTGCAGATGATCTTGTTGAAAAGGATATATATGAAGTTGTAAAAGCTGCAAAAGGAAAAGCACTTGTAAAAGTTATTATTGAAACTTGTTTGTTAACAGATGAAGAAAAAATTCGAGCTTGCCAATTATCTGTAAAAGCTGGAGCTGATTTTGTAAAAACTTCAACGGGATTTTCCACTGGTGGAGCAACTTCCAAAGATATTGCATTAATGCGCAAAACAGTTGGAGAAAACGTTGGAGTGAAAGCATCTGGTGGCATTCGCACACGCGAAGATGCAGAGAAAATGGTGGAAGCTGGAGCTTCTAGAATCGGAGCAAGTGCAAGTGTTGCGATTGTCTTAAACGATAAAGAAAGTGATCCAAATAACTACTGACATGCATCGAAAATGTTGAAAGTAATAGATTTATAAATTTTTTTAAAAAATATGTAAGCGGATACAAAAGGAGAGTGTTTATGAATTACGTTATAGGTATTATAGGTCTCGTCATTATTTTAGGTGTCACATGGCTTGCTAGTAATAATAGGAAAAAAGTCAAATACAAACCTATTATAATCATGATTATATTACAGTTTATTTTAGGTTTTATTTTATTAAATACGACCGTAGGGAATGTACTTATCGCTGGAATTGCAAATGGTTTTGGACAACTGTTAAAGTATGCTGGTGAAGGTATTAATTTTGTATTTGGAGGCTTGGTAAATCAAAAAGAATTCTCCTTCTTTTTAGGTGTATTAATGCCAATTGTGTTTATTTCAGCGTTAATTGGTATTTTACAGCACCTTAAAGTATTACCGTTCATTGTGAAGTATATAGGTTTAGCTTTAAGTAAAGTAAATGGAATGGGGAAACTTGAATCATACAATGCTGTAGCTTCAGCAATTTTAGGGCAATCAGAAGTGTTTATTTCCGTTAAGAAGCAGTTAGGTTTACTATCAGAAAGAAGACTATACACATTATGTGCCTCAGCGATGTCAACTGTTTCTATGTCTATCGTTGGGTCATATATGGTTTTATTAAAACCTCAATATGTTGTAACGGCTCTAGTACTTAACTTATTTGGTGGGTTTATTATCGCTTCGATTATTAATCCTTATGATGTTACGGAAAAAGAAGATATGTTAGAAGTACAAGAGACAGAGAAAAAGAGCTTTTTCGAAGTATTAGGAGAATATATAATGGATGGCTTTAAAGTTGCTATTACGGTAGCGGCGATGCTGATTGGATTCATTGCTCTGATTGCTTTTATAAATGCTGTGTTCAAAGGAATAATTGGTATATCATTCCAAGAAATCCTCGGTTATGTATTTGCGCCATTTGCTTTTATTATAGGAGTTCCTTGGCATGAAGCTGTTAACGCGGGTAACATTATGGCGACGAAACTGGTATCAAATGAATTTGTTGCTATGACAAATTTAGCACAAGGCAACTTTCACTTCACAGAAAGAACAACTGCTATTATATCTGTGTTCCTTGTTTCATTCGCAAACTTCTCTTCCATCGGAATTATCGCTGGTGCTGTTAAAAGTTTAAATGAAAAACAAGGAAATGTGGTAGCAAGGTTTGGGTTGAAATTACTTCTCGGAGCAACTTTAGTGAGCTTTTTATCGGCAACGATTGTTGGCTTAATCGTTTAAGAGTATGAATAAAGGAGTAGTGATTTGTAATGAGAATGGTAGATATCATTGGTAAAAAACGTGACGGTAAAGAACTAACGACAGAGGAAATAAAATTTTTTATTAATGGATATACAGAAGGTACAATACCTGATTATCAAGTAAGTGCTTTGGCAATGGCGATCTATTTTCAAGATATGTCTGATCGTGAACGTGCTGATCTAACAATGGCGATGGTTGAGTCAGGAGACACGGTTGATTTATCTGCGATTGAAGGGATAAAAGTAGATAAACATTCAACTGGTGGAGTTGGTGATACAACAACATTAGTTTTAGGTCCATTAGTGGCGGCTTTAGATGTACCAGTTGCGAAAATGTCTGGACGAGGTTTAGGGCATACAGGAGGCACAATAGATAAATTAGAAGCAGTAGCAGGATTTCATGTTGAAATTACGAAAGAGCAGTTTATCGATATCGTAAACCGTAATAAGGTTGCAGTTATTGGACAAAGTGGCAATTTAACACCTGCCGACAAAAAGATGTATGCATTACGTGATGTGACAGGAACGGTAAATTCTATTCCATTAATCGCAAGTTCTATTATGAGTAAAAAAATTGCTGCTGGTGCTGATGCTATTGTCCTTGATGTGAAGACAGGTGCAGGGGCATTTATGAAGACAGAAGAAGATGCAAAGGAATTAGCACATGCAATGGTGCGAATCGGAAATAATGTAGGTCGCCAAACAATGGCTGTTATTTCAGATATGTCTCAACCTCTAGGATTTGCGATTGGAAATGCGCTCGAAGTGAAGGAAGCAATGGATACATTAAGAGGAGAAGGGCCAGAAGACTTAACGGAATTGGTACTCGTATTAGGAAGTCAAATGGTTGTACTCGCTAAAAAAGCAGAAACATTAGAAGAAGCGCGTGCAATGTTAATAGAAGTGATGAAGAATGGAAAAGCAATTGAAAAATTCAAAGAGTTCCTGCGTAATCAAGGTGGAGATAGCTCTGTCGTAGATCATCCAGAAAAATTACCCCAAGCTAAATATGTAATCGATATACCTGCTAAAACTTCAGGTATCGTTTCTAATATGGTGGCAGATGAAATTGGCATCGCTGCAATGCTTTTGGGAGCAGGTCGTGCAACAAAAGAAGATGAGATTGATCTAGCTGTTGGCTTAATGTTGCATAAAAAAGTTGGCGAAGCAGTAAAAGAAGGTGAACCACTAGTTACTATTTATGCTAATCGAAAAGATGTGGAGGATGTAAAAGCTAAGATTTATGAAAATATTACGATATCAAATAAAGCAAAGACTTCTCCATTAATTCATACGATTATAACGGATAAATAGGCATAGTCTGATGTTGAAATAAATGGCAAATTAGAAATTATCTGTCTATCCTGGTTAAAACCTAAAAAGGTGGTCAAAAAAGATGGAATGGAAACAACTTATTGATGAAGCGATTTCAGCGAGTGGACAAGCCTATGTCCCGTATTCCAATTTCAAAGTAGGAGCAGCGTTGTTGACAGCTGACAATACAATTTATCGTGGATGCAATATTGAAAACGCCTCCTATGGATTGACAAACTGTGCAGAACGGACGGCAGTGTTTAAGGCCGTTTCAGAAGGTGCAAAAAAAATCAAAGCGATCGCCGTTGTAGGAAATACAGACGGACCGATTGCACCATGCGGTGCATGCAGACAAGTCCTTGCAGAATTTTGTGGAGCTGATACCCAAATCATTCTGGCAAACTTAAAAGGAGATTTTGTAGTGACAACGATTAATGAATTGTTGCCAGGGTATTTTTCAGCAAAGGACTTACAAAATAATTAGATAGCAATGGGAATTTCAATGTAATATATAGCTATAAGTCATTCCAAGCAATTAAATGAATAGATAGGAAGGGTATTTTGATATTCAATTATTGAATGTGGTCTTTTTAAATAAGTTTCTTTGCAGAAGCAGAATGGCTTTTACTATTTTTGGAAAGATTAATTAGAAATTGAATATCTTGCAAGCGCTTTAATTATATATTAGTATTAGAATACAAATTGATATAGGGATGGTTACTGTTCAATCAAGCGAGACCTAAAACAGCGTGAAGTATGTTAAAGCGCGTGTTTTAGGTCTTTTTCTTTTAAGAAGAACGGAGGAATAGAGAATGTTTGATAAATTATTTGGTAAAAAACAAGAGCAAGAATTATTTGTTTCGCCATTAAGCGGAGAGATGATAAAAATGGAGGAAACACCTGACCTGGTCTTTTCAAAAAAGATGATGGGGGACGGTGTAGCTATTATCCCTTTCGATGGTAAAGTAGTAGCGCCGATAGACGGAGAAATAATCCAAATTTTTCCTACAAAACATGCAATTGGTATCCTTTCCAATAAAGGTTTGGAAATTTTAATTCATATTGGTCTTGAAACGGTGGCAATGAAAGGCGAAGGTTTTACAGTATATGTAAACAAAAATGATAAAATTAAAGCAGGCGATTTACTTATGGAATTTGATTTAGAGCTGATCAAAAAGAAAGCGAGCAGTACAGTAACACCGATAGTTATTACAAATGGAGAAAAGATCCAAAGCATAGAAAAAACCTATAGTAAAGAAGCCGTTGCTGGTCAAACACAGATATGGAAAGTGAAATATTAAAAATCGAAACAAAAGAACTTGATTCTGATAATGTAGATTAGGGAGATCATCCAGTTGTCTATTTTTGATGAAACAAGCGATGTCATACTGGAATAGACGAAGGGAATTTTCAAGAACATGCTTACAAAAATAATAGCAAAAAGTCTGTCAACTAACTTTCTTGGTAACACGCCTTATGAAACAAGAATAGACAAAAAAGATTAGAGATTTAATAAATCTCTAATCCATATGGATATACCAAAAAAGTAGGATGGTTTCAGTATCTAACTAGATTATGCATGATTTATTCTCTTTGTTCTAAAACCAGAAATAAAACGAAAGTTGGGTTTTTAGTGTTAGGTTTATTTTGCAATCATCTCATATTCCAGAGTAAGAACCTTTACTCCAAAAAACCAGAAACGATGTGTCATTTGCAATCTCCCATATTCATCAATCCAAATAATTTTATGTTCATTGAAAGGAATACGAATTGAAAAGTTTTTTGTCATGATATAATGCCCTTCATCACCAGTTCCACCTTTTCTTGGAACAGAGGAAATTTGCAAGGAACCATCTATGCCATGTTCTAGACGATAGATCGTTGCTCGGTTGCATCCAGGGATTGGCATTGTAAAGTGTAAATAACGTTCACCGTTATGTACATGAGCGGAATAAATACCAGTTATAAAGGTCTCCCCTGTGTTCTTATAACTACAAAGCCAAGCATTCATTTTTCTATTCCAATATTGCTCGTGATTGATAACACTAATAATTTTGCTGTTTAGTTCTACGGTGCCCTCATGAGGAGAGGGGACATTGGCTTGTTGTATTTTGTTTGAATATGCTTTGTGAAGTTTTTCAAATAACCAAGCGGATTTACGCCATTGGGCATTTATAGCAACATCATATAAGGATGTATTTTCAAGAAAAGAGACTACTTTTGGATGCAGTAAATTGATATTAAGGTCATTTCTTCTGAACTTTTCCAGATTCGTTACAATACCAGAATGAGAAACGATTTTATCTTGGTATCCATTTCGTTGTAAGAAATCATTTCCGATAAATGATTCTCCATTAATATTAGTTTGAGGTAGTTGATATAGATTGTTTTTCTCTATCGGCTGTCGATAATACCATCCAAGTACTCCTACTATAAATGCAAAAGCAATTGGGATTTCATGATACCATAGCCATTGCCCTGTGCTGAGCCATGTATGCCCTTGTAATTGAAATACACCATTTATGATCGATAAAATAGAGCTTATAACTAATATTATGGCGGATAGCTGAATACAGAGACCGCTGATGAAAGTTTTTTTTTCTATTTGAAACCAGATAAAAACACAATAACCAATCATGCACAAGGTATAAATCCATAATCCTAGGTTTTCTATCCAAAGATTTGTCAGCATCATACCAATTCCAACGATCAGAGGACTTATCATCGTACCTATAGCCGCCCAACGATAAGAGAAACTTAGTTTTTTATTGAGAGGAATTATCCTTCCAGTCCAACCAATAAAGAGTGTAGAGCAAATTCCAGTAAAATGAAAATAGAAAGTTAGATGATAATAAATGATTTGATCGATGGAAAAGCAATATATACATAGGGTAATTCCACCTATGAAAGCATAGAAAAAACTTGTATCAACCGCATTTTCTTCAATAAGATAAACGCCACGTTCCATAAAACGTCTTATTCCATAACCAAATAAGGCAAAGGTATAAATCATCCAAGGTATCGAAAATATTCCAGATAAAACGCTTCCAGTAGGTAATAGAAGTGAGATTGCAACGGAAATTGCAAAATAAAGGTGGAATTTTAATATAAAAGTATGATAACGAGAATTATTTCCATTTCTTTTTAAAGTAGGAATAAGATAGAGGGCAAAGGGTACCAAGAGAATGATGGAAAATACCAGTATTTTTTCGAGATCAGCTACAAATATTATGAATAATATCAATAAGGAAACAGAAATTAGTAAATTTTTAAATATAGGTTTTTTCATGTTTATAGATTCCTATCTTTTTTCTGAATAGTTTATCATAAAAAATCAAAAAGTAGATATATATATAAGAAAAGATAAGTGGAAATAATTAAAAATATGCATATGACAATGGACTGTGAGATGTACATCCAATAACTACAGTAAACTCGTATCATGCATAATTACCGATTGGCTTACATTGGTTCATTTTAAAATAGTTTTATTTGCGGAAATTGAAATAAGGGCATTTCCCCTTCTAAAAATGATAGCATTTACTTATAAATAACCAATTAGAGCTATTATTAAAAATAAATAAAATATATACAATATGAAATATAGATGTTAAACGATTCATTTGGTTGCTTAACTCAAGACGACAAAATCATCTTATTAAAGAAGATGGGGTGGAGTATATTTATACAATCAAATGGATTCTTGGGTTAAGGATAGTTTTTGAGACAGAAACAAGCAATAATAACATCTTGTTTCTGTTGAGATTCAAATGGACAGGTGTATCATTATCCATATCAAACAAAAATAGTGCTTTAAAATCATGATCTCTATCATTTGAAATGAAGCAAAAGAGCAGATTCATAGACAAAGGGGCGTTGTGAATTGTATGTTATCGCTCTTGGATTCCTGACTTTAATTGGATGTACCACTTATGTAGTTATTCTCACACATCAGCATAAAAAATCTCTCACACTAATGACAGGTATGATGATTTCGATGGGCATAGCAATGTTATCCAGTTTGTTGCTAGGAACCATCCTAGGTATGCTCATTGGGAAAATGTTTGGAGCAACTGAGATCGCTATCATAATTGGCATGGCAGTAGGTTTTCTTACAGGAAAACCAATCCACCTAATAGCTTCTTTAGATGGGGTTTTGGCGGGCATCATGGGTGGAATGATGGGTGCAATGTTAGGTGTCATGATCCAAACTGAATCACCAATTATCACACTTGCCTATCTCATTATTGTTTTTAAATTAAGTTGCATTTTGATCATCTTTCTTATACGAAAAGAAGTACTGGAAAATAAGTCCCCTGAATACCAAGAGAAAATAGCACTTCCAAACCACAAATTCTTTCTTACTATCCTTTTGGGTTATACAATTCTCCTATTGATAGCAATATACTTCCATCCTATTTTACCAACTTATATAGATCATTCCGATCATATGCATATGTAATAAATGGATAATTTCTGATTTGCAATGTTCGTTCATTCTTTTGACATAAACAGAGCTCAGTAGAAATAAAAAGGAGGAAGAAATAGGAGCCTGATGTTCAAGTAAACCAATAAAACCAAACACATCCCACCTCTATCGATAAAAAATGTCTTGAAAATAGGAAAAGAAAGACAGATCGAATCTAGTTATATGATCAACATTACATTGCAGAAGGAGAGAAAGGAGTATATACCCGTATTCATATCTTTATGCCTGTATTTGGTATTTTGTTTTCTTTAGCGGATGTATCTTTGATCAATGTGTCTTTTTGATTGGATGCACATACAGAGATTAGAGAATACCTAGAGTAAAACAATGGATGGGGTAGAGTCGTAGAAGAAAATTTGATTGGTGTGCTTATTCTTGTTATCGGATTAATTCCAATGGGGTGTAGTAATATGAATGATGGAAAAACAGATCATTCCGATCATAGGAATCATGGTAACTAAGGTCATCTGGGAAAAAGACCTCTGTCTATGAAAACAGAAGTCTTTTTTTGTTAGCAATTGTTAGGGGATCCCTAAATTAAAAAAAAGCTAAACATATGAGAAACATACGAAAGAATAGCGTTTTTTCTATTGAGGGAGCTTTTTCTTATCTGTAAGGGCATGTAGTCTATTTCAATTCTAAGCTTTTGACAATTTGGAATGTAAAAATTTAAGTGTACGGATGGCAGCTTCCATATCATCGATTTACCAAATTGTTAATGACAAAGGGACAGTTTCTTGTCGTACATAAATCGTTTCTTGGCACTTTCTTACCATGTAAATGCAACATATATTCAAATGCTGTAGTTCCATATACACTTTTGAAATGCTTATTTAAATGAGTTAAATCAACAAAACCACAATCAGCTACTGCTGAATAAACATCTCTATTCTTTTCTATTAACTGCTTTGCGCGTTCTAACTTGCAGTTAAGAAAGTATTGATATGGTGAAATTCCAGTATGAGCCTTGAATAATCGGATAAGCTGAAACCTTGATAACTGTAGCTCTTTTCCTATCTCGTCAAGTTTAATTACATCTTTCAAGC
Source organism: Shimazuella alba (assembly GCF_009831235.1). Classification (GTDB taxonomy): domain Bacteria; phylum Bacillota; class Bacilli; order Thermoactinomycetales; family Thermoactinomycetaceae; genus Shimazuella; species Shimazuella alba. The sequence goes on along the minus strand of NZ_WUUL01000012.1, from coordinate 116,442 downwards.
TGGCATGAAGCATTTCCTTTGCTTTCTTAATTAGAGCGGTATCTTTCTTATAGTCTGTAGAAAGATTATTTTGAATAAGGCTATCTGCGAGGGATACGAGTAATTCACTGCACACCATTTCATCTTTTCCGCTCAGTATGGCGTGAGAAAGATTTAATATTCTTTGTGAGAGTCTATCATCATACACAATAGGGGTTGAAAAACATACGATATTCTTTTTCTCCATAACCTCTAAAAGTAATTGCGGATCAATATATAACATAACATAATCAAGTCCTGACTCATCATGTGCCATTCCATCATGTGCCTGTTCTGGATTAAAAAGCATAACACCATTTTGATAGGATAGTTGTAAGCTGCCGTCTAAGTTATAATGTTGAATACCACGTAATGTTACACCTATTGCATACTCCTTGTGAGCGTGTTTTTTATACGTAAAATCAGTAATACTTGCTGATAAAGCAGTAATACCTGCTGATTTTTTATAAATAAATTTGTCCATTTCACTCACCTCTTCATCGGCTGACTTACATCCATATCATGATTGCAGCATAAACTAAAAATAATGCCATCGTTATATTAACAGTTTTTTTATGTTTTTGTAAAAAATCCTTGAAGATTGTACCGAAAAGAACCCATGTCACAAATGCCAAAAACCCAATAATAGTGATAGCTATAACACTTATTGTCACCACAGGTAATGTGGCACCGTGAGGCATAATGAAGCTAGGTATTACAGTCATTGTAAATAGTATCACTTTTGGATTTAAAAACTGCATAAGAAAGCCAGATAGAAAGGTAGCAGTTTGATTTACAGCTGGTTTTGATGTATCCATTTTGTAAATTTGATAAGCGAGATAGAGGATATATAAGCTTCCGATTATCTGCATAACCATTAAAATTTTAGGTATTATTGCGATAAGCATTGTATTTAATATAACAGAAAGAACAAGTAATAAGCCAAAAGCGATCGTTGCTCCATAGGTATATTTCATTGCTTTTTTTATCCCAAAATTATGCACAGTGGACAATATGATGATATTAGTCGGTCCGGGTGTAAAAGTAACAATAAAACAGTATACGATTAAAGATGTAATATTCATGAGAGAACTCCTTTTAAGGGTATTTTCATGTATTTATACATCCTAAAGTCCAATGGCATATAGTACATTATTGCAAGTTTATATATAAAGTTTCTAAAACTAAGGATTCAGGCTCTCATCTCATATGTATGAAAAATAAAAAATTGCTAATCTTCCCAGAAATAGAGTAGACAGCAAAGTAAAGACACCCAGGGCAAGCGAGCGTATGCAAATAAATAGAGTTTGGAATAACACCAGCAATATCAAATAGCTGGGCGATCATGACGCAAAAATTGATGAGTGAAGCCAAAAAAAGAAAAGTGAAGGTAAGTTTTGATATTAATTATCGAGCTAAAATGTGGAGTTCTCACAAGGCCAGAGAGGTATTATCCACATTGCTTCCATATGTTGATTATTGTTCTGCTGGGAAATTATACGAGCAAATGAAAGAGCGTTATCCCAATATCACATTGTTCTATTCGACGATACGACAAGTAGAATCTGCTAGTCATCATACATTGGTGGGAAGGAGTCCTTTACTCTTCAAGGAAGCATGTCCTGAACTGAACCCAATCGTTGATCGTGTTGGTGGTGTAGATGCTGCTGCTTGAATTTTACATGGGTTACTGACTAAAAAAAGTATGGATTATACGATATCCTTTGCAACAGCTGCCTCCGCATTGAAACATACAATTAAAGGAGACTGTAATAAATTTTCTACAGAGGAAATTGAAGTATTTATGAATCAAGAGGGGGCAAAAAATTTTAAGATGAATGTTATTTGATGAAAGAGAAGGGACAAGGTTTCTTTTGAAAGGTCAAACCTCCTCACATCAAACTGGAGGAAAACAACTCTACGGAGCTGCATGGACACCAAAAGAGTTCAAGAACAGCATGACTCGACACGAATGGCAGAACGAATACTAGGAAATCCAACTGCATTCCTTGAAGGAGATAGGACAGATTAGTACGAGTCCCCAAACGTAGGTAAAGTCTGCCTACACTGTGATGATGAGTGGGTTTATCTTCATACCGAAAATACCGTGAGATCAACACGAACTTTGTCCTAGAGCATCTCTATTCGAAGATTTAAGGTTGTAGAGGTATGTTATGCAGTTGGACTTAATAACAAACATCATCAGCTTTTGTTATTAAGATGTATGTACATATTCTTTCAGTAAGATTTCTTTAAAATGATTGAAATCCTTGGCTTTCGTAAGCTCTGCTATTTTTCGAGGATCTGTTAAGATCGGTATTAGGTTTTCGTATAGTAACATGAAGTCTTTTCGTTCTTCTTGTTTCACCACAATAACAATGACAACATGAACAGGATAGTCTCCCCATTTCAATGGTTTTTCCAAAATAACAGTACCAATGGCAGTTTTATTTGCACTCATTTGTATCGCATGAGGAATAGCGAAATGACTTGCAAAAGAAGTAGGAGAAATGCCTTCTCTTTTAAGTATAGATTCAACATAAGATTTAGAAACGATATCTCTTTGGATCAACACATCTCCCATGTATTGAATCAGTTCAAAGCGATCGTGAAACAAAAGGTTCTTAAAAAATAGCTGTTCGTGAAAGTATTGATCTATAAGCTTCTTTAATAACTTTAATTGTTTTTGTTTATAAAAGTCTTTCATAAATTTTTCGAACTTGGATTGATCATTTTGATTGAAAAATGGCGAGATTTGTACAATAGGATGAACCAATTCTATATCGATAGGCAGAGTCGATAAAATAAGATCCACTTCAAGATTGTTAAGCTTTTTTTGATCATAAAGAGTGGAAACATGGATCGGGCGGATCGACAGGTGATAGAGCTCTTCTATTTTATGAATAAAATCTGTTATTTCTTTAAAATATTTAGAGTGAATGATTGCCACTTGTAAAGTGTTGCGCTTTTTTTGATTTATTTTCTCATAAGTAGAACCGATATGAAGGGCGAAATAGCCAATTTCATCTTCGCGAAAAGCATAGCCTGTTTCTTTATAAAGTTCATTTGCAAGGAAGATAGCGATTTCAAAAATAAAGGGATAATGCGATTTTAACTCTGTTAGAAACGGGTTCTTCACTAACAAACCATTTTTTACGCGGTCAACAGCCGTTTTTGTGTGTAATGCTAGATTCATATTTAACTCTAAATCAAACAGTTGTACACCAAAAGTGATTTCCAACTTTTTTAATACTTGTGAGATGAGATGAGCATAGGTAGAATCCAGTGCACCCTCCAATGATGGATCTGTATGGGCAAGACGGTTTGTAATCTTTTTCCCGATGATTAAATAGGCTAAATATACGATCTCTCTCTCAGGAATAGTTATGCTATACGCAAAAGAAAGTTCGTTAGCAATGTCTAGAGCACATTGGTACTCAGGTGTTTCTTGGTTGATAGACAAGGCGGGGTCTTTAATCAAGTTAGCGTCTTGGACACGATCTAAGGTGATTGCTATGTGTACTACTAAATTAACGAGTGAAAGATCATTGATTAATACATCATATTTGCTAGTAATAGATAGAACGATTTCTGAGATGTATTCCAATTGGTAATTTGGAAAATAAGGCTGATAATTTTGCAGATTGAAAAACGAATTTTGGGTTTCTTGGAAGAGGATCTCACTAACCAAAGTACGTTTTTCTTTTTCGTTACCTTGAATATAGATATGATCTCCCTTTTTTTTGATTTTCATATCGGAAATGTTATCAAGAAACGCTTGTACTTTTTTTAGGTCTTTGTCGATGGTTGAGGCACTTACATAGATTTCTTCTGATAGATCATAGATATTTATATGATCCTGCGTCATCATTTTTCGAAGTAAATAAAAGATACGCTCTTTTTGCGTGTTGGGAATGATTTTCGGATCTTCCCTGTAGATTTGTTTCATTACAAAAGCAGGATCAATCAACTTGTAACCAAGACTGGAAGATGTAATGATAGTCTTTTTTTGCATTTGGTTAATTTTACGAATGTCATTGCGAATGGTTCTTGAAGTTACGGATAGTTGTGAAGCAAGCTCTGAACTCTTTATCCAATGATTATTTCTATACAAAATAGATATCAGTTTTTTTTCGCGTGTATGTAACAGGGACAAGCCCATCACCTCCATATCATTTTATGGATGAAAGATGGATTGTATACTAGTTCGTGTTTATCATCCAAATGCTTATATTTTTATTTGTATTACATAGTATTTTAGTTGAATAAGAAAAGAAAGATAGTATTTTTTTTCCGCTCCCTTAGGAAAAAATTAATTAGAAATGATACAAAGCTTTTTTTAGTATGTAGAGTAAGGAGGGATGAAGCGAAATGGATTATTCAGAAACAATAGAAATAGCGTTTAAAATTATAAGTAGTGCAGGCGATGCTCAGTCACTGCTTTTCCAAGCGATCCAAGATGCAAAATTAGGGAAAGCTGCAGAAGCCGATCAAAAAATGGATGATGCAAATGATTTATTATTACAGGCTCACCATTCACAGACACAATTAATAACCGAAGAGGCGCAGGGGAATAAAGGGGAATATTCCATTATTATGGTTCATGCCCAAGATCACCTCATGAATGCGATTATGATGCAAAGGTTAACCAATGAATTTTGTGAATTATATCTGCGTTTAGATAAGGAACGTGAAAGAGATGAATGATAAATGGGGAATTATTGCCACTTGGAGAATGGCTTATGAAGGTGTAGGACAAGCGGTGCAGTCATTGAAAAACAAGGGATCTGCTGGTGATGGGGTGGAATTGGCAGTGCGTCTTGTAGAAGATTTTCCATTTTACAAATCAGTAGGTTATGGTGGTTTGCCAAATGAGCAGTGTGAAGTAGAGTTGGATGCAGCATTTATGGATGGGAATACTCTCGCTATTGGAGCAGTTGGAGGATTAATGGATTATAAAAATCCTGTTTCTATCGCTCGGAAGCTAAGTCAAGAACGTTATAACAATTTTTTAGTAGGTGCGGGTGCGGAGAAATATGCTCATCACAATGGATTTGAACGAACCAATATGCTTACAACTCGTGCGAAAAAGTTATGGGAGAAAAGAGTGAAAGCAGTTCAGGAAAAAGGATTAAGCCCGTACGATGGGCATGACACTGTTGGAATGATCGGTTTGGATTTATTTGGAAATATGGCAGCTGCTACCTCCACTAGTGGCTTGTTTATGAAGAAAAAAGGGCGAATTGGAGATTCACCCCTGAGTGGATCAGGATTTTATGTCGACAGTGACATTGGCGGAGCAACAGCTACAGGTCTTGGTGAAGACATTATGAAAGGTTGTCTTTCCTACGAAGTTGTCCAGTTAATGTCTAAAGGCATACATCCGCAAAAAGCCGCTGATCAAGCTTTATTTCAATTAACAGAAAAATTGCAGCGCAAGTATAGCAAAGCGGGTGCGATGTCCGTGGTATGTATGAATTCGGAAGGTGAATGGGGAGTCGCGACGAATGTAGAATTTTCTTTTGTAGTTGCTAACCATGATCTAGAACCTACCATATATATTGCCAATCCTCGCAATAAAATGACAGAAGTGGAGTTAGCAAGTGAAGAGTGGCTGAATAATTACCAAAAAAGAATTCATCAACCTGTATGATCGAACTACAAATTTTTGTAAAACATATAAAAGTAAGCGTATACAGGGGGGAAAGCATATGGAAAAAATTTTAAAGTTTTTGGAGGAGAAAATTTTACCTTTTGCACATCGACTAGCTGCACAGAGACATTTAGGTGCTTTACGTGATGGTTTTATTACTTTGATCCCTTTGTTAATTGTAGGCTCTATTTTTTTGATTATCCAAAACTTCCCAATACCAGGGTGGGATGTCAAACAAGTAGAATGGTTTGGAGCTGCATTTCCTGATTTAATCACGATGCCAGCAAAAGCGACCTTTGATTTGTTATCCCTTTATGTGGTGTTCGCAATTTCTTATCGATTGGCACAGTACTATAAAATTGATGCTATTACAACTGGTATATTGAGCCTTGTTTCCTATATTATTATTGCGCCTACTACGCTCATAAGTGAGTCAAATGAGGTTATAAGTAATGTGATTCCAATGGGAGAATGGTTTGGCTCCAAAGGTTTACTTGTTGCCATCATCATTGCCATTTTGGTCACGGAGATATACAACTTTTTTCTGAAACGAAAGATTGTTATTAAGATGCCAGAGCAGGTTCCACCGACAGTTGCCCGAGCTTTTTCTGCCCTAATTCCAGCTTTCACGATTTTCTCTCTCATGCTTTTAATCAAGGTTTTATTTTTACAAACATCCTATCACTCACTCAATGAATTTATTTATGTGATGTTAGCGAAACCGATTACCTTATTTATTGCAAATAATATATTTGGTGCTCTTGCTACTACTATTTCGATTACGATGTTGTGGAGTATAGGAATCAACAGTGGCTCATTGGTCAACGGTGTATTAAGACCGTTCTGGCTTGATTTGCAAAAGGAAAATATCCAAGCAATTCAAGCAGGGCAGCCTTTACCTAATATTATTACGGAACAGTTTTTCGATATGATTTGGATAGGAGGAGCAGGGGCTACCTTGGTCGTGGCTATCATCTTAATTTTTCGTGCTAGATCGAGACAGTTTAAAGAGCTTGGACGGATAGCTGGTCCACCAGGGCTATTTAACATCAATGAGCCAATCTTATTTGGACTACCTATTATCCTAAGCCCAATAATGCTTATCCCTTTTAATTTGGCTCCTATTGTGATTACGATCGTCAACTACTTTGCCATGTATTTTGATCTAGTTGCAAGACCCACAGGCGTCGTTTTACCTTGGACTACCCCTCCAATAATTCAAGGATTCATGATTACCAATAGTTGGACAGGTGCTGTATTACAGGTAGTGGATATGATTATTGCCGGGCTTATCTACTATCCATTCATAAAAATTATTGACCGTCAGAAATATAAAGAGGAAACATCTGAGAACTAAAAGGAGTACTTGTAAATGTTAATTGAATGTATTGCAACTACATTAGAGGATGCAAAAAGAATTGAGCAGGCAGGGGCAGATCGAATTGAGTTAGTCAGCTCTTTAACAGAAGGAGGATTAACTCCTAGTTTCGGCTTAATGGAAAGTGTAGTCAGCAATATAAGCATCCCTGTAAACGTTATGGTTCGACCGCATGCTCAATCATTTTGTTATACCCATGATGATATCAAGATCATGAAAAAAGATATCGAAACGATACATTCTGTTGGAGCAAATGGAGTGGTATTTGGTGCATTGGATGAACATAACCACATTGACTATCATGTGTTAGAAAGTCTTTTGGATGTATCAAAAGGGTTGGAAGTAACATTTCATCGTGCGATCGATTGCCTAGTTGATCCTGTTCAAGGAGTTGCAACATTAACAAGTTACAAGGAGATTACATCCGTTTTAACTTCTGGAGGAGTGGGTGATTGGTCTGATCGCTTGCAGGCGATTAGAGAAATGGCTAACTTATCTGAGCATATCTCCATATTAGTTGGAAGTGGGTTAACCAAAAGGAATATCTTAGAAGTCCATAGACAAGTTCAAACCAACCATTATCATTTTGGTACTGCACTAAGGTTACAGCAAAGCCCGATTCAGGAGATAGATTTACAAGAGACTAGCGAAATAATAAAGATGCTTAAAGAGAGAGGAGAGGTACAAGCATGAAGATTATACTAGCTTGTGATGCAGGAATGTCAACCAGTATTATGGTAACGAAAATGAAAAAGGCAGCAGACGAAAAGGGGCTTGATGCAGATATTCAGGCTATTCCACTCAAATTTTTAGATGAGAATATGGAAGGTACAGATGTGGTTCTATTGGGACCGCAAATGAAATATACCCTTTCAAAGGTTCAAACTCGACTTGCAGATCTTCATATCCCAGTAGATGTGATTAATTCGCTTGATTATGGAATGATGAGAGGGGATAAGATTTTAGAGCAAGCGTTACAGCTTGCAAAATCGAGTACAGAATAGAGAAGTTACAAGATTGTGGTTCATTATCAGAACGATGACCTGAATAAATCTAAATATGATATCCTGTTTTAAAAAATTAGCTACAAGGGTATGAAACAAAAAAGCGGATCCATTAGGATCGCTTTTTTGTTATGAGTTAAAGGAGTTAGTTCTCTTGTGCACGAGGCGCAATAGGAGATCAGTCCTTGTATAATGAATGTCTGTAATCAAAGATGTTTCTTGACGACTATGATTGTGAGATATTTAGTTTGGATTCATCCATAGAGGTGCTTGTAACGATCCAATTATGAAAGGTTTGATTTTTGTTGGCTACCAATCTTTATATAGTAAGACATGGACAAACGTATTGGAATGTAGAAGAGCGAATACAGGAAGGCTCGACTCTCCGCTGACAGATGCTGGTGTGCATCAAGCTCAGCAGTTAGCACGGCAATTACAAAACATCTCTTTTGATTCGATCTATTCTAGTTCCAGTAATCGTGCATTTTCTACTGCACTTTATTTGAGAAAAAATCAAGAGAAAGTGATCAATCATCTTATGGAAATGGATTTTGCAACTTGGCAAGGGAGAAAGTGGACAAGCATCATTCCCAAAGGAAATACAGCTGATGAATGGACACCCAAGACATTTTAAAGCAAAGAAAACAAAAGGGGAAACATTTTTTGATATGCAAAGGAGATTGAAGTCTTTTATCGATCAAATTTTCATTCAACATGCTGGCCAAAATATTTTACTAGTAACTCATGCAATAGCTATTAAGGTATTGATTAATTACTTTCGTGGAGGAAATTTACAATTTTTATGGGATGGGCCTAAGATCCATTGGGCAAGTTTATATACCGTTAGTTTGAAAGGAGGTAAAACGAAATACTTTTAAACGAAGAGGAAATACCTCCATTATTTTGTTAATTTACAACTTTTCTTTGATCAAACTTGGCAGGTTATACCTAGAGATTGGTACATAAGTAAAGCCCTCATGGAAAGAGTTTGTAGAGAGATTTCAAAGTCAATCTATCCGGACTATAGTTTTGGACATAAAAACAGTAACATTCTTATAGATCGAAATAAGAAATTGAGGACATCAAACAAAACATGGGGGATTGAAAATGAATCAAAAGAGAGGATTTGTGAGCAGCTTATTGGTGATGATATTTATACTTTCAGCTTGTTCACAGAATGCATGGGGAAAGCCTGATAATATAGAGGAGTTTGAACTATTCGCCAAAAAGAAATTAGAAGATCAATATATAGAATCATTTGTGATAAAGTCAGCTAAAAAGGAATGTATTGCGCTCACGAAACAGGAAGAGAAAGATTGCAGTAGAGAACTTTTTAAGGCTGAAGCTTCACCTCAGTCCAATCCCAACATTGTGTTTACTGTAAACTATCATCGCAGCTATGGGGGAGCTTTTCACAATGATTATTTGGAGCAATATATGGCTTACGACCTCCAGCGACTTGTGCAATCACATTTGAAGATCAAAAATATGATTTTGCAAGTGACCATATCGTTCCATAGTACCAATACAGACTCTGTAACTTATACAGGATTAGTAAAAGATTATCAAACTAAACTGAAAGAGATTCCTTCCCATACATCCATCTATGTACATTTATTGGACGGGAATCAGAGTATAGAACAAAAGGCAGAACAAATCTATCAGTTCTCCCAGATTCCACAATGGAAGACACTGGCAACCAATTTTACCGTTAACTATTATGCGGATTTGCCACAAAATGACCAGAATCCATCCAGTCAAACTCCATTGAATTCCACTCCATTCAGTGTAAATGAGCTGAAATCAGTGCAATCCATTAAAGCAAAACTACAACTGGATCAATCGGTGAATCAAAAGCCTGAAATGGAGTAGACCATTTTAATAAGAATAGGATATAAAAGTATATCATCCAGGTCGGGAAAATTATTATAATGAATTATATATGAAGTTATTTATCTGTTTCGGATATTCTCACTCTAAAAAATAGACAGCAGAAAAGGGGTTAACCTATTTGAAAAAGGTGACAATTGGTGTGATAGGAGCTGGTCGTATTGGTCGGTTGCATGCTGAGAATCTCAAAACTTTTCATAATGTCGTAGTCAAGAGTATATCCGATATATTCGTTACGAAGGCATGGAATTGGGCAAGGGATATTGGAATTGAAATGATTACCGATGATTATCAGCAAATACTAGACGATCCAGAAATTGATGCAGTATTGATCTGTTCACCAACGGATACCCACCCACAAATCTTGATAGAAGCTGCTGAGGCAGGGAAACATATATTTTGCGAAAAACCAGTAAGTTTTTCCTTGACTGAATCTCAACAAGCAGTACGGAAAGCTGTGGAGTTAGGAAGGAAGTTGCAAGTTGGATTCAATCGGCGCTTTGATCACAATTTCCAGAGGGTTCGTTCCATGGTAGAGACGAATGAAATAGGAGTACCTCATCTCCTTAAAATCACTTCACGTGATCCCGAGCCACCTTCTGACGAGTATATCGCCCATTCAGGTGGAATATTTATAGATATGTCCATTCATGATTTCGATATGGCTCGATTTCTGATAGGAAGTGAAGTAGTGGAAGTCTATGTGCAAGGAGCAGCATTGATAGATCCTGTATTTTCTAAGTATGATGATGTCGATACTGCTATCATTTCGCTCAAATTTGCTAGTGGTGCACTAGGAGTCATTGATAATAGTCGAAAAGCAATATATGGATATGATCAACGAGTAGAAATTTTGGGTTCCAAGGGCAGTGTTCGTATTGACAATGACTATCCAAATACAGCTCAACTTCTTACATCAACAGGAGTTTATCAGGATAAACCAAAATTTTTCTTTCTTGAACGATATCGAGAGGCTTACCGAGAAGAGTTACGTCAATTTATATCTGCTATATTAGATAAGCAAGCAGTACCAGTAGATGGTTTCGACGCTTTGCAAGCAGAGGTGATTGCGCATGCTGCAAAACAATCTTTACAAGAAGGGAAACCAATATCCATACCAGCACCAAAATAAATAAAAGGATGGAAATAATCTATTCTTTTAATAGGAAATGACCAGCTAGTATTTTCGGATATTGGTTGGTCATCCATTAAAACGAATGGTAGAAGTTTTCAAAACAGATACATAAGTTAGTTAATATCTCGGATTCCTTTGAAAAAAGTATTTTGTTGGGCAATTTTCTTGGCCTGTTTATAAAGATTAATTGCCTCTGTATATAGTTTTTGCTGAATACACCATTGTCCTATTGCCATCAATGATTCAGTGCAAGATCATCTTTATATTCTTTACTGATTTCAATGGCATCATCAATATATTGTTTAATCTCATGCAATTTATTTTGCTGAATCAATAGTATTCCAAGATTAACATAATTAAAAAGGATAAAAAAATTCTTCTTTTACTTTTGATCGGATATCAGTTTAATGGAACAATGGGAAGAAAAAGCCGATAATGGATGAGTGGGCATAAGCATGATTATTCTTTACCTTTATATTCACTTGATTTAAACTTTACTATGGAGAGATATTTCTATACATTATGGTTATTACGAAAATTGGCATCATTTTTTTAATTTTTTAGTCTGTTTTATACTTTACGAATTTACGTTTACTACTTATTACAACCAATTGAATTGGCTGTTACTGCAGGAGGAAACAGAATGATAGTAGGAAAAATGCAGTTCGAGAGTTATGTAATGAAATTGATAAGGTAATTCGTGATATTGATCAGATTACACAGTCTAAGATTGACCGCACAGCAGATAAGATTGATGCTGAACTGAACTCTTGTGGACGTGAGTTGACCAATGCCCAAAATACATTAGGACAAATCAAACCATTAGTAGATCGCCTTGTGCAGCAAGTGGGACAAAATGCTCCTGATCATGTACAAGTATTAGTTGGCTCCATTTGTACAGAAATCATGTCTAAGGTAACAGGTGTCAGCAGCAATCTTGCAGAGGTTCAAATGAACATCAAAGATGTTGATAGATATACAGATGAAATTGATGACCTGACAGACGAAATCGATAATCTAACAAACAAAATCGACGACATTACAGATCATTATCAGAAATAAGGGAGGTATAAGAGTGAGCGATTATACACCGAAGCCAACACCAAACTATATGTCATCTGATTGGGGCAATTCACAAACGAAATATGCAGCACTGAATATCGATCATATCGCAGATAAAGCAAAATTTGCAATTGAGATCCTAGAAGCATCTGTAAAAGCATTTGACTCTATTGAAAAGGAAATTGTTGATGCTTCTAATGCTACTACTCCATTACTCGTGAAGGATTGCGTGCATTCTCATACCGTATTGATTCCCAACAGCAACAATTAATTCAAGGTTTGCGGCAATTGAAACAGATGATGGATGATATAGATAAGACGACTGATTCTATTCAAAAACAAAGAACGGATTGGTAGATTTTTTAAAGATCAAATCATAAGCTATTTTGAGACACACAACACGAGAGTCAAATCCCCTTGGAAATTAGGGGTTTTGGCTTTTTATTTTAGGATTCTTTATAGCAGAGTTTGGGTAACTCATTCAGTAATTTACCAGTCTATCGTTCGAGGATAAACCGTAAATTACCCTCTTTTATAGTATTATTATGAAATATTTGATAAAATTAAAGTGTGGAGCTTTATTGCATACTAGTGGTACCTGTCCTTTTTTATATTTTTTATTTTAAAAATGTAAAAACAGATGGATATTAAGTTATAAATATAAAGAAAATACAGGATAGAGGTGAGTGATATTGACACATCAAAGGGATATCTATGATATTACAATTATAGGCGGCGGTCCTACTGGGTTGTTTACTGCTTTTTATGCAGGGATAAGACAAGCTAAAGTGAAAATCATTGAAAGTCTTCCTCAATTGGGTGGGCAATTAACAGCACTTTATCCGGAAAAATATATTTATGATGTGGCTGGCTTTCCAAAGATTCGATCGCAAGAGTTAGTCGATAATTTAAAAATACAAATGCAGCAATTCGAACCGACATTATGCTTAGAAGAATCTGTAGAACAACTGGAAAAACAAGCTGATGATAGCTTTAAACTAACAACCAATCGTGACATTCACTATTCAAAAACGATTATCATAACAGCTGGTAATGGAGCGTTTCAGCCTCGAAAGCTAGAACTAGATGGAGCAGCAAAATTTGAGCATGTTAATCTCCATTACTTCGTAAAAGATATGAATCGGTTTACAGGTAAAAAAGTGGCTGTTTTGGGAGGGGGAGATTCAGCTATCGATTGGGCTCTGATGTTAGAGCCTATTGCTGAAAAAGTGGTAGTCATTCATCGCCGCGATAAATTTAGAGCTCAAGAACACAGTATAGAGAACTTGATGAAATCTTCTATAGAGGTAAGAACCCCATATGTTCCAGTAGAATTAAAAGGGAATGATTCAATTAGTCGAATTGTCATTAAACAAACGAAAGAGGAGCAAAAAGAAAGTATTGATGTGGACGATGTAATTGTAAATTATGGTTTTGTATCATCTTTAGGTCCAATGAAGGATTGGGGTCTTATGATCGAAAAGAATGCAATTGTCGTAAATTCCAAACAGGAAACCAATCTACCGGGAGTTTATGCAGCAGGGGACGTTTGTACTTATGATGGAAAAGTAAAGCTTATTGTTACAGGTTTTGGAGAAGGTCCTACGGCTGTAAACAATGCAAAAGCCTATATGGATCCAAAAGCAAAAGTTCAGCCTATGCACAGTACATCTCTCTTTTCTTAATCAACTAACATTTTTTCAAATTGCAGAAACACGTTTATTTATAGTTTTTGAGTGAGAAAATCCACGGTTTTAATCGTGGGATGATAGGAAGCGTTAGACAAAGGAGGATTTTACCTCCTGAAAGTCTGACAATATTTTTCGAAATACCTTTGCGAATGAGTGTTCTGTCAATGGGTACCTAGTTACTTGTTGAAACAAGATAGTATATAGGGTTGTGCAAACTAATCATTTTGCACGTAAAATGCGATATGTATGGAAACGGCTAGCCAGATTGTGAAAACCAACTTGTTTGTCTATTTTACTGTAGCAACAAAGAACCATATTTAACCGTGGGGACATGGGGTTAGTTTGGTAAGGAAGTAGTCATTAGACTATCGTCCCAAGAATCCCCAGCTTTAGTTGTGTGGATTGTCAAATCAGTGTCCTTTTTATTCTTTTGACAGGTTAAGTCAGATGAAACAATTGGTATGTTGAAATAATCGGATTCCAGTAGGTAAAGGGCTTATAGCCCCTGTTGCCCAACGCCAATTTTACCTTGAGCAATAATTTGCTCCAACCTAGATTTTTGAAGATTTTATTAATATCTGCATCTTCCTATTGGACGAAAAAATTCCAGAAACAAATCCAGCAATTAATAAAACAAAACTAGTTAGGATAATTAGTCATCGCTTGTGCAGGACCCCTCTCCTTTCATCTTGTAATAGTAGACAAACCACAATAATTGCACTCATTTTAAATGTAAAGATTTCATTTAACATTTGGAAAATATATAGCATGAAAACAACGAGCAACTTGTCTTACAGAAAAGCCAAATTTACTTCTATATTTCGTGTGTTTTTTGGAACTTTTTATCTAATTAAGATCAAATACCATTTCAACATTTATTGACCTTCACGTAACGTTAACCTTTATAGTATAAAAAAAGGTGATTGTGATCTATATCACTGATCATTTGGAGCGGGGACAGGCATAACAAAAAGAACAATTTCTTATTATCATAATTTGGGTCTTCTCTCGCTTGATAAAGGGTGAAAAGATGTCGAGGTATGAATATTTAATGGTTGTTCTAAAATTTTCCATTATGAAGATGGCGAATAAACGATTAAAGGACATATAAAGCAAATTTTGGTGCAACTTTCCTTTCGTTAATTAAAAAAAGATCTTGAATATAGGAATGATCATAGAATTTGCTTTTAAGATTGGAGCAATATAGTGAAGAAAAAATGAACAATTATGCTCCTCTCTATTGGAATATTTTAAAATTATATTAAAGAGGAAGACTATATCGTGAAAATGATGATTTACAATACACTTCCTGTACTAGAACGATACTTTACAGAGTCGATCAAACCGAAAGAACTTTTACTCCAATACTTGGAGTGGGCTCAAAGCGAAAAAGGGAGCATTTCCCTTTTAAAAGAAATGAAAGAAATAGATGGATATCAAGACTTTGATATCTTGTCTATTGTTAGAAGTGATGGAATTGATATACTGGAAGGTCAACAACAATATGGTTTATTCAATCCAACGAGGAACAAAGAAGCAACAAAATGGTGTTTCAATGAATCAGAACGATTGCAACTTACAAAACAAATTGGGAATATGCTGGAGAATATGTCAAAAGTATTTCCTTCGTCCCTTTTGCCAGAGAAACTTGTTGTAGTTATTCTTCCAGCGGATTGCGCCAATGGACAATTAATGATGTTAGGATCGGGATTAAGTTGTTATGGACGTACTCCAGGCTATTTATACTTACGGATTTGGCCCACGATTGGCAATATGGAACGTCTTGGAATGGTTATAGCGAGAAGTTTTATCCATGGAATTCGCAGAAGGATACGAAAATCCGAAACCGCCATCACACTTGGTGAAGCAATTATTATGGAAGGGTTAGCAGCATCTTTTGTGCAAGATATGTTTCCAGATGTGGAGCATCCTGAGTTAGCTGCTTTTATTCCCCCGAATGATTGGGGAGAAGCATTGTCAAGAATTGCTAGATATTACGGAAAAAAGAGGTATGACGACATCATGTTTAACATTTATGGAACTCTAATTCGCGCTGGTGACATGTGTTTGCCAGAAGTTGTTCCTCTATCAAATGAGGAAATCGACTTCGTGAAAGAGTTAGTTATTTCCCGAGTCAATCGTTCAGAAGCTAATCTGGTGGCTGCACATCTTTACGGTGATCTGCTTGTCTCAGCACAAGGGTATCCAACGTATGGGATTCCGCATTTAGCCGGATTTGGAGTAGGTTTTCAGATTGTGAGACGATATTTGAAATCCAGAGGTATTGAATTAGCATCAGCAATATCTCACACTTGGCAGAATATAATGGGGTGTGAGAATGAAGAGGAATAAGGATTTAAATCTTCCAGATACTGAAGCATGTGTCGGATGTGGTGTCCATTTTCCTCCTTTTAATGGCCCGGTTCATCCTTATATGATTTCATCACCGGGATGTTGGAATGCATACGGGGAAATTTTACAGCGGTTCTATGAAAGTAGTCTGGCATCATCCGATGTCCACCGCATCTGTGTCGACGCATACGCGATTCAACATCCAGGTATACCATCTCCTCGGGCGATCCAATCTGTCACGGGTCATCTTATCAACTTATGTTTGATTTTCGAGTACAGGATTAACAAATTGGAATGGAGAAGGGGGATGATACAGACAGTGACTCATTTTTCCGATCAGTTCAATTGGCTGGAACCTCCCATACAAAACGGATTAATTACAGTGGCAGATCTTATTCCCCAAACCGATATCTATGAATTGCAACAACTCTCTGTAAAATGGGCTAGGTCAATCTGGGATTCTTGGCATGTACACCATTCCGTAATCCACAAATGGGCTAATAAGATAAAGGAACATTTAAATTTGTATTGAGAGGAAATCAATATTTTCCCATTTCTAAAGTCTTTATTCATGTCAAATTGTCGTGTTGAAATCTCATGGGGAGAGTAAGAAATCTCGAACTGATTTTTATCAGACAAGGTCGTTCGATTGCTACAGGATTACCTAAAGCAAGAAAGATCCAAGTATCGATTGACAGAGATCATGGTTCTGACTGTTCAGGCTGTTATTCAAGCAGTTTAGCTTTCCCTCGTCTACAGCGTTTCATAAAAGATGACCGGAAGTAGCAAATGAATGCATTCATAGTAATGAAAGCATTCAAGTTACACCAGCAGGATATAACTTGTCGCGTACAAGACAATCTATGCATTTCCAGATGACCTTTTTCTTGATGAAAATTCAAGTCTGAAATTTTTAGATAAACTTCTTTAAACAAGGAAAGCAAGCAATAGTATCATGAATAATGAAAAAACTCCCTAACCTCAACACGGGAGTTTTTTCATTAACCAAGAAAAAGTGATTTTTTTAGATGGCAGGCAAAAGCTCGTTTTTTTAAAAGGGAAAGAATTAAGGTGTAGGCTTATTGAAACTGATAGATAGAGAATGTCTTCTTATTGCTATATTATCATCTGCGATATCTTGCACTTTCATCCAGGATACTTTTCCCTATATGTGAAGTATACTTTGTAGCGAAGTTATCAAATAGAGAGGAGATTTTTGGATCTAGAACTGACAGTGAAGCATTGATAGAAAATGATGTGAGTTAGAAAAGAATTATTGCCGGTTTTTCATATGATAAGAAAACAAGAGAATAACAAAAAATTAAATAGACCTGTAATGGTATACCATATGGACAAAATACTTATTGAATACGCAATAGAATTGTCACGATGGCAATAATTACAACAAAAACAAGAAACTAAAACTGATTAGCAAATAAGTTTATTTAGATAGCAAGTTTATTCAAAAACAGGAGTGAGAAAAATGATATTTCATTGTAAACCTAATACATTTGTAGGGCATGTGAAAGTAAAAGTAGAAAACTTAGAGCGGTCTCTTGCATTTTATCAAGAGGTTATCGGTTTTAAAATTTTAGAGCAGTCAAAGAAATCTGTTACGTTAACAACAGATGGTAAAACAAGCATGTTATCAATTGAACAACCAGAAAACATAATACCAAAACGATCACGTACAACAGGCTTATATCATTTTGCTCTTTTAGTACCTACCCGTGCGGATCTAGGCAAAATATTGAAACACTTTATTCAAATAGGATATCCCTTACAAGGAGCATCCGATCATCTCGTAAGTGAAGCACTTTATTTAGCTGATCCTGATGGGAATGGAATTGAAATATATAGTGACCGTGATCCATCCACATGGGTTTGGAATAATGATGAAGTGGAAATGGCAACATTGCCATTAGATGCAGAAAGCCTTCTTAAGGAGGGACAAGCAGATGAGTGGAATGGTTTACCAGCTGGTACTGTCATGGGACATATCCATCTGCATGTCTCAGAACTAGAAAAGACAGAACAATTTTATATAAAAGGTCTTGGTTTTAAAGTAGTTTTTCGATATGGAAACCAAGCACTTTTCATTTCTACAGGGAACTACCATCATCATATAGGTCTAAATACATGGAATGGTGTAGGGGCACCTAAACCACCAAGTAACAGTGTCGGTCTAGAGTCATTTCATTTAATCCTCCCAAATGAAGAAAAACGAAATAATACGGTTAACCAGTTAAAGAGTATTGGTGCATCAGTTACTGAAGAAAATGGTTCGTTTGTCACCATAGATCCTTCTGGAAATCGTATTTACTTAAAAACTACATGACATAAAAGAGCGTAATCTTTTAGGTGTGCTTTTTTGGTGTGATGAATGTAATTTGAGCATTCTTGATACTAAATATAGAGTTATATGAGGCTGTTGCATAAATAAATTAGAAAACTAGATAAATTGTTTGATGTATGTGTTTTCCCGTCTGTTGTTGAAAACACAAAGGAAGCTCCATCATCTTCGCTTTTGATACGAATAATGCAACAGGCTCATATACGAAATGATTTGTTCTTTTATCTGGTATAAAATAACAAATGAATGGTATATTTTATGATAGATTACTCGGATAGTGGGCAAAGTCCGCTATTTTTGTTTTTTCTCATTTTATATCAGATGAATAGTAATACGGAGTATGTGAACGATT
This sequence comes from Shimazuella alba, assembly GCF_009831235.1. Classification (GTDB taxonomy): domain Bacteria; phylum Bacillota; class Bacilli; order Thermoactinomycetales; family Thermoactinomycetaceae; genus Shimazuella; species Shimazuella alba. Next base: position 97,554 of record NZ_WUUL01000012.1, on the reverse strand, counting down.
CGAGGAATGATAGATCACATACCCGAGATTGATTTGATAATAGTGTGACGAATGATGGGGAGGTACATCATTTCACCAGCCGTTGTTGAGGTTTATTTTTTTATGTTTTACTCTCCATTGAATATGAAACAGGAGAAGAGAAAAGATCGGAAACCAACGAAACAGTTCCAACGCTTTTCTCATACTTTTTAAACAGCGAGGGTACATATTTCCTTTTGGCGAATGCCGGAGCAAATCGAAAGAAAGAATTTTTTCCTTTATTTGCTTCGTTAAATCTGATTTTCTCTGATATTATTGCCAGCTTGATAAAGAAACAAAAATACGATAAACAAGAAAAAGAATGCTGCACAAAAGGAGTACTTTTCTCCTTGAGTGATATTTTTTGTTTACTTATTTTCCAAATCGCTGATAGAATTAATCGGCATATATTCTGGAACAACAAGTCCTAATTTTGTACCTTTTAAGTTAGGGCCAAGGTCCACGAGTTGATTCTTATATGTGTTGAGATAATCTTTATGGGTGGTAGGGAACCATGCAGCTACCATCGCATCTGCACTTCCATTAGCTACCCCTGCAAACATCGGTCCTGCTTCCACTTGTTTCAATGTCACATTGTAACCCTGATTTTTCAACACAGAACCAATCACGTTTGTACTGGCAATTTCAGACTCCCATGCAACATAAACCAAACTAACTTTTTGCCCATTTCCTTTTTGGACCCCTTGTGTCCATTTCTTAACGATATCTGGATGATGCACTACCCATTTTTTAGCAGCTTCCTCAGGTTTCGCTCCATTTTGAATATCGACCATTACCTCTTCCATATCCGTAGGATTCCAATAAAATGAATCAAGGATTTTGTATGCATTTGGATTATCTTCTTTGAATCCCTTCCTTACAATGGTATGAATGGATTCGCTTTTTCCGAATGATTCCTTAGGGTCTTTTAAATACTTTAGCTTATATTTTGCAAACATCCAGTGAGGAGTCCACCCTGTTACAATAATTGGTTGTTTTTGCTCATACGCTTTTTGTAACTCAGCAGTCATTGCTGCAGAGGACCCTTCTTTCAATTTCCAATCTTTTAAGTTATAATCCTTCATTGCTTTTGCCGTTGCTGTCATGAGGCCTGCTCCAGGATCGATCCCTGTAATTTCATACTGAACTTGTTCTCCTACATTGTTTGGAGAGATTTTTTCAGTTGTATTTCCACCAAAAGAAGTAACAAGATACGGAATAACCAAGAGCGCTGCAAATAATCCATATACGTACTTTTTAGAAATTGTTTTCCCGTATACAGGTTTCCGTAAGTTTTGCGAAATACGATCTAAGATAATGGCAATGATTACAATGGATAAACCAGCCTCAAAACCAGCGCCTACCTTAATTTGTGAGACTGCCCGATACACTTCTGCACCTAAGCCAGGAGCACCTACTAGTGAGGCAATCACAACCATCGATAACGCCAACATAATGCTCTGGTTTATTCCTGCTAAAATCGTCGGTGCCGCTAGTGGGAGCTGTACCTTAAAAAGTCTTTGCCATGTGGTCGAACCAAACGCATTGGATGCTTCGATTAATTCCGTTGGTACTTCTCGAATCCCCAAGATTGTCAGCCGAATGGTAGGTGGTACAGCGAAAATGACAGATGCTAAGATTCCAGGAACTACCCCAATGCCAAAGAAGAGAATTGCTGGAATAAGGTATACAAAAGCTGGCATCGTTTGCATAAAATCTAGGATAGGGGTAATGATTTGTTTCACTTTATCGTTTTGTGAAGCCCATATACCAAGTGGGATTCCTATAATAACCGTAAGCGCAACGGATGCTAACACCAATGCTAGTGTGTTGATCGTTGCGTCCCAAAGTCCGAGGTTATCAACTAACAACAACCCCAGTAATGAAAACAGCCCCATTGTCCACCGGCTTGTGTACCATGCTAGTATGGTAATCAATAAAATAAGGACAAGTGATGGAGCCATTCCTAAAACCTTTACAAGGTTATCTAAGAGGGTTTCAATAATTTGAGTTAACGAACTAAAAAAGGTTTGAAAGTGTATTGTAATCCAATGTACAAAGGAATCAACCCAATCAGCTAATGGTATTTCTGGCAGCAAATCCACTTAGTTAACCTCCTTTGCATTCAAATTCTCTTTATTACCTGCAAGAGCTCCAATAACAGCCCCACGGATAATTACACCTTTTAATCTCTTCTCTGCATCCACAACAGCAACTGGAAGCACGGATGTTGCCAGAGCATCGATAACATGGATAAGTAATGTATCTTCTGAAACAGTAACGATCTCTTTTTGCATAGCTTCTTCGACCGTTTTATTTTCCTTTATGGCATTGGAAGCATCATCAGCGGTAATCACACCTAATAGTTTTTGTTTTCGATCCACAACAAAAATGCTTGAATACCCTTGATCCCTCATAATTTGCAGAGCTGCTCTAGGGCCACGATCCGACATAATTCTTTCCGCTCGTTTTTGCACATGAGATGCCATCAAGACTTTTGAGAGGTCCACGTCCTCAATAAAACGTTCCACATATTCATTTGCAGGATTTATCATGATTTCTTCCGGCGAGCCAATTTGAATGATGCTACCGTCTTTCATAAGCGCAATTCTGTCACCGATTCGCAAAGCCTCATCAAGATCATGGGTAATGAAAATGATCGTTTTTTTCATTGTTTCTTGTAATTCCAGTAGTTCATCTTGCATATCTTTCCGAATTAAAGGATCCAATGCACTAAAAGCCTCGTCCATTAATAAGATATCTGTGTCACTTGCAAGCGCTCTTGCAAGCCCAACCCTTTGCTGCATACCGCCACTTAACTGGGAAGGATATTGATTCTCATATCCCTCTAAACCTACAATTTCTAACGATTGTTGCGCTCTTTTTTTTCTTTCTTCAGGTCGAATGTTTTGTATTTCGAGACCATATTCTGCATTTTCAAGAACGGTCTTATGAGGGAACAAGGCGAAATTTTGAAAGACCATACTGATTTTTTTCCGACGCACATCCCTTAGTTGTTGTGTATTCATTTTCACAATGTCTTCATCATCTATAAAAATCTGGCCTCCAGTCGGCTCAATTAGCCGGTTTAGCATACGGATTAATGTTGATTTTCCACTACCTGAAAGCCCCATCACTACGAAAATTTCCCCAGGGTAAATTTCGAAGCTAGCATTATTTACTCCAATCGTCGCTCCTGTATACTTTAAAATTTCCGATTTTGAATAACCTTTCTGAAGCAATTTTATGGCGTTCTTTGGAGATTTACCGAATATCTTCGTTACATTTTTCACTGTGACTTTGGATTTCATTAACTCACCTCACGCTTTTTTTACAGGGGCAATAGTTGAAACCGCATTGTTTGCTTTAAACATGTCGGCAACCGTATTTTGATCCAATGAAGGAATGACTATACGATTTGAACTTTTTTAGTTGCTTCACAAAAGTAAAAAACGAGAATCTGACATACCAATACTTCTGTTTTTAAAAAGAATTGCTATTGGCACAATGACTTATGAGAGATCGATCCACTAAAAATAGCTATAAGGAAACATAATTGATTGACATAGGTGTTTGTTTGAACCCACATTATTACTTTGTGGTCCATCGCATTAATCCTGTCACTGGGCGATTCAAAGCCGCATAACGAATATAAGCATCTGTAACAGAGGATGTTGTCTAAAGACTTTGAAGTAAAGATATTGAAGTCTTAGACAAAGATAAAACAAAAAATGAAGTAGCTTTACTGATCGCATGGGATTAAATGCGACGACTGGATTTATCCAATGGAAATTGGATAAATCCAGTCGGTCATTATACTGAAGGATTCTCTCTCAGGAGCTATGCTTCTTGCTCCTCTTCCATTCTCTCTTATACTTCCATCCTCTCCAAAAATAAGGGTGGGGGTTCCAATGAGAGTAATAGCGTGGTGGACCAATTTCGGTCAGGTACTTGATGAGAAATACTGCGGTGTAGAGGCCGAGAATGAACTGATGACGCATCCTACAACCAGCAGCCAAACCGGAATGGACATAGAAACTCCAATCGTAGATCAACCTACGATATGACTTAATCGTAACATAATCCCTACTATTTTTTGAAATAACCCTGTTATCATGTAATATTCTATTATATTTAAACTGCTAAACGAACAGGTCACCAAAACGAAGTCGTCTGATCTATCAATTGCTATGGCATTTAGTTTAGATTAAAAGCGAGAGGAAACCTTAGTTTTCTGAACGTAGTGAAAAAGAAGAACCGAAAGAATGGTAAGCGCAAGCATTGCTTTTCGGACATGAACGTATACAAGGAAATAAATGTGCAAAAAAATCTAAATAATAATATTAAAAATATTAAAATATAAATAGGAAATGGTTATAGCGAGGAGTAGAGGAACAGTCTAAATATCCATGTTATTTATTGTGAATTTTTACATCTAGCTATTCATAAAAGCAGAAAAGATACCTGTTGTTATAGAGATTCAACACGCCTAAACTACCTGTTTCCTTAGTATAGGAGACAGGTAGTTTTCATTTCTCTTGGATGATGTCTATTACATTAGATTTAAGTCTTCATCCCAAACGACTAAGATAGGTGCCTATTATTTATCTCGTATTTAATGGAGCGGTTTAAAAGAAATTCATCGCTAACTGAACCGCAGACCAAAGAGCTAGGATAACAGACAGCACCAAAAGTATATTTTCTACTAAGTTGTTTCGATGATCTCCTAGTAAGCTCTTCTTATTAGATAATATCAACAGACCAATCGCGATAACAGGAAATCCAACGATATTCAAGGCATTGACTCCCACAACTAAGCTAATAAACCCAGGCATACCAGGGATAGACCAGATGAGAGGGGTGATAAGCATGAACAACATAAACCATTTGTACATGGGATCATTCTCAAATTTGGTGCCATATTTCTGTCTGCGATCTTTTCGGATGATGTGAAGTGTATCTGTAATTAATTTTGGAAAACCAGTTGTTTTTCCGATGATACTAGCAAATAAGGTACAAAATACACCGAAATAGAAGATTAACCATCCAATGAATCCGAAGTTGAGTTGCAGTGCTTTACCTAAATCATCTATGGTTTCTACTTTGATACCATTTGGTTTTAGTATTTCTGCTCCAACTACCCAAATAGCCAAATTGATAACGATTGCAACAGAGATGGCGAATAATAAATCGTTGCGTTGCAGTTTTTTATGTTCTGGTTTCACCCAGCCTTTTTCCTTCATGAAGTAAGGATGAACAAAGTTAGCAATGGAACCAGCTACTGCGCCGATGATCGAGACAGCCACTAGAAGTGCACCATGGACTCCTGTATCACTGGGAATACTAAATCCAATTGTGCCTTTTACAATCTGACCGATATCTGGTCCAGCTTGAAATGCTAATACAAAAAATGCGAGTGTCATTAAAGCTAGGAGTACTTTCATGATATTCTCAATGGTAAGATAGATACTTTTTCCTAACAAAAATAGTGCTACTCCGACTACAATAATGGAACAAATAAATGGTTGATTAATGTGCAAAATAGTTGATAAAACCTCTCCTGCACCTTTGATCATATAAGCGTTAAACAGATGACCCATGATAAGAGCGTAGGCAAATAAGAAATAAGTAAAGAAAGGATGCAGACGGCCGTAGCCCTCCATAATTGTTAAACCTTCTTTGTTCATTAACTGAAAGCGTGCAATGATATTCACAATAAGGAAACGTAATAAAAGTGATAATGCTAGAATCCACATTAAACTATATCCATAGTCAGAACCAGCGACTGATGATGTTACAAGATCCCCGGCACCGAGCCAAGCAAGAACAGCAATAATTCCAGGGCCATATGATTTTAAGGTTTGTTTGATCTTAGTGATAGAGTGGGCAGCTTGTTTTTGTTCCACAGTTGTTTCAGTCTTCATAATATTCCTCCTGATGTGGGATATCTATGCTGTATGCGCTTTCAACATATGGCGAAGTTGGTTTCCCAACTTCTATGTGATAGGGGTGATGGTAATCGTTTTGATCGAGGTGAAGAACTCCACTGCTGCTTGGCCTTGTTCTCTAGAATGAGAACTGGAACTTTTCATTCCACCAAATGGCGCTTGTAGTTCAACTCCTGCACTTTCACCATTCACCTTAATTAAACCAGCTTCCATTTGCTGTGTGAATTGAAGTGTTTTCGCTAGATCACGAGTAAATAAGGAAGCGCTCAAACCATATGAACTGTCATTAGCGACTTGTATGGCATCTTCCAATGAATCCACTTTTATGAGACAGAGAACCGGTCCGAAAATTTCTTCTTGTGCGATGCTCATATCATTGGTTACATCTTCAAAAAGTGTTGGTTCAATAAAATATCCTTGATCGAACTGATCGCCTGTAAGTATTTTTCCACCGTAGAGCAGAGTAGCTCCTTCGGAAATTCCTTTCTCAATCATGTTCAGTACATTTTTTTGTTGTTTGCTGGATACAACTGGACCCATATAAGTATCTTCATCCAGCCCATTGCCCACTTGGATTTGCTTCACTTTTTCTAGAATTTTTTCTTTTACTTGCTTGTAAACAGATGCCTCTATGATCACCCGACTTGTGGCAGTGCATTTTTGACCTGTATGTTTCATGGCACCGCTAACTACTAAAGTTGCTGCGTGATCCAAATCAGCATCTGCCAAAACAATCGCTGGGTTTTTTCCACCCATCTCTAGTTGGTATTTACATCCACGGGATAAGGCTTCCATGGCGATTCCTTTTCCTACGCCATTAGAGCCTGTAAAGGTGATTCCGTTAACAGATGGATTTTGAACCATTTCAGGTCCGATTTCGGCACCTTTTCCTGTTACAATATTGATTACTCCTGCTGGAAGACCTGCATCATGGAATGCTTGAACGAGCTTGATTCCTGTGATAGAAGTTTCCTCCGCAGGTTTAAAGACAACGGTATTGCCGAAAACTAATGCAGGAGCGATTTTCCAGATCGGAATAGCAATCGGAAAGTTCCATGGAGTGATCACACTTACAACACCAAGAGGAACTCTTGTCGTATAGAGTAAGTTCTTTTCTTCGGAAGATGGGATCACATCTCCAGTTTTTCTCCAGCCTTCTTGTGCATAATATTTTAATATAGCGATGGCTCTGCCCATTTCTCCTGTTGTTTCTACTAATGTTTTACCCATCTCTTGTGTAGCGGTGGTAGCAATATCTACTATTCTTTCTTCTAGAATACGTGCAGTTTTTTCTAGATAGGCACCACGAGCGATAGGAGAAAGTTGTCCCCAAGTGGAATTTGCTTGTTTGGCAGCTTGTACAGCTGAAGATACATCATTTTGGTCTGATTTTTGAACAAACCCTACAGGTTCATTCCAATTAGCTGGATTTGTAATGGAGATCGTTTGTCCGCTATGGGAATCTACCCATGTACCATTGATATAGTTTTGGTATGTTGTCATCTAAGTTACCTCCTAATTAATCAGCTCTTTATATAAGTGTGCCACCTGATTTTTTGCTGCTAAATGTTTTAACTCAAGAAGAATCTCTTCCGGAATCGGTACCCCAGCTTTGCGATTTTCCATGTATTTTTTCTGTTCCAAATCACCTGGCATATAGACTTGTTCACGTCCTGGGGCTGGTTTGCTATTTCGTGTTTCCTTTTCTTTTTGAGAAATGCGGTCCGTAAATTCGTCTAATGGCATCATAGTGGAGATATCCATCGCTACAAATAAATGACCGATTTGTTGGGGAAGAGCATCGTCATAGAAACGAGGAATATGACTGCCAAATAATGCTCCGGACATAACACCAGATAAAATATCAATCATGATTGCTAGCCCAGAACCTTTATGTCCACCCATAGGTAATAAACTACCAGCTAATGCATCACTAGGATCTGTTGTAGGCAGTCCTTGTGCGTCTACTGCCCATCCTTTTGGAATCGATTCCCCTTTTTTATGTGCGAGCGTAATTTTCCCTCTTGCTTGATGACTGGTAGACATATCTAGTGAGATAGGATTTCCAGATGAAGAAGGGACAGAGATGGCAATCGGATTGGTACCTAAAGTAGATTCAGATGATCCATAAGCTACCATAACAGGTGAGGTATTGGTCATAGCGATGCCAACCATTCCAGCATTTGCTATTTTAGAAGCCCAATACCCACACCGCCCATTGTGATTGGAATTACGAACGGAAATCCATGCGCTGCCGTAGTTTCTAGCTTTCTCAATTGCTAGATCAACAGCTCGCTGAGAGGCGACCTGCCCCCAGCCATTGTTGGCATCAAGTACTGCTGTTGTAAATGTATCTCGCACGGTGGTGATGGTTGTGGTTTTCTCGATCAAATTCTCATCTAATCGTTTCAAATAATCACTCAGCTTGGATATACCATGAGAGGGGCATCCAGATAATTCAGCGTGTACCAAAGATTCAGCAATGATAGCACTTTCATTTTTCGATACCCCTGCTCGAGTTAAAATTTGTTTTACTAGGTTTTCTAATAGACCTGAATCAATTCTTTTCACTATTATTCGCCTCTTTATGTTGGAGGGAATCGGTCCATGGTATGGGTTAATATAGCCGCTAGTTCTTGATAATGCTCTTTTTCTACTGGTATTAACGGGGCTCGAACCGATTCTCCTACAGGTAATCCCATTATTTCCATGCCTGATTTGATTAGAGATACTGCATATCCTGCTCGTTTTTTCCGTACTCGGTTAATCGGCAAGAGCACTTCTTGATAGAGTGTTGTAATGGTCTTCCGATCGTCTTGTTGGATAGCTTGATAAAACAGTTTGGATATGTGAGGTATATAGTTGGAAATAGCGGATGAATAAGATTGAAATCCAAGACTATGATAGATAGGCTGTGTGATCTCTGCAAAAGGTAGACCATTCATCCAGACTAATTCATTTCCGATTTCTTGTTTTAATTCGGTGATCTGCTCCATGATACCACGCCCATCTTTAAAGCCGACCACTTGTGGGATCTGAGCCAATTTTTTAAGTGTTTCGGTCTGAAAGACGACAGAATCCCGTTGGTAGATAATTGCTTGGAGATCAGTACTTTCTGCGATTAACTTGTAATATTGATAAAGCCCTTCTTGCTCACCATGAACGAGATAAGGCGGAAGAATGAGATAGCCATCAACGCCTAAATTTTGAGATAGTTGCGCTAAGTCTAAAGCTTGCTCCAGTTGTCCACCCACACCAGAAAAGACAGGAACTTTCATATCGGTAATAGAAAGTGCAATCTCAATCATTTGCTGGTATTCAGAACGTGTTAATGATTGATATTCACCAGAACCGCAAGCAATAAAAAGGGAGGAAACTTCAGCATCAAGTAAAAAGTTAAGATTCGCAGCAAATGCATTTTCGTCTAATTTTCCATTTTGGGCAAAAGGTGCAACAGGGAAACCAAGTATCCCTGACGGCAAAGTTGTATGTCTATCACTCAATTTAGACGATCTCCTTCGAATAAAATTTTTTGACGTACGAAATCTAGGTGTTGATACATAGCAGCGAAAGCAGCATGGGGATCACGTTTTTGGAGAGCTGAAAATATTGCTTCATGATGTTCAATTGTCGTTTTTGGATGGCGAATTTGAATTTCTGCACTCATCTTGTCAAAAGCAATCAAGAGAGAATCTATCATTCCTGCTACAACATTATTGTTAACGGTAAGTGCAATAATTTGATGAAATTCTCTGTCGTAGGATGGATAGGAATCATCAGCAGTTTTCATTTTGTCTATATTTTCACGAAGAAGTTCCAATTGTTGATCTGTGATCTTTTCTGCCGCTAATGTGACAAGCCCCAATTCAAGAGACATACGAGCTTCAATTATTTCTTTGATTCTGCCTATTGATAGAGCTAGCATGACTGAAAAAGGTTCGCTGCTGATTTTTTCCGAAAAGAAGGTACCTTCTCTTGTTTTTCGTTTGATCACACCTAATGATTCAAGAGAACTCAATGCCTCCCGTAGTACAGGGCGGCTAACTTCCAATTTTTCCAATAATTCCATTTCCGTTGGTAATTTATCTCCAGGCTTTAATTGACCACTTACCAGTAGTTGAATCACTTGTTCTTCTACTTGTTTGGACAGCGTTTTGCGACTTAGTGATTTTACTACCACCTCTCTTTGATCATTGTGCATCTCCATTCGTCCTCCATATTCTTGTTTTATGATTTAATTGTATTACAAATAAACAATATGATCAATAACAAATAAATGAGAAATTTTATATAACCAATCAGCTGTTTTTTAAAAGTAAAATAGACAGGAAAGCAAGGTGAGTTTCTAGTTTTTTCATGACCAAGATCAAAATAAGTGGTATGGAGGAGTTGGTCAAGTGTCGATCATTGTCCTAAGCTCCTAAGAGGGAATATTGCCTACACACAGTTAAAATATAAATAACAAGACCAACCTTGATACACGAAATAGTAGAATCAGAGTCGGTCGTTGCAACATATGTGAAAATATTTATATTATTTCCACAATATCTGGTAAATTTCTTTCAAACCACAAACCATCCAGGCCATGGTTTCCTTTTTGATGTCAAGTTCAATTTGAGGTAAGTAAAGGATAAACGGATCAGGTTTGGAGTAATTCTTTATCGGAAAGGATTTGATAGGCATATGTTTTCTATCCTTGTGAGTTCAGAAGTAGAACTACGATTAATGCAACAGAAGAATAGCCATGAGATTTTCCAACTCGTTGATCGTTCTCGACCTTATTTAGGAAAGTTCCTTCCTTGGGTCAAATATATGAAGTCATTAGAAGATTACAAAGAGGTCATTCAACAATGGTTACTTCAGTTGGCAGAGAACAAAGGATTTCAAAGCGGTATTTACTATAAAGAAGAATTGGTTGGAATGATTGGTATTCATCCGATTGATTGGGCTGCAAAGATGACTGCGATTGGATATTGGCTTGCAGAGGAACATCAGGGAAAGGGAATTATAACGGATTGCTGCCAAAAAGTAATGCAAATTTGTTTTGAAGAATATGAGTTGAACCGTTTGGAAATTCGATGTGATCCAGCAAATAAGAGAAGCAGAGCAATACCCAAAAGATTGGGATTTATTCAAGAAGGCGTGTTGAGAGAAGCAATGAACCAAAATGGACAGTATCGTGATTCGGTCGTATACGGGATTTTAAAATCTGAGTATAAGGAATCTTTATGAGCAATGGAAAGATCCAGTTAGAGCATGGGTTCTACGGAGTCTGTAAAATTCCTAGCATCACAAACATGTATGGGATAATGTTTAAAAGTGTTTCTTTGTGTAACTGGATTGTTCAACATTAAACTAGACAACTTTTTAAGGGCTATGTTTATTGGTTTTAGCATTAAACGCTTTCATCCATAAAGAATTTGTTTTTTATAGTTTCGCTCAGGATATTAAACCGCAAACATAGAATTGGTGGTAATGGTTATGAATATTACAATTGAAAAATTACACGAAACAGATGCTGAAAAATTATTTGAATTTGAACTTGAAAACAGAGTTTTTTTCGAGGAATTGGTGCCATGCCGTGGTGATGAATACTATGTCTTTGAGAACTTTAAAAAGAGACATAAAGCCTTACTAGATGAACAAGCTGAAGGATTATCCTATTTTTTTCTGATTAAGAATAATAATGGTTCGATTCTTGGAAGGATCAACATAATTGATATAGATAACTCTCAAAAACTAGGTCATGTAGGTTATAGGGTAGGTAAAGCATATACTAGGAAGGGTATTGCTTCCAAAGCTTTAAAGATGTTAATTGAAACTATGAATAATCAAGGTTTAAAACAAATTTTAGCCAAAACAACCATTAATAACATAGCATCTCAAAAAGTTCTGGAGAAAATCGGATTTAAGCAGATAGCAATAAATGATGAAGAATTTGAAAAAGGACAAATCGTAAAGTTTATTTCTTATACATATTGTATTTAAAAATGTTGTGATTCAGTTTATGGATTGTTAACACGAAACTGGAGCGCTTTTTTAAAAAACGACTACTTATATTCAGCTGGACCTCACATACCATATCCCAATGTTCCGTGAATACGGAATTTATGGAACCCATTTGCATAGTCACGATATTCAATCATAAGTTGTTTTAGACTGTCAAAAGTCATTTGATATACAAACTCTGTTTTAATGATCATAAAAGTAGCTTCTCCAACTGGGTTGTCATATGTACACGCTTTCATACTGAGTGACCTGCTAATGTGAGAAGTAGCTAGCGTTTCATCTAGGAGTTGGTTGGTAAACTCCCCACCTCGATCCGTTTGAAACATTTGAATCTCCCGTAAATCACCCCGAACGGATGCAAATGCCCGTGCAATTAGTTCTTTACTCTTCTGTGAACCTGTGCTATACCCAATAATCGCACGATTAAAAGATCAATCAGGACACAAATATAGTATCATTTGTGAGCTCGAACATAGGTTAATCACTGACGACCACCTTTTTCGCTTCTTCTTGCTTGAACTGGCGGTTAAATATTTAAACCTGACTTTGGTATAGCATGAGATAAGCACTTGCTCCTTCATGGTTCGACTAATTCGTCGTCTGGATACGAAGAACCCACACTTTTATATCTCTACTTGATCATCCGTGTTCCACAAGCTTTTCGATTTTTTGAAAAAATCTCAAGGATGGTGCGGCTTACATCATCCTCGGTTTTTCGTTCTTTGGTTTCATAGTATTACATACTTCGAAGGATTTGTAGGACTATGCACATTGCTTATACCGAGTAATTGTCTATGTTTTGTTTGATGAGCTACTATCGTCCTATGTTCACGCTGCCTGCTTTAGTATGTCGTTCTCCATTCGTAATTGTTTGTCTTCTTTTCATAGCTGAATGAGTTTTTGTTATTCAGGAAAGCGATTATCTTTTTTTTTGAAAGAACCAGAGTTTTTCTCTTGTTTTGATCCATTTGTCGAGAGCAGAGTTAAATCATATTCCTCTATGAGCGCTTGATTTGTTTTCCATTTTGGGAGAGCTGCACCATTTGCTTTTTGACTTCTGCCGCAAATGTCCGACATTTACTCTGTTTTATATTGGATTCTCCCATTTAGTTTAGTCAAGTGTAGTGACCTTTTCTGTACAGATAAGTGTAGACGACTCAAACCAACTGAATGGATAAAGGATATTTTAATGGTAAAACCATTCTCAAATAAAATTCGTATAAAACAACTGACTAGATTCCTATAAGAGTACAACCAACAAATTGAGCTTTTCATTTACTGTGATTTAAAATATGCTTTATTTATAGAAAAAAGAGTTCATTAAAAAGAATATAATATAAATTAGAGGTGAAAACGAGTTTTTGATGAGCTGTGGGGAAAGACACAAGATCCTTATTCTGTATCTTATGTATATGGTGAACAAATATCTGTATAGATACAAACGAGGGAGAAGGATGAAGAAGTAAAATGATAGATTGCTGAACACCTCAGTTGTTTTGCTATTATATAATAGGAAGCTGATGAAGAAATGGATTCTATTACACATACTTTGTTTGGAGTCGGAATTTATAAGAGTATCAATAAAGATAAGATGAGCAAGAAAGAGAAATTTGCTTTACTCTTTACTGCTATAGGAGCCAGTCAAATTCCTGATATTGATGTCATCTCCCAGCTTTGGGATACAATGGGGCAATATCAGATGTGGCATAGGGGAATTACACACTCCGTTTTTCTTATTCCTATATGGGCATTGTTATTTTATCTGATACATCGATTTATTTTTCGGATAAAGGGGATGCAATCATTTTTTGTTGCTCTCATTTCCGTATTTATACATGATACCAGTGATCTATTCAATTCTTGGGGAACGGGCTATTTGGAACCATTTTCGTCCGTTCGGATAACTTTTGGGACCATTCCTATCGTTGATTTCATTATCTGGCTTATCTTTTTATTGTCGTTTATTGCAAGCAAAATTTATCCAAAAGTAAAGCCATATTCTATCTTTCGGATTGGCTGGGCTTTGGTAGTCTTACATATAGTTGTTCAATCGATACAAGGTTATTTGATGTACGAACAATATAAAAAAACTTATCAAGAAGTTGCGTTATCCGCAAGCTTTATTCCTTGGCATTATACGATTGTGGGGAAAAACGACCATGCCGTAGATATTATTAATGATTCTCTAATAACAGAAGCTGATATGGTGGAGAGACTTCAATCTAGTAGCGAAAAGGACCTTCATACATTATTTGCTATGAATCCTCGAGCCAAAACATTATATAAATGGGCCCCTTTTGTTGTTGTTGTAGATGACGATAAAAGAATAGGAATCTACGATCCAAGATTTTACCGTAATGGCGAATCATTTTTGTTTGAATACATTGATAAGAGTACACTTAAATAGTTTCTACAGTTGTCCTGGTCCTTGAATAAGACCATAAGCATATATTTGTTTAGAGTCGTCATTGGACGACTTTTTTATTTGTAGTTTCAGCATGGCCAAAGTAATTTAAAGAATAAATTATTTGATGTGTTTCTGCAGTCCGATAGGAAGGATAGATAAATATAGGTTAGAGGCGGCCTACAAATGAAAAGTAGGTTGGGAATACTTGACGATGTCCATATATAAAAGCTATTATAGGCATGTGAAGTCTTTGATAGAGTAGGTGATTTAAGTTGAAGTATTCAAAGGCTACTGACTATGCCCTTCACACTATGCTCTTTCTGACAGCAGCCACACCAAATCAACCGATTGGTGTGCAGAAGCTCGCGGAGAGGTTAGGTGTTTCTGCTACCTATCTGTCCAAAATATTAACCAAGCTAGTCAAAGCTGGAATGATTGAATCAGCGTCAGGAGCTCGAGGTGGATATAGGTTAAAGCGGAATTGGGAAAATATCTCTTTCCTTGATATTATTCACACCATTGAAGGAAAGGCCTCTTTGTTCGATTGTAGCTTGGATCATGGATCAGAATGTGCGATTCAGCAGGTGGTATTATTGGCAGAAGAAAAGATGGAAGACCATTTGAGAAATCAGACATTAGCTGAGTTAGCAAAAAAAGTGGAGGTAGATGTGTAAAATTATTTTTTTAAATGAATCATAGACATAATATGCCTTTGAAGTCTTTTATTTTGAAAAGTTACTTTTGTGTAGGAGGGGAAGAAATGAAAGTGTTTGATTGTGTTGTGATAGGTGGAGGTCCTGCTGGGTTAAGTGCGAGTTTGACTTTAGGTAGAGCTAGGAGAGAAATTGCATTATTTGATGATGGAACCAATAGGAATAAAGTCACGAATCAATCGCATGGATTTATTACTCGGGATGGGATAAAACCTCAAGAATTTAAAGATATAGGATTGCGAGAATTAGAAAATTATCCATCTATATCTTTTTTTCAAACAAAAGTTCTTGAAATAATTAGAGACAGGGAGAAAAAATTTATTGTTAAAACAACCAATGGGCGAAAATATGTGACAGAAAAGATATTATTAGCTACTGGTATTCAAGAAGTATTTTTTATTCCAAGTATTAGAAAGTATTACGGAAAAAGCATTTTTAATTGCCCCTATTGCGATGGTTGGGAACTAAGGGAAAAGCCATTAATTATATTTGCAGAAAAAGAAGACCAAATATTGCACATGACTAAGTTAGTTTATAATTGGTCGAAGGATTTAGTTGTCTCAACAAATGGAGTTGAAATATCGAAAGAAGGTGTACAAGAGTTACAAAAACGTAACATCAAAATAAAATCAGAGCCGATAAAAAATTTAGTTGGTGATGGTGGTTATCTGCAAAAAATTGAATTTGTCTCAGGGGAAACAATCCTAAGATCAGGTGGGTTTGTTATTCCATCTTCTTTTTATCGTCCAAATCAGTTTGCAGAAAAACTGGGATGTGAAGTGGAAGAAAACGGGGCAGTGGTAACAGATGGTTTCGGCAGAACAACACAAAAAAACATTTATATTGCTGGAGAAACGGAAAAATCTGCTCCTTCTTCATTAATGATATCTGCTGCTGATGGTAGTAAAGCTGCAATTTCTGTAAATACTGATTTAACGATGGAACGTTTTTAACGAAAGTATGATGATATTTTCTTGTTTAAGTGTCTGAATTTTGTTGATACAGATATTTATTATCATTGCCAATAGTGTAGATACAAATGCACCAAGTTAAATGGGGTTTAAAAAACGATCCAGTTAATTGGATCGTTTTTCATTTTATATATAAGATTAGTAGACTGGATCACATGGTTAAGGCAAAGATCAAATTGGTGAGAGGTGAGATTGCTCCTGTACACGAAAGTATACAATAAGCAATCCCACCACCCCTAACGAAGAGGGGCTCCGCTATTAGATGAAACGGCGCCAGATAGTACACGCATCTCACGGACAGACTCGTGAGCTCGATCTCGTCGCCGTTCGCGACTCGCTCTGCACTTTCGAGCACCTGACGAACGAGGATGATGTCGTTCATGTCATCCATGTCAAGCTTCTGGCAGAGTTCAGAGGTGTCCATGTGAGTCGCTTCGAACAACTGATCCAAAGGAAGAGCCATCAATATAAGAAGCTTGAAATGCCTCTTGCCCTGCTGCCTCGCTTTGATCACTTTGGATCGTCTACACTTATCTGGACAGAAAAAATAAGGTCACATACACTTGACCTAAACCAGATGAGGAGAGTCCAATATGAAACAGAGTAAACGCCGGACATTCACAGCAGAATTCAAAAAGCAAATGGTATAACTTTACCAAAATGGAAAAGAAATACAAGAAATCGTAGAGGAATACGATCTAACTCCATCTGCTCGCGACAATGGATCAAACAAGAGGAAACCTCTGGTTCTTTCAAAGAAAAAGACAAGCGTTCTCCTGAAGAACAAAAACTCATCCAACTTCGAAAAGAAGTCAAACAGTTACGTATGGAGAACGACATACTAAAGCAAGCAGCGCTGATCATAGGACGAAAGTAGTTGTCATCAAGCAAAACACGGACAAATACTAGGTATCAGCAATGTGTAGAGTCCTACAAATTCCTCGAAGCACATATTACTATGAAGCCAAAGAACGCAAATCCGAGGATGACGTAACCGGCGACATTCTTGAGATTTTTCATAAAAATCGAAAAGCTTATGGGACATGTAAGATCAAGGTGGAGTTACATAAACGTGGAATCATCGTGTCCAGAAGACGAATTGGTCGGATCATGAAGGATCAAGGGCTTGTTTCTTGCTACGCGAAAGCTCGGTTTAAACCACAAAAAACACTAAGCAATGAATCCAAACAAACCAATAAATTGAATCGTCAGTTCCATCAAGAGGAAGCGAAAAAACTGGTCGTAAGTGATCTAACCTACGTTAGAGTCCAAAATAAATGGCATTACATTTGTGTGCTGGTAGATCTCTTTAATCGGGAGATTAGTGGATTTAGCACTGGTTCTCAGAAGAATAAAGAGTTGGTTGCAAGGGCTTTTGCATCTGTTCGAGGGGATTTACGCGAGATTCATGTTCCATATGGATCGAGGTGGTGAGTTTGCTAACCAATTGTTAGATGAAACATTAGACATCTTCCACATCAGCAGGTCACTGAGTATGAAAGGCTGTCCTTACGACAATGCTGTCGCGGAAGCCACTTTTAAAATCATTAAAACGGAATTTGTGTACCAAATGACTTTTGACAGTTTGGAAAAGCTTACAATTGAATTTCGTGATTACATTAACTGGTTCAACAAGTTACGTATTCACGGAACATTGGGATATCTAAGTTCTGAAGAATATAAGCAGTCGTTTTTTAAAAAAGCAGTCTAGTTCTCGTGCTGTTAGATTCCTTACTTAACTAGAAGTAGTAGTCCCACATAGGCGTGCGCTGGTTTAGCACACATCAGCAAAAACTGCTGTCTATGTGGGAACTGACCTCGTCACTCTGTGAAATCCAAAATATCCACCTCCCGTCATGGAAGATACCTTCTACTTCTAAACAACCAATTTGGTCTTTTTCTAATTCTCTCAATTGAGTTGTTAATATTCCTTTTGAAATTCCAGGTACCAGCCGTTGAAGTTCGCTAAACCGTCTTGTTTGTTTACTTAAATGCCAAAGAATAATGATTTTCCATTTTCCTGCAATTACATTTTGAGTTACAGTGACTGGGCATACCTCTTTTTGTTCCTCAGGCACTTCACCCTGAAAAGAAACTCGAGCCATGTTAAGCGCCTCTCTTTCTTAATGGTTCTGTTTTTGTGACTATGTCATAAAAAGATAACTACTTTTATTATTAGGACTATGAATATATTATATGCCTATACTTGATAACTCAACAAATAAAACTTTATAGAAACAGACAATGATTACATGTTGGGTTAAGGGTATTGGTTACATTGCTGTATATCAAGAATCATTGTGACGAACATATAGTGGAGGAAATAAATTATGAAGATGTTAATTACAGGTGCAACAGGTAAATTAGGATCGGCAGTAGTAGAGATACTATTAAAGACTGTACCACCGGGTCAACTAGCTGTAAGTGTACGCAATCCAGAAAAAGCGGAAGGATTACGTTCTCGTGGAGTGGAAATTCGCCAAGGAGATTTTGATCATCCTGACACATTAGATACTACATTTGTCGGTATTGACCGTTTATTAATTATTTCTACGGATACTGGCAACACCGAAGAAAGAATTCGACAACATACAAATGCGGTAACTGCGGCAGAGCGTAATGGAGTTAATTTTATTGCTTATACTAGTGTAGTGAATGCAAGTGAAAGCAAGTTGTTCCTTGCTCCATCTCATCGAGCCACGGAGAAAGCGATCTTGAAAACAGGGATTCCTTACTCTTTTTTACGCAACAACTGGTACTTGGAGAATGAAATTTCAAATATTCAAGGTGTCCTAGCTGGAACTCCCTGGGTAACATCAGCAGGAAATGGACGAGTAGGTTGGGCACTACAACAAGATTATGCAGAAGCTGCGTCAGAGGTACTATCTGGAAAGGGACACGAAAATACAATCTATGAGCTCTCTGGCAAGTTATGGACTCAAGAAGAACTTGTATCTGCTCTTGGAGCTGTATTGGGTAAAGAAGTACCTGTGCAACAGGTTGATGACGCTACTTATGCAGATATAATGAAAGGTGCTGGCGTGCCAGATTTCCTTATTCCTATGCTTGTTAACATCCAGAAAGATATTCGAGAAGGTACATTAGAAGTGGAGAGCAATGATTTTGAAAAACTCCTCAGACGTCCAGTTACCCCAATCAATGAGGCGTTGAGTCAAATTGTGAATAATCTGAAAGAGGATTGATAGATCCCCTACAAATAACATAGAAACACATGAAAGAAGCTCATCATTACTTATGCTTGATGGGCTTCTTTCATGCATTCATCTACTTGATTTAGGTGCGTTGTGTTCATCCTTTTGTGTGTCAATCGACTTTTGAAATAGCTTCTATTCTCAAATTGGGTTGGAAATCCATCCAATCCTTTAACTCTTCCAGTATCTCTGTATAAGAGGGAACGGGATAAGAAAAATCTTCTCTTGTAGAAACGAGACTTTTATCTGATTTAATCTGATTATAAGGGTGAGTGATTAGGTTTTTCGTTCAAAGTACTTGTTGAATAAATCACCCTTGGAAGCGATGGCTTGTGGTACATCAGTTATGACCGCCGATTCAGGAGAAGTGCTTGACTTCTGTCAACATCTTCACAATGCTTATATCACTCCCCCAAAGCGATCGCCCAAGGCATCATCCAAGTTTTATCCAATCCATCACTCTCTGACCAGTTCATTCAAAATGGATTACATCAGGCTAGTCAGATGACCAAAAGACCCTTCGAAAAAGATATCGTAGAGGCATTAGAGCAAATCGTTGAACAAAGGAAGTGGGGAGTGTGGCGAGTTTACCAACCAACTGTTGGATGAAACATTAGCCACCTTTCACATTAGTAGGTCCCTCAGTAAGAAAGCATGTCCGTATGACACCACAGTTGCAGAAGCTACTTTTAAAATCATTAAAACGTAATTTGTATATCCAACGACTTTTGACAGTCTGGAACAGTTTACAATCGAATTTCGTGACTATGTGAACTGGTTCAATATTTCGTATTCACGGAACATTGGGATATGTGAGTCCAGAGGAGTACAAACAATCACATCTTAAAAAAGTTGTCTAGTTTGGTGTTGACAATCCACTTGGCAGTGATTTTCGTCATGGAGCAACTCCTTGAGCGCTCGGCTGTTGCTCAGATCTTGAGTGATCTGTGCCTTGAGAGAACTGAGGATACTGTCAAGTGACATGGTCATTTTATGCCTCTATCTCCTATATGGAGTGTCAGGGGGTTGATCTACGTACACTTATCTCATCATATATTCAACTTATTATCTTAATTTTCTTATGAATGATTTACTTGTGTAAAAGATAACTATTTCTTCCTTTTTTTGTACAGAAACTAATATCTAATCTATGGGTTGTGAGATGGATATATATTGTTAGAATAATTACGAAATACAATCACCAATATACTTTTTGGTTTTACTTGGGCAAAAGTCATTCATTCTTTTATGGAATTCTCTATTCTGCCAACCCAAATTAGATGTAATTTTATGAATAATATTATATGAAAGCTAAAGTGAAAATCATTATAGACAGCTAGTGAGTAACAAAAAATAATAATGAAGTATATATATTTTTACAATTTTAGATATAGGAGAATGATAAAATGAGTCAACTTAAGTCCTTGATAATTGAAATAGAGCGAATCTTAATCCATGATTTTCTTCGGGAAAATATTCTACTGTTGCCAATATTACTAATAGCTTATATAGGAATCAGTATATATATACTATTTAAGCTATTGCCTAATAAACCTATTTATTAGTCTATTCCTATATTAGCTATGTGTATACTATTTGCTATTTTCGTTTGTTTAGCAATGTATTTTAACAGAATCGAAGAATTAGCTGCTATAGCTTATGTATACTTTGCAATTGCAACATTTATCTCGGCTTTCGCTGGTATTGCATTTATCTACTATTTAAGAAGAAAAGAAAAAAATCGCTGACAAATCAGCGGTCTCGAGTTACATAGGTATCAAACGGTCAAAATACGTTAGTGATTGAAGGCTCCTTATCTCTAAGCATATCACTATGACCACATTTTCATTCCCTTTAAATTGTTATTGTCAATGAGATTAATACTAGGTTGGCAAGTTTGTTGAATTGGAACATATTCGTTACCATTTTCTTCTTTCTTCTTTTTTTTGATAATAAGTATATAAACTGATGACCTTTTTAGAAAACGAAATCAAACTCTAATGAAATCATTATTTTGAATAAGAGGACCAAAAGTCGTTTCTAGTTGATCGGAAATATACAGAATTTTTTCTTCCGTATTTCCTCTTCACACAATATATAGTATGAGTTATACTCTAATAGGACTATATATGGGGCGGTCATGAACGGAAGTTTATGCTGTTTCTACTTTTATGAAAATGTACATATTAAACTATTCTAGTTTTTATCTAGAATGAAAGTGGAAGGATCTGAATGGTAATGAAATTATCCGATAAATTTTTAGAGCAGTATGATGAATTCCCAGAACATATGACGGCATACTCTAAATTTGTTTATTTACGAACATATTCACGCTGGTTATTTGAAGAAAAACGACGTGAAACATGGAAAGAAACATGTAAAAGAGCTGTTGAGTATAATTGTTCCCTAATTGAAGAGACAACGGAACAAGAAGCAGAACGTCTCTTTGATAATATGTTTCATCTTCGTCAATTCCTTTCCGGACGTACCCTTTGGATTGGTGGTACAGAAGCTGCAAAGAAATATCCAATGGCGAACTTTAATTGTAGTTTTGTTGTAATGGATGATTTTGAAGCAATTGATGATTTGTTTTATTTACTTATGGTTGGCACAGGAGTTGGATTTAGGATTCTTAACTCTGATGTTGCTAAGTTTCCTAGGGTTCGAGACAATTTACAACTGATTCATACGAAGTATAAAGCAACTCCAAAATATGCACGAACAGATCATACATCGATCATTTTCACGGGAGATGTTGCCGAGATTAAAGTTGGTGATTCCAAAGAAGGATGGGTACAAGCTTTATCTTTGTACTTAAAACTATTTTGGAATAAAGATTATCGAGGGATTGAGACAGTAATTATAAATTATAATGATGTTCGGCCGAAAGGTGAACGGTTAAAAACATTTGGCGGCACAGCATCAGGTCATGACTCATTGAAAGTTATGTTTGAGAAGATTCATGATGTACTTACAACAGATCGATTTGCACCAAGGCCAGAAAACGGGCAATTAAGACCAGTTCATTTACTAGATATTTGTAATATTATTGGCCAAAATGTGGTTATTGGAGGGGTGCGGCGTACAAGTGAAATCGCCTTGCTAGATGCAAAAGACGATGAAACAATTATGGCAAAACAAAATCTTTGGCAATATCCAGATAAAAGTCATCGTTATATGAGTAATAACAGTATTTTCTATGAAGAAAAACCATCTTGGGAGCGCTTGAAATGGCAGTTTGATGTATTGGAGAATGAAGGAGAGCCTTGTTTTGTCAATGCAGAAGCAGCGAGGAAAAGACGACCAAATTTTCAAGGTGTAAATCCATGTGTGGAGATATTACTGGACTCACGGGGACTGTGTAATTTAACCACTATAAATATGATGGCTTTTGTGGAAAATGGCGAATTAAATCTTTCTAGCTTATTACAAGCACAAAAACTATCTGCACGAGCTGGCTATCGTATGACAAACGTTGACCTAGAACTTTATAAGTGGGATGCAGTACAGAAGAGAGATAGATTGATTGGATGTTCTGTCACAGGTTGGAAAGATGCGATGGAAGCACTTGGTTATGATGAAGTGCAAGAACAGTTATTGCAGGAACAAATGAGAGATGCAGCTCGATCTGCTGCGAATGAGTATGCTGATTCTTTAGGTACACCACGTCCTCTGTTAACTACAGCGGTGAAACCAGAAGGAACTATTTCCCAAGTTGCAGGAGGTGTATCTTCTGGACTGCATCATACACATTCTCCATATTTCATTCGTCGGGTGCGGATAAATGCTACCGATCCATTATGCAAAGTAGCGGAAGAGCTTGGATGGTCTGTTCATAATGAAGTTGGACAAGGTATATCGATAACAGACGAAAATGGGACAAAGCGGTTTGTACCAGTTGATACGAAAGTTATTGAGTTTCCGATATCTTCTCCCGTAACTCGAACCAAGTATGAAGTTTCAGCTATCGAGCAATTAAATACGTACTACAATTTCCAAGATAATTATACAGAGCACAATTCCTCCAATACGATCTCTGTAAAGGATGGAGAATGGGAGCAAGTTGCGGATAATATTTATACACATTGGGATGATATGGTCGCAGTTTCTTTTCTAAAACTGGATGGCCATGCTTATGAATTAGCACCTTACGAGAGTATTACCAAAGAGAAATTTGAGATTATGAAAGAAAATATGAAGCCTTTTGATTATACATTGTTAGAGCAATTCGAAGATACTGGTGAGGACTTTGAATTAGATAATGAAGATTGCGCAACGGGAGCTTGTCCCATAAGATAAAGAAACTCAAGAAAAGGTGGAGTTTTTCTCCATCTTTTCTTGAGTCATTAACTTTTTACGCTGCATTTTTATGAGGATACACAAAGCAAATGATGAAATAATTACATTAGAGTTCAATGATTTTCGTAGCGATATTCTTACAAAATTCATTGTCATGTTCCACAATAAGAATAGTTGGGGAGTGTTCAAGCAATAATTCTTCAATTTGCATACGTGAAATAACATCAATAAAATTAAGTGGTTCATCCCATATATACAAATGAGCTTTTTCACTAAGACTTTTTGCAATCAATACTTTTTTCTTTTGACCACCGCTAAAAGTTGAAATATCCTTTTCAAATTGGACTCGAGAAAAATCAAGTTTTCTTAGAATTGATTTAAATAGACTTTCATCAAGTCCATTGTTTCTCGCATAGGCAGTTAAATTTCCCTGCAAGTTTGTGGTGTCTTGTGAAACATAGGATATTTTAAGCTGACTTCCTTTTCTAAAGACCCCAGTATAGTCGATGTTCTCCCCACAAATAAGTTTGATAATACTTGATTTGCCGGATCCATTTTTACCAGAAAGCGCAATTCGTTCCCCTTGTTCAATCGTAAAACTTATATCTGTGCAAGCTAACATTTTGCTGTAATAAATAGAGACATTCTCAAGTTCAGCAAGTTGTTTTTTATGATAAGCAAGTGGTGAAATCTTCAAGCTGTCTGCGCTTTCGATATTTTTGAGGAGCTTTGACTTTTCGTCAACAGCAGCTCGCTGTCTTTTCTCCATTGCTTTGGAGCGCTGCATCATTTTAGCAGCTTTGTGACCTATATATCCTTTATCTACTTTGGAACCGGAGTTTGTGGTTCCATTTTTCGTTTTTTCCACTTTGTGTGACCAGTTACTTTTTTGTTTGGCAGATTTAGACAATCGATTGATGTCTTTTTTTAGTTTTTCGTTTTCTGCAAACTCAAAGTTATCTTGTCTGAGTTTATTTTCCCACCAAGTGGTGAAGTTACCTTTTTGGATTTCGATGTTAGTCTTATTGATGGAAAGGATATGATCTACGCAATTATCAAGAAATGATCTATCGTGAGATACTAGAATAAATCCACTTTTCGCGTGAAGGTAATCACTTACCAGTTTTCTTGCATTTCGATCCAGATGATTGGTAGGTTCATCAATTAATAGAAAACTATTTTCTTTCAAAAATAATGTTGCTAATAATACTTTGGTTTGTTCTCCATTGGACAAAGAATCAAAAGGGCGATACAAGACATCTTCTGAAATTTTTAGTAAGGAAAATTCACGCATTAATTCCCAGTGAAGATAATCAGGATAAATTTCGTCGATTACATCAATTGTATTCAGTTCTTCGTTTTTGACGTGGAAAGGGAAATATTCAAATTGTACGCTCGCATGGATACTTCCGCTGTATTCATATTTACCAAGTAGTAAGTTGAGAAATGTTGTCTTTCCTCTACCATTTCTTCCTGTGAATCCCAATTTCCAATCGGTATCTATTTGGAAACTTACATTTTCAAATATGTTATCGTAACTATTATCGTAGGCGAATGTCAGATTTGTAACATTTATTAAAGACATGAAATCACACTCCTGAAAAATACAAATAAAAGCCACAAGAAAGTTACTTTCTCGTGGCTCAATGAAATATAGCAAATCTAACCCATTTACGGGTTTAGATAAGTATACATGGTTTGAGTGAAAAGATTTAGTAACTTTCTTGCATATAAAAAATAAAACAAACAAAATTGCTTTTCATGTTTTACTTTATTAGCAAGAAAAATTACATATACTTTTCAACTCCTGATATCAAATTAAAAATATCGTATCACATTCTTTTTTTGATTTCCACATGGAAAGAGACAAAATTCATACAAAAAAAGGCTCCATACTTTTAGGAGGATTATTGTTTGAAGAGACAAATAGAATAATATTTTTTACCTCTATGTAAGTGTTTTCACATGGTATACTTCGCAAGTGTAATTTTCGAGTGAATAAAAAAGAAAAGAGGTAGATTAGTGAAAGTACAGTTTGAACAATTGTATATGCAACAATGGTTTGGAAATATTCGAGCAGACGTATTAGCTGGAATGACCGTTGCATTGGCTCTCATTCCAGAAACGATTGCGTTTTCGATTATTGCGGGTGTTGATCCAATGGTTGGATTATATGCTTCTTTTTGTATGGCGGTTGTCATTGCATTTGTTGTGGAAGATCAGGGATGATTTCCGCTGCTACAGGAGCTATGGCTTTATTGATGGTCACGTTGTAAAAGATCATGACCTAGAATATTTATTTGCGGCTACTGTTTTAACGGGTATCATCCAATTCATATTTGGGATCTTTAAAATTGGGCGTTTTATGAGTTTTATTCCGCAATCGGTTGTAATTTGTTTTGTGAATGCCTTAGCTATTTTGATTTTTATGGCTCAACTCATTTTACGGGACAATCATGGATGATGTATGCAATGGTCGTTGGTACTTTAGCAATTATTTATATTTTGCCACATTTTACAAAAATAGTTCCGTCTTCTTTAGTAGCGATTATTGTAATGAGTATAATAGCGATTGCTTTTCATCTGGATCTTCGTACGGTAGAGGACATGGGAGAAATCAAGCAAGCTTTACCCCTCTTTCACATTTCACATATTCCGTTGACATGGGAAATGTTCACCAAAAAGCGAGAAAAGTCAAGAAATAGAAGGTCAGGGAATCGCCAATATCGTAACCGGATTTTTTGGTGGTATGGCTGGATGTGCGATGATTGGGCAATCTGTCATCCATTTAAAATCTGATGGTCGAGGTCGTATATTCACAATAGTTGCCGGGTTTTTCTATTGTTTTTGATCATGGTACTAGGGGATATTGTGAAACAAATTCCAATGGCTGCTTTGGTTGGAGTAATGATTATGGTTTCGATTGGTACATTTGATTGGCAATCATTGCGAAGTTTGCATCGTATTCCAAGCAGCGATGCGTTAGTGATGCTGGTAACGGTAGCGATTGTAGTTGCAACGCATGACTTAGCAAAAGGGGTTACCACTGGAGTGGTTTTAAGTGCTGTTCTATTTGGATGGAAAATCACAAGATTGGATGTATCTATTTAAACTGGAAGATGAAACAAAGTTTATCACATATCTGGACAACTCTTTTTTGGAACAATGAGTCATTTTACAGATCTCTTTACCTACCATGATGATCCAAAAGAAATTGTAATCGACTTTACCCATTCCCATATATATGGGATCAATCAGCTGTCACAGCAATTGCCAAGGTTCAAAGCAAATACAAACAATTAGAAAAAGAAGTGATGATTCGAGGATTGAATGAAGAAAGTAAAGCATTGATGAATCGGATTGGTTATTCTTCTTCTCTTTAATTAAAACTAGGTCTATAGTAGGCCTAGTTTTAATTTTTCCAACTATATATGTACTTTCCTTTACTTCTACTATATTGTAATAAATGATACATTATTGTGTACCTAATAACCAAAAGTATGAAATGGAGTAGGAGGTCATAATGAATAGGAAAATATCTGTTTTGATTAGTATCATTCTCTCTCTTTTGGTCGCCTCTTTGGATACTACTATCATGAATACAACCGCCCCTGTTATCGCAGAAAACCTTGGTCAATTTGACTTGTTTGCATGGATATTTGCCTCTTATATGATTACCACAACTGTTTTCTCTCCTATAGCAGGTCGCTTATCTGATATATATGGTAGAAAACGAGTATTTTCTTTTGGGATTGTTTTGTTTTTAGTTGGTTCTCTGCTATGTGGAATATCAGAGAATATGGTGCAACTAGTTATATTTCGGGGTATTCAGGGGATTGGAGCTGGTTTTATGCTTCCCTTTCCCGCTATTATTGCAGGAGATCTATTTTCCATTGAGAAACGTGGAAAAATCCAAGCACTGGGGACAGCTATGTGGGGATTATCAGCTGTACTTGCGCCGATGTTGGGAGCTTTATTTGTTGAGTATTTGACTTGGAGATGGATATTTTATGTCAATATACCTATTGCAATCCTTGCGTTGGTTACGTTACTACCTTATAAAGAAGTGTATACTCCTAAAAAAACTTCGATTGATTACATAGGGACGATTTTATTTATAGTTAGTGTGAGTTTACTACTTTTAACAACAGTAGTTAAAACTTATCAAATACTTTATGGTGTCATTGGCGTTTTCTTTCTCATTGTTTTTATCTTGGTGGAGAGAAAACAAGAATCACCGATTATTCCTCTTTATTTGTTTCAAGATAAACAACTCCGCTGGATGAACGTAAATGGATTTTTGGGATGGGTTTCTTTATTTGGGACAGCGAGCTATATCCCATTGTTTTTGCAAAAGATAACGCACCTTTCTATTTTCATAAGTGGATTAGCATTACTTGGCACAGCAATCGGTTGGATGTTTTCATCTGTTGCAGCAGGGAAATGGATAGCAAAATACGGCTATCGTCCGCTATTTATAATTGGAAATGCTGTGTTGCTTTGTTCAGGTATTTTCCTTTTTTTGCTAGAGATGGAACATGGATTTTGGTATGTGTTTTTTGTCATGTTGATTCAAGGTTCAGCTTTTGGTTTACTTTCTACAACAGGTGTTATTGGAGCGCAACAACTTGTTTTAGAAAATGAAAAGGGAGTTTCTACTTCATTTACCTTGTTTATTCGTAATATTGGAACTGCCATTGGTGTTACTATTATGGGTATATTTCTAAATCAGTCAGATGATTTTATGGCAGGTATTCATCATCTATTTCTATATGGATTGATCGGAAGTGCGATTGCCCTCTTCACTGCTTTTTTTGTAAAAGATCCTGTCCAGCCAGAAGTACTGAAGAATAAAAGGAGTCAGATAAAGGGATGAATAATCCCTTCTCCAAACCTTAAATGAAAATATACCAATGAATGAGAAGAAACAAGTGACATGATACCGCACTATCAATTAAACAGTTATTCTATATAGAAAGTAATAAAATGTCATACGACATCTTTTTTGCCATGATTTCTTTGATGAATCCTCCAACTTTGTTACATTACAAAGCAGAGGATTTATTTTATATCCGTTACCTACCCTGTACCTATGTCCTGACAATGACGCGGTCTTGCGCAACGCCAATCTTATTGGTTTTCACAGATACAGTGACCCTAATGGACCATGAAAAAATGAAACAAGAAACTCAAGTTTACGCTGAGCGTCCATCTTTTTCTTCAATCATAATGGTTTTTATGACATACATCAAAAGATCATGCACCAGAAAGTAGTTTAAATATGATTCATAAAATAATAACTCCATTTTTTTGTCATATATCTAAAAAAGAGTGATAAAAAGAGGTGAATGCAGTGGATAATTTGAAAGAAATTCTTGATTATGAGCAACATTTTTGGCTTCATGTGCTTCGAGATCATTGTCAGTTTATCTTGGAAGCTCTTGCTCCCACAGAAGAAAAAGAGATCTATAAAGCCCAAGAACTTTACGCTTCATTTGATAATTTGTACCAGCACCACTCGCATGACCTTTCAGCAGTTTATCAAGCTGTTTGTAAGTTGAGGAAATTTAAACTTCACTTATTAAAAAGATTGTTGACAGAGCAAATCTCTTTTCATCTTACTCCCACATTCGTCAATCACATGGTAAATGAACTCGATGAGTATTTGAGAATTCTTGATTGTTTCCAACGAAATAAGGTGCCAAAGCATCTCCATTCTCTGCACCATCATCTGCTATGGTTACCAGATGCCGCTGGTCATGCTACTGCATTAAACCAAAATACAGATGGTGTAGAGAAAGAATGGTTAGCCAAAACTGCTTATTTTACTAAGCAATTTGAAGCATTTTATTTAAAAGCGATTGAACTAGCTGGGTATTTGCGCACCAATTGTATGCATTTTCCCGCTTTAAGTCGTTTTAACCAGGATGTTGAGCTGCAGATGAAAATTTTTCAAAATTTCTTGAAAGAAGTAGAGGAAATGACTACAAACAAGACGCTTCTTGGGACGATTGCACCATTAATGGCTGATCATATGTATCGAGAAGAAAGATATTATTTAGATAAGTTAGCACAAGCGAAGGCGGCAGAGGAAACAGTATAGATTTATTAAGAAGTTCCGACCATAAAAGATCGGAACTTTTGTTTTCTGCATTTTTTATATCTTATCAATGATCCTAATTCGCTTTCTTGTTCTTCGATATGGACTTTGGATTCATATAAGTATAGATTTTTTGTATCGAAATTGGTAACTGATCTTGCAATAAATCTTGATAAGTAAAACGCATTACTTTCCAGCCCATACGTTTCATATAAGCATCTCGTTTTCGATCGTGTTCTTTCATTTTTGAACTAGAATGATAGGCTTGACCATCACATTCCAAAGCAAGTTTTCTTGAAGGAATGGCTAAGTCAACCCAATATGGTCCTAGTGGATATTGTGGTACTATTTTCCCTTTGTAATCGCAGCGGATCGCATAGTACAGCATTCGTTCAAGTGGGCTGTCTGTTTGGAAAACAATACGATCTAAACTTGGCTTGTAACCTAATTTCATTTGTTCCAAAATAAATTGAATGGCTAAGAATGGATAGAGAGGGACTCTTGCTTTTCTTTTAAACGCTTTTTTAAACTCAATATATTTTCTTCTGATGATTCGTTGTCTTTTGTAATTATTTCTATTGTTTTTCAATGCAAATAAACACCTCCTAATTAAGAATACTATAGATAGTATATGCATTCTAATTATTTGAATATTTATTTTCCTGCAAAAAAGAAATAGACTTTATGGGGTATTCTCTTGTATAAAGAAAATCATGAAAGTGAATAAATAAAGTAAAATATTTTATATGATGTTAAGCAATTACCAATTAAGTAAAATAAGGAAATGAACACATAACAATTTTCTTCATTTTGTATAAATAGTAGGTGTTGAAAGTATACAAGTGCTTGTGACAGCTCTAGGTAGATACTTTCATTTTGCTCACCTTGTAACGGAATAAAAAATCATGTAAGGTTTCTCCAGTCATTTGATGATTTCAATTATGATCAGGAAAAATAATAAATACGCAAAAATTTGGGGGAACTCTTATGTATGAACACCTAGAAACAACACTACGAGGTCGTAGTATTTTAAAGTCTCCAAAGTTAAATAAAGGGGTCGCTTTTTCGATTGAGGAACGGCAGTCACTTGGGTTAAATGGATTGTTACCACCAGCCGTGCTGACTATTGAAGAACAAGTAACACGTTCTTATAAACAGTTTAAAGACCAACCTGATGATCTTAGTAAATATGTATACTTAAGCCTATTACGAGCACGTAATGAGATTTTGTTCTATCGGTTGGTTTCCGAGCATATAAGCGAAATGCTTCCGATTGTGTATACACCAACGATCGGTCTAGCAATCCAGCGCTATAGTCAAGTGTATCGTGGACCTCACGGGGTATATCTTTCGATCGATGATCCAGATGGGATTGAGGAAGCGTTTCGCAATCTGAGAGTCGATTCAGACGAAATAGATTTGATCGTCGCTACAGATGGAGAGAGAATCTTGGGAATTGGAGACTGGGGAATTGGTGGTATTGACATTGCCATCGGTAAACTTACGGTATATATCGCAGCTGGTGGAATTGATCCTAGTCGTGTTCTCCCTGTTATTTTAGATGTTGGAACCAATCGAGAAAGTTTACTGGACAATCCTTTGTATATCGGTAGAAGACACCCGAGAGTACGTGGAGAACGTTATGATGCTTTTATCGATGCCTATGTAACTACTGCTAATCGTATGTTTCCCAATGCAATGCTACACTGGGAAGATTTCGCTCAGCCTAATGCTCGACCGATTTTAGAGAGATACCAAAACAAAATTTGCACGTTCAATGATGATATTCAAGGAACAGGTGCTGTTTCCTTAGCTGTGGTATTATCTGCGGTTCGAGCTTCTGGAATTCCTTTGGATCAGCATCGGATTGTGGTTTTTGGCGCTGGTTCAGCTGGGATCGGCATCGTGGAGCAAATCCGAGATGCAATGGTTCATAATGGTCTATCCAAAGAAGATGCGAATCGCAAGTTCTGGTGTGTTGATAAGTTTGGTCTTCTAATAGAAAATATGGAAAACCTTGCTGATTTTCAACGTCCTTATGCTCGAACTATTCATGAGATCAAAGAATGGGATCACAATGGATCTGATGGTAACATTTCTTTTGATGAAGTAATTCGTCAAGTACAGCCAACCATTTTGATTGGAACGTCAACAGTCGGTGGTGCATTTACAGAAGAGATCATTCGCCAGATGGCTGCTCATGTAGATCGACCTATCATCTTGCCGATGTCTAATCCAACAACTTCTTCAGAAGCAATTCCAGCCGATCTATTGACCTGGACGGATGGCAGAGCACTTATTGCAACTGGTAGTCCGTTTGAACCTGTTACACATAATGGGGTTACGTATGAGATCGGTCAGGCTAATAATGCATTTGTCTTTCCTGGTATTGGATTAGGGACGATTGTGTCTCGAGCAGAACGTGTCACAGATAAAATGCTGGAAGCCGCAGCAGAAGCAGTAGCAGGAATGGTAGAAATATCAGAGCCTGGTTCATCTTTATTACCTCCAGTGGAGCAACTGCGTGAAGTATCAGTATCTGTTGCTACTAGTGTGGTACAAGCTGCTATAATAGATGGAGTGGCTCGTAAACATCCGAGCGATATCGAACAAGCAGTTAAACAAGCAATGTGGCAGCCTGAGTATCGTCCTTTGCGCGGGGTTTAAGTAATAGAAGCAATAATCGGATTTGATAGCGACTGTTGAAAAACATGATATAGGAAGAGAATTTCAATAGAACTAACTAAATGAAAGTCTTAAGTGCTTGAAATCCAAGTAGCTTTGGCTTTCTTTTTTTGTTCTTGTAACTATATTTCATAATTATTAAATAAGTATAAGGTTAGTTCACTTGAGAAAAGTGTTAATTTTTGCAAATAGGAAGCCCAATCTTTACATTTGTTATATTTAATTCTATATTTAGAGAATAAAATTAATACTTTGTTTAATGTAAATGGGATTTGAAATTGATATTTCCTTTTCAAAAATGGTAACTATAGGGGGGATCGATATACATTATCATGGTAAATGTAAAGATATAAGTCCTATATCGATCAATTTTACCCCTATATCTCTTATTCATTCTCCCAAGAGTTGGAATTCGCTTGTAGGTCCCAATGCTTTTTACTCTAGTTATGAGTGGATTCATTCTTTAGAACTTGCACATGGGACTAATCCGACCTTTTTAGCACAAATCGATGATAAAGTTTTAGGAGGGATACCATCATGGAGAGGCGATTTATCTGGAGATCCATTGTTCACGCTTTCAGAATTGATTGGTGATTTGCCTGGATCATGGGACAAACAGTTTTTATGGCTAGGAGGGCACCGAGTTACTGCAAACTCTCTTATCTGTACGAAGGGGGAGCAGCGATCGCATGTTATTCGTGAATTGATCCATGCTGTCCGTGTTTATGCTGATAAACATCAATTTTCAGGAATTGTATGGCCATATCTTTCTCTAGAGGAAGCATGCGAAATTGCTCGATGTTGTCCATCAGCAAATTTCGTCCTGCACTCTGCAGACCCTGTAGTGCATATACCAGCGGATGGATTTCAGGGTTTCCTACAAGCTGCACGACGCAATGATAGGAAAAAATGGCAAAAAGAAATAAAAGACTTTCAACATTCTGGCGGAGAAGTAGAGTGGAAACCATTAGAATTTGATGTAATACAATTGGCGGCTAGATTGATCGCTGCAAACCGGAGTAAGTATGGTTCTAGTGGTGGATTAGAATGGATGCATCGTACCTTTTCTGCTCAATTACAAAGCGGAGTTGCGAAAAAGGCTATCGTAGCACTATCTCGTGTAGGAGAAAAAATCATGGCACTAGCAATATTTTATCGACATCACGATTGGCTCTATGGTCGATATTGGGGAGCGGATATAGATGCACCTCCTTATTCTTATTATGTTCTGACACACTATGCTGCTGTGAAATGGGCAGCTCAACATGGTTTTCGACATATACATCTTTCCATATCTGCGTGGGAATCAAAAGTAAGAAGAGGTGCACACCTTTATCCATTAGCCATGGTTATCTTTCCACCACATGGGAAATCGGGATTCGTAAGTGAATCCTTAGCCCGCAAATATAACAAGTCTGTTGTGGAACATTGGAAAAAAAGATTTTTAACTAGACCTGAAGCAATTGATATTTCATGGTCTAATTGGGCTTAAAGGAAGCTTTATGGAAGGGGATGATCAATATGTTATATTTGGTATATAAATTTCAACCTACTGCCTATGCACGAGCAAACTCTGGCGAATTTTGGAGATGGATGCAAGATAGAGAGCATTGGTTTTATGATGGGCTTGAGATGGTATTAAAAACAGAGTGGTATGTAAGAACAATCGGTATCGATGTTCACGCTGTCGAACATATTGTGACTTTCTAAAATGAAGCTGAGTGGGGCGAATATCGTAAAAAAGTACGACAAAAAAGCCAAGATCCCGAATGGGAAACCCGAAGGACTGAACAAGAGAAATGGTATGAGATTTTGGACTCGAGTCTGCTAACAGATCCACCTGTTCAGATGGGCTTACGTCGTGATTAGTTTGAAAAAAGTATGCATTAACCATCCATTTATTTGGATGGTATTTCGTATTATAAGGTTGTCCAGCTAAGAAAAAACTTATACAAATGGTTGCAGTTTCACGGTAGCCGGGTAGAACGAGGTGATATTTGGGGGTATGTGATCCATCATAAAAACAGTTCACCCCCTATTTGTTTAACTATGTTTGAGCTGGTTGGGACAGATAATCCGTATCACATGCGAAGCTATAGTAGCTAAGAGGGATGGGGCTACCGGCATGTAAGTAAGATAGGTGGGTGGAAAATAATGAATCCAGTACCAACAATCAAAATCTTCCCAATTTAAAGTGGGATACTTGTTGAACCCATTTTTATTGGTTAGCAATATATGAAAAATCTAGGGAAACGCAGTGCGGGGTAACTTTCCAAGTGAGTTACCCCGCATGGAGACCAACCTAGTCGTAGGCTACTTCACTTCGAAGACTAACCGAAACGACCCACAAGGGCTGGTCCATGTCCAAGGCTTGTAACCAACCTGTTCCACCTGGAGACCTTCAGCACATGGGAAATCCTGTGAATCCTGAATGACGGAACCATCACTATCAATGCCAGTTGGATGATAGCAGACATTGGCGTGTGCATCCTCACCAGGGCGGACATGGGTATAAGCAGGATCGCTCATCCATGCATGGACAAAAAGCTTACGATCCCCTTCCGTGGCTTTAACTTCCTTATCTTCGTAGCCGCCTTCCACACAGTCCGAGTAGCTGAGCTTGATCGTCTGCACAGGGTATTCCTTCGGGTTGACAACACCTTGCAGGAATCCATTATACATACTAATAATCAGATATGAAATAGTATCAAAAAAATAAGAGATAATTTTACTGAGGAAACTTGACAAGATATTCGTCATAATGAAGCTAGATTATCACCTGCTAGATATAAAAAATCTGAAATCCCCCTATTTTTGGAATTTCAGATTTTTTGTATGCCGTGGCTTTGAAGTCCTATATAAGGATAAATCGTTTTTCGTAGATAATTTTTGAAGTTAATTCGATAAAGTTGAGTCAAGAAGAGAAGGAAACGACTCAAATAAAAAGTAGATTAATTTCTAATCATTTGTTTTTAAAAGCTTTCCAGCTAGGTAATGACCGAAAAGCACAATAGGAACAAGTAGAAAACCAAAAGGTATACTTATAACTATATCTGACCAACTTACCACCTTTTCGACTAGCAGGCGGTAAAATAGGTATAGGCTGTAAGGGAGAATGAAGAAAATGGCAGTTAGAACTCCTGGAACAAATCTTCTCAAATATATAGATTGACCAATATGCATAAACACATGTAGAAGCATTATGATATTCACACCTAGAAATAAGAGATAATCCATTCCTTCTGATGCTATAAGAGTTGCAATAACTAAAAAAAGAAGTTCGACAAGAACTGCTAGAGCGAACTGTTGTGTTGTTACTTTCGAGGCTTGATCCGTAATTTTTAAGAATGGAGATGGTATTTTGTGACGAAATTTGTGATAATGACGCGCGAACCATGTTTCCATATAAATAATCTCTTCAAAATCATGAATGAGAAAGACGATGAGAAATAGCCAGACGACGGAATGTAGACTTAATATGGTGTTTAGGTGTTCGATTATCTTCTGTTTCCTCTCTATTTTTGAATGAATGTATAGATAATTCTGATGATATTAAGATAATGATGTATGAGATTTCTAACTGGAAGGTAACTAAGAATGCAAAGGAATTATTGTATTCTTTTTTTCTCTTGCAAATATCGAAACCATTCATCTAACCCCCAAAATAGTATTGCTATGAGATTTCCAGGATTAAAAAGTTGAATCTCTCCTTCAGCTCTTTTCACATATGTAAAGAATGCGATAGAAAAGGCCACATGAATGAAAAATGACAATAATCTGCGATACCGAATTTTTTGTGATAGGTATTCAGCAAGGATAGAAACAGGAAGTGCATATAGGAACATAAACAGGATAGCAGTCGTAAATGAGATGATAAATATGCCGATAGATTCACTAAAGGTTAGATCATGCATAATCAAAAGAAGATATACAGGAGTTACAAATACCATTACAAACGTTACAAGTATTTTCCGAAGAAAAACTATCTTTATTTTTTTCACCTCTTTTTAAAAATAGGAATATATTTAAATGAGTTATTTTATTATATAACAGTTTATAATTTGAATCTCCCTCTTTCGTTAGAGGAGGAAGGATAGTCCACAGCTAGTTACGGATGATTACAGATGTCCCAATACCAACTCTTTTGCCTAGATCCTCGACATCTTTGTTATACATACGAATACAACCTTTTGATACCATTTTTCCAATAGAGGAAGGACGATTCGTACCGTGAATACCGTAACCTCGACGAGACAGTCCCATCCACAATGTTCCATATGCAGTAAGCTGTCCACCAGGTCTGCTGTATGGATAGGTGACTTTGTTTATAATGACATAATTACCGACAGGTGTTCGTGTGAGTATTTTACCGATACCGATCAAATAACTTTTGATGAGCGTGTTGCCTTCATATAAGTACAGTCGTCTTTTGGATAGCGAGACTTCAATGTGAGGCATGTTCGGTATTCTCCTTTTTTATTAGTGTATGGATAAGAGAGATTTGGGGTTACCGTGTTTAACGTAGTAGAATGGAATTGGACTATGTGAGAAGAAAAAAGGGCAGTACTGTAAATTTTTTTAATTAGAAGGAGAGATTTGGTGAAACTCGAAGGAGATTCAGCTCATAAAGCAGGTATGTTAGTGGAAAATGGAAAATATCGCATCGAAACGGATTCCATGGGGGAAATATTGGTTCCAGCAGAGCAATTGTGGGGGGCACAGACCCAGAGGTCGTTACTTCATTTCTCTATTGGCGATGATCGAATGCCTTTGGAAGTGTACCATGCGTATGGATATGTAAAAAAGGCTGCGGCCAAAGTAAATAGGGATGCAGGTGTTTTATCAAAGGATAAAGCAGAATTGATTATGCAAGTTGCCGATGAAGTGATCACAGGTCAATTAGATGCCGAATTCCCGCTATTTGTATGGCAGACGGGTTCTGGAACACAGACCAATATGAACATAAATGAAGTAATCTCGAATCGTGCAATTCAAAAAGTAGGAGGAACTTTAGGTACAAAAGATCCCATTCATCCAAATGATCATGTCAATATGTCTCAGTCTTCCAATGATACATTTCCAACTGCTATGCACATTGCCACTGTACTTGAATTCTCGAATCACTTGATACCTAGTGTGGAAAAACTGATTCATATGATGTGGGATAAGGCAGTAGAGTGGGTGGATGTTGTTAAAATAGGACGAACTCATCTACAAGATGCTACTCCGCTAACTGTTGGTCAAGAGTGGTCCGGCTATGTTACACAGTTGAAAGATGCACTTCAGCTCGTCAAAAATTCGATGGCTGGACTATATCAACTTGCAGCTGGTGGTACAGCAGTCGGGACAGGGATAAATACGCTTCCCGGTTTTGGCTCAAGTATCTCCTCTGAGATCGCACAGCTTACCGGGCATCCTTTTGTAACAGCACCTAATAAATTTGCTGCTCAAGCATCCTTGGATGCAATGGTGAATGCTAGTGCAGCTCTACGTGCCCTTGCGATAGCACTTATGAAAATCTCTAACGATATTCGTTGGCTTGGTTGCGGACCTAGAGCTGGGATTCATGAGTTAAATTTACCTGCTAACGAACCTGGTTCATCGATTATGCCCGGAAAAGTGAATCCAACACAAGAAGAAGCGATGATTATGGTCTGTGTTCAAGTGATCGGCAATGACAATGCAATTGCTATTGCTGGAACCCAAGGAAACTTTGAACTGAGCACCATGCGTCCAATAATCACTAAAAATGTGTTGCATTCTAGTAAAATCCTTGGTGATGCATGTGAAATGTGGCGTAAGTATAGTATTGAGGGGATAACATTAGACAAACAGGGAATTGAAAAGCATGTGAATGAATCGCTTATGCTTGTAACCTCTTTGAGCCCAGTTATTGGCTACGATAAAGCTTCAGCAATTGCCCATAAAGCATTTGCAGAAAATACAACTCTGCGTGAGGCAGCTATTTCTAGTGGTTATA
Organism: Shimazuella alba; assembly: GCF_009831235.1. Classification (GTDB taxonomy): domain Bacteria; phylum Bacillota; class Bacilli; order Thermoactinomycetales; family Thermoactinomycetaceae; genus Shimazuella; species Shimazuella alba. The sequence goes on along the minus strand of NZ_WUUL01000012.1, from coordinate 59,212 downwards.
TTACCGTAGAAGAGTATGATAAGAACATCGATCTAAAGAAAATGGTAGGAGATCCACGTAAAGACCTTGGATTAAACGGAAAAACTTAGATAGTAAAAGAGTCACCGCTATTTTACTCGAAGCTGGTGACTCTTTTTGTGATAGTATCCTCGTGTTTAACCTTCCAGTAACAATAACTCAGGTTCCTCTAACAGCTTTTTAATAGTAGCCAAGAAACCAACAGCTTCTCTACCATCTACAATGCGATGATCATAGGAAAGGGCGATGTACATCATAGGGTGGTGTTCTAATTTATCGCCTTCTGGAGTGCTTACCGTTACAGGTCGTTTTTGTATGGTGTGCATTCCTAAGATTCCTACTTGTGGTGCATTGAGGATAGGAGTAGAGAAGAGAGAACCAAATACGCCACCATTGGTAATGGTAAAAGTACCACCTTTTAAATCTTCTAATGTTAATTTATTGGTTCGAGCTTTTTGAGCTAGTGTGGCGATCTGCTTCTCAATTTCTATAAAACTCAGCGAATCTACATTACGGACTACAGGAACGACAAGACCCGCGTCGTTAGCAACAGCGATTCCAATATCGTAATATTTTTTGTAGACAATATCTTGGCCATCGACTTCTGCGTTGAGAATAGGGTATGCCTTTAGAGCACCAACTACTGCTTTGCTGAAGAAAGACATAAAGCCTAGATTGATCTCATGTTTATCGATAAATGCCTGTTTCCGTCTTTTACGGATGTCCATGACTTTGGACATATCTACTTCATTGAAAGTAGTGAGCATGGCCGCATTGTGTTGTGATTGTACCAAGTTGGTTGCAATCGTTTGTTGTCTGCGAGTCATCCGTTTGCGTTCCACCGGCTTAGAAGGTGAAGTGATTTGATTGGTTTCCGGCTGGGAAGGAGAAGACGTCTGGGAAGCTTGTTTCTCTATTTTCTTCTCAGAATCAGTATTGTCTTTTTGGAAACGTTCCGCTTGAAGATCTTCTATTGGAACGCCTTTTTCCCTTGCCAGTTTTCTCATTGCAGGGGAAGCATTGGATCCTACGCTTCTTTTTGTATGAGAGTCTTGTTTTTCTTGCTCAGAATTCGACTCTTTCTTTGCTGGAGTGGAGGATGTTTGTTGATCAGCTGTTTCTTTTTCTTGTTGACCTGAAGTAGATCCTGCATCCGCATTTTCATCAAGATGGGCGATTACTTCACCAACTTCAACATTTTCTCCTGCTTGTTTGACGATTTTTTTCACTACTCCTGCTTGTTCCGCGGAAATCTCCATATTCACTTTATCTGTTTCTAATTCAAGTAAGATATCACCTTGCTGTACACGATCTCCTTCCTTGACCAACCAATTGGATATGGTCCCTTCTGTAATGGACTCTGCTAGATTTGGTACTTTTACCTCAGTCACGATTTTTCCCTCCTGGTATAGGACAGTTATGATTTATGATGCAAAGCATCTGTGAGAATACGTTGTTGTTCAACATCATGTACATTGGATTTTCCAGTTGCAGGGCTTGACCGATCTGGTCGACCAATATAACGAATGGAAACTTGATCAGATACTGTTTCTCTAATTCTAGATTCCATAAAAGTCCATGCACCCATGTTTTTCGGCTCTTCTTGTACCCAGACCACTTCTTCTAAATGTTTGTATCTATTCATAATAGATTGGATCTCTTTTTTCGGGAATGGATATAATTGTTCTACTCGTAAAATATGTAACCATTTCTTTTGTTTTGGAGACATAGCTTCCAATTCAGTCGACAAATCAATAGCGATTTTGCCACTACACAAAATTAATCGTTTTACTTGATCGGATTTTTTTCCTAAACCTGTTTCTTCTTTTATTGCTTGGAATGAGCCTGTTTCTAACTCCACACTAGGCGAAACTGTGCGTTTACTGCGTATGAGGCTTTTAGGAGCCATCAAAATCAAAGGACGAGCTTCTTCTTTTCCTGTCATAGCAGCTTGACGGCGCAATAAATGAAAGTATTGAGCTGCACTTGATAAATTAGCAATTACTACGTTATTTTCAGCAGCTAATTGCAGATAGCGTTCCAAACGTGCACTTGAGTGTTCTGGTCCTTGTCCTTCATATCCATGAGGCAATAACATCACTAAACTAGAATTTTGTCTCCACTTCGCACGTCCAGCAGATAGAAACTGATCAATGATTACTTGGCCTGCATTCGCAAAGTCTCCATACTGAGCTTCCCAAAGCGTAAGGGTATTTGGGGCAAAGAAGTTGTATCCATATTCAAACCCAAGTACCGATGTCTCAGATAATGGACTATTATGAATCCCAAATGCTGCCTTCGCTTGAGGGATAGAGTGTAGCGGGCTAAATGTTTTACCTGTTTTGCTGTCATGCAGGACAAGATGGCGGTGCGCAAAAGTTCCTCTTTCTGTATCTTGACCAGTGAAACGAATAGCTGTTCCTTCGCTTAAAATGGTAGCAAAAGCTAATGTCTCAGCTAATGCCCAATCTACTTTTTCTTCTTCATCCAGTAGACTGATTCGTCTGGATAATGTACGTTCTAGTTTGGGATATGCGTTGAAAGATTTTGGTCGCTCTAACAGGGCATGGTTGATAGCTTTCAACGATTCAATGGTAACTCCAGTATTTATTTCTGTTGGTAGATTCAAGCCTGTTTCAGAATGGTATTCTGTTTGGTTATCTGTTTCTTCCTTCATTTTTTCGTGTGCAGATTGTAATGTTTCTTTGATATTCGCTTCCCATGTTTTAATTTCCGTAGCATCTACCCATTTTTCACTCAATTTTTCAGCATATTGTGTGCGAATGGTTGGGTGTTTTTGAATAATTTCATACATAAGCGGTTGTGTAACGGTTGGATCATCCATTTCGTTATGACCAAAGCGACGATACCCAATGAGATCGATTAGAAAATCCTTTTGGAAACGAGTGCGATATTCACATGCAAGACGAATAGCTGCCAGACATGCTTCTGGATCATCTGCATTCACATGGACAATCGGAATTTCAAATCCTTTGGCCAAATCGCTGGAATAAGTAGTAGAACGAGAATCTGAGTGATCAGTTGTAAAACCTAATTGGTTGTTGGCAATAATATGGATCGTTCCACCTGTGCGATATCCTGTTAACTGACTTAAATTCAAAGTTTCTGCTACTACGCCCTCTCCTGGAAAAGCTGCATCTCCATGAATGAGTAAAGCGATAGCTTTGCTGGTATCTAGTTGTGGATAACCAGGATTGGTACGATCTTCTTGAACAGCTCGGGTAAATCCTTCTACCACTGGATCGACAAATTCTAAATGACTGGGGTTGTTAGCCAGTGTTACACGCGTGCGGACACTATTACTGCCATCTATATCTCGATTTCCACCAAGATGGTACTTTACATCACCTGTCCATCCGTAGTTAATGCCCATAGATCCTTCAGATGGAACAACTTCTTTATTGGTAGAATGATGGAATTCGGAAAAAATCTTCTCATATGGTTTTCCAAGTATATGAGCGAGTACGTTTAAACGACCACGGTGTGCCATGCCCATCATTACATGACGGACGCCCACTTGAGAACTGGCACGAATCAGTTCGTCAATCATGGGCACCAACATGTCTACACCTTCTATCGAAAATCGCTTTTGGCCAGTAAACGTACGTTGAAGAAATTTCTCAAATTCATCTACTTCGATCAGCCTCTTGAGTATATCTGATCGGTTTTCGGTAGTTAAATCGGTAAGAAACTGTCTGGATTCGACCACAGAATAGAGCCATTCTCTTTCCTCTTGATTGTGAACATGACTAAATTCATAAGCTAGTGATTCTGTATAAATAGTTTGTAGGTGTTGGATGACATCTAGTGCTGTTCGGATGTTATCCGATAACCCTGTCCAAATTAATTCTGCGGGTATCTGATTTAAATCTTCCTCATTTAATCCATACTCACCGTGGTTAGGCAGAGAATGTTGATTTTTTGTCAGAGGATTAATGTTTGCAGACAAATGACCGTATGTTCGAATATATTGTACCAATTTTTCAGCTGAAATTACTTTTCGTACATCTATACCCGACTCTATTTTCGGCTGCTTGTTTTCTGAAGTAATGGGAGATCCCCATTCCTCAAAAAGACTCTTCAAGGTGGAATCCACGGATTCTGGATTTTTGCTATATATTTCATATTGCTCTAGTATGTATGCTAAGTTAGGTCCATGTAAATCATTCCAAGGCTTTTCCTCTTTACCTTTTTGATTTGGCATTTTGATTCCTCCTCCTACTTGTAATTTTATAGTTCCTTCCATTTTTGATAACCAATGAAAAATCATTAAATCTTTTTAGAGTGCAGTGGCTAAACGTTAATAGAGAAATAAAATAGGGATTGATATTTTTGAAGCATGTCTCTTCCATATTATTCCCATTGTATAGATATTATTGATCAAAAAAGTAGTAGTTGGCTTCTACTTGAAATTTTAACAAAACTTCCAATGTATTGTGTAGTTATAAATTCCTCTCCCTTATACAGATCACCAAAAACTTTAGATATCCTTGGTTTTTCATATTATTTCTGTGTGGTTCTCTCGTTTTTCTTATCATATATAGAAACAGATTTAAATTTACCTTGACTTTATAGAAGGTAAATCAGTCCCTACCATGAATAATAGCAAACATAATAGCAGAGATGCTATCAAAATTTACTTCATAATTAAATATCATTCATTCATAAATCAAATGTTACTTGCTTTTTTGCAGAAATATAATCGGAAAGCAAGAAAGTGTTTTGGGATTCCGTGGTCAATTGGATTCATATAGACTTAATTACAAAGTTATTTTTTTGACAGCTAATGAAAGGAAAGTCGTGGATGAGAAGGTTGCCTGAATGCTTTGCGTCATTGGATCAGGATGTGTTATGTATTAAGATTTCACCCAACTGATCTGTGGGCATGGATGATCTTTTTAAAGAAAAGGGGAAGTGAAAATTCGGAGTAATCGTATAGCATAAAACCTGAAAATTATATATTTAAACATAGCAGGATGACCACTTCAGCTTTTTTGTTTTACAAAGGTCCAAGATATAGATCATCCTTTGGGAAGGAGTGCGAGATAAAGACAGATGGTAGGATTTTTCAATCCTTTTGGGATATGGATTACTATATACTTAATTAGAAACAAAATGTTACAAGTGGAAAGCTGAGGTATGAAAAAATGAAAAGTAATGAATTAATCATTTACAATTTTGAAGAAATTAGACGTAGAAGCATAAAAGTATGGCAGGAAATACCTCAGAATCTATTGGTTTGGAAACCAGATGAACAAGCACTAAGTATGAAAGAAATGATCAGACATGTGCTGGATTCAGAACATTATTATCATCTATGTATAAAAAATAGAGGCAGTTTATCTTTCTATCAATCACCATTTGAAAATCGAAGCTTTGTTTCTGTTGAAGATGAACTTCAATTTAGTCAACGTTATCGCAAAGATTTTTTAGCTACAGTCAAAGCTTTTACAGAAGAGGAATTATCTGATATTCAAATTGATCGTAGCGATGTGGGCTATGTTCGCTCTTTAGGTGATATGTTGTTAAGAGTTGCATACCATGAAGCTGTTCATACAGGACAGATGTTAGATTATTTAAGAACAGCGGATGTGAAACGAGCAAATATTTGGGACTAGATATTGGCTTCAGTCCAAAATGATAACTTGATGGGATGACCAACTATATTTTCGATAGTTGGTCATCGTAGTATTAGTACCTAATACTATTAGCTTTTTTAACACCTTTTTCTGTCAACCAGTAGTAAATGCGAAGAGGTCTTCCTTGTCCAACACGGTCTTTTTTATCTTCCTTTTGGTTTTGTGCAAATCCTTCTTCGGCAAGGCGATCAAGAATAGGATACACCGTACCATGTCCCAATCCAGTGAGATCACAAATTTCTAGCCCATAGAGTTTATGATTTTCTTGATGAGCAGAAAGTAGTTCGCGCAGAACCATTTTAGTTGGAGCTGTCATTCTCAAAGTAATCCTCCTGAGTCAGCTTGCTACTTGTCAAGAGCATTTTACCATAGATATTTTCTATGGTTTTGAGAATTTGCAGATGGTCAATTATTTACTTTGGTGAGTGTAAAGGAAATAAAAACTACTTTAAATCCTTATAGCTTATTTTTAAGATTTTTAAATACACCTCTCTGCCTGTTCTTGTATAATAACTTTTCTACACCTAAAATAAAGTTAAATAATTGAAGTTTGATGTAGAAGGTGATCGAAATGCCTAAAATGGTCAATCATGAACAACGAAAAAAAGAAATAGGACAAGCTACTTGGGAAATTATTCAAACCAGAGGAATTGAAGAAGTATCTGTAAGGAAAATTGCTGACCAAATGAATATTTCATCGGGGTCAATTCGACATTACTTTCCTACACAAAACGAATTATTGCGATATTGTATCAGATCTGCAGGAGAAAATGTGCACCACCACATTTTATCGCATATCGATTTATCCTTGACACGAAATGAAGTAATCAAACAGATGGTATCTGAAATCTTACCTATGGAAGGTTCAGGACAAAGAGATATGGATGTATGGTATTCCATTATCACATTTGCTAAGAAAAATCCAAATCTCCAAGATCTTTCATTGCGTATTTTTCAATACATGCGGTATATGCAAAAGACGTATATTGATTTACTGAGTCAAGGAGGCTTTCTAGATGAAACATTGGACAGGGAAGTGGAGGTAGAACGCTTACATGCACTTGTAGATGGTTTATCTCTTCATTGGAACGCAAACCAAGGTACCTTGACAAAAGATATCATCCGAAAGGCATTAGAAGTGCATCTGCAATCTATATGCAAGTAGAGAAAGAACGAAATAAAAACAAGGGTTTTTCATAAGGTTTGAACAGCTCCATTTTCATGTATTTATAGTCTATATTTACGGAGGGTGTTCAGGTCCTTTTTACCCTATAAGTTAAAGTTGATTTATTTAATACAGCTGTGTTATAAAACTATTAAGGAGTATTTTTATTTTTGATTTCAATGGATAAGGTTGTGACAACATGACTAATGCTAATCGTGTTTATTATTTGGATCATATTCGTGTGTTTCTTACTATTCTTGTCCTATTTCATCATGCTGCCTTGCCTTATACGAATATGGAGGGAGTTTGGTACATCTCAGATATGGAAAAAGGACAAACACTTGTATCTGCTATGCTAGGTTTTTTTATTGCAATTAATCAGGCTTTTTTTATGGGATTCTTTTTCTTTTTAGCGGGTTATTTTACTCCTATGTCTTTTGATCGCAAAGTTCCGCGACAGTTTATAAAGGATAGACTTCTGAGATTGGGCATCCCTGTATTGGCTTATTTGTTTATTTTGAGTCCAGTTGTTCGGTATATGGTTACTATCAAGAGTCAAAGTTTTTGGATGTTTTATAAGAATGAAATTTTAACTTTTCAAAGTATTGAAACAGGTCCACTTTGGTTTGCAGAAGTATTGTTAATTTTTACCATGTCATATGTCTTATATCGACTTATGATGAAAAAATCTCCAAAAAATGAAGCTGACCTATTTCCTTCTTCAAAAGCTCTTTTGATAACTGCCCTTTTGTTAGGTGTTTGTACATTTGCAATTCGCCTTGTCTTTCCAATCGGATTGTGGATTTGGGGAATTCAAATTGCATATTTGCCTTCTTATTTATTTCTATTTGTAATAGGAATTGTTGCAGGTAGCAAAAATTGGCTGAAAGAAGTCCCTAAGAAAACGACAAAGCAATGGGTACTGGGTCTTTCCGTTGTTGCCCCTCTTTTTCCAATTAGTTTGCTCTTATTTCAGGGTAATTTAAATGGAGGTTTCAATATTCAAGCATTCCACTATGCAATGTGGGAAAATCTACTTGCATTTGGTATTTGTGTCGGATTACTTGCTTGGTTTAAAAAATATTACAATCAAACCAGTACCCTTTGGTCTATTTTCTCTAGGAGTGCGTTTGCGGTATACATCATTCACCCAATCGTACTAGTCGGATATGCTTTATTACTGAAAGGTGTTTCTTTACAGCCTCTGCTTAAATTTGCTCTTGTAGGTGTCGGTGGGACCATCACCTGCTTTTTGATTGCTTCTCTCCTGGTGAAAGTACCTTATGTGAACAAAGTGATTTGATAATAATTATTTGACATACTTGCTTAAGAAGTCTCTCATCCCTAAGTGTCAGCAAAGTGGAGGGAGGTTCATAGCTTATAAGAATTAATATAAAATCACCCTTGAATCAGTAGTAACTTATCCCGAAGTATCATACAATAAAATAAGCTGCGAGACTCCCCGTCTACTTTGGGAGATGTGATGACACTCAAGGTAATTGGTATCATTTTGCTTGTAGTGGCAGTCATGTATGATTTTTTTATCAGTGGTGGCCGTAAAAGAGATGATCTAATATGTGGGATCTTGGCTTTGGCTGGGATAAGCTGCATATTCTATCATGATTATTCACACTGAAAAAAATCTGATCAAACTCTTGTTTTATTGGGTTTGGCCAGCATATTAACAATTTGTGGTCTCTTGCTTAAAGCAAGGGATTTTTATGTATGGAAAAGAATGTAGATGTCTATTAGTGATTATTTAAAAAAGATCATTCGAAAAAATTTAATATTGTATTTAGTTTATGGAAATAATGAATTTCATTTAAGTTGTAGTATTTGAACATATAGAGCTTGTTGTATTATTCCACACAAAAAAAGATATTCGCGGGTGGTGCGTTCTTTGTAGGTATTCATTCAATTACCAGACGCGGAAAACATAGCGCAACTTGCCCGTAAGTGCGCAAGCATCAAACGATTTCCTAACATGTTTAAACTTTATGGATGCAACTACCTCCGTATAAATTAAATTATATTAATATAATAGAAGACCAATTAAATTATCGTAAAATATTTTTATAAAACAGTAAACATAAAGAATTAAAATTGCCTTTTTCGTCCATTTACGAGAAAATTTTATAAGGGATTTTGTTTGTTGAAAGATGAAGCTTGAAAACCGCCATTTATAGCATTAAGGAAGAAATATATGGTTTTGCCAGTGATCAACCAGCATAAGAACTTGAATGAAGGGCTTTGAGCGTAGGAAGTCCTTCTTAAGTATAGGGGAAAATCGTGTAAATACTGATTTTGTTCTTCATTACCTAACCATCGAAGAAATGGAATTGTCTTCCAAATGGGTGAGTTTATACAATTCCTCCTCTTGCAAGGAAAGTAAAAATATACACGTTGAACGAATCTTTTTGTATTGTTATCATGGATATGAAACGTGAAAAGAATATTGGAAGAGAAGGATAATATGTATATTGATTTATTAGTTTTACATCAAATTGAGATATCCCCTATGTATGGGTACGAAATTAAAAAAAATATCATAGACCAATTAGGTGAAGTAATAGATGTAAATCATAATTTGTTGTACCCATCCTTGCGAAGATTTGAAGAAAAAGGTGCAATAATCAAAAAAGTAAGTGAACAAGAAGGAAGACCGAATCGAAATGTGTATTATATAACAGATAAGGGAACAGAGCTCCTTTGTGAAATGGTAAGAGATTTTAATACCAAAAATGCTAAAAATGACATCGAATTTTTGGCTAGAGTAGCGCTTTTTGATCGTATCAGCCATGAAGATCGAATTCGTATCTTAAATGTAAGAAAGCAGCACCTAAACAAGCTGCTCTCAAGAGAACCTTCTAATGTAAAGAAAAGCGAGTATACAAATCAAGTTTTGCAATTTTCCACAAAAAGACTCAGAGACGAGATAGCATGGATAGACAGCCTACTATTGAAAGTTTAAAATGTTCTTTGGTTTTTCCGCTTATAAAATTTTCACAAAAGAACCGACAGGTTCTTTTTTTATATTCTCAAAAGAAGAAGTGTAATAGGATAAAAAATTAAATAATTCTAAATTAAGGGATTTTTACCTTGATGCCATCTTTTCAATGTGTTAAATTAATATATGTTAGTTTAACATAAAGGAGGAAGTTCAATGAAAAAAGATATTATCTCCACTAATGATATTACGAATTTTTCAACACGTTCTATGGAGTTTTTTCCACTCGAATGGTACAAAAAAATGCTTCACGATAATCCTGTTTATTATCATGAAGAAACAAATACTTGGAATGTATTTAAGTATGATCATGTAAAACAAGTAATGGGAAATTTTGAGTTTTTTTCAAATGTGGGCACAAGGACAACGACGAGTGTGGGGACTGGTGAGAGGTTATCCGGTAAATTGGCTTTGACGGATCTCGATCCTCCTTTGCATCGAAAAAGTCGTTCCTTGTTTTCTTCCGCCTTTACTCCTCGCAGTTTGAAAGATTGGGAACCACGAACCCAAAAACTAGCAAAGGATCTTGTAGAAGAAATTCCTCCAAATGAAACGGTAGATATCGTTCAATCCTTAGCGGCACCTTTGCCTAGTTTGGTCATTGCAGATTTATTTGGAGTATCGATAAAAGATAGAGTCCAGTTTAAAAATTGGGTAGACATTTTATTTCAACCTTATGATAAAAACACAGAAGAAGAGATTTTGTTAAAGAAGCATCATGCTGCAAAAGAATACTATGAGTTCTTGTATCCTATTGTTGTCCAGAAACGTATGAAACCTAGCGATGATATTATTTCTGACTTAACAAGAGTGGAAGTAGACGAAGAAATGTTTACCGATGATGAGATTGTAAAAGCTACTATGCTTTTATTGGGAGCAGGTGTAGAAACAACCAGTCATCTGATAGCAAACACTTTTTATTCTTTTCTTTATGATGATAGATCATTGTTTGAGACTCTCCAGAATGACTTGGAACTGATCCCAAACGCAGTAGAAGAAATGCTTCGATATCGTTTTCATATCTCAAGAAGAAATCGTACTGTTAAAGTGGATAACGATTTGTTAGGAGTAGAGTTGAAAAAAGGTGACGTTGTGATTTCGTGGATGAGCGCTGCCAACATGGATGAGGCAATGTTTGAAGACCCTTTTTCGTTGAATATTCACCGGAGTAATAGTAAGAAGCATCTGTCTTTTGGCAGTGGTCCACACTTTTGCCTTGGTGCACCTCTTGCTCGATTAGAAGTACAGATGGTACTACGTACATTTTTACAAAAATTTTCTGGTATAGAACCTATTGCATCGTTTGATTTAGAGAGTAGCTTAACTGATTCAGCTCCAGGTCAGTCTTTAACTTCTCTGCCTATGAAAGTATTTGTCTAAGAGAATTTTGTACGTACCCACTCATATAGCAAAAATAACCGTCTAGTTTCTATCAACCAGACGGTTTCTTATTTATATGGAAATTTATGACTTGAGCATCAACTTACCTAGTCATACAGCTAAAAATATTGTTTGTCATTTCGGTCAACTAATCGATAAATTCTATTTGGATTACAATCCTAAATATTCAGATAATGATTGAGTCTCATCCATTTGCTTCTCCCTGCTTTCGATAGCAGTTCGATTGATCTCTTCTTTACTTTGATAATTATCAGGAATATTAAGCAAAGATTGTAAATCAATTAATTTTTGTTCTTTGTCCATATTTAACACCTCAAAGACATGAATTTTCAAATACCTCTTATTGTATCATACAAATCAAAAAAGCAACGGAAAACTGAATGGATTTGGACATAAATAGCATGATACAAACCAAAAACAGACATCCTGATTCAGGATGTCTGTTTTTAGTTAAAGAGTCTCATTATCTGAGGGATCTGTTTTTTTTACTAAAACACGTTCAATACTCTGTTTTCTTACTTTTTCTATAATAAAGGTGGCATCTTCGTACTTTATTTCTTCTCCAATAGATGGTATTCTTTCAAACTGAGAAAAAAGCCAGCCACCAATTGTATCGTTATCTTCATCTAATATATGAAGATGAAAATATTTATTGACATCTTCGATAAGCAGTCTTGCTTCGATCGAAACCCCTTTTTCTGTATCTTGGAATAATGGTTTTTCGTTATCAAATTCATCTTGGATTTCTCCAAAGATCTCTTCGATAATATCTTCCGTTGTAACAAGTCCTGATATACCACCATATTCATCAACAACGATCGCCATATGACTTTTTTCTTTTTGCATTTGCATAAATGCATCTTTTACCTCTATCGTTTCTGGTACGAAATGAGCAGGTCTCATAAGAGATTGAATTTCTACATTTTTCTTTTCTCTTACCATGCTTTCAAAGAAATCACGCAGAAGTACAATTCCGAGAATCTGATCTTTGTTACCATCATAGACAGGGAAGCGTGTCAGCTTTGTATTTAACATGATTTGTAGATGTTCCTCAGAAGATTTTTGAATATCCAAACCTATTATTTTTACCCGGGGAAGCATGACTTCACGAACCAAACGGTCTGTAAATTCAAATACATTGTCGAAGAGTGCAAGCTCTGCCTTATCAATAATTCCACTTTTGTGACTCTCCGCAATTACCATCCGGATTTCTTCTTCTGTGTGGACCTGTTGATGATCGTTTTCTAATCCAATACCAACCCATTTTAAGATTTGATTTGCGGAGCCATTTAGGGCAACGATAAAAGGACGAAACAATACATAAAACCAATGCAGAGGAGTTACTGTCCAGAGGGTAGTTGCTTCAGATCGTCGTATTGCCAATGACTTAGGGGCCATCTCACCTAAAACGATATGCAAAAAGGTGATGATGGAAAATGCGATTATAAATGAGATAGTATGGTTCATCCAATCTGGAAGATGCAGATAGTGGAAAATTGGTTCTAGTAGTCTAGCTAATGTGGGTTCTCCTACCCAACCTAGTCCTAAAGATGCTAGGGTAATTCCCAGCTGTGTAGCAGAAAGATAGGCATCAAGATTACGCAGAACCTTTTGAGCCATTTGTCCTCTTGTTGTCATGATCTGTGCGATCCGTGTGGTGCGGACTTTGACCAATGCAAACTCAGCCGCTACAAAGAAACCATTTAACAAAACGAGCACCATTATCAAAACTAAGTTCAATACAGTTGTTATTACTGTGTCCATTTTCTAAGTTTGTCGCTCCTAATTTCAATTCAATCCATTATATATTTATATTACACAAGTTAGGCGAAAAATAAAAATGATTTTCATTGAAATATAGTTGACAATGCAACTAAGTATAATGTATATTTCTTTTAGTTGACTAATCAACTTTAATCGAAGGAGTCATGTATCTTGAATGAAAAAGCTACTATTGCAAGATGGATTTCCGTTATACACCGTCAATTTCAAATTTATCTCAATCGAGAGTTAAAAGCGTACGATATTCATTCATCCGAGTATATTTACTTAGTAAATCTTTACGAGAAAGATGGTGTATCCCAAGAACAATTGTCTGCGAATTTGTTTATCAACAAATCAGCTGCTGCCCGTGCAATTGGTCGATTGGAAAAATTAGGATGCATAAAACGAATTCGTTCTTCACTGGATAGTAGAGCTTATCTTGTAACACTGACAGAAAAGGGATTGGAAATGCAGGGATTTATAAAGGAAAAACTAATGTATCGGTCCAAAACACTTTCGCATGATTTTACAGAGGAGCAGTTTGAAAGATGATTAAGCAGATGTTGATGAATGCATGGACTGAAACGAAAGGTGAAGAGTGAGTTTTATCTAAATGAGGCTTGAACATACTCTATTTTCAAAAATGTAGAACAGTCAGTTTAGACTATCTTGGTGAATAAAGGCATCATAACCATGCTAGTCAAAAGAAGAGTTATGAATACAAAGAAAAGTTGGAGATTTTTCCAGGTGGAACCTGATCTACAATCGATTTTGTTAAATTGCTTAAGGGAAAAGTGCAGAGATTACTTTCTGCCTATTTATGAGAATATTTCGTTTGCACCACGAACTTACTTGGAGGTATGGAATATGGAGTCAAAGGTTAATCAGCAAACAGGAGAAATATTGATGAAGATTGTGATGTTTACACTTATCCTATCTTCGATGAGTGTGCTGATGTTTATCTATGTATTACCTGAAATTAGTAAGGAATTTCATTTGTCTCTTTCACAGGTTAGTTGGCTTTCTTCTTCATATGGAATTATTTATGCGATAGGTACAGTGACCTATGGTAAACTAGCAGATCGATTTCAGTTGAAAAATTTACTCACGTTCGGCTTAGTAATTTTTGCAATTGGTTCGTTAATTGGTTTGCTTTCCCAAACATTTTGGATGGCTCTAATTGGTAGATGCATGCAGGCAATAGGAGCAGGAGCTATCCCTGCAACAGCAACGTTAATTCCAGTACGTTATTTTCCGCCAGAAAAAAGAGGTAGAGCATTGGGAATGATGGCAGTTGGGTTAGCATTAGGGAGTGCATTAGGTCCTGTTGTTTCAGCTCTTATAGCAAGCATCGCTAACTGGCGCTGGTTATTTGTTGTACCCATGCTCATACTGGTAACACTGCCTTTTTATCGGAAGTACTTAGAGGATCATACACCAAAAAGCCATGATAAATTTGATTGGACAGGTAGTGCATTATTGGGGGTGTCCATTGTATTTTTTATGCTCAGTGTTACCAACCACATCTGGTGGTTATTAGTAGTGGCATTCCTTTCCATAGCTTTATTTGTGATAAGAATTAGAGTAGCCAAACAACCATTTATCCCTGCTAAACTATTTTCGAATAATAAATATACGCTTTATTTGATAATTTCATTCTTTATAAATGGAATTGGGACCAGCTTATATTTCTTAACACCTATTTTCTTATCTGAAGTTCAAAAGCTTTCTACGTTTTGGATTGGTTTTGCAATGGTACCAGCTACTGTGGCATCAGCGATTTTAGGGAAGCAAGGAGGAAAACTAGCTGACTCGAAAGGTAATGCCAGTTTATATTTTTTGGCATCTAGTCTGTTAGTTATTTGTTTTGTGCTGCTCTCTAGTTTTATAGGAAGTCCAGCGTGGTTGGTTGCTATTATTTTAGTGCTGGGCAATGTGGGACAATCTTTTATGATTATTGTTATGTTAAACTCTGCTTCTCAAACACTGCCCAAAGATCAAGTAGGAGTTGGGATGGGCATATTACAAATGCTAAATTTTATTTCCCAAGGTGTAGGTACAGCTATTTATAGTAGTGTAGTAGATATTGGATCTACTGTTCATTGGAACCCAATTTCGATGAACTCTTTAGGCTATGTTTATAGCAATATCTTTCTTGTGTTAGCTGTTTTACACCTATTCATCTTTTTTGTCTATTATTATCAATTTGGTCGAGTAAAGAGTAATTCTTATTAACTACAAACTTGGTTCACGTTTTTGGAAATCAAATAGCTGTAATAGGTATAAAATTATTATTTTTTATAATAAAATATTTTATAGGGATAAGAAAGGTAGATGTTATGAACAAATCACACATGCGTTTGGTCATCACAATGATGATGTTGTTTCTAATTACCGCCTGCACTGCAACTTCTCAGACAGAAAAAGAGTTAGAGCAAGTAGTCGAAGATAATTTGCAAGCTATGAATGAAAAAGATTTTACTAAATATATGGATATGCTTTCAAAAGACACTGATCCAAATGTTGTTACTCAAACAGAGAAAACAATGGAATATGCTTTTTCCAACTTAGATCTTGTATCGACTGTGAAAAGGTTTAAAGCAGTATCCATTTCAGGTGATACCGCGATTATTGAGGTCGAACAGGACACAATTAACAAAAAGAGTGACCCTCGCTTTAAGAACAATCGGACCATAGCAGAACATACAATGGTCAAAGAAAATAACCAATGGAAATTTAAATCGACTGTTATAAGGTCAACAAAACAGATCGATAGTTCTGGAAATGTAATTGGTAATTTACAGTAAAAAAATAGGAATGAAATCTTTTTATCTTGTAGGCAATAAAAACCGCTATCTATATCATAAGGATAGCGGTTTTTATGGTAGTTTAGCTTTTGAGACACAACTGTTCAGAATATGACATTTGTTAAGATGTCAAAAAATTATTTACTTAAAGCATTGTTGACATAACCGAATTCAGAAGCGTGAGGTCTGTCATCGCCATTTTCATAGCCATAGTCGAGCATTCGATTTCGATTGAGACAAAGCTTCGTAAACTTTGGTTTAAGTAAATCAAACAAATCATATCGTTCACTTTGTTCGGGAAAACGACTTTGGTAATGGACAATAGCTGAACGAACCTTACTCCAAAACTCGAATTCAGGGTATTGATGATATGTTTCCAACAAATCAGATAAATATCGCATATGACAGATAAATAATCCAGTGAAAATGAATTGGCATAATCCTTCTGGATCTTCACTGCGTAAAACTTTTTTCAAATCGTTTGGCAGGTTGGAAAGCTCAGGGATTGGGTGACGACTTATATTTACGTCATCTACGAAATCTTTTATCGCTATGCGATGAGGAACAAAATCTTTTAATACTAAGATGGTATTTTGCCCATGAGGGGAAAATACTACGCCATAACGATATAAGTAATGAAGTAGTGGGGAGAGAATGACGGATAACAAATGGTCAAGCCATTCCTCTAGAGATAGCCCCGAGTTTTCCAAAAGTGCAGTGAAAAACGGTTTACCTTGCTCATCTAAGTGTAACAAAGAAGCAAGGGTAATGGCTTGTTCGCCTTCATCCAAGAAAGAATATATGCTTTCTCTCCAAATACAGCCAAGTAATTCTTGATAATGATATGGCACTCCAGTCATTTTAGAATAATGAGGATGATCATAATTTATGCTAGCTATTTCGCCTGGAAGAATCAATCGACACTCTTTATTCAAAAAAGCATCCTTCTGCCAAATATCTTGAATAAATGTTGTTATGGTAGGTGCAAGAACTGTTCTTTCGCCCGGCAATCCTCGATAAACTAGTGTGTTTAAGATGCTCATCGGTAGCTTGACATGATGTCGATTTTTTTGATCCAGGTTTACAAATGTTCGGATGGATTGCTGAGGAAGGTATTTATCTTCACCAACTCCAAGATAGATAATGGATCTATTTGCTAGTTCTTCAGCAAAGAATGGAATAATATAGTTGTTCCATTGCCATTCATGTATAGGCATAAAATAATAATGATGAGGATTACTTTTGGATTTCAATAAGTGATTATTAAAATCGAGAGCTTGTTCTCCTAATTCTTTGTAGATAAGCTCATCGTACATAAGTCCATCTATCGCATAAAAACCTGCTTTTTCTTTGTGGACAGCAATCCATAGAAGTTGAACTGGCTGCTTTTGTTCGGGAGCATAGGACAAGTAGTCATCATAACCAAACCCAATGCGGCCTTTGTTGTAAGTTATCCAAGGATGACCATCCATCTCTCCCTCTAATTCGCTATAATCCAGTTGTGTCAGATCTTTATGTTGGTTTTGTTTGTTTTCCAAAATATGAGCATCAGCAATTAAGGTATGATTATACTCCCTTATGAGGTGTGCCGTTGTGGTAGCAGACATTCCGATAGTACTTTGAAGGTCTAGGAGAAATTGATTTGGATTGGTCGCTTTGGTCGATAAACCAGATTGGTGCCGTTGTATCGTTTCAGAGAAAACATGATAACTATCAAAAAGACGCTTTTTAGCTTCAAATGTATATTCTATTCCATTGTCTAATGGTAATCGATAACGTATCATATTTCCTTTGGTTTCTATCTGTTCAGGATAGATAATTTCTTCATACATAAACTCAGCTATCATTTTGGTCAATAATTGAACAGATACGATTTCCCATGAGATTGGATTAAGTACAGAAGTTATCGTTTGGTGTTTATTCATAGATAGATACTCCTTTTTGAATATCTTTGTTGGAATTATCAACTGAAGGGGAGAAAATACCAAATTGTTGATATATGTTTCGATCTGAGACAGGGTAGATATTTCGATGAGATAGCTCGTTAATAATAACAGAGTTGCGGTAAGCACCTAGTCCTAAGTCCGGAGAGCCTATCCCATGTGTGTGAAGCTCATCATTTTGTACAAAAATAGAGCAATTTGTTTCTTCTGTTAGAACAAGTTGATAATTTCGGTTTACAATGGTTCTATTTTTTTCGTCCCGACAAATCAATGATTCTAGATGAGAGAGACATGAAGGTGTTTTGCGTTGGTATCCAGTGGCAAAGATCACCATCTCACTTTCATGTACAAAATGCTTCTCCTGCTCTTTTTGAAAACAGGATAGTTGATAGTTTTGTTTCTCGCCCTGCTCTTGTTTTTTTATTTGTTGAACATCAATTTGCGATAATAAACGCACAGGAATTTGTGAGCCACAGGCAGTACGTTCATAAATGAGATCATATATATCAGCTATTGTTTTGGTACTGATTCCTTTATAAAGTAAATCTTGCTTTAAGATGCGGTCATCTCTCTTGTTTTGTGGGAGATGATGGAAATATGTCGTGTAATCAGGAGAAAAATGTTCCAATCCGAGTTTGGAGTATTCCATCGGAAAAAAGCCATCTGATCGTGTCAACCAATCCAATTTGTAATCATAATCAGTTTGATCCAGCAACAATGCATAGAAAACCTCAGCGGCACTTTGACCTGATCCAACAACTGTGATGGAGTCGGCTTTGCGGCACCGATTACGATGATGCTGGAATGTGGAAGAATGAAACACTTCTTCTGAAAGAAAGCCTTGGAACTTAGGGTGAATGTTAGGTGTACTTCCAACCCCTAATACCAAATTTTTAGCCAAGTATTTCTTGGTATTGCCACTATCTATTTCCATTACTTCGATGGAAAAATAGTCTTGGTTGTTTCCTTTATGCCATGTGACACTGGTTACTTGTCTGCCAAAATAACAGGAATCCAATTGTTGACTAACCCATTGGCAGTAGTGATTATACTCTACTCGTGGGATATGGAATTTTTCTAGAAAGTAAAAATGGAATAGTCTGTTGTGTTCTTTCAAATAGTTGAGAAAGGAGAAAGGGCTGGTCGGATCAGCCATTGTAACCAAGTCAGCAAAAAATGGAACTTGTAAAGTAGTTCCTTCCAACAATAATCCAGGATGCCAATCAAACTGAGGTTTTTGCTCAAAAAACATAGCTTTTACATCTTCTGCTTTTGTCAGCATGGTTGCTAATCCCAAATTAAAAGGTCCAATTCCCACACCGATGAGGTCCAATAGAGAGGACTGTGTTTCTGTGTCCATATGATTAGACATCATTCCAACTCCTTAAAAATGGTTCGCGGTGACAGAACATAAGAGCCGCCTCTTTGTCAGGAAGCTTGATATTTTTTTGAAGTTCAAATCCGCATTTTTTGAATATATGAATCATTTTTTCGTTTCGAATATCAGGTTCGGCTACGACTTTTTCGGTTTTCTCATGCTGAAATAGGCAGTAAACCATTGTGCTTAGAAAAGGAAGAGCGTAACCTTTTCCTAGATAAGAAGTTGGTCCAAATAAGAGATGAATTCCCTGATCATCTGGGTGAACATCATAGCTTTTACCTAATACATCATCTTTTGCCCAATACGTTTCCCAGTAACTGATTGGGACATCATCTAATGATCCAATATGAAGGGATTGGTGAGTGTCTTTCAAAAAATCCCGTAAGTGAACTTCATATTTTTCTAGTGAAAGGGCACGATTCCAGAAGGGAATAACATGTGGTTCATGCATCCATTGATGAAGCATTTCTAAGTCTTGTTCCAAACGAACAGGACGAAAAGAAATTGTTTTCCTAATCTTCTGATGGTAGAAGCTGAAGTTATCAAGATGAAGATGTGATTCCATTATCTGTGACCCCTTTTACTAACGGATTAGAAATGTGAACATATACAGATTGACTTTCCATTGGTCCTTCCAATTCATCCATATCATACAAACGGGTTAGCAAGTTAGCTTTGCAAGGCAACTGCTCTTTTTCTAATAAACTAGAAATTAAAGTAGATGGCTCACGATTTAAGGGTTGTAATTTGACGAGTGATTTCCTCAGTTCTATAAGAAGTTCTTCTTCGTCAATTAACTCAGAAGTACCAAATGCATTAATTAAACCAAATATATGATTGATAAAGAGATAGTAACGAAGTCGTTCATCTGCTACTTCATCAGCGCACATGGTTTGACTTTGTTGATTGATTCCTGGGAGAATTTGTTCAAGGTTAGAGAAAGTAGATTCACAATAGTAGTAGCCTTGATTGTCCCGATAATAAAAGTGATGTGGATAACCATTATGCAATTGCACCAAACTGTTTTGCTGATGAGCTTCCAATGCGATTCCATATTGCAGATACAACCACATGATCGGCTCAAATGAGATAGACAAGTATTGGTTAAACCAATCAAGACTTACCTCTCGTATGTTTCGATGTTCTTTATGAGCTAATTCGGTAATAATATTAGCCAAACGTGATTTGTCTCCAACAATAGGGTCTTGTCCTAATCCTGCTAAAAGTGTGACATCTTTATCTTGTCCCTTCATAAAGGGATTTTCCCGTAACACTAACTCGAATCCGGATTCTTCTAGTGAGGGGATTTGGATGGTAAGATAGGCAGGATCTTGTATGATACTGAATTTTGGGAATCGTTTTTTCATATCACTTCCTATCTTGCTTTCCAAGATTCTTGATACCTCAACGCCGCGTGCCAACTCTTTTAATTTATTGACTCGAACAGAATTTGTAATTTTGATATTCAATGAGCTTTTGAGCATGAATCGGGCTTGAGGGTGGTACAAGGTTCGGACAGAAGAGGTAGGAAAATATGCTCGTCCTCTTACACCAAGATCCATCAATAGTTCCTTGTCCATTAAATCTATGATTTCTCGCTTTTGTAGCAAGTGCTGTGCTTGGATGGGATGGATAGGTAAAATCGAATATTCATCCTCATTTAAAAATTGTTTTTTAAATGGTTCATTCAATAGAGGATCTTGTAATAATTCCTTTTTTATTAATTGAGTAGCGGATAGTGAAAAAGTTGAGTCCTCTTTTATGATGGATTGGTGAGCACGAAAAAAGTGTAAAGGAAAATTTCCTTTTTGTTCTGGAGAATACAGTTGCTGATCCAAATCAGAAAAACCTTGCCTGCTTTTTGGTGTGGGATGCATCGGATGCCCAAAAACAAGAGATTGCTCGGCATCAATAAAACGAAAAGTGGGATGATATAGTTCTTGTCTGTCCGTTTTACGAGCTGAAATATAAGAATCGATGTGTTGACAACTCTGTATTGTTCCAGAAACTAATTTATCTAGATATCCAGCTGTATGATGGTGAATAGATAACTCTTTTGTAATCAGGGTTACAAGTGTAACATAATCAAGGGATAGTAACTCTTTGCTTGGCGTCAAGTAATGCCATGGAAATTGGAACAGATGACGACCAGTAAGAGACCAATATTTAATTGGTGCAACAATATGAATCCCATGATGGGGAAGAGGGCAGATAACCAATTTGTCTGCCTGACAAACAGAGAAAAGCCGATAGAAAGAATGCGTCTTGTTGGAATTGTTATCTTCTATAAATACAAAGTTATCTACTTCCCTCAGGTAGCAATTTATAAAATTTTGCATGCTGGCCTGTTCAGCTATGGTCTTAGACATTCTTGTCGTCCTCTCTCTTCCTTGATTGAAGTAACTCTCCAATTTGTTTTACCTCATTTAAGATAAACGTGACATCCCCTATCGTCATAAGGGGATTGAGCATTGTCAATTTTAAATAAGCAATACCGTTGCATTTGGTCTGTGCCAATATTACTTTTCCGCTGTTCACTAAGTTTTGTCGTATTTTTATATTCAGGCGATTCAAGGTTTCAAGCTGATTTACCATTGATTTTCCGGTGTAACGAAAAACAATTGCATTTAAGGTGGGATTTTTATTCAGTAGTTCCAATGATGGATCATGTAAGATGAGTTTTGATGTATTTTTAGCTAACTCAATAGTATAATCCAGTAGTTCAGCAAATTTTTTCCGTCCAATTGCTTGCAGAGATATCCATAACTTTAATGCATCAAAACGGCGAGTAGTTTGAATCGATTTTGCAACCAAATCCGGTATCCCTTGGTGTTCATGTTCTTCTGGATTTAAATAGTCTGCATTGGATTTCATCAGGTTAAAATATTTAGCTCTTTTTAGAAGGAATGCACCACAACTAATTGGCTGATAAAAAAGTTTGTGAAAATCGACGGTGATAGAATCTGCTAATTCAATATTAGTAAGCAAGTGTTTGTACTGGTCACTTAATAGGAGAGCTCCTCCATAAGCAGCATCCACATGTAACCACATCCTATAATGTTTTGCACGTTTTGAGCATGCTAAAATAGGATCAATCGCGCCAAAGTCAGTAGATCCAGCTGTTGCAACTAAGGCGAATGGAGCAAGTCCTTGTGAATAAAGAATATCCAGTTTTTTATCTAAATCGTCTAAACACATACGCATCTGTTCATCTGTTTCGATCGTTACGACAGCATTTTCTCCTAGCCCTAGCAATGCAGCAGATTGTTTTACAGTAAAGTGAGCGGAAGTGGAACATAAAATTCGTAATTGATGAAAGTTTGATGGAAGCCCTTGTTTCTTTACATTCCAATTAAAATGTTCTTTGATGTATTGATCTCTTGCCAAAAGGAGACCCATAAAGTTGGATTGTGTCCCGCCGCTTGTAAAGACACCATCAGCATCATCTTGATACCCAAATAAGTGACAAAGCCAGCTTATCAATTTCTCTTCCATTAATGTTGCAGCTGAACTTTGATCCCATGAATCCATGGATTGATTACTAGCACTGATCATCGCTTCAGCAGCTAAAGCAGGAATCAGTGGCGGGCAGTGTAAATGAGCACAGCAATTAGGATGATGTACAGCTATTGAATTTTTAAGAATCGTTTCACCAACACTTATGATGATTTGGGAAAGATCACGACCTTCTTCTGGGCATATGGAAAATAAATCTAGTTGCTCTTTTAGATCATGAATGGAAATTCCACTATAAGGCAGGGATAGATTGGCGAACTGTTCATAAATTGTTTGATGGGTCTGTGTCATTCCATGTTGGTATGCGAGCCAAGATTTTTGTGAGTTATTTAAAAAGAGGTGTTCTGCTGATTTTTCGGTTTTTTCTTTTGAAGGAAACATGAAAACCTCCTGATTATGTGAAATGTAGTAATTTTCGTTCTACAGATTGTATTGCAGTATCAAAGATTTCACATATTATATCAACTTGTTTTTCTGTAACAATCAATGGAGGTAAAAAGCGAACTACACTGCCATACCTTCCGCCTAATTCTAAAATCAATCCTCTTTTCAGACATTCATGTTGAATCTGACGTGCCAATTCAGGGTATGGAGGATAACTTTGCATCTTGTTTGGACTTTGTTGGGTGTTGACGATCTCCACCCCAATCATTAAACCTCGACCACGTACTTCCCCAATACTTGAACTGTTTTTTTGAACTTCTTTTAAACTAGCCATCATTTTGTTTCCAAGCTTGTCTGCTTGTATCTCAAGCTTGTTTTCCTGGATGAAGCGAATGGTTGCTGTTCCAGCAGCCATAGCCATTTGATTACCTCGAAATGTCCCTGCATGGGCTCCAGGAGACCATTTGTCCAAAGATTCGTCATAGACAACAACAGAGAGAGGAAGCGAACCGCCGATTGCTTTGGATAAGATAACTACATCTGGTACAATGCCGGAATGTTCAAATGCAAACAACTTCCCAGTTCGACCTAAACCAGTTTGAACCTCATCAATAATAAGTGGGATTCCTCTATCTTGGGTGATCGAACGTATTTGATCTATCCAACTATTTGGAGCAGGAATTACCCCGCCTTCCCCTTGTACTATCTCCATAATCATTCCAGCAGGAGAGACGATACCACTTTCTGGGTCATCCAGTACATGTTGTACATAATGGGAAGAAGTTTGTGCTCCTAGATCGCCACCTTGTTGAAACGGACAACGATAGCTATAGGGATATGGCAGAAAATGTACATCTGGCATTAAATTCGCCACTGATTGTTTTGGGCTAACATTTCCAGTCAAACTCAGTGCCCCATGAGTCATTCCATGATAAGCACCGTGGAAGGAAAAGATGCTCCTTTTTCCTGTTGCAGTCTTCACCAGTTTAATTGCAGCTTCTACAGCATCTGCTCCTGTAGGGCCGCAAAATAGAATTTTTGCTTTCGAAGAGAATTCTTTCGGTAGGATTTTAAACAATTCTCCGATAAATTCATCCTTAACAGGAGTTGTAATGTCAAGTGTATGCAATGGAAGTTGATGGTGGAGGACTTTTTGAATGGCTTCAATCACAACGGGGTGATTATGCCCCAATGCAAGTGTTCCAGCACCTGCCAAGCAGTCAAAGTAGTTTTTTCCTTCAACATCTTTCACCATGATTCCATTTGCTTCTTTAATAGCAATAGGGATACGACGTGGATAGGAACGAGCATTGGATTCACGAAGTTCTTGATTAGTAAGATAATAGGCATTGTGTCCCCTTGTGGGATGATTCATTTGAGTATCACTCCTACCATGCATTGAAATTGATAATCATTCTCAATATACCATTCAAATAAGTTGAAGTAAACGTTTTTTTTTATTTTTTTAGGAGAATATTTCAGATCACAAAATAAGGTTTGATTGGGAGGATATAGAGTAAGTAGGGGATAGAAGATTTGATGTATAAAAAATACATTATATTATAACATGGTTGTTTCCTTCTATAAAAATATTAATTCACAACTAGGGAAGTGTGATTTTATATGGGTTTCAACATGAAATAGAAACTGTCTTTTACATAGTAATAGTCTAATAAAATAATGTGTGAATTTAATTTTTAATTCTGCTAATTTTACTAATTTAAACATGAGGAACAGATGCAGTGGAACTTATGAAGTATACGCGACACAACTAGTAAGATTCACAAAAGAAACAGAATCCTTTCGTTACAAGTGAACGATCAAAAACTGCGACTTTGATGTGGTCGCAGTTTTGTGTTATAACCGATCAATCTCAATTTTGCCCATTCTCAGTATAGATTTCATCGTTCGATATGCCTTCTGGGGATCAGGATCATTTAATTTTTCTATTAATTCTATAGGAGCAATCTGCCATGTAACTCCAAATTTATCTTCTAGCCGACCACATTCTCCTTTTTTTCCTCCATCAGAAAGTCGTTCCCACAGTTCATCTACTTCTTTTTGAGAATAACAATTTACATAAAAAGAGACAGCAGGGCTAAATGTGAAATGCGGTCCTCCATTAAACGCAATAAAGGTATTTCCATCTAGTTCAAATGTAATGCTCATAACGGTTTTATTTGCTGTAGCTTTTTTTTCTGGATAGTAACTGGTATTTACTATTTTGGAGTTTTTAAAAATAGAAAGATAAAAATGAACAGCTTCTTCTGCTTGATAGTTAAACCACAGACAGGGGTTAATTTTTTGCACATTACACACTCCCTTTTATGTATAATATAACAAAAATTGGAAAACTGTCTAGTGAATTAATTGTTAAAATATGAAAAATTAGTTATATTTGATTTAAAAGCATAGATATAAAATCATCATTTTATGTCTGTTGATCAAAATTACAGTTTTATGGGCTTTCTTTCTATAAACTACTTTAAAGATGAATTTCCAATGGAAATCTTTCCAGAAAGAAGATATCTCATGCTATTTATTAAGCTGTATCAATTAGAGATGTATTCTATATTTGTAAGGAATGAAAATTCATTATAATAGGTGTGACAAAGATGAAGAAAAATCAATTTGAAAAACAAGATACTATGCTGTTTTGGACATGTGTTGTCATTGCAGTTGTGATGGGTTTGTCGTTTATCAGTAAGTTTTTTTGATAAAAAACCCGATTTCAGCAAATACTGTTGAAATCGGGTTGGCTAAATTTGGAATTGTTATTTCTTTTTACATGCAGGAATATCTTTTATATTGGTTTTATTTATATCTGGAAGGTAGATATGGGATAGGTAACCTTTCTTATTTCCGATTTGCACATGGCTCCACAGTTTCGTTTTTTTAGAACTTTTGCCTACTAGATCGCCAGTTGTTTGACATTTAATTGTTACAATTTCACCATTTTTAATAGAGCCTACTGTTTTTGCTTCTTTGAAAGGTTTTGATCGAAGATTTACCGCTTTACCTTTACTTATTTTGACTTGATGGTATATTTCAATTGGGACTACATCAGGACAATCATTTCGTTGGGCAAAACACTGGCTATTCTCTTCAAAGGATCCTGGATTTTTAGCATAAGCTTGTGTAAGTTGTTCCAGTGTTTGTCCAGTCCATTTTTTAAACAATGATTCCTTATAAGTTCCAGCCATTGCTGCAGCATTAATGTCTTCAAAAATGGTAGCCCGTCTGTGTGTCTTTACCCAAAGTAGAAAACGTGTTACATGACGATAACTTTCTTTCTCTAAATATTTTTTTCCAGACTTTACTTCAGAAGCCTTCGGTAAAGAGACATCTGTTTTCTCTGTTCCATAAAGGAGGACAGCGTAATCAGCCATTCCTTCGACAATCCAGGAGGGAACATCTCCTTGGTATCCATCTTGCACAATATGAGTCAGTTCATGAATCATTATACCAAGATTTCCTGCGTCTAAATCAATTTGAATTGCTTTGTAATTGATGGAAATGGTATGACCTATTACATATGCACCATACTCGGTTTTATTGTCAACTTTTAAATATATTGTTTTTGGTGCGTTTTTATTAAATTTATTTACTAGTAGAGGATAAACTCGATAAAATTCTTGGGTTAATTGTTGCCTGTATTTTGTTGGAATTTGTTTAGCATTTTGGATTATAAGTTGAAACTCACTTGATTTAGGTTTAGGATCGGAATTCTCAGAGGCATAGCTGAAGGGAGTTTGAAACGCAATTACAGCACAAATAATCAAAATACTAAAAATGGATAAACATTTTTTTAGATTGATCAAATTAATCGCTCCTCATCATAAATTATGATTACCAGTTTTTGTGATTTTTCTATAATAGAAATGCTGCTGTTCAGTTCAATTATAGCGAAAATTCAAATAAAGAAATAGTTTCTAAAGAGTCAGTATCAGGAGTTTTTTGCAATCTCGTTTAGATATAAGTAGACTACGCTTGTTGGCAGGTTTTACTAGGTCATTAAGATTGTATATAATAAATAAGTACACATCCTCACCGTGATACTGGAGTTATTGTCGCATGGAAGATGAGAAGCCAAAGCCTAACTGCTTGAAGCCTCAAATGAAACAATTATCTTATAAGCAGATGATAGAAACTGCCATTTTTTTATGAGTACAGTATTAGGATTTCTTTCTATTCTTAGATTGTATTGGCATGTTGACCTAATTGGTGTTTAAAGCAGCTTTGTTTTTCTTACGCAAACCATTCATACACTAAATTTCTCCCTTAGGTAGGACAGAACATATTTATTATATATAAACGCAAAAAATAGGTGATGTAGCGTTGATAAGTGCATACCATATAGTATAATCTGGAAGGGAATTAACGAAAGGATGAGAATGTTTGAAAGATATCGAGCCATGGGGAACTTAATTTACCCAAACAAGAGATTGTATTGCTGATCTAGTGGATACAGATGGCTCTGCTTGAAGTTCTACACTATCAACTTCCTCAGAATGTACTTCCAATCACCTCATGCTAGAATAAAAGATGTTTTTTGTGCCGATTTCGGTATCCCTCTTTCCATAAGATTTCTAAGATTAAACGAGGAAGAAAGTTGCACTCACGAATAGATCTGTAGAGCAAGAATTTATTCATTAAATTTGATCAGTTCTTCTAGAAACTGCTTCCTAAAGAAGGAAGTAGTTTTTTATCAAGTGAATGAAATATATCGCATTTTTGCTTTTATTAGAATTTGAATTCATATTTAACAAAAGGAGGACTCGAGTTGTGGGAATTTTTCATACTATGGCAGTTTTTTTGGATAGAGATGGAACA
Source organism: Shimazuella alba (assembly GCF_009831235.1). Classification (GTDB taxonomy): domain Bacteria; phylum Bacillota; class Bacilli; order Thermoactinomycetales; family Thermoactinomycetaceae; genus Shimazuella; species Shimazuella alba. The sequence goes on along the minus strand of NZ_WUUL01000012.1, from coordinate 31,333 downwards.
ATTGGGGGAGATTGTGAAGTGCAATATCCTGGAGAGTTTCACTTATATCCGTTAGTTAAAGAAAGAATAGCTCTCTTAAAAGATTTCGGAGTAAAGATCTTCTCGTTTACCAATCAACCAGGGATAGCAAAAGGAGAAGAGACCGTAGAATCATTCCATGAGGAAATGTTATCTTTTGGCTTTGATGGAGTTTATCTGTGTCCACATTCCCACAAAGATGGCTGTTCTTGTCGAAAACCATTACCTGGATTGCTTTATCAGGCTGCACAGGATCATCAATTAGATTTGAGTAAGTGTGTCGTGATTGGAGATCGCTGGTCAGATATGGTGGCTGCACAGGATGCAGGGTGTTATAAAATACTTGTGTTAACAGGTGCAGGTGAAGAAGCATTAGGGAAATATCGTCACAAATGGAAAACCATTAAACCAGACTATGTTGCCTCAAATATCATACAAGCGATTCAATGGCTTTTCGTCAAAGGGGACAAGGATATTGGTTAAGTTCGAAGCAAATGCACAAAGAATTCATTATCTAGGATTAATATTCTGAGTTGGTTTTGTTTTTTGTTGTATTCGGAGCAAATACTCTATCCACTCTTTTAGGATGGTATAAGATGTGAGAATCTGATTTGTAACTCGATATTAGTGAGATTGTCTAGGAGTAATAATTCTTTATAGGGATCTCCATCTATATTTAATAATTTAATAAATGCTGGTTCGGTCTTCAAACCATTCTTTTTTAAGTTTTTTAGATTGCTTTTAAATGTTGGTCCTAGGATTGTCAATAAGCGATGTTCGATCAACATATGTCGATATCCATTTTGTTTAATCGTAGGAATATTTTGACCGAATATCTCAATCTTTGTATCCTTGTAGTTAAATGTAGCAACCACATAATTGGCTTTCTTTTTTTGACAAAAACATGGGTAGGATCTAAACATGGCTTGAAGGTGTTTTTGAAAAGCAATTTCATTTTTCACTTCACAAATGATGTCCAAATCGCTTGATTCAAGATCAATACCGATAGGGATAGTACCAACAAGTATCGGTTGATAAATACGGAGCTTTTTCATTATTTGCGTCTTCTGTAAGAGATCATATACTTTTTGCTGACGAGCATTGCCACGTTTTAAATAGTGAATATTTAAAAAATCATTCATATTCAAATACACCTTTCTAGATAAGTTTCGTTAGGAGAAGATAGGTTTGAAAACAATGATACAATTTTTAGGCACAAGTGATGCTCAAGGAGTCCCACGGATGTTATGTGATTGTGCAGTTTGTAGAAGTCCTCAAAATAAGAGGAGTAGGCCTAGTATATTTTTGCATTCTCGAACAAATATCTTGGTAGATGTATCTCCGGATTTTCGTCAACAATTTATTGATTGCAACCTTTCGATACCTAAAATCTTACTGCTTACCCATGCACATAATGACCATATTGCTGGATTAGGTGATCTTGCTGATTTATGCTTTTGGCAAAAATCAAAATTAACTATCATAAGTCCCCAAAATGTGCTGGACGAAGTGAAACAAAAGTATCCCTATCTTAATTCTTCGCGAAACGTTTATTTTCTGCCAAAAGACCATGTGGTTTTGGATGATATGTTTATTTCTTTTCACTTGGTCAATCATGGAAATAATGGAACTTCATACGGCATCAAATTTACTAGTAAAGACCGCCAATGGTCGTATGTATCAGATGTCATCTGTATGACATCTGACCAATTGAAACCCTTTTACCATTTAGATTTGTTGATTTTAGGAGCTTCCTATTGGGATGTATCTGACTATCCTCATCAACATAAAAGATCCATATACGATGTCAGAGAAGCACTTCAAGTAAAAGAGATGGTAATGCCTCAGAAAATGATATTGACACATATGTCACATGATATTGATATTTCCAAGAGAGTATTGCCAGAAGGTGTCTTTTTTGGGAGAGACGGTTGGAAAGTAATGATTTAACTGTCTATGAAAATGGTTTAAAGGCATCTAATATTAGTGATGCAAAATGCAATTCTCCATTTTTGTTTCTATGGTCATAACGGAAAGAGCGATATATGAATCCATCTCTTGCGTTCCAAGGGATGAAGTGAAACTCTCCATTCTCATCGCAATATTCCAATAACGTTATTTGAAATCCTGCCTCTTGGAACATTTCTGTTAATGTTTTATAATTATGGACGATTTGGTGAGTGAAAGCAGGATGGTTTTTCGGACCAGGTCCACCTATTTGAATGACTTTTTGATAGTCTTTGTTAGGGAAGAAACCATCTGGTACTGCACAGCGAATATAACCCTGTGGTTTTAAAAATTCAAAACAAACCTTTGCAGCAAGCACACCTTCTGAATAGGTTAAATGTTCCCAAACATGTTCTGCTAAGATGGCTGAAATGCTATTAGGTGTATACTGTTGTATCCAGTTATTCCGATCTAGTAAATTTAGTTCCTCTTTCTGGGTATGGATCCAACCAGGGTTATTGTGATAGTGATTTGTGCCTATCACAATACGGATATCAGAGAACATATTTTCACCTCTTTGACGAGTATTTGAACAGAGCATAGATTTCTCTACTATTTGTTTCCTTCATGGTATGATAAAGTAGTACTAATTCTAAATACAAAATCTTAATCAGGGTGGCAGATGCCATGCAATTTCAAATCAAAGGGGAGAATAAAAATTAGTATTGAATCTGACCCTTTAAAAAGATCCACAATTAGCAATGAATTAAGCACAATTAAATTAGAAAAGAAGGTCGATTCACAAGAGGTAACTGTTTTACACATCCCCGGCACTTTTCAGATAATTGGTGTAGGAACAGATGCAGTGGTGGTACAGCATGAAACCGAACCTACATTTGTCTATAAGATTTATGTTGATCAAGCAGTGCACAAGTGTGAAGTAGAGTATTCCATCTATGAGCAGTTAAAAGATTGTAAGACATATGCTGTCTGCTATGAAAAAGGACCAAATTTCTTAAAACTATCTTATGAAAAAGGTCCAACACTCTATCAATGTCTGGAACAGGGTGTGGAGATTAATCCTGAAGTAATAGAAGAAGTAGAAGCAGCACGGGAATATGCGAGACAAAAGGGATTGAATCCACGGGACATACATTTAGGAAATGTCATCTTTCAAGATGGTCATGCCAAAATCATCGATGTTTCCGAGTATCGCAAATCTGGAAATGATAATCGATGGGAGCATTTGGTAGAAGGTTACCATATGTTCTATTCTTATATAAAAGGTATGAAAATACCAACTTTCCTGATAGAAACTGTGAAAAAATTATACAAACAAGAAGAAGATATTGCTAGGTTTTTCACACGCCTACGTGACTTATTGACATTTTAAGGAAAAAGGATATCAAGGGGATAATCTCCAACTTGATATCCTTTTTAACTACTATGATTTTCGAACTTTATTTAATTTTTTCCAGTGTGCAAGATAGGGTAATCCAGTGAAAATAAGAGGGATTATTGTTATTGTCCCGAGAACAAGAAGAATATTACTCGCCCATAAAGGTAACCAAGTTCCTGAACCAACTGCATATAGCAGGAAAAATACACAACAAGAGATGAAAAAAGGTAATGCATATTTTCCCATTTTGTTTTTTTCAAGTTCGTATTTCTCTTCAAGAGTTGGTTGGTCTGTATAAATCGGTTTTGTTCCAACAGGAGCAGAGAAAATGTGTATTTCATTTCCAAATGAGCAAACAAGTGCCCAGCCTGCTGCCTCAAAAAAGTGAAAGTACTCTTCATCTGCGTCCTTTCGGTAATCTAGATTATAGATGAGTTCTTTTGATGTTCCTTTACGTAGTTTATAACCAAATCCTAAATAGGCAAAGGATTCCAAAAACCATCCTTCTTTAGCATATTGACTAAATCTTTGCATATCTTTTTTTTCAGAGAATGCTAGTCCACTGTTGTACACATATTTGACAGTTTTCATTTCGCGTCACTCCATTTGCTGGTTTTAAAAATCTCTTCTGCATGTCTTACCATATCACGCCTTCGTTGAATCTCTTTCTTTAATAGGGAGATCCCACTTTCGGTTGCAACATAAGTTTTTTTGTTTTGGGTATCTTTTGTTTTAATTTCTTTAATTAAGTTTGCTTTCCCTAATTTTTTGATCGTTGTGTACATGGAAGCAGGGCCAATTGATAAAGTGCCACTAGTCATCTCTTCGATTGATCTCATGATGGAATAGCCATGCTTCGCTTCTAATAGTGATAATAAAATATAATACGCACTATCCGTAAGTTCTCCCATTTCAAGGGTATCTGCTCGTGGCATAATCAATCTCCTCATCATTTATATCATTTAATGATATATCGTTGAATATAATATATTATTAAATGATATAAAAATCAACATTTAAAACGGAAAAAGCCCTTTCATATTGAAAGGGATGTATTCTTTATTCTTTTGAATTTTTCCAAGAGATAAAACAAAAATAAATGAAATAAAGCATACAAATACCACCAATAAAACCAAAACCACCAAATATATCGTTATCTTTGGTGAAGTAACTAAATCCCAATCCGATCACCATAATTGCTACGTATTGACCCAAAGATTGAAATGAGTCGATCGTAGCGCGCATGTCAGCTCGAATTTGATGATGCATGTAACCAGTCACGATTGGAACAACGACACCAGAAGCAAGGAAGATAACACCTATAACTAGTAAACTAGTGAAATGATGGATCAAAGCAATATACGTAAATCCAATTACAAAAATAACTTGAATATTAAGTAGAATGGAAGTTTGTGAGTAGTATTTTTGTAAAAACGGTGCTAGCAAGTTCCCAGGGATATGCAACAGCATGCAACAAGCTGAGAATAAGCCAAAATGGGATATTGGAATACTCAATTCACTAAGGTATAGCTGCCAAAATTCATCTACAAAGTTGAGTGAGGCCCCGATGACGATTCCAGTTAAAACAACCATGAAAAGATGAGTATGGCTTCTAAAAAAGAAAACAGATTGTCTCACATAATCGAACAAACTTGGTAATGGCTCAGTATGTTGTTTATAAATAGGTTCCTGTAAGGTGAAAGAGCACCATAGGACAGCTACCATACTGAGAAAAGAGATCTGATAGTTGAATTCCAAAGAAAAATAAATAGCTAATAAACTACCGCTAAGAGCGGCGATTAATGCTGCTACAATTTGACACACTTCCAACAGCCCGAGATGTTTTTCAAATAGGTGTTCTTTTTTATTTTGTTGCAGCGATTCATAAAGAAAGGCATTTTCAGTGCCACTTAGAAACGAGTTACTTACGCCAGCAAAAATGACAACAAGGGCAAAATGCCAAAATTGCGTAGCATATAATAATAGAAGAAACTCAAAACAGGCTAAAAAGGCACTGACGAGAAGCATCTTTTTGCGACCCCATCTATCGGATAAGATCCCGGTTGGGACTTCCAATAACAAAATGGTGATAGCATAGATGATTTCGGTATAAATCACGAGTTGTATAGCCATGCCACGCTGTTCCCAAAATAAACGTTCAATCACATAAGCAGGAATAAAACCTTGAAAAAAACGAATCAAATATAGTTTCCAAATATTATACATCTCTGAATTTTCCTCCCTAAAGTTAGATTGCAAGTTGCACAATCCACCTAAGGAGGGGAACGAGGAAAGGGATAGATTTGTCCTTAGTTGGGTGGTCGTATTGCTGACATTTTCATCCTCCTTATTCCGGTATTGTCTTTATCATACTTTGAAATTGGCTTAAACAACAAGCATACAAAGGCATTTGACGATTATACTGTAAACTTGCTGATATTTTCGGTATACTATAATAGAATTAGTACTTGGTCTTAATTTTATCTACATATCTTACGCTAATGAGAGAGGAATAAATACGATGATTGTTAAACCAAAGTTCCGTGGGTTTATTTGTACGACTGCTCATCCAGAAGGCTGTGCAACAAAAGTACAAGAACAAATTAACTACGTAAAAGCACAAAATAAAATAGAAGGTCCAAAGAAAGTGCTTGTTATTGGTGCCTCTACAGGTTATGGCTTGGCTTCTCGGATCACTGCTTCTTTTGGAGCTGGTGCTAGTACCATTGGAGTATTTTTTGAACGGCCTGCATCAGGAAAACGGACCGCAACTGCTGGCTGGTATAATACCGTTACTTTTGAAGAAGCAGCTGCACAAGAAGGGTTATATGCAAAAAGTATTAATGGAGATGCTTTTTCTGACGAGATTAAACAACAAACGATTGACTTGATTAAACAAGATTTAGGTCAAGTTGATTTGGTAGTATATAGCCTAGCTTCACCTGTACGTGTCCATCCAAAAACAGGGGAAAAGTTTAACTCTGTCATCAAGCCGATTGGAGAAGCATTTTCCAATAAAACAGTTGACTTCCACAATGGCGAGATCTCTGAAATTACTATCAATCCCGCAACCGAAGAAGAAATTCAGCACACCATTGCTGTGATGGGTGGAGAAGATTGGCATTTTTGGATGCAAGCATTACAAGAAGCTGGAGTTCTTGCAAAAGGTGCGAAAACGGTCGCGTATTCTTACATTGGACCAAAGGTAACTCAACCGATTTATCGAGATGGTACGATTGGAAAAGCCAAGAACGATTTGGAACAAACAGCGAAAACAATTCAAGCAGAATTAAAATCTCTTGATGGAAGTGCATATGTTTCTATCAATAAAGCACTTGTTACTCAGGCAAGCTCCGCTATTCCAATTGTTCCCCTTTATATTTCTTTGCTCTATCGGGTAATGAAGGAACAAAACTTACACGAGGGATGTATTGAGCAAATGTACCGTCTGTTTGACGATCGTTTGTATGCAGCAGAAACACCAGTGGACGAAGAAGGACGTATCCGCTTGGATGACTGGGAAATGAAAGCTGAAGTTCAAGATCAGATTTCCAAGCTTTGGAGTCAACTGACAACAGAGAATCTAAGTGATTTATCCGATATTGAAGGATATCGCAAAGAATTCTTCCAACTTTTTGGGTTTGACCAATCAGAAGTGGATTATGATGCAGAAGTAGATGTAGTGAAGAGCATTCCTAGTATTGTAGAGTAATTTGGATACAAAAACTCCCTTGTGAAAGGGAGTTTTTGTATTTACAGGTGTTTGTTTACTTGAGTAAAGACTTGAAAACAAACTCCAAATTTATCAGTTACGATGCCGTATGCAGGGCTAAATGGCATTTCACACATAGGTAAATGTATTTTTCCTTCTTCTATTAAAGAATGATAAATTTGTTCCGCTTGTTTTCTGTCTGGTGTGGTGATACAAATATTAACTTGATTTCCTTTTTGATAAGGTATTTCAGAGATGAGATCAGAAATCATCACTTGGCTTTCTCCGATTTTTAGCACTGCATGATCAACTTTATCTCCATTCATTTGAATAAAGGCAACTTCTGCATCTAGTATTTTTTCGTAATAAGTTATTGCTTCTTTTGCATTTCCGTCCATCATGAAAAAAGGGATCATTTCTAAGCTCATATCATCCAGCTCCTTTGTTTTCGTTTTACAACTATAAATATAAACTCTGATAGTGACAAGTTCTGTCTTGATTATGAAAAGTTTTTTCTGCAGTGTTTATCAGTAAATTTTGTTATTTTTTTTTCATTAGGACAATTGGGGATAAGGAGCTAAAGAATGAAATAGATAGACGGAGGATCTTACTAACATCACTGTTTGGCATCATCAATATTTGTTAGAGTAGAAATTTGCTTTGGGTTCTATGCATAGAAAGCATCTACTTTCGGGATTTTCATGTTGGATGTGAATCTGTATTTTTTGATTTTACACGTAGTATGGGTATTCATTGGGTTTATGGATTGCTGCTTAAATCTGTAAAATGACCAGCTATTTTATGCAGTAAAATAAGATGGACCATGATCAATTCACATTGTCATGGTCGTTTTGGCGGATTAGCTGGCTAATACCATCCCACCGTATGTTCTTTTGAGCTGGTACAGAATGCTACTCCTCGAAAAGTGAGTTTTTCGATTTCTGGATTGTTTTTCATAGGAACAATTTGCAAAAAGGAGATCAGTCCACTAACAGGGTGAATATGCACTTCATTTCCCGATTTTCGATGAGTAAAGATCAGATCTGGAAAGTAGATCATTGTCCTTGTAGATCGTGAAGCACATATTCCTTTTACAAAATATTCACCCAATTCACCAAAAATCTCAAAGTTCTTTCGGTTTCGTGTTTCGTAGAAATGCAGTGGCATGATACCTCTCTAAGAATAACCGTATTTTTCATTATAGAGGATTATCATGAAAATAGATATATTTATTGTTTTGCATACCACTTTATATGCGGTTTTTGGCGTATCTGAAGAAACACATCAACTTCACAGCAAAAATATCGAAATGATTTTAGTCGAAAAACGAGGAATTGCTAACTGCATTTGATTTGGGTATTGGACTTGGTTCTATCTTTCTTGGTATTGCATACATTTTCCCCTGTGAACTCACTACTTTTAATTACTGGTCTTATATTTGTATTTTTTGTGAATCAAGTTAGAAAACAACCTATTTCTTTCCCACAAAAACACGGATGAAAAGTTAGAAAATAGCGAACAAACCTACCCATTTCTTTTTGTAGTGCGTGGGTAAGTTTGTCCGTTTCTACTTGACAAAAGAACATATATATAATTATCTATTTTTAGATAATTAATAGATAATAAAGATGAAACAAAGGAAACTAAAGGGGGTTCACTTGTTGAGTATAGATACATATAATTCTGATTCCATACAATCACTAGGTATTCTTGGTGGTGTTCGAGCAAAACCTGCCTCGATTGGTCTGGAAAATCATAATCATACCTTTATTGAGATACTGGCAAATGCAATTGATGAATATCGCGAAGGTTTTGGGAAGGAAATCATCATCACAAAGCTTTTGGATAGATCAATCACAATTCAAGACTTTGGCCGTTCTGTACCAATGGATAAAAACAAAGATGGAGAGTATGCGTATAAAAAAGTTTTTGATGAGCTTTGGTCTGGTGGAAAGTATAACAATAATGATACAACTGGTAATTATCAGTTTTCACTAGGAACAAATGGAGTAGGGGCAACAGGAACTAATTATACCAGTGATTACTTTGAGTGTACGGCAGTTAATGCGAATGGGTATAAATATTATATCCGTTATGAAAAGGGTTTGCAGGTTGGTGAACTGATCAAGGAAAAACATAAATTGGATTATCGTGGCACGTTGATACACTGGTTGCCTTCTGCAGAAGTTTTTCGTGGTGAGAATGAAATAGATACAGATTTTATAAAAGAAACGCTTAAGAATCAAGCTATCGTAAACAGTGGTTTAAAGTTTACCTTTATTAATGAGATACAAGGTGAAGAGGAAGTCTTTTTTTATGAAAATGGTGTCTTGGACTATATTGATGAGTTGAGCGGTGGGAAAAACTTTACGGATGTTGTTCAATTTAGGACGGAGACACAAGGAAAAGAAAAAAATGAAGAATCTGAGTTTAAGTTTAAAGCAGAGATTACCTTTGCCTTCCATAACGAAGTAAAGCATATGCAGTTTTTTCATAACTCATCCTTGTTAGAACATGGAGGAACTCCAGAAAACTACATCAAAAACGCCTTTACCAAAGCGGTAGATTATCTCTTAAAAGATAAGTATACAAAAGGAGAGAAAAAGGTTAGTTTCGATGATGTAAAAGATAGCCTCATTGTTATTAGTAATTCGTACTCCACCATTTCTTTGTATACAGATCAGACAAAGAAAAAGATGGAGTCCAAGTTTGTACAAGAGTATATGACACAATATCTTCGAGAGAAGCTTGAGGTGTATTTTATTGAAAATCCCATCCAAGCGCAAAAGATTGCTGATCAGATTCTCATTAACAAACGTAGTAGAGAAAAAGCAGAAAAAACAAGATTAGATGTGAAAAAGAAGCTTCAATCATCGGTTAATAATATTACGAATCGAATCGATGGTTTTATCAATTGCAAATCAAAAGATAATAATCAAACTGAATTGTATATTGTGGAAGGGAAATCAGCTCTTGGTTCGACTAAACAAGGTCGAGATGCTGAATTTCAAGCGATTTATTCCCTACGAGGCAAGATATTGAATTGTTTAAAAGCAGATTACGACAAAATTTTTAAAAACGATATTATCGTAGATATGGTAAAACTATTAGGCTGTGGGATTGAAGTGAAGTCAAAATATAATAAAGACTTACACACTTTTGATCTGAATAACTTACGGTGGTCCAAAATTATTATCACAACAGACGCAGATATTGATGGGTTTCACATCCGAACATTGCTGTTGACGGTGTTGTATCGCTTGATGCCAACACTTATCGAAGCTGGAAAAGTATACATCGCAGAATCTCCCCTCTATGAGATTACCCACAAGGACAAGTCTTATTTTGCCTATAGTGACAAAGAAAAAGATGCAATCGTAAAAAAGTTAAAAGGAAAAGTTGTTATTCAACGATCCAAAGGATTGGGAGAGAATACAGCAGAAATGATGTGGGAAACAACGATGAACCCTGCTTCGCGCAAATTGATTCAGATTGTGAAAGAAGATGTGGATGTTACGCAGCAACACTTTGAATTATTTTTAGGGGACGACTTACAAGGGCGTAAGAAATATATTGAAGAAAATCTGCATGCGTATATTGATGTAGCATTGGATTAAAAGAGTAAAGGAGGTTGACACAATTGATTCTACAAAACATTACCGAGAGCTTGAAAGATAACTATATGCCGTATACCGCACATGTGATTATGCATCGTGCATTACCTGAAATTGATGGATTAAAACCTAGTCAACGACGTATTCTTTATACGATGTTTCAGATGGGTTTATTAAAGAGTGGCCGGAAAAAGTCTCAAGGTGTAGTGGGACAAACAATGTTTTTACATCCTCATGGGGATATGGCAATATATGAGACATTAGTGAGATTAACGAAGGACAATGAGTCATTGCTCATTCCTTATATTGATTCAAAAGGAAACTTCGGAAAACATTATTCTCGTGATATGAAATACGCGTCTGCACGTTATACAGAGGTAAAACTGGGTGCAATCGCGGGAGAACTTTTTCGAGATATTGAAAAGAATACCGTTGATATGATTGAAAACTATGATGGTACATTGCAGGAACCACGACTACTCCCAGTAACTTTTCCATCTATTTTGGTGAATAATTCAAGTGGAACAGCTGTGGGAATGGCGAGTAATATTGCACCTTTTAACTTAAATGAGATTATTGATTACACCATTGCTAGTATTAAGAAACCTGAGACGGACGTAATGCAGTATATTCAAGCACCTGATATGCCTACAGGTGGAAATATTATTTATAATGAAAAAGATATGCGACAGATCTATGAAACTGGAAAAGGATCATTCAAAATCCGTTCTACTTATCGGATCGAAGGCAACTCTATTATTTTCGAAGAAATCCCCTACACAACTACATTTGAAGCGATTATTGAGAAGATTAGTCAGCTTGTTAAAGAAGGAAAGATTAAGGATATCGTTGATATTGATGATATTTATGGCATTAACACCAAAGGGATTGAGATAACCGTAAAAAACAGCACCAATAAAGCTGTGCTTATCGAAAAGCTGTTTAAAATGACACCATTACAAGATACATTTTCTTGTAACTTTAATTTAATTGTCAATGGAAGACCACAAACGCTTGGAATAAAACAAATCATTCAAGAGTGGGTTGCATTTCGGGGAAATGCCATCAAAAGAGGGGCCTTATTTGATAAGACAAAGAAAGAGCAAAAAAGACATCTCTTATTAGCTTTAAAACAAGTTTTACTGGATATCGATAAAGCAGTTGCTATCATTCGAGAAACAAACAAAAACAATCAAGTCATTGCAAATTTGATGTCAGCATTTCAAATTGACGAACTACAAGCTGAATATGTAGCAGAAATTAAATTACGTCATCTGAATAAAGAATATTTGCTTCATCGTATTGAAGAGATTGAAACATTAGAAAAAGAAATCGCAGAGCTTCATGAAATTATCCACAACAAGTCGAAATTGGATAGGAAAATGATACAACAATTAAAAAATGTGAAAAAAGTACATGGACAAGAAAGAAAATCTCAAATTATTTTTGCTGATGAGTTACCGACTTTAGCTCCAGAGGAAATCACGATTGACAACTACAATGTGCGTATCAGTGTCACAAAAGAAGGATATCTCAAAAAAGTTCCACTAACCTCTCTTCGCGGTGGGAATGCAATGAAAGTAAAAGACGGGGATGAAATAATTAATCAATATAGTACAACCAATCATTCTGATATCTTGATTTTTACTGATAAGTATAACTGCTATAAATACAAAACATATGAGATAGAAGATCATAAACTATCAGGTTTAGGAGAATACCTTCCAACTCTTCTTAACTTGCAAGATGAATCGATTCTTTTTGTAACGGTAACAAATGATTACAAAGGTAATCTATTAATTGGTTTTGAAGATGGCAAAGTAGCAAAAATAGCGTTAACCGCTTACTATACCAAACAAAATCGTTCTATGTTAAAGAATGCTTATGCCAATAAAAAGGCTCTTTATTGGGATCATATCCATGAAGATAAGGAGATATTAGGAGTATCTACGATAAAAAAAGCAATCGTTTTCCATACATCTATGATAAATCCGAAGACGAGCAAAACGACAATTGGAGTTCAAGCGATGAAATCAAAGAAAAATAGTGTAGTCGTTGGATACTATGATCTTAGTGGTAAAGAATTTGAGGAAAAAGAGTATTATGTTACAAAGGGAGCTGGTATTGGTAAGTATTTGCGAGGAAATGATTTCTCTTCTATATTAGCTCAAGGCTCTCTATTTTAATTATTAAAATGGGCTTGTATAAAAAAATGATTGTATAGAAAAACCTACTCTTTTGAGAGTGGGTTTTTCTATTAATCCATTTCTATCAAAGTCTTTCGTTTTTGATAAAGAAGGGTATTCGCCAAACACCGAATGAGAAGCTTGACATATAATAATCTATGACTAGTGAGTAATTAAATTGGTATAAAATAAGGAGTTGTTGACTGTGTATTTGCAGCAAGACCTTATCGATAAATTAGATCAGATTCATATAACAAAAAGATCCAATCGAGTTACGATTGAAAATCCGACAAAATTTCCATTGATTGGATCAGGTGCTCAAGGAGCCGTGTTTCGGATAGATGAACAACGGTGTGTGAAGATTTATTGTGCCAATCAGAGTCTTGTTAGAGAACTTCGTGCTCTGCAATTAGGGGAAAAAATAGGTATCTGTCCAAAGGTGTTTTCTTGGGGAGAGAATTTCATCATAATGGAATATTTATCATATCCATCACTCTTTGAGTATCTTCAGACAAATGAATTAACGAAAGAATTAACAGTAAAGATCATAGATGTGTTGGAATCATTTGAGCAAGTAGGATTTAACCGTTTCGATCATTCTGCTCGTCATATCTATGTAGTTCCAAATGGAAAGATGAAAGTCATCGATTTGGTTCACATTATAAAACCTAATCCTGTACTTCTTGCAAAAAAATTAATAAGTGATATGGGGGTAAATAAGCAAAAATTTGTTCATTTTGTTCAAGAGTTAAGTCCAAAGTGGTATGAACGCTGGGAGAAACAGCCAGGATTTGTAGCATTAATAAACGAACCAAATAAATGAAAAGGTTCTATCATTTGGATAGAACCTTTTTATAAGAAAAGAAACAGGTGCAGGTAGAAACACAAGCATATTGAATAGTAGACTAAAAAGTGGACAAGAAAACAAATACTGGAATAATATAAAAAGGGTCTCGCATTATTAAAGTGTAACGTTTGTAAGGGGCATTTTACATAGCAAGTCTCTTTTTATTTATCAAAAGTATGAAGGACAGTGCGTGTTAAAATTTCAATTCCATTTAATAGTGCTTCTCGATTAAAAGTCATGTTAGGATGATGCAATCCAGGTTGTAAATCACAACCTAATCCTAGCATCGTTGCTTTTAAATGTGGTCTTTCTTTCGTATAGTAATGAAAATCTTCTGCTCCTGGTGTAACGATAGGCGCCATGAGGTTCTCTTCACCCAATGTTTGTGTGATCGCATATTCCATCAATTTTTGAGCAGTCTTATTTATGGTTGCTGCATATACTTGATTGCTGCTCTCATAATAAATAGAAGTTTGATATAACCGTGCAACAGACTGTAGAACATGTCCTGTTTTGTGTACCAGTTCATTCATCGCTTCGTTGGTTTGAGCACGTAAATCCAAATGAAATTTTGCAGAACCAGGAATGATGTTCGTATTTTTTTCACCAGCGGTCACTTGTGTCATCTTGATGGAATATGGTGTTGTTGGGTCAAGATGTATGCCTTTTAACTGTTCTACAATGGTAGAGATCACTTCGATTGCATTGTTTCCTTGATGTGGTCTCGCTCCGTGTGCATCATATCCAGTTATGCTGCCAAAAATGGTTTGATTGGCTCCGTGTAATATTCCAGCTGCTGCTTGGTTATGTGGTACTTCATCCATAGGCCTTACATGTACACCATATAGAAAATCCAATTCATCTACTACCTTATTTTCGATCATCTTTAATGCACCATTGCCTTGTTCTTCAGCAGGTTGAAAAAGAAACATGATTCGTCCGGGAACTTCTATCTTTTGTGCTTGTAAGACGAGCAGCACACCTAGTACCATTGTCATGTGGGCATCATGTCCACATGAATGATTTGCTTGAAATTTCCCATCCACTTCTTGCCATAATGCATCCATATCTGCTCTCAATCCTACGGAGAGGTCAGATTTTCCGTTACCTATTGTTCCTACTACTCCCGTACAATCTGGAAAAGTAGTAACTTCGCATCCAGATTTTCGCAAAAAATCAGCAAGAAAAGAAGTGGTATGATGTTCTTGCCAGCTTATTTCCGGATGACCATGAAGGCGATCATAGATTTCAAAGATAGTTGGTTTTAATGTTTCAATTGTTTTTTTCATGTTTTTCACCTAAGATATACCAATTAATACCGCAACAATTAGGGCTGTACAAGCTATAAGAGCCCAGCCTACAAGCATTTTCCAAATGAACTTCACCCATTTTTCATAAGGAATACCTGCGACTGCCAAATAGCCCATTAAGGCGGAGGAAGTTGGAATAATGGAGTTTGTAACAGAATCCCCATACTGGAAAGCGAGTACAGCGACTTGCCGTTTAATATCCAACAAATCTGCTATAGGAATCATGATGGGCATGGTTGTGGCTGCTTGCCCGCTTCCAGATGAAATAAATAAATTTAAAAATGCCTGCACCACAAACATAACGACAACATTTAACGTATCAGGCAAATGGCCGATTAGAGAAGTTAAACCATAGATCATGGAATCGATAATTTTTCCATCTTCTAAAACAACCGTAATAGCCCGTGCAAATCCAACGATGAGCGCGCCAAAGGTTACCGCTTTTGCCCCATCAATGAAAGAATCAAATATTTTCGTAAAGGAAAGTCCTCCAAGCAAACCAGCTATCATTCCCATGATGAAAAAGGAAGCAGTAAGTTCTATTAAAAACCATTCCCATTTAAAAACGCCGTACACATTAAAAGCAAGACCGCCTGCAAGTGCAATAAAAACAAGAGTATGTCGAAAATGATAGTTTGGGATATTTGGTTTATCCTCCATTTTTTCTGGTGCTTGCTGTTTTTCAATTTCATAGATAATACTATTTTTTGGATCCGCTTTCACTTTTGCAGCATAACGGCTTACGTACCAGATCGCGAAACTAAGAACGAAAACATAAACAACTGCACGGAAGATAAAACCGGAGAAAAGAGGGACTTCTGCTAAGGACTGAGCAATTCCTACGGTAAATGGATTGAACATTCCACCCATAAATCCACTCGCAGCCCCTAGTGTGACCATTGCTGTACCTGTTATGGCATCAAAACCGACTGCTCGTGCAATTGCAATTCCAATCGGCACAAATATAATAGTCTCCTCAGCCATACCAAGGGTAAATCCTCCGATTGAAAATAGAAACATACAGGCAGGAATCAAAATTTTCTCTCTGCCATTTAAAAGTTTCACTCCTTTGTAAATACCTGCTTCAATTGCTCCGGTTGACCGAATAATTCCAAAAACCCCACTGACAAGAAAAATATAAAATATGATTTGTGAGCCTTTTTCTAATCCTGTTGGAATGGATTTGAAAGTATCGAAAAATCCAACTGGATTGCTCTCTACTGCATGATAGGTTCCATTTTGGACAATGGTTTTTCCTGTTTCTTTATCCTCTATTCTTTGATACTCTCCGGCAGGGACAACATATGATGCTAGTGCTGCTACAATAATCATGATCAACAAAATAGCGTAGGTATGAGGAAAAGTAAACCATTTTAATAGAGGATTCTGTTTATTAGTAGAAATATCTACTTTCTGTGCCATTATCTCACCTCGACTGTTTTATGAAGAATACATAATGGTTTCCTGTGTAATCATCAGCTCATGTAATTGCTGCTTATCCACTTCTATTCCCAACCCAGCTCGATCCGTTAATTCAACATATGGAAGCGTGTATTGAAGATCACCGATATCTTTGCTAAACAGGAGAGGGCCAGTTAGTTCTGTATGGGTAATGTTACGATGTGATTTTGCAACATGATAACCTGCGGCAGATGCAATCGAAGATTCGACCATGGAGCCTATTTGACAAGGGAGACCAGCAAACTCAGCCATTTTTGCCATATGGACAGCTGGATAAATACCCCCGCATTTCATTAATTTGATATTAATGCGATCAGCTGCTTGTTTCTTGATGATTTCTAGAAGCTGATAACCATCATGAACGCTTTCATCAGCCATAATAGGTGTCATCGTATGTTTTTTTATTTCTGCAAGTCCGTCGATATCTTGTATACGAATGGGTTGTTCCACCCAAGCGACATGATAGGAAGTAAGCTGTTCAATGGCTTGAATCGCTTGTGAGTAGTTCACCCATCCTTGATTAATATCAATGCAGATGGTAACCTTATCCCCTATTGCTTGGCGAATTGCTTTTACGCGTTCAACGTCTTCCTGGGGATCACGGCCAAGTTTTAATTTTAAGTATAGATAACCTTCTGTGATCGCTTTCTTTGCTTTCTGAGCCATTACATCAGGATCATCGATACTCAATACAGCTGGGAAAGTTAAGGATTCATGAACTGCGCCTCCAATTAATTGATATACAGGCTGACTCAGAAATTTTCCCATTAGATCGTAACAGGCAATATCGATGGCAGCTTTTGCAGAAGGATTGGCATAGATCGCTTGATCGAGTATATGGTGAATTTGTTCGATCGAGAAAGGATTTTGTCCCATGATAGCAGGAAGTAGATGGTGTTTTAAAATGTTAATGACACCGAAAAACGTTTCTCCTGTCACATGCTCATCCGGGACAGCTTCTCCATATCCTACCAACCCTTCATCTGTTTTTAACCGTAAAATAATAGAAGGCATATAGTCATAGGAAGAATAAGAAATAACAAATGGAGATTTTAAAGGCAGGTGAATCCCGTAAATATCTGCTTGAACAATTTTCAAAGATGCTCCTCCTCTGCTCAAATAGAAATGTCGTCGTTATATAGTCGCTATTTAGTTATACATGATTTTATTGATGTAAACGTTAAATGTCAATGTAAAATTTTAATAGTTATTTGTTGTTTAAATTTTTCTGAGATATTGTATAGAGCACGAGGCCGTCCTTGTTCATAAGGTTGTTCCTCACCGGTAACAAGTAATAAATTTTTTTCTAGTAGCCTTTTTATGAGTCTCTCTGCTGATCGTCTACTTAAATTCAAGTAGGATGCTAATGCAGAAGCGGTAAAAGAACGAAATTGATGGACACGAACAAATTCAATAAAACGAAGCAAATTTTTGGTGCTTATTTGACATTGTGCTGCTAATTGTTGAATATTACTATCTTCGTTTTGCAGGGAAATGTTTTTTTCGTTTTGAAATAAAGGTCCTTTTAATTGTTTTCTTTCATCGATTAAATAAGTAATAGTATGTTTGGATGATTGTTTGGCTGCGTAAGATAAAGCTTGTGATGCATGACTCTCGGCATCTTGTACCGTATATCCATATCCAATACCCACCTCAAATTTTAAATCTATTCCTTCTGTCAAAGAGTCTAACTCCTGTAACACATTTTCAATCTGAAATTGCTCCAAAGTGCCTTGATTGGTATATACCAAAAATGGCTGCATTTGTTCCATCGAAACATGCGCATTTAATTTTCTTCCGATTTTTTGCAGTTTTTGTAAGATAGCGAGCTGTAGTGAATGGTTATCTGTTTGAGTATCTGGAAAGGAGGTATGAACAGAAATAACTGCGATCTGCGCATCTTTTGCCTTTTCTAACTTTGCTAAGGTCACCACTTTTTCTAATTCTTCTTTTAGTAATGTAGAAGGTTGCATCATGTAAATGGAAGGAATATTGTGTTTTTGAAGTTGGTCATACACTGCGTGAATACTGGTGAGTGCAAATGTTGTTTTCTTTTGATGAAACAAATTTACATGAAACCGAATGTAAGATTCGATATCAAGACTATTCCTGTGCTGTTCCAATTGATAAATCCAGGCATAGTCTTTTACATATGGTTTATCTGTTATTTGTAATTCTTTTAGTAATCCATCTAAAACGCTTTTATCTGGAAGATCAATCGACAAAGAGTGAAGGGGGAAGTGGTGATGGTAGTGAATCGAAAAAAGAGACAGACTCAGTACAAGTTCTCGAAAAGACAAATACATGCTGTTTAATGGGTACTTTTGCAGTTGTTTTCTAGCATGATAATAAGCAATGATTCCAGAAAATAAAAGAAAGTCAGTCTCTTGATATGCTTTTTCTATATAGGGTTCCGTGTCTTTAGGAGATTGATAGAGATAGGAAATAAAAGTAATATCTGGGTAGTTGCTATAGTGTTTCGAGATTGTATCAATAAATTGTTTTGATCCTAAAATACCAATAGTTAACATTTGACATGCTCCTCTTATTTTTACCGTCTAGTGAGCATTTTACATAATAATGATGATGGATAGCAATCAGTAGCACAAAGAAAAAAGACTTGGAAATCCAAGTCTAAAGTTGCCCTAACGTTTGGATAGAACCTTTTATTTTTTTTTCCATTTTATATGAGACAAAAATTGCTTTGCCTCTATTAAATAAGAAACAACTGCAGCTTTCTCATCATCGGAAACATCCCAATCTGCGGGAATGGAATATATCGTTTTAGTTATCTCTTCATTTGGAAGAGTTTGGATTTTTTCTACAGCTGTTTGGATTTCACTTTTATTAGGCAGTTGAGAAATAAACCATTTATGAACATCTTGTTTGAGTTTTATTTTTGGCTTTTTATCAAATGTTTTTATGGTCCACTTGGCATCTGCAAATATGCGACCATGATCAATCATGTACATATAGTAGGAATCATTTTGTTGAGGTTCTAGTAGAACATTTCCTACTTTTCGATCTGTATTGTTGATCCAAAGGTCAAAGGCAGTAATTCCTGCAAAGTGTTCTCTGTTTTGTATCAATATGTCACTGGAAAAAGTAAGATGCTTACATTTATCAATATAAAGACAAGCAAATTGGGTACCACTATGAAAACTGTATTTTGTAAATGATTCATACTGATGGATAAAATTTTGGTCTATCTCTACAGTTTGAAATGGAGTGATAGGTAGGGCGAGCAATTGAGCCAACGCGCTAGAAATGTATTCATTTACTAATATTCTTGTTCCAGAAGGGTTATTTTTAAATTTTACGACATACGAATTACCATCACTAAAGAGTATACGTTGAGGTTTGGAGTAACCAAGGGGCATACGTTCGATTAGTCGGATAGGTTGTATCGATTTAGACATCTATATTTCATCCTCCTTTCTGTTAGGATGAGTTGCAATACCTAAACATAAGGCAGCCGATGAGGAAGTAATATGGAAACTCAAGCAAAATCCATGACCAAAAATGGGATTACGAGGAAATATCCAATTGATATGATTTGATTTAGGCTCCATCCAAGCAATCAGGTTTCCATTTTGAAATCCTTTTCTGTTTTTATGTTGGTAGGGCAAAATATTTCTACGTCCATTACGGAGTAATTGCAAGTAATCAGGAGATAGTCCAATATCTAAGGAAAGGGGGAGGATGGACGGTGGTATTTGTTCATAGCTGGCATGAATTTGAGAGGAGTGGTGTTCGATGGTGAAGCGTTTGATTAAACCAAATGCTGGACTATCTTTTTGATCATTCATAAGAATTAGTTCTGTACGTTGTTTATTTGCCAATAGAGAGTGAATCTTATATTTATCATGTTCAAATCGGTGATCAGCAAATGCACCAGGATGATTCATCGGAGAATCCATGAAATCGTTGGGTTCTTCTAGCCAATTCCAATCATCAGATGGATTTCCAACGACTAGAGCATCTTGATTTGATAGATATGAGATAAGGTATATCAGTCTTCCCCCAAAGTTTGGAGAGAATACTGCGGCGATCAGATGGTTTCGTAAGATTACTTCTTTATGACCATCGTCGTCTATATCAGCTATATCACAATGGAGAAAGTTAGTGCTACCATGGTCTTTTTTCCAGATAGCAGCTTTTATTAGAATCGAACTGGTTTTTGCATGACTTGCAAGCGATCGAGCCCATGGAGCAGGCATTGCTATGCTTTGGTTACCATCAGAATGAATGCTGTTGACCGCATCATGCCAAGCTGTTTCATACGTACATGCAGAAAAATGTTTATGAGCTAGTGTAAGCAGGGAACAATCTACATTTTTATGGGTAGATAGTTTATTAAGTTTTTTCCAAGTTTTGTTTAGAATCGATTGATAAGGAGCCCAGGCTTTGGAATTGGCCCAGTTTTGATAATCTTCACCAGCTCCAAATTCAGTAGCTAGTTCTCGATAACTTCCTGTTCCAATTTTAATTTCACTCTCAATTACTTGATTCGATAGCCATTGCTGAAGTAAGACAGGTTCTATTCTTTTATTTGAGCTCAACCAATCCAAAAAATGTTGATAATGAATGAGAGCTTGAGGATTCCAAGGAGGAATAGCAGCAACTTTTTCCATATCATCCCCATAAATAGCAATCAAATTTTGTTCTTGTTGATTTGCTTTGTATAGTTGATCAAAGATTTGGCTGAAATTTTTTGCTTGTATCTTTTTTTCAAAAGGTACTGATATTCTTATTGGATAGGAGAGCGGAAGAGCAATGAGTCCATTTCCATTTCGAATACGATATGCTTGAAAAAGTTCAGGTTGAAAGATTGGTTTTTGATCGTATTTTTTTCGTGCATCATTTTGTAATAGAAGGCGATCATCGACAAGAACATATTGAAATCCGTGATTTTTTAGGGTAGAGTCAGTCAGTAATTTGGCTAATTTATGTGTATCCCAGACTCGTTCGGGAACCCAAAATCCCTTTACTGCTTGACGATTAGGGTGAATCCAAGTGTGAATCAAATCAAGTTCTTCTTGGATTTGAAATTTGTTTTGCTTGCAGTCAAATAGTGTCATGATATTTTGTGCATACGTTGATCCAATGATTTCGACGAGTCTATGAGCCTGTAAATCTTTTATCTCTTCTAAAAATAAGGGATCGTACCAAGCGCATGCCTCAATAAATGTTCCGCTGATATGAAGATGAAAAGGAATATTATACAAAGAATGAAGGTGCATGACTGCTCGAAGTCCACAAGATGCGTCAGGAGAACCAATAATTTCAGAAATACCCGGTCGATTGAGGTAACCATTTGTAATGAGATATTGGTTCGCATGATGGACAATAGCGAAAGGCATACCCTGTTTAATCATAAAATACTCTTTCCCTGTAAACATGTTTGACAATGATGTAAAAAGGGTTCTGGAATCACTTGATTTCCAGTTTTTAAAACACATAACTCATAATGAAGACTTTCTAAGTAGCAGCAAACACGATAAAAGGAAAGACGATCATAAAATTGATCACAGTCATAAAAGGGATTCGCTTGTAGATAAGTAGCTATAATTTTTTGAATCATGACAGAAAAAGCATCAAATACCCCCAGTTTAAAGTAACTACTGATTTCAATTTGGCAAATGAGATAAGCGATCTCCCAAGCAGGATCTCCGATAAAATGATGATCAAAATCAATCGCAACAACTTGGGAGGGAGTCAAAAAGATATTCCGAGTATGAAAATCCCCATGTAAAAGCACTGCTCGATCAATAAGTAATGAATTTAGTTTTTTGGATAGCTGCTGGCATATAGATGTAACTCTAGATTGTTTATGAGGGAGTAATACAATTAATTCATGAGAATATCGGTTAATTTCAGGATTTGTTCTTTTTGGCGTGCTAACTTGGAAAGATGTATGTGGAATATTGTGCATATGAGTTAACCATTTTGCAATTTGATTAGCTATATGAATATGATCAAGTGTACGATCATAGAGGCACTCTTCTAGTTTCCTTCCAGGTGCTTTAGACATTAGAAAGAAGTTTTGTTTTGGTATGAAAGCGATCGGACGAACAACTTTAAATTGTTGTAAATCATAAAATGAATTTGTCCAAATAAATTTTAAAAAATGATAACTAGAGATTCCTTTCTCGTATTGACTGTACGCTTTACCAATGACTGCTTCCTTCTTGATGCTTCCTTCTTGTACGTAAGTAACAAGGTATTCTAAGATAGTATCTTGCAATCTTGGTAATATAGAAATTAGTTCTACTTTGGTAACATGTCTTTTGTTGTTCGTATTCGTTTCATAGATCGAGCGAATCTCTTCAAGAGAAGGGAATTTGTCCATTCGTAAATTCTCCTTTCACATTGATAGTTATTTGGACAAATCATTTTTGGTTGTTTGGTAAAGTAGACTTGTTCGCTTCGCCACACGAGTCCAAGACCATTTTTGGGCTTCTTGGTAACCTTGCTGTCCTAAATATTTGCGTTGTGCACTGTCGTTTAGTAAGGTGAGCATTGCATGAGCCAGCTTTGTAGGTTGTTCAGGTTCAACGATATAAACGTTATTCACAATTTCACCTACACCTGTAGTCGATGAGATAATGCTTGGGATTCCAGCAGCCATTGCTTCGAGAACTGTTATTCCAAATGGTTCAGACCGAGATGGAAGAACATATAGTAAAGCATTTTGATAACAAGATAGTAGTTGTTCTCCAAATATACCTCCTGTAAAGGTTACGTTTTTATCGATCTTCCAGCGCTGTGCTAACATTTTTAATTTATGCAGTAAATCGCCTTCACCCACCATCATAAAATGTACATTTTTTTGCTCTGCAATAACTAATTTTGCTGCTTCCAAGAAAATATCTGGCGCCTTTTGTCCAGTGATTCTCCCAAGAAATAGGATATATCCATCTGTTTTCTCATAATCTCGATCAGCAATTTTTTTGTATTTTTCAAAATCAATTCCATTATAGATGGTAGTTATATGTTTAGAGTCAGCATCGTATTTATCAAGTAAAATTTGTTTGGTTTTATTAGAGACAACAATAGTATGCTTCACCATTTCTAAGGCTTCCCGTTCAACTGCATAAATGGCTGGATGTATGGGCATTCCAGCAGCACGATCATATTCAGTAGAATGTACTGTCCAAATTAAGGGGATTTTATATTTTTGGACGATTGGTGTGACAGCAAGTATCCCCATCCAATCATGTGCATGAATAAGATCAATCCCATCCGGCTGGAAAATGGATTCTAACTGTTGCTGAAACTTTATAACCATGTCCCACATGGTACTTCCTAGGTATGAATTATTGTTTACCGAATGTTCCAGCATTACTTGATAAAGTTTCATACCGTCAGGAATTTCAAAAGTATTTATATGGAAACAAGGTAAGTAAAAATTAATGGAAATACCTAGATTTGTTAACCCATGAGTGATAGCTTGGCAATGAATTCCTAAACCGCCCGAGAATTGTGGAGGGTATTCCCAACCTATCATGGCTACGTTCATTACGTACTACCTTTTAATTTTGAGACTTCTTTTGCTTTTAGCAAAACGGAATTGAAATCAGGATGTTTTCTCCATCTTCTATAAGTATCTAGTTCCAATTTTTTTACGTATTGTAAAAACAACGCTAATTGACTCCCCATACCTCTCATGATGCGTTTTGGAAGTGTTTTTGCTGGTAATCTATTGTGTCGATATAGATTTACAACTTTCAAGCTGTTATCAGGCATCATATAGATATACTCTGGTTTTTGATCTGATCGAGTAAATCCGATTTTTTCAAAATCGTGCAGAAGTTGAAGCAGTTGCTTCGTTAAATCTAATGTTATGGAACTATTGGCTAAATAGTCTGCTAAAGTAGGTGCATGGATGGGCTCCATCACTACATACGTTCCTTTTCTTCCGAAAACCTGCGGAGCTATCCCTATTTTTGCAGCTGATCGAAGAGCTTCATACTCTTTCTCTGCTTTTATCTCATCAGTATAAAAGACAGCACAATGTGTTGCATCAATGCCAATGACAGCCCGGCTTTTTTCGTTTTTTATAACAGATAAATCCGTTGGATTATGAATGATAGCCTCTCTAGTTAATGGCTTTGTGACTTTAATTTTGTTGATTTCTTGGATGAGTTCATTATGGTTTAAACCACTCGATTCTGGTATCACAAAAAAACCTCCTTGGATTATACTTGAAATCTTATTGTTATCATATGGATTAATAGATAAATAGAAACAGCTCTTATCTATATTTTCATTTTTATTTCTCTTAGCATATAGCGAAGACAAAAAGCTAGAGATACTGTCGAAAAGGAATAAATAGTGAGGATAGATTATCAATTTGTTATAAAAAAAGGAGCAGAGGCATGATGAAGAAATGGAGGTCTAAAAAACGTACCGAATTTTGAGTTTTTAGACATAATATCGAATCGATTCCATTGCTAAGGATACAGAACAAAAAGAAATGTAGATTATATAATTTTATGTGTAAAGATAATTCAAAGTATAAATACAGTAATTATTATAAATTGATATAATATAGACAGAAACCATCTTTCGCTTAGAAGAGTTGGCGAATTTCTGATAGATATTATGGTTATGAATATTATTGTGTCATTTTTTGTAATTGGAATAGCGGGTGTCTGTGGAGAACTTTGCGATGATGGAGATAAACGAAAAAATAGCAGTAGCAGTTGTCCAGGCGGCAGTGGTGGAGGTTCATGTAGCAGCCGTTCATTTTGTAGTAGTTGTGGTTCCTGTGGTGGCGGAAGTTGAACGATAGGTAGGTTGTCATCCGATGTGGGTGTTGAATCAACATTTTTTTAGAATGAGTAAAAAATGTAGGAAAGAAAAGCAGACTCGTGTTTTATGTCTGCGATTAATTTTTAATAGGTTTCTTAAAAAGTACTCCTCATTTTTGTGGAATACGAATTTACTCTAGATTTTCTGGGCAAAAATAATTTCGTGAGGGTCAGTATCTTCTACAAACAAGCAGTAGGGAGTACTTTTTAATTTTTTGCGCTGTTAATCAGAGAAGTTGATTATAAATTCGATATAGATGGTACAATGAAACATCAGAGGTACATAACGTTTATCAAAGATAAAGAAAAAAGAGGGTCCTTTCAGTGATTCTCCCATTTCTCATACTTATTTATTAGATTCAATTACATAATTGCGATCACTATTTTTAGAATTATTAACCGATAAAAACCAGACCGGGCACGCCTCATTCTTTATCGAATGTGACATGCCCAGTTGCCAACCTACGACAGGTCAGCAGTTAGCTCTAGAGCAGTTTCGACCCTAGAGTTAGCAACCGAAGTGGACCTCTACGCCCTTCGAACGGAACACGTCTGCTGTCTCGTTGGTGAGCTCGACGTTGTTTTCCTCGAGGTAGAGCTTGCCTTCTCCTTCTCGGTAGACCAGCGGGATACCGCCGATGCTGAAGTGAGTCCTTGAAGTCGGAGAGATCATGGTTTCTTCACCCACGAACTTGACGAAATGCCCATCGAAGAAGACCTCTACGAACCCCATCCCCGGCTTGAGCTTCAGCCCACTGGGAGCAGCGACCGGCTTAGCCGGAGCCGGAGAGTAGTTGTACGACTTCACCACGGCATTGTCTCCGATGGCGAAAGCACCACCAGTTCTGTTGCTGATGTAGATTTCACCACCGTTCTCGTAGGGGTATTCCTGTCCGTCGATGTGGACCTTACCCATGGGGAATCCTTCCCTAGTGCCAACTTTTTTCTATTATATCCCGTTTGCAGAAAACAAGGAAGGAATTATTTTTTATTGAAATGATGAGCAAATATGTGGTATATGGAATAATGGTCTTTTGTGCTATTTTCATAGATGGAAACAAAAGAAATTAAAAAAAATAGTCCAAAGACTTATAACTACCAAATAAGGTATAGATGCTACCACCATTAAAAAGTCCGCGTTTATTCATATTCACCATGGTCTCTGAGGAGGTCATGGTTTTTTGATATAATAGTTCACAGTAATTATATAGAAAAAGGAGAGTCTGGTAGGTATTGGGGATTATTTATACGGAAGAAACTCCAAATGCTCTTGATTTATTTACACTTTACGAGACGGAACAGTGGAATGATTTTCTACATTTAACAAAAGAATCATTACATCAGGCTATCAGCAACAGTTGGTATGTCATTAGTGCATATGAACAAAGTAAATTAGTAGGTACAGGAAGATTAATTTCAGATGGGATTACTGTAGCATTGGTATCAGGGCTAATTGTGGATCCAGATTATCGTCGTAGAGGTATAGGCAAAAATATGATAAATAAAATGGTGACAAAGTGTAGGGAGTGTAAGTTAGCAATTCAGCTGTTTACCACTGATGAAAATATGGAGTACTATAAGAATCTAGGTTTCCGAACATTTGCAAATGGATTGATTTATATCACAATTAACCAACATAAACAAATTCAAGGGGATGTTTTCGATGGCAGAAATAAAGTATGAGATCAAAAAAACCTTAGGTGTTCTCTCTGAATCTCCAAAAGGATGGAAAAAGGAATTAAATCTGATCAGCTGGAATGGCAAAAAAGAAAAGTATGACCTGAGAGAATGGGATCCAGAACATGTGAAAATGGGCAAAGGTGTTACGTTTACAAGCGAAGAATTAAGAGTATTGCGTGATTTACTAAATGATATGAATTTATAACTCTTTCTAGCGAGTATGTGAAAAGATTTAGGATGAGATATTCTAAGTCTTTTTTCTATCAGACATTCATTTAGAAAAACAGGAAGAGGAGTGTAGAAATATGCAATCTTCAGCACAAGAAGTTCTTATTGCAAATACACGAAAGGTTTGCAGTACTCTTCGTGAAACAGTAGAAATAGAAGATGGGTTTGGTAATATTACTTTTCAAGTACATGGAAGATCTTTTGTGAAAATAACAGGCAGAGCGGGTTTATGTTTGAAATCGAATCACGAGACCCAAGAGATTCTTATCCAAAAAGAGAAGTTTTTCGTGACTCCATATATAGGTCGGCATGGTTGGATTTCTATTCTAAATCCACAAGAGGAAGATTGGGGAGAATTAACAGAGCTGATTCAAGAGGCATATTTGCGTGCAGCACCAAAGTACTTAGTGAAGGAATGGGTGGATTTACGCAAAATATAAAAGGGTAGTTTAAGAATAAATAGCTTACTACAAGAAAAAGCAATTTGGAGGGTAGGATTAAAATATATTATCGATTGATATCCATATGGTTGTATGCTGTAAAAGGTTTATACCATGATTAATACGTAGTTCTTATTCAACGATTGGGTTAGGCTAGTTAAATAACCATTTACCTTTACGTTACGTGAAAGAATAAATGAAATGAGAGAAATGTAATTTTTTATATGGAGGATTTAACTGCAATGGTTGACAATGATACTATAATGAAGTCTGGTAAATGTATGGAATGTGGAGCAAATGAAACAGATGGACTTTCCTGCTATGAGATGTTTCAATTCCCACTGGTTTGGGAGCATAACGATCCTAAATTATATGATTTACATTTTTGGCTTGTTTCTTGTTATATGATTCAACACCCATCTAACTATACGAAAGATGGATATAATCATTTGATAAACTTATTCATCGAAGCTTTTGATAATGATTGGGATACGGCTTATATTCTTAGGAAAAATAGAGAACTAATTTTAAAAGTTGGCAAAATAACCAATCCGCTGCCAAACCACAAAAGAAAACGTATATATAGAAGATGGTCATTGACAATGGAAGATTTATATAGTGGTGGAGAGGAGAATGCAATCAACAACATCAATAAATGGAAAGAAACAATCAGAAAGGATTTAAAAAATAATGGTATATGTACGGCCAATTGAACAAGTATAAGAAAAGCATTTACCAGAAGTATACACTTCAATATCATGCAAATATCAATATGAAGATTTAACAGAGACTAATTAAAAAAAGTTTGACCTTACCATAACGTTAAGGTATATCGTAAATGTAGCTAGGGGGTGGAGGAATGGAATACACCGTTTTGAAACTAGCTCAACTAGCAGGTGTTAGCTCTAGAACGCTACGGTTTTATGATGAGATAGGTCTGTTAAAGCCAGCTAAAATTAATTCATCGGGTTATCGGATATACGAACAAAAAGAAGTGGACTGTCTTCAACAGATCCTCTTTTACCGAGAGCTTGGATTCTCCTTAGATAAAATACAAGAGGCTATTCATGCGCCAAACTTCGATAAAATTGAAGCTTTGAAACAACACCATGATCAACTACTCGAGAAAAAAGAGCAGTTGGAAGCACTCATCTCCAATGTCAAAAAAACTATTGCAGCACAAGAAGGGAGAGTGAAAATGTCAGATAAAGAGAAATTTGAAGGTTTTAAACAAAATCTCATTGATGAAAACGAAGTAAAATATGGTAAAGAAGTCCGTGGAAAATATGGCGATAATGCGGCAAATAGCTCAAATGAAAAACTAAAAAATATGTCCCAATCCGATTATGAGGAAGTAACTAGATTAGAAAAAGAAGTAATGGATACACTGCTAGAAGCATATAAAAGTGGAAAACCTATAAGCCAAGTCGCCCAGAAAGCTGCTGAACTTCACAGACAATGGCTTACATTTTTTTGGAATGATTATAGCAAAGAAGCCCATATGGGTTTAGTGCAAATGTATGTAGATGATGAGAGATTTAGAGATTACTATGATAAGCATCAACCTGGATTAGCAAAATTTTTACGAGATGCCATTCGTGAATATACCAATGTTTAACGCAAAAGACCAGCTTGTATAGCTGGTCTTTTGTATGTGTAGATTTCAATCCGTACCAAGAATATCTGTATTAGGGATTTCCTCATATCCCATTTGTCGAGCCATTGCAACAATTTGCCCTTTATGGTGGAATTCATGGGTTACAACGTGAAGTAGCAGTTTGTTGGGGGTAATCGAAAGGATTTCTTCTGTATTTCACCAAGGGATTTCTTTCGTAATAAGTGTATTTCTTTGTTCGTGAGACAATGTTTGAAAAAATTGCTCCACATATCTATCAGATTGCTGAAAACGTTCTCGGACAGCTTTTACACCCATTTGATGGAGAAATTCTTTTGGAGTAAGTGGCTTTTTGGTTTGAAACAGAACGAAAGAACCAATCCAGCCAATATAACAATCTGCTATATGCACAAGAAGATTGCGAATAGATGGAAATCCAAATCCCGACATTTGGCGTGTGAAATCATTTTGCTCTATTTCTTCGCAAAAGTCTAAAAGATCATTTCTTGTTTTTTTAACCCATTCATATTGTGTTTGATCCATTTTATACACCTCAAAAGAATACGTGTTTATGCTTATATGGTATTATTATTTCATAGGATACCAAGTCATACAAAATGTAAAATATACCTAGCTCATACCTTAAAATTCTGAATTGGTATCTAATTATTTTATAGGTGAATTTCAACAAAAAAGAAGGGGATACGATTTGAAAAAACCGTCTTTATGGGGGATGATTTGGAGACCTCAAATAGAATTTCAACGTCTAAAGGAACAGCCAATTATTTGGATTCCTTTGGCTATTCTCAGTACATTACATGTAATTGCAATGTTATTTCTAACTCGTGTAAAAACGGAAGAATGGGATTTGAATTCTGTACAAACACCTCCAACCATATCTTATACATATATGTCAGCTGGATTATTGCTGTCGGATCTTCTTACTTTTCTACTATCCATATTTATTATTGCCTTTATTGTATATGGAGTAGCTAAAGCTTTTCATAGCAGCGTAAGTATCAAGCCTTTATTCTCATTAGCCATTTTCTTGCAAGTGATCCCTACACTTGG
The DNA here is from genome assembly GCF_009831235.1 of Shimazuella alba. Classification (GTDB taxonomy): domain Bacteria; phylum Bacillota; class Bacilli; order Thermoactinomycetales; family Thermoactinomycetaceae; genus Shimazuella; species Shimazuella alba. Next base: position 989 of record NZ_WUUL01000012.1, on the reverse strand, counting down.
ATTAATTTTGCAAGCGATTACCCATATTTTGGAGTGGAAATTAGCCATTCTTACATACAGTCTTCAAGATGTTTTTCAATTATCAGTAGGACATCTGTCTATTGCACTTGGTTTTGTGACTATTTTTACAGTGTGGAACTGGGTAATTGCTTCTATTGGATACGCAACGATACTGCGTGTACCTGTTTCAGTTGCAGTAGTAACGACTTTTGTGATGTGGTATTTACCCATATTAATTAGTAGTTTTATTTTGACTCCACAAGGTTAGAAATATAAAAGTAGGCGAAATTAGCCTGCTTTTTTGACATATATAATCAAATAGCATGGGGAAAAGTGTGCCTACACATACACTTAGAATGTGCCAAATCCGCCTCTAGCGTATATTATTTGGAAACAGATTATTTACAATATTCACATATGGGTGTAAAATTACACATAAAGAATCAGAGGTGACACCTATGGGGAAAGATGAGTTAATAAGTCTACTATCACGTCAATTTAAATTAGTAAGAACAGAGTTTTCCTATACACAAGAAGAAATGGCGGAGAAGCTGGGATTATCAAAGAAAACGCTGGTACAAATAGAAAAAGGACGACAAGCTGCTAGTTGGATGCATGTTGTTGCACTGACTGCTTTATTTGAAGAGAGTGTTATTTTGCAAAACGCACTGGGTGGAGCTCCATTGGAAGTAGTAAAAACAATTACTCATCATCACTACGGTGGGGAAAAACCAAAAACATTAGGCGGGAAAGTGTGGTGGGTAGAAAAAGAAAATAGTAATGGATTTATTGTGCAACAAAATATTATTACTCATCATTACCGTATATTAGATGAAAACTATAGAAGATGGTACAGTTCATTTGATCAGGTTTTTATCTATACCAAATTTCAAGAATTAACAGGGAAAGAAGACAACTGGATTCAAACATTGAACTAACTGAACTAAACTAATAAAAACACACAAAAAGCATTCTTTATTAAGAATGCT
>NZ_WUUL01000011.1 GCF_009831235.1 Shimazuella alba | reverse complement strand
CAAACAGTAAGTATCCATCCGCGCGGTCCCCACCATTTTTTCAGATGTTCTGCTTCTGAGTATGCTTGGAACACCAATGAACGCGGCGCATCAAATACACGTTCTAAAATAAATTCTGAACCTTCTACTTTGGTAATCGTTTTGTTTGACATCAGTCATCCCCCTGAAACAATCTTTTTTTGAAGTTTTCGTATGATTAAATCTCTAATTGCGATTCCTTTTTATAATCTATTTATAATATAACCTAAAGGGAATATTCCTGTCAAGGTATATTGATGTTTTTTTCTAATCCTACGCTAAACACATTGATTGGAGCTAGAGAAGAAGTTCTATAAAAAAAGAAGCGTTGTAGAGAACGCTTCTTAAATGGGATTTGATCTAGTTATGGAAGCACTATGACTCGAAAATAGTAAAAATATCGATAATTCCACTCTATAACTGAATCTAAAAAACAAAAGAGGGACTATTTATAAGACCCTCTTTATGTATTATGAGTTATGCAATTATTTTTTCTCTTGCCAACCAAAACTATCAAACCATCTATTTTCTTTATAATTTTCAATAGCTCTTGAAATGTACGGAATCACATTTGATGGCAAATTATTTAATGGGAAGAATCGCAAGTCATCACATTTATGTGGTTCGAGATTTTGAATTTCTCCATTCCAATCTTTTACAACCGCAAAGAAATCAACTCGCTCATCTCCTGCTTTACGATGCATGACACCAACTATTTCTACATTTTTCTCTGTCACATTTACTCCAGCTTCTTCTTTCACTTCACGAATAGCAGCTTCTTTAACGGTTTCCCCTCCATCAAGATGTCCAGCAACTACGCTGTAGTTCCCGTCTTCATATCCCGTGTTATAACGACGAAGAAGAAGTATTTCCTCATTTTTTATAAAAAACAAATGGATTGTTACAGGTGCATGAAATCGTTCTTTACTCATTACTATCATCTCCAGAACTCATATAAATTATTGGCTATTTTACCAATAGTTTGTTTATTCTGTCCACTGTCTCTCTTTGAAGTGCAATACCACTAGCTTTTACACTTTGCTCTATTTGCTCAGGATGACTCGCTCCCACAATCGCACTAGCTATTCTTTTATTACGAAGTGTCCATGCTAATACTAATTGAATCAAAGATAAGTCTTCTTGTTCAGCAATGATTTTTAATCCTGTAACAATACGTCTGTTTTTCTCATTAATCAGTTTGGGTAAAGATATTCTTTTGATAGGGATTTCTTCCCCATCCATATATTTGCCAGCTAAAACTCCTTGAGCTAATGGTGAGTATACGATTTGACCAATACCTAGTTCACTACACATCGGAATGATTTCAGATTCAATATTTCTATTAAAAATGTTGTATTTAGGTTGATTTACAATCATCCGATCTAACAAATATTGGTCTGCTAAAACACACGCTTGCTGTATTTGTTCTGCTGTCCATTCACTAACACCTAAATACAATACTTTACCTTGTCTAATCAGATCATTCATAGCAATTAATGTTTCAAGGATAGGCGTTTCCTCATCAAACCGATGGCAATAGTAAATATCAATGTAGTCTACACCCAACCGTTTCAAACTACTGTTGCATTGCTCGATGATGTGTTTCCTAGACAATCCACAATCATTGCATCCATTCCCCATAGGCCAAAACACTTTTGTACTCAATACAACGGACTCTCTAGGAAATTCACTTAACGCCTTTCCTAAAATACGTTCTGCATCACCCCTTTCATATACGTTTGCAGTATCAAAAGAATTAACACCTAAATCAAATGCTTTAAAGATCGTTGCAAGGCAATCATTTTCAGACACATAACCACCAAAGGTTAGCCAGCTACCTAAACTTAATTCACTTACTTTCAAACCAGATCTTCCAACTCTTCGATACTTCATAAAATTCCACCTTTAGATTAATTCTGGATTATTAATAAGAGTCCACTTCCCTTGATTTTGCAACCAACGTTCTATTGATCTGGATAACCTCTGATCCATACTATCTGTTAATTGCTTGTCCCTTAAATCTTTTTGAATATCAATAACTAAATTAGCCATTAATTGCTGCCATTTAGATAGGCTGGCTTGAATGCAAAATCTCAACTCTTTTTTTATAGGACTCTGTTCTAAAATTAATAAATCTTCTAATTTTTCTCTTTGAAGAAATTCACGTAAAGAGTTCTCCTCTTGAGACCTTGGATCAATTGTGAACACAAGATACTTCAAAAGATACTGACTAATTTCTCTGTGTCTTCTCATGTAATCGTAGTATTTTTGTTTTTCAATCGGGTTAGCTACTTTGTATAAGCTCTTAATGGAATACATGATTCCAAAGTTACTGTCTATCCACATTTGAGAAGCCAAACTTAATTCACCGACTTTATAATCCAGAAAATGAATAGTATATCTCCCCATATTGGTGTCAGGATTTCCTTCATTTTGAATGAGGGATACATTTTTCTTTCTTTCAGTAAGTTTTACCATTCTGGAATAAGGTGTATTTGTCAATACTTCCATCGAAGCAAGCATATACGAAACAATAGAATAGACTGGTTGTCCAGTTTTATGTTCATTAATGAAGTCTTCATCATACAAAAGTCGATCATATAATTCTTCATAGGACATTTCACTGATATCAACTGGCTTCATTAATGCGTCCGTTCGCTCCAAGAAAGCTAAATTTTCACGAATATCGTCAAATCCCTCCATAAGCTGGTCAAACATGATAAAACCAATTCTCAATTGAATACCTAATGCACTTAAAAACCTTAATGCAATAATATTTTGCTCTGGTTTCGTTCCTTTTCCATAACGTTTTAATTGAGCCTCTGATCCCGATTCAACCCCAATAAATACCCGATCTGCTCCTGCCCGAGCACAATAGTGCCACATTTTTAATCTTTCAACGTTCCAATCAACACTATTTTTAGGGATATATACGGAGTCTGCTCTTGCTGCTAAGTCGAAACGAATAGTATCTGGACGTTTTAAAATGCCCTCACAAAATTGTATTACCCGTTCTGCTTCCTTTCCATCAGGTAATTCACCAATGAACTCCTCGTCAGCTAAGTAAATATGAGATTTGATCCCTAATTCATTACCAGAACGTATTAAATCATTGATTTGTTTTAATACGTTCTCAGAAGATAATGGTCTCCAAGACCTTAGCTTGTGATCTCTTGGACAGAAAGTACAACGTGAATAATCGCATCCTCTACTGGTTTCCAAAGTGAGAGCACCTCTATATTTGGCAACATCTTTAAGTGTATCTAGAGCTGGTGTTGGAACTTCATTCATATTCACAGTCATAGCTTGATTATGAACAACTCGTCCTGTTTCAGAGTTAAGGTACGATATACCATTGATATCTCTTAATTCTTTTTCTCCACGAATATACAGCGATAAATCTCGTAGTGTATATTCTCCCTCTTTATCACAAATTAGTAGCTCTGGATACTTATTAAAGAACTGCTCTGGATTGAATGAAGGAATCACATTTCCAGCTATAATAAGTGAATTCAACTTTTTCATTTTTTTTGCTTCAAAAAACTTATCCAATATAGAAAATGCTAGTAACTTCTGACCAAAATTAACACTCATACCAATTAGGTTTGGCTGAAGTTTTAATGCTTCCTTCACTATCTCATCAATGGTAATCCCCATTTGCATGTCCAATATATGAACTTGTGCTACTTGTTGTTTCCTTAGATAAGAAGCAAGGGTTCCTATACTTAGATTCAATCTAGGAATGGGAAAGTTATCAATCACACATAAATTAATAAGAAGCATAGTGGGCATTTTCAAATGTTCCAGTAATTTTTCACTATATTCAAAGGTATACCATGAAATAGTATTGTTTAACCCTTGATGCCAATTTGGATTATATCTTTGTAATAACACATTCGATCTTAAATCTTGAGATGGAGAGAAAACAATTACACTTTTGTCTAATAAGACAATATAACAAGTTATGTTATCTGTTTCTCCTGAAATGATAATCTCTTGATAAGCAATATCAAACATTTCTCCAAACAGCTCTTTTACTTGTTCTTTTACTTCACTTGGACTTAACCATATTTGGTTAACAATACTTTTTACTTGCTCATCAAACAATTTGATTTTGTTTTTGTCTAAATAACAACAAGGCATTTATATCCACTCCTATAGATATCGATATGTTAATCTCTTCTCAAAAAAAGAAGGGAGAAAATTTTCTAGAAAATAACGTACGCAAGGCTGTTGAATAGCAAGATTTTGTATTTCTTTTTCTAATTCTTCATAGATCTGATAGAAGTCGTTATTCCCTTTATTAACTTCTATCTTTGCCTTACAATAAGCATCAATTTGATCAGCAATTCCTACAATGTTCATGGTTTTCTCGTCTGCCTCTTGAAAAATAGCGAGATACTCAGAAACCATTTTTTCAGGAACCATTCTAGTAATTTCATTGTTGGCTATTCCTTTCAACTTTTGAAAAGATATTTTCACAGATTCATGTCTTTTTACTGGAGCAATAACATGGGTTAGTATGGCATCTGAGGAATCATGATAAAGTGCTAATGTAATTACTTTCGCAACATCTACATCCTCGTTGTAAATCTTTTTTTTAATCACACATAAAGCATGAGCGATAAGTGAAACAAAATGGCTATGTTGTGCCACATCCTCTGTATGTATGCAATATGTTCCACTCCATCTAGGAGTAAACCTTAATCTGTACAATAGAGCATAAAGATGATTTGACATGTACAACACCTACTTTTGGACTCGAAATACAAACTCTTTAAAATAACAACTAGCTAAGCAATTGCAACAAATATCGTTCTTGTTCTCTAATCTTCCTCAGTTCAATTGCAAAAACATAGGTTGTAATGGCAGAATGAAATCGAAGAACATCATTTGCTTTGTCCATTTTTAATAAAGCTAAAAAGCCTCTCCATCTTTACACGATTCATTGTCTCCATGGTAAGTTTCAAATTTAGATGACCATATTTTAGCAGCACATAGATGGCTTCAATATTAGATGATCGTGTTTTGGCTTCTCTTAATTTAGTGATCAAGGGAACGTAGTGCTCCCCTTCTCCACATGAATAAACTGAATATTCCGCTAATTATAACGCCTGACTTAATTTCATATTTGATCGAGTAGATTCATAGATGTTCACTTACCAGTAGTCTCCTTTCCTTTTAAGGTCAAAAGCTTTTATCATGAATCACTATTTTTCCATTGGACATTGTTTCACGAATTTCATGCATAGGCAGTGTGTCCCATTGCTTGTTTCCAAACAAACTAGAATCTTTTCTTTTGATCTTGTGCGTTTAAAAGAATTCTTTTTAACATCAACTTCCAAGTATTCATCTTGTTTCTGTTTGTTTTATGGTTATTGAAGGCAATAAATCTTTGTTAACAGGATTTATTGTTCTTATTGCCCTCTGTATTTGAGCCTTTCTTTCAGTGAATAATGCTGCTTTTAATTGGCTTTTCTGTACCAAAATCTTCTCTTCGATTTCTCTCTGATACTTTACCAATGCCAGAGTTAGTAAGTTTTTCAGAGCATCATCCATTGGTAAAATCTGATTTTCTTTGTTCACCATATCATCTGCCTCTCCCTAATAAACTCTGTGATTTAGTTCTAAAGAAATACTTTTAATAAAAATCAAAAGCCTCTCCATCTTTAACAAATTCATCGTTTTCATGGCAAGTTTCAAATTTAGATGACCATATTTTAGGAGAACACAGTTGGATTCAATAAATAGAAGATTGTATTTGAGCTTCTCTTATCTTTGCATGATTGGAAATGCAGTGCTCCCCTTCCCTACAATAATAAACAAAATATTCCGCTAATTTTCACCCTGCTACTAATGCCTCTTTAAATTCATTTTTCATCTCCTAACAGGTGTGCATTCTGTTACTTAACAAATTGTTAAATAAGTTGAAATTAATTATTAAAAAATGACAACAATACGCCCTTCATCAATTAAGGCTATCTTTTGAAGATGAATGTGAAATCCTTAAGTACTATTAATACTAATCAATATACTAATAAATTACAAATTTATATATTTAGTGTATTTTCTAATAATATTTATCCGATTAAGAGGATTTCACTATTTATCTATCCAATTATAAAAGTATCAATGAAAACTGTAAGAATAAACCATAGGAGGATTATTTTCATGTCTATTCCAAGCTTCAACAAAGAAAAAATGGGAGAAATTTTTCGTGAAACAAGGAAAAAGCTTGGTCTTCGACAAGAAGATGTTGCCAATATATCTGGTTTATCTGTTTCAACTGTTAGCAACATTGAACTAGCAAATCACAGGGTTAAGGAAGAAAATCTGATTTCTTATGCAAATGTTTTGGGGATTCAAGAAGATATATTTGGTCTTTTAACTGAAGAAGAAAAAAGAGTCCAAAGAGTTAAACATGAGCTGAAAAAAATTGAGTTGCTTGTTTCTGCTGATCCAGACGAAGCTCTTCGGAAACTTTATATACTTAATGAAAATGAAGTACTCGAAAATAAAAAGAATATTAAGCCTTATGCATACTATTTGTGGGGGAAATGTTATTTAGAAAAAAAGAAGTTGTCCCAAGCAGACAAATTCTTAAATGAAGCAGTTTCTTTAATTGAAGAGCACATTCAAGAAGATCATGAGTTAAAAAAATCTAATCTCTTAGCTGCTTGCTTAAATGACTTAGCTAGAATTTCTTTTTTTCAAAGCAATTTTAAAAATGCACTTAAACTCATCGAAACTGCATTGCAATCGTTCTATAATGGTGGAGAACGATTATATTTTCAATACTTCCTATTACTAAATAGGTGTGTATATCTAGAAAAAATGAATAGTGATAAGTTAAATAAGCAAGAAAAATTAATTGAATCCTTGGAAAAACTTCAGAAAAGCATATCCGAGTTTGAAAACATAGAAAATATGATTCAACATGTGAGATTATCCGTTATTATTCAGTATTATGAAATGTATGCTAATGTATGGAATAGAATCGGAATGACCGAAAAAGCGATAGAATTTGCTGAAAAAGGCATAAATATCGCTTGGTTAAACTTAGAGTTTGATAGGCTATTGCAACTTTGGAATACAATGGGTAATATATTTCTAAATAAAGGGAAGATTCAGGAATCAAAAGAATATTTCCAACAGGCTCTCGATGTACAATCAAAAATAAAAAGAGAATATCTATTGATCCCTACTTTCATGAATTTAGGCAGGCTCTATTTGCAAACCAGTGATCCTTTACTTGCAAATAAATATCTTGAAGAAGCTCTTCAAATCAGCATTAAAAATGATGATATAATTGGACAAATGGATGCACTTAAAGCAATTGGCAATACTTATCTCGCCCAAGATTCCTATACCAAAGCTATTTCCTATTTTGAAAAAAGTTATCATCTTGCAGTACGTTATAAGTTAATCTATCGTAAATTAGAAGTGATAGATGATATATGCACTTGTTATAAAAAAATAGGGAAACGAGAAGAATTTCTAACCTATACAGAAAAGTCTTATCTTATCAGGCAAAAGATCAAAACTATGGAGGAAGGAGGTATTATAAATGAAGATTAACTTATATGAAGGTGATCCCGAAGGCTAGAGACCAGTACAAACTAGAGACTCAAGAATATTTATTGAGTCTCTAGTTTAATCATTGAATATTTACTCATTTTTCATCTCCATAGTGCTATTTCCACAAACAAATCATATATCTCCTATGATTATTTTTTCCAAAATAGATGCATCTTATAAAAAGCAACTACCGTATTTTGTTAGAAAAGGCAGTAGGTTATCCCATTAAACATGGACATTATTAGACTGCATTGCTTCCCGGGACATAATTTTTTCAAAGCACTGGATATCCGACCAATAATTTTGGAACATTACTGATTCAACAAAACAAATTGCAAGATGCGAAACAATATATCGAAGATGCCATTGATATTAACAAAGGACATAAAGATGATCTTACGCTGACTGAACCTTTAAGGCAATGGGACAGTGGTGTATTCAGCAAAAGCTGTATACAGAAGCAATCAATCTATATAAACAAGCCGAGGAAATTGCCTAACAAAATAATTTTCTTTTTAAAAAATCCGAGTTTTTGACTAATTTATGTATTTGCTTTGAGGAGATTTCTGATGAAATCGAATTCCAAAAGCATACTGTACGGTTATTTCAAATTAGAAAAAAATTAATGGAAAGGGGGGTATAATTATAATAAACTGCGATCCACCAGAGCACTAGAATTTGTAACTTTACACACTTAGAGACCCAAGAAATTATCTTGAGTCTCTATATCTATTAGCTCACAATATTTACCAATATTATTTTTGAAAGATTAAAAAATTTATCTGCGGATTTTAACTTCAGATGTGTCTAGGGAATTTGGTATCTTGATTAAAAATGATTCCATTGCCACTTTTATTAGACAAAAGTTCTGCCATTTGAACAAAATGGTATAGATGAGCCCAAAAATGAATGTCTTTTTTAGTATGATGCAAGGTTTTTTGATTTAGCTTTTGCCTTTGCTCTTTTTGCCTTTGCTCTTTTTGCCTTTGCTCTTTTTGCCTTTGTCTTTTTTACCTTTGTCTTTTTTGCCTTTACTCTTTTTGCCTTTGTCTTTTTTGCCTTTGCTCTTTTTACCTTTGTCTTTTTTGCCTTTGTCTTTTTTGCCTTTGCTCTTTTTGCCTTTGTCTTTCTTGCCTTTGCCTTTTTTGCCTTTGTCTTTCTTGCCTTTGTCTTTTTTGCCTTTGTCTTTTTTGCCTTTGTCTTTCTTACCTTTGTCTTTCTTACCTTTGTCTTTGTCTTTGGACTCTGGCTTTGGCTTTGATTCTGGTTTCGGCTTTGGCTTTGATTCTGGTTTCGGCTTTGGCTTTGGCTTTGGTTTTGGTTTCGGTTCTGGTTTCGGTTCTGGTTTCGGTTTCGGTTTTGGTTTCGGCTTTGGTTTCGGTGTTGGCTTCGGTTTTGATGTTTGCTTCGGTTTTAGTTTCTGTTTCTGTTTAGAGGTTGGGTGCTTTGGTTTTGTTTTAGGTACAATACTTGTTCCATAGCTACCAAAACTTATTTGTTTTACTGCTGGTGTAGAAGAGGTTACTTCAGAAGAATTTGATGTTGATTCTACTTTTGGTGAGTTTTGTATATTTTGTTCTGATGTCGAGGTTTGATTAGCAATGCTGGATAGTTGCTCTATATCTTTGTAAGATATAGGACCTGCGTCTAATTCCTTCTCCACACTCTGTGACGGAAGAGTATCCATCATCTCTTTCTTTACATCTCTAATAACAACAGAATTTTCTACTAAGCTAGTTTGTAATCGCAGTTTAGTAGAAGATTGTGCATAAGTTTGCGCATATTGGTAAATGATAATGCCGCCAATTGTACAGATGAGAACAAGTGATGCTAATTTCAACCATTTGGCTAATTTATCATTTAGTGATTTATTAACCGAATCTTTTTTCTTGTCCATTGCTTCCCTCCTTCATGCACTTACTATTACTAGAATACTATATATTCCCATTAATGTAGACGGTAAGTTATGAATATTAAGTCTCATTAGGCAGGATAAGAAGTAAAATGGAGCAAAAGGAAAATTCAAATATTTAACAAAATTATCACTTCCATTATGTATAAAAAAAGAAGCGTTATGGTTAACGCTTCTTAGGCTTTGTATGCGACAGAGATTTGACTTGCTGAGACCTGCATATGTTTTTGTGCCATCGTAATGATTTCTACTGCTTTCTTTCTTGGTAAATCTTTACTTTGTACAATAATATTCACATGGTTATTTTCTTGGATTACGACCACATCTCGAAAACCTGATTCCCGAATTTGTTCTTCTAATGCTGTCTCTGCTTTATCCAGTTTGTTCATTTCTTCGATTTTTGCATTCGCTGTTTCTAACTCTTGTTTGGAAGAAGTTGGATTCATCAGAACCTGGTAGTGTTTCTCCAATTCTTTTTCTCGTGTTGTATTTCGCTGCATATGATAACTGACAAAATAATCACTTGCTTCACTTATTTCTTGTTTTACGGTTGCTGGTTTTTCGAGTGATTTGATATCTACCTGTACTTGATCATTTTTTAAATTACCCATTTCATCAATATTCTGAATTGCAGTTCCTGCTGGTTGATCTGGTCCTGTGACGATATAGTAAGCAGATAATACAACCATTACAGTTAACATAGTTACAAGCCACATCGTTTGCCGGTTCATTGTCATTCTTATCTCCTCCTCAACCTCTAGGTAAAACAGATATTCGATATGTCGGTACATCTAAAATCCGTTGTACTGCTTCGATCACCAGTGCACGCACTTGCAAATTTTCTACACCACGAGCTACCACCAGCACCCCTCTTACTCTTGGTTTCAAGCGTTTAATCACAATCGGTTGTTCTCCTTGATTAGTCCGGTAAACGGAAGTTTTTTTATCTACGTTGTTTTGATTGACAGAACGTGATCCACCTTTTGTGTCTGCTTCGTTAGTCGTCTGTTCAGATTCACGCGTATCCGACTGTACTACCTCTTCTTCCGTTGAATCTAAGTTAACAACAACTGATACATCACTTACTCCCACTACTTTGCTGAGAATAGAGGATAGCTCTGTTTCAAATTGTTCTTCATAACCCTGCATGCCATTGTGTTCCACCCGGCTGGTTGGTTTGGTTTTTTCTTTTTCAGCTGCAAGTGGATTGGATATCGCATCTTCCTCTTGTGTAGTCAAAAAGGAGGAAAAAAGCAGGATTCCAACACCTACGCAGCCGATCAAAATGAGATAGTGCCATTTTTTCTGTTTTGGTAACCATTTTTGGAGCATGTCCTTCACTCCTACTTAAGGGCTGTGAATTTGAACTATTACCTGTTTTGCATCTAAGTTCCAAGCACTTCCAATAAAATACTGAACATCTTGCTGCAATTTGGTATCCTGCTTTGTGTTTTGGAGCTTGGTATTGTCTTGATCAAATTCTACTGGTTCGATTGGTTTTACTACTCCTGTTGTGGTATGGTTATCTGCTTTTACTCCTTGTACTTCTATTCTTTGAATAACAGGGATCTCTTCCCTAAAATCGGCAGTTACTTTGGCACTCACCACCTTTACATGATACTTTTGAGAGACTTGTTTCTTTATCCAAGTGGAGATGGAATCTTGAAATTGTTTTTTTGTCTCTTCTTGCTGCACTTGCGTCAACTGTGTACTGTTTTTTTGGATTTTCTCTAATGACGTATACTGATCACTTACAAAAGCAGGTGCAATTAGAGCTGAAAGTTTAGACCATTTATCCTCGGTCCATATCAATTGAAAGACTGGCTGAAGAATGGAAACGATAATGATTAAGCCCATGATTAATTTGACATAACGTTCTAGCGATGAACTAGGGAGTAGCAAATCGATAAAAGTAGCGATAAAAATGATCAGAACAATTTGTCTTATCCAATCCGTTATCCACTCCAATTCGCTTACCCCCTTATCATCATAGATAGATTTCCAGATGTGATCACAATCGTAATTGCTAGAAAGAACATCAAGCCCACAGCAGCAAGTGCAGCAAACACATAAAGGAGTGTACGTCCGATGGTGGAAAGACTAGCAGTGATAGGACTACTACCAAGAGGCTGCATGATTGCAGCTGAGAAGTTGTAAATAAAACTCAAGGTTAAAATCTTCAGAGCTGGAAACGCACAGATCATCAATAAAATAAATACGCCAGCTAGTCCCACACTATTTTTCACTAATAACGAAGCTCCAACGACAGTATCCGCTGCATCTGCTATCGTTCGCCCCACTACTGGGACAAAGTTACCACTAATATATTTCGCAGTTCTTATCGTTATGCCATCTGCAATGGCAGTTGTTGCTCCTTGAATAGATAACACGCCTAGAAAAAGAGTCAACAAAACCCCTAAAACACCTACACTTACTTTTCGCATCAAATCAGCCAACTGATTTACTTTGTATTTATCAGATAAACTGCTAACAATGTGCAAAATCGTGGAGAAAAACAAAAGTGGCAAGACTACTGTGTAAATAATAGTTCCAATAATGTGAATCATGAAAACAATAAGAGGGTGAAAAAAAGTGACAGAAGAAACATTGCCCATTGTAGCTAAAAGCGCTAATAACAATGGAATCAGCGCTAACATAAAATCAACCATTCCACCGATTGCATGTTTTGCAGCAGCTATTGCAACAGAAAAACTATCAACTGCTAGTACGATAAGCACCATGAATACAACAGCATACGCAACTTTACTCACTTGATTTCGCTCAAAGGCGGTTTGCAGGGTTGCTAGGATCATGCTAAATACGGTAAGAACGATAATACTTCCCAGCAATCTTCCTCCTTGCAGAACCTCATGAAAAAAATAATTCGCAAAAGCTAACATCACACTTTTCCATGTGATAGATTTCTGATTGGTCAACAGTTCCATCAGGCTGGGCAATTGTTTTTCTTGAAAATATTGCCCATAGGCTGATCGTAGTTGTGACCAAAACGATTCTACTTCGGAAAGTTGCATCTGATTTAATTGAGAGCGAATTAAACTCTCATTATTTTGAGTTGCCTCATTCTCGGTAGCGGCCTGTGCAACTCCTTCTGATAGATAGAGAAAAAAACATATAAAGAGGAGGAGGTTAATCGTTTTTTGCATTTACATCCTCCTCATGTTGGTAAAATCTGCATGACGGTCTCTATTATGACAGTAATAATAGGAATCGCCATTACCATGATCAGTATCTTACCTGATAGCTCAATCTTTGCCGCAATCGATCCCTGACCTGCATCTCGTGTCACTTGTGCCCCGAATTCAGTTATGTATGCAATCCCGATTATTTTTAAAATAGTAGTAAGAAACAGTTGGTTGACATGAGCCTGCACCGCTAAGTGTTCTAAGATTTTTACAATTCCTGCTATTTTTCCAGCGAGCGAGATGAAAATAATGATGCCTGTTACAGTAGCCAAAAGAAAGGCGAAGACGGGTTTTTGTTCTTTTATCACCAAAATCAAAAAAGTAGCAATTAACCCAAGCCCCACCACCTGGATTATCTCCAAGCGGACCGCCCCCTCTTCACGACCGGAACAAGAAGACATTTTTTATGGTTGTAAATAAATCTTGCAATAGCATGACGATCATAAAAAGAACAACGCCAAACCCAAATAAAGTAACCCAATGAGCAAAATCTTCTTTTCCCATTTGTTTTAAAACAGTGTGAATCATAGCAACAATGATTCCGATCCCAGCTATTTGGAATACAGTGTCGACGTTATATGGCATTTGGACCTCCCCTAGTACAACAAGATAATCAGGAGCGCTCCAGCAAGAACACCTAATGTTCGGACCATCTTTTCATACTGAAATTGTTCTTCTCTTGCTTTCTGCTCTTCCACTTGCAAATTTTGTTTTGCTAAAGCAAGATGTGTAAGTTGATCAGAACGATCTGAATTCCCTAGTGTTTTACAAAATTGCAAAAACACTTCTTTTTCGCTCGTTTTCATTGCCGAAGTTGGCCACCAATCCTGTACAGCCAACTTCAAACACTCATAAGTAGCCGCACCATCCATTGTGGTAAGACGCAGCGCCATTTGACGAAACAATTCACTGATCATTTCTATATCTCTATCACCAATGTGACTACAGGCGGTAGATAAATTTCTAGAACTATAGTGAATTTCTGTTTCGAGAATGGATAATGCACTGATAAGACGACGAATTTGCTTCGGTCGAGCAGCCAATTTCCCGGCTAGGATAAAACCTATGCCAGTAGTAGCGAACAGAAGAAGGATACATCCAACTAGCTTGAGCAAACAGCAGTCCTCAGCAGCTGGCAAGTCCCATCATATACAGCCTCCACTGTACCCGGACCTGACCGACGACTAAGTAAGACGATTCTTTCAAAAACTCCTTCTTCGATTAAATCTTTTAAAATTGGCCTTTTTCGCACTTCCTCTATGGAACTGCCATGTGCGGTTGTAAACAGGTGAACACCCGCATAGATCGCCTCATGAATCGCATCTGCATCTTCTTTCCTACCTACTTCATCTACCACGATAATTTCTGGTGACATGGACCGAATGAGCATCATCATACCTTCTGCTTTCGGACAAGCATCTAAAATATCCGTACGTGCGCCTACATCATGTTGCGGAACACCTGTAACGCAACCTGCTATCTCGGAGCGTTCATCCACAATTCCTACTTTTCTTGCGGTACAGCCTTCGCCAGTACTCACCAAACGCGCAAGATCTCGAAGCAAAGTAGTTTTTCCACATCCTGGCGGTGAAACAATCAGCAAATTTTTGATCTCATCTTTTTGGTTGATGATTGGAAACAAGGCAGACCCAACACCTTTTATTTGCCTTGCTATCCGTATATTAAAACCTGTTACATCTCTAACATGTTTCACTCTGCCGCCTTCTGTGATTACCTTTCCAGCTAGTCCAATCCGATGCCCACCTTCCACCGTGATATATCCTAATCTCAGCTCTTCTTCCAATGCATATAGCGAATGATTACTAATCAAATTGAGTAGTTTATGACACTCTTCACGAGTTGGATGAATACAATCTCTTGGATCTAACTTTAATTGTTGATTACTACTCACGAACCAATTTTTCCCTGATGCGATTACCTCTAATGGTCGATCTTGTCGAATTCGCACCTCTTCTAAACCAGATAATATGGTTCTTGGAAGTGATTGAATCCGATTACGAATGGATAGAGGTAATACTTGATAGATTGGTTTTAAATCCATACCACACCTCAATTCCCACTCAAATCTGTTTTACCACATGCTTATGGTAGGCTTGTTTCCTTTATGCTTAAAGAAAAGAAAAAAACTGCTTGTGATAGTTAGCAGCTTGTCTTTGTTCTTTATTTCGATGGAGGGAAATGAGCACAAAAAAATTACCCATTAGACAATGGGTATCATTTCTTATTTTCCACTATTCATGACCATCTGCATTTCATACATTTCCACTGTGCAAGCAATAAATTTATCGGAGTCAATCTCCTGGTATACTCTAGCAATTTGAAAAATAGCTTCATATGCTAACGTTGGCAGATGATGTTCCGTCGCTAAATTTCTAGCTTTATGAAAGTAATCCATCGCTTCTGCTGCTCCATCATTTGCCAATTGAACTTGTCCCATTGCCAAATAAGCTCGAACTAGATCACTAGTCTCATGGTTTTTCTCTCCTAATGAGATAGCTTTGTTTAATAACGCACCTGCCATTTCATACTTTTTTTGCTCTTGAAGCAATTTCCCATAAAATGTATACGCGGAAATAAGCGCTGATTTGTCCTTTACATGATATTCAAAAACTTGTGATGTACGAAAACATACTTCTGCAAGGGTATAATCACGTTGACTAGCATAGATTTTCCCAAGATCGCCCCAGAGTACACAAAGTGCATCGTATTGCTCATTTCGTTTTGCTAAATCAATACCTTCCTCTGCAAATGTATGGGCTTCTTCCCATAAGCCAGTTGATAATAGTAATTTTACACGTATCTGATAAAACCCAAGAATCAAATCAATCTTTGTTATCTCCACTAATAAATGCCAATTATCTTTCATCAGCTTCAATGCTTCTGCTTCTTTGGATTGTTTGAATAAATAAAGTGCTTTATTTCGGATAAGAGAAAATTTTATATCTGATTGTTCTCGAATGATCAACAACCCTTTTTCTACATAGGCCAGTGCTTGGTTCAGATCATTTTGTCCAAATGCAGTTCGAGACAATTCATCATAACACGCAGCTTCTAATAAACTAGACTCTTCTTGCATACGACTCAAGCGAATCGCTTCATAAAATGCATGTACAGATTTTTTCCATTCTCCTAAACGATGATGACATTTCCCTTTCAAAAACATTACTTTTGCAGCAAAATGATGTTGATCAGATACTTTTATACTGTTTAATTCTGTAAGCGCTTTCGATTCTTCATTACAAGCAATCCAAGATTCCATTGCGGTTAACTGCAGCGAAATGTGTTCATCTTTCTTCTGTAAATTTTGTTCCAACACCGTAAGATCTGCAATATCAATCCCTAGCTTGTGTAACAAATAATTTACTTTTTCTTGTTTCACATGTGCAAAGCCTCGCTCAATATTACTGATTGTTGATACTGATATATTCTCATCCGCCAAGTCCTCGAGACGAAGCCGTTTTTCTTTTCGATAGTTCCGTATTGCCTCTCCTACCAGATTAAGATCTACAAATGCCATACTTTCCCCTCTCCTCTTACAAAGAAAACATCCCTAATGAGTTTTTCATAGGGAGTTTTATTTACCTATAACCAATTCTAACTGTCTTGATTATAATTCCATATTTATTGTATCATAATTTTAGTTATTCTGAAAACACAAAAAAATATAAAAAAGAGCCCTTATAGCTCTTTTTTTCAATCATCCAAATCTGCAATTTCTTCCACATCACTAGCATCTTCAATCGAAAGGGTAGTATGACAGTTTGGACAGAGTAATTCTATTTCATCATCATCTAAGTCTTCCAAGTCTACTGCTACATCTTCTCCACACTCAGGGCAAGTGATGAGATAACTATCATCTTCTTCTTCATTTTCATCATCATAAACAAGAAGCTCTAAATCATTTAGATCTTCATCAATTGCTTCTGCATATTCTTCTAGTTCTGTCTGACGAACATCTAACTTTTGACCTGCTTCTACCAATTCATCTACTACACCAATGAGTCGTAAGAGCGCTTTTGCATCTGGACTGTTACCAGTTGATGATCCTTCTAAAAGCCCCTCCACATAAGATAATTCTCTACGAAGACGATCATACATTGGTTTCCATCCCTTCTCATTTTCAAGTTAGGATTAGTTTCACCAATAAAAGATTCTTCAATTCACGATGCATATAAAATAGAAATATCCAAAAAATAGAACCAAGCGATATTTCAATTGAGGTGCTCGATATGTCTACAGAAAAAAAAGTCCAGCGAGCTGGCATAGGAACTTTAGCAACTTTATGTAGTATTCCCATCATCATGGTTCTTGGAAACTCTATGCTTATTCCTGTTTTCTCTACGATTCAAAACGTATACGGTATCAGTTCATCGAAAGTAGGACTTTTGATCACTCTCTTCTCCTTTCCTGCTGCTTTGATGATTCCTATTGCAGGATTTTTAGCGGATCGGATCGGGAGGAAAAAAGTAATTATTGTCAGTTTATTTATATATGGAATAGGTGGGATTTTATCAGGAATTGTAGCTATCACCGGAGGAGGATTTGGACTTCTTTTATGGACAAGGGTAATACAAGGAATAGGTGCAGCAGGAACAGCACCAATCGCAATGGTTCTCACTAGTGACTTATTTGATAAAGCACAAAGAAGCAAAGCACTGGGCACCATCGAAGCCGCAAATGGTATGGGAAAAGTACTCAGCCCTATTTTAGGAGCAGTCATTTCGCTTATCAGTTGGTATGCTATGTTTTTCATTTTTCCTATCCTCTGTGTCCCCACTGCGATTGCGTTGTGGATGTTGATTAATGAAAAGAAAGTGAAAGATGTTCCTTCCTTTCATACTTATATGGATCACATTAAGGATATCTTTCATAAACATGGCAGATGGCTGAGTGTTGCTTTTTATGTTGGTGCTATTACGATGTTCACCATGTTTGGCACATTATTTATACTTTCGGATACACTTGAGAATACATATCACTTTGTGGGAGTAAAAAAAGGATTGTTTCTAGCAATACCGCTTTTAGCTCTTTGCACTACTTCTTATCTCACCGGTGGTCATATCAAGGATCAAATTGGTAAAATGAAACACCTTATTTTAATAGGCCTATTGTTTCTAGGTACACCTTTATTAGCAGTTCCTTGGGTTGACAATCGTTATTTGTTGATTATCTTATTTTCAGTGATCGGGATAGGTGCAGGATTGATTTTACCTTGTCTCAATATGATGATAACTTCAGCAATACGATTAAAAGAAAGAGGTATCATTACTGCATTGTATAGCAGCGTTCGTTTCTTTGGTGTCGCGCTTGGTCCTCCTGTTTTTGGCGCTCTATCTAAAAAACCCTATCTTCTTTATTTTGGTACTTCAGCTTTGATTGTACTCGCACTTTTACTCTGCTTGTTTCTCATTCACCGACCTCAACGTATTCATGGAAAAGATGAACGATCTCGTATCCTTGTGATCAAAAAACAGCTTCATCCTTCTTAAGAACGAATCATGTTTATTACCTTTGCGTTACAATAGAAACAAAAGGGAGGGGATACAGATGGTTGATTGGACTTATACCAATCGAACAACCAAGCCGAGAACAAATGGTGTCACTATGATCATGGACAAAGGACTTGGATTACATGCATTTGAAGACATGCTGAGCCTTGCTGCTCCTTACATTGATTTCATCAAGTTGGGTTTTGGAACATTAGCTCTAACCCCAGAACATATTGCTAAAGAAAAATTAAAACTGGCGCAGCGATATGGTGTGAACCTATATCCTGGAGGGACTTTTTTTGAAGTTGCTCACATAGAAAAACAAATCGAAAACTACCTCGATTGGCTGCAAGAACTCGGTTTTAAATGGGTGGAAATTTCCAATGGTGTTGTGGAGTATCAAGCCGAAGAACGAAGTTACTACATCAAAAAAGCGAAAAAGAAAAACTTCCAAGTTATCACAGAGATTGGAAAAAAGGACGCAGGCAGTACTACCTCTGTTTCCTCTTTTATCAATCAATTTCAATCAGATGTAGAGTCAGGTGCTTCCTATGTTATCTTAGAGGGGCGTGAAACAGGTGAGAATATAGGGATTTTCAATGAACAGGGCGATGTTGATGTGAACTATGTCCAAAATTTGCATCAATCTATCGATAGTAACAAGTGCATTTGGGAAACTCCAAAAAAATCGCAACAAGTAACCTTAATGAAAATCATAGGCTCTCAAGTAAACCTAGGAAATATCGCCCCTGCTGACGCAATGGCTGTAGAGGCTCTAAGGCATGGTTTGCGCGCAGATACAATAAAATTATGGCGGGATTTGAAATGAATCTAACTATTTTGTTCTATCCAGAAGAGCGTGATTACACCGACCTCTTTCAAGGTAAAACGGTAATTGTCTTGGATATCCTCCGAGCTACAACTAGCATTTGTACAGCAATGGCACATGGTGCAAAAGAGATTATCCCTGT
Organism: Shimazuella alba; assembly: GCF_009831235.1. GTDB lineage: Bacteria > Bacillota > Bacilli > Thermoactinomycetales > Thermoactinomycetaceae > Shimazuella > Shimazuella alba. The sequence continues at coordinate 115,676 of NZ_WUUL01000011.1, read as the reverse complement.
GCGAAAATTAGAAGAAGCGCTTGCGCACAAAGGTTCAAATGTAATCATTGCAGGAGAGGACAACGGTTTAAAGCCCGACTCATTTGATCTTGGCAACTCTCCGAGTGAATATAGAAACGATCGAGTAAAAGATAAAACAATTGTATTTCGCACTCGAAACGGGACACAGGCGATCGTTTTATCCAGTCCAGCTGATCATTTGTTGATAGGAGCTTTTGTAAATAGCAAAGCATGTGCCCAGAAAGCTGCTAGTTTTCACAAAGATATTGTGATTTTTTGCTCTGGTACAAGAGGAGATTTTTCCTTAGAAGATAGTGCAGCGGCAGGGTATCTGGCTTTAATTCTTTCATCTGAGTATAATGTCAAATTAGATGATGCAGGACTCCTGTTAGCAAATACATTTCAACACATTCAGCAAAACTCTTTTTCTTTATTAAAGCAAAGTAGATCTTCTCGACGTTTAAAAGATATAGACAAATGGGATGACGTGAGTGATTGTCTGCAAATAGATACCTATCCCATCGTTCCGATAGTCCATCAAGGAATTATCTCACTTGATTCATAAGTATAGCTGCTTGTACATAAGTTGATAACATACCTTATGGGACAGGGGCATTGGTATGAACTCAGACTTAATACTCGTTTTGCTTATCGTAACTGGACTTATTGGACGTTCACCTATTATTGCAACAGCTGCAAGCTTTCTACTTATTTTGAAGCTGATTCACTTAGAACGTTTTTTTCCTGGTGTAGAAAGAAGAGGTCTGGAGTTTGGCTTACTATTTCTTACGATCGCCGTATTGGTTCCCTTTGCTTCTGGAAAAGTTTCCGTGAAAGATATCGGCGAAATCTTTTCAACCCTTCCCGGGATGTTTGCGCTTATTGGAGGCATAGCAGCTACCTATATGAACGGAAAAGGTTTAGATCTATTAAAAATGGACCCTCAATTAGTCGTCGGACTTGTTTTAGGATCCATCGTAGGTATTGTATTCATGCGGGGTATCCCTGTAGGGCCTTTGATGGCAGCAGGGATAACAGCATTTTTGTTGAAAATATTTCAATATTTCGCGAAATGATATTTCAACTTGATTGTTATACAGCAAGCTAGGAATTTTATGAAAAATGAAGTGTGGTGAAAAAATCCTAGAATTGAAACTTAATCAGTCAACGGAATTCTAGTTGCAAAAATAATGAAACCCTTATAATTATCAACAGCATTAGATCGTTTTTTAAAAGAAGATAGTTTGCATCTCCCTATTTATCAGAATAGTTTATCATTGAATAGAGGTGATACACAAATGACAACAAAAGAACTTCAACCTTTAACAACAGGACGAATTTTTGAGGCTGATCCTCCAAATGGTTAATACTGTTGAAACAAAGGGAGCATAGCGGTATAATAGTACTTTATGTCTCCCATTGTTTCAACACCATCGGTTATTTCCAAATTCCATTTCTGTTTTAACACATCTAAAATCTGGTTAAAATATGTTTTCAAATCACGAATCTCATTTCATTCAAAGCAATTCTTACATAAGCACCAGCTGGCTAGTAAGGTCCCTCATTCTTGACTAAAATAACACCTGTACCTAACAATTTTTTGAACTCACTTCTCTAAACCGGTTGACTGCTTTATTACTGTTCATCGCGTACTTCAATAAATACACAAATTCTTTTCCGCTTATCCATCAATCATTTTCTATTTCTTACGAATACCATATGAATACACTCCTTTGGAGGAATTCATATGACAAACACAAAATCTCGTGAAAATTGGGTTGTTCTCTTATTTTCTGTTTACACCTTTATATGGTGTATCTTAGCAATTTCGCCTGTTAATCGGTTTAACTGGGCACTAGAAAACATTCTTATTTTTTTTGGTCTCGTCCTGCTAGTTTTTGTATATAAACGAATTCCTCTATCCAATACCAGCTACACGCTATTAACCATTTTTCTCGTTCTCCATACGATAGGTGCTCACTATTCCTATCAGACACCACTTGATGCATGGTTAGATCTTAAACGTGCTTACTATGACCGAATCGTACATTTCTCATTTGGCTTTTGCTTTCTCCTACCTGCCTACCAAATAATTCGGTTTCGATACTCCCTCCTACGCAGGTCTTCGATCTTATTCGCAAACATCTCTTTATTAGCAGCAAGTGGTCTATTTGAACTATTGGAAGTATGGGTCGTCTATTTGATAGCCCCTCAAGCAGGAGACTTGTTTCTCGGATTACAAGGTGATCCTTGGGATGCTCAGCATGATATGCAAATCGCGTTACTTGGCTCTATTTTCACATCTTGCTTCCTCAGTCTCTATCTCCTGATAAACGAAAAAACAACAGACCCACCTTAGGTCTGTTGTTTTAATTGCTGTTCCATTTGTTGTACAAACTCCCAAAATACAGGTGTTTTCCGCACTTGAAAACGTTCCATTTTAGGAAAAGGATTTCGAATCTCAATTGGCCTTCCTTCTAGCAAGTTAGGAAATAAGTAAATATGATCTGTTAATAGGACAGCTTCTTCTATTTGATGCGTGATCAATAGCAAAGTTTGATCTGCATTCATCAAACTGGCAAGCCATTTTTGCATCTTAGATCGCGTAAGCGCATCTAATGATGCAAATGGCTCATCCAAACAAATCAAAGAATGACCACCAGCCAATACACGCAAAAAAGATACTCTTTGCTTCATTCCTCCTGATAACTGATGCGGATAGCTGTCTGCTATTTCTGTTAATCCAGCTCGATCAAGCCAATTCCCTAATGAAAATGTCTTTTTCTTATTTCCTAATTTATATCCCAATAAAATGTTTTCTTTCACTGTCATCCATGGAAACAAAGAGCTGTCTTGTGGCATGTAACCTACCATTCCACTTTTTGAAAGTGGCATATTATCAAGCATTATTTCCCCATCATCTGGTGTATACATTCCCCCTAGAAGATAAAACAGCGTACTTTTTCCGCTGCCAGATGGACCTAAAAGACTGACAGATGACCCTGATTCCACCTCAAAAGACACATGCTTTAAGAGCCATGAGGACTGTTCTTTGTAACGAAATGATACCTGATTAAGCTTTAAATGGCTCATCGCAATCTCCTCTTGTGCTTCCAACTGAGTTCTGCTAACCAAATGAGCAAGAAGAAACATGCACTTAGCAGGACGATGAAGATAATGGCAACAAATACTCGATCTGTTCGAAACGAACTAGCTGCTTGTGTCATAATCATTCCTAAGCCATGTTCCGTTCCAAGCCATTCTGCGACTACAGCCCCCATCACACTGTAAGTAGCAGATACTTTACAACTAGAAAATAAGACCGGAATTGCAGAAGGAAAACTTAAAGAAACAAATTTTTCCCACTTTGTTGCTCCTGCCATCTCTAAGTACCTTTTTAAATTGCGATCCACTTGATCAAAAGCGTCGACCATTGCGATGGTAATGGGAAAAAAGCATACCAGTACTACTACCACCAATTTAGCGGTTACCCCAAAGCCTAACCAGATTACTAATAGGGGTGCCAATACAATAACCGGTATGTTTTGGCTCAGTAAGAGGCTTGGCATTACTAGTTTTTTTAATAAAGGTGAAAAGTGTAGTAGCGTCGCTATCCCTACCCCAACCAAAATACTTAGTAAAAATCCTGTAGATGCAATGAAAAAAGTAGCTCTTACATCAATGAGATAAGAGCTGCTATGGATAGACTGCCACAGCTCTTTTCCCACTACTATTGGGCTTGGTAATTGCCATACAGTAAAATTTCCAAAGTAAGTTATACTGCTCCATCCCAATAAGATAACACCAATGGAAAATAGGAGATAGAAAGCCTTATGCTTCATTGCTATCGTATTTATGTGTTAAGGTAGAAATCGTTATTCCTTCTGGTCGATGGAGTATCTTGATTTGGAACATGGCCTGTGTTGCTCCTAATGCCAACACACGATTATTCATATTTGTAATCAGTTTTAATAAGGAATCCCAGTCTCCTTCTACAGTTGTATCTAATGCACCCACACGATAAGGCAAACCTGATGCTTCAATTAATTTGATTGCCTCTTCGATCAGTGGGATAGAAATAGATCGATTATTATCTTGTGGCAAGATTTGAATACTAAGTAATGTATTCATGTTATTTTCCTCCTTGGGGAATAAAATCATTGGTAAATGCTTTTTTAGGATCAAATTGTCCATCAAGCAGCTGATGGCTTTTCATCCAGTTTGCATATCCGCTCCACACTGACTCTTTTTGCACTCCCCAGCTTTTCGCATCAGCTTGATAACGAGAACTTAGCCACTTTTGACTTTGGTGTACTAATTTGCTGTCTAAGGAAGGATTTTGTTTCACTAATATGTCTGCTGCTTCATCTGGATGATCAATAGCAAATTGGTAACCTTTGCTCACAGCTTGCATAAAGGACTTTACAGTAGAAGACTCTTGTTTTATTTTCGATTCGGAAGTGATTAACACTGGTGTATAATAATCAAGCTCTTTTGCTTGATCTGATAAATAGATCATGTTTAACTTTAGACCCTTTTGTTCTGCTTCTACACCTTGCCATCCATAATAAATCCAGTAAAAATCAATTCCTTGTTTTAAAGCAGTTAAAAAATCGGTTGAACCAATATTGGTTATTTTCACTTTGTTGATATCGCCATTTTCCTTCTTCATTAACGACTGAATCATCGCTTTTTCCACGGGCGATCCAAAACCGCCGTACTCTTTTCCTTCCATATCTTTTGGGCTTACGATCCCAGATGTAGATAGAGAGGCGAATCCAGAAGTGTTATGCTGGATAACTGCTGCAATCGATACAATTGGTACTCCAACCACCCTCGCCTGTGTTACTCCTTCTTGATAACTCACCCCAAAATCTGCTTTACCAGAAGCTACAAGCTGCTCAGCTGTTGATTTGCCAGGCTGGATAATCCGAACCTTTAGCCCAGCTTCTTGGAAATATTTTTTTGCCTGCGCAACATACAGTCCTGTATGATTGGTATTTGGAGTCCAATCCAATACAACTGTTACTTCTTTTTCTTTGGATTTCTCTGGTGAACAAGCTACTAATCCGAAACATAAAACTGCGATAAGACCAATGACTATTTGTTTTTTCCAGTGCAAAAAGTTACCCTCCTAGGCAAATAAAAAACCATCCTGATCAAGGATGGCAAAAAAGCGCAAAGAAACCACAAGTCCTTCCTACGCCGGCATTATCCGGATCAGGTGAAAGGGTCAGTACAAAGGTGTACTATCTCAGCCGGCCAATTCTCCAGCCCCCCTGGTCGTTCTATTCGTTTTCAAATGGATTATATACTCTTTACGGATGATTGTCTACTTCGTGAATGGTAATCCCATTCTCATCAGAGAAAGGGATTAAGTCATTTTATTTCTTTGGCTTACCCAGCAATGCAAACATATGCTGTTTGTATGCTTCTACACCAGGCTGATCAAATGGATTTACCCCTTGTAAATAACTGCTTATTCCGCACGCTTTCTCAAAAAAGTAAACCAATTGACCAAATACAAAGCTAGACAGCTCAGGAACGCGCACTACAAGGTTGGGTACTCCACCTTCTGTATGTGCTAATAGAGTTCCCTCAAATGCTTTCTCATTCACGAAATCAAGAGGCTTACCGGCTAAGTAATTTAATCCGTCTAAATCTTGATCATCTTTTGGTATGGTAATTTGATGTGCTGATTTGTCCACAAACAAAACTGTTTCAAACATATTACGCAAACCTTGTTGAATATATTGTCCCATGGAATGTAAATCAGTCGTAAATTGTACAGAAGCAGGGAACACTCCTTTTTGATTCTTCCCTTCACTCTCTCCAAATAACTGTTTCCACCATTCTGCAAAATACGCCATCGCAGGTTGATATGTCACAAGTAACTCTGTCGTGTAGCCTTTACGATATAATACTTGACGAGCAATCGCATATTGGTAACAAATATTTTTACTCCAATCCGATTGAGCATAATCATTCATTGCTTGCTGAGCTCCTGCCAGCATAGCATCTGTATCCAAACCGGAAACTGCTAAGGGCAGAAGTCCTACAGGAGTTAATACCGAGTACCTGCCTCCAATATCATCTGCTATGGTAAAGGATTCGTATCCCTCATCAGTTGCCAAACTCTTTAATGCACCCTTTTCCTTGTCTGTTGTCGCATAGATTCGTTTGCTCGCTTCTGCTTTGCCATAGCGTTTTTCCATATACTCCCGAAGAATCCGAAACGCTACAGCAGGCTCTGTGGTTGTACCGGATTTGGAAATTACATTAATACTTACATCTTTTCCTTCTAATAAAGCATATAAATCTTGTACATAATCACTACTGAGATGATGACCGAGAAAATATATTTCTGGACCGCTTCGATTACTTTTCGGTAACTGATTGTAAAAACGGTGATGGAGCATTTCAATCGCAGCTCTTGCCCCTAGGTAGGAACCGCCAATCCCTATGACTAGCAAGACATCTGAATTTTCACGAATACGTTTTGCGGCTGCTTTTAATCGATTGTATTCTTCCTTATCATAGGTTTCAGGCCATTTGACCCAGCCTAAAAAATCGGAACCGGCAGCATCTATCTCGCCTTGTAATTTTTTTTCAGCCAATTCTGCTTCTACTGTTAGTTGTTGCAACTCATTTTCTTCCATGAACGAAAGTGCATGTTGATAATCAAAACGAATAGAACCCATTAAACAACACCCTCCAATGAGAAATCAAAATATATGTAAAGCTATTTCAACATCATAACATAACCGATAAGAATACCAATTACGCCATAGTCTGCATCTCCAAAAGTTGTCGTTTTCGAAATTAAATTACCCAGAAAGGGAATTAATAATGCTGGTAGAAAGCTAATGCAAAGTCCATTTGCAAAAGAACCTAAAATAGCACCTCTTCTTCCACCAGTCGCATTACCAAATATCCCCGCTGTTGCTCCACAAAAAAAGTGTGGGACTAAACCAGGTACAATCATAGCCAGTCCAAAAATCGGAAAGAGAAACATGCTCAATACGCCTGCTAAAAAACTCATGATAAACCCTATAATTACTGCATTTGGAGCATAAGGAAAAAGTGTTGGACAATCCAGAGCTGGTTTTGCATTTGGCACCAATTTCTCTGCAATTCCTTTAAACGCAGGCACTATTTCAGAAATCAGTAATTTTACTCCAGCCATAACAATATGAACACCAACTGCAAATGTAATTGCTTGGATAATGGAAAATACAAGAAAATTTGTGCCATTCGATAATTGCTTCTCTACCATTGCTGGACCAGCAAAAAAGGCGATAACCAAAAACAGTATTGTCATCGTCAAAGAAACTGCAACAGATCCATCGCTTAAAAAACTAAGATTTTTGGGAACGGAAATGTCTTCTGTTGTTTTCTTACGATCACCTAAAAATTTACCAATAAATGCAGCGATAAGAAAACCAATCGAACCAAAATGCCCTAAGGCAATTTGATCCGATCCAGTAACTTTTCGAACAGTAGATTGTAATAAAGCTGGTGAAATAGCCATCCACACTCCTACAACGATGGAACCGATTGCAATAAGAGGAATCCCTTTGACGCCACTAGTAGAAAGTACAAGGCTTAATACACATGCCATAAAAAGAGTATGGTGCCCAGTGAGGAAGATATATTTTAATTTTGTGAAACGGGCAATGAATATATTAATGATCATCCCAAAAACCATGATCAATGCCATCTGTATCCCAAATGTTTTTTGAGCGATCGAAACCACTGCTTCGTTACTAGTAACTACACCAGTGATATGAAATGCCATGTTGAACATTTTCCCAAAAATATCAAGGGAACTAACGATAACATTAGCTCCCGCACCTATCATGATAAAACCCATTATTGTTTTTAATGTACCAGACACAATCTCTGATAGACTCTTCTTTTGCAAGATTAATCCAACAAAAGCAAATATACCAATTAAAATTGATGGATTTCCAATTATATCTATTAACGCTTCTAACATTTTTCCTACTCCTCTTTCCACTTTTTCATTGAACCGAATATAAAAGTCTATAATTGAATCGCACTTTTTCGACTATTCAATAACCATTCTGCTGCCTCTGCTACGGATGCAGCTGTCCTAGAGGCTTTAGACTGGACATGAGAACTAGCTGTTTTCATTGCAAAACTGTGTGGTATCAAATCAAACATAGATATATCATTTTCAGAATCGCCGATACAGACAACTTCATTCGGAGATACATCTAAGTGATCAAGCAAAAACTGTAACCCTGTGCCCTTATTTACATGCAGAGGCATAAAGTCCAGGCAATTTTTATCCACAAGGAAACTCGTAAACTGATTTGGAAATCTCTTATGCACTTCTTCTTCCAAAAAACGGAGCATGCTGACTTTTCCAAAATAAGAAAACTTTATTGGTAAAACTTCTCCCCCTATTTTTTTGTCTAGATGGTCAAGATGTTTAAACAAGGCGTCATCTTCATATTGGAAATAAGATTTTTGTTCCATTGGAATAACACGTTTTACTTCTGATTTACTCGATGCCAGAAATGCATCGATAATAACATGTATTGGCAAATCAAAAGATTCAATGAGATGATATAGATTCATTGCGTTTTGTGAGGAAAATTGACTGGAATGTAACATTTGTTCTTTTTCTGTATAAACTTGAGCCCCATTTTGATTTACTTGATGGTAACGCAAACCAATCCCTTGCATGACTTGCTCTACTTCGCCCTTATTTCGTCCAGTTGCTAAACAAATATTTATCCCAGCATCTACTAATTTTTTCAACGCTATTTGATCATTCTTACTCACTTTTTTTTCGTCTGTTAATAAGGTACCATCCAGATCACTAACTAATAAACGAATCATGTCATCACTCTTTCTAAGTTGTGATTAAAACTTTTCGTATATAGCCGAACTATCAAATAGATCCATTTCATATCATTCGTATTCCTTATTATACTTATATATAATCTTTTGTAAATTATATAATAAAATATTTACATATTAATTATATCTACACAAAAAAAGATCACGTGAAAAAACGTGATCTTTACCTGCTATTTTTATATCTCTAAGCTCTAGAAACATAAGCTCCACTCCGAGTATCAACAATCAAACGATCTCCAACATTAACAAATAATGGCACTTGTACCGTAAAACCAGTCGATAGTTTTGCTGGCTTGTTACCACCTGTAGCCGTATCTCCACGGATACCAGGATCTGTTTCCACTACCTCTAGTTCTACGGTATTTGGCAGCTGTATACCAATTGTTTCCCCTTTATAGGAGACAATCTGCACTTCCATATTTTCTTGAAGGAAATTTAATTCATATTCCAAACGTTCTTCTGTAAGACTGATCTGATCATATGTTTCATTATCCATAAAAGTGTAGTCACCGCCGCTTTCATACAAATACTGCATGCGACGCGTCTCTACAAGTGCTTTTTGTACTTTTTCACCAGCGCGAAACGTTTTTTCTTGGATATTACCGTTGCGTAAATTACGGAGTTTGGAGCGTACAAATGCCGCTCCTTTACCTGGTTTTACATGTTGAAACTCAATAACAGACCATACATCATTATCAATCTCAATGGTAAGGCCTGTTTTAAAATCATTTACACTAATCATAATAGCAATTTCACCTTTTCATCTATAAAATAATTAATTCTTTGGGTAAACTGGTAAGTACCTCATACCCTTCACTGGTGATAAGTATATCATCTTCAATTCGAACCCCAAACTGATTTTCCAAATAAATCCCTGGCTCGACTGTTACAACCATTCCCGGAGTGAGGATATCTTTGCTTGATGTGCCTAATCGCGGAAATTCATGAATATCTAAGCCGATTCCATGTCCAGTACCATGCCCAAAACAGTCTTCAAAACCTGCCTGTCTAATAAAATCCCGGGCAACAGCATCTGCATCTCTCGCATTCATTCCTGCAAATAGAGCTGCAATTGTTTTTTCATTTGCAACACGTACTACCTCATAAATCTCACGTTGTTTCGTGGAACAAGATCCAATTGCTATGGTACGGGTAATATCCGAAGCATAACCTTGATAAAAACACCCAAAATCAAACGTCACCAGTTCACCAGCAGCAATTGGTTTATCAGATGCTACCCCATGTGGCAGGGAAGAACGGATCCCTGAAGCTACTATCATATCAAAAGATACCCCACTTGCACCACGTTCTCGCATCAGCCATTCTAAGCGCAAAGCAATTGATTTTTCTGACATTCCAGGAGCAAGTTCTGTTAGCAACTGATGAAAAGATTCTTCTGCAATGTGAATCGCTTCCTTGATATAAGTCAGTTCAATCTCTTCTTTTATCGCACGAATTTCTTCGATAACATTTGTTGTTGCTGTCAGTGATACACGCTTATCTAGTGCACGAAAGAGATCATCATATTCTGCAAAGGATAGATGCTCTGACTCAAAATGCAGCGTAGAAATGCCAAGATTAAGACACACCTCTGCTACTTTTGCATACATTTGATTGCCTAGATGCTCTACAACGGTAAAATCAGGAGCTTGTTCTCTCACTTGGCTCAAATAGCGAAAATCTGTGACCAAAATACTGTCATCAGGCGTGATAACTAGCACTCCAGAAGTGCCTGTAAACCCACTTATGTAATAACAATTGGGACGATAAGTTACAAGAAGCGCTTCCATCTTGTTTCGCTTCAACAAAGCTTGTAGTTTTGTAACTCGCTGATTCATATTTATGCTCCTTCTATCCATTCGCGAACAGCCATCAATGCTAAATCATAGCTTTTGGTACCAAAACCAACAATTTGCCCCTTGCATGCTGGTGCTATGACAGAAGAATGTCGGAAGGTTTCTCGCGTATGAATGTTTGAAATATGTACTTCGATCACAGGTACTGTTATAGCTTGAATAGCATCAAAAATGGCATAACTGTAGTGTGTATAAGCTCCAGGATTCATAATGATTGCATCATATTTATCCATCGAGGAATGAATTTGATTAATCAATTCTCCCTCTATGTTAGATTGGAAAGTATCAACTTGACAACCCCATTTTTGCCCTTTTTCTACCAGACGTTGGTTGACATCTGCTAACGTTTCAGAACCATAATGATCTGGTTCTCTGATTCCTAATGTATTCAAATTTGGACCATGTAAAACCAAGATACGTGCCATTTGTCTCCTCCTTCTATCATCTTCCATATTATCACACAGCCGTTGACTCTTTAAGTTTAGATAATTATGGTACAATAGGAGAAATTAAATAAATGCATGTCATGACTAAGGTGGTGCAACCATGTCTGAAAACGTTGTCCCTTATGGTGGGCAGGCCGTCATTGAAGGAGTTATGTTTGGCGGACGAAATACGCAAGTAACAGCCGTTAGAAGAAAAAACGGTCAAATAGAAACACTTGAATTAGAAAAAAAGCAGATCCCCTGGGTGAATAGCTTAAAAAAAATTCCTCTCCTACGTGGAATTGTTTCCCTTATTGAAGCAAGTGCCAGCGGTGCAAAACACCTTCAATATGCAACAGAAGTATACGAACAAGAGGAAGAAGGAACTCCAGAGATAAAAACAGAAACAAAGACAACAGGGAAAGTTCAAATGATGATAGGTGTTGCCATCATCGGAGTCCTATCTCTTGTCGTGGGAAAAGTTATCTTTACGGTATTACCTGCTGCCCTTGCAAGTTGGATTTTTGACCCATATGTTAAAAATATGATCCTCCAAAATCTTATTGAAGGAAGTATTAAAACTATTTTACTTCTTGGGTACCTATGGGGAGTTTCCAGAACACCTATCATGAAACGAGTTTTTCAATATCATGGGGCAGAGCATAAAGTTATCAGTGCATATGAAAATCGAGAAGAATTAACGGTTTCCAATGTTCAAAAATACTCTACACTCCATTACCGTTGCGGCAGTAGTTTCATGATTTTCACAGTAATTGTTGGTGTAATTGTGTACTCGTTTTTTACGTATGATTCTGTTTGGGATCGAGTATTGACCAGGTTATTACTTCTTCCACTCGTTATTGGCCTTTCATTTGAAGTACTCAAACTTACGAATGCAGTCCGCAAAATACCTGTATTGCAATATCTTGGTTACCCAGGACTTTGGCTACAGAAATTAACAACAAGAGAGCCTGACGATGATCAGGTGGAAGTAGCAATTGCTGCTTTTGTCCGTATGCGTGACCTTGATGAAGCCTATGTCACAAATGGTCAACCAGCAAGAACAGTTGCCAAGAGCATACAAACTTAAGCGAAAGGATGGAAAAAGCCCATGAACAAAACCGTTGGTACATGGCTCATATTTTCGTTTATAGGTATTGCTTTACTAGCACAACTTATTAAAAATCCTGTTCCAACACTGGTATTCTTTGCTATTCTTGGAGTAGTCATACTCCTTTATAAGTTCCCTCCTAAATGGTTGATTTCATTTGCAAACCCTGGGAGAGAGCCAAAAACTGCTCAGAAAGGGCGAAAACGCAAAAAATACCCATTTCGTGTTATTGATGGCAAGAAAAAAAGCAGTTGATACTCAAATGCCTGCCTATGGAGACTAGAGGTAAATCTCTTTTCTACCATAGGTTTTTTATTTGATATTGTAACAAAACAATCATTTATCTACTCGTTTTTAAATTGACTTTATCGAATGTTTGTACTATATTTAAATACGTACATATGATTCCATATTAGCTAGGAGAGACATCATGGCGAAAATCACCGAAAAAGATACAAAAGCTACAATCCTTGGAGCATTACGTCAAGCTGAAAAGAAAATTATTGATTTAGAAAAGGGCAAACTGAAAGCAGAACAAGAAACTACTCAAAAAAAGGCCAAAGAAACCATTACCAAAGCTGACTCCATGGTAGAAGTAAGTATGGAGGATAAAATAACCGACTTAACAAAATCCATCAATCAAGTTTTAGGAAAAATCGGTTCAGATATCGCCGCAGAATCAGATAATCTCCAAACAATTAAAAGTGCAATCGCTCTCAAAGAGGCTGAGTTAAAAGATTTGTTTGGAATTGAGAAACAAGCAAATACCTTGGCTGCATTAGTGGACGCGCATCAAGAATTAAAATTAGCTCAAGAAAATGAATTAGTCGAAGCCAAAAATGAAGCTACCAACAAACTAAACCAAATTGAAGACCTCATCAAAGCAAAAAATGAAGAGTATCAAGTTCTACTCAAAGAACAATCCAAAACATTGGCACAAAAGCAAAAACGCGAAGATGAAGAATTTACCTATGATTTTGCAAGACGTAAAAAGATAGAAAATGACAAATTAGCTGACGAGCTAGCTTCGAAAAGAAAAGAATTCGAACAAGAATTAGAAAATAAAAATACGGAACTTGCTAGCTATAAAAAATCTTTAGATGAGCGCCAAGTAGAGATTGAAAAACGTGAGCAAAAAGCAGACAAATTAGAAGCTGAGATAGAAGCATTCCCAGCTAAATTAGAGGAAACCAAAAAAGAAGCAGATGCGAAAGCAAGTGCTGAAATCAAAAGAGTTCTCGCCATTCGTGAAGCAGCTATGAAGAGAGAAATAGAAGCAGATAAACGGATATTAGAAGCGGAAAGAGATAACCTGAAAACACAATTGGATAAATCTTTAGAAGTCAACGGTACACTTCAAGCAAAACTAGACGAAGCTTATAAACGTATTCAGGAAATGGGTATTCAAATGGTGTCTAGCTCTAATGAATCAAAAGCATTTGATAAAATTGCATCACTTGTTACGGAAAAGAACAGCAAATAAAGCTACTACTATAAAAAAGTCTAAGTTTCTCCGCTTCAATCGAACTTAGACTTTTTTATACTTTAACATGTTATCCTGTAAAACGTCGTTTATTTGGATCTTTTGTAGATTCATTAGCTAAATCAACTCTACTTCGCATTTCTAAATAACTTGAGAATGTAAATCGCTTAAAGAAATTCTCTCCTGCAGTTACACCAGACTGAAACAGAGCTTCTCTTTTTTTTATATCGATTGAAAAATCAGTTATCTTCACATTCAATGCGGGCACAGTAATCGTTCTCACTTGGTCCTGTTCCCGAATATTTCGGTTGTCATGTGCATCCATCATGGTCTCAAATAAGGCTTTAAACATGGATACAGGACTATCAATCTTATGCCCTGTTGGAGGATCATCAGAAGTCAAACGAAATCCAAATGTTGGCCACTCTGGATTATCGGAATCAAATAACCAAATTGGATAATTACTGAGAACAGCCCCATCAACCAAATAACAGTTTTGCTTTATTTCTTTGTTTAGCAAACGTGCAGGTTCAAAAAAGAATGGGATACTACAACTCATACGAACTGCTTTCGCAACGGAAAAACAGGAAGGATCATGACCATATGCAGCTAAGTCTTGTGGAAAAACAAGAAGATTTTCTAAGGTAATATCAGATACAATAATATGAAGCTTGGTCTCCTTCTGTTCTAAATCTTGAAACGTATGAACACCTTTTTGTGCTAATAAATTTTCTAGCCATTTTTCTAAGCGATTGGTTGGATGAAGCCCTTTTTTAAACCATAAACGAGCACCGGGACCGAGGAAAGGAATATAATCATACCAAGTAGGAGCTAAAAAGTCAGCGAAGTTTTTATGAATCATGATTTCGTACAATTCTTGTCCAGAGTAGCCAGCTGCGAGTAGTGCTGCTAAAATCGATCCAGCCGATGTTCCAGCAACTCTTTTCCATTTGTACCCTTTTTCTTCTGCCACACACAGAGCACCTACCAGTCCAATCCCTTTTACCCCTCCACCCTCAAATACAGCATCAGCCCACATAATTACACCTCCATACTTTTATTTCCAATATATGTAGAAAAAAATCCCCTAGAATGTAAATTGTCTAGGGGATAATTTTCTCTTGGGATTTTAGGTCTTCCATTTCCTCATAATCCTCAGTTTGTGGAGTAATTTTCAGTTGTTGTTGAACACTCGTGTTTTTTTCTAAAACCTCCACCAAATTCTCAATACAAGTGATGGAATTCCAACTGAGATGATGTTCAATACCTTCTACATCTTCGTAGACAAATTCTTCTTTCACACCTATTAAACGGAGAAATTGTTCTAAAAGTTCATGCCGATGAACCAATCGCTTACCCATTTTTTTCCCTTTTGCAGTAAGCATCAAACCTCTGTATTTTTCATAAACCAGATATTGGTTTTGATCTAACTTCTGGACCATTTTGGTTACGGATGAGGGATGCACTTCCAACGCTTCCGCGATATCGGAAACACGAGCATAACCTTTTTGATCAATAAGTTTATAAATATTCTCCAGATAATCCTCCATGCTAGGCGTTGGCATGTAAGCAAAACCCCCTGAAACAACTTTTTTAAATAGCGTCTACTATTTTATCATAACTTTGTAAACAATCGTAAGGCGAAATATAAACACTAAATAGTATGTGCTGCCAGACGAATATAATCGACATAGATAGTTCCTCTTACTCCCGAAAAAGAAACAGAAACTGATTTTGTCTGTGCTGGTGGTGGTGGGACAATATTAAAATATGGTTTGAAAGCTAATCTTGTAGCTCTTGGAAGTATAATCTGCAATGGTGTAGAGCGCAAAATCCTTCCGTTTTGATCTAAGTATGCTACGGTTGCAAACAAATTTGCCTGTGCACCTGCAGCAGTCGCATTGAGCAAACGAAAATACAAATAATAGGCACAGCCTCTTTGGATTGTCAGTCGCTGTTTTTGTTTAAGAACACTCCCTGTTCTCAACAATACAGAATAATCATTTTTATAGACTGGATTTTTTACTCGCTTCACATTAATTCCAGTCCATGGAGCTAGACCTTGACGGAATCCTCCATTAACCAAAATATTCGTATTGTTACAAGCCATCGAATCTCCCCTACCCTTCTTCTGATCCTTTACCTTATGCCAGTTGAGTAGGGAATGTTTGGGAATGTATATTTTTTATTACCTGCAACAACCCAACTGCTATGACCATATTCGAAATGGAGAAAAGTCTAATGCATCACAAGAAACTAATTTTAAAGGAATTCCATCAACTTCCCCTTCAACTGCATCCAAGATGGCTTTGCCATGAAGATGACCATAAATACAATACTTTACGTTATACTGTTTGACCAGCTCCCAAAAGCCAGATGTTTCTCCACTTTTGTTAACAGGTGGATAATGAAGCATTACAATAATCTCTTTGTTTGGATGATAAGATACAGCAGACTCTAAAGACATCTGCAATCTTCCTACTTGACGGTTATATATCTTCCGATCATCTTCCTCATCGAAAGATCGATCAGTTGGTAATGTCCATCCTCTTGTTGCACAGATTACTTTTTCCTCTACTACCGCAAAATCAGCGTCCAGCCATTCCATATTTGCAGGAAGAATATTTCTAATTTTATTTTTGCTATGATAGTAGTATTCATGATTTCCGGGAGAGAGCACTTTGTGACCTGGCAATTGACTTATCCAGTTCAGATCATATAAAGCCTCTTTTTGCTTCAAAGCCCAGCTAATATCTCCTGGAATTAATACAGTATCTTGGTCTGATATGAGCTTTCGCCAATTATCACGCACTCGATCATAATAACGTTCATCCCAACCAAATATATCCATTGGTTTGACAATATCCTTTTCTGGATCAATTTGATCAATATGTACAGATCTATTAAAAGATAGGTGAAGATCACTTATTGCATAGATTGCCACTCGTCTATCCATTCCCTTCTTTTGCTATCTCTATTATAACAAGAATGTACGAATGGATTGAAGTTACAAATAAGTATTCTATCTTTTTTCATTCCATTCTGTTTTGCTGTATTTATCTTTGACTAACTGTTCTGCTAACTCCCATTCATAGGGCGATAGATTTTGTTCCACCAATGAAACACTTAATCCCTCTTCAAAACCAGAATAAACCGCCTTCATTGCTTCTTCCATCGGAATAGGTCTGTTACATAGTTGTGTAAGTGTGCCTATTCTGGTTTCAAACTGAAGTCTGCTCTGTTTTGTGGGAAAAGTGAATATATCATAGAAAGTTTTGAAATCAAAATCAAGCAATATACTCCCATGTTGTAACAATACTCCTTGTTGCCTCGTTTGAGCACTTCCTATTGCTTTTCGTCCATCGATTAAAAACTCCTCTGAACCTGGTGCATCAAAGCACGCTGCTGAAGATGTCTCTGATTGTATCTTCTGCACGCTCTCATCCACTTTAAGAGTTAGTTTTTTGATTGCCGTCTCTAGAGCTAAATTTATTTTTCGGTACGTTGCTTGGACGGAACTGGAAACCAGAGGATTTTTTTCAGAAAGTATCACACTGTAAGTTAACTCTCGATCATGAAATACCGCTCTTCCCCCTGTCATCCTTCTGACAAAACCTAAGTTCAGCTCTTCTATTTTTTCATGATTGATCTGGCGATGTGCATGTTGAAAATAACCAATGCTGAGTGTTGCAGGATTCCATCCATAAAGACGAAGTGTTGGCAGCACTCTATTTTCGTGATGAGCAATTAAAATAGCTTCATCTATCGCCATATTCCAGTATGGATCATAAACTTGGTAGGGAATGAATCTCCAGATCATCGTATTCTCCTTTCTGTAACGAGGTTCAATGTAGTTACCATCTATCTGAAGTCAAACTGCTATCATTATACAATGATGAGGTACAGAACAACGGAATGTTCTGTACCTCGACTTCATGCTTGATCGTTATTTGATGAGCTTCATACACTGCCCTTGAGGACGGGATCGATCGTCGTAAAACTGCTCCGCCAGCTGATTCAACTTAGCATCAGTGGGGTTCTTTTTCTGTGCCCCGTACTTCTTACCATAATGGAGGATACTGTTTCTCAAATCACGACAAGAATCCGAATCAGGAAGTCCAGACATCTCTACCACAAGACTAAGCTTTGAGAGACCACCTGTAATGTCCCAAATATACTTGGCATATAGATTCCCAGCATTTTGAGGCTTCGCGTTTACCTGTCTGAGAGTTTCATCTGCTTTCCTGCGCAGCATCCTGTCCTGTAGAGAATCTGCAAGTTCCTTGTCTTGATGAAGAAGCTTTACGACTGCCTCTTTTGTACAACTAGCAGAACATACAGGGCTGTTTGTCTCATTACTTCCCGACTGTCCACCGCTACAAGCTGTAGCAAAAAGCATCCCAGCAGTGACAATAATAAGTTGCTTTTTCATGATTCCTCACATGAAATCGACTACTTGATTTCCATTTACACTTCAATTATATCAGGCAATCCATACCTTTACCAAACTCAACCGAGATAAGGATAAATCTTTTCGAATTACGTTGAAATGAGCTGGGTATAACTAAAGGAGAAAATTGATTAGAGAAGGAGATTTTAGAGTGGACCATAAAATACACGAAGAACTGAATAAACAGGTAGCGAACTGGAGTCTTTTGTATACCAAATTTCATCATTATCATTGGTATGTAAAAGGGAGTACTTTTTTTGAGTTACATAGTAAATTCGAAGAATTGTACAGGGAAGCAGATAGTATATTAGATGAATTAGCAGAGCGTCTCTTATCTATTGGCGGGAAGCCAGCATCTACTTTTCCAGATATTCTTGCAAAAGCTAGTATTCAAGAAGCGACAGGAACAGAATCTACGGAACAAATGATAAAACAATTGGTGTATGACTTCCAACAACTAAGTGGTGAACTACGTGATGGTATCGCAATTGCAGATGAAGCGAAAGATTATCCAACTGCAGATATGTTGACTGGAGTGTTAACAAAGATAGAAAAGTATGGCTGGATGTTCGAATCATACATTGGAGGAAAAACGATAACAAGTATTAAAAAACGAGAAAGATCCCTAAGTCAAAGACTATAAAATTGGAAGTCGTTTTTGTGACCCCTTCTTTCCTACCCTCCTTTTTCTAAAAAGGAGGGTACTTTTGTTCCATTTTCTATTTTATATTTCTCAAAGAAAACATTTTCCATATTCGTGCAGTAAGCAATATCTTTTCTTTGGAAAGTAAATCTCTATATTCGAGCATCCTTTCTCTATAGATCGAAACTTATTTATTTCGGAAGTAGAAATGTTATAATCTTGATGGTGGCGAATATCAAAAATTTTTTAGCCGCACCTAAAGAAACGAGGTTACCAAATATGACTTCTTATGCACCTACAAACGAATTATCAGAAGCTGCTAAAAAAACAAAACGAACTCATGTGTTTGTTTTTTTACTCATCACCATGTTTATGATTTCGATTGAATCCACCATAGTGGCTACTGCTGTGCCAGAAATCGTTGCAGAATTAGGTAACTTTTCTGCTTATAGTTGGGTTTTTTCGTCATTTTTATTAATGCAATCAGTTACCACACCAATATACGGTAAGCTTTCAGATATTTTTG
Source organism: Shimazuella alba (assembly GCF_009831235.1). Lineage (GTDB taxonomy): Bacteria > Bacillota > Bacilli > Thermoactinomycetales > Thermoactinomycetaceae > Shimazuella > Shimazuella alba. Next base: position 96,290 of record NZ_WUUL01000011.1, on the reverse strand, counting down.
GCAGAAAACCGATCTTTTTGATTGGAACGATCATCTTTTTAATAGGTTCTTTGTTATGCGGTTTTGCAACATCTATGGGGTTACTTATCTTATATCGTTTTATCCAAGGAATTGGAGCAGGTGCAGTAATGCCTATTGCGACAACATTGGTAGGAGATTTATATTCCTTAGAAGAACGATCTAAAATTCAAGGTTATCTCTCCAGTGTGTGGGGGATTTCCTCTGTGATCGGTCCCTTAGCAGGCGGATTGATTGTTCAGTATGTAAGTTGGGCTTGGGTATTTTGGATCAATATTCCACTTGGTATTTTAAGCATTATTGGGATTCACCACTATTTGCATGAACAAGTAGAAAAAAAGAAACCATCGATTGATTATTTAGGAGCAAGTCTTTTTTCTGTTTCTGTTTCCGCCCTTATGCTGATATTAATCGAAGGAGGCTCCAATTGGGGTTGGACTTCCACACCTACCATCTCATTATTTGTTGTATTTGCCATCACTATGGCTATTTTCATCTGGTGGGAAACAAAAGCTACTTCCCCTATGATGCCATTGTCTCTATGGAGAAATAAATTAATCGCTGTAGCGAACGTATCCACTCTACTAGCTGGTGCATCCATGATCGGACTGGCGAGTTTTTTACCCACTTATGTCCAAGGTATCATGGGGTCATCCGCACTTGTAGCTGGCTTTGCGTTGACAGCTATGTCAGTAGGATGGCCTTTGGCTGCAAGTGCTACTGCAAAACTATTCCCACGCATAGGGTTTCGCTACACTGCTATTCTTGGTGGTATCTTCCTTATTTTAGGTTCTATCTTTTTTATCACCCTTGATCCAAGTAAAGGACCAATTTGGGCTGGTTTGGGCTCCTTTGTTATCGGAATAGGAATGGGATTTGCTACCTCTACTTTCACCATTTCGATTCAGAGCAGTGTAGGTTGGGAGATGCGAGGGGTAGCCACTGCTTCCAGCATGTTCATGCGATCCGTAGGAACTACATTAGGAACGGCAATTCTTGGAGGAATCCTCAATCTTCAATTAAAAAATTACTTAGAACAGCATCATGCAAGTAATCTAAACCTTTCATCGATCGATGCAGCAAATGTATTATTGGACCCAGTCAAAAAAGGACAATTGACGAGTGATGCTCTTCATCTTCTTCAAAGCGGACTACAAACAGCGCTACATACTGTTTTCTGGGGTGTTTGTATCTTTGCTGTACTAACATTTTTGTCCACTTTGTACTTCCCTTCTGCTCAAAAAGAAAAACAGCCGAAATAATACATTCCGGCTGTTTTCTTCTTATTTCGTCCAACGAAGTTTTGGTTTGCGTGCTGCTAAAACTTCATCTAAGCGTTTCACTAGTGTATGGTGAGGCGCTTCTTGTATTACTTCAGGTGTTTCTTTTGCTTCGTTTGCGATTTGAATCATCGTTTCAATAAAGTGATCCAGTGTTTCTTTGCTCTCTGTCTCTGTTGGTTCAATCATCAAACATTCTTCGACAATAAGCGGGAAGTATATGGTTGGTGGATGGACACCGAAATCTAGCAAACGTTTGGCGATATCCAGCGTACGAACTCCTGATTTTTTTTGACGGTTGCCTGAGAGTACAAATTCGTGTTTGCATGCTTGCTCAAAAGGAAGATCATAATAATCTTTTAAACGCGCCTTCATATAGTTTGCATTTAACACTGCATTTTCGGATACTTGACGAAGACCTAGAGCTCCCATTGTTCGAATGTAAGCAAATGCCCGCACCAAAATCCCGAAATTCCCATAATAGCCTTTTACTCGCCCAATGGAATTTGGCAAATCAGATTCTAGATAATAGGTTCCATCTTCTTTTTTCGCTGCAAGTGGTTTAGGCAAAAATGGAACGAGTTCTTTTTTGACCCCGACTGGACCGGCACCTGGCCCACCTCCACCATGCGGAGTAGTAAAGGTTTTATGCAAGTTCAGATGCACGACATCGAAGCCCATATCCCCAGGACGAGCAATCCCTAAAATGGCGTTTGCATTGGCTCCGTCATAGTAGAGCAAACCTCCAGCTTCATGTACAAGTCTAGCAATCTCTACAATTTCTTCTTCAAACAATCCCAGTGTATTTGGGTTTGTCAGCATTAAAGCAGCTGTATCTTGCCCCAATACTTCTTTTAGTGCAGCAACATCAACCAAACCTTTTTCATTAGATGGAATTGTAATGGTTTCAAATCCAGCAACCGCTGCACTGGCTGGGTTGGTTCCATGAGCAGAGTCAGGAACAATTACTTTGTTTCTTTGTCCTTCACCACGGCTTTGATGATATGCTTTGATCATCATCAACCCTGTCCATTCTCCTTGAGCACCAGCTGCTGATTGTAACGTTACCCGATCCATGCCAGTAATCTCTGCTAGATCTTGTTGTAGCTCAAACAACAATTGCAAAGCACCCTGCACAGTTTCTTCTGCTTGATAGGGGTGAATTTTTGCAAAGCCGGATAATCTTGCAACATCTTCATGTACTTTTGGATTGTACTTCATGGTACAAGAACCAAGTGGATAAAATCCATTATCAACCCCGTGGTTCCGACGTGATAACTCCGTATAGTGGCGCATAAGATCAAGTTCTGAGACTTCAGGAAGATCAGCTACCTCTTCTCGAATAAATTCGTTTGGAAGTTGTTCCACTTCAGGGACGTCTAGCACCGGTAGACTATGAGCGATGCGACCTGTACGACTCATTTCAAAGATTAAAGCTTTATGTGCATTATTCATATCAGCAACTCCTCCAGTGCATGACATAATGTAGCAATATCTTCTTTTGTCCGCTCTTCTGTCACCGCAATCAGCATGTGATTAGTCAGCTCTGAATAGGCAGCTCCCAAATCATATCCACCAATTACACCATAAGAGAGCAACTCGTGATTTACCGCCGCTACTGGTCTTGCTAACTTTAGGACAAATTCATTGTAAAAAGGAGAGGAAAACACAACTTCTACTCCCTTTATTTTGCTAATTTCTTGTCTTGCATAGTGTGCCTTATGAAAGTTTTGCCTTGCTACCTCTTGCATTCCCTCTCTGCCCATGGCACTAAGATAAACAGATGCGGCAAGTGCATTGAGCGCTTGGTTGGAACAAATATTAGATGTAGCTTTATCACGACGAATATGTTGTTCCCGTGCCTGTAAGGTCAGCACAAATCCACGATTGCCGTCTTCATCGACTGTCTGACCAACAATTCTCCCAGGAATTCGACGCATCAAAGCTTTTGTGGTAGCAAAAAAACCACAATGTGGACCACCAAAAGAAGCCGAAATACCAAGCGGCTGAGCATCTCCCACCACAATATCTGCTCCAAACTGGCCTGGTGGTTTCAACATTCCCAAAGAAAGAGGATTGCTGCTGACTACGAACAAACTTTTGTTTGCATGTGTTAATTTCTCAATCTCGGTTAAATTTTCTATATGACCAAAGAAATTAGGAGTTTGCACAATAACAGCAGCAGTTTCAGATGTAACTAACTGTGCTAGTGCTGTAACATCTGTCACTCCATCACGATATGGAGCTTCTACGATTTCCAAACCCAAGCCATGGGAACTCGTATCCAATATTTCTCTCGCTTCTGGATGTACTGTACGAGAAATGATGATTTGCTTTCGTTTTGTTACACCCGAAGCCAAATTTGCTGCTTCTGCTAGTGCTGTTGGTCCATCATACATAGAAGAGTTTGCAACATCCATACCTGTCAGCTCTGCAATCATCGTTTGAAATTCAAAGATAGCTTGTAATTCACCTTGGCTAATCTCTGGTTGATAGGGGGTGTAGGCTGTATAAAATTCTGATCGAGAAATCACATGTCCCACCACACTAGGAATATGATGGTCATAAACACCTGCACCTAAAAAGGATGCATAGGAATCCGTAGAAGCGTTTTTTCCAGCAAGTCGACGCATGTGACGAACCAATGTGGATTCTGCCATCGGGGCCGGAAGGTTCATTTCCCCTTTAAATCGGACAGTGGATGGTATTTCGGCGAATAAATCTTCTACTGTATCTACCCCAATAGTTGCGAGCATTTCAGCACGGTCTTTTTCTGTCATTGGCAGATAGCGTTGTTTCATCCTCTTGTCCTCCTATAAAATGGTGTAGGTACGATTTTTGCTTTGACACGTTTTCCTCTTATCTCTACTTCTACTTCTTGCTCAATCTGGGCAAAAGCCGAATCAATCAGCGCAAGTCCAATGTTTCTTTTGGTAAGTGGTGATTGAGTTCCAGAAGTAACTTCTCCAACTGCTTGACCCTTTACATAAATAGGATAATGACTTCTTGGGATTCCTCTATCTATCATTTCGATCCCGACTTTTTTCCGTTTTAATCCTGATTCCTTTTGGAAAAGTAGAGCATTGGAACCTATAAACTCTCCTTTCTGTAGCTTAACAGCAAATCCTAATCCAGCTTCAAAAGGAGAGATCTCTGCTGATAATTCTTGTCCATACAGAGGTAAAGCTGCTTCTAAGCGTAAGGTATCGCGCGCTCCCAGTCCACAAGGAATCAATTGATACTCTTCTCCAGCTTGTAATAAAAATTTCCATAAAGCCTGTGCTTCTTTAGCGTCCACATAAAGTTCAAATCCATCTTCACCTGTATAGCCAGATCGAGATACTAAACAGCGAACCTCCCCTATGTCTATGTTCATAGCAAATTGAAAGGGAGATAAAATAGCTAGATCAAAGGTCGTGCAACGTTGCAATATATCTTCGGCAAATGGTCCTTGTAATGCTAGCAACGCTGTTTCTGCTGAACGATCTCTTAATTCCAACTGTTCATCTTTTATTTGATTTTGTAACCATTCGATATCTTTTTCTATATTGGATGCATTGATAACAAGCAAAAACCCCTCTTCTTTTATCTGATAGACTAATAAATCATCTACTGTTCCACCATCTGGATAACATAATAAGGAATACTGGGCCTGACCAACAGTCAACTTCGAAATATCATTCGTCGTCACACGATTTACAAATTGCTTCGCATCAGGTCCACTGATCTCCACTTCACCCATATGGGAAACATCAAACAATCCTGCTCTTGTTCGAACAGCTTCGTGTTCTTCTTTGATACTGGAAAACTGGACAGGCATCTCCCATCCGCCAAATGGAACAAGCTTTGCTTCTTTTTCATAAACCGAATAAAGGGGCGTTCGCTTTAATGCTGTCATCTTCGCACCTCCACATTTTATTAACAAAAAAAGACAGAAAAATTCCTTATAAAATAAAGAATTCCCCTGTCCTTGTTACCTGAGAGTTCGGTCTATCTTTACAGACCTGCCCCTTTGGTGGCTCTTTTCATGAAGAGCGCTCTCCAGAGTGACGTCCGATGAGCCTCCTTTTGCCTGAGAGATTCACCTATACAGGTTTGCTCCTTCGGCGCCAACTACCATCCATAGTGGTTGGTCTCTCCTCTCATCATCAACCGTCTACACCTATGTATTTGTCCCCTTCATTGTGCCATAAAATCCGATCATTTGCATGTTTTTTTAAAAGAAAGTACGTCTTTTTTTATTGCGAGTAATTCTTTTTTTCAATGCGCACAAAATTATTGGTGATCCTCTATGAAATTCATTGCCATCACAATCCTCTTCACTTTAACCTCAGTTATGAATTCATTTCAGTTTTCCATTCAGCTAGATAAAATCAGATTTCGTGCTGGGCAAGTGGTGACTGTATAGCATTATTTGAAAGCATGCCATTGTTAGGCACTAAGAGGGATAAGAAAGGCATTACATTTTAAAATAAAAAACGATTATCCGCCAACATTTCACTCTTGTTGAACTTACTACCTTCTTATTTCTATTCATCATGCATTATTTACCAAAAAACAACCCATACTACATCAGATACTACATTTACTATAGGAGGCGAAAAATGAACACCCCTCCGATTCGTTTTCACCGTGAATGGTTACCTCATTTTCAAAATCTCGTAGAACTTGACACGGGATGGGCAAATTGGGATCGATTTCAGCTGGCACTAGAGGCAGCCCAGATATCCGCTGTCCCTTCCTTTGACACACTTTTATGTCTTGAACAACTGCAAGGTATTGAACCTTTGCCACATCAGATTGATGTGACAAAACGTGTTATTCAAGAAATGCGTGGCCGGGCAATATTAGCTGATGAAGTAGGGTTAGGAAAGACCATTGAAGCTGGGCTTATTTTGAAAGAATATCTCATTCGCGGGTTGGTGCAAAAAGTATTAATTCTTGTACCTTCTTCCCTTGTTCTCCAATGGACAAGGGAATTAAATCAAAAGTTCCAAATACCAGCTGTGGCTCAGAAAAAAGCTTGGATGTGGGACAAATACGATATTGTGGTTGCCTCTATGGATACAGCCAAACGGGACCCGCATCGAGAAGTTGTTCTGAATCAACCTTACGATCTACTCATCGTCGATGAAGCACACAAATTAAAAAATCGCCGCACGAAAAACTGGCAGTTTATCAGTGAAATGCAAAAGAAATATTGCCTACTGCTAACTGCCACTCCTGTTCAAAATGAGATGGAAGAACTATATAACTTAGTCTCCCTCTTAAAACCAGGTCAACTAGGAAATGAATCTCGTTTTAACAAAGATTATGTGGCCGGAAAACGAAAACCAAAAAATGAGGATCAATTAAGACAAGAAATAAATCAAGTATTAATTCGCAATCGACGAAAAGAAAGTAACTTACCATTAACAGAACGAATCGTAAAAACAATTCCTATTGAGCTTACGTCAGAAGAAAAAGCACTATATGATGGTGTGAGCGATTTTGTTCGAGATCGTTATTCTTCCAAAGCTGATTTAAAGAGCATGCTTTCTCTCCTAGTATTACAAAAAGAAGTATGCAGTAGTCGAGACGCGGTTTTTCTAACACTTTTTAAATTGTTTCAAAAAGGAAACGAACAAAAAACTTCTATTCCACCTGAAGTAAACCACTTAGTCAACCTTTTAAAAGCTGTCACGACTTCATCAAAAGCCGAAGCAGCCGTCAAACTGATCGAGAGCATACCCGATAAAGTGATCTTATTCACTGAATATCGGGCTACACAAGAAATGTTACTCCGTGCTCTTGCAGCAAAAGGAATACATGCTGTTCCTTATCGAGGCGGATTTAACCGGAATAAAAAAGATTGGATGATGGAGCTTTTTCAAAAGAGAGCACAAGTGATGATCGCCACAGAAGCAGGAGGAGAAGGCATTAACCTTCAGTTTTGTCATCACATCATCAATTATGATATGCCATGGAATCCCATGCGTGTCGAACAACGAATTGGCAGGGTACATCGCCTCGGTCAAAAAAACGATGTACATATCTACAATTTTGCTACGGTTGGAACCATTGAAGAACATATTATTTGGCTGCTTCATGAAAAAATAGCATTATTTGAGTCAGTTATTGGTGAACTTGAGACCATTTTGGAAGGGTTAGAAAAGGATGACTCACTCGAAAAAAACTTAATGGAAATTATGGTCAATAGCAAAACAGAGGAAGAAATTAGAAATCAACTCAGCCAGATTGGCGATCGATTTCAACAAGCAAAAAAGGAACATCTTCAGGATAAAGCAAGAAAAGAGGAGTTATTGTGGACCAAATAACACTGCGAAGCTTTACAGAAAGATATTTACAAGCAAATGATTGCCAGATTTTAGAATCTACTCCATCTTACCTCCATACTCAATTATCCGTTGAAGCAGATAAAGATTTGATTAATCGCCCTTTTTACTGGATGTATGTAGAGAAGATGAATCTACCAGCTAATCCTATGCAGCTTTGTCTCGTGTTCGATCCTGAAAATCCTCCTGAAGAACGTCGGGCTGAACATTTATTTTATGGTTCCCCCCGTTTTCGGCAACTTTTACTCTCGGCTCGAAATCAAGGAAAATTTGTACGGCTTTATCAAGAACCGCCTAGGTGGACACCATCCTCCTCAAAATCTATTGGATACAAACCATGGCTATCCATTCAATATCTTATTTCTTATGTATGTGATCAAAAAAAAGATCGAATCGCTTCGTTTGGTATCGATTTGCAAACGGCACAAATCGAACCTAATTTTATTCAGCGTCTTCAATCATATAAATGGACACATAAATTACCAGAGCGCAGATATACGCTAAGTCCGCGAATGACGATCCAAGAAGCAGTTGGTGAAGTAGAATATATGCTAACAGAAGAACTAACAGCAGAAGATCACCAGTGGGCAGAAGAAGCAGAAAAACGTCTGCAAGAGGAATTAAACCAAGTTTCCACCTATTTTCCAGTAGAAGAAAAACAGACAGAAGAGGAAAAAGCAGCAAATACCGCGCGACGTCGGGAATGTATCTGGCAGTACCATCCACGTATTGAAATTCATGTAGTATCTGCTGGATTGTTTTATTTAGAAGACTGTAAATAACAGCACAAAAGATAAAGCGCCTAAGCAAAAACTTAGGCGCTCTTTATTGTTCAAGCCTTATTATTGTGCGGCTCGGACGGGGTTCGTCCGAGCCTTCACTCAGTTCTGCGGTCGCTCGACCCGGTCCTGGTAAGCCATCTTACCCACTCCAATCGCACACGCCGCAGAAATTGCAAAGATGCTCAAGAAGAATACCTGTCCAAAGCCCTGAAGCCCAAGAAACAGGAAGAAGAGAGAGATTCCCCCTACAGCAATTGCGCTGCCCGTCATCTGGCTAGCCTGCGACGACGCCGTTTGGGAAGTCATCTCCACGTTCTCCATCTTACTTGTCCTTCCATATTTGCGAGTTATCATTATCATACTAATTTCGCATGAAAATCACAACTGATTAAATCTTTCCAAAAATTGCTTTGTTCGATCCTTTTGCGGATACTCAAAAATATCTTGTGGTCTGCCTTGTTCTACAATTTGTCCTTGATCAATGAAAAGAATTCGATCTGCTACCTCTCTAGCAAACGATAACTCATGCGTTACAATCAACATGGTTTGATTTCCTTTTGCAAGTTGTCGAATCGTCGCTAATACTTCTCCTACTAACTCTGGATCAAGTGCTGAGGTAGGTTCATCTAGTAATAAAACCTCTGGTTCCATTGCAAGCGCACGAGCAATGGCAACACGTTGTTGCTGTCCACCAGATAATTGATCTGGATAGGCATCTTGCTTATCCTTTAAACCTACTTGTATTAATAAATGCTCTGCAAGAGACACTGCCCTGCTGGTGCTTATCCCTTTTACTTGAATTGGTCCTTCCATCACATTTTGCTTTGCCGTCATATGAGGAAACAGATGAAAACTTTGAAAAACCATCCCTGTTTTTCCTCTTAATTTCCGAATTTCTCGATCAGCAATTCGCTTATGTTCTTGAAAAGAAAGGATCACATTATCTATTTGAATGGAGCCCATGGTTGGAAGTTCCAATAAATTTAAACAGCGCAAAAAAGTCGACTTTCCAGAGCCACTAGGTCCAATAATTGCAAGTACTTCTCCTCTTTTAACTGTTACATCCATTCCATGTAGCACTTCTTGATCATCAAACCGTTTCACTAAATTGGTAACTTGAATCATATCCATTCTCATTTCCTCCTACTTCGTAAACTTCCCATAGCGATCTTCCAAGCGATCTTGAACCCATGCGAGAATGGTACAAACAATCCAATAAAAAATAGCAACCAATATGTACATGGTTAAATAATCAAATTCCCTGCCACCGATGATTTTCGCTTGATACAGCATTTCTGGTACTGTAATCATAGAAAGTAGAGAAGTGTCTTTTACCAAACTCAATAATGTATTTGCCAGCGATGGAAGTGCTACACGAAGTGCTTGTGGCATCACAATACGTCTTAATGCTTTGCTATACGACATATTAATGGAATATGCTGCTTCCCACTGACCTTTTGGAATCGCCAATAATGCTCCACGAAACGTCTCTGCGGAATATCCTCCTACATTGAGTGATAAACCGATTACTGCTGCAAGAAATGGGGTTAAATTTAGTCCGATGACCGGTAATCCAAAATATAAGATAAATAATTGCACCAATAGTGGAGTACCACGAATAATCGAGATATAGGCTCTTGCTGGATACCTTAGTATTTTGGAGGAAGACATTCTCATTAATGCCACGATCAGGCCTAATAATAACCCGATAACCATCGTAATGATGGTTATGAGGATGGTATATTTTAACCCTTGGAGTACAAACCACGCAGAGTCTTGTGCTAATTGGAAATCAAATAGATTATTCCATTGTATGGCATTCCAATTCATATTTTCCTCACCTTTTTTCTGTTTCTATGTAAGGTATTTATTTTGATTTATAGATAACGTATAATCAAATTGGATGTTTTAAGACTATTATGAATAGGGGAATTTCCTTGTTTGATAGATTTTCTATGGGATACTTCTACTTATCCATCTCTGTTATCTTTTGGGGAAGTGGATATGTATTATCTAAAATACCTATTGACCAAGTAGTACCTTCAGTTGCTGTATTTACTCGATTTTTTATTGTAGCTATTTGTTCCCTTTTTATTTTGATCTATCATTGGTCTACTTTTACACGACTAACTAGAAAAGATCATCTTATTTTCCTGACTATGGGTCTCGCATTAGGTATCTACAACTGGTTTTATTTAGAAGGTTTAGCTCGGACAAATGTCATTGATAGCATTTTTATCGAGACTGCTTTCATACCCATTTTCACCGTTCTTATCGTTTATTTTTTTAAAACGCCCATCTCCAAAAATCAATGGATTGGAGTTAGTATTTCTATTCTTGGTTGCTCCTTTTTCTTTTATCCTCTTTTAGAAGTCGATTCCTTTCATTCTACACGAATCATTGGGATTATCATTTTATTCCTATCCGTTTTTTCATGGATACTCTATACCTTGCTCGGAAAAGAAATATTTTCCAAGATAAATATATTGGTCGGAACTTCTTATGCAATGATCATTAGCAGTTTTTTTCTTTTACTTATTGCATACCCAGATATTCAAAATGTTTTCTGGTCTGATTTGCATACAGACTATTGGCTCACACAGTTATATTTAGGAATTTGTTCAAGCGTAATAGGAAATATATGTTATGCAATTGGAATAAAAAAAGTTGGTGCTGCCACAGGATCATTATTTCTCTTTCTTGTACCAATCGTTGGGTTTTTATTAGCTCATCTACTTATTCAAGAAACACTTACTATGATCCAAATTATTGGTACTTTTACCATGCTGATAGGTGTTTGGCATGCGAATAAAGTTGGAAAAAGTAGTTGATCATCATCAACTACTTTTTGTATTATTTTGAAGCATCAATTCCAAAATATTTATTAGAAATTTTTGCGAGGGTACCATCTTTTTTCATATCTTCTAATGCTTTGTTCACTTCATCCACTAACTTCTTGCTATCTTTTGGAAAAGCAAATGCGGAAGAAGATTTTTCTACAGGTTCCCCTACTGTTTTTAGTGGAAGCTTCGTTTGTTTCATCATTTCAGCAATCGCCAAACGATCATTCATACTCATTTCGATTCTTCCCGCTGCTACATCTCGCATCGCACTCATCATATCTTCATAAGGAACAATAGTTGCCCCAGCATCTTGCGCCATTTTCCCATAGTTACTGGTAGTGGTTTGACCAGATTTCTTGCCTTTCACATCTTGAAGAGTCTTAATCGATGTATTATCGTTTTTCACTACAATTTGGGCATAGGAAATCGTATAAGGAGTGGAAAAATCAAATTTCTTTTGCCTCTCTGGTTTAATCCCTACTTGATTCGCAACCATGTCAATTTTTTTGGACGATAAACTTGTAAGCATACCATCCCAAGGAATTTCTTTAAACTCGACTCTTAGTCCAAGGCGTTTTCCAACCTCACGAGCAACCTCTACATCATATCCTGTAAGCGCATTTGTTTTTTCATCATGATAACTAAAAGGTTTATAAGTTCCTTCTGTCCCAACTAGCAATACTCCACTTTCTTTTACTTTTGTGTATGTATCATTGGTAGTACCAACACTACATCCAGCTACTAGCGCAAAAACAAGTAGAATTGGAGCTATCCACTTTAATCTTTTCATCAGCCCAGACTCCTCTTAATCTTATTGTTAAAAGCATGTTCCAAACTAATATAATTATACATAATAGGCGATCAAAGTCAATAAAACCAACTGCATTAGTCGGATTTTTATTCATCTTAAAGAATCTAAAGAAAGTATACTTCTTTGATTAATTGGGTTCATTTTCTTTCCCCTAGAAAAAGTATACTTTAAGAAGTGCCTTTCAAACCTTTGTTGGTTCACTATTTGCAAAATTTCCATATCAGCAGATGTTTTTAGTAATTAGATTAAATTTTACTTAATTATTTTTTGGTATCACTACTAAATTCTCAATTGGAAGATGAAAGGCGTGGTATATTCTGCATTAATCTGCTCATCAGGCGGATAGTGTCGCTTGCCTTCTTTTGAATTCTTGACATAATACCCATTCGTTTTGCTACCTCAATCTCCTGTTCTCGTATATCAACCCCATTGTCACCCTCCCGCAGCTTAGGTGCTCGCTCGATCACAGTAGGACGAAATCCATAGCGTTCCAACCAGTATGCTAGAGCCAGGCCTCAATACTTGACTTGCACCTGAAATTAGAATTCGTGGGTTATTTGTATACACCTCATAGGTTTTATTATTTTTGTAGAACATTTTGCATGTCTGCCTCCGCGAACTTATTAAAAGTCCTATGCACGTCTATTTCGTCCTTTCATCGTTACTATACAGAATAATCATCGACTTATGTCTATCTAGGTCACCGTTTTTCAAAGTGCACTTCAGGATATTGTTTTGATGGTTCATCAAGCAGTTTTGCTGGCTTACTCTTTAGATACTTATTAAAAAACGCCAATGTGTAAGAATTAATGATACTGTTTGCCCGATCGCCATCGATTGGTCCGGTTAGACCTGCCCATGACATCAGTGGTGAGTAAAGTGACGCATCAGTAAAGTTTACGTGAAAAGTGCCAGGTATCATAATTAAGTAACCGTCTTTTGGCAGTTTCTTGTAAACTGACCTCATAGTCGTTTGAGTCAAATCTATATCCTCTTTCGACCACCCCTCCATCTTCATCCACTTAGCTTCACGACCGATAAACATAGTTGGTTGCTTTAAACCAGAACGAATCACATTGGCAGGCATATGAACATCCAACGCTATAAAGGCACGCAAACGTGGATCTAAGTAACTGGCTTCAGCACCTATAAGACCACCCAGTGAATGTCCAATCATACCAACATGCTTAAGATCCAATCGTCCAGTCAGGATTCCTTTCGGATCAGACTGGTTTAAGGCTGTGAGTTGATCAAGTGAAAACATAATGTCCTTGGCGAGATAGGGAACAACAGTATTGTCAAAAAAGTTGCGGTCATCTGGCAAATCACTTTTAGTCCCGGGAAAAAGGCGAGAGTCAAGAGAAATCAAACGACCATCAGGAAATTTTACTCCGCCAGCGGTATAAGGGTGATCGATGGAAGCCACAATGTATCCATGTGACGCCAACTCCTCAAATATTTGAGTGTTTTGTTGACGAAAACCGCCACGCGCAGCTGAAAAAATTAGCACTGGATATTTAGACTTAACTGTCGACACTGTTGCAGAAGGAATAGCATGAGTCTTAACGTACTTTAATTGCTCAAAGATAAATCCCGGCAAACCTTTCATACGGGCAACTGACGCTAAGGGTTCTGTCTCCTGAATGTAGGGAGCGTGCGGCGATGATAGATTTTCTTTGGCAGGATACCAAATCTGTACCATGATCTCACGACGATCTTTGGGATTATCTGTGAAAATCTCTGGACGATTTTTATCTACCCAATGATAGATCAATGTACCGATTTGGTTAGGTCCTGACGGTTGTGGTAAGTTGAATACAGGAAAAAGAAACGGTAGAACGGAAGAAACTATCAGACTCAGTGCTCCTAGACTAATCGTAAAACCGGAGGCAAGTCGCTTAATCATGCCTGTTTCACCAAGTTTAGGCTTTCGCACAGTATTTTTAGCTAACCAGGCCACAAAAAATATTCCACTCATGATATAAGCTGGGATTATTCCCCAACGAGAACCCTCCACCAGTACCTGAATACCAACTATTGGTAACGGAACGAGAGCCAAATATTGCGCCCACTTTATTGACTGTTTCAATGGGATTACCAAGGAAAAAAAAGCCAGTAAATTGGCAAACAGTAGTATTAATTCAATAAGTCTCATCACAGACATCCTTCCTTTGGATGCCTTGCACCCAGAGAGATTTTTACGATCAGTGATTCATTTTTCATAGAAGGTAACTCCTTTTCTCTACCTATTGAGCAAAGCAGAGATCTTTGGGTTTCACTAGATGTGTAATATAACAAAATATCTTTCGTGTTAGTATTGAATTTCTCGCTGCCTCCTTGCGAACGGATTAAATGTCCATTGCTCGCCGAGTCCGTTCTTTCATCGTTAATTTACAGAATAAATATCGAGAACTTATGCAGATTTTTATCTATTCTTGTGAATCTTTTCGTTATCCCAACAATCACACGATATAATATGATAAAGAATTTCTGTGTATTGGAAGGATGAAATTAAAATGGAGCCAAAATTGATGATTGTAGAGGACGAGAGATACATGCTGGAAGAAATACAAACTTATCTGCAGCGTGAAGGGTTTCAAGTCCATACCTGCCAAAACGGAAGAGAAGCACTTGAGCTCGCTCAATTAGAGCAACCAGAACTCGTTGTGCTCGATTGGATGCTTCCCGAAAAGAGCGGTCTTGATGTTTGCCGCGAGTTAAGGCAAATATCGAATTGCGGCATTATTATGGTCACAGCCCGATCAGAAGAATCGGATAAAATCGTTGGTTTGGAAATCGGTGCAGATGATTATTTGACAAAGCCTTTTAGTTTGCGTGAGCTGTCTACGCGAATCCGGGCTTTACTTCGGCGCTTGCATGGGGCTGAAAATAAGCCTCAGATTTTGAAAAGAGGCAACTTGACCATTTCCGAAGCCAAATGCCAAGTATACAAAGACGACCAAGAAATCCAACTAACACCGACCGAATTTAAACACATTGGCTGCACGTCCTGGCATTGTTTTTAGCCGCCTGCAGTTATTGAAAGTCGCACTCGGGGACGAATATATGGGTTATGAACGAACGATGGATTCCCATATTCGAAACCTTCGCCGAAAATTGGGAGACGCTCCCGCCAATCCGAGATATATCCAGACGCTATACGGCTTCGGTTATCGGTTCGGTGAGCAGACATGAAAATGACCGTACGTCAAAAAACCTTTGGTTACATGGGACTACTCGTCCTGATCATTACCCTGTCTCACATCTTTAGCTATCAAGTTTATCTGGCACTTGTGTTCGATGATTTTCAGAAGGAACAAATCGGAAAGGCTTTTTTGAGCGCCTCACCCGATCATCAAATGGAGATGTTGAAGACGTATGTAATTGACAAAATGAAGCTGATGGGGGTTGGGATAGCCGTATTTTTTATTGCAACGGGCCTGTATTTTAGTCTATGGATATCGGGAGTCATCACACTTCCGCTTCGAAAACTGATTACCTCTATTGAACAAGTTGCAAAAGGAGATCTCAATGTGAACGTTCCGATGGAATCTAGGGACAAATACGGGAAAGTCGTCCAGACATTCAACGATATGACGTTTCGCTTACGTGAAGCCGAGAATGTGCGAAAGAGGATGTTTGCGGATGTCGCTCATGAGCTTCGCACTCCGCTTTCTATTATGCAATTAAAGTTGGAAAATACTCAGCAAGCGAGTCAGCATGTTTCCCCTGAAATGCTGCTTAGACTTCATGACGAAGTGATCCGTTTGAGTTTGTTAGTTGATGATCTTCATCTTTTGTCGTTGGCCGAAGCAGGACGGCTGCGTTTGGATTGCAAGCCGATCGATCTGACGACAAAACTGAAACAAATCGTGAATGATGTAGAGATGGAGGCCGAAGAGAACGGATTGAGGATTAGCCTCTCTTCCTACTCAAAACCTGTGATTACAAAAGTCGATGCTAGACGAATAACACAAGTATTTATCAATTTGTTGAGCAATGCAATCCGCTATACTCCGAAAGGCGGAATGATAACGGTTGATATCAAAGAAGAGGTTGTAGATCAACATAAGGTTTACACATGTGTTTCCGTAAGCGACACCGGAATTGGTATACCCAAGGAAGAACTTCCACACTTGTTCGATCGTTTTTATCGGGTTGAAAAGGCCCGTTCACGGCATACAGGCGGAACGGGGATTGGATTGTCCATTGCCCACCAATTTGTTAAAGCCCATGGTGGTTTTATCGATGTAGTAAGTCAGCCTGACGAGGGAACGACATTTACCGTTTACTTGCCTTCAGAAGATTTATCGGAATGATTTGACCTCGCGGGGTACAGCAAGAATTACTTCTTTTTTGGGCCACATAGAAACAAGAGAGTATAAAGTTCATAAATACTCTCTTGCTCAGGTTTCAAATAGCAGATTTTAGTTGAGAAGGAGATACAGAGATATCAAATTGAAGATTCGAAGGACGACGATCCGAGTCCAAATGATACTTTCCAAAACGATTTACATGAAAGGTAAGATAGGGGCTTAGATCAGACAACACTTCTTCGTCCAATGAATTTCCTTCTTGCATGTATTCATGAAGAATATGAGTGAGTTGGAAGACATTATAGAAAATTAAACAGTTTGCAACTAAGTGGTTATACTTAATCATTTTTCTTTGTCTCTGACGATTGTTCTCCGCGATGATCCCTTCTCCACCAAAGAATAACCATTTGATAAATCCATTAAAGGACTCACTTTTATTGGTAGCCGCTTGAATAGTGCTTCGCAATTCTTCATCCGATAAATAATATAATAAAAACAAGGTACGAATCGCACAGCCTAATTCGCGAAATGCTTGATACAATTTATTTTTCTTGCTATATGTACTTAACTTGTTCAGGATGGTGGAGGGATGAATGCGTCCTGATTTAATTGACATGGCCACCCGTAACAAATCTTCATAATGATCTTCGATCAGTTTCCAATCGATAGAACCAGAGAATAACTCATCAATGTGCAGATAAGCAGATTGTTTACTTGGGTGTAGCACATTTTAAATTTTTCCAATTTCGGATACGAGGCAAAGCTAATCCAAATACAGGTGCGTTCTGTCCTTGTGTATCAGAATGGAGAGTATCCGGTTGAATATCCGATTGATTCTTCATCAAGATATCTAGAATGTAAACTCCTTTCCACACTCCACAAGGAATAAAGTGACTAAATAAAGCAATATAGGTATCTAAAACATGATAGTAACCAAGCCCTCCATATCCCCCGTAGCGGATATGATTTTCAGACAGGAGGTTTTGTTCATACAAATCCCATTTTGTTCCGTCAGCGGACGCACTGGCTCCCGATCCCCAATACTTAGGCAAATGGAATTTGTTATAAGCGTTAATGATCCATTCAATTGCTTTTTGAATATTTTCCTTGGTGATATGTCTTTCATTTATCCAAGAAATATGTTTTCGATCTATATTACCCAGAGATCGAGCGGTTTGCGTTGATCCTAAGTTACATCCATAGCAGAAAGCTGTTGTGATATAACGTTCAGATGGGTTGTCTATTTTTGCGTCATGACCAGATATTGGACCAAAAAAGCGGGTCCAGTTTAACCAATATTCGGTGTCCGCCAACAAGTCTAACACATTGATGGGTACCATCTTTTCTTCAATTCGTTTTCGAATCGCTTTCAAAAGCGGAGATGCTTTTTTCTTTTTCACTTTTGTAATAAATGGTTCACCATTACGGATCGTGACAGCTTTATTTTTAGAAAGAGAAGCATCCACTTTTCGTGCTACCTGCTCCAATTGCTTATAAACCTGTTCCTTAAACGCCTGAGCAGTTGTAGGAAGCCCTGCTTGTTCGCAGAAAGTATGCACATTTTCTCGATACTCCTCCCAAGAGATTAACTGTTTTCGGTAATCTGCGTATTTTTCACTCCCTTCAATACAGAGATCTCCTGACTATAATTCATTCCAGACCTGAGAGAATACACAAGCTTCAAAATGGCGGCGATTAATTTTCTTGGGATATATGTTTCTTTGATGATGAGAACTAATCCATCACCACCACCCGTCTGGAACCCAAGAAAGATCAACTAAATGAATCCACTCCCAATCGTCTACACTATTGCTTTTCTTATGTAAGTAAGTGATCGGAATCCAATCCGATTTTTTATTTTTATTCTCTAACAGAAACGTAATAGCTTGTTCTAATCCTTTGTTTTGATTGGTTGATTTCAGGTCAAGCGATTCTAGCATCTTGATTAACCCAGACCGACTACTCTTCAAGTGTTTCCATACGAAAGAGAAATAGTTGTTCCTCGAATATGCTAAATGATCTTCACAATTTTCTAAAATACGCTGACCACGATTCCCATCGAGCATTTTCTCCAATCCTTTTAACCGCTGTTCTGCTGATCCTTCAGATTGGAAAGCGACCACTGTATCACGCAGAACGGTAACTAGGCCATCTGTTTGTTTTTCTCTCTTTTCTTTCAAATCCTTAAGGGACTTTTCTGCTTGACTATTAGCGCTTGTTACTCGTTTCGTATACCTTTACAAACGACGAATTAAAAGAAATGATTTCTACCATACTCTTTTATGTAACGAACGTAAATCAAACCGCTTGACTTAGAGTTTACTCTAACAAATATAATACAGACACATTCGATTCTTTTTATAGAGGTGAGAAATCATGTTAAACACACGTGTGATTGTAACTCGATACGGAGGACCAGAAGTGATCGATATGATAGAGGAACCTCTTCGTAAACCTGAAAAAGGAGAAGTTCGCGTAAAAGTCCAGAGCTCAGGAGTTGCGCTTGCAGATATTATGAGGAGGGAGGGGAAGTACCCATTATCTCCTATACCTCCATTTACACCAGGATATGACGCGATTGGAATTGTTGACGAAGTGGGAGAAGGCATGCAAAAATATTCGTTGGGAGATAAGGTAGCCGTTTTTTTTAACGGGACAGGTGGTTATGCTAGTTATGTGTATCCAAAGGACGATGAACTGGTTAAAATTTCTGCGACTATCGATGTTGTATCAGGAGTTGCTGTCATCCTAAACTATGTAACAGCTTATCAAATGCTTCACCGCATTGCCAAGGTTTCTGAGGGAGAACGTATTCTTATTCATGGGGCAAGTGGAGGAGTTGGTACAGCATTACTTGAGCTTGGAAAGCTTGCAAAATTGGAAATGTACGGAACGGCTTCCTTGGCTAAACACTCCATTGTTTCCCAATATGGTGCCATGCCGATTGATTATCGAAACGAAGATTTTGTAGAGGTTCTCCGCCTTCACGCTCCCGAAGGGATGGATGCGGTATTTGATCCGATAGGCGGACGGAACTACGAGCGTTCCTTACAGACCTTAAGTAAAAACGGTCGGTTCATCGGTTATGGATATACGTCGATTCTTGAGGAGGGAAGTCCAGAAGATTGGGCGAAGGATTGGGAAAATCTAGCGAATAAACAAACCACAGTAAATGGAAATCCT
Source organism: Shimazuella alba (assembly GCF_009831235.1). Classification (GTDB taxonomy): domain Bacteria; phylum Bacillota; class Bacilli; order Thermoactinomycetales; family Thermoactinomycetaceae; genus Shimazuella; species Shimazuella alba. Next base: position 76,722 of record NZ_WUUL01000011.1, on the reverse strand, counting down.
GTATACCTTTACATTATATCTTCTTTAAAAAAAGAAAAATTGGATTGGTTTCGAGAAGACGTTCAGTTCCTTCTCTCCTTATTAGAGAAAGGAAAAATCAATCCATTGATTTCTCATCGTATTCCATTACAGGAAGCAGCTCAAGCGCAAGAACTACTTGAAAAATCTTTATCTATCGGAAAGGTTGTTCTCATTAATGAGTGAGAGGAGTATAAACTTCTATGTACTCGATAAGTGAGATATCTAAATTAACGGGTATTACAGCATACACACTTCGATATTACGAAAAAATTGGTATTTTGCCTAATCCTACTCGTTTGAATGACAAACTAAATGGAGTTAGGCGCTATGATGAGCAAGATCTTCGCTTTATCCGTTTTATTTATGGATTAAAACAAACAGGAATGAAGTTAAAGGATATCGCATTGTTTGCTGAAGATGGTTGTCTCTTAACCGATGACAACCAAGAAATAAAAGATATGGAGGGTACTTTACACAAACGAATTGAAATATTAGATAAGCATATTGATTTACTAAAGCTACAAATTGATCAATTGGAAAATGTGAAGGCTCTTGCACATGAGAAAAAAGCTATTTATTCTACTATGCTAGATGAACAGACTTGCAAATCGACGAAGGAAGTTTAAACGGAATATACCCTGCCTGTTTCATATGAGTCATGATAGTAAGAATAGATTATAAAAAAACGTTCATTCACTTTTGATGAACGTTTTTTATAAGAGGCCCAAAAAAGAAGTAATTCTTGCCGTACACCTACTATACTAATTTGGAAAAATTTTCAGATGTGGCCCCTCATTCCTCGAATCGTTCACATACCCCAAAAAGGTCGGGAAGCGCTTTAATGCGGCTTCTCTCCATGATCCATTAATCGAAGCTGTTCATTTTTTGAAAGATGCATTTCATCAAAATAAACCGTTATCAAAAATTGATTCGGATGACTTACCAGATCGCTTTATACCTAATCGTACAAAACGTTATATTCACAAACGAAAAAAAATCTTAGTAGATCGATATGAATTTTTGATCTATCGTCTGTTACGTCATCGCATAGAAGCAGGGGATATTTTTTGCCGAGATAGCATCCGATTTTGTAGTTTTGAGGACGATTTAATCACGAATCAACAATGGCAACAGAAAGAAACATTTATAGCCGATATGGGTTTGACTAATTTCAATCAATCTATTCATAGTCACTTGGCTGAGCTGGAGGAGAAATTGGAAAGTCGAATTGCTGAGGTAAACGAAAATATATCATCTGGTAAAAATGAACATCTCCAAATCAAAAAAGGGGTCAACACACCAGTTGGACATTACCTTATACTAGGGATGCAGAGTCTATTAACCATTCTTTTTATGACTCATTAAAACAAATAGACATTAGAAGTGTCCTGCACTTTGTCCATCAACACTGTCCATTCTTGGATTCGTTTGAACACATCTTAGGACGTTATGCCAAACAAAATAAAGATAATCGCATCCTCATCGCATGTTTGATCGCTTGGGGAACCAATATGGGGCTCAGCAGAATGAGGGAAATATCTGATATTCCTTATCCCTTGCTCGCTTCTACGTCAGATAACTTTATTCGTCTGGAAACGTTAAAAAAAGCGAGTGATTGTATCAGTAATGCAACATCTAAGTTACCCATCTTTAAGCATTATGATATCGGTGAAACGATTCACTCCAGTAGTGATGGACAGAAAGTGGAGACCAAAATTAATACCATTCATTCTCGTCATTCCCCTAAATACTTTGGTTTGGGAAAAGGAATTGTCTCTTATACGATGGTAGCGAATCATGTTTCTGTTAATACTCGGATCATTGGATCCAATGAGCATGAAAGTCATTATATATTTGACATTCTCTATAATAACACAACGGAAATTCAGCCCAGCGTGCATTCTACTGATACACACGGAACCAATGAGGTAAACTTCGCTATTCTTCATTTCTTTGGTTACCAGTTTGCACCTCGTTAAAAGATATTCATGGCAAGGTTAGTGATGATCTCTATGGATTTAAACACCCAACCCAATATGGGATAATTTAATTAAGCCAATCCGAAAGATTAATACAAAATTGATCATAGAAGAATGGGAAAATATTGAACGAATCATGTTATCTCTGGCTGTTAAAACCACTACTCAAAGCATTATCGTTGGCAAGTTAAACTCCTATGCTCGAAAAAACAAAACGAAACGTGCTTTATGGGGGTATGATAACATCATAAGGAGTCTATATCTTCTAAATTATATTGATTCTCCACCTTTACGCGCAACGTACAAAAAGCATTGAACCGAGGAGAAAGTATTCATAAGCTCCGTAAGGCAGTATCCTATGCCAACTTTGGTAAGTTACGCTTCAAAAATGAAAATGATCAACATATATGGGGTGAATGCAGTCGACTATTGGCTAATTGCATTATTTACTACAAGTCTTGCATTTTATCTAATATGTTGACATATAGAGAAATGAATGGTCAGGGTGCAGATATGATAAAACAAATATCCCCTGTCGCATGGCAACATGTTAACTTATATGGACGATATGAATTTAATACCCAACAAGAGTCCATAAACATGGAGAAATGATACAGGAATTAGCACAGTCTAAGGTAATATCTGAAATGAAGTAAAAAAATAAGGAGTACTGCACTGATTTTTTTGTGACGTATTCCTTATCCCTTTTTCCATGGAGTATGAGTGATAGGAATCCCGAAAATATCTGAAAATTCAATATTCCACCTTTTCGAGGCGCTGGGCAAAAACACCCAATTTGTACCCTCTTTTTACTTCGATATATTACAGATATGGAGCTACGACAACAAATTACAAGCGAGACCAACAAAGTAGAGGCGTTTCATGGTTTTTCTGGGTGGCTATGTTTTGGAGGCGATGGAAATATTTCAGATAACGATCCGGAGCAGCAAGAAAGAGTCATCAAGTATAATGAACTTGTCAGCAATGCTGTGATTTTTCAAAACGTTGTGGATATGACATTCTGAGAGATTTAAATAGAGAGGGTTATTTGTTCGATTCGGAAGATGTTCGATTCATAAGTCCTTACTTGACAAGTCATATTAAACGATTTGGAGATTACATCATTGATTTGGGGCAGTCTCCACAGCCTTTTGAAGGTGCACTGGATTTCACAGGTTAACAAAATGCGTTAGCCCAACGGTTGTTGGGCTTTCTGCGTTCATTGGTAAATATTCCTTGGTTATGTCCTATTTTTACACGTATCTCCCCGCTACCCCTAATTGGTATGATCCTTTGTATTTTTTGGTGATAGCACCATATTGTTGACTGTACTAAGAAAATTGAGTCTGCTGTTATTTAAGAAAAGAGCTCGATCTATGAACTTCTGGCTTGAATCCAGTCATCAAAATCGACGGCCACGATACGCTCGCCGGTAATTCCTTGTGCATCATCGGAACAAAGGAAAATGACTGGCTTCGCCATAATCGAAGGATCGAGTACATTCATCTGTTTCGCGTAATTTCAGCTCTGATTTCTTCTTGATCTGGAATCATTCCTGTCTCTGTAATGCTTCCAGGCAGGAGCTGATCTACGGTGATGCCATAAGGTTTTAGATCTTCGGCCATAATTATTGATAACGATCCAGTTGCCGCTCGGGATGGGCCATAAGGAATAAATCCTCTACGTTTCATTGTTTCATAATTCACAGAAATATTGATGATGTGTCCTTGGCCTTGCTGCACCATTAATGGAGCAAAACCTCGTGATACCAGAAAATATCCTGTCAGATTGGTATCGTAGAACCAGCATCCGGCGACTGAGGGGTAACGTAACCATATAATGGAAAATGAACCAACCAAAAAGGAACGGTTCATTTTATTAGGCCAATAAAGCTAATCGCTGATCGAGATCCATACGGAATTCACCGTATTGATCAATATGGTTGTAAATAAGAGGAGTGAAGTGCTTGGTAGTCTTCTGCCGTCATCTGATCCACCCATTCTTTTTCTTGCAATACATGTTGGATTTTGAGCGTATTGATATAGACCAAGCAATTTTGCAGTAAGTGGAGGCTGATGATGGCAATTTCCTGCTCCTGAGGTTGATTTTTTTGGATTTCTCCCCCTTCTCCATAAAAGATAAAGTCACTGCCTGAATGCCAGTTTTCCACCACATTTAGTCCAGCAAGGACTTCAATACGCACTTCTTCGAGATGTAGGTATTCGCATAAAAAAATCGTTTTCAAAACCTTCCCCAACTCCTGTAAGGCTTTATAGGTGGGATGGGAGGTGTTTTTTGAGAATTGCTTTAGAATGGACTCTGTGTCTGCTAGGGGTACGGAACCGATTCGGAAAATGAGGGGCCACTCTGGGGATTAATTACATATCCAGATGTAGAGTGGCCACTTCTATTTTGTTAGATACCGATAAACAGTGGTACGGGAGATCTCCATCATTTCAGCAATATCTTTAATCGGTGTTTTATTTGCTGCAAGTGTTTTGATCATCTCCCCTCTTTTTTTCCTAATTTTTCAGGTCTGCCACCTAACCGTCCTCTCGCACGAGCTGCAACTCGTCCCGCTTTGTTCTCATTAAAATTAAGTACTACCAAGTAATTTGTAGGGATGACTGCCATGAGCTTGTGGCATTTGAGGATGTGCAAACGGCTAACTGATTTAAGACGTTCTATACTCCAGTTCATAACTTATAAATGACTTCGGCACAGACCCTGTTAGATCTGCACCGAAGAATGTTCCTTGGCGGCGGACTAAAAGAAGACCGCCTTGATGACGTTCACGACGAGCAGGATCGCACCTGTTCCCATTGAGAGATAAGCTCCAATGAGGGAAGGGATTCTGAGAATCGCCTTCTTCTCATGGGTAACGACCGCCATACCGATTCCCAGTACGACCAGCAGGGATCCGATGATCATCGGATTCATGACACTCCTCGGTTGATTGAGAAGACAGGAACTTCTTTCATATTAACTCTTATCAAACAATTGAGCAAATCGCGTATAAAGCAGTTTTGTTTATTTAAGATGTTTATAATAGTGTTATCATTTCTGGTTTACAAAAAACAATATGTATAAACAAATTTATTATGAATCATCCACATTTACGGATGGATATTTAGTATAAATGAACCTAAGAGTGAATATTTCGTATTATCATGAATATGTACCCTAATTAGAATTATAAATAATAATGCTTGATCGTGTGATCAAGCATTACTTCCAACTTTCTATTTAAAATCGTTTCCGATCAGTCTTTGGTAAATTTTCGCTGTTTTGCATAAACAACAGTTGGGTTTCCACATCATGAATTCGTTCTTGTAGATAACGGATTTCTTGGTTTAATCGGTAGAATTGTTCTTCATACTGATTTTCAATTTTATCCATTCTCTTTTCGATTTCTCGTGTCTTGCTACTATATCGATCTTCTAACATTTCATAGCGGCGGTCTACACTTTCTAAGAGAACATGAATTATTTCATGATACTCATTCATGGAAAACACCCTTTCTACTTGTCCCTTTCACCTCCTAAATAATACCATCTTATAATAAAACTCATCAAGCAGGATTTTGCCCTATAGATGTGGAATAAAACCTGCCCCGTCTCCTCTACCAAATAATTGCTGATATATTTTCATCGCATAAGAATCGGTCATCCCAGCTATATAATCACAGACAACTCTTGCTTTATCTGCTGTAGCAATACCTGATGCAATTGATTGGCGGTCATTCGTTGGCAATAGATTGGTTTCATTCATCATAGCCTCAAACAGTTGCTTGATTACAAAACGTCCTTTCCAAGCCATGGTCTGTACTGTCTGCGAATATACTACCTCATCGATCACTAACTTCTTTAGAAGCCGCAATAATTCAAATCTCTCTGGCAACAGCTCTACGCGATATTTTAATCGAGGATATTCGGTTTTCAGCTCATTTTCTTTCAATTCCACGCCGAATACAAAATAGGAAATAAGCGCCGAAATAAGTTGTTTCAAATCGTATTTAAAATGATCCGTTCGTAAAAAGTGCCTTTGAAACTCCGGAAAAGATGAAAGTAACTGCAATAACGTAGAGGATGGAATAAAACCCAAATTAATCGCATCTTCTACATCATGGGTAACGTATGCGATGTCATCAGCTAATTCTAATAAAGAACACTCCCATGCTTTGCGAATCGTTTTTTGAAATCCTTGTTTGGATTGCTTTGTTTCCATATAATAGTTTTTTTCTTCTTCTGATAAAGGCTCCATCATCCAGTTAAACGCATCTTCATCCGCTTTATATATATTTGCCTTCGGGGGGATAGATTTATTTGTATTCGTCCCGATTGCATCATCAAGAATAATCGGATATTTGACAATAGAATATAGCAATGCACGAGTTAAATTTAATCCTACAACCTTATCGCCTTCTATACGCGAAAGAATCCGAAAGGTTTGTGCATTTCCTTCAAATCCTCCATATTGATTCATACAATCATGGAGAGCTTGCTCACCATGATGACCAAATGGAGGATGACCGAGATCATGCGCTAAAGCTGCTGCTTCTAAAAGAGAAACATCAAGTGAAAAATCTTCACCTAGCTTTGGATCATGTGCATTCAGAAAAATAACAATACTTCGTGCTATTTGCGCCGCCTCCATGGAGTGTGTCAATCTTGTCCGATGAAGATCACCAGCTTCCGATCCGATCACTTGTGTTTTCGCTTGAAGTCTACGAAAAGAAGCGCTATGCACAATTCGCCCATAATCTCGCTCAAAAGGGTCTCTTGTCTCCAAAGGGGAGGTGAAAGTAGATTGTCTCCTAGCTAAATCATCTTGGTTGTAGCATGTATTGGTAAAATTAGAATAAATAATCATATTCTCAGCTCCATCTCAAAGAAAGTTGCAAATACTTACGCTTTTTTCTACTATTATTTCATATGTAACAAATTATCGAAGGGAGCATGAAATGGACTTTTTTAATAAAATAATAGATGACTTCCAAAGTGTAGAATGGGGATTTCCTGATATAAACATACCAATCTTTGAACGTTTTCATCCATTTTCCAACGAGCAAGATTTCATTGTGATGGTTGTATTTATTATTCTACTTCTATTACTCATCTTATCTCAACAAAAATAAAAAAGTACAACCAATAAGGATTGTACTTTTTATATTCATTATCAAACATGAATCATTTCACCAGCGAAATTTTTTGCGACTTCCCTTGCCTTTTCAATTGCTTTGGCAACAATACCTTCTGCTTTACTCGGATCGTAAGCCATCCCTTCAGCCACTACGGTTTGAATATCGGTAACTCCTAAGAAACCAAACACGGTACGCAGGTATCGGTCTCCAAACTCGAGTTCTTTCGTTGGTCCTTCTGAATAGAAACCGCCACGTGCCTGGATGTGTACCACTCGTTTTTCACCAAGTAATCCGACGGAACCGTTCTCCGTATATTTGAATGTTTTCCCTGCAATACAAATGGCATCAATATATGCTTTTAATTTTGGCGGGAAGAAAAAGTTCCAAAAAGGAGTTACAAATACATATTTATCTGCCGAAACAAATTCGTCTGTGATCTCTGCAATTCGCTCCACTTTCGCTTTCTCATCGGAAGTGAGGTCTTTTCCGTTTGCAAGTTTTCCCCATCCGTTGAATACATCCGCATCTATCATTGGGATATCTAGTTTGTACAAGTCAAGATGGACAACTTCATCTTGTGGACTGGCTTTTTTATATTCTTCTAGGAATGCTTGACCTGTACGCAAACTAAATGATTCTGCTACTGGTTTTGGATTTGCTGTAATATATAGGACTTTTGCCATTTAGGAATACCTCCAGGATAAGTTATACACTGTCCAATTCATATGTGAGTATGTAAAAAATAAAATGATATCTTACTTTATTTGTATTTTTCCCTACTTCATCCTTTTTATGTAGAATTAATATGTAGAACAAAAACAAAATTTATTAGCGGCATTTGTTGTCAATTGTGCTACTATTTATATGAATAGATTCCACGTTCTCTGTGATCAGGGAGAGCATTGTCCTATCGATCAACCACAAACCAACTTATTAACCTTCGAAAGCAAAGGTTGAAACTAGAAAAACAATGTTGGTCCATTGCTAATCAAACATTACGCGAAGCATCTGATGTGCAAAAAATACTAGATGCATTGAATGCTGCTTTTGAAGCCTTTGCAAAATTCATCGTAGCTGGATGCCCCCCTGAACTCAACTCCAAGTTTCAGCAACTCCAAGCAGATGTTGCCGATATCTTTGTAAAATGGGAAGCGAAATGGAACATGCTCCCTTTCACATGCGTGACAGAGCTACGAGATGTCGATAATCGCATCTACCACTTGGTGCGTCCATCCTGATCAAAACAGGGTATCTCTCAAGAGATACCCTGCCTCTATTTTTAATAGGTATGTAGATCTATTTATTGCAACATCTATGTTTGTTTTTTAATATATACATAAGGCAATAATGCCGAAAAGGAAAGGAATTCACGTGGGTAAGCTCACTGAGGTTGTAGAAGGAGTGCCTGAAGGTGCTTGTCTTCTCTATGATGCACTTGTCAACTCGACTGAGCCTCCTTCAAATGTTCAGCAACTCATCGACGACTTGGCCAAGGCTTTGCGAGAGGTGATGGTGTCCAAACTCGACTTTAGCATTTTCGTTGAGTCACCCGTACGGCCTGCCAACAATCAGAAGAAACTCAAGCAGGCAGCCCGACAGCTCGAGAAAGAGATGCAAAACTTCTTCCAGGTACACGAACAGTATGGAAAAAATTCTCGAGAAGTTTCCGTTGCCGTAGGAAAGTCCGTCCGGGCACTCAAAAACTTCGAACATGAACTCGGTGCTGCTCTAGGAGCGGGTGTGGCGATTACCCTTCATGTGGAGTAATCAGCTTTTCTTCAGAGATCTTCTGGAGGGTTTAAAACATAGCCATCCAGAAGATCTCATACAATATTTCATAAATAAAGCAAAAGCTGATAACGGAAAGTTATCAACTTTTTACTGCCAATCTTTTCAATTGATCCAGCTGTTGCTTGTGTAAGTTCTTATTAGTATTGGACAAGTGTTGTGATATCCATATCTCCAAGTTTTTTTCTGCCATTGAGATATGTTAATTCAATCAAAAATGCGGCTCCAACTATTTCCGCTTCTAGTTGTTTGGCTAACTCCAAAGTCGCAGCAATAGTTCCCCCGGTTGCCAATAAATCATCTGCAATCAAGACTTTTTGCCCTGGTAAAATAGCATCTTTATGCATAACCAAAGAATCTTTTCCATATTCCAAATCATAGGTAACTTCGATTGTTTCATGTGGCAGTTTTTTTGGCTTGCGAACGGGAATAAATCCTACCCCCAATGCATAAGCCAAAGGTGCTGCAATAACAAATCCACGTGCTTCTGGACCAATGATCAAATCAATTTCTTTGTCTTTGTATATATCTACAAATTCATTGATCATTGCCTGGTAGGCAGGTCCATTTTTTAATAAAGTAGTAATATCTTTAAAGCGTATTCCTGGTTGAGGGAAGTCTGGAATGACGCGAATGTTATCCTTCAAATTCATGGTGTTTATGCTCCTTTAATTGTTTTACTTAATTCGCGATAAGAGGAGTATATAAGAGTTTGTAATACTTCTGATTGGTTTATTCCTTGTTGATAAATTTTGGATTCTGAAAGATCGCGCTTTGCAGGATTAGCAATCACTTCCATTTGATCCTTTTCGATCTGAACAAATTGTAACTCTTGAAAAACATCCATCAAAAAGCGAATTGCTTTTTTGGAAAGACCAAGTCTTCTGCTAAGTGCTTCCATGCTAGCTTGCAAAGGGAGTTTAGCAGAACGTTTTGTCCACAAAGTTTGGTACAACAGTTTAAATTTCTCCCTATTCGGCACGACAGGAAGTTGATAAGTTATATCTTCATCACCAAAGCAAACATAGATCCGCTCTATCCCTTCTAAATGATGAAGAATTTCTTTTAATTTAGCCAGTGACGGTGGGGCATCTAAAAGCGCCAAGTGTGCAAATGGTAAATCACTTGGTATCGCTTCATCCCATGTAAATAATTGACCATCTTCAAGATTGGTATACCTCTTTTTGTCAGAACAGATACATAACACAGGTTTTCCAGCTAACTCAGCAACTCTATCCAGTTTACGATTGGTACGCCAATCAAAAATTTGCAATTGAGATATTGCCAGATCACGAATCAAAACTTGTATTTTTCTTCTTCCGTTCCACTCGTTTACTTGTAGTTCACCTACGATTTGTGTTGGTGCTCCTACGGTTACTTGATCAGCTAGTTCACTGCATCGAAAGCGGATTGCTTCTATTTTATGACCTGAAGTATCTTGCAAATGCAGCTTGAGATGATTGGACTGTCCCCCCATCCAGTCCACTTTAATCGTCTCCGCTTCCTCTATCTGAAACAAAGGTACAGGGTTCCCCATTCCATAAGGGGCAAGTTGGTCTAAGGAATCCATTAAGGTGGTATTCGCTTCTGACAATGCTATTTTTTCTTCTATGATAGTCTGTTTGATATAATCTTCGCTGCTAAGCCACTCGTCGGCGAGCATGGTGAGCTTCTGACGAAAAGCAGAGAGGTTATCGAGGGGTAACGCCATGCCAGCTGCCATTTCGTGACCACCATATGTGGTTAAAAGCGAACCGACTTCTGTAAGTGCTTTGTGCAGATGAAATCCGCGGATACTCCTTGCTGATCCTTTCATTAGACCCGTTTTTTCATCTCTTCCCAGTACAATCGTTGGTCGATAAAAAGTTTCTACTAACCGAGAAGCAACAATCCCTACTACTCCCAAGTTCCAATCCTCTTGATATACAACAATCACTTTTCGATGTTGATCCACATTTGCTTCCACTTGGGCTATTGCTTCTGTTGTTGCAGTATCCACTAGGGCTTGTCGTTCTATATTTTTCTCATTTAGCTCCGCAGCCAACAATTTTGCACTTGCTTTATCATCCGTTATCAGTAGCTCCACGGCATTTTTTGCGGATGCGAGTCTGCCGATTGCATTTATTCTTGGTCCAATCGAAAACCCTACATGACCAGCATTTACTTTTTTCTCAATTCCAGCAACGGCCATCAGCTCTGTTAAACCAACATTTTTTCGTTGATTCATACAAGCAAGACCATATGTGGCAAAAATACGATTTTCACCTACAAGTGGTACTAAATCAGCAATGGTACCAAGTGCTACTAAATCAAACCAGGGTAATGGTATTTCTCCTAACAAAGCAGTAGCCAATTTTGCTGCTACTCCTACACCAGCGAGTCGTTTATCTGGATAGCTACACATCGGTTTTTTTGGATTAATCACAGCTAAGGCTTCTGGCAAAATTGCTGAGGGTTCATGATGATCCGTAATAATGAGATCCAATCCAATTGATTTCGCAAAAGACGCTTGTTCTACTGCGCTAATCCCAGTGTCCACTGTAACCATCAAGTCAATTCCTGTATCTTTTGCCGATTGAATAGCTGCTTGATGCAACCCATATCCTTCACGAAAACGATCAGGGATATAGTAATCCACACTGGCTCCTAGTTGGCGTAAAACATGCAACATCAAGCTAGTACTGGAGACTCCATCAACATCATAATCCCCATATATGAGAATTTGCTCTTTATTTTGAATGGCTAAGTGAATACGTTCTACTGCTTTTGACATATCATGGAGGAGAAATGGATCATGTAAGTCATCGAGAGAAGGATGTAAAAATCGGCTCACTTCCTCTTTTTCTCTAAGCCCCCTCCCTATTAAAATCCGGGCAACTAATGGATGTATCGATAATTCACCTGCAAGTTTTCTAATCTCTTCTTCTGTTACCGATACGAACTCCCATCTAGATTTGGGATGTAACACAAACCTTACTCCTCTCCTTCATCTTTCTCTAAAAGGATAAAACCGCGAGAACGCGGTTTATCTCAATAGATAAGAAAGTATACTACTTCACTACACAAAGTTTCTTTTTGCAGATTCCAATTTTTTTTGCATCGATTTCCAAGTCCAAACGATCCAAATTTGACTTGCAATAAAAATAGAAGAGTACGCACCAGATATCAATCCCAAGACAAGAGCTAAGGAGAAATTCCGAATACTTTCCCCTCCTAAAATGACCAAAGCGAGAGCAGCAAAAAGTACAGTAACAACCGTATTTAACGAACGCACTAATGTTTGCCTGATACTTTCGTTGACCATGTTGGCAAGATCATCCCATTTTTTTGGTTGCATCTTTTGAAAGTTCTCCCGGATACGGTCAAAAATAACGATGGTATCGTTAATCGAGTAACCGATAATGGTAAGTATCGCTGCAATAAATACAACATCTACTTCGATTTGAAAAATCGAAAAGATTCCGATTGTAAACAGAGCATCATAAAACAAAGTGACAACTGCTGCGATGGCAAATCGGTGTTCAAATCGTATCGAGACATAAATCACAATAGCAACACATGCCAGTAGAGTGGCAATGATCGCATTTCTCGCCAGTTCACGACCAATAATGGGATCAACCACTTGGGACTGGATATTTACTTTTGTAGCAAATTGTTTATTAAAAGCATCTTCAATTGCTGATACTTTTGTAGCAGTAATCGTTTGAGAAGTACGGAAGATGAGGACATCTGCCTGTTTTCCTCCTACACGTGCATTTGGCTCTGTATAACCTAAATCTGTCAAAAGTTTTTTGGACTGATCAATGTTAACAGCTTTTCCCATTGAAATATCTAAACGCGTACCACTGACAAAGTCAATCCCTAGATTTAATTGCTGTACAAATAGAGAAACAACTCCAGCTATGATAAGAAGAACCGAGATACCAAAAAATAGCTTTCGCTTCCCTACAAAATCTATATTATAAGTCACTAATCTCATCCTCTTTCACATTAAACCACCTTGGTTTGTTCATCAGGTTAGATTGAACCAATAAGTTAACCATAATACGAGATAAAGCAACTGCGGTTAATAAACTGACCACAATGCCTGCAATCAAGGAAACGGAAAATCCTTTTACTGCTGCCGTACCAAAATAAAACAACAAAAGGGAAGCAACAATAGTGGTGACATGAGCATCAATGATCGTGAGAAAAGAGCGTCTCGATCCTGTTTTCACAGCAGAACGTACACTTTTTCCATGCCTTAATTCTTCTCGTATTCGTTCATTCATAATGATATTGGCATCTACTGCTATCCCGATTCCCAAGATAAATGCTGCAAGCCCTGGCAGAGTGAGTGTCATATTCAAAGCATCAAATACCAATAAAACAAGATAACCATATGCAATCAGCGTAATAACTGCAATCAAACCAGGTAAACGGTAATAGCCTATACAAAAGATAAAAATGGCTAAAACAGCGTATGCACCAGCTTTCAAGCTGTCACGGAGTGCTTCTTCCCCCAAACTAGCATCTACTGCATAACTTTGGACTTCAGAAAGTTTTATGGGCAACGCACCAGCATTTAATAGACTCGCCAAATCTTGTGCAGCTTCTGCAGATTCTTGACCACTAATCTGTGCTCGCCCACCTGGAATCGCTTGCACAATGGTTGGGGCACTCAACTGATTTTCATCCAGATAAATAGGCATTGGCTGTCCTATGTATGTTCGAGTAATATTTTCAAACTTCTTTGCATCTGTTAATTGAATCTCTACAAGAGGTTGATTGGACTGATCATATCCTACTTTTGCACTTCCTGGCTTTAAATCAGTTCCTTTTAGTAGAACTTTCTTTCCGGTAGGATCTCGAAAGGTTAATTGGGCAGGTTTCCCAATAATTTCACGAGCTTTCTTCTGATCTTTCACTCCTGCTATTTGAACTCGGATGCGATTTGGAGGTTCGATTGTAATGTCTGGTTCTGTTACACCAAGAATATCAATCCGATTTCGAATCGCACTAGCAGTTTGATTTAGGATATCCGTATCTACTTTTTGATTGGGAGCAGCTTGATAGAGTACTTCAAAACCGCCCTGTAAATCAAGTCCTTTGGTAATCCTTCCCCAAATGGTTTCTGTTGTTGACAAAACCGTTCCCAGAATAATTACAGTAAGGACAATAAATATCACGATTCTACCGCGCTTTACTTTCATTCTTTCTACTCCTTCATCTGCACTTAAAAACAGTTGATTCATAAAAATACATTCTCATTATCCCAGCAGCAGATAAACGTTGTCAAATTCACAAAGAAAACTTGCCAATGATTGGCAAGTCTCTCCAGCCACTAAAAACACTCTTTTTGCCACTATGTTAGTGAAGTACAAACAACTTATTAACCAAATCTACCAAAATAGCGACCGTAAATAGGTCGCACATGGAAAAATTTACTCATCTGTTTTGTACACGCTAAGCATAAGCCAATTCATAAATCGATTAGCTTTTAGAGACATGATATCATTCACCAATCGATTTAATCTCGGCCAGCCCCGTCGATAGCTTTCAGAAACACATGCCCAAATTTGTTCTCCTGTGACATCTTCATAGCCATACATTTTAAATTCAGCTGCTTTACTATCACATAAATCCTCAATACACCCACGTAATTCCTCTTCGGTCAAGAGTTCTACATCTTGTCGATTATGGATGCTACTAACTGCTCTTAATGATTTTGCCATTTTTCTATCTTCCCTTTCAATTAGTTGTTAGTATGGCAAAAATTCGACATAAACGATGTCGCTTCCTGCTTATTGATAACTTTCTGACATGGAATAACCGGACAAGGCATACAAATTTACAAAGGATTATGTGAACGAGAAGGAGAGGCAATATGTCCAAACAAGGCTTTCTATACGGAACGATCATCCTAGTTGGTGCTGGTTTTATTACAAAAATACTAGGCTTTGTATACCGCATTGCCTTGTCGCGCATTATTGGAGATGAAGGAATGGGACTATTCCAAATGGTATTCCCTATCCTTATCTTTGCTGTTGTGATTACAACTGCAGGCATCCCAGTAGCTATTTCCAAATTAGTGTCAGAAGCAGAAGCACGAGGTGAGGAAGATCGTATTCCTGCAATCCTCATTGTATCAATCTTTATCGTTATGTTCACCAGTGTAATCATTGCCATTTCTATCTATTTTGGAGCATCCAAAATAGCTCATGTGATGTTAACAGATGGTAGAACGATTTATACACTTTTGGCAATAACACCAGTCATTCCGATCATCGCAATATCTTCTATTTTTCGAGGATATTTTCAAGGTCGACAAAATATGAGTCCTTATGCTATTGCACAAATCATAGAACAATTGGTTCGGATTTTTACCGTTATTTTCCTAGCTCAATATTTACTACCTTTTGGCATCGCTTATGCAGCTGCTGGTGCGATGGTGGGTATGGTGGTGGGAGAATTTGTTGGGATGGTCTATATCTATATCAGTTATCGTAGAGATGAAAAATACATACCATTACCTTTGTTTCGGCGCCCAAAGCACCTATTAAGAAGCATAAAAGAAGTACTTCGTGTTTCTGTACCTGTTACATTAAGCAGAATGATCGGTTCCTTTTCATATGCACTAGAACCTATTGTTGTTGCGCATAGTCTAGCAATCGCTGGCATCACCACATCTGTCGCTACTGCACTATACGGACGACTGGAAGGAATGGCTATGCCTCTGATCTTCTTTCCAACTTTCATCACATACGCATTAACCGTTTCTCTTGTTCCAGCTATAAGTGAAGCAGCAGCCCAAAATCAAACGAGGCTAATTGAGCATCGACTGCAACAAGCTATCCGACTATCTCTATTGATTGGTGCTCCTTGTACCGTCTTTATTCTTATTCTAGCGGAACCTTTGTCTGTACTACTCTATCACAAAAAAGAAATCGCACATATGATTTACTTGATCGCTCCTGTTTCATTTATACATTACTTGCAAGGTCCTTTTGCTTCTGTTCTACAAGGATTGGATCAAGCGAATATTGCCATGCGTAATTCAATCATAGGAGCCGTCTTAAAGATTCCACTCATTTTTTTACTGGCATCTAGACCATCCTTAGGTATTGATGGGGTAGCAATCGCTGTCAATATCGGAATTATATTGGTTACTGGGCTTCATTTTTTTAGCATATTGAAATTTGTCCCCATAACCTTTCATGTGAAATCCATATCGAAATTAACATTCTCTGTTCTGACTATGGGGGCAGTCGCTTATTACTTAGTGAACCAAGAAGGAACACCATTGCTTCAAAAAGTTTTACTGACAAGCATTTGTAGTTTTGGAGTCTACTTTATATGTCTTCTTCTTTTCAGTCTGGTTCGAAAGGGAGATGTAAACCGAATACCATATATCGGGAAATGGATTGCGATGGTGCTGCCCAATTAATGCTTTTTATCTTTGGCATCCACAAATAACTTGCCTTCATAATTCACACTAACATAAAAAATATTAGCCAAATCTTTGTAGCCTTTTTTACGAAGCTCTTTTTTTAACCAAAACCGATTTTGTCCAAGCTGTTCCAAACCATCTTCTAATATTTTTCCTTCTAATACAACTGGGATCGGTGGATGAAATGCTTTTAGATTTTTTATTTTTAGATCCTCTTTTGTTACAGGTGTTTTCTTTATTTTTGGAAACACGCTCAATTTACCTGAAGTCTCTAAAATCGCATATTCTACATCACTAACATTGGCAATATTTTTTTCCCTTAGCTGCATCATCAAATCATCCATATTGTATCTACTTTTTGCCATCACCTTATCTAGTATCTTTCCATGCTGGACAATAATGGTAGGTTCTCCATCAATTAAATGCCGTATTTTTTTGCTTTTTAGCATGACAAAAGAAAGGATGATTTGTAGTATCACAATGGCAATGATGGGAACAAGACCTATCATAAGCTCTTCATTTTGATTTTCTAACACCATTGCAGAAAGATCAGCAATCATAAAGGAGACAATCAGATCAAATACAGATAACTTCCCTATTTCCCTTTTACCCATCAATCGCATCATCAGTAACATAAAAAAGTAAATAAAGATTGTCCGAAGTAATAAACTACCCATCTACGAGACTCCTTTCTGCTTAAATCCTTTTTTATTCTTACCTTAGAAAAAGAATCTATGAGAACACTTCCAAAAAAGAGTCATAAAAATTGCTCTCATCCCATAGGTTGTACCAAGAATACCTAGGAGGTTCGGACATGTTGAAAGAGACTTTTCGCTTTGGGTGGAATTCACCCATGGTAGCTGGACAGATAATTTTATGGGCTTTTATACTCGGACTATCCCTGATTACAGCTCTTTTTCTTCGCTTTAGCAGTTTGGAAACGAGCAGTTTACCTACCATTACTTTCTGTATAAATGCAATCTCTTTGTTGTCAGCAGGTTTTATATCTGGAAAAAGATCCGGCAAAAAAGGCTGGTACTATGGTGGGCTTCAAGGAATTGTTTATACCTTATTCATTTGGTTGATCGCCTTCCTCGCATTTGATACTGGGTTGCGAGTTGATCCACTTGTTTTTGGGATATTTGCATTTGGAATAGGGGCTTTAGGTGGGATTTTTGGGGTAAATACAGCGAGATAATTCTATACAGAAAAAGGAGCTGAGATGCAGGCTCAGCTCCTTTTAACTACTTCCTTTATTTCGTTTCTACCTTTTCTTCTTGAACTGCTTTATCTTCATCTGATCCTTCTAGATATCTCTTTTCCTTGTCTTTTGGTACATCTTTCGCTGCTGGTGATTCTACTACTTCGCCTTTATCTGATACTTTTCCTTTAATTGCACCGCGTTCAAAAACTACTCGAGTGGTGTCACTAATTTTTAAAGTAACACGATGTTCATCGAGATCCACGATAGAACCATGCAATCCACCAATAGTAACGATCTTATCTCCTTTTTTCAAAGAAGCAAGCAGTTGCGCTTGTTGTTTCCGTTGTTTATTCTGAGGTCTTATCAAAACAAAATAGAGAAGCCCGAACATAACTACAATGTACAAAATGGTCATCATACTACTATTTCCGCCCATATGTATCCTCCTTAAAATGCTTTTGTTGGATGAAGTGATCCATAATACTGAGTCATAAACTCTTTTTGAAAATCGAGCAAACGATCTTCACGAATCGCTTGTCTTACTTGTTTCATCAAGTTCAATAAGAAATACAAGTTGTGATAAGTGGTAAGACGTAAACCAAAAGTTTCATCTGCTTTAATCAGGTGTCTTAAATAAGCCCGAGAGTAATTTCGACAAGTGTAACAATCACAAGCAGGGTCTAATGGTCCAAAATCACGAGTAAACTTTGCATTTCGGATGACCAGCCTTCCTTCACTTGTCATCGTCGTACCATTTCGTGCAATTCTGGTAGGTAGAACACAGTCAAACATATCCACTCCAAGAATCGATCCTTGAATGAGTGCATCTGGTGAACCAACCCCCATGAGATAGCGAGGTTTGCTTACTGGTAGAAGTGGTGTAGTTACTTCTAGCGTTTCATACATTAGTTCTTTGGGCTCCCCAACACTAAGTCCGCCAATTCCATAACCAGGAAAATCCAATTCTACCAATTGTTCAGCACTCTGTTTTCGCAAATCCGCATACATTCCACCTTGAACAATGCCAAAGAGTGCTTGTACATCAGGTCGTTTATGTGCTTCTTTACAGCGTTTTGCCCAGCGATAAGTCAATGCTACAGAATCTTCCACATATTTGCGTTCAGCAGGATAAGGAGCACACTCATCAAAAGCCATCATAATGTCTGCGCCGAGTGCGTTCTCGATCCCCATCACTTTTTCTGGTGATAAGAATAGCTTTTCGCCATTTAAATGTGAGCGAAACTCTACTCCTTCTTCTGAGATTTTCCGTAAATTACTCAGACTAAAAACTTGAAAACCTCCACTATCGGTTAGAATGGGTCGATCCCAATTCATAAAAGTGTGAAGTCCGCCAGCTTCTGCAACAAGCTCATGTCCTGGACGTAAAAAAAGATGATATGTATTACTTAAGATAATCTGTGCTTCCATTCCCTTTAACTCTTCTGGGCTCATCGTTTTCACGGTTGCCTGAGTGCCAACGGGCATGAAAATAGGCGTTTCAATGGTTCCATGTGGAGTATGTAGTTTTCCCAATCTAGCACCAGATTGTTTACACACTTTTATTAATTCGTATCGAACAGCCAATGTTCCTGTTCCTTTCTAAATAACTCTTGGTGAGATACACAATATCCATTATACACCAAAGCTTTCTCTGCTCAACCTCCAATTTACTGGATAAACATTGCATCTCCAAAACTAAAAAAACGATATCCCTTGTCAACTGCTGTTTTATAAGCTTGCAACATGATATTTCGAGTGCTAAATGCACTGACTAACATCAATAAGGTGGATTTAGGGAGATGGAAATTGGTTATCATGGCATCCACTACTTGAAAGCGATAACCGGGATAAATAAATATATCTGTCCAACCACTGGTCTCGCGAAAACCTGCAGGTTGATTAGCAATTGTCTCCAATGTACGAACAGAAGTCGTGCCAACGGCTATAACCCTTCTACCTTCGTCTTTTGCCTTCTTAATTTGTGAGGCAACTTCTGCTGACAACTCATAATATTCCGCATGCATTGTATGATTTTCCACATTTTCGACTGACACAGGACGAAAGGTTCCTAGTCCAACATGTAGTGTCAAGTATCCAATTTCTACCCCTTTTGCTTTGCATTTATCCAATAATTCTTTTGTAAAATGTAAGCCAGCCGTAGGTGCAGCAGCAGAACCAACTTCCCTAGAGTACACAGTCTGGTAACGTTCATCATCTTCTAGACGTTCCCGAATATACGGAGGTAATGGCATTTCGCCTAATCGGCTAAAAAGGGTCTCGACATCTCCTTCATATTCCAATCGAAACACCCATCCACCTGCCATTTCCGTGGGGTTTTCGGCTACAGCTTTGAGCTCTCCATCTCCAAAGGAAATAATGGTATCTGGCTTTACACGTTTGGCTGGTTTCACCAGTGCTTCCCATCGATCAGAGCCAAGTGGTTTTAAGAGAAGCAATTCGATTTTCGCTCCTGTTTCTTCTTTGATGCCAAGCAGCCGTGCGTGTCTGACACGACTATTATTGAGAATGAGTAAATCTCCAGCTTGTAAAAAAGAAGGAAGTTCTGCGAAAGTTGAATCTTTTCGTTCACCAGTCTTTTTTCCTACAACCATCAATTTGGAAGAAGTTCGGTCTTCAATTGGTGTCTGCGCAATCAATTCATTTGGCAGGTCATAATCAAAAAGAGATACATCCATTGCGATATCAACTCCAAAAAGAAAAGAGGCATCCGCCTCTTGTTTTTAAGACTTAGGCCATTTCATACCTAAGTAATCTGCACATTGTTTAGTCACCATTCTACCACGTGGTGTACGTTCCAAGAAGCCCAATTGCATCAAATATGGTTCTATTACATCTTCTACTGTATGTGATTCCTCGCCAATCGTAGCAGCAATCGTCTCTAAACCAACAGGCCCGCCTCGAAAATGGGTAAGAATCGACTTGAGAAAACGATGGTCCAATTGGTCTAATCCCATTTTATCCACTTGCATGCGGTCCAATGCACCAATAGCAGCATCTTTACTGACAAATCCATCGCCTTCTACTTGTACAAAATCACGTACTCGTTTTAATAATCGATTGGCAACGCGGGGGGTTCCTCTCGCACGTGTCGCTAGTTCATGAGCACCTTCTGGATTCATCCCAACTTGCAATAAATCTGCTGTTCGTAACAAAATCAAAGAAAGCTCTTCTTCTGTATAAAACTCAAGCCTGCTAACAACACCGAATCGATCCCGAAGCGGGGATGAAAGTGACCCAGCACGAGTCGTTGCACCAACTAAAGTAAAAGGAGGAAGATCAAGGCGTACAGTTCTTGCACTTGGACCTTTTCCAATAATAATATCCAACGCGAAATCTTCCATCGCTGGATATAATACTTCTTCCACAGAACGATTTAAACGGTGAATTTCATCAATAAACAATACATCATTCGCTTCTAAATTGGTTAAAATAGCAGCTAAATCCCCAGGTCGCTCAATGGCAGGCCCAGATGTTGTACGGATATTAGCATCCATCTCATTGGCAATAATGTGAGACAGGGTAGTTTTCCCTAAACCAGGTGGTCCATAAAGTAACACATGATCCAATGATTCGCCTCGCTGTTTTGCTGCCTCAATAAAAACTTTCAAATTTTCTTTTGCATGTGACTGCCCTATGTACTCGCGTAAAAACCTTGGTCGAAGGCTAAATTCTACCTGTTCTTCTTCCATGGCTAATTTAGCGGAAATGATCCGCTCCTCCACTTATCTCACTCCCTTTTGACGAAGTGCTGCTCGAATCCAAGCTTCTACTGATTGGTTTTCCACAAAACTTTGCTCTACTAATTGATTTGCTTCTTTTTCATCATACCCCAGAGCCGTTAACGCGTCGATCACGATTTGACGATCATCAGGAGCTTGTACTTTTGGTGCGTCTTCGAAGGCAGGAAGCCAGTGCGCTAGTTTATCTTTTAAATCTAAAATTAACCTTGCAGCAGTTTTCTTGCCTATCCCGGGCAACTTAGTCAAAAAGGTAATATTTTCGGATTGAATAGCAGAGACAATTTGCGAAGGAGAACCTGCAGATAATATTCCAAGCGCAGCTTTTGGTCCTACTCCTGAAACTGCAAGCAAAGACCGGAACAAATCTCTTTCTTCTTTCTTGGCAAAACCGTATAGCAGTGCTGCATCTTCCCTCACAACATGATGGGTATAAACAACAGCGGAATTCCCTTCTTCAAATTGATAGGGGTTCACTACATATACTTGATACCCAACACCTTGCACATCAATTCCAACATAATCATTTTCGATCAGAAAGATTTCACCTCGTAATCGTTCTATCATTTTTATACGCTCCCTTATCTAGCCCCTGCATGTACTTCACATATAGCAATTGCTAATGCATCTGCTACATCGTCTGGTTTTGGTATTTGGGGTAAGTGCAAGAGTCGTTGCACCATTTTTTGCACCTGACTTTTCTCTGCTTTCCCAAAACCAGTCACAGCCATCTTTACCTGTAACGGTGTATACTCTGTGATTTTTATATTTGCCTCTTCCGCAGCCAGCATGATAACACCACGAGCAGCACTGACCGTAAACGCATTGGTCACGTTTCGATTAAAAAAAAGCTTCTCTATAGCAACCACATCAGGTTGATGAAGGAGAAACAAATGCTTGGACGCATCATACACTTCTTTTAATCTACGTGGAGTCGGCATTCCAGCAGGAGTCTCAATACTACCATAATCAATCGGATGCAATTTGTTGCCTTTTCGAGTTAAAACGGAATAGCCGACGATAGCTATCCCAGGATCAATCCCTATTATTTTCAAAGTGGTTTCTCCTACCCAGATCGTACGATCTTATCTATCTTTTCTTCATCCTGCATTTGAGATAATAATTGTAAATTTACTTTCCAAATCTCTTCTTCTCGTATCGATTCGGCAAACAATCCGAATTCTTCTGCTAATTCTTTCAACCTTGAATTAGATAGAAATGTACCATTTCCCAACCTTACAGCTATCCCACTGTTCATCGGAACAAGTTCAACATGCCCAATATGATTACCGTTATTGTCTTTCTCATTTATATACTCTTGTATCAGCACATCACGGAACGGAATATCATCTTGCGCTACCATAGTCAATAAACTATACAAATGATTCAAGTCAATATTTTTATTTGGCGTAAAAGCAATTACTTTCCGGTTTGCCAACTCCATCAATGTCTTCTTAATCTGTTCTTTTGGTAAACCGGTAACTTCTACAATCACATTCATATCATCAAAATGTATACAACTATGTAACAATACATACTGTTGTTGATCTAGTCCTAATCTTCGGTGATATCGAAGCAATAATTTGTGTAATTGTTGTAAAGAAGGTTGTTGGGTAGTCATGGTTTGCCTACCTTTCTGTCTTGCTGTGGCCTCAGTCCCATTTTAGACCATTCTTACCCAACCTGTCTATGAAGGCGAATCAATGAATATCGTTCTTGGCAAATTGTTTTCCGCGTACATCATGTATATTTCCAATAGCCAAGAAAGCTTCTGTATCAATTTCTTCCACAATCGTTTTTAATTTTGCTTCCTCTAAACGAGTCACAACACAAAAGATAACTTTTTTCAAATCTCCTGTATAGGCACCCTCGCCATTTAAAAACGTAACTCCTCTGCCTAGTCGTTTTAACAATGCTTCCGAAATCTCTTCGTGGTGATCACTTATGATCCAAACTGCTTTCGTTTCATCAAAACCTTCGACCGTAAGATCGATGATTTTAAACGCAATATAGTAAGCAATGAGGGAGTACATCGCACGATCCCAACTGCCAAATACAAATCCGGCGCTTCCTAAAATAAACAAATTAAAAAACATCACAATTTGTCCAATAGAAAAAGGCGTTCGTCTTGAAATCCATATAGCCAATATTTCTGTCCCATCTAATGATCCACCATAGCGAAGTACCAATCCAATTCCTATACCGAGGATAATTCCACCGAAAATGGCTGCAAGCAATGGATCGTTCGTAATCGGTTGATTATGAGCAAATAACACGGTACCAATCGACATAACTGCAACACCTAATATGGTTGCAATGGTAAATGTTTTTCCTATCTGCTTGTAGCCAAACACAAAAAAAGGAAGATTCAATACAAACAAAAATATTCCAAGGTTGATATTTGTCAGATAAGACAGCATGATGGAAATACCAACCACACCACCATCGATAACTTTGTTAGGAACCATCAACATTTCCAAACTAAATGCTACCAGTGTAGCTCCCAGTATAATAAAGATGACACGCTTTATTAGAAGTGCCCAAGATGCACTTTTATGTTTCTTTTTACCCACGTACAAGACCCCTTTCTTCTAGGTATCCTAACCATATTCTTCTATATACAAAAAAAAAATAACCCCTCATTCCACAGGGGTTATTTTCCATCTTGCTATTGCTTTCATTGATGACAATATGTTTTTAGTTTTTGTCAGACTTTTGTGACTCAGGTTGCACTTTTTTCATGACAGGTTTCTTCTTATTCGGGCCAGAATTTTTGCTGTATGCTGGCATATTCAACATATCATCTATTGTTACAAATTCATATCCTTGATTTCTAAGGTAATGAATGATGTTTGGTAAAGCAGTGACAGTGGCTTGAATACTTTTTGAGCCTGCACTATGTTGCAAAATAATACTGCCTGTTTTTAAATCTTTTTTCACTGTTCCCAAAATCTTCTCTGGTGTTTGGTTATTCCAATCCAGTGTATCTACATCCCAATAAATCAATTTGTATCCTTTGTTGCCAATAGATTTTGCCAACTTCTTATTGAGAGCACCATATGGTGGTCGAATTAAAAGAGGAGTCTTCCCAATAACATTCTTAACCACATTGTTGGTATCTTCAATCTGTTTCATTACACCAGCCTCTGGGAGCTTCGTTAAAACAGGGTGATTCCAAGAATGGTTTGAAACAATATGCCCTTCTTGATCAATCCGCTTAAGAACGGAAGGATATCGTTTCGCCATGGTTCCTACAACAAAGAAAGTTGCTTTTACATGTTCTTTCTTTAAAATATCTAGGATTTGCAGAGTATAGTTATTATCAGGTCCATCATCAAAAGTAAGAGCTACCTGTTTCTTATAACGAGATCCTCGATAAAAAGATGTCTCATGTTGCATTCTCGTTGCTTCAAGTGCTATTTTTTGCTTTAAAGTAGTCATATCAATTTTTGGAGCGGGTAGTGCCTTTGCCTGAGTCAATTTCATCGATTGACTAAATAATTCATTGGTGTATTTGACTGATTTGGTATCGCTTTGTGATTTTACAGGTTGATCATCGGAACATCCTGTTAAAATAACCGCGACAGCCGTAGTTAGACAAACGAATCGGCCAAAAAGGGTCAATTCCAATCACTCCTCAAAAACCATACGTGAGGAAATCAAACTAACAAAAATCATATGAATCCTCGAACAAAGCTATTTTACCACAAACGATTTTATTCGACAGGATATTTCTCAGTTGATTGGGCGATTTTGTTACAGTTGAAAACAAAGGCAGGTGGAATATTTAATGGAACAAATGAAGTCGAAACATGACCAAATAATGATTGAAAGGTATGTTTCATTTGCCTGGAATATTGAAAAGCGACTAATTTCCCATTTGGTTTTAATACTTTATATATATCTTGTGCTATTTGGGTTCTTATTTCCCGGGAAAAGTTCGCAAAAGGAAGGCTTGAAATTACTACATCTACATATGGTTCATCAAGCGTATTCACTATATTTGTCATTTCCAAGGCATTCGAATAAAAATTCAAATTGGGATATGTTTCCTTTAATTTATTCTGCATGATTGAGTCTTGTTCAAAAATGAGACCTTTTGCAGAGGAGGAAATATTTTCTGCTATCAGCTTTGTAAAAACGCCTGTTCCTGCACCCAGTTCAATAATTGATTTTATTTCAGCAAAATTTATAGAACGAAACATTTCTTTTGCAAGATAAGAAGAGCTAGGAATAACACTCCCAATGCGCTTTGGAGATTGTATAAAAGAATAAAAAAAGTGAATTTTGTCGTTTTTGTTCAGATTCATCAAACCACCTCTATGGCTTTGCCCATTAATCTACCCTAAACCTATCGATTAATTTGGTTTTGACTTTTATCATACGATTTTTTAAGCAGTTTTGTCGAACAAAAATAAAAAAGCTCACCCAAAAGTGAGCCTATATATATTGTTATATATCTTAACTGTACTTTTCTATCTCATTCTCATCTGCATCAAAATTGGTATAGACTGCTTGTATATCATCATGATCTTCCAATGCATCAATTAAATCCAACACTTTTTTAATTGTATCCCCATGGACTTTAACTTTATTTTCTGGAATCATGGATACTTCCGCTGTTGATAAAGGTATTTCTTGTTGCTCCAGATAAGCCTGTACTTCTTCTAAACGCTCAGGCTCTATGTATACTTCATACGTATCTTCCGAGATTTCCATATCTTCTGGATCAAGATCCAGCAAAAATAGTTCCATCTCCTCTTCTTCCATGGAGACCTCTTCTTTTTCAATCTCAATGACACCTAATCGCTTAAACATCCAAGAAACACAGCCTGATTCTCCAAGATTCCCTCCCCGTTTGGTAAAAGCAAATCGAACATCCGCTGCAGTACGATTTCGATTGTCTGTCAGTGCTTCCACAAGGACCGCAATACCATCTGGGCCATATCCTTCATAGGTGATGGATTCATAATTGCTTCCATCACCTTCTCCTGCTGCTTTTTTGATTGCACGCTCTATATTCTCATTTGGCATATTTTGCGATTTTGCTTTAGCGATCGCAAGCCTTAGCTGATTGTTATTTGCTGGGTCTTTATCCCCTCTCCGCGCTGCCACATAAATCTCTCGACCCAATTTAGCAAAAATCTTTCCTTTGATCGCATCCTGTCTGCCTTTACGATGCTGAATATTTTTCCATTTTGAATGTCCTGCCATGTTTTTCTCCTCTCTACAAGTATTGATTTTTTTGCTAGGAATCATACTTGTTTTTTATAGTCCCCAGTCACGCATATATCGAAAATCTACCCCGACTGTTCGATTGCTAATTTTTATAATGATAGGCATTCTTCGCTTATATTGATTACGTGCGATTCTTTTGGTAACCTGTTCCACCAATGTATCAGAAAATCCTTGCTGAACAAGCTGTTCTCTACTTAACCTTTTATCGAGAAGATGGTATAAAAACCGATCAACGTCATAATAAGAAAATCCTAACTCTTTCTCATCTGTTTGATCTTCCCACAAGTCTGCACTCGGTGCTTTTTCTAATATGGATGACGGGACTCCGATAAATTTGGAGAGCTGTCTTACTTGTGTTTTATATAAATCACCTAGTGGATTAACTGCCGATGCCGCATCTCCAAATTGTGTACCATAGCCTAAAAGCAATTCTGTGCGATTGCTTGTTCCGACGACAAGCGCATTGTAATGAGCAGATAAATCGTACAAAATCGTCATCCGCTCACGTGCCATTTTGTTTCCTTTTCGCAATGGGGTAGCTTCTGGCATCAACTCAAAATAAGCATCAATTTGTGGACTGATGTCAACCGTTAAAGATTGTACACCTGTATCAAGAATCACTTTCTGGGCATCTGTTAGACTAGAAGCACTGCTTGTTCGATATGGCATACATACTGCAATGACATTGTCTTTACCAAATGCTTGTACTGCTAAATAGAGTGATAAAGCAGAGTCTATCCCACCAGAAAGTCCTAAAACTACTTTATGAAAGCCTGCTTTCTCTACTTCTTCTTTCAATGCAGATGTGAGGATACTGATCGCAAGTGGTGAATCCAATGCTAGATAAGGAGCCATTTGTAATTGTTCTTCTAATTTTGAAACCATCTATGTCCACCTCTTCTGTTCCAGCCGGTTCTGACGAATACGGTTTAACTCACGAATGGTAAGGTCCAAATTTTCATCTCGTAATAAAGGAGTTTCTAATCGTGCACGACGCACTTCATCTAAATCAATATCGGTATAGAGCAACTGTTCTTCTAGCATATTTGCTCTTACAAGCTCATCCCCATATGGATTTACAATGGATGATCCTCCAAAAAAGCTGATTCCATCCTCTGTTCCAACTCGATTACAAAATAGGATGAAAAGGCTATTTAATGCAGCTTGATTCTCTAGGTTGGCATACCAAAAAGACTGCGAACCAATCTCGGATTGATCCAATGATCTTGCCGGAGAATTGGAAGGTACCAAAATAAATTGCGCTTTATCTTGAGCAAGTAAAAACGGAGCAGAGGGGTGCCACATATCTTCGCAAATCAATATCCCCATTTGTCCAAAACGAGTAGGAAAACTTCGGATTACTTCCCCTCGTCCAAAATACCTTCCTTCATCAAACATACCATACGTAGGAAGATACACCTTTCGATGAATATGAACGATCTCTCCATTACTTGCATACAGCGTGGAGTTGTAGAGTACATGATCTTCACTTAATTCCACAAATCCAAAAACGATATCCAAATCCTTTGAGTATGTAACCAATTCTTTTATTTCTTGACTATGGACGGAGCGTCCAAGATCATATGTTAGATCCAGTAGGTGATAACCAGTTAAACTGAGTTCAGGAAACAAAAGTAACTCCACTTGGTTTTGTTTGGCTTTTTTTATCCAATCCAAGTGAAGATGATAATTGCGCTGTATATCCCCTAAGGCAGGGCGCATCTGGGCTAATCCGACTCTCATATTTTATTTTGTGCCTCCTTGAAAGCATGTCAAATTTATCATAACATACTCATTCATCAGACTGAAAAAGTTAAATGAAAAGAACATTATTTGTTTAACCATATTCTAATCTGACCAACTCGCTGTAACCAAATAGGATAATCAAAAGCCATCTTCTCTAAGTAAGGAATGGTTTGTTCTTCTTTGTATCCTGATTTCTTCTCTAGTATACCAATTGTCTCCCGTAGAAACTCATTATGAAATAGAAATAAAGTTGCTAATATTTGTTTCTCCCATGATGCTAAAGGTTTTACCACCTCGTAGGACTGAATTAATTGTTTGCATAATGAAACATCCCATTGATGTTCGCACAAAATTCTAGAGCATATCTGCCACACATCTCCTATCTGTAAATCATACGAGGCAGTCTCGAAATCAATCATCCAAGGATTTTCTCGCTTATCCAAAACCCAGTTATGACTAGCTAGATCCCTGTGACACAGCATATGATGACGGCTGGAAGCCTCTCCATAGGTTATCAGTCCATTTCTACACAGTTTCAGATAAGATTCGTATGCATGATGGTAAAATCGAGGACCCATATAATGGAGCAATTGTACAACCCTACTTGCATTTATTCTCTTTGGTCTCACCAAAAGATGATAAAAATGATCCAAACGATCATATAGTCTATCAGATAAGAGATACGCCACCTGTTTAATAGGCGGCGTTTCTAAGTATTGCCCTTTCTGATGAAACTGCGCAAGCAGCTGCATAAGGGCAAAAAGATGCGTTTTTTCTTTATAAGAAATCGTAGTACCTTCAATAAATAAAGATAAGAGCCAAGTACCTATTTGTTTTGTTTTTGGAAATGAATGAAATCCTCTCTTCCTTAACTCTTGTTCAATATCTCCCCACCAAATACTATGCTGATTATCTGGAAACGGTTTGGCAATCCATTTTTCTTTTTCTCCTATGATCATCCAATAATTGCGATATGCTTGTATATCTACAATTTCGGTAGATAATCCCAAAGACATCTGTTTTATATTTGGTTTCTGGTTCATCCGTATACGGTTGAAGAGCTCTCTTTTTTTGCTTTTCTCATTTTTTGATAGGTTGTTGGAGGATATATAGGCGGTGGATAGATTGGATAAGGCATAACTGGCAACGGCTCAAATTGTGACGTTGAAAAATAAGGTTGAAATCCTGGTTGTGTTGGGAAAATAGGAGCAAATGGAGATGCGACAGATGAAAATTCTTCTTCATCTAATTCACTCTCTAAATCGTCCCATTCATCCTCATCTTCCAATTCCCAACTTAACTCTGTTTCATCAAGGGGAACTGGTTCTAAAAAAATAGGAGTTATATCCTCTACTAATGCTTCCTCTTTTCTTGAATCCGGAATCGATAATGGTACTTTTCCAGAAGGAATTCGTATTTTGTTTCCAGGCTCCAAAGAAACCTTCTCTTTGTCTAGATCTGGATTTGCTTCTAATAATCTTTCAAATGGTACATTATATTTCTGTACAATCTCTTCAAAGACTTCTCCTGGTCGAACAATATGAATTTTCATGCCCATCCTCCTAATTAAAAAAGCATATATCTTCATCCTATGCATGAAGTGGGCTAATTTTGCTTTCCGTTTTTGAAATAGGACTTAAGAACGGTATCTTATGGAGAACATAAGCGGTACAATAATCAATGGATCAAATGAAAAGGAGAAAAATATGCGGAAGAAGACTATGATGTTCGTTTATATCGTGGCTGCACTCTCCACTGTGTTTTTGATCACTGGATTTGCTCTCGGAGTCAAAGAAATTCTCCTACCCCAAATCCAAACTACACAGCAAATAACACAGTCAAATGAGAATGTTTCGATAAGCAAAGAAGGATTGTTACTTGGTTTAGGGGATTCTTTAACAAGAGGAATTGGTGACTCTAGCGGACAAGGATATCTAGGTCGCTTAAAAAAGAAAATGGAAACTACAGGCCAATCCAGTCTCAGTATGATGAACCTCGCTGTTAGCGGTGAAGTTTCTCCTCAACTGGTCAAGCAGGTAGAAGATACGCAAACACAAACTTTAGTGAAACAAGCAAAATGGATCACCATCACCATTGGCAGCAATGATTTATTTCGCGGAAGTGGTCAATTAGAAAACATCGACTTAGCGAGCTCTAAGAAAAGTTTAGATGCGTACAAGAAAAATATATCGAGTATTCTCCAGCTCCTGCGGAAATTGAATCCAAATGCTACGATCATTTTTATGGGTATTTACAACCCATTTTCCGGGCTAGAGAATGAAAAATTGACCTCTTCGCTAGTA
Organism: Shimazuella alba; assembly: GCF_009831235.1. Classification (GTDB taxonomy): domain Bacteria; phylum Bacillota; class Bacilli; order Thermoactinomycetales; family Thermoactinomycetaceae; genus Shimazuella; species Shimazuella alba. The sequence goes on along the minus strand of NZ_WUUL01000011.1, from coordinate 46,113 downwards.
GCAGATTGGAACAGTGCTCTTCTTAAAATAACTTCTAACTATTCAAAAGTAATTGTTGTTCCGACTTTCGATTTGTTCCAAGTAAATAACAAACAACATCTATCAAGTGATCATTTTCATCCAAATGATGCCGGGTACCGGCGAATAGCAGATCGTGTTTTCCAAGTAATTAATGAGTAAGGAGGCCAATGATATGGAAGCTGTATTGTCTGTTGAACACCTCACCAAAAAAATTGGAGCTCGAACAATCGTCGATGATGTTTCTTTCGAAGTAAAAGCAGGTGAAATTTTTGGTTTTCTGGGACCAAATGGTGCTGGGAAAACAACCACTATTCGTATGTTAGTAGGATTGATCAGACCGACCTCTGGTTCTATTGTCATAGGAGGTTATAACCTTCAATCTGATTTTCTTCAGGCGATTAAACAAGTAGGCTGCATTGTCGAAAATCCAGAGCTATATCCTTATCTAACAGGACGAGAAAACTTAGAACATTTTGCCCGCATGATTGATGGGATTGATACCAAGAGAATTGAAGAAGTAGTTCGCTTAGTCGAACTAGACAAACGGATCGATGAAACCGTTAAAACATATTCCCTTGGTATGCGGCAACGTTTAGGGATTGCACAAGCACTTTTAGGTGATCCACAATTGCTTATTTTGGACGAACCCACAAACGGACTAGACCCTGCGGGAATCCGCGAACTACGCGCATTTATCCGTCGTCTGTCTCAAGAACAATCCATTAGTATCTTCATATCCAGTCATATCCTATATGAAATCCAACTTCTATGTGATCGAGTGGCGATCATTAGCCATGGAAAAGTATTAAAAACTGCTCCTGTTGTACAATTGGTTGGAGAAGAAAGCAAAGTAGAATGGTCTGTAGACCCATTACCAAATGCAGTCTCTCATTTGTCCAATCTACCTTATATCAAAAATGTCGAACAACTCGGAAAAGAACGTTTAATGGTACATATGCCTGTTGAAAAAATTGCAGAAACCAACCAATTACTACTTTCCTCTAAAATTCAAGTTAGTGCAATTCGACCAATGAATCAAACCCTTGAAGATATCTTCTTAGAGATAACAGGCGGTGAGGGTATTGGCTAAACTTGTTTACAATGAACTATTGAAAATGTTTCGCAAAAAGCGATTTCTAGTAGTTGTTCTTATCTTAGCAGTACTCATTCCGATCTTTACCTATGCTCAGTATATAACCGTACAAACAACCATAAAACAAATAGGAACTTCTGATTGGAAAGCTATATTGCAACAACAAATTATCGATCAAGAAAATCGACTCACTTCAAGTAGAGTACCCGATGAATGGAAAAAATGGACTCGCTTAACGATTGCGCAAGAAAAATATTATTTGAAAAATAATATAAATCCAACTTCACCTGGAGCACCTACATTCGTTCGAAAATTTGTAGAAGAAGCAGTCGCTTTATTTATACCGCTAATCGTTGTTATTTTAGCCGCTGATTTGGTCTCATCCGAATATGGGAACGGGACAATAAAGTTACTATTAACTAGACCAGTCGCACGTTGGAAAGTCTTACTGAGTAAATACTTAGCCTTACTCTTAAGTGTTTCATTGGTGATGTTGATCACTGGGTTACTCAGTTACCTTATATCTGGGATCATATTTGGGTATAAAGGATGGGATCTTCCCGTATTAACTGGTTTCATCCAACAAGGAGATCAATTAATTACCACACAAGTCCATTTGATACCTCAATGGAAATATATTATTTTCGCTTATGGATTAGCATGGTTCTCAGCATTGGCAGTTGGCACGATCTCCTTTATGGTGTCCGTACTAGTAAGAAATACAGCTACAAGCATGGGTGTTATGCTGGCTGCTGTTATTTCTGGCAGCCTACTCTCTCAGTTGGCTCCTACATGGCAAAGTTTGCGTTACTTTATTTTTATCAATCTCCGTTTAACGGATTATCTCGCTGGAAAACCAGTGATCATCTCCGGTATGAGTCTGCCATTTTCCTTGGCGATGCTTTCTATATGGTCCTTAGTAGCTATTGTGATTGCCTTTGTCGTATTTTCCAAAAAAGATGTGCTAAACTAAAAAATAACCCACACCGTTTTGAATTAAAACGGTGTGGGTTTTATGTGATGGATTTATAATTTTACTTCACTAGGAAAAGCAGATACACCATCAACGGTTACTAATTTTCTGAATTGACTAATTAAATCTTTTGAAACAGGTCCTGGAACCCCTTTACCGACTGAGCGACCATCTACTTGTACGACAGATATTACTTCTGCACCAGTTCCTGTTAATAATACTTCATCCGCATTAAATAAATCATGTCGGGTAAATGGCTCTTCTTTTAATGGATAGCCTAGTTCCCCAGCGATATCGATGATCGTTTGTCTGGTGATCCCTTTTAATGCTCCCAAATAACAAGGAGGGGTATAAAGAACATTATCTTTTACCATAAAAATGTTATCACTTGAACCTTCAGTTACATATCCATCGCTAGAAAGAATAATCGCTTCCCCAGCACCAGCTTGTTTTGCTTCTGATTTTGCGAGGATATTGTTTAAATAGTTAAGCGATTTTACACGCGGATTTAGAGCGTCTGGAATATTTCTTCTGGTCGGAACGGTTACTACGGTAAGTCCCTTATCATAAAGTTCTTGTGAATATAGACGGATTTTATCAACAATGATAACGACATTTGCGATTTCACACTCCGATGGATCCAAACCTAATGGACCATCACCACGAGATACAACAAGTCGAATGTAAGCATCTACAAGCTGATTTTTGCGAACGGTTTCTACAACGTGTGCTTCTAATTCGTCCAATGAATAAGGAATATCTAGGAGGATTGACTTTGCAGATTCGTACAGACGAACCATATGCTCATGAAGGCGAAAAACATTTCCACTATAAACACGAATTCCTTCAAAAACTCCATCACCATATAAAAAGCCATGATCGAATACCGAAATCATTGCTTCTGATTTTCTTTTATATTCGCCATTCAGAAAAACCCAACGTTCGCTTTCCATTTCTAATCCTCCCATAATTTTTAATAATTATTTAGATTTCTGTAAGTATAAGCCTGGCACTACTGCTTGTCAATGAATAGCCTTCTCCAAAAACGAGAAACATGGATACGAGCCTAATACCCGAATTTTACATCCAATCGCTTCAATCTCTTCTATACAACCTTTTAGTAAAACATGTTCAACTGGTAAATCTGCATCAATCAAAAAGAAATAATTACCAATCCCTGTTTTGGTTGGACGAGACTCAATATGTGTTAAGTTAATTTTGCGCCAAGAAAAACTAGCTAATACTTGATACAAAGCCCCTGGGTAGTCTTTTGGCAATGTAACTTGCAAGCTTGTTTTAAACAACTTGGAATCTTTGCTCCATGTATCTTCATTTTTACTAATTACAATAAACCTAGTGACGTTATTTGAATGGTCTTCTGCATGAGATTCCAGAATATCTAACTCATTCATCACAGCTGCCTGTCTTGCACCAATAGCAATCCATGGTTCATTCGGAGAGTCTGCAACAATCTTTGCAGCTTGAGAAGTACTATCGGTGAATACCCACTCTGCTTGGGGATATTTCTCTTTTAAGTATACACGACATTGGGCAATCGCTTGTGGGTGAGACATAATTTTTTTAATTTTATTAGCAGGTGTATTTTTTTGATCTGGATGCGCAACGATACATTGTGAGATAGGGAAAAGAAACTCTGCTACAATAGGTAAATTCACTTGGTGCACCAGCCAGTCTAACGTTGCAGTGACGGAACCTTCAATCGCATTTTCTACTGGTACAACACCAAGATCAACAGAACCTTTATCTACAGCACTGATCACATCAGGAATGCTCGTCAGCGGGGTATGACGATATAAATCGGGTCTAAACAAGGACTCTGCTGCCTCGTGACTAAAAGAACCTACGGGTCCTAAGTATCCAATATTTTTTAACATATAGTAATTCTCCTGACTCACTCATTTTCAACTTTATACAAAAATGAAGTAGACTGTCCATCTACTAGGTTATTATGTTAAACTAAAAATGAAATTATTTTAATTAAGGAGTAATAGCATGATATCCGTATTATTTGTCTGTCTGGGTAACATCTGTCGTTCTCCTATGGCTGAAGCTGTTTTTAGACATTACGTAAAAGAAGCAGGTTTACAAGATAAGATACACATTGATTCAGCAGGTACTGGAGATTGGCATATCGGAAATATACCCCATGTCGGTACCCGAACCAAATTGGACCAAGCAGGTATGTCATATGTTGGGATGGAAGCGAGACAAGTCGCTCCTTCTGATTTTACCTATTTTAACTTTATAATCGCAATGGATAATAGTAATTTTAAAAATTTGACACGTTTATCTGGGCGTCCTTGCTCTCACCTATACCGATTTGTAGACTTTATTCCAGAGACTAGCTATCAAGAAATTCCCGATCCTTATTTTACTGGAGACTTTGATGAGACATTTGATCTCGTCTCCAAAGGTTGCCATGAGTTACTTCATCGCATACAAGTAGAATATCATCTCCAGTCAACAAAATAATCCATATAGCTTTTTGGTAAGTAATGTTTGCATACCCTCCTATTTATGTGCTGATCAAGGCCCCTTTCCTATTGTGATACATAAATTTTCCCACATTCATTTTAGGAATACGAATCATACTGGGCCTTTTTTGCGTATCGTGATGTTTTATCCCTAGACATATATTCTAGTTAATGTATTTAGATTCAACTAGGTGCGTCCCATCGCAACAAACGTGCACAATTTTACGTAGCCCTGTTACTTTCTCAAGATTTTCAAAAATCAAGCACATCGAGAACTTGGATATTCATCATTACCGTAGACCTGTTACACCATTCTAGCATGCTAGACAACCGGTTCCAGTAGATAATTATGTCAGGTCGCCAACGAGTAAATGCAACTTCGAAAAAATACTCCTCAAGCTGTTCTAGAACGATGTGCTTGATACTACTGCGTCGAAATTATTTTACACAGGCTGTATCCAGAAACCTAGAGTATTGAACATGTCCGAGAAGTTCTCTTACATGAATTCAGTAGAAAATTTTTGTCCTCCCTTCCCCATACAGAAAGACCTTAATTGTCACTGAACTCCTTTCCAGTCTTCGACCGGATGAAAAAAATACAGCAATCCATAGCAATGTATAAGCTGAAACAAATATTGGTTTTCTCCCTCATACTCCACATAATAAAATTTCCTTTAGCAGATATATTGTAAAAATAACATTTGATAAATATCTGAGAATGAGGTAAATTAGCTACAGACCAAACGGTCGGTTTGTTAAAAGGAGTGAACTGATGACAAATACGAAAGAACACATTTTAAATGTTTCCTTAAACCTTTTTATGCAGAAAAGTTACAAAGAGGTTACATTGAAGGAAATTGTTGATAAGACAGGAATGTCAAAGGGGGCATTTTATCATTATTTCGAAAGTAAAGAGCAACTTTTTGTTGAGGTAATTAATTTTGCCTTTGCTACTGTTATAGACGATTCTTATAACAAATTTAGTAAGGAATCTTTGTTTCAATTTTATCACGATTATATCGATTACTTTATCAATGAAGAGGCTCCTAAGCTGACTGTAAATTACATTTCTCTTACTTTTGATGCTTTAAAGTTTGTTCCTGATTTCCAGAGAAAATTATTGAAGTCTCAAAAAGCACAAATGGAGACTTGGAAGGAGGTTATACAGGAGGCTAGAGATCGTGGGGAAATTAACACACCTATGAAAGATGAAGAAATTGCAAAAATGTTTATCTACTCGATAGATGGATTTGGTTTGCATAGAGTATTTGGACAAATAAATAGGGAGCATATGAAATTATCCTTATTAACTTTATGGGATAGTTTTTATGAAGAATTAAAGGTTTAATTTTTTATAATCTACATACCGACTATCCGGTTTGTAGGATAAAACCAAAAATTCAACTTAAAAAACCTCATTCCACCAATAAAATAATCAATTTACGACACTGGTTTTTATTAAAGAGCAATTATCCCTATCAAAACTAACACCTTTTTGAGGGTTACGGAAAAATAAGAAAAAGAAGAAAGTAGTGAACACGATGAGCACTAAAATCAAGCATATACATCACGTAGGTCATGTTGTAACAGATATGGGAATCGCTCTAGAGTTATATCGAAAAATTGGATTCATTTTGCCTGAACCGTCTTATCCAATGATGGCTGAAAAAGAAGGGGAGATTCCCAAACCATTTGGTGCAGGAAATACACACGCTACATTTCTTCATAATTTCATCGAAATAGTTACTGTAGTGGATGACGAAAAACGGATTCCTCACAATGCCCATCTCGTCTCCCTTCAGGCCCCACCGACTGTAATTCCTCAAATTATCAAAAATATTCGCCGTACTGTTTCTAAAATTTCTAAATGCCTATCACGTTTTGAGGGAACACATATTTTGTGCTTCTGCACATCCGATGCAGAAGCATCAGCGGCTCAATTCGATCAAGTAGGGGTTAAACATAGTGGTGTTAATCCCATACAACGCCCAATCGAAACCACAAATGGAAAGCAACTATTCCCTTTACATTACCTTGAAATTGATGGAGAAGATATTCCCGAAGGTCGATTGGCCATTGCCGAAAATCCGTCATTGGATATTTTGAAGACACAAGCCCACATGAATCATCCTAATGGAGCGATTGAACTTGTGGAAATAATTCTTTGCGTTACTGATTCTCAGCTTGATGATTTCACCAAACGTTACTGTCGCTATTTAGGTCAAGATGCACAAATAGAGGAAGCAAAACGAATTTTTGATCTTAATGGTGCACACATAACAATTGTTCCTGAATCTCGACTGAATGATATTTTACCAGGTGAAGCATCGCCTCCTTTGCCAGGATTTGTCGGATATGCGGTTACAGTGCATGATATCTCAGACACACGTAAATATATCGAAGGAAATGGGTTTCCAGTAGTAGAAACGAAGAATGGAGATATTTTCGTACCAGCTTACGCGTTTCTTGGTACTGCAATAATCTTTAGGCAACATAGAGGATAGAAAGATTTATTTTTTAACCAAATGAAATAATCAACGCTCACAATCGCTATCAGCTGTAAGAATAGGATTAATAAGAAAACAAAGTCAAACAACCAGCTACTTAATGACAGAGATAGTTGGTTGTTTTGTGGTGCTATATGAAAGCAATTAGGACTAATGTTCTGTTTTTACACGTATCTCCACGTGCACCCCTTTTATACACATACTGGAATCAATGATAATTCGCTGATCACTTTAAAATTTAAGCGAGCACCTTATATGTTAGAGACTAGTATTTGGGTGTTGGTAGAGAGCAGTAGAAATTAGCTTATGGTATTTCATGTCCTTATTTATGTTACCCGTTTCATGAGACAAAATGAATCCACATAGGCAGCGCTCATCTTCATTTGATTTCCCTTCACTTGAATCGTGATCTCATGGTGTCTTCCTTTAGGCGCTACAATATCATAAAGATCACCATTGAGGTGTTGATACGATCCTTCTAACCATTGATGTCTACCAACTAAAAATTTTGCCTGACCATTTTCTTGAAAAACCATTTCATTATAAAGTCTGCAAGCATATTTATCTTCTTTCCAATGACCAATCAACAGCTGTTCCTTTTTCTGGTGTTCAGCATTAGAGATACAAGAAGATAGGATCGGTAAAAAGATACATAGAAAAGACAGGATACGTTTCATGATAACTCCTCCAAAATGGGGCTTACATCTTATTGCTCTCCGGTTTGTTTATTTAAAAATCTCTTGCCTCATCTTCAAACATCATATCATCACATAAAATCCATATACCATTTTATCATCCTATCGCAAAAAATTCTGCATTTGGCAAACAAAATATAACTTATATACGCATAAAAGCAAACATAAAATAGATAGGTTTGCTTTTTTATTGACACGACTTAAACATTATACTAATATAATCATGAATAACCAAACAAATTACACTTATGTTTGGGTTTCTTAAAATAAGGAAGTGCGAGAACAATGGTCATATCAGATATATTTTGGAATGCTTCTTTGGAAGAGTTGAAACGGGGCTATATCCAAGAAAGAGATTGCTTTACATGCCTGTTATGTGGGGAAAAAATAGAAAAAGGGATTGTTTATCCTTATGAAGATCGATTTTACGAAGCAGTAAGGTTTATACGGGTCCATATAGAGAATACTCACCAATCCGTTTTTGATCATCTATTGGCAATGGACAAGAAACTCACAGGTCTTACTGATCATCAGAAGAAGCTTATACATCTTTTTTATCAAGGGAAAAATGACAAAGAGATCCAAAAAGAGTTGGATATCGGCAGTACCTCTACCATTCGTCACCACCGTTTTGCATTAAAAGAAAAAGAGAGACAAGCAAAAACTTTCTTAACGATGATGGAATTGTTAAAAGACAAAGACGCACACGCACCAGCCTTTATACCTGTGCATAAAACAGCCACCATGATCGATGATCGATATAACATCACACAAGAAGAGCATGACAAAATCATAAAACAATACTTTCCAGAAGGAACTACTAAACCTTTAACTAAATTTCCATCAAAGGAAAAACAAAGACTAGTTGTCCTTCGAGAAATTGCTCAGCAGATAAATGAACAAAAAATTTATAAGGAACAAGAATTAAATCAAACGTTAAAAGGATTTTATGACGATTATGTCCTGATACGGAGATATTTAGTTGAATACGGCTTTTTGGACCGAAAACCCGATGGCAGTCGATACTGGGTAAAAAAATAGAGAAAAATGCAGGTGAGGAACTATGGATCGCAAAAAAGAATGGAAACGGCAGTTCAAAGAAACAACTGTTGATGCTGGTGTTTATCTTATTAAGAATATAAAAAATCAAAAAATATTGGTAGGAAAATCCAGAAATTTAAAAACGTTAAACGGAGTAAAATTTATGCTTGAAAATGGGACATATACCATTAACAAAGCACTTCAAGCAGAATGGAACGAATTTGGAAAAGAAGCTTTTGTTTTTGATGTGCTAGAGAAACTGAAAAAGAAAGAAGATCCCTATTTTAATGAGAAAGAAGCATTACTAAAACTGGAACAAAAGTGGTTAGAACAGCTTCAACCGTTTGAAGAAAGAGGTTATAACCAAAAGTAGTCTTTTAAAGGGATACTGGTAGTGATTCCACAAAAATATTCAGTAACACCTCTAGATCGGATGAATTATTTATTAGGCTTATATTCTGCAACAAATCAGCGTTACCTGACGATTCTAGAACAAAGAATTAATCAATTTAAAGAGATAAAAGCAGTACCGGGTGAGCAATCGTTACTGGGTGTTCTGCTTCGTGTCCCCGTACTTGATGTCCAGGTATGCACCGAAGCCGGCAACAACTGCCATGACGACCATGCCTACCAGAAACCACATGATCTGCATCACGTTCTCCACATCGAAGAAGTTGCTCGGTAGTTTCATTTTAACAAATAGAGGATACTTTTGAAAATCAAATTTTAATAAGTCATACATTTAAAATATAAGATCACTTATATTTAATCATTAGCAATCACAATATTAAGTTTTTTTATCCGATTAAAAGCTCTCCTTTTGAGGGAGCTGACCATTTTATTATTTTTCCTATGATCGAAGAACTGCCCCCCTACAGGTAGCAGTCCTTCTGGTACTCTTTTACTGTGCATTTTGAAGTAATTGTATTTATTAGTGTTATTGCATATTACTTTTACTTTACTTTTTCACGGTAAGCTCCAAGTCCACTGGAATCTGGGCTTCTACTTTTTGACCATCTAATACTTTTTTAGCTGTTTCAATCGCTGTTTGTCCCATTACATCAGGTCTTTGCGCGATCGTCGCTGATAGATCTCCCTTGTTCACTGCATCTTTCGCTTCGTTTGTACCATCAAAACCAATTACTTTTACATTGGTCAGACCTGCTGATTTTAAAGCTTCGATTGCACCTAGCGCCATTTCATCATTATGCGCAAAAACAGCTTGAATGTTTTTGTTACCTTGGATGATGTTTTCCATTACAGATAATCCTTTTGATCGATCGAAATCAGCAGATTGCTTGGAGATCACTTTTAATTTGCCATCAATGACTTTATGAAATCCTTGTCCACGTTCACGTGCCGCAGAGGAGCCAGGAACACCTTCTAATTCCACGATGTTTGCTCCATTCCCAACGAGTTCTATCAAGTGTTTCCCTGCGATTTCTCCCCCTGCCACATTATCGGAAGCAATGTGTGAGACTACTTTCCCACCATTTGCAGAACGATCAAGGGTAATAACAGGAATACTTGCATTATTTGCTGATTGTACTGCAGAGACTACTGCATCTGAATCAACTGGGTTGATAAGCAACACATCTACATTTTTTTGAATTAAATCTTCCACATCGCTTGCTTGCTTAGCTGAGTTATTTTGCGCATCTACAGTAATTAATGTATAGCCCATTTCTTTTGCTTTCTTTTCTGTTGCATTTTTCAAAGTAACGAAAAATGGGTTATTCATCGTAGAAATAGACAATCCAATCGTATCAGACTTCTTATCAGTAGCATTTTTCTGACCAGCTGGTTGCATGGAACAACCCACCAAAAGTAACATTCCAACAAGGAAGAGAGTAAATATTTTTTTCATATGATCTCGATCTCCTCTTATGAATTATGATTTTTTCCGATCAATTAATACAGCTAACAAAATCACAAAACCTTTTACGACAAGTTGGTAAAATGGGGAAACGTTTAATAGATTCAACCCATTATTCAGTACACCTATAATCAATGCACCGATTAACGTACCTAGAATCGAGCCTTTTCCACCAGAAAGGCTGGTTCCACCTAATACAACTGCTGCTATCGCATCTAATTCATAGGAAGCACCTGCATTGGGGTCAGCAGAATTTAATCGAGAGATTAAAATAATTCCCGCTAACGCAGACAAAGCTCCAGATATCGAATAAATAACCACTTTGACTCGATCAACTTTAATACCAGCTAAAATAGACGCTTCTTCATTCCCGCCAATTGCATACGTTTGGCGTCCAAAAACGGTTTTTCTTAAAACAAAGAGTAATATCGCAAATACGACTAACATCGTGACCACTGGGATGGGAATACCAAACAGATAGCCTTTCCCAAACATTTGAAAGGATAAATCATTATTCATTCCTGTAATAGGGCTCCCATTTGTAAAAACGAGGGTAAATCCTCGGAAAATAGTTAGCGAAGCCAGCGTTGCAATAAAAGGTGCTACTTTTCCTTTGGTAATCATAAGTCCATTGAATGCACCCATGATCGCACCACCGATTACGCCTATTAGCAGTGCAGGAACGAAATCTACTCCTTTAGCCATTAATTGTGCAACCATCGCACTTGATAGCGCTAACATAGAACCCACCGAAAGATCTATGCCACCCGTGAGAATGACAAAAGTCATTCCAAAAGCAATCAGCGCATTGATCGAAACCTGTCTTAATACATTTAATAAGTTATTAATCGTTAAAAAATCCGAACTTAAAGCGCTTACAATTGTGATAATCAGTACTAACCCAATGGTGGAACCTAACTGCTTCCAACCATCTCCTAGCCTCTGACGAATAGCAATCACGATTTATTTCCCTCCTGTCGCTAGATTCATGATCGTCTCTTGAGTAGCATCCTGTTTATCCACAAAACCTGTAACTTTCCCCTCAGAGACAACCATTATTCGGTCACTGATTCCTAAGAGTTCTGGTAAATCAGAAGAGACCACAATGATCGCTACCCCTTGATCAGCTAATTCCTGTATAAGGGAGTAAATTTCTTTTTTTGCTCCCACATCCACTCCACGTGTTGGTTCATCTAGTATCAGGCAATTTGGCTGAAGTCCAAGCCATTTGGCAATGACCACTTTCTGTTGATTTCCTCCGCTCAACGACTTGACTTGTTGTGCTTCATCCGTTGCCTTTATGTTTAATTTCTCCATCATCTTATCTACAAAGCTCTTCTCTTTCTGCTCTGATATGACTAAGAAAGAACGGAACTGTTTTAAGATAGGCAAAACCATATTTTCTTGAATCGAAAAATCTAAAATTAATCCTTCTGATTTTCGATCTTCCGTAATAAATCCTAAACCGTGGTCAATAGCATCGGAAGCCTTGTGGATAGACACTTGTTTTCCTTCTATCCAAATTTCTCCTGAGTGAGCAGGTTCATAGCCAAAGATCGCTTTCATTATTTCCGTACGACCAGCTCCCATTAAACCAGCTACACCTAAAATTTGTCCTTTATTCACCTGGAACGAAACATCTTCGAATACTCCATTCCTTGTAAGCTGCTTTACTTCAAGGAAAACTTCTTCTTTTGGCTCTCCTGCTCGAATAGGAAATCGATCACCAATACTTCGTCCAACCATCATAAAGACTACTTCGTCAAATGATGTATCCCTTACTGGCTTAGTCGCGATGTACTCTCCATCACGGAAAATCGTTATGTTATCACATAAATCGAATATCTCTTCCATTCGATGAGAGATATATACAAAAGAAACACCTTTTTGTTTCAAATTTCGAATCAAAGTAAATAATATTTTGATTTCCCGATCTGTCAGGGCAGCTGTTGGTTCATCCATAATGATCACTTGCGCATTTAACCGCAGTGCTTTAGCAATCTCAATCATTTGTTGTTGACCAACTGAAAGTGAACCAGCTAGTTTGGTAGCTTTCACCTTTAAACCGAGATTAGTTAAATATTTTTCTGTCTCTTGTTCCATTTGTTTTGTTTTTAAAATCCCGGTATAACTTATTTTTTCTTCATGCCCCAAAAATAAATTTTCAGCTACGGTTAGATTAGGAAAGATATTTAACTCCTGATGAATAAAAGCAATTCCAGCGCGCTCCGCTTCTTTGGAGTTTTTAAATCTCGTTTCCTTCCCATCAATGAGAACTTTTCCTTCATCTTGTACATACACACCTGTCAGGATTTTCATCAATGTTGATTTTCCTGCTCCGTTTTCCCCCATAAGAGCATGAATTTCCCCTGGTCCCAAAGAGAACTGTGCGTGTTTTAATACCGGATTTTTAGAAAAAGACTTCGAGATATTTCGTAATTGAATCTTCACGCTTTCCCCTCCCTTCTCTAAAAAATCACCCCAGCATGCAAGATAATATTAGCGTATGGTGTATTTTCGCCTGTACGAATCACAGCTTTCGCTTGATGGCATGCAAGTTTAAACTGTTCATGCGGGATAAAAGCTTTCGGTTGGATCGGAAGCAAAGATTCTATTTCCTGTAAGATAAACATATTTTGCTGTTGTATCTCAGTAGCCATCGTGATTTTTTCTATTTCCATTTCTTTTGATAGGACAGTCAATAATTCTAAAAATGAAGGTTTTCCTATGTCGATAGCGAGATCAATTCTCTTTACTTGATCAGGAATAGGAAGTCCACAGTCTGCAATCACAATCGTATCTGTATGACCCATTCGTGCAAGTACGCTTATGATCTCACTATTAATCATTCCAACTTTTTTCATTGATCTCACCTTGGAGTTGATGTAGTTGTTCTAAAGTAGGCATTCCACCTTGTGCACCTAACTTTGTTACGGATATTCCTGCAGCTAGATTCGCGAAGCAAATCGCCTCTTTTAATTCCATTCCTCTTGAAAGCCCAACTGCTAAAGCCCCATTAAACGTATCACCTGCCCCCGTAGTATCTGTTGCTTTTACTTTTACAGCTGGCACATGTATGAGGTTCTCTCCATCGTCATATCGAACACCTTCGACTCCTTCCGTTACCAAAAGCTTCTTCGGATATCGCTTCAGTAATTGTTCGATAGTTTCATGTGGAAAAAGAATTTTTACTTCGTGCTCATTTGGTGTCAAATAGGTTACTTTCTCCAGGAGAGCCAGTGGCAGTTTTTGAGCAGGTGCTGGATTTAAAATAACAGGGACATGAAACTCGGTACAAAGATCCACGATATACTCAATCGTCTCTATTGGGATCTCGAGCTGCAACAGTACAATATCCGAGTCTTGAATCAATGATCTTACAGAATCTACTTGGTTTGGAGATACTTTTTCATTGGCAGCTGGAACAACAATGATCGTATTATCTCCCTCCGCTACAGTGATGTGAGCAGTGCCAGTGCTTACATCCGATAACACCTGAATGTGGTTCGTGTTTACTCCTTCTGCTTGCAAATTCGTAAATGCTTGCTTTCCTAATTGATCGTTCCCCACTGCTCCTACTAAGTGCACATCTGCCCCAAGACGAGCTGCAGCAACTGCTTGGTTTGCTCCCTTACCTCCAGGAATAATATGAAATTGTTCACCAAAAATCGTTTCGCCTGGATGAGCTCGACGAGTTGCGACCACTACCAGATCCATATTAATACTGCCAATAAGCAAAATTTTGCTCATCCAACCTACTCCTTTCGAGTTGTATCTCTTTCTACCAACTGAACAGGTAAACGACATATCTTTTGCTCAGTTTCTTTTTTTTCAATCAGATTTATCAGCATCTGTACTGCCTGTTTCCCAAGTTGGTAAATTGGTTGAGCAACTGTTGTAATCGAAGGATAAAACAACTGACCAAACAAAATCCCATCGTAACCAATTATTTGTAGATCCTCAGGAACTGATATGCCACGATGTAATGCTGTTTTCAAGACGGAAACAGCAATCACATCATTTGCCGCAAAAACTCCATCGATTTCCGGAAAACGCTCAAAAATATTATTGATTAAAAACTCATCATTTCGTGGTTGAAACGAGCTTTCAAAAATGTGATAGGATATTTTCTCCTTCTCTACGACATCCAAAAACCCTTGATAGCGGGCTTCTGCTGAATCTAAATATTTTGGACCGCGGATATGGACAAGTTGGGTTGATCCTTTTTGCAGCAACGTCTGAGCCGCGATCTTCCCTCCTTGGTAATGATCGGCTTGGATAAATGGGATATGGGAATGTATCGGTCTATCCAATGCAACGATTGGAATGCCCAACTCCTCATCCAAAAAAGTCGCTTTTTCATTAGTAATCATCAGACATCCATCTGCTTGCCGCTGTTTTAAAACCTCCATATAATGTTGTTCTTTTTCTAAAATCTCATCGGTGTTACAGAGTACCATTGTATAACCATAGCGATGAGCAGTATCTTCGATTGCTCGTGCAAGTTCTGTAAAGAATGGGTTTGTTATATCTGGAATAATAAGTCCAAGCAATCTCGAGTTTTTTTTATATAAGGTCCTTGCTATTTCATTAGGACGGTAATTTAACGTTGTGATGGCCGCTTGGACAACTTCTTTTGTACTTTTATGGACATTGCCATTATTATTCAGAACTCGTGACACGGTGGCAACCGAAACCCCTGCTAACTTTGCCACATCACGAATAGTAGCCAATCTGTTACCACCTCCCATTTCTATGTAACCGGTTACATGAAACCGGTTACATAGAATATAACTTTGTTTCTGCTGCTCGTCAAGGGAAATAGCAAAGATAAGAAAATAGTTTTTTTTCTAATATTTCAATCTCCCATAGCGTTATCTCTCCCACTATTCCGTAAAATCTTGTATAGTTAAGATAACTGATCAAAGGAGAAAAGGATGTCTTCTGTAGATGATGAATGGGCGAAGATCTTGGAAGCTGTGGGAGATGTAACTCCTGAAGTCGAAAAGGGGATCAAAGCCTACTACCTTCAGTGTGCAAGAAGACGCCAGCAAAGGCACAGATCAAAAAGAGAATGGTCAGAACTTCTTGCACAGGTCAAAGAGGCTCTCGCCGACTTCAAATGATCAGAAAACGGCTGGACTCCATCTAAATAGATGATGTCCAGCCGTCCACTCAGTAATCAGTATCTAACCCATCCGATAGCTCAAACTCCATTTCCCCAATTCGAACCGTATCTCCTTCTTGTGCACCCCGTTTGCGAAGAGCATCTTCTACACCCATCTGTTTGATCGTATTAGCAAAGCGCATCAAGCTATCTTGAAAGCGGAAGTTTGTCATCTTGATCAGTTTTTCAATCCGAAAGCCTTCCACCACGTATATCTCATTCTCCTTCCGAATCGTAAACGCAGGCTCTTCTGCTTCACTTTTGTAAACAACTGGTTCTTCTTGAACTTCTTCTACTTTCTGTTCTTCCTCTGCTTCTACACGATCCAAAACATCGGCTACTGCAAACAAAAGATTTTTTATCCCTTCTTTACTTACTGCGGAAATAGGGTAAACGGGAATATCTTCTCCAACTTGTTCTTGGAACAACTCCAAATGCTCTTTCGCATCAGGTAAGTCCATTTTATTTGCTACAATAATCTGAGGGCGATTCTCTAGATTTTGCTTATACAAACGGATTTCCTCATTGATCTGGAGGTAATCAGCATAGGGATCACGACCTTCAGAACCTGCCATATCGATAACGTGTACGATTACTTTTGTTCGTTCCACGTGACGTAGAAACTGATGCCCTAACCCTACTCCCTGATGTGCACCCTCAATCAAACCTGGTAAATCTGCCATCACAAAGCTCCGTCCATCATCTACACGAACCACTCCCAGATTAGGTACAATCGTCGTAAAATGATAAGCCCCAATCTTTGGCTTTGCCGCTGAAACAATGGATAATAACGTAGATTTGCCAACACTTGGGTAACCTACTAACCCAACATCTGCTAACAATTTTAATTCTAATACGACCCATCGCTCGGAACCTGGTTCCCCATTTTCCGCAATTTGAGGAGCTGGATTGACAGAAGTAGCAAAGCGAACGTTTCCTCTTCCGCCACGACCTCCTTTTGCGATCACTGCAGTTTGTTGATGATGAGTCAGATCCGCTACTAGTTCTCCTGTCTCTGCATCACGGACAGTAGTACCAGGTGGAACCCTCACAATTAAATCATCAGCCCCTGCACCATGTTGATTTTTCTTTCTGCCATGTTCCCCGCGATCTGCTTTAAACTGCTTTTTGAAGCGAAAATCAACGAGGGTACGAAGTCCTTCTTCTACTTCAAAGATGACATTGCCCCCGCGTCCGCCATCTCCACCCCATGGACCGCCTTCCGCTACATACTTCTCACGGCGAAAAGCAACCATTCCATTGCCACCATCGCCGCCTTTCACAAAAATCTTTACTTTATCGACAAACACACTCTCACCTACTTAGTCCTGTACGTAATGTTAATCGTTGTTGACTCACAATCTCCATTTGCAACTGTTTAAATTGATCTTTTAAGTTTGTCCATTCTCCTGCTGGAACATGAAGAGGGATAATTTCATTTTCTGCATTGTACACTTGAAAGGAAAAGAAATTGGTTTGATCATCTCCAGATAATTGCAAAACAACTTTCTGCCAATCGTACTTTTCTTCTCCCATTTTGGCTAGTACTCTAATGCATACCGCTAGCCACTTTGCTATTGGTTCATTCGTTTTTGCACGCGGTTCTATATATGTTGGCAACTTCTGAACTTCCCATTCCCACTGAGGATAGTGATGAGACAATGTAAGGAGAAAAACGGCCAGTTCTTCGTCTTGCAACTCCGCTATCTCTCTTTCTTTTGCCGCGTGTTCAGCCAATCTTTGAAGATATTCGTTTCCTTTATCTTCTTGTTTCATCATATGATATCCCATCAGTACTTGCACGTGGTTCATCAAATCATGTCTTATTTTCCCGAGCAATCGCTTTGTGTCTGCCGCTTCTTGTTGTTTATGTTCTCTATTCCTTGCTCTTATAAAGAAAAACATACTGAGGACAAAAATGATACCAATGGTAACAAACCACACATGTTCCCAAGTAGTTAACCACCAAACTACCAAGACCAAAAAAGGTGGTATCAAGTAAAAAGAAGAACGCGGCAATCCAAATCGCCCCTTTATGTATTTCAAGATAAAAAAAGAGCGACACTACCCATGTTGAGTGTCACTCTTCTTTGCAAATGTGTTTACGCTTGTGTTGCTGCTACTTCTTCAGTAGCAACTGGGTAGATGCATACACGCTTGCGGTCTTTACCAAAACGTTCAAAACGTACGATACCATTTGCTGTTGCAAACAATGTATCGTCACCGCCACGACCAACATTGGTTCCTGGGTAGATCTTTGTTCCACGTTGGCGAACCAAGATGTTACCAGCAAGAACGAACTGACCGTCTCCACGTTTTACACCTAGACGTTTGGATCGGCTATCACGACCGTTCTTTGTCGATCCTACCCCTTTTTTAGAAGCAAACAACTGTAGATTAAGTTGTAGCATTGGTTACACCTCTTTCCTTTTAATTTTGTTTGTATTGTACATAATCTGGGTACGCATCTGCGATACCCTTTAGCGATAAATCCATCGCTCTCATCAGGAGACCAAGCTGTGTACGAACTTCTTCTGTAGGCAGATCAGCAGGTACTCGACAATCTACTTTGCCTTCTCCATCATCGGGTTGATGAATGGTGACACCTGTTATTTGCTCCATCGCATTCACCATACCGATGGTTACAGCAGAAACAGCAGCACAAACAATATCCATCCCGTGCTCTGCAAAGTTAGCATGACCAGTCACCTTTATCTGCTCTACAAGTTCTGCTTGATTTCGCTTTACTCGAATTCGAATCATCTTACGCTTCGATAGAATCGATAACTACACGAGTAAATGGTTGACGATGACCTTGCTTTTTCTTGTAGTTCTTTTTAGGCTTATATTTAAAGACAGTAATTTTCTTAGACCGTCCTTGTTTCAATACTTTACCAGTCACTTTTGCATTTGCCACTAAAGGACTACCTACTTGTACTCCACCTTCACCGGACACAAGCAATACCTTTTCAAAGGTAACAGTATCTCCTTCAGCTGCATCTAACTTTTCAATAAAGAGCACACTATCTTTTTCCACACGGTATTGTTTGCCGCCTGTTTCGATCAATGCGTACATCTTTTAACCTCCTCTATCATGAAGACTCGCCAAAAGATAGGGAGGATTTCTCCATTTGAAGCCCTACTTTGTGCGGTAACAGACAACATGATACCACGGATGGACAGAGTTAGTCAACAAGAACAGAATGAAATCCTATGTCAATAAAAAACTCTATCATAAATTTACCATACTAAAGTATAAGAATAACCAAAAACCCGATTTTTAACTACATAACATAGAATTGAACACTCCCACCACCTAACTGACGCTCGAGGTAGGGATTCTTAGGAACTCCCATCTACGGACAGGATATTTACTAAGTTTCAACCGCCATCCCAGCGGCAAGGAGTCTCCTACCTTCTTGCAAGAAGTTGTTAGCTGCATTGATATCACGATCATGATTGGAACCGCATTCCGGACATCTCCATGCTCGAAGGTTCAGATTTTTCACGTCTCTGTTGCGGTACCCACAACAAGAACATCGTTGACTCAATGGGAAGGTTTTCCCCACTTTTACAAGAGTTCTCCCGAACCATTCCGACTTATACACCAACATCTCGGTGAATTCAGACCAGGAAGCATCTGTGATCGACTTTGCTAATTTGTGATTCTTCACCATGTTCTTCACTTGCAAATCTTCCGTGCTGATTACTTGGTTTGCGTGAATCAACTTCGTCGAGAGCTTGTGAAGGAAATCATGACGGGCATTCGTGATCTTCTCATGAATCTTCGTTACTTGGATACGTGCTTTGTGCCAGTTCGAACCACCTTTGGTACGTCGACACATAGTTCGCTGCGCTTTTGCTAATTGTTTCTCATACTTTCGAAAGTATGTGGGAGCGTTTATTTTTTCTCCATCCGAAAGGATGGCAAAATGCTTTCATCCTAAGTCGATTCCGACCACTTTCTCTTTTTCCACTGGAACATAAGGACAATAATTCCTCTCACAAAGAACCGAAACAAAGTATTTTCCTGAGGGTGTACGGCGAACAGTGGCAGAGAGAATACGCCCTTCTACTTCCTTCGACTTGGCGAACTTTACCCAGCCCAGCTTCGGAAGTTTGATCTTATTTCCCTTGATACTCCCTTCTGGAAGTTGGTTTTTCTTTTCGATCTTGGTGGTGTAAGACTGGAGTAAGTTCCGTTTACTTTTGAAACGAGGGGCATCGTTTTGCTTTTGGAAGAAACGTTGAAACGCAAATCGAGATTGTGTAAAGAGGATTGCAACGCATGAGCATCCGCTTCTTTTAGCCATTCCAACTGTTGTTTCAAGGAGGTTAGAAGCTTGGCGCAGATCGAATAGGTGAGCCCTTTCCCCGTTTCCCTGTAAGTATCGTTCCATTTTGTTAAGAAATGATGGAAAACAAAGCGACTAGATCCAATGGACTTATGAATGGAAATGGCTTGTTTTTTGGTTGGATACAGACGAAAACGGAATGCTTAGTGCATGTGTTTCTTTCTCCTTCCTTGTTTTTAAGGCTGATGATACACTCAGAAACAAAAAAGGAAATATTCCAAACCAATTCCTTTTGGCTAACGCCGAACCGACATTCACCACCCACTTAGCAAGCTTGAAATGGGAGTACTCTTTCGGAAAGATCGATAGAAAATACAGATCACTTCCATTCTATACACTTTATCCTGACATTTTCTGAATAATACTATAATATATAGATAGCCATTCACATTTCTGAAAGGATTTCCGAATATGTATCAAGCAAAACTTCATGAGATGCTGCGAATCCTTGCATGCGGGGATATTATCTACATCCGTTGGTACGCATCATATGGAGTCGATGCAGAAGTATTTTTGGGGGCGTACTCTGGTCAGAGGAGGCTGCAACTCGACAAGCTTCCTCTTCAGAAACAATCTGGAGGAATGTCTGCTTGTTACAACTATGTCAATGAGAATGATGTGCTTATCTGTAACTCGAGTGAGCCTATCTGTTTTAACGAACAGATGCTCGAAGACGCGGTAGTTGTCAAAGGTTACTCCGTTGTAGATAGGAAGGACCACGTGATCCTCATGAAGAGATAATTTTCCTTTTAAAAAACAGATGTGAATGTCTCCCTGTATGTTATTTTTGTGCAGGGAGACTCTATTTGAACAATTAATCTGGGTGGTTACAGTCGTGCCTGCATACAGCTATACTCCCACCTAATATGGACCACATTCCAAGTTCTTAATATATACTTTTGTCCCCTGTCACCAAAACCACCTTAATGAAATCCATATCCTTAATGACCTGTCTGCCCTGTTAACATTTCTGTCCAATAATCTTCTGTTCGATAGATATCCATACCTAAAAATCCTTTATAGTTAGGCTTACAAAAATGAAAAGTAACTGCTTGATTCAAATGATAAGAAGAATTGCAGATCTTATCACTAACTCGAAAAGAAAAGTACTCATGCTCCTTATTTCGAACAACCCGAAAAACATGTTTTTGTCCTGCTAGATCTCTCAGTCGATTTGACTCTTCGTTAAAAAATTCAATTACTATCAAGCGTTGGTTACCACCAAAATCTAAATTTAATAATGAATTAACAGCTAGTTCAGCCGTACAAACAACCATTTCATCTGCTAGATTAGATATCCCATCGAATGCTCATATGTGATTTGGGGACCAAGAGAAAACATGAATAAAATCAACTCCAGAAATATATAACAAGTTATATCTCTATGCCTCAAAACTGCGATAAAAAATGAGCTGCCCAGCAACGACAGCGTTCGCTGTTGTTACTGGGCTAATACCACAGGGGATCTAGATGTTCTGCTCACAAACTCTCCAATCAGGTTTCGTATGCAAATTCTCTGGAAAGACTGTCGTTCTCCATCTGAACCAGCCTCATGTTTTCTCGAGACTTTGCCAACTCTCGAGTCAAACGCTCGACTTTCCTGCTCAGCCGGCCAACCTGCTTTCGGTGTGAATCCTTTACCACTTCTTCAGACTGGATCCAAAGTTCAAGCAGTTCATCAAACTCTACCTGCCCTTCCGCGAGAGCACGCTGAATTTGATGAATGTTATCCCAGAGCGCATCCACCTCATGCTTATGACCTGCATGCAGTGACTGCAGATGACTAGCATGTGTATCTTTTTGCTCCTTCAGCATCCGCTCAAGAAAAGCGATTTCTCGAGCATGAGAAGCTTTTCGTGATTCCTGTCCCTTGTGATAGGCCTTGGGAATCTCTTCTTGCAACCGTTCATTCTCCTTCTCCAGCTCTACCACCCTCGAAGATTGAAGCTGACTCTTCTTGATGGTCTTCGCCAAGTGATAGAAGAGAATGAGAATAACGCAGCTAAGAACGACTGACAGCATGATATCTCCTGTGATGGTGATAATGGACTAACTTATATTAAAATCATAACAGTTTTGATAAAGAAAAGAAATCGATGATTTCTAAAATGGAAGACAGTTCGTTTACATAGTAAAAAAATGAAGTCATTTTTTATTAGATCTCTTTATTCAATCGAATATTTTCAAATGGTGAGCAATCTACCCTAATTAGATAAATATACACTTTTTATTAAATTAGATACTAAATAGAATATTCTTACACAAAATGATATAATCTTTGTGGAACATGAACACAAAAAGGAGTCTCGTCATGCACTTTCCTTTTCTTTTTTCCATCGGTCCTCTAACCATTCATCCACATCTACTCATGGAATCACTTGCTTATTTCATCGGTTTTCGTGTTTATCTTTATACACGAAGAAAAGAACAACTCTCGATGATGCAAGCCATGTGGGTGGTTGTGGGAGCAGCTACAGGTGCTTTAATTGGTTCGAAAGTACTTTGTTGGTTTGAAGATCCAGCTAAAACACTCGATCAATGGAACAATCTGCTGTATTTGATGCAAGGAAAAACAATTGTTGGTGGATTATTAGGCGGACTAATCGGAGTAGAGTGGACCAAAAAACGTGTAGGTATAACCAAGTCTACAGGTGATGACATGGTTTTTGCTTTATTAATAGGGATGTCTATTGGTAGAATTGGATGCTTTCTTACTGGTTTGTCAGACCACACCTATGGAACACCAACCACTTGGTGGACTGGAGTAGATTTTGGAGATGGGATACTTCGACATCCTACACAACTTTATGAAATTGGATACTTATTATTACTAGCACTCTTTCTATTTCTACTAAAAAGAAAGTTTTCCCTGCCAAATGGGGTTCTGTTTCAATTGTTTATGACAGGTTATTTATTTTGGAGACTAGCTGTTGATTTCATCAAGCCTACTCCTCACCCCTATCTAGGGCTGAATAATATTCAACTCGCATGCATTGCCGGTTTGCTCTATTACACTTATAAACTTTGGCAATGGCGAAAAAAAACAACTATAAAGGAGTATGAGGATGCCAAAAAATCGTCCGTACCTGTTTTATGAATTGACCAATAGCGTATGTAGTACATGCTTGCAAAAATTAGAGGCTAAAGTAGTTTTTCAAGATGGGAATGTATATTTACTAAAACGATGTAAGGAGCATGGCCCCGAAAAAGTCCTTATTTCTACTGATGTCGAATATTACAAAAGATGTCGAGAATTTATCAAACCATCAGAAATGCCATTGCGCTGGAATACCCCTATAAAATATGGATGTCCCTATGATTGCGGGTTATGCCCAGACCATGAACAGCATAGTTGCCTCACTCTTCTAGAAGTAACAGATCAATGCAATTTAGAATGTCCCATTTGTTATGCTGAATCTTCCCCCAAACGACAAACATGGCGTTCATTAGAGCAGATCAAAAAAATGCTGGATGCAATCGTTGCCAACGAAGGGGAACCGGATATCGTACAAATAAGCGGGGGAGAACCGACAACCCATCCTCACTTTTTTGAAATATTAGATATGGTAAAAACACGACCTATCAAACACATTATGGTCAATACAAACGGTCTTCGCATCGCATCAGATCGGAAATTTGTGCAAAGATTGGCTACTTATTTGCCAGGATTTGAAATTTATTTGCAATTTGACAGCTTTGAGGAAAAAGCTTTAAAAGAACTGCGAGGAGTAGACTTACGGGAAGTTAGAAAAAAAGCAATCGATCACCTAAACGAATTTAATCTATCAACGACCCTTGTTGTCACACTTAAAAAGGGATTAAACGATCGTGAGATCGGTAAGATCATCCAATATGGGCTCAATCAAAAAGCCGTTAGAGGTGTGACATTTCAACCAATTCAAGCTGCGGGACGACTCAAAGATTATGATCCGGCAACAGATCGATTAACATTAAGTGAAGTACGGCAAATGATTATCGATCAATCAGAAATCTTTCAAAACGAAGATATGTTACCTGTTCCTTGTCATCCAGATTGTTTAGCGATGGGATATGCGCTAAAAACAGAAGATGGACCAATACCGCTGACTCGACTTATCGATCCAGATATTCTACTTCAAGGCGGGAGAAATACGATTGTATTTGAACGTGATGAGGAACTAAAATCACGTATTTTCGAACTATTTTCAACCAATCACTCACCACAAACATCTGCACTATCTTTAAAACAGTTACTCTGCTGCCTGCCACTTGTTCATGCACCAGAAGAAATCGCTTATGACAATGTTTTTCGTGTGATCATCATGCAATTTATGGATGCTTATGATTTGGATGTCCGTTCTGTGAAGAAGTCTTGTGTCCATATCGCCCATCCAGATGGTCGGATTATCCCTTTTGATACATTTAATCTCTTCTATCGGGATGAAAAAGAAGAGCGACTTAAAGAATTACAACAAATCTAAGGAGGGGGAAACATGTCATCCGAGTACAGTAAGAAAGAATTAAAACGATGGTTTTTCATTCCTATGATTCCTTATTTGATCATGGGAGTCATTCTGTTCTTTGTGTTTGGAACTCAAGACGGGTCTTTCGTCCCTGGTCTAACTTTAGGTTTGGGTATCTCTGCGATTGTGAATGCATTCCTTCTCGCACCGATTTATCTCGTTGTAAATTTCAAAGTAAAAGAACGGGTTCAAGGTATCTTATTATCAACAGCAGTTATTGGTTTGCTCACTTTTTTTGCTTGCTTTGGCCCAACTTCCTATTGATGTTTTTCAAAGTCATCAATGCAAATGTGGATCAGGCTACTCTTTTTTAAGAGTAGCCTGATTAGGTTAATCTATTCTGTACCCTCTAACGGAGAATCTTTTCCACAGCGTCCCGAAGCTTTCGCTGTACTGCAGGGTCGCCTGCTTCAGCTTCCACAAACTCCATCACACTCTTGGAGAAGCTGGCGACAATCCTATCCTTAGCAGCGGCGAACTTCTCTGGACTATCAATATCATGTGCTTCTAGAATGTCCATTGCATAGTCACCAGCGTTCTTTTTTGCTTGCTCAAGTGCTGCAACAATTACACCCTGAAGCCCCTGCTGTGCCTTCTTCTTAAAGTTTGACATTTCGCTCCTCGGATAGAGGTTTCTATATTTCCTCCAGAATATAGCATGGAATCAGAAATTTTACAAAGATTATAATTCCCCAAAAAAGTCAATCGCATGTGATATGTTCTAAAAACCTCTCAAATGCACGTGTTTGAAAGAAATCTTTGCGAAATACAAAATAAACTTGATAGTTACGGTAAGCTTCTGGGATGGTATAAACACGGATCAATCCCTGTTCTTCTCTTCCTTTCACTGCTGATTTGGGTAACATAGAAACGCCCAAACCAGCAGAAGCACCTCCTAAAATAGCCTCCAACGTCCCAAATTCCATAATATTATTCGTTTCCATATCTTCCTCTTCCAACCATTGCTCCAAACGATTTCGCATGGAACATCCTACACTTAATAACAACATTGGTTTTTTCAAGATCTCTTTTAGTTTTTCATCTGTATTTTCCGATATCAGAACTAATTCTTCTTCAAATACAAGCACCTGTTCCATATCTGGATGATCGACTTTTCCACTCACAAAAGCACCATCTATTTCATAATCTAGCACTTTTTGCACTAAATCACCTGTATGACCAGTTACCAAGCTTAGCTTCACTTCTGGATACTTTTGCAAATAATTCCTCAATAATTTTGGCATATGAACAGCAGCTGTCGTTTCTAACGCACCTATTGTCAAAGGACCTGAGGGATTTTCTGTATATTGCACTGATTTTAATGCTTCATCTAATAAATGGAGTATTTTTTCAGAATACCCAAATAAGTTTTCTCCAGCTTGCGTCAAAATCATCCCTTTTTTACTTCGATAAAACAAGGGAGTACTGACTTCTTTTTCCAATTGACGAATTCGCGCAGTAACATTGGATTGTACATAACCCAAAACCTCCGCTGCCCTCGTAATATTCTTCTCGATCGCAACAGTATGAAAAATACGTAGGTCTTTGCTATCCATCCAAAGACTCCCTCTCTTTTCAATCATCATTTCCAATAATGAATTATATCATAAACAATCATTTTACATGATGCTTATTTATTTTTAGAATTATATCATGATCATAACGGAATGAGGGAAAATCATGAATCGATCTTTGTTGTTACCATTAATTTTGATAAGCACACTTGTAGCAGGGCTAAACTATCCAATAGGAAAAATGGGTTTAAGCTTTTCTAGCCCCTATTTGCTTTTGGCCATTCGCTTTCTCGGTGCTTTTGTACTTATGCTTCCTTTTATTATCAGTCTGCCTCATCCAAAACGCTTTATGCCCTGGTTAAAAATTGCAATGATTGGTTTCTTTCAAAGCACTTTGGTTTTAGGGATGATTTATTTCAGTATGCATACCATCACATCAGCGAACGCATCGATTTTATCTTCCACCAATCCCATTTGGTTGGTTCTCATCCAGTCTCTTTTTTTAAGGGTTCGTTATAGGAGATTGCAGTGGATGGGAGTTGTTTTAGGATTTGTTGGCGTTGTATGTACACAAGGGTTTCATTTTCAATTCCAACCCGGTACGTTATTTGCTTTATTAGCAGGTCTATGCTGGGCAATTGCTACCCTTTTAACCAAGCATTGGGGAGAGACAATCCATACATGGGTACTAACCACGTATCAAATGGGCTTTGGAGGTTTGTTTCTTGTGATAGCTAGTTTGGTATTGGAACAGCCTATGTTTACCTTACAGCAAGTTTCTATTTTTCAAGTTGTATGGATATTGCTCTACTTAATAATCATGAGCTCCATTGTTCAATTTGTTACTTGGTTTTACTTAATAAAAAACCATGATCCTGCAAAAATTAGTTCTTTTTTGTTCCTGGTACCTCTCTTTGGAACAGTTGGAGGATGGCTAATCCTAAATGAAGCTTTGCATTGGTATGTAGGACTTGGAGCCATTTTCATTGCTTTAGGTATCTTCTTTGTCAATCAACCTTCTCGTAAAAAAGAGAATAAAACGCTATCTTCCCCCATTCCAATAGCAGAAAATACTGTCTAAAGCAAATTATTGCAGCGAAAACATGAGAAAGCCTTTTGTAGTAACGTACAAAAGGCTTTCTTTTTATGGAGAGGATCAGCTACTATTTGATTTATCAGTAGAATATTGATTTCGATTTAAAATATACCCACACACAATATTGGAGACGAGACAGATATCACATAACACATTCAACAACTGGAACTCTGGAAGATCAAAATAATATTTCCATGTAAGATAAAAGACCAAATAAATAGATTGTACAACTAATAATATCTTCAAATACTTCATCTATTTTATGCTTCGTTCCTTTCTCTTATAGAGGATTATAAATTTCACGCAAACTAAATTCATATATATGCAAATCTTTATATTCGTTTGGTTGTGCGGTCACACCAAACCGCACAAGAACCAAAATGACAGAGGATGACAGATTACACTCGGTGCTCGAGCGGAATCTCCATGATGAACTCTTCCACCTTTTCTGCTACACCAGAAGCATCTGTTACGATGGTAGTCATCAAACACCCAGCATCGCAGGGAGAATAAATGATCTTCTCCTTCTTACCATCTGGATGGACTACATAAACCGTTGTCTGATACTCCTGATAGTACCCACCTTCAAAG
This sequence comes from Shimazuella alba, assembly GCF_009831235.1. Classification (GTDB taxonomy): domain Bacteria; phylum Bacillota; class Bacilli; order Thermoactinomycetales; family Thermoactinomycetaceae; genus Shimazuella; species Shimazuella alba. Next base: position 18,187 of record NZ_WUUL01000011.1, on the reverse strand, counting down.
TAAGCAAATCCTTCACCTACTTCCTGACGCTCGAAAATAGTAAACTTTCCATCAGGATCGTTTACCATACGAATATCCAGATCAAAGGTTGCTTCCCAGTCACTGACAGATCGGCGGGTCGATTGATAAGAGAGAGATGCATGCACCCCTCGACTCATCAAAGACGCAACGATAGTGCACTCGCTATGCCTTACCATCCGCACAGGGAAAACGCGGATATACGTTTCCTCTCCGTACTCATCGTCGGTTGTAACCGTGATAGCAGACCGGGCAATGGTGCTCATTCAGAACCTCCTATGGTTCTCTTGTTATCTTTCCTTGTGAAAGATATCTACTAATATAATAACAGAAGATTCAATCAAAATGAAACTTTATTTCTAAATGTCGATACTGGTTTAACACGAATATATTGTCCATAACAATCTGAATATTAGAAAGGAGGAGGGACGGGAGAACAGAGTATTGTTCGAATTCTCTCACAGGGGAATACTAACAACGCCGCCACCTCCCTACCTATATAAAATTGGGAGATCTTGTTGACCAAATGATGAAAAAATCTAAGTACCCGTGTTCCTAGCTGTGGGACAAAAAGATATTTTATTCTGTAAAGATACCACCTATCTCTGTACCAATAGTGCCAAGATACAAGAGCGAGAAAGTCCTTATTTCAAGCAAGTAAAAAGTGTACAATCTTATCTTCTCAATAATGCTGGACATGATATCCATTTAGATCCAAATGCACATTTATGGTTTGAAAAAGCAAATGAGTGGACAAAAACAAATATTGGAAAAGGATCGTTGTATTTCCCTGTCTCAAGACTTGTTATGGTTTTTTTTATTTGTTTTGTCCTATCTGCATGTGTCATAAATTGCTTTCACAGATAATACAATCTCTATTTTTCTCATATTCTATATAATAGACAAAGGTGCATAAATAAAATCTAGCCATGATACAAAGTCGCTTGATGCGTGCGTTTTCCGCGTCTGTTATTGTAAACCTACAAAGGACACTCCACCCGCAAGCAAAGCGAGACTAGGAGCACAGTGACGTAGCGAGATTGTGCCGTCTGAGGTGCATCTTCGCTTTTGAGTCAAATAGTGCAACAAACTCTAAACAGAGTAAATCTTCGAGAGTGAGTGATGCTGTATTCTTAAAAATAGAATATTATTAACAATTGGTTTGTTATTTTGTTTGCTTGCTGCGGGTTGTGCTGGAGGTAATGCTTCTCATAATACATCCAATAAGCAGATCACCAAGACTACACAACAGAATTCAGAAAACGAGAATGAAGCATTACGAAAGCAAGCACAAGAAAAATTAGCAGCTATGACCCTAGATGAAAAACTAGGTACCATGATCATCGCTGGAGTAGAAGGAACTTCTGCTACAGAAAAAACAAAAACGATGATTCAGAGTCAACATGTAGGAGGAGTAATCTTTTATAAAAACAATGTAAATACTCCAGAAGGATTAGTTACCTATGTGAATCAGATCAAAAAATGGAATCAGCAAAATCCTACTCCTCTTTTTGTTTCTATAGATGAAGAAGGTGGAAAAGTCAGCCGACTTCCCGGAATTAAAAAAATACCTACTGCCAGAAGCATTGGGGATACAGGAGATTTGACTTATGCCCAAAATATAGGGGAATTTTTAGGCAATGCTTCCAAATTAATGGGGATGAATGTGGATTATGCACCTGTATTAGATATCAATAGCAATCCAAACAATCCAGTTATCGGCAATCGATCTTATGGTACAACCTCTGAAATCGTATCGAACATGGGCAGGGAAGTCATGAAGGGAATTCAATCTACTGGAACCATATCAGTTGTGAAGCATTTCCCTGGACATGGTGATACTTCTGTTGACTCTCACTTGGATCTCCCTATAGTACATAAAAGTTTGCAACAACTTCAGTCGTTTGAATGGAAACCATTTGAAGATGCGATCCAACAAGGCACAGATGCTGTCATGATTGCGCATATCTTATTTCCAAAAATCGATAAAACATATCCAGCGTCTCTGTCCTCCACGATCATCACCGATCAATTGCGAAAAAAAATCGGATACAATGGCGTTGTGATCACGGATGATCTAACAATGGGAGCTATCACAAAAAACTATGGAATTGGCAATGCTGCCACCCAAGCTGTCAAAGCAGGAAGCGATATATTACTCGTTGCACATGGCTATGAAAATATCAGCGATGTCATACGTTCTTTAAAAGAGGGCATTACCAACGGCAGCCTGACTGAAAAACGAATTGATGAGAGTGTCTTGCGAATACTAATGTTAAAAGAAAAATACAAACTAAACGATAAACCGATCAGCACTCCTGATTTAAATGAATTAAATCAAGATATTCGGGAAGAATTAGCAAAACATCCATAAAATATGAAAAAAGCGTTTTGAAGGAAAATCTTCATTCGCTTTTTCTTTTCTTTGAAAAAGTATATAATTTCTAAGAACAAATCCTACTATTCTCTAAGAAATGAGTATGCAATGGATCCTCTCTTCAATGCAATGTATGAAATGAGCAACAGACTTTCTGCGAACCAGGGCCCCAGACAGTCGCTGACCATCGCAATCTTGTCCACCTGTCTTGTCTACCTGGATGACAACCCTAGCTGGGCAAACTCACACAAGGTTCTGACCGCTCTTAATCAAGCAATGAAGGGAAAGACGTTCACCAATCGTGAACTCGCGCAGGTGATTCCAAACCTCCACTTCTAAGAGAATAAGACTGGGTGTCTGGAGATCTCTTACAGACAACCAGTCTGCACAATTAAAACATGATGAAACATCCATAAAACGAAAAAGGCGTTTGAAGGAAACTTCATTCATCTTTTTCTTTTATTTAAAAAATTATATACTATCTAAGAATAAAACCTACTATTCTCTGAAGAATGGGTGTGCAATGGATTTCCTGTTCTCTACAATGAATAAAATGAGCATCATGATTTCCAAGAATCAGGATAACAGACAGCAGATGATCATCGCAATGCTGGCAAACTGTCTCGTTTACCTGAATTCCGAACCCGACTGGGCAGACGCAGAAGAGGTTCAGGCCGCTTTCGACCAAGCGGTGAAGGGAAAGGAGTTCACCAATGGTGAACTGGAGAAGCTGATTCCAAACCTTCGCTTCTAAGAGAATAAGACTGGGTGTCTCAAGATATCTCCCAAACACCCAGTCTGTACAATTAAAACATAATAAAAACATCCATAAAAATGCTATTTGCTATAAAAAATCAGGTGGTGCAGTCACAAGGCTCCTTGTAAACTGCACCTACCACTAGAAGGAGCGCTCACCTTCTCAGCTCAGAGGGAAGTTCCCGAATCCACTTCTTTTCGCTCGGTTTCGCAGGTTTCTTATTGGTCTTGAAGGTCTCTGTGGTTACCTCCCAGCCTGTGTCCTTAAAGATGTACGTCGTACGAGTTTGGGTGCCATCATGGAGTAGATGTAGACATACCACCACAGACTGGGTGTAGTAACCCTTATTCCGACCCTTCCGTCCTGAGGCACCAAAGTAGGAAAACCCGCTTACCTTCTTCTCATAAGAGAAGCGAATCGCGTACGTTCCATCTTCCAGATAACCTTCAAAGATCATCTGAAAATTAGCTAAGTCCTTTGGAGGAGTGTATTTCGGCTTCTTCACCCTCGGATTGGTGCTCATCTCAACCTCCAGTGGGATTCTTCACTTCATCTGGTAGAAGTGATTCTCCCTTGATTGTACCGAAAAAATCTATTATGAAGAACTACTAATTTCTTTCATAAATGTCTTTCTTAAAGAAACTAAAAAACGAAAAAAATTTTTGCTTTAAAAATACATAATAGTCGACGTTTTTCATTGAAGGAATTAATTAACTTTCTATTTAGAAAAAAGCGTATCTAACCAAGGACATATAACAGACAAGACATGATTAGCCTGCATTGCTTGGGTATGATCGAGCCCATCCAATACGTGAACAGCCCAGCCTAATGCTTCTAATTCTCCCTGATTTCGCATCAGTGGTCCTACAATATCCACCTCTACACCTCCCCAGCGTTCTCCATATTCGATTTTATCCGCAGTGCCTGCAAAACAAAGACGAGGGATAGATATACGCGATTGAACTTCTCGATCATGGAAATCTTGTAAACTCTGGTATAGGGTAACAAACTGTTTTGTTTGCTCAGTACTCAGAGTCACTTCTACGGTTGACCAATCGATTTCTTCAGAAGTTGTTTGCTGTTTTTTAGAAGAAGGTTTTGCTTCTACAGACATTTGATAGGTTGCATTGGTTACCTTTAACATCTCTTGATAAGGCCCATCTATGGGAGGGAAACCACCCATGATCAAGGCAGATAGTCTACTGGTTCGAATCGCTAATTGCAATCCACAAAGTGCTAACCAAGAGTAACCATAATAGACAAATTGTTCTGCATTTGTTGTATCCGCAATCGTTAAGAAATCAGTGGCAATGTTATGAGGTGTTAGCGTTTCAGCTTTAGGAAAAGCTTGTACATGCCCTTCATAGTCAAAAGCGATTACTCGATACTTATCGCTCAATCCATCTATCAAATTTCGACCAAGTGCTGGGTCTGCTCCCCATTTTCGCATTTTCTCGGCTTGATCTCCCTCGATCGGATGAGGGTTAACAGGTAATAGTAAATTTGGACCGGACCCTTTTATTTCAATAGGAATGATACTTCCATCATGCAATTTTGCTGATATCATCATATTTCCCCTTCCTCTTTCTTCTCCCCCAGAAAAAGATAGTTACCAGATTCAATCGATTGCATTAATTTTTGTGTTGCTTCGATCATGTATTCAAAATATCCAATCCAAACTCCGATAAGCTCTGGATGCTTAGAAGGTTCAGATGGAATCTGCTCAGTTGGCAGTGTATGCAAAAAATGTTCTACATCTTTTAACGATGCTAGGCGTTCTTCTAAAAGCTCTAACACACGTTGTCGAGGCAGTATTTCCATAAATGCAATACCTGCTGATAATAGTTGAAAATCATTGCTTTTCAGTGCTGACTCTAAAAGAGAGATAAATTCAGCTCTCCCTTTTTCTGTTACTTTATACTCCGTTCGAGAAGGTCCAAGTTTCGTGAGATCACCTGAATCTTCTGCTACTATCATCTCCCCTGATTCGAGCTTTTCTAAAGCGTGATAAATAGAACCTCGCTTCACATTCGTCCATGTCTCCGCTTTCCACGATGTAATATCCTGAAAAACACGATAACCATGGGCGATTCCTCGTCTTACAATCGCTCCCAAAACTAATAGTCTAACAGCTGACACTTCTTATGCTCCTTTCTTATCGAAACTCATTATAATGCAATTCACTCAACTAGTCAAATTTGAATAGTGAATAAGTCTTATTTTAGGCTCCGCTAACTGTGATGAACACAAAAAAACCAGCGCAATACAGTGGCTTCTTAAGGCTGAACGTAAGCACTTGGATGTGAACATATTCTCTTACAAGCTCTGTACAGTAGTCCGCAGATGGAGTACACTGCCAACCCCTCTCAGGAGCAGGAAGCCAACAAAATCTGGCGACTGCTTTCTGAGTCTAAAGAAGTTTCTAAATGAGGAGAGAGCATCCGCCACTGATTCAAAAGCCCGAAAAAGCGGGAAGGTCTACTCTCATTGTAGTAGCCTTCCCGCACAGGTTGTCCCACTCAAGTTAAAAACCGATCTCCGCATACTACGATCGTTAAAACATTTCATTTACATCAATAATAAAATTTTTAAAATTCTAACCTTTTTCTTTTATTCAATGCATAAAAACAATTATCTTCTTGGAATAATAGGCAGAACAATCGAAGAAGAATGTTCTTTATCATGTAAGATTGTTTGCTGAGCAACTATTACATCTGACTCTCCATCTACTCCAAAATCGTGTCCTGTATTGGGATTTCTATCCCACCGGGGAAAACTGCTACTAGTAATATCCAAGCGAATTCGATGCCCCTTTTTAAACAGATTGCTAGTTGACCATAAGTCAATTTCATAGAGATAAGCTTTTCCTGGTTCTAGTAAGCTTGGTTCTTCTCCATTGTTTACATCCCGGAAGCGAGTACGAATGATGCCATCCGTTAAATTAATCGCTGTGCCATCTGGAAATACATCTACTAAACGAGCCACAAAATCGGTATCTAATGCACTAGAGATCGCCCAAAGCTTCACTTTAACTGGTCCAGTTACTTCCACATCCTCTTCCAAGACAGAACTAGTATATACCAATACATCATCACGTGATTCGATCTCTCTTTGATCAACTGGCCCATCCATAAAATCTGGCAACATCAAATGAGAGCCTCCCATTGTCGGAACAGGATTCAATGGATCATAGATGAAATGATCTGGTGCTTCTTGCTCAGGAGGTTGCAGACTAAGCATTCCATTTCCTTGAAGCGTATTTGCTTGACCTTGGCTATGCAGATAAAAATCGATATATTCGGTACGCTGCAAGGGCCATTCATACTCATCTCGCCAAATATTTTCGCCCATGACAAATAATTGGATAGGTGCTTCTTGCAACATTCCAGTATCTTGTTTTTTTAAGAAATGATCAAACCAACGAAGCTGCATTTCGGATAGATCAATGGAAGTTGAATTTGCTTGTAAACCAAAGTTCACTTCTCCTGCATGATGACCATGATCCAAGTGTCTCCATGGGCCAATAATTAATTGACTATTACGTGCTTTCGGACTTTTCCGGTGATTACGCATTTGTACAAAATTATCAAGCGTACCTTGTAGGAAAATGTCATACCATCCTGCAATATTCAAACTGGGTAACTCTAACCTTTCAAGCTTGTTTGTTAGGTTTAATGAATCGACGAATTTATGATCCATATATCCGCGTTTTATTACTTCTATAAGGGAGGTAGCTACTTTGGTTCGTGTAAATGGAGCATAGTTTTTTAATGGAAGTGACTGAATTTGTCTGGGTAATTGATCTATATCCGAAATCAAGCGCTCCATGGCTTTTGATAACTCTTGTTGATCCGAGTAATGCCTTGGGAGTGTATCCAGATACATTCCCATTTGCCAATAAGTTAACAATCCCAGCTCCAAAGCCCCTCCTCGATACATAAGCCCATCATAAGGATCATTCCAACTAAAAGCAGGTGCTATAGCTTGAAGTGTTTTGGAGTGCGATGACAAAGCACTTGCCCATTGTGTAAAAGCATAGTAAGAAAGCCCAAACATACCTACTCTCCCACTGTTATAGGGAAGATTGGAAATCCACTCAAGCGTATCATAGCCATCCGATACTTCTTGATTAAAACTAGGAATAGGGTCCCAATTTCCCTCTGATACAAAGCGGCCACGTGTATCTTGTATGATGACCACATAGCCTTCTTGAACAGCTTTTGGCACTTGAATCAAAAAAGGCTGCGCAAAAGTATCTTTGCCATATGGCAAACGACTTAGAAGAACTGGCCATTCTCCATTTTTTTCTGGTCGATAAATATTTGCTCGAAGGATAGTCCCGTCTCTCATTTCAACAGGAACATTAAATTCTGTAATCATTTTGTATCTGTTTGATTCTATCATGATAAGCTTCTCCTTTTTATAGTTGTCTAACCGCAGACTTATGATAGTAAACAACGCACCCAGCAGTGTTATCAGACCTGCAATCCAAGCCTGTAAATCCAATGATGGAGTTTTCATTACTACTCCAAAAAAAAAGCCCCCTATTGCATTTGCTAGATTATAGACAGCTACATTAAGTCCAGACGTGAATTGTGGAGCATCTGATGCGTTTTCCAAAATACACATTTGCAGAGGTGAAACAGATGCAAACGCAAGGATTCCAAAGAAAAAATGGTGATGATTGCTGGAATTGGATGGTATATAGTTAATGTCAAACCAAATAAAACGAACGCTAAGGAAAGTAAAACCCCTAATAAATAAGATAGGCATCCAACGCTGATCAGCCAGTTTTACCGCTACGATCTAACTTTCCCCCAAAAAAGTTCCATGCATAAAAGCAACCAAAATCCTTGCAATCATCAAAAAGAGAGAATTGGGTGCCACTGCATACAAGAGGTTTCCAAGAGCAAATCCATCAACAAAAAGAAAAAAGTAATGTTTTTCGAGAAATTTTAGCTGATAACAAAGAAATAAGTGGAACTCCAACAACCACACCTAACGCATATCCTGCAATAAGAAGACCAGCAGCAAAAAGAGATACCCCTAGATCTTTTGCCATGGTTGGTAAAATCCTCATGAGAACTAATTCAGTTGTCCCAATTCCAAAAGAAGCCAGTGCTAATGCCTAAAGCGCAACTGGCATTCGTTGTGCTTTTTTATTCGCTTTAACATCCATCCCATTACAACTTCACAACTGGAATCTGGACTTCTGCAATATAATAGTTTCTATCACTCTGATCTGGATGGAGATATATTTCACGACGTGGTTCATTTTCTTGGATCCGATACCCATTTTGTTCAATCCAAATACCTAAATCTATACTCGCTGTACATGTACTTGTCGGTTGGCAGCGATGTAATAAGGTCGCCATCGTAAGGGCTTCTGGTAACTCATGCATATGAGAAGATAAGCTAGTTGTTTTCTGTTCAAGTGTGTATCCTACTTCCAAATCAACAGCATCTTCACATTCCTCGCATCCATGCCAAAGTATTATCTTAGATAGAGAGTTAGAGGAAGATATCCCCATCGCATGCTCTAACTGATCAAACAGTTGAGGAATTTGTTGAATGGAAGCAGCTTGCCGCAAAGAAAATATAGATTGGCTCTCTACTTTTTTTAGAACAACCTCATGAGCTGCTTCAATGCCTCCTTCTTTTTCTATTTGCTGCAATCGATTTCCAATCCGATTTAGTCGAGCTTGCTCCATTTCTACTAGATGTTGAATTTCAGCTTGTTTCAGTCGAAACATCCCTCTTATTTGATCTACTGGAATGTTATCATCTAACAAATGTATAATTTGATTTAATGTAAATCCTAACTCTTTAAAAGCAAGAATACGATTTAACAAAAAGAGTTGATCAGCAGAATAATAGCGGTAACTTGTATCAGAATCGGTATGAGACGGCTTTAATAAACCAATTTGATCATAATAGCGAAGAGTTTTCACCGAGATCTGAGCAAGCTTGGAAAACTCACTTATTTTAAACATGGTTTCATCTCCTTTTATACAGCTAAATCTCTCTCCAAACTGAATATACACCCTCCAGTGCAGAGGAAGGTCAAGCATAAAAATGATTAAGGGATACCGAATGAATCAGTAAAAAATAATTATAAATGCACGTTCATTATTAGAATAACAATCATAACATCTGTGATTTTAGATAAAAACTGCTTTCAACTAAAAAACCACTCCTTACGGGACTGTTGACAAAAGTGATTTAGGAGTATTTTTCTCCTAAACCACTTTTTGCTTCAGGGATCGTCTATAAATTGTTCCTATTCTTGATGTGTTTTCAGTTAAAGCAAAAGCTTTCATATTCGCTTTAGGTTTAAAGCCAATGCTGAAAAGAGGCAATGTTCCTGCACATTTTTTTTATGCCTCTCTTAAATGTCCTTCTTAAATTTGTGTAAATCTTTCTATGTTCCAATTGTCCCTTCACACCAAATGTTTGAATTTATGATACTGAAAAGTTTTGAAATTCTCTTTATTACGAGCAAGAAAGGATGAAACATAGCTTTACCTAACATCTTAAATTTTGCTGTTTTTCCAAATCAATGGGGTTGGGAAGTACAATTATTACAGGTGCTTTTTTTTTGCAGCATATACTTTTTGGTATTTTTGTACTTTCTGTTTCTATTGAAAAGTAGTGAATTCAAGATATTCTCCAGCAGGACATCGAAACCAATCAAACTCTTCTTCATAAACAAATTGATCCGGTGAATTGTGTACTGGCTTACTAGGCGGCGCTCTCGTTTGGAACTATTGGGAGTCTATTATAACGAGCCTTGCTATTGATGGCTCAGTTGGTGCCGTTGGTGCTCTGATGCAGCTTCTAAGATCATGAATCAGCGAGTTGGGAAGTTTACTGCTATTGAGGTTAAGCCAAAAGAAAACGGAAAAGTGAACATGGAGAAAGTCCAGAAGATGGTCGAAGGTTTTGGCCAATAGGGACGCTCTTGGTTTCAAGAATACATTACACACGGTCGCCTTGGTTCCGCAAGCAGATCGTGAAGGATGACTCTGGTCGTATCAGTTTTTACTTTATCTGTCCAGAAGAAGTTACTCAAACCACAGTAGATTTGCTAAAGCTCGGCTTCCCTGGCTGCTCTACCGAAATGTACAAGTCTAACAAGGGTTTTCTCGATTTTTACACCAACGAATTTACTGTAAACAAAAAAATGAAAAAGAACGTTTTTTGTTGGACATATGAAGTATGTATCCAAGAACCACAAGGCTTTGGGCTTGAAAAATGACCTAGAGAATAACGTTGAAGATATTCTTTAAATGATGCCCAACGAATCCATCTTGGAAATGCGCTTTAGTCCTACCGAAGTGAAAGAACTGCGGATAGATGGGATTGAAGAGATTGTTGATTGAGAAGAAAGCGCAAGTGCTTGACGAAAACGTCGGGAAGCAGACCCCCCACCCCGGGGTCTCGCTCAGTGGCGTTACGAAGAAAATCAAGATGATTACTGACTGTTTTATGGAGCGCACTTTTTAGGAAATAATGAAATCTTAATTCGATTGCTGAAGGTTGGAGCAGTGATTGAAGATTACAGCGGGAGAAGAAACCGCCTTTCTATTAGGAAAGGCCGAGGCAGAGCCAATCATGATTGGTACGTTGAATGAAGAAAAGGAGCATACCGCCATCTTCTATGATTAATCCAACTCATAATAGAATCAGTTATAAATTCAATCACTGTTCCTAAAACAGGGATCTCCTTCACGGATTCCTTTACTTTGATCAACAAGTAAATTAAAAAAGTAAGAAACAAAATGGCAAATCCAACTGCGCTAGTACCAATAAACAATTTATAAGGATATCCATTAGGGTTAATATAAAAGATTGATGTCCCACAAAACCGATAAGGGTTGGCTTGAGATCGGGGAAAATAGCAGTAGCCACAAAGAGCGCAGTAAGTAAAACTATCCCTTCTAAGAGGGTCGCCGTACCCAAAGAAAAAAATACACGTTAAAACATATTTTAGACACAACTAAACCCTATACATTAAGGTAAATAGTCGGTTGTTTTTGTATTACTCGCTTATTATTGCCCCAGTAAAAGGCTCAATTTATTTGGAATTCAATTGATTTCTCTGGTCTAGTCGTGTGAAACACCCAGACCTATTCGTTCCAAGCAGACAAAGTCATTTTCTTAGAATGAGCGTTGGGTGGTATCTGACTAGCGAGCTTGACAGGATATATCAGGATCATGACTCCATCAGGGAATCTTCGATCTTGTAACTGTCTTCGTGACCTTTCACATACATGATCCAACAAGGTCCGGTGATGGAACTCCCATCCGGAGCAGTAAGATGAGGTGTATGCTTATTCTCTAAGCATTTTTTTGTTTTCTAGAAGCGGAATACTATGAGTTTTTATAGGAGATCATTCGTGATAATCCGCGGATGACAGATTCATATATTTCCATTGTGTCTCTCATTCCTCAAATCACTTACATACTCTATATGAAATCTATAAATCTATAAATCTATAAATCTATAACTGAATCTTATAGGTATAAACCCATACAAAGTACAAGTCTATCTATTTTTTTATTATCCCCTTAACATATATGTTTACAGGAGAGTGATAATAATATGGAGCTAATGTTATTGTGGAAAAACCTATTCAGTCTGTACAACAGTTCGAATGATTACATCAAAGAAATTGTTAAAACGGGGCATCAATTAAGTCGTACAGGAGCTGTATATAATTATAACCATGATGTTAATTCAATTCTAGCAATGGTTGCTGATAAAAGCGGGAACTATGAAGTGAAAATTCAGGATTCAAAATATACTTGTACATGTTCAGTATCCTCGTTTTGTGAACATATCACTGCAACGTTATTTTATGCAGAAAGTATGCAAAAACCAGGACAGTCAAGTGAATTATTCAAGTATTGGGAAACTGTTGAAAAAAAAAGTGTACCTGCAGATAACTCGGAAAATCCATTATATAGTGACCGATTGAAGGCAGTTAAAAAAAGAAAAACCTCCTTAAAGAAAACTGCAGATCTTAACTGTACATTACGGCCATACCAATTAGATGGAGCTAAATGGTTAATACATTTACATAAACATAAAATGGGGGCTTTATTAGCAGATGATATGGGGCTTGGGAAAACAATTCAAACGATCGCATTCTTTAATGAAATACGCGAAAAACCAAAAGTTTCATTGATTGTTGTACCTACGTCTCTGATAGTCAATTGGGAAAAAGAATTCAGCCATTTCGCTCCAAATATTAAAGTCCACATCCACTATGGAAAAGAACGCAAAAAAAATAGTTTTAAAAAGGATGTAACTCAATACGATATTATCTTAACAACTTACAGCACGCTTGTTATTGATCATACCCTCTTTAAGAGTATAAATTGGCATATTATTTGTTTGGATGAAGCTCAACATATAAAAAACGCCCAGACAAAAAGAGCGAACGTCATACGCTCTTTGAACAGCGAGGGTCGATTGGCATTAAGCGGAACACCTATTGAAAATCGTCTAATGGAGTTATGGTCACTGACTGAATTTTTAAATCCAAAATTTCTTGGTACACAAGCGATATTTAAACAGCAGTATGTTCAACCAATCGAACATGGGCATAATAAGGCTAAGGTACACCAACTTCACCAACTAATCCAGCCTTTCATTCTACGGAGAACAAAAGACGAAGAAAAAATAAAAGGTGGTTTACCAGAAAAGTTAGAGCAGAAGCAGTACTGTACATTAACGGATGAGCAAGAAGAACTATACAAAAGATTGGTATATGAAGTGAAAAAAGAAGCAAAAACTTTAACAAAGAAAAAAAGGAAACCATATATCATGACTATGATTGGGAAATTAAAACAATTATGTAATCATCCAGGGTTATATTTAAAAGAAGGTAACATAACAAATGTCGCAGAACGTTCCAATAAGGTAGCACTAGTTGAGGAACTCATCAGTAATATAATGGAGGCAGGTGAAAGTGTAATTCTTTTTACTCAGTATGTACAAATGGGAGAAGTACTACAACACTATTTAACTGAAAAGTTTAAGGTCAACGTTCTATTTTTGAATGGGAGTACTCCCCAAAAGGAAAGAGCAAAGATGGTGGAAGATTTCCAAAGCAAGCAAGCACCCATTTTTATTCTGTCTTTAAAAGCTGGGGGGACAGGTTTAAACCTTACGGCTGCTAACCACGTTATACATTTTGATCGCTGGTGGAATCCAGCAGTAGAAAATCAAGCAACTGACCGGGTACACCGTATTGGCCAAGAAAACTTTGTACAAGTTCATAAACTCATCACTGTAAATACAATAGAGGAGAAGATTGATAATGTTATCAGTCAAAAACAAGAGTTAAGTGACTTTATGTTATCACCTTCAAGTACAAACTCGATATTCGATGAGGATATCGATAATTTAATTTAAGACCGAGGAGAAAGTATTTTCTAGTAGCCCCAGAAACGAACAACGAACCCTCATTCGACCAAAAAATGGAAAATAATGCTGTGGACTAGAGCAGGACCCCTGCCACTGGGCCAACTAGAAAATTAAAAACGAAGCAAAGGCAGTTCAATGATACACAATGTTAACAATAAATAGTTTCAATCATTATAGAGTGATTACCCAAATACTTTCTCAACAGCTTGCTCCAATTCGATTTCTGAAGGCTTTGCGTATCTGCGAGTAATATTAATACCACGATGACCAGCAAGTTCAGCCACTGTTGCAATGTTAACTTCTGATACAACCATTCTCGACAATAACGCTGGGTAATCATCTTCACGGTGATTCAAATAGGAGTGAATCGCGTTTCGAGCATCAATTGGTAGAGGAATGCGTCTGGACACGTTTCCTTTCCCTTTCCGAATAAGAACCGATCCACTCCTTTCCCTTAGTATTAAATCTTTCCGATCTAAAGAAACGGAGTATGGACACTCGAAGTCCTGTATAAAGGAATAAAATAAATAATAGCAATATTTCGTAGGTGTTTGGAACGCTCGACTTCACGAAGTATCCGATTTCGCTCCTTTCGATCTAGTGATTTGGGTGCCATGTGACGAATTTTTCGGAAATTCGGGTCGACGTATGCAGGAAGGCATATTTGTCTGATTCAAATATTTGCAGAACACAGAGATAGCAGCAAAACTTATTATCAATGGTTGATGTCTGATTTCCTCTCTTACGAGTGGCAAAGAAATAAACTCTCCTATTTATCCGTCGAAATTTTTATACAAAAATAGAAATAATAGCGGATCGGATAGCAGATTGATATCTCATCTATCTACTACCTGATGTGAATCAGCAAAAGTTTCTCTCAGCTAATTCAGGATTTTCGGTTATTGAGATTACACCATCCGAATGCTGCGCTTGGGTCGGAGAATGGTCTTGCAGACGTCAGCGATCTCGATGCCGTCAGCCGTGACTCCTGCTCGGATTTCCTTCTCCGAGACGAAATAAATCCATCCTCCAGAGGAAGACAGGAGCTTGTCCATCGGTGTCTCGCTCAGCGTAACCGTAAAGATTTCCGCCAGGCGAACAGTAGGGATGGGATTAGACCCGCTGTAGTGGATGCTATTCCCACGGTGCTTCGCAAGCCACTGAACGAGACGGTCATCCCTTCCAGATCCTCCTTGGCAAGGACCTTTGTCTCATCAACGAGTTCCTCTTCCACCTCACGCGTCGGCAAGAGCTCACGGTCCACTCGCTGGACGAACCACTTCTTCAGTTTTCGAAGCTGGCGCTTCGGGAGCTTGAACCGAAGATCGTTGTCCCTCTCGAACTCGACTGCCCCGATACTGCGCAGGTAGTCGAGACCTCGCTGATCAGCAGCGATTCCACCGCCGATCGGACTGAGAACCTTCTTGCCGTGACGCTTGAGCTGGTTTTCGTTGACCAGCAAGCAGTAACGCCCATTCTCATCGCGCAGGATCACAAACCCAGCACAGCTCAGTCGAATCATCCCAGAAAACCTCATACTCTCTCCAAAAATCGTTGGATCAGATTAATTGCATTATATCCTAAAAGTAAACCAATTAAAAAGTATATTCCAACTACTTTTAATCAAATACTTTTTCATCTATCAACCTAAAACAAAGTCTGTTGAACAAAGGAACACTGTCTTAAGTTAACCAATTATCACAACGATCAACCATTTGTTGCAGCTCTTCAAAAAATGCACTAGCATGATATCCATCGCAAACCGCATGGTGTACCTGCAAGGAAACTGGCAACCATACCTTGCCGCCTTGATCGAAATATTTTCCTCCCGTAAAAATAGGTAATAAATAGTTATGATCCTCGTTTACATGGAGGTTAAATCCCGTAAAACTCACCCATGGAATACTTGAGATGGGAAAAACATTTTTTGGGGTATTCTCTTTTGGAAAAAAAGACGGAACATGACCGTAGTGCTTGATGTCTGCTTGATAATTTTGATAAAAGACTCGAAACTCATCGGAAAATTCGGTCCATAAAGAAGAAAATGTTTTACTTTCGCTGTGAAAGATAGTGTAACTAGGGGTCATCTGATCCCAGTAACCAAGGCAGCCTTGATCATCAAAACAAGTTCTAAATTCGAGATGATCATGAACGACTCTTGTTATCATATAAATAAATGTCGGGTATAACTTTATCCTCTGCTTACGAAGCTGTTCTAGTAGCAATGTAATATCTATATTTGCAGTCATGCTAAATGTACACTTTTGCAGTAAATAATGTTCAAAATAAGGTTTGCGATCCCATTTTTCTCTGTTTATCAGATGAAATTTCATGTTTATAGCCTCCTAAAAATGTGTTGTGCTCTTTTAGGAGGCTATATCCACTGCTTTCCTCATCACTCTCATCCTTTCTTCATTTGGAATAAAATCTATACATTTCTTTAAAGTAGGAAGAGTGGCATGAATTATTTCATGTCACTCTATTATTAGTTACTAACTATGAGAAGTATGGTTGATGATTCCTTCGATAATCATATCCCAATCATCATAATGAAGCTCATGACCTGTTCCTTCCAATGTAAGTAACGTGGCATTTGGAATAGTATGCGCCAACAGCTGCCCATGTTCAAAGGGAATGATGGGGTCTTCTGTCCCATGGATAACTAATGCAGGTACATTAATTTCGCTTGTTTTCGTTAAATATTCCTCCCCACCTGATACGAAGCCATGGTTATTCAAACTAGCGATGTTATTGCTTTTGTTCCACTCTTCTTCTGCTAGATGATGAATTCGCTCTTCATCAAATACATATTTGGTGCCCGCAATCACTTTCCATTTCCCAACATTAAAATCAATGACGGATTGTTTATTCGTCCAATCTATTTCCTCATTATCTATAAAATAATCGATCACCTTTTGCTTCATCGGAGGCAATTCTGGTGAGAAATTGGAAGTAGCGATCAAAGAAATGCTCAAGACTCTGGATGGATGACGTAAGGAGATGATCTGTGTCAGCATTCCACCCATTGACATCCCAACGATATGAGCTTGCTCGACCCCATAAGCATCCAATACTCCAATCGCATCATCGGCCATATCTTCAAATGTGTATTCGGGCTTTCCTACTTCATAAGTAGTAGAACGCCCCACATCACGGTTATCATAACGAATCACAAATCGTCCTGCATCAGCTATTCGCTTGCAAAACTCTTCTTCCCACCAAATCATCGAAGACTGTGCACCCATAATTAACAAGATCGCTGGATTTTTCTTATCTCCAAAACTTTCTGTACAGATCGTAACTCCATTGATATCCAATAATTGTTCGTTCATATAGAAAACCCTCCGGATGAAGTGAGATATAAAAAATAAAAAACACAAGCTTTTGCCTGTGCTTATCGTAATCGGAATTTAAAATAACACATGAGTCCCAAAGATTGGTAATGAAATAGATTCGCAAAAAATAACTATTACCAATTTTCAGTACTACATATTGCATTTTCTTATTTAGACATACAGATACAAAGTTTAGAGTTGTTCCAAACCATTGTCTCAAGCATGCCAAAATATAGGTTACCTGTTGGCAGACCATTCTCCGATTACTATACACGAAGCATAGTTTTCAAGCGCTATTTTATTGCCTTGCGCAGTGAACAATCGAATCATTAATTTGCCACACGTAACCCTCCGCCCATTTGAAGTGATTTTATTCTAACAACATTTCATTCATTTGTAAACATTTTATTTTTTGATTAATTAAATTATTATTTTTGTTTAGCGATTTCTTTTGTAATTGATTTCTGGAGGAGCTATTCTACTTCCAATGAACTCTGAACAAGTTTATCATCTCCTGAAGATGTAATGAGTTTTACTTTATTTCTAAAAGTGATAATTATAGTGAGTCTGTTAGAGGTAGAATAGTAACGAACAACGAAGTGCAATATGTCCAGCAATTGAGAATGACTAGGCATACTGGATACAGCCATCCTGTCCAAGAAATACACAAACAAGCGTCCAGCGTGTTTATGAACCCAACCAAAACCCTAGCATGTATACACTACTTACGGGCTCTTTCATTGGATAAAGGAAAAAATTTATGTACAATGAAAATGTCAGCTGTAGTTTCTTGATATAGAAAAAAAGGAAAAACACATGACCAGCCGTAAGAAACTCGCTCAGAAGATTATTGAACAGATTCGGAATAATCTTGATCAGATTACCGATCCAAATGATGCAAAGATGCGGACAGAAGTGCTTGATCGACTGAAGTCTGCCGGCATCATTATAAATATGCATTCATCGAGGTTTTTGCGGATCTCCAATCGCCGTCGGACAGGAGATGAGCATTATCAGGTGCAGATGAACATGGTACGCTCATGGCCTGTTGATGAGCAAATGGAGTATTATCTGGGCGCAATTCTCAACATGATGCACTATTATGATGTTTCTCGTCAATCTCTCTTGCGTCTTGTAAATGATCTCAACGAAGTGGTTATTAGGTCAAATTAGCAGCTAAACAGGACAGGGACAATACATAATGTGTTGATCCCTGTCCTTCCATAACTTTCAACTAGAAGTCATTTCATAAATTATAAATATGA
>NZ_WUUL01000010.1 GCF_009831235.1 Shimazuella alba | reverse complement strand
TGAATAAGCGATCAAATTTACATCTTTCAGGATTATTCTTAATACTGAAATGATCCCTTATTTTTACAATATTATAGTGATGCATACCCTAGATTCCATCGTTTTGATCCATTTTTTGAAAGTACCCAATACGTAAATTTTTCTTCTTTGGGTACGGTGACCCCTTTCATCCTAGGTAATGCGAGAAATTTCAAAATCATCACGATAGATATATTGATGAAATACTTGCAAGAAGTCATAGATTTCACATTGGTTTTTATTTTGAAATACCTGAAAATTAGTTGAAAGGAAGAGATTAACGATGAAGTTATTGTTTTTTATCATGCCTGCTCATGGTCAGGTAAATCCGACATTGCCAGTGGCAAAAGAGCTGATCCGACGCGGTGAGCAAATTGTTTATTACACAACGAAAGAATTTGAGAAAAGAATTAAGGGAATCGGTGCGGAGGTCCGAGTCATTGATGATGAATTCGGCATTCAAATGGTTCAAGAGAGTGCGAATGTCTCTTCTGACACTGCTCTAAACCCAGAAATCTTTCTTGAGATATTTTCGAATCATGCCAGAAAAGCTCCACGTCTTATGAAAAAGGTGAAATCGGAAAGCGCTGACGGTATTGTATGCGATCCCATGTGCCTTTGGGGACGCAACCTTTCCGAAAAACTGGAGATTCCCAGAATTCTTTTTTATTCGGGCATTGTTATCACTCCTGATTCACCCATATTCCAATATTTTCCTACTCAGTTTCATGGAGAGATACCAGAAGTAGTAAAAAAGATGTTCATGGTGAAGGAAGAATTAAACATTGCGCCGATCCCTCGAGAGTTTCAGCCAGACTCCAAATACTTGGATGATACATACGAATTTATAGGTCCGACCATCATCAAGAGAGAGCAAGAGGTCGATTTCCCCATTGAACGTATTGAAAATCACCCGACGATTTACATTTCATTGGGAAGCGTGATCCATCAACCACATTTCTATCAAATTTGTATGGATGCGTTTGCCGACACGAAATGGAAAGTGGTCATGGTCTCTAGATCGATTCCCGAAAAAGCTGACATTCCGTCTAATTTTCTGGTTTATCCCTTTGTTCCCCAATTGGAGGTGCTTCAACATGCAGAGGTTTTCATCTCGCATGGAGGAATGAATTCGGTTATGGAATCGATTTGGTTTGGCGTGCCGCTCCTAATGGTTCCTCAATCCTCTGATCAACCGCTTGTTGCCGCCCGAGTGGAAGAGTTGGGTCTGGGTTTGAATTTGGATTTCAAAACACTCACAGCAGAACGATTAAAGAAAGCTGTTGAGAAACTAAATTCCGATTTTACTTTGAGAAGTAGGGTAAAAGAAATGAAGTCTGTTCTTCAAAAAAGTGGCGGAAGTAATCAAGGAGCTGACGTTGTCCAGGACTTTTTCAGAGAAAAGGGAACAGCAAAAAGACAAGACACACCGAACGATGTAATCTAGTAAAATCACGAAAGGACTGATATTTTGAGTTAAAACAACCTATTGGCCGTTTTCGTATCATCGGCATTCTTGAAATATGTCTCATCTAATCTTATTGTTCATCGCCATGCCGATAAAATATTTGATGGGTTATCCCATGGCGATGATGATCGCATGCAGGTTGCATGGATTGTTGTTTTTATTCTCTTATCTGGGGAAAATTGTCTTGTTTTAGTTTTTGTAATACCTATAAGTTTCGGAAAAAACCTTTGATGAACGTTCGAGAAAAGTGTAGAGAGTTGAAGCTCTCCCTTTTCTGTAACCAATGACACTTCTTCGAACTAACATTTTTTTCGTTCTTTTACTCCCGTTATCTCAGCTATATTTCTAATCCCTTTTTCGATCATACTCCATCACTTCTACCTCTGGTTCTAATTTTTTGATTATCTTTGTAGCTGCTACTTCGATACCATCCACTTCACCTACGTTATCTATTTCCATAATCAATGTTTTAGAAACAAAATCAACGGTCGAAAAGGTTACACCTTCAACGTCCTACTCCTTGTTCAATTTTAGCAGCACAATTCGCACAATCTAATGCTTCTCATATAAATTTCCGTTTTATCTTCTATTTTTGTACTTTCATTCGCTTCTTGTCCCTTTTTGTTAATTTTTTTCTCTAACGGCATGTCACTTGATCTTACAAATTAGAAATTGAAAAACACCGAAATATATGAACAAATGTTCATATATTTACTATCATTATATTTGTAACCTGTCAACAGATACAACCTCTCCATCATATTAAAATTGTAGATTTAAAACCAAGGTCTATAAAATTTAGACCTTCCTCATCTCCATTAGAAGGTAATTCAAAACTATTTAAGGAATCACAACTGAATTTAAAATTCATAAATCAAAAGAGCAGATTTATTGTTAGAATAGTCTGCCCTTTTGATAAGAATATGTATTTTTTTTTGGATAACCTATTCTGTTAAATCATCCACTTCATAGCCAATCCGCGCAATAGTTCGGCGTAAGTTATCTGTCATTTCACCAGTAAACCTTTTTACTTTTCCCGTAAACAACGACACTTCACAGGGAGTAACTTTTGTTGCCCTTGTCATAATTTCACTACCTAGATCGGAAAAAATAAGCCCTTGTATTACTTCTTCGGATTCAAAATGTGTTTCCATTATAAGTTCAATTCCCCTTAGTTCTTTTGAAATATCAGGACTAATATGAGAGATAAGCGTTACATCTGTACAAATAATCCCGGGCATTTTATGAATGACAGGATAAATTTCCTCAGTATAATGTTTTAGTAGAGCATCCAGATCCCCAATATTTTTAAAGACTGTAATCAATTTAACCATACTTCCATTTTCCCCTTTTACGTCAAAGATGTAAGCCCATACAATTTATTTAATTACAGATGAATTAATATTAATTTTTTGACATGATAGTTATTATAATTTATTCGGTATGTGTTGATTTTTTCATGAAAAAAAGTTAATTTTAAGAGTATCCTTCATCTGTCTCATGGTTTAATTTATCAAATTTTCGATTAAATAGGAAGACCCAGTTGCATCAAAAAACCAAATCTCCTTGACTGAGGGGGTTCTTTTTGCTTATTTGATTGCCTATTTGGCATTTATAGAATCTAGCACTAGTATTGATAAAGATTCATGGAATCGTTAATTATGCAACATCCTCAGAAAAATTATTTTTATTAATAAAACAAAAATAATGCAAATTCTGGTTCAAAAACTATTTATTTTCGGAATATTAATCTATAACGGAATATAGAGATAATAATTTTGAAATTTGGAGGGCTAGTTTGAAACATTCTATTCATAATCCTTTTCCTTGGTTTAAAAAAATGATTACTGAAGCCCTATCGTTTACGATGCGGATTTTGTACACTTTTTTGGTTCAAAAGGTACATGGCATGTTTTTCGTTATGATGATGTACAAAGCGTATTAAGCGATTATGAAAACTTTTCCGCGGAATATCTTCCTAAAGTGGAAGAAAGTCCGTTAACGGAAGCTTTGGACGCTAATGATCCACCTTATCATACGAAACTTCGCTCATTAGCGTCCAAAGCTTTTACGCCAAAAGCAATTGAAGATATGAAACCTTGGATTGAAGAGATCACCAATGAACTACTTGATCAAGTCACTGACCAAGGTGAGATGGATATCGTAAGGGATTTAGCAACTCCAGTACCCATCCAAGTTATTGCAAAAATGTTAGGAGTTCCCTATAAAGATCGAGAAAAATTTAAATATTGGTCTACTGTCTTTGTCAAACAACCCTCGGAAGTAGAAGGTGGAATCGAAGGCTATCTCCTAGTTCAGCAAGAGATGAGTCAATATTTTATAGAAATGATTGCAACACGTCAGGAGAATCCCACGAATGATCTGATCTCTCATCTCGTACAAGCAGAAATAGATGGCGGAAAATTGTCAACCAAAGAGCTATTAGCTTTTTGTATCACTTTATTAATAGCTGGAAATGAAACCACTACCAACTTGATTAGTAATTCCTTGTTTACCTTCATGGAAAATCCTAAAGTGCAAGAACATCTATACCAACATCCAAAAGATATTGCAAAAGCAATCGAGGAAGTATTGCGATATCGTTCACCTATTCTATATACCACTCGAATCGCTACCAAAGATATTCAACTAAGAGGGCAATTGATTAAAAAAGGTGACCTTGTTAATACTTGGATAGGCTCTGCCAACCGTGATGAATCCGTGTTTGAAAATCCCGATCAGTTTGATATTCATCGAACCAATTTGAGACATACCACATTTGGACATGGAGTTCATTTTTGTATAGGAGCCCCTTTGGCTCGTTTAGAGGCAAACATTGTACTGAGAATTTTGTTTGAGCGGTTCAAAGAATTTCAATTAAAGTTTGATGGACCACTAACGATGAATCAAACTGCTCTCATGTTCTCCATCAAGGAGTTACCGGTAATTTTCCAAAAAAGGTAAAAATATGACACTCCATTTAAGGAATGTACCTTGCTGCCTAGCCAACCGACGAATATTAATTAAGTAATATAGATGAAATGAACTGCACTTTCCACTGTTAGACACCCTAACAAATGAATGTGCAGTTTTTCTATTAACAACATAATTAAAAGTTACTTACTTCTATGCAGCCTTTGACCTAGAGATTGCTCGTTCCGCAGAGCAATTTGAGCTGTTCTCCAATTTTAAATAAAATATTGATAATATGAAATAACAAAGGATCTGTTTTGGATGCTTAAAATGATTACTTGAAGCAGAAAATCAGACTGAAATTTGGAGAAATTACGAGTTAGCAGATTACGTGAAATCAGAAGATTACTTCAAAAACTACGATGAAGATGGAGCATCTTCGTCACTCAACTGGAGGGAGGTATTGGCTACAGCAAAAGATAAGTCCAAGCCTACTATTGTCGAATTTCCTAATCAAACTATGGAATAAAAATCATATTCTGTTAGATTTTATTGCCATAAATCCACTAAATACATCACCTATACATAATGTTAAATTTGTATAGGTGATAATTACGTTTATTTCTCTCATGCTGCTCCACAGAACAGACAAACCACTCAACAACCATGACAATATCTGTGAATTAAAAATAGATGGAATCAGACTTATACTCTCCACTGTTGGAGGTAGAATAAATCTCTACTCTAGACACAACACACAATGTAATGCTCAATTTCCCGAACTATTAGATATCGAACTACCTCCTGATACCATTTTGGATGGTGAAATATGTGTAACTGATATCAACAAGGTAAACCTTGCTTGGTTAATCTTTCAAAAGTAAAATCTTTATCTGTTAGAGGTTCAACTTTTACAGTCTTGATATAAGAGTTTCCTTTCATACTGAAGAAATCGTGCGTTTTAGTACTTGTATTAAGGCCATTCAAAATAATTGAATTTGTTCCCTTCATCTTCAATAGTGGGTTCTAAACCCAAATTCATCAGAGCTTTATTTGCGTTGTAATGTAAGAAGACCTTTACTTCGTGGTCTAGCCCAATACTTGTATATAAATCCTCTGTGTAACGATATTCATTCTCCATTAGCACTTTTAATAGAGAATCAACCTCTTTTTTCGCCCGATCCCGTTGCCCTGAGTATCCTTGTTCTCGAAGGCTATCCTGTTTTTCTTCCCATTCGGCAAAAGACTTCTTTTCACTTTTATATTCTTTATTTTTTTCTTTGGCCTTCTTTGCCTCTTCATTATTCCACATATGAATAATAGCATGGTTTCTACATCACATCACTCCTTTATTTTGGATATACCTTTCTAATGTTTTCTAAAGTTAAGAAACTCTTTAGGTTAAAGTATGTTTTTAGATTATATCGATTCGCAACGATTTTCAGATCATCAATAGTAATCTCTTCTCCATCTTGAACAAGTTGATTGGCTAAATATAACATCCCACTACGCTGAATTATTTTAGCATTGACATGTTCTACACCTAAAATTTGTGTAATTAATCTAATTCTTCTGAAGATAACATACCTATCAGTTGGTACATTGACCTCTTCTTTATTTCTAGTGACGGCAGCTTTAACTACATATTGGTTTTCAACCAAATCATGAAAATCTCTTACATTAGATGCTGCTGTTGACATAAGTCCATTTCGTTTTACATATGTTTTTTGATCTATCGCACCACGGACAAGCTCCATTGCACGATCACTTACTTTAATCGTTCTCTCAGTGAACTTTAATGGGAAGCCTTTTTCATCAACTTTAAGACTGTTGATAAGATGCAAAGAATTGTTTTCAAAATCAACATCAGAACCTTTCAAATTGCAGATCTCTGAATGCTGGTTTCCAGAAAGCCCTTCAAATAGTAACCGGAAAATAACAGCATCTTGGTAGTTTGTACATTGATCCTCATATCGGCGTAATTGTTTTTCAGATAAAAAGACTTCCTGATCACTTACATACTTATCAAAATCACTTGACGTTAATTTACTTAGAGGGTTGTTTTTCAATATACCTTGCTGTACACACCAATTTAAGTAGCTTGATATGATACGGGCATATGATTCAATTGTATGTCGATTATTAGCTTCAAAATCATAAAGTATCTTTTCCAATTGCTCTAACGAGAATCGATTTAAATCTTTTCCTAAATCTTCTTCATATTTATGAGTAACAACAAATATCCTATTATAATTATGGGCCGTCTTTTCATTAGTAATAGTTTTTAGAAATTCATTCTTTACGTTTTCATTAAATATATAACTATTAGTTTCTTTTGTCATAGTTTTTTTCACTCCCAAATTTACCTCATCTGCATTCTACCCAAAAAAGCAAGTAATAATAGTATCTCCAGCGAATATCAAGTTATTTTTTTTCATATGTCAAGCTTAGATAGGTTAATCTTAGCATTAGAGTAAATTTTGTAGATTTATCGAGAGTGTCGAAAAGAGTTTCAGATCACTCTTTTCGATAACCTCCTTTTCATGTTTTTGTTTTCAATCACACATATGCAAACTTAATATCACTATTATGTATTTTTGTCAATTTCCCTCATTAACTCCCTTTAATTATAACGTCTTGCACATCATTGATTCTCTTTTTCGATTCCTGCATCAAAACCCCTCCTTCAAAGTAAAAGAAAGAGCAAAAGTTCAACATGCATCTTTTTTTACCTCTAGTTCAAAATCTCCATTTTCAAAAAAATGTTAACGAATTCCTTCAAATCGAGAGTAGTAGCACCCAAAATTTTGCTAAGTGAAAGGAACAGGTATAACCTCTGTGATTCCAAAAATGTTCTTTTAGTTCATTGTTTCTATTTTATCACTATATATTGCATTTGTGCAGAAAGCTTGTGGTTTATTTTATTTAAAATAATCCTTTTATTCATCTTTCTTTATACTTAAGATATCTTTTCGGGACTTGGTTACATTGTAACCAAGTCCCTTTGATTCAGTGAAAGGATCAATCGAAGATGCTTCCGAGAGCCTCCAGGCCCTTTCCTAGCGCCCTAAGGCACCACCAGATGATTCGGAAGGGCAGAAGCAAGACATCAATGCCAAAATCAAGACAGGCTTCAACTACTTCACAGAAACCGTCCCAGATTCTCCCCAAACGGCTTCGGCGCCTCACCTTTACCGGCTTAGAGTAAGTAGAAGCATGACGTCCATTCTCTCGTCTCTCCGGAACTGATTCCTTACTGAGATCCATTTCCCCTCCAAAAAAGGTTCAACAAATAGCATAATCATTTTATGCTAACCTCTATTTTACTTTACTTCGTATCTTTTTAGAATAAAAAAGAGGTTGCTCATATAAATAAATTACAAATTTGAAAAACCTGAATTCTTATAAGTTTGAGTATTATCAAAAGCAAGGCAAACCATTATTTCTTTCGTTTACAGAGTATGTCTCTCCAAGTTTCGAATGTTCCATCATTTCTCTTCATTTTAAGATTAACATACTTAGCAATATGACCACAGGGATTATTCCAAACATCACAATGCTAACTGTCCCCATTTTCATAAAAGTTCTTACCCCTTGGCTCCCCCATTGGTTGACCACTTGTTGGGCATTCCCATAAAACATCGCCAGTCGGCGTGTCTATATGCCAACCATCCCTTAGCACAATTTGAGCTCGCTTTGTCTTGTTATTCATAGACATCTCCCCATTACATAATTATTTATTACTTTTTATTTTGGTTATTAAGTGTGATTTCTTTTATTCAGCATGACGAAAGATCACCTTCTCTAACATACCAAGAATCTCCATTCTTATCACTAGTATAGTAGTGTGGCGGAGTTCCTTCTAGAAACAACTCTGTAATTGTCAGTATTGTTCTCATTTTAAATCCATGACCAGAACGATCTCCTGAAATTACGGCTTTGTCGCCAACTTTGTATTTTAGCATTTAGCACCATCTCCTTTATAAAATTTTAGTATTTTCTTAACCTAAAGAAATATATTTACCCCAATTAGATCTGCTATTTGGTGTGCTAAATTCTTTAACTTCAAATAGCAGTATAGATAAGTCCATATATCTAAGAAAAAATCACAATAGAAATGTTTCTACTAATAGGCAAATCATATATAATGTACATACCTACAAGCCTAGGGAGGCTACCGTGAGTGACTTCAGGTCCCTGCTCCAACTGACGAACGCGAGCGCCGCTACTGCGGTGTATGCGATCGATCTGTTCAAGGACAACCTCAACGAGTCGGAACTGGCTCTCAAACTCGAACGCAATATGCGGTCGACCATCTGGATGCTTGGCGATTTGGCCCGAGACTACCTGCTCCCCAAGGGGGTCGAGCAGATGAAGGTCAAGCCGGGAACTGACGCCCTTAAGTGGCCCTGGGTCGATGGATTTCGCAACGACATCAAGAAGGTAAGGGATCTATACGAACCACTCTCCCAGTTCAAGGGTCAGGCTCCGCTCTGGCCAACTATCTCGGGAACCCTCACCGTGCTCATGAAGTTCGAGAAGGACTTCAAGGACCTGGAGGAGTTGCTGGAGTGGGTGATGAAGATGCAGGAGGAAGCAGGGATGTCACCTCACTCACCTTGTGTCTGACTGAAGCGGTAGCCTGAGTGCGTGACACCCCATACGGTGGTGTCACGCGCTTCGTGCATTAGAAGAGAAAATAAGCCACATCTTTAGAAAATTAAACTTTTATCCAATGTCTACTCCACCATCAATTTGTTCTAATACCCAATTTCTCCACACTTATTTCAAATTTCCTCTAATTCTTCTTCTGACTGATAGTCCTCTTCTTCTTCAAGTGTGAATGTTTCTTTCTATTCAGCGTTTGAAATTCCTACGATTAAAGTAAATGTTACTTTTCTACCCATCTTTATCACATATTTATTAATATTCTTACAATAGAAAAACAAATAAACCGTAAGCCTTTTCATTGGGCAAGACAATCATCTGTCTCTTCTATATACTATTAAAAGTGGCAAAGTTCATATATTTGAGGTGGAGTACATTGAAAAAATGGGTATTAACTGGACTTTTACTCTTGATAGGTACTACTATGATTGCTGGCTGCGGTTTAGATGATGCCCAAATAGCTGGTGTTACCTTTATTAATAACCAATATGCCAAGAGTGATAAAACATCTGCAAAAGAACGTCTTGCAAAAATCATTTCTGTTCTTGAAGCCAAGGATAAAAATCTATACGATGAAAATGATATTTTTGAAATAACTCAATACATGACTACGGGTTTAGACAAACATTATTATGTTGCTAATGTACCAAGGAAGCATAAATCAGATACTCAACGCTCTTTCCTTATCCGCTTTCCAAAAGGAACAGCAACAAGTTTAGATTATATTGTCATCTGGGTCAGTAATAAAAAAGAAGATTCATACTTAGAAATAAACATGAAAAAAGAAGGTGATAACTGAAAACTGGCAAGCATGAGCAATGCAGATCCAAAAGATCTTGGTGATAAACTCGATTGGATAGAAGTAGATCCCACAGACTACTTAGACTAATAGTTGCATTTAAGCAAATATAGATACAAATAATCACTATTTACCTAGCTCCGTAATAATTGAAGGTACACTGTGCTGTTTAGAGGGGCTTTTATTTTCTCTTTCTTTGTGAGTTATTAAATATAATCCCGATTTTGCTCAATTAGAATTAATAAGAGAGTTTGCATCCATTTAAAATATTGATATATTCCTAATGTTCCAATTCTAATTAACTTACTTCTCTATCTTTTCTACTTGTCCTTCTAATTCTTTTATCTTAGCTTCTAATGCTCGAATTTTTTCGAGATTTTTTTCATTAATTAGTATGAGAGGTCGTGCAAGGTTATTGATTCAAAAAGCTGTGGCTTATTATGGATTGGGAGCTGTTGATGCTTCTGTTCGCTATGCACAAGGTGCTTTTCAACTGGCAAACTCCATTGGCTCTAGTAAGATAATAAGTAAAGTGAAAGATCTACACCGTAAATTGTTACAATCCCCTTGGAGAAAGGATCAGTATGTTACTGATTTAAGTGACATACTGACTGGTGAAAAATGAAAACAATCCTTCTTACTGCAAGCTCAATAGTCTTTTTGTTTATCTTAAGTTGGTTGATCTTCTACATTAAGGGTAAACAGTTTGCCTTGAGGAATCGGTTACATAAGGCCGACGCAATTGTTGTACTTGCAGGTACACGGGGCAATATCAAATTTTTAGATAGTAAAATTCAGACAGCTATCAATTTGTACCGCAACGAGTGGGCTCCTTACATCATTTGTAGTGGTAGGTTTAGTGCGAAAGTAGCCGGTTCTGGAGAACCAAATCTTATCCCTTTAGACGACCTTCAAGCTGCTGCTAGAAACGGCCGAATTCAAGAAAAAGATATTGCGAGGGCAGCTGAGACATGGGATGTAAATCTTGGCGCCAACTATTTACGAAATAAAGCTTTGGCTATGGGGATTCCTGCGGACTCCATTCTAGTGGAAGATCAATCCTTGCACACACGTGAAAACGCAGAATATGTGCTTTTGCTTGATCTGTTAAAAGAACATCATTTCACTCACATCATCTTAGTGACTTCTCCATTCCATCAACTTCGCACCTATCTTACATTTAAGAAGGTTTTTGATTTACATGATATAAAGATCACGAACTTCTCTGATACAAATGGATGGCATCCCGCCACTTGGTTTCTGTCGAGTAAAAATCGCCACATTGTTCATGGTGAAATCGAACGAATTAAATTATATAGAGCGAAAGGCGATCTTTAGCTCTATAACGAATGAAATATGAGTTGTTACCAAAGAAAAACGTATATCCGAGTTGGCAAGATAGGGTGTTGAACAACCAGAGGTTAGAGTTATACCAGCGTCACTACCTAATTTACGTTCCATTTTCCATTGGATTTTCTAGCCAACATCTAGATATGAGCTAGGCACGTTTTTGATGTTAAATAATCAATAATAAGAACTTAAATTGATTTCGACAGCAACAACTCAGAAAAGGCTCGTCACAGAGTCTTTCTTCTATTACTACCAATAAAGAAGATTAAAAGCATTTGGAACTTTTTTTATCTAATTGTAATAGACATGATTACTAGCAATAGAAAATCATTAAATATTAGCTATATTCTAGCAATGATTAATAAAAGACATTAAATTGAAAATATGTATATGTATTTTAATATCTGGACTCTTATTCGGAACAACGAGCCCATCACTAAGGAGATTTAAAATGAATAAAGAGCTCTATTTTACCTACCAGTGGAAATATGAAAAAGAGGATCTAAAATTTTGTCCACGCTGCGGACACCAATTCTCTCTAGAAGACATACATATTCCCAACCAACCTCAGCTTATTTGTCATCAGTGTCAATTTATATTTTACTTAGATCCAAAATTGGCAGTTGTAGCGATTGTTCTGAATAGAAAAAAAGACAAAGTACTTCTGCTTCAGAGAGACGAAGAACCTGGGAAAGGATTATGGGCATTTCCAGGAGGACATGTAGAACGTGGAGATGATCTTTTTGAAACAATAAAAAAGGAAGTGAAGGAAGAAACAGGTCTTTCTGTAGAGGTAAATGAGATTGTTGATACATTCTCTTCTCCTAAAGATGGACTAATCCAATTAACCTACGAAACAATTGCTGATAATGAAGAAGTAGTTGTTAACATTGAAAGTGCACGAGGTTGTTTTTTCTATTTTAATGAAATTCCTTGGAATAACCTTGCTTTCTCTTCCACTGAAAAACTATTACGTCTGTATATAGATCCAAGTTAAAGTGCTAACATAAAGCCTAGAGGGACACTGGTATGGCTCTGACTTGACTTTGATCTGAACCCAAAAAATTAGACACGAAATTTAATCCCCTTGTTGAGCATGAGTTCGATTAGAATCGGACTCATACCTTTTCCTTTTATTTTCATTCGTTTGTGATTGTAACAATGAATATAACGGTCTAATTCTCGGTTGAAATGCTTCATGCTCTCGATACCTATCCGCCCAACGTCTTACATACAAGGATCTGACTGATGCTTTTGAGCGGCATCCTTATACGATTCTACGCAATCCAAATAGGCTTGCACTGCTTCTAATTTCGTCTCTAGTGAGTACTTCGTCATAAAAAACACCTCCAATGTAGTACATCTGGGCGAAGTACATATTTCTGATCAGGTCATGTTGTAATTTAATATTGCAAAGGAAGGATTTCCTCTCCTTCAAAAAATATTTTCGTTTTATCTTCTGTAAAACCAACTTCATACAGACTTGCCCAATGAATATCTGGTCCATCCCATAAATACTTTAAATTTCCTCCTCGGAGATAGTTAATCAGCACCTTAATTGTAATGGAATGGGATACGAGTAAAATGTTTTGTCCAGCATGCTGTTTTAAAATTTGATCAATAAAAGATGCTAATCTCTTCTGCATATCATGAAAGGTTTCTCCTTTAGTTTCCTTTGCTTCAAAACGTTCTGGGTGTTCATTCATGAGTAGTAATTCTTCAGGGAATAAATCCTGAATTTCACTCCATTTCCTCCCTTCCCAAGTTGCAAAATCCATCTCCATAAGGTGATCTGATTTATTCACTTCGATTGCTCGATCTTTTTTCAAATGAAGTGCAGTAGAAAATGCACGGTTACTTGAACTAGAATAAATGGAATCAAAGGAGATATTCTGCAAACGTTGTGCTAATTGCTTAGCCTGTTCCACACCAGCATCTGTCAACGGAGAGTCTAGTCTCCCTTGTAAACGTCCTTCTATATTCCATTCTGTTTGTCCATGTCTTACTATATAAATGGTGGTATCCACACCAAAATCAAACCTTTCATGAATGGATAATCCATTTTTTTAGCGAAAATAAAATTGTTAGGTACAAATAACTATTATAGCAGGAAAGGGAAATCTTACATGGATTTCCCCTTTATTCTTTTATTCATTCGAATATATCTTATTTAAAGCTTTTTGTAATAACCTGAGATCATAACCACTCTTAGTAAACAACAGACAATTAGCTCTAGCTTCCATAGCCCAAGTTATTTTATCATGTATTTCTTCTTACTATAAAAGAAAACAAGCTAACTTGTTATCGCACCAAATTAGCTTGTTACTTTTCTATTTGTATTTCATTATTTGCATCCGGTCGAGCATTGCTCGACCGGGAACCTCACTCACTGGAGCAGACTCCATAAAGTAAAAGATCACTCAGCTGCCAGACGAGTTCTATAACTGTTGAGGTGCTGAGACCAGAGAGTTTCGTCATCGAACACATTCGTGATGTACCAGATGTAGGCATTCACGAACTCCTTGATCCCAACATTCCAACTGTTGTACCTCAACCACAGGGTCTGATACATGTCATCGAGCTTATCCAGCTCTTCCTCTGACTGCTCATCGAGCAACTCGTTCACTGCTTTCTGAACATAGGTCCGAACCCTACCTCGCTCACCATTGAGAGCGTTCTGGACAGCCGACATGAAGGTTTGCTTCAGCGTGGTCATAATGACCATCTTCCTTCCTAATTACAGGGTTGTGGGTTCCGTATCTACAGTATACAAAAATCAAAATATACATTCTAGTTTATTATGAACTTCTACTGACTTACTCTCTTCTTTGAATCCGAAAAGCAAATTCACAGCTTGCCCAATAGATATTGGAATTTGCAACTGCTTCATAGCTTAATCAAAGTTTAAAGCTCGTACATCAAACACTTTCTTTCCTAGCGTTCGATCTGAAACGATCACATCATATATTCTAGCGGTTATCTCTTCTGCTAACTCTTTTTCTGTGATGGATTCTAAATCATGCACCATGACTAAAAATAAAAGATGAAATCATGAAGGGCTGTATGTCCTCCTTTCAACTCTGGTTGATGAGAAGCAGGCAGTATCATAGGACAGGGATTTTCCTACTTCCATTTGATCGCCATATACTTGAAGCGACAGGAGATACATCTGATCTTGAGTCTTGTAACTTTTGTAAAATAGCTTCTTTTATTTCATTGCGTATCTCTGCTAATTTACGGGTGTCAATAGCGTAACTCATGTTAACCCAACTTTCGCCAATGCTATTTCTACAAATTCCACTTTTCTTTGTTCCATTTTTGAAATGGCTTTTTTTACATATTTTCTCCCTTTTATCCCTCTCACGCTCATGGCATGTACCGTCTTTCCACCTACTCGAAATACCAGTGGTGCTCTTGGTGATTTCACTGCTTTAGCAAAGATGGTTTTTCCATCGATTTCAAAAACAAGAACATCATCGGGACGCTTTGGAGTAATGGTGTTCCCTTACTTCTTAGATTGGATGGGTTTCCCTGAAAGACCATAAATCCCGGTTCTATCGTTGGCATAACGAGCATACAGCAGTATATACCTTATAGCTCAAAGCTCCCTGTTGCTTTCATGTTCCATAAACTAAAATAATCTTCCATGATCCACTAGGCTGTTCTCTCGAATATTGCCTGTCAACTCAATTTCTGTCAGTCGAACCGCTTGTTTGACTGCTTCGGCAGCCTTTCTTGCAATCTCCCCGAAGCTCATCCTCATCCACTCGTAAACTATTAGTATACAAGGATTCTAACTTCTCTATTTCTTCCACCTTATGTTGTGGTAACAACTCAGCATGTACTTTCAACTTCCCTTCCTAGACACAAAAAATTACGTTACTAATATCGATAGAAATAATAAACACATCTAACAAAAAAGTTTTATAACGGATTTGACGGATGTCGTTCCATTGTTACTACCCTCTTTCATTCAACTAATGATGCATATTTCAATGGCAACAGTAATTTTGACAAATATATAAGCATATGCTTATATATTTGTGAGGTGATGTACTATGTTGAATTGGGAGCAGTTAGCAGAATGTCTTAAAATCCTTGGGGATAAGACTCGTTTACACATCCTCTCTTTATTAAAAGAAGATGAGTTGTGTGTCTGTGAACTTGTGGAGATTCTCCAGATTAGTCAACCTGCTGTTTCTCAGCACATGAGAAAATTAAAAACAGCAAAGTTGGTAAAAGAGCGTCGAAACGGACAATGGGTCTTTTATTCCTTGGATGGGAGCAACTATCCCTTTTTTGAATCGATCTTAGAGACACTCCCAGACATGCAGAAAGAAATCGAGGAACTAAAGAAAAAGGGACTTCGGGTTCTTTGTAACTAAACTGAATTATCGCCTCTATTCATCTATTGTGATGGAAAGGTTGTGATTTGATGAGTGGAGTGATGAGAAGACTTTCTTTCTTAGATCGCTATTTAACACTCTGGATTTTTCTTGCGATGGGGATTGGAATTGGAGCAGGTTCTCTTTTTCCGAGCATGGTAAAAAGTCTAACTCAATATCAAGCTGGGACTACTTCTATCCCTATAGCTATTGGTTTGATTTTGATGATGTATCCTCCTCTAGCAAAAGTACGCTATGAAGAACTGAGTCAAGTTTTTCGCAACGTGAAAATTCTTAGTTTATCGCTTGTCCAAAATTGGGTAATTGGTCCGATTCTCATGTTTGCCCTAGCTCTTATCTTTTTGCGAGATAAACCTGAATATATGGTAGGTTTGGTTTTGATTGGCTTAGCACGATGTATTGCAATGGTCATTGTTTGGAATGAATTAGCAAATGGTAATCGAGAATATGCAGCAGGACTAGTTGCCTTTAACTCCGTGTTTCAAATTCTCTTTTATTCTGTTTATGCTTATTTGTTTCTTACGATTTTCCCAACTTGGCTTGGACTTAAGGGGCAAGTTGTAAATATCACGATGGGGCAAGTAGCGGAAAGTGTATTGATTTACCTTGGTATTCCCTTCGTTGCTGGAATGAT
Organism: Shimazuella alba; assembly: GCF_009831235.1. GTDB lineage: Bacteria > Bacillota > Bacilli > Thermoactinomycetales > Thermoactinomycetaceae > Shimazuella > Shimazuella alba. The sequence goes on along the minus strand of NZ_WUUL01000010.1, from coordinate 147,100 downwards.
CACTCGATTTAGTCTCGTAAAAGCAAAGGGTCGAGATTGGTATGAAAAAAGTTTTATTCCCATGATCAGTCCCATTACCTTGATCGCTCTCCTCTTTACTATCTTTGTCATGTTCTCCCTCAAAGGAGATCAAATTGTACAGTTACCTTTCGATGTACTCCAAATTGCTGTACCCCTATTGATTTATTTTGTCATCATGTTCTTTATCTCTTTTTATATGGGCAAAAAGGCTGGAGCGGATTATTCTCAAACCGTTTCTCTTTCCTTTACAGCAGCAAGCAACAACTTTGAATTGGCGATTGCAGTTGCCATTGGAGTATTCGGAATTAACTCTGGGGCTGCCTTTGCAGCAGTTATCGGTCCATTGGTAGAAGTGCCCGTACTTATTGGTTTAGTAAATATTGCATTTTGGTTTCAAAAGAAATACTTTCAAGCAAAACCAAGGAGGGTCATCGATGAGTAAAAAGAAAATTATTTACTTTCTTTGCACGGGAAACTCTTGCAGAAGTCAGATCGCAGAAGGATTCGGAAAGAAATATTTAGGAGATAACTTTGAAGTATACAGTGCAGGAATCGAAGCACATGGACTGAATCCAAAAGCAGTGAAAGTCATGGCTGAAAAAGGCATTGATATTTCCCATCAAACTTCGGATATCATTAATCCAGAGCTATTGAATAAAGCGGATTACGTCATCACACTCTGTGGGGATGCTAATGATAAATGCCCGATGACTCCCCCACATATACAACGGGATCATTGGGGATTTGATGATCCAGCAAGAGCACAAGGAACAGAAGAAGAAAAGTGGGAAGTCTTCGAACGAGTACGAGATGAAATCGAAGCTCGTATTCAACAGTTTGCGACTATGAATCCATAAGAAAAAGTCACTTCTGTTTAGGAAGTGACTTTTTTACTACCTAATTAATCATTAGGATGATATACACCACGTGGATTCCTGTACAAGAGCAAAAAACTTTTGAAATCTAAGAAAAGAAAGCAGATTTCTTATTTGATTTGATCCGTCGGAGAGTATGTCGATCCTGATATAATATTTCTTATTTTATCTTTACAGCCTGTTCCATTTCATAAAAACTGTGCATAGCGTTCATCTTATGACTATTCTATTTAACTACAGCTAACATCATTTAAGCTCTTTTAAAGTAAAGTGGTACTGCTCCTAGATTTCTATGAAGAATATGGCCTAGAAATTCTTTTGCGCTCGCATCAATTTGGGAATCGGTAGCACGAACAGTTCCATGAAATTTAAACGTCTGCAGCATTTTCATTCCTGTTAAATTGGCCATTGCTTGCAGAGGAAGCGTTAATTCCTCTGTTGTATAATTACTGTATCCACCCACTTGATACGATTCCTCAGGACCTCCTATGGAAATGGCTAGAACAAATTCTTTTCCTACTAACTTTGTCCCATATGGTCTCCCATATGCCCATCCATAGGTTAAAACAACATCTTGCCATTCCTTAAGCAAAGCAGGTGTACTATACCAATAAAAAGGAAATTGAAAAACAAGACGATCATGTTGAAGGAGAAGTTCTTGTTCTTTTTGTACATCAATTTTTCCAGTTGGATATGTTGCATACAATTCATGTACTGTTACTTGATTTTGACCCTGTAATTCTCGCAACCACCTCTTATTTACGCGGGATATTGCTATATTAGGATGCGCTACAATGACTAATGTTTTCATATCCATTCCACTTTCCTTCCTAAAACTTCACGATTGGCAACAAGAAGAAATGTTGTTGGAAGCTTGTTCATCTATAGATGACCCTGCATCATTCTCCTCCACGTTTTCATGTACCGTAAACACTTCCCAACGATGACCATCAGGACTGGTGACCCAAATTTTATCTTGCCTGGCATAACAACAGTTGGTATTCATTTCATCAAAAGTCGCTAAGTTTGCTTGTTGTAATCTTTCTTTGACCTTTAAAACATCTTCTGTAGAGGATACTTGAATACCTAAGTGATTCAAACCTCCTGAAATTTCACCGCCTTCATTTAACGTGAAGTTGAGCGCAGGTTGTTCCAAATCAAACTTTGCATAACCGGTTTTCACTTTCACAGGTTCCATACCAAATAGATTGGTATAGAATGGTACGGACTGATCCAAACTCTTACGTTTACAGCAACATGTGGTTTTAATATCATAGGAAAAACACTCCTTTATTAATTTCAATTGAATTTAGTTGAAAAATTCAAGTATTTAATAGAAAAAGGTTATTCTCCAATTGGATTACAACACTTCTTCGATTTAGCCATGTTTGCATTTAATAGCTTAATCGAGCGGAGAACCATCTCTCTCTCTTCTACACTCATATAACCGAAAACTTCTTCCAAATACTGATTCATTTCTTGATCAATCATGGTCGCAATAAAAGTACCTTCTGTCGTTAGGGAAAGAATACTTACTCTTCGATCATCTGGAGAAGGTGTCTTTTTCACTAGTTTCATTTTCACGAGAGATTGGATTTGTTTGCTAAAGGTAGTAATATCGATACCTAATGTCTGTGCTATTTGTTGCATCGATGGTTGGTGTTGACGGTCAATCTCGTAAAGGATATGGCTTTGTACAAGAGAAAGGTCTGTATCTCCTACACTACAACAATTTCTATCTAAAAAACCAAAACGACGAGTCATGATTTGAATTAATTCACGCACATTTTCCACTCGATCACCACCTTTAAATGTATATTTTCTAGGTATTTACTTGAATAATTCAAGTAATTTATTTGTTTCTATCCTATATCTTAACTTCTTATGCGTCAATAACTTTTTTAAAAATTTTATTCTATCTTAGCTCTCTATAAGAGACTTGGCCTTTTGGATCACATATTTTGCATCATTTCCTACACCGCGAAGCGTAGCAGAAGCAAACGACCTTTGCCTATTTAGTCCAACAAAATACAGACCTTCCACATGAGTACTCACTCCATTTTGTTGCATTGGATTACCTTGGGTGTCCAATGCTTTTGGAAGCGATTCTAAATATGCAACATTCGGACGATATCCTGTACCAAAAATAACAGCGTCTATCTTTTCTACTGTGCCATCCTTCCACACCACGCCTTCTTCTGTGAATTTCACAAACATCTCTCTTCTATCTGGTTTCCCATTGTGGATCGCTTCTTGATACATTCCCGTATCGAGTACCGAAACTTTGGTTGCCAATCCTTTTGTCAGTGAGAAACGATCTAAGCCAGATACCGTTAACCAAAAGTGCACGTCTCTTCCCAAAATTCGCTGTGGACTAAAAGAGATGGGTTTTCGAGTAGCAAGGGATACCTGTGCAACTTGTGCCAGTTCATATGCAATCTGAACTGCTGAGTTCCCACCTCCAACCACCACCACTCGTTGATTTTGGAATTCGTCTACCTTTCGATAGTGGCAGGAATGTATTACACTTCCTATATATTGTTCTTTCCCTGAAATGTTCGGTATAAATGGATGAGAAAAAGCTCCCGTTGCTGCAATTACTGTCTTAGCTAGAAATTGATCTCCTGATTCTGTTTCAACTTGAAATACATAGTTCTTTTTTTGAACCCTTATCACTTTTTCTCCTGTCCGAATAGGAAAATGAAAATGTTTCGCATAATCAGTTAAATAAGTTACCACTTCTTCCTTCGAAGGATATCGATCAGGATCATCCGGAAAGACATACTCTGGAAGAGAAGAATACCTAGCAGGTGAAAACAACGTCAAACTGTCGTAGTAGTTCGGCCAAGATCCTGCTGTTTGGTCACTAGCTTCGAGAACCACATATTCTGCATTTCCCCTTTGTAAATGATAGGCGGAAGCAAGTCCAGCTTGACCAGCGCCGATCACAATCGAATCTAATATTTTTCCCATTCAAATAACCCTTCCTTATATCGGTTTTAAACCGATATGTTTTCCAAAAAAGAAGAACATATCAAGTAAGTCTTTGTTCATTTGCAACAATCTGAAATGATAGAAGTAAAACGTTGTAAGAGTTTCATCACATTCGATTTGTTAGGAAAATAGTATACTTCTTTTCCTTTTTTTCGTGAGAGCAATATCCCCGCTCTTTTTAAAATCGCTAATTGTTCGGAAGCAGTTGATTGACCAATTCCAATTCGTTCTGCCACTTCATTTACGGTGATTTCTCCCTTCTCTAAAAATAAAAACATCATCTCTTGTCTTTTTTCACTGGCTAATGCCTTAAGAAAAAGATGAATTTCTTCGTCTAACAATGAAATCCCCCATTTCGTTATATCACTATTTAACGATATATAAAAGAAGACAATCTGTCAATAGATTTATCGAAAACCAAAGGGATGCAACCAGATAATTAAAAATCAGTTCCCCTTTCTTCAATACTCTTTTCTCGTAGTATTTAATAAAGTCCAGTTCTAAAAAGAACCGGAATGCTTGCTAAAAAAGAGATAGAATCGCTCCGCCAATTGCAGAAAACAATACAACCATCCAAGGAGGAAGCTTCCAAATCACCAAGAGTCCAAAGGAGATCAAAGCAAGGCTAAAATCAGCTGGGGTATGAATCGCTTTTGTCCATACTGGATCATAGAGAGCGGCAAGCAAAATTCCTACTACTGCGGCATTGATCCCATTCAACGTTGCTTGAAAAGAAGACTTTTTTCGAATCCAGTCCCAAAAGGGCAATGCTCCAATAATCAACAAAAAGGATGGAAGAAAGACAGCAACTGTAGCCAGTAGTACTCCCGACCAGCCACTGATTACTGCCCCTAAATATGCAGAAAAAGTAAAAAGAGGTCCCGGAACCGCTTGTGCTGCTCCATAACCAGCTAGAAACTGATCCGAACTCATCCATCCCGTTGGCACAACTTCCGCTTGAAGGAGTGGAAGCACAACATGACCACCTCCAAATACGAAGGAACCTGTTCGAAAAAAGCTATCTAACATCGGTATCCACTGTCCGGAAGAGATTTGTCGCATAAGAGGAAGTAGGAGCAAAAGAGCAAAAAATAATCCCCAAGAAAACAAAGCTGCTTTCCGACTCAAAGGTACTCGGATGGACGGAGATTCCGAAACCGAGTTCTTCGGTAATAACCACCACCCGATGAATCCAGCTATCCCAATGATAAGAACCTGACTGAGAGCAGTTTGCCAAGTGACCACAACCATCGCGGATAAAATGGCGATTGCTCTTCGTGGACGATCGGGTGCTAAATTTTTGGCCATTCCCCATACTGCTTGAGCAACGACGGCGACAGCGACCACTAGTAGTCCATGTAGCCAGTCTGTTTCATGCATTGGAAACCGTTTTACTACCAGTGCAAATAGTACAAGGATGAAAATGGAAGGAAGGGTAAATCCGATCCAAGAAGCGATTGCACCAGGTAAACCTGCCCGAATCATCCCAATGGCAATCCCTACCTGACTGCTCGCTGGTCCCGGCAAGAATTGACAAAGAGCAACCAAATCAGCATATGCTTTTTCATCTAACCATTTCCGTCGATGCACGTATTCTTCCCGAAAGTACCCTAGATGGGCAATCGGTCCCCCAAAAGAAGTAAGTCCTAAACGGGTAGCAACCCCTAAGACTTCCAGTACCGAATTTCTTTGTTTTTTCGGTGGATTGGCTTCGGCGACCCCTTCCTCTGTCATTTCTTCATCCCCTTCTAATCTTATCTATGTGATTCCTAAGAAAAAACACTCGATAATTATGGAACTATCTCAGTATATACCATCCATGAATAAATAGTCAGACAAAAGAAAACTTATCATCTAATGATCATTGTGATAGAATAAGACAAATTCTTAACATAGCCGATGAAATTCGCCACAATTGCTGATAAAAGCTGATGACTCCTACCAGTACATGCTGGTAGGAGTCTGTTTATTTCTAGAAATATTTTCGAGAGGACATGTTGTGATTTATATGGTCATTGGAATCGCTGGAGCGCTTGGTGTATTACTTCGTTATTATGTTGGTATTTGGATTCCAACTTCTTGGATTTTGAATTTTCCATTGGGGTCTTTGCTCATCAATTTAGTTGGATCGTTTTTCCTGAGTTGGTTCACGGTATGGTCTACTTGCTATTCATCCATGCCAACTTGGTTCAAAACAGGAATCACAACTGGATTTATTCGATCTTTTACTATCTTTTCAACCTTACAATGGGAAAGTATACAAATGAGAAACGAAAAGAACAGTAAAAATTTTTTTGGTACATTGGGCTTAGTTACTCGGTTGGAATCTTATGTGCCTTTCTTGGATATGTTTTCGGTGAAAGTTATAGATTATGAACTTTCATTTTTTAGAGAACCTAACCTATTTCCTTTGCCCTCTCATCCAATTTCCATTATAATGTAAGAAGACAAATACGGTGGAGCCTGTAAACATACAACTTCTTTTCCCTGATGCAAAAAGGAAGTTTATATGTTGATGGGCTTTTTCTTTATGTATAGTCCACATAATATCTAAGTAAGATTCCGATTACTCCAGAAAATTCAATTATCCAATAAATCATTCTTGTCCTCCTTTTTATGAATCTTTTTTATGTAGGTTTTGGAGATTAAGTGACTGATTTATGGAAAAGGAAATGAATTATATTGATAGGTGAGAAAACAAAAAAAGCATTACAGTTGTTAATAAAAGTTATAGATTACGAACTATCTTATTGTCCTGATCCAGATATTCCACCATGGTTTGAAGATACACACCACGATGAGGCAATAAACAACTAGAGGAAGCAAGAAAACTAGTAATAAGCAATTCGAATTAGATATATCCTAATAAAAGGACCACAAAAATTGATGGAAAAGTTGTTGTATAAAACTCTTTTAGTTGACCACTTAAATACTAACACAAGAATTACAGGCAATATAATCGAGCAGAAGTTCCTAGATCAATACTAAATGGTTAAATCATGGATCTTTTGGCTATAACAAATAAGAGCAGAAGGAGAGTTTTCATATGCTGAACTATCAATTTGATACAAACACCATACACTTAGAAGAAAGTCCAAATAACGAAGAAATCGAAATCCAAATTAAACTACTACAGCCAGAACCATACGCAAAATATTTGAAGCAAGTGAAAGATTTCTTTGATGGAAATGATCGTTATACAGAAGTACTCTTTTATTATTGTAAAAATAATGAGTATCGAATCATTGTAAAACCAGATTACTATAACGATCTGATTTTAATGTTAATGAGACATCAACTGCTTCAAAAAGTGGAGTGGAAACACTAACAACCTTCCCTTGCCTCCAGATTTCATTTCCTATATAATAAAAATTAATGTGAATATGTATATTTTTGGAGGAGCCTGTCACATATAAACTTTCATTTTTCTGATGAAAAAGGGAAGTTTATATGTTGACGGGCTTTTTACTATGTAAAAAAGGCGGGTGTTCTATGTACACAACCATTTTAGCCATCGGCATTTTTTTGATTATTTATGCGTTCATTATCACTGAAAAATGGAATCGAGCAGTGATTTCCTTATTGGGTGCATCCATTATGGTTCTTGCAGGCATTGTAGATGTTCATCAAATTTTTACCCATTATATCGAGTGGAACACCATCGCGTTATTGATTGGAATGATGATCTTAGTCACCATCACCAATACAACCGGTGTTTTTCAGTGGTTAGCGATAAAAACAGCAAAGTCCGTGAAAGGGAACCCCATTCACCTGTTGATCATGTTATCCCTCCTAACAGCTGTTGGATCTGCCTTATTAGACAATGTAACGACTGTCTTACTCATCGTTCCCATTACTTTTTCCATTACTCGCATCCTAAAAGTGAATCCTGTACCTTATCTGATTTCCGAAGTAATCGCTTCCAATGTTGGCGGGACTGCCACCTTAATTGGGGATCCACCCAATATCATGATCGGTGCTGCAAACAAACATTTAACTTTTAATTCTTTTCTGATCCACCTTGGTCCGATTGCAGCCATTATTCTTGTGATCACTCTTGTGATGTTATATTTCATCTATCGAAAAAAGCTTACAGTATCGGAAGAAGACAAACAGCAATTGGCCAACTTGGATGAAAACGAATCCATTGAAAATATTCCTTTGATGAAAAAATCACTTGTTGTCTTAGGGCTGACTATTGTTGGTTTTACCCTTCATTCCATTCTTCATGTCGAAGCGTCTGTGATTGCTTTTGCAGGCGCTAGCCTCTTGCTATTGATCGGATTAAATGAACATCAAATCGAAAAAACATTTGCCACCGTGGAATGGACCACGATTTTCTTTTTTGCAGGATTGTTTACGCTGGTTGGAGGGTTGCAAGAAGTAGGGGTTATCAAACAGATTGCGAAATACGTACTGGATATTACAAATGGCGACCTGTCCCTAGCTGCTATTTTAATTTTATGGATCTCGGGAATTGCATCTGCCACGATAGACAATATTCCCTTTGTTGCTACCATGATTCCTCTGATTCAGGAAATGGCAAACAGTTTAGGAATGGCTGTAAATGCACCTGAAATCAATACGTTATGGTGGTCTTTGGCATTAGGGGCTTGCTTAGGTGGAAATGGTACGATTCTAGGAGCTTCTGCTAATGTGATCGTTGCAAGTCTTGCTTCCAAAGAGGGAAAAGGATTCAGTTACATGGAATTTTTAAAGATCGGTGCTCCTATTACTTTGATCTCCCTAGTCATAGCAAATATCTATTTACTAATTCGCTATTTATAATGACAACTTCATGTCATCACTTCTATATGTGATGGCATTTCTTTTTCTCATAAATTCTGAATCCAACAACAAGTTGAAAACGAAAGGATAAAAAGGCTCTATGAAACAAGTCATAAAAACAACGAATGATCCCATCGAGTATCGATTAACAGAAGAAAGAGAATCCGTGATTCTGATTCTAAATGGTGGACATTGTTCAGATTGTTCTTCCCCTATACCATTTGAAGCATTTTTGACTGATCTTGGATATCAGCTATTGATTCCCTCTCGACCTGGTTACGGCAATACCCCTTCTTCTACTGGTCGAAAAGCAGAACAGTTTGCCGATATGCTTATAGAAGTTTTGGATATTCTTCATATCCCATCTGTTACTATCCTAGCGATTTCTGCTGGTGGTCGAACCGCTTTACAATTAGCTGGCAGGCATCCAGATCATGTAGAAAAAATAGTTCTTCAAGGAGCCCTCATCCATGATGATTGGCCAAATAAGAAAACAAAGCTCCTTTCCTACTTTCTGTTTAATCCCATTGTAGAAAAAGGGATTTGGGGTTTTTTTCGATTTCTAATCCAAAAATATCCACTTGGGACATTAAAAATAATGATGAAAAGTTTTACAACTCTACCGGTAGAACAAATAATCAAACAGATGAGTGACAATCAACAAATGGAAGCAATCAAATTTCTACAACATCTTCAATCCGGCTCCGGATTTTTGAAAGATATACGCCATCGATCGGGAGATCTTAGTCGTATTCGAGTTCCTACCCTTATTATTCACAGCAAATATGACGGAAGTAACCCGGTTACACATGCCGAATATGCAGCGAATCACATCCCACATGCAGAGTTATTTTTATCCGAGGCTGAAAGCCACCTGATTTGGTTTCATGATCACCATGAAAAGATCAAAGAAAAAGTAGCTTCCTTTCTAGAAAAATAGATACATGGCTTTAGTTAGTTTTCTATTTGTGGTTGTCCAATAAGACCAAAGTATAGCAAATGATCTAGATCCTTAAGCATGGATGAATTGGTTTGTGCCAAGAATCCTAGTTTCGCAAAGGCTTCTTTAAACATCTGAATATATAACCAGGATGGATAGAACCTTCTTTTTTCCTTTATCCACTATCTTTGTAAAAAAAGGAACCGTTTTCTTTTGATAAAATTCTTCCCTATGAGCTTGAATAACTACATCATCCAAGTGGCTATGCAACAAGTTTACCTGTATATTTTCTGCAGTTTCTTCCTGATCGACCATAATACGTTTCATTTTTTCATGGAAAGGGATATCCTGCGACAGGACAGTTTCCTATATTCCTATTTTCTTTGCCATGATAAAAAACAAGGTGCTATGAATCAGTTCGTCTTTACTTTCAAAATAATTGCTGGAGTACCCTCAAACGCTCACCTTACGAAAATCTTCCATTCAGCGCAGGACAACATATGTGCATTGGTTGGAATTGTGCTACACAGGAAATGAAGGTAATACTCGCAATACTCCTTCAATGGTTTCGATTCGTAATAAATCCCGATTCAAAGATTACTCTATTATAATGATGCGACCCATCCACGGAATACCCATGAAGATAGTTCCCCAAGATGGTAAGTTCAGCAGAGTTCCAGTGAAGGGAAAAATCAATCAATATGTCGACTTCACCTGATAAAGTATGTAGTTTTCGTGGGATTATCAGATCATAGTAAAACGTTTATGTATCTCTTACCGCTCATCCTTACATATTACCAACAACTCACATACGTCCGCCTGATAAGAAGGTAATTTTAATAATAAACGAATGGCTCTCTTGAAACTCGACGTAAGCTACTTCAATGTTTAAATATAGATGGATTTCTTTTAGCTGAAACTTGGTCAAAAGTTTGGACAAGCAATCCGTCTTCTTCCAACCATTCCGCAATAAATACATTTTTAACATCGTCTACTCCATGATCTCGAAGTTGGAGTAATAACCCTGTGTATCTTTTAGGTGAAATATGTGCACAGAGTAAAGAGTAATGTATATTGCTTTTTACTCTTGTTTATTTATGTTATCAGAAGTGTGTGACCAGAGATGTGACCAAACATTGTTACAAATCCCATGTATTTTTTTCGACTCTACTTCCTATTCTCCCTACTCCACCTTGTACCCTAACAACAAAAATATCATTATCCATAATGATATAGGTGTAAAAAAGATACTCCCCATTTTTTTAATATCTTTTTCAGATGCCAGCTATTTTGTATTAGATGGTAGAGTCGTCGAGCCCGACGGCATCGTGATCCGCTGCCACCTCGACCAGCACGACAACCGGAGGTGAGCGAAGGACTCAAGGGGGAAAATCTTCGACATTCTGCTCTGAAGTTATCACTTAGAGCCCTCAGGAATAAGTTTTCCTGTAGATGTGCTCCGCAATAGAGTACACCTGAACAACTTCCTTCCAAGCGGCTGTTAGGGCTCTGATAATAATATATGTTCACATAAAAGAAAACGTATGGAAGAAATATTTCATACGTTTTCTTTTATGTATTATTCAATATAAGGTTACGTTGCCTGTGTCTGTTGTCGACTGTTTGATTCTAGACCTACTACCTACTAAGGAATTCACGGATAATAAATCAATAATTAATGAGATACGATCTAAACCAAAATTTTTAACTATTGTTCTTAGGTGACGGAATAAACAGTCTCCTGCTTAAGATATTCCAACTATTTGTGTGCAAAGCTATGCAAAGAGACTGATTAAATTCCCGTCTGGGTCCTGAACAATCGCATAGCGCTGCCCCCAAAATGCATCCCATGGCTCGCGATGGCCTATATATCCATGCTCTGTTATTTTTTTAAATAATTCATCTACTGCTTCCCGGCTGTCGCACAAAAATGCCAGCTCTATACGGTGACCTACTGGCTCGTCCCAACTACCATAAATATTTTCAACGATTTCCTGTAAATCAAAGGCAAATCGAAAACCGTTTTGCACAACCTCAACGTGCATTTCGTCATAGGCACTCTCTGGTATATCTAATCCTAGAATACGATAAAACTCTAAAGCTTTTCTCATGTCTTTTACCACAACACCGATCATATCGAATTTAATTCCCATGAATCTCATCTCCTATATGTGAAATCTGATTTACACGCTGTGAAAATAAAAAATACATAAAAGCACTGTACAAAATAATCATAAGTAAGAAAAGTGTCACGTTCGCATACACAAACGATTGTTCTTTTAAGACGAACGGATGAAATGGAAAGTTAAGAAAGGAGACATCCAACAATTTAGCTGCAACAGATGTGCCTAATGCTTGCGCAAAGAACAACCCTAAGTTAAACACACCCATTCCGATTCCAATCTGATTCTCATGGAGCGTAGAAGACACGCTTTCGGTTAATGATGTTTGAGAGAAAGCATTGCCTATATTCAAGACCATAAAGGCTACAACTATCCACCATATCCTCTGATCAATGCTTAGCCAAATGAATAGGAAACCAAGGGCAATCAACCCTAACCCAGCAATCGTAACGTACCGTGCTCCTTTTTTTACAATGCTATCGCCTGCCAATTTTCCACATAATGCTGCACAGAGGGCCCCAGGAAACATAAGCATACCTATCGTTTCGGCACGTAAAGCAGATACCTGAGACAGCAACAACGGAAGCAGAAACATCATCGTCATATAGGCACTAAAAACCAGAAACCCAATGATAACGCCGATTCTGTACAGAGGTTTTCTTAAAATAGCGACTTGGATAAATGGATATGGATGCACACGAAGGTGGATTACAAACCAAATACCAGCTGCCAGACTACACGCAAGATACACCAGATTCATCAAGGTTAAGAACAATATTAGACTTGTAATCATAACACTTACGAGAATAGCGCCAAACAAATCGAATTCCCCTTCTTTTCTCTCCTCTTTAGGTAAAATTCTCAAGAAAAAGGGAATAGCTGCAAGAATAAAAACCGGGATTAAAAATAAGTATGCCCAGTCTATATATCCAGTAATATATCCACCAAGTACAGGTCCTATAGCAACGCCGAAAGAGAACGTTGATGTAACCAGACCAAACATTTTCTTGCGTCCAGTAACTGTAAAATAACGTGTAATGATCGTGTTGTTTATAGCCGGGATAGCTGAAGCTCCTAATCCTTGAATTGCGCGAAAAAGAATAATGGTTACGTAATGATCACGAAAAAGGAAACCAAGAACGGAACTAGAGACATAAATGATTATTCCAATCACCATAAGATGCTTTAGGCTAAACAAATCGCTAAGTTTTCCAAACATAATGGATCCGATTCCGAAAAAAAGAATAAAAATAGTTACAACCCAACTGACTTGTGAAGGTTGTAAATGAAATTGTTTTGAAATACTTGGTGTTGCTACATTAAATACCGTTTCATTCAGAACGGAGAAAAAGATGACATAAAGGATCCAAGGTACAATTCTTTTTATGTCATCTTCACTTGGAGAGGAAGTTACTACTATTGACATAAGATACCTCCTTTGCATTGGATTTATTGAAAATGATAACCTTTACTTCACCATAAAAAATAGTAAAAAACGGACTTATGAGATCCGTTTTTTACAACTGTTTGGGGAGTATCCCATAATAACGTTTAAAGTTTTTAATAAAATGCGATTGATCATAGTAACCATATTTCAATGCAATGTCCGTAAAGCTGGTACTAGTGCCGCTATAGAGTTCCTGTAGTATGGATTGAAATCTAACAATTCCTAGCATTTCCTTTGGGCTTAATCCCAGTTCTCTATCAAAGATTCTCCTCATATGCCTTTCCGTAAAATGGAGCTTTTCCGCCAGATCCAATGTTGAAATATTCCCCTTAAATGCGTATATATATTGCATACTTTGAAGCACCAAGGAATTGGTTGAAGTGTTGTTTAATGCCAACAAATGATTCAGTTTTCGCTCCACAATTTCAATAATTTTTGAGACTACTTGAGTGGATAAGATTTCTTCAACCATGAATAGCCCTTCCATTCCCCATATATCTTCCAGAAAAACATGTTGTCCGATAAATGTAGAGGCGGGAAATTTTAAAATAGAGTGTGCTGGCTCTGGATAGAAACGAATGCCGAACAATGATTGGGATTTGGAAAGACTTAAGACTTCAAATCGAGTCATCAATCCCTCAACAAAAGCGGCTTTCCAAGAAGAAGCGGACTGACGGTCAACAATTATATCTATGCAACCATCAGGGAGGATTCGATGTAACTGATTCTTATCTTCTGCATGAAAATCCATGGTCCAATAACAAACGACATGTGATGCTAAGCTTTCGCACGGAACATATTCTCGGTAGCTGTAATCAGGGCTCTGTATCTGTTGCAATTTAGGTGGCTGTATAGGACGATACTCGTTCATCATTTACTTAAGATACCCCCCTTATCATTATTTGCTTGATATTCATTTGCTAAATATTAGATCGACAATATTTCCTTATTTCAGAATGGGAATATATTTCTAAGAATATTCCTCCATTGTGAAACCTCCTCGTATACCAAAAAGAAAAGTAGAGGTATGGTCTCTGGAAACAGCTAATTTATTTTTGACTTTAGTGGAGAAACGACGGTTTTTTATCGCTTATGTGTTAGGAATCTACACGGGTATGCGCAAAGGTGAAATTCTTGGTCTTCGTTGGAAAGATTGTGATCTTGAGGAAGGAAAAATAAGCAACCAGCAAACACTTGCAAAAGCAAGAGGAAAATTAACTTTCCAAGAGCCAAAAACAAGTGGTTCAGAAAGAACCATCACTCTTCCCCATTATGCAACCTCATGTCTGGAAAAACATAAAATTGCTCAGGCTCAATTGAAACTAAAACTGGGATCTGCTTATCAAGACAATGATTTAGTTGTTTGTAGTGCCATTGGGAATCCAATTGACACAAGTGATATCAACAAAGACATGGCATATGTCATAAAGAAACATAACCTTCCAAAAATATCTTTTCACGGGTTACGACACACTCATGCTACCATGCTTCTTTCCATTGGTGAAAATGCAAAAGTTGTTTCAGAAAGATTAGGACACGCAAATATCGGGATCACTCTCAACACTTATAGTCATGTTCTCCCCAATATGCAAAAAAGCTTAGCCGAAAATTTCGACACTGCAATGAAAAAAAATAGTCCAAAAACGATATAGAAAAGATGCTACGTGACCAAAATGTGGTCAAATGAGGTTTTAAACAAAAACGAAAAGCCAAAACCCCTTATCTATCAAGGAAAATTGGCTCTCGTTTAGTGAGTGTCGATTATACTTCCATATTAAATATAGGTGTTTCCTTGGGTTTCCTCTGGGTTACATAGGTGCATGAAGTCCGGTGTTTCAAGGGTTTGTGTTCACTTGTGTGTATGTGGGAGAACCCGAGGATTTTTAGTGTGTGGGCAAAATGTGGTCAATTCATATGAGTTAATAATTCAATTTGAGTCTTTACTTCTTTGAATTTTAATAAAAATTCAAAGAAGTAAATCGACGACATTATATGTTAGCAATTTTTTAACCCTTTAAAACAAATCCATCTGCTCAGATTCAGCTACATACATCGATTCCATTGTCTGAACGAGTTGTGAATCCATAATTTCCTTATCAAATACTTGTCGATAAACATTACTATATACAACAGGAAATTTTTGAATGATACTTTCATTATTATGTGCTGTTAAACAAATGAGTTGAATTCGGTTACTTTTAGCGATCTCTATTACTGGATCTACGACATGGTCACTCGACGCTTGTCCAAAAGGATTATCCACCAGAATAGTATAAGAATCTTTTGCACGTCCTGTGATCATTTGACGTAGATGTGAAATGAATACCATGAACATAATCATATATATCGTGTACTTTTCACCACCACTCCATTTAGCTGCAATCTCCCAGTTCTCATATCGAATCTTTTCTTGTAATACATTTTTTTTCTTAGGTTTAAACACTCGGATACGACATTGGGAATATGGTGCATAGGATTTCATCAATTCCTTAGCTTGCAATTCCCTGTTGATAAATCTAGAAATTATTTCTTCTTCTGTTCCTTCTTCTCTCATTTTTTTGATTTCTGCAATCATTGTTTGAATATGTTCCGTAAGTTTCTTTTTGGTAGTCTCTTCATCAAAAGTATCCCAAGTAAACTTAATTGCTTGGAGTTTTTGGCCATATAAAGTCATTTTAGAACTTCTTGGTATTTCCTTGATTTTTTCATAAATTTCAATTACACGACTATAGCACATGTCTAGAAGGTGATTTTGATCACGTTTTGCTATTTCTTTAAAAGTTTCTTCCCTTTTACGATACTGAGTTATTCCTTCCATGATGTATAAGAATTTTTCGGTAACATAATCATGGTCGAACAAACGATCTTCGGTAAAAATCAGTTCAAGGGAACGAATAACTTGATTCATACTTGGATTTTGTGTCTGTTCCAAACGTTTTTGATATTGTCTAAACTGAGTCTTAACATTATCCTTCTTAACAATAATTTCTTCATTTAACTGATTCCATTTTCGAATGATTTGTTCAAGATAAGATCGAACATCTTGTTCCCACGGAGCTTGTTCCAAAGGTTTAATTGTATTTATGACATTTAAAATATCTTCATTAAAATGAAGTAAGCTCAAGCTTTGGTCATACAATTGAATTAGATGTTCACTTTGGTTTACTTCTTTTTGCTGGGCAGTAACACTATTCTTATCTGCATCAAGTTTTTTTAAAACTAATGGATACTCTTCATCACTGTTATATATATATGGTTCTTTCTCAAATTGCTTTTTTATAATGTTAACTTTCTCCGAAATATGGCCATTCAAGTTTTCGATTTTTAATTTTAGACCTGTAATTTCTCTGAAAAGTGTCTCCTTCTCCTCTTCTACTGAACCTTTTTCTTTCTTTTTTTGCTTTATTTCCTCAGATGCAATAGACCTGTAATTCTCTTGTAACCAATCCATTTCGATACATGTTTCCTCAATTTTTTTTTCATGCTTTCGGATTGAAGCCTGTAAATCACTAAAATGATCTTCCAAGTTGGATCGATCTTGCTGTTTTTTCTCTAAAACACTCTTTTTTGCTAAATAACGTTCTTTTTCTTCAAAATAATGTAAATCTCTATCTACTACTAACCCTTGTATCCATTGGTATTTTTGTTGATCTTTGTTTAGTTCCTTTAAAATATGGTTAAAATCCCTTTGTTTAGATTCAAACTCCTCCTGTAAACTTTTAGCTTTTTCATCCTCTTCTGCTAACAATTTCTTTTCTACTTGTATATCCTTGCCCCACTTCAAAAGAGATTGTTTCTCCGTATACATTTTATCTTTTTGCTTGTAATTATCTAAAAAAACATCAAATGCTTCTCTCTTTTTGACTATTAGTCTCTGTAGATTTTGCAGCTCCTCCACTTTGGTTTGACTTTCTTCTTTACTTCTAGTACAAGAAGCAATGGTACTCATTAAACAATCTAATCTGCTTTCAATTTGATTTACGTTCTCAATAATTTTCTTTTTTAGTCCGGTTTTTTCTTCCCATATATAAGGACGAAACTCTTCCCAGTATTTTTGTAATTCGTTCAAAGTTTTTTCTGCATTTTTTTGTTTATTCACTTGAATCTTTCGTTGTTCATCTAAGTCATTAAGTTGATATATTAGTTCTTTTTTACGAAGTTCCACTTTTCGTTTATCAACAAACCATTCAACATCTAAATTTTGATGCATCCATGTATCATTTCCTAAACAAAACAATGTTCCGAATTGATCTGGGTGGATTTCTTTTGATAATCCTTCCCGATTTAAGAATAAAATAGGAATTTCCTTTTGATACTGAAAACTTTCTAATGCCTTACTAACCATTCGAAAAGAAGCTGATTCTGATAAAATACTATAAGGTAGAGCCGGAAATAATTGTAATATTTTTCTTTTATCATCAATATCTATCTCTTGCATAGAAATCCATTCACTACCCAGCAAAACATAAATATCTTTATCTGCAAGATGTTTTTTCACATCCAAAAGCCCTTTATGAGGCACAAAATATGATCGATCTCCTAAAAGCTCTAGCTCATCTATCCCCTTTTGTTTTTTCAACTCGATCATTCTCACTTCATTTTCAAATTGTTGAATACGAGTACGAAGCATTTCTACCAACTCATCTTTTTCTACCTCCGTTTGAGGAACATTTCGACCAAAATGAGATACTAGTTCCTTCAATGATTTTTCCTGGGTGAGTTTGTAATCCTCCCATTCATCTAAATTTTTAATCTTCTCTTCACCCTGTCCTTTCTTGTTAAATAGCTCAGCTTTTTCTTGAAAACAATTTTCAATATCCTTATCCAACCTTTTTACATGATCGGAAAGCTCTTTCTGATCCATGAGATTTGATTGTTCCTCTATACAAAGAATCTCGTAACAAGCATTAGGGTCCAACAGATCCCATTCTTCAAACCAATTTAAAAGTATCTTTCGTTTTTTTTCATACTCTTTCCACCAATGTTCAACTTCAACCAATCTAGACCTTTGATCAGATTCATCTACTTGAAGCTTCTCTTGTTGAAGTGAGTATTGATTTCTTTTATTTTTCAATTCATCTATATCATTTTTAATTCTCTTTATCTGCTCCTGGTTATTATTTATTTCTTTTGCCCAAGCCAAAGAAGTCTGCTCAAATAAATAAGTGACCTCTTTTTCAAGTTCTGGATCTGATTGTTTTAGTGCATATAATTTCTCTTGGACTCCAGCAGCTTTCCTAGAAATTCGTTGCCAACCCTCGAATTCCTGAAATGCTTCAAATTCCAAAAGTTTATGATTGATTTCGTCTAGAAGATTGGTTTTTACAGATAGTATATTTTCTTTGTCTTTCTGTTTTGTCCGATCATTATTTTGTTTTTTTTCCAATGTGTATATCTCGTAACTATCACGTTTCCATTCTCCATTTCGTATCTGGTTTTTCGTTTCATTCATTTGATTTATAAGAGATTCTAGGTGATTCTCTTCTTTTTCCCGGAAAAACTTAAGGGTAGCACCTGTCTTTAGCAAATGCATTTGCTGATTTTTAAGCTCACTATGAACTTCTTGATACATCTGAGTAGCATTAATCAAATCTTCTACAGATTCTTCTATTACATCACAATCTTTTATATTTTTTTCAATTTCTGGTAATCTAAATAAATTTTCTTGATAAGTTTCAAACGATCTGGTTAAGGTTCCATCTTTTGAAATTGCTTCTTCAATGGATGGTATTAGTAGCCTTGTTAATAAACTCTCCACATCTGTAGCTTTCTCAAAAAATTCAGCTACCCCTCCTTCAGATACATTTATTTTTTTGATACTTTCCCATTCATTTGATAGAAGTCCATGTGATAGTAATGTTTCCTTGTATTTTGATCGCTCAGACGAATTAAACAATTGTATGTGTACACGAGTCTCTTTTTTCAATTGATGACGTAATTGTTCATATCCTGTGATTTTTTTACTTCCATCGATCTCAGAAATAAATTGCAAATCATCTATACTAAATTGATCTTTTTTGTAATCACATACATACATAAAAAAACGAATGTTTTCGTGAGGATCGGATGGATTATCATAGCTAAAACCAGTTAACACCTTGTGTTCTCCAGTAATATCTGTATTCCACTCGATTGCAATATGACCATTTTCTCCATTGGCAACCGTCTCTTGTAAAGTGCGCTGATTAGTTTTTGTATTTGGAAGTATTGTTTGTAAAAAGAGTTGAATAAAACTAGTTTTCCCTCCGCCGTTTTCCAACAAGTACAAGGATGTTAATCCTTGTAGAGATAATACCTTGTGTGGTATTTGCTTATCTCCATCTTCCAAATGTATATTGCATAAACGGACTTTATTCACAACCGGCATAATGTTATTCACCTTTCGATATATTAGTTAGAAAGTCAAACAATTGATCCCGTCTAGACTTATTAAAATAAAACCGTGTTACCATTGCATCCATTTTCTCCCTAAGACGGATTTCTCCATCTTCGGTTAAAATCAATAGCTCTTCTTTCTCTAAAAACCTCAAAACTTTGTTCAATGTTCCTATTTTTCCACTACTTGCTTTATCTGGTTGTTTTGCTGTTTCTACAATTAATACTTTTTGTTCCCATAAAGACACTATGCTTTTTAAATCTAGTTCTACTTCATCACTTTGTGTTTCAATATCGTCTTCATCCATTTGTTTTATTTGTTGTATATAGCTAGACAATTTTCGTTCAAATTCTTCTATTGAAACAGAAGAACGATCTGTGAATGTGCGTGTATCCCGATTGTAAAACATCGATACCAGTACCAACATGCAAAATTGTACAAGGTAAAGCTCCTGATTCGTTTTTAAATTCCATAACGAACGTAATTCTTCGTTAGTGTAACGAAACCACTCATTATCAAAACTAGGGATAACATATATCGTTTTAGTAGAGTCTGATTGCACAAATTTCACACCAGCAACTGTCTCGATAACATCTTCTAAAATTTCTTTTATCCTATCTTGTTTATAAATGTTAAAAAACTCACGATCCCTATGTTCTATTTTTTGTTTATCCATAATAGTTAAAAAAAAACGAAAGGCATCTTGAACATCATTTTTCTCATACAAACTCATTTTTTCTCTCCCCTTTTCACATAAAAATCAGATATTTCTTTTGAACCATTCGATATGATGATGACTTCATCTAGTAATATTTCTAGATGTGCACACTTTGTAACTTGATCTATTCTACTTTCGATAACATATTCCCCAATTGCTCTATGGATATCATCTAGTGATAATAGGTTCACTGAATCAATTAATTCCAATGAAATATTTTTATATTGGTGTAATTGAATTAAAGTGTTAGCAAACAGCGGATTTGTTAACCACTCTGGCTGATTTTGATTAAGATATTTACTCATCTGGTAATATTCTTTTGTATGCAAAGGGGAAAACAGAAAGCTTATCATATCTTTGATTAGATTCAATCGTTGATGTTTTTGTTCACGTTCCTCTTGCTCTATACGAATTTTCTCCACATCCGTTAATTCGTTCAGTGTTTTTTCCTCTCTTATCTGCGTTTGTCGTCTTTTGTGTGTTTCAAAAAATATACTTGGATGAAATAGTCGCATGGATCTCAACGGATTGAGAGGTTGCAAGATAGTACGTAAATCTTTGAGTTGAAGCTTTTTCTCCATTACTAAAGGAATAACTTCTGTTTCAAAGTTAATATTGGATTGAAAAGATTGGAAAATGATAGACTCCATACTGTCTATAAAAAACTTTTGCACATCCTGTTTTAAAGTAAACAATTCCGCATGACAATCCTTAGCCTCCCACCAATTCCGCTGTACTTTCTTGATTAACTCAAAAGCTCGATCTTCTTTTTGAGCAAACATTTCTTTATGATATTCAGATATTGTATGAGTAATTAAATTACTTATTTCATCAAATTGCCTTTTTTCTTGCTCCATTCTTTTTTCATATCTCACTAGCATTGCTTCAAACTCATTTTCTTTTGCAATTTGTAGTACATCTTTAACGATTCGTTCAATTAATTGCTTCATTTTAATTTTCTCATTGTTTATTGAAAAGATTAGTTCCTCAGTAGTTTGTAAAGCCCCATCAAATACCTTGCGTTGGATCTGTTGACGGAAATACATTTGCATAATAGATATTTGCATCTCCTGAAATATTTCTCGCGTTTTAAAGAGAGATTCAATAGCATCAGGGGTAAGTCGGAAAGAGGCATTACGTTTGATATCTTTTAAAGTGTAGTTATCGCTGAAATCAATCAAGTGGTAATACTTTGTTTTTTGTTGTTTTTGCTCAAAATCATAATAGGAAATTTGAAAAGGCTGTCCATTATTTCGAAGATATTCTCGGACTATTACCTTTGTCATTTCCAATGATTCTTCGAACGAAAGCTCTTCGTTCCATCTGTCTCTTAGTAAAACTTGAAGAAAACGTGCAATATCTTCGTACGTATTTCGATCACTATTTCGCAACATATTTTCTAAAATAAATAATAATATAGATACACCAATCGAAACTAATGGATACTGCT
Organism: Shimazuella alba; assembly: GCF_009831235.1. Classification (GTDB taxonomy): domain Bacteria; phylum Bacillota; class Bacilli; order Thermoactinomycetales; family Thermoactinomycetaceae; genus Shimazuella; species Shimazuella alba. The sequence continues at coordinate 125,368 of NZ_WUUL01000010.1, read as the reverse complement.
TATAACGTTCTTTTTTCTCTAAATCCAAAATTGGTTGAATAACTAATAATGAGTTCATTCGATTTGAAAACCCATGAAAAATCTCATTAAACATTATTGATCCCCTTACTGCCAAATGATTCTAATATCTCACGATTTAGTGACTCTTGTGGTATATAATAATTTTGCAATAATCCTATAACTTGTTCGTGATATTCACTGTTTATATACTGAAGAAAATCTAGAACATCTTTATGTGAATATACCTGATTTGTGATACGCAATTTTGCTTTTGGTGTGAAACGCGAAATCATCTCTTCGTATAGTTCATGAAATGGAAAGACTTGTATTATATCTATCTCTTTTAAAGAAAGATAAATATTTATTCCGACTGGATCTAAATCACCAAAATAAAATCCTTGGATATGTTTCGTTTTCATCCCCTCAATATCCTCAATACTTTTAATACTACTTTCTATTTTTCTGCCTTCCCCATATATTAAGAGATCGAATGTATGTTTAAAAAAATTAGTCATCCCTCTCTTAAACAAACGTTTAAAACTACCAAAAGTATCTTTGTTTTCAATAATCAGAACTTTGACTTGATCTTTCGTGTTCCATGTTGGACATTGATAATAAAAAAAGGGCTCATGCTCTATTTCACATTTTAAATCGCTAAAAGAAAGTCCAATCTTTTTAAGTATCTTTTGTCCATTTTTCTGTAACCATTTTTCATCTCCAAATAATTCATAAGAACGCTCATTAACAGATAACCAATGTTTGATCTTAGTACTCTTTAAAAATGTATTAATACAGTCCAAATATGACTTGTCCTTCTCAAATTCATCTTTGTGTGCACTATAATGGTTCAATTTAATTTTTGGATGGTATGTTAAAAGTAGTTTTTCAAATTCATGTTGACCCATCTTAGTTTTTTTCAGTTTATATTTGTACTTATTATATAGAGAATTAACTCGATGGTTCTTACCACTACTTTTAACTGATTCAATCAAATCTTCTTCAACTAATTGATTAATAGTAGCAGCAAATTCGTTGTATTTTAATTCGTATTTTTTTTCCAATTCATATTGTAAATTATATATTTCAAAAGTCTTTCTTTTCTGTTGACTGATCCATGCTAGTATGCGTTGTTTCATTTTTTCCTCCAAAATCTTTGAATAACTATTTTTAGTTTGATTAATTGTACCTTCCGATAAATTAATATTATTATCACTTCGATTTCCATTATCAATTTTCCTACTTATATTTCAGTTAAGCATATAAAATTGACCAACAATTTATAAAAAGCAGGTAATTCATTATCGAATTACCTGCTTTTTAAAACTCTTACAAAAGTCCATTTAGTTGCAAATTGAAGGATTTAATTAATACATGAATCGAACTTTACTGAGTTGAATATTAAGAATTATGCCTACTTAGTTATAATTATCTAAGATATGCACTTTCCGCAGAAATTAAAAGCGATTTAAAGTTTTCGGGTAAAATTAATTCTACTGAACAAAAAAACAGCTCGCTAATTGTTGCTTTTTTATCTACAATGAAATATTCGTAAATAAGTACTCGGTTGTTTTTCTTCTACCTTTTTTATCACCACTTATTAAACTAGTACGTTTAATTACATGGCTATTAAAATCTTGATATAATTTTTTGATTTCTTTATGATGTGCATTACTAACTACAATATATGCACCTCTTTCTGTCAATTCTTTAGCTGTTTTTGCAAGTCTGATTTGATCTTCCCAAGAAAATATTTTTGAATTATATTTTGTAAACCTATCAGATTCATTTATGACAGTATATGGCGGATCAATAAAAACTAAATCACCTTCTTGGACATTTACAAGGGCATCTTGAAAATCACTATTCATGATCTTTGCTTTTTTTAACATTGTTGATGCATTTCGAATAGCCACTTCATCACAAATAATTGCATTTTTAAACTTTCCAAAAGGAACATTAAATTCGCCTTTTAGGTTTTCTCTATACAATCCGTTCCAACATGTCCTATTTAAATAGATCATTCTTATTGCTCTGTCAATCAAATTAGTTGGCTTTTTTTTTCGAGTTTCATAATAAAAATCTTCATCATAAGGCATTTGTTTAAGAGCACAAATAATCGCTTCACAATTGTCTCTTACTTGAACATATACATTAATCAATTCTCCATTAATATCGGATATAACCGAATTATAAGGATTAGTGGCAAAGAACAAAGCTCCTCCACCAATAAAAGGTTCATAGTATGAATTGAAATACTTAGGAAGAAATGGGAAAATCTTTGACAGTAACGCTGTCTTTCCACCAGCCCACTTTAGAAATGGTTTTCCAATCGCTTTTTCAGGTAATTCATTTTTAAATTTCGTTGTACCTTTATTTGGCACTACTTGTAACATTGTTCACCTCATCTCTCCACACCTATCATGCTATCCGCGAATTTCTGTAAAATGTTGTTTGTTGGATAAACAGACATTGAAGCAAGTTTATTAACTGCAACAATTGGTAATAAGGCATTCGCGAATTGTTTGGATCTTAGCTGAACAAGGATTTTTACTATCTCATTAATACCATAGAAGTCCTCATATTTTGGATTAGAGGTATACTCACCAGTCGGTATAGTAGCTACTATAACATTATTCTCATCTATTTTTACGAATAATTTTGAACCATATAGCACTCTTTCACCATAATCCGTATCTGATCCACCCGATTTTATATTTGAAAAAATATACTTATTACTCGGAATGAATACTTCTCCAACCTGTTTTAAATTCTTGGAGATAATTTCTGCATGATCTGTAAAGGGACCGCTCTTCTCTATTCCTACCAAATATGCTTTGACATCACTATCTTTGAGATGTTGAATAAATTCTCTTATAGGAATTACTAATCTTGAATATTGCGAGTTAAGAATTAATGGACCATCTTTTAATAATAAAATTTGTGACAAGCGATATTTTTTATCTTTGTAAATTGAAATCAAATAACTTAAATACCAAAGATGCTCCAATACTTGCATGAAATTCAATGCAATACTTTCATTTGTATTTTCTTCACTAAATTCCATGTGCAATCCAATATAGTCTGTTAAGAAAATATTCTGTCCGCATTCTACATTTCCACATATAAATTGGTCAAATTCACCTATCTTTATGTTTACATGACCACACATGGGGCATGAAAAACTGATAGTAGAATCATAGTTATTAAGCCATTCTTTAAATACCAAAAATCGAAGAGTTTCATATAAAACTGGATACTTTTCTCTAATGGTTATATTTACAATTCTCCTAATCGTTTCTAATGGAGAGATCCCTTTGATTTTTACATTGTTCAAAGGGAGAACTGTACATATGGTATCCGAATATTGAGTGATAATCTCATTAATTAGTTTGGGATCAACAATGACACTTTGGGCCTGTTCTAACTTCTCTAAACCTATCATCAGAGTGGCGATCTTAATAAATGAAATTGATTTCTTTTTATTTATTGCATTTTCAAGAGTGCTGCAACTCCCATCAATGGTAATAATTGCACGTATATCGCTTTTGTCTACATCTACTGTGTAGGTATTTTCCTCAATATGCTTGGGATCTGAATTAAATTGTACTGACTCAAACTCATTAATTAGTTCCTTCACAAAATCATTTTTTATAATGTCTAAATGTCCTAACTTACTAGCGAATTCAAATGGCATCTTTCCATTAGAATTATAGGCCATGTCTACACCTCAAACTTTTTGATTTGAACTGGTAATGCATATTTATGTGATTGTGTAACAAGCCTCACAAATCCTTTTGATTTTGTCTTTTGAACATCCAACCCTACATCTTTAAATTCATAGAACTTGGTTAATTCTTTAATTTCATTTTGATCATTTAAATGAGCGATAAAAAAGTTTTCCGTATTCTTTAGCAGATCTCTGCTCAAAGTACTGATACTTTGTGTTGAATAAATCAAACCAATGTTTAATTTAGCTCCTTCTTTAGCTAATCGATTATATATATTAGACATGTCATTATCATTCGAAGGGAAAATATTGTGGGCTTCTTCAAAATACATTTGTACATAACGACCATTTAAATTATTTTCTGTAAATAGCTCCATTTGTTCGGAAAAAATGGTATTGCACAATTTTTCAGTAAAAAAACGTGAAATTACTGGATTAGAATTACTCAAATCTAAAATCACTGTCTTTTCTTTATATATATCATCTAACATTTTGTATAGTGCATTGTTGGCTGAGTAATCATGATAGTCACTATATTTCATTATTTTTGTTATTCCACTGACGTTTGAACCGCTGTGTTTTTTTCCTGTTAAAATACTGAGCAAAGAGATATCCGTTTCATCAAAATATGGTTTTTCTATACTTTCTTTATCTTTATTCTTTTTAATAAATGGGCCCTTACCTTTCAGATCAACGTAAGTATCCCAAATTTTACTGTAGTACGAAATAGCGTCACCAATGGGAATATATTTTCCTTGCAATTTGAAATTTTCCCCAAATACCGTTGATAGTATTTGTGAGTTTATATCAAAGTAAACTTTATATTTATCACCACATTCAAATTTAGCCTTTTTTAGGATACATTTATAAATGCTCTCGTGACGTCTATAACGTTTGTAATCTCCATAACTACGATTTTTAATATCTTCTTGTTCTTGATCATCTTGTAGCTCAAAACTGGTGAAACCATTAATATAATCAGCCTTAACATTTTCCTCTAGCAACATTTGTTTAATGATCTCATGTCCGAGCTTTAGATCTTCATACATATTTGCTTTTAAAGTTTCCATTCCTGCTTTCTTATTAACAGAATACCTAGTACACTTACTGTTGTATTTTTCATACAATGATGTATCATCTTGACCATTTTTATTGGCATATTCACCATTCATATCGAAGATAATTTGCCCAACTGTTTTATCATTATCTTGATTCGTTATAATAGATTCTGCAATGATCTTTACAGTATTGCTTTTACCCATTCTTGTTTTTCCAAATAAGGCAGTTCTGGAACCAATAAAATCATCAACTGAAACATTTACTTTAACGTCAACTGATTTATACAATTTTGATTCTGTATATCGAAGTTTTCCGATATTGAATATATTTTTTTGAATCGAACTATTTATTATGTTGTCAAGAATTTCGTTAGAAGGTCTGTACACTTCATATAAGTGTGGAGAAAAATAACTTTCTATATCACCAGCAAACTCTAAATTACCTTCTTCATTTTCATAATATGTACCTAAAACAGCTATTTTTAGTGCACTCCATTGTAATTCCGCCTTTGTAAAAATATCTATCTCAGGCATATGACTTTTATGCAATTCAAAATAGGTTCTCGAAACATCACTTGAAAGAGGTGTAGCTGTTGGTTCTTTCACTCTAGCAAGAATGTAATGTTCAGGCACACCTATACTTTTATTTGTATTCCTATCAATAACATTGACATTTGTATCAATCAATTTGATAATTACAAATGAATTTTTGGGGATACCTTGGTTTCGAAGTTTGTAAAAATCATTTGTTATCACTACCCCTTCTTCGTAACCCAAATCCATGACATATCCAACTAATGAATCGGGATTTTTCCGAAAGAAACTTTTAAAACCTCCGAAAATAGATAGGCTTTCATCTAAACCTTCTAACACTTTATTCATAATATACATCCCTCCATCAAGGTATTAAATTCTATTCATATTGCTAAATTCCTTCGATTTTTCTATAAAATATTTTTATTGTGAATTTTCATTGAAAATACCCCAGTTCTTTTGTAACCACTCGATCTCTAGAAAAAATCGTTGTGGAACTACACTGCATTTTTCGATATCTGTTTTTATCCACCAAGGTGCTTCCACTATCCATAACAATTGAAGTGCTCGTCCTAAGTCTTTCAACTCAAAAGATGGAAACCATTCTTGGTAACCTTTAAAAAAAGAATCTAACTTTGCCTTATTTAAACCATTTTCATCTATGCAACCAGATAATACTACCCGTGCCACATCTAATTCTGGGTACACATACCTCTCTCGATCAAAATCTAAGATTGCTGAAACATGATCATCTTGAAATAGCACATTATCAAGGTGGAGATCCCAGTGAGTCCAACCATGAGTACAAAGTTGAAATAGGGTAAAATCAAGGTGATTCAAAATCTCTCGTTGTTGCTACAATGTAGACAGAATTCGAGGAGTGCATTCACCTTATTTTGCTTGTTTGTATTGTTTTTCCCACTCATCCTGAATGTGTTCTTTTGATGGTGACCAATGGAGCACACTGGCAGGTAGTCTTCGAAAAGCAGAATGCATTTTTCCTAGTTCATATCCAAGAGACTGCATTTGTTTCACAGTTGTATGACTGGGCTTTACAAACTCTCCTTTACACACCTCCATGAATGAAAACAAAACTCCGTCTGGAGTAGTTAAAATATATTCTCCATTCCAAGTATGGATTTTCGGACAAACGACTCCTTGGTGTTGAAGTGTATTTTGGATCGCTAAAGCTTTTTTGACGTATGAAAGCTTTCCCATGTACCGTTGTTGATGATACTGTTTTACAAATAATTTTTCTCCACTGGATAAAGTAACGATCCACTTTAAATTTTTACGTCCTCGAAGAATCGGTTCTTCAGACTGTACTTCTACAGATAGCATCGATTCCATTGTATGAAAAATAGATTCTTGAATTGCTTTGATTTCACTCACCTCGACAATAATTCTCTAAGTAATTTAGTGTTGTTGGATGACAAGACTCGATCCTTCCTTCATCGCTCTCATTTTCACTCTCCCACCAATTGGAAAGGTAAATATGGGACTGGTATGCCCAAAGTCTACATTTGCAAGTATAGGTATTCCTCTTAGCTCTTTCTTAGAAGCTATTATCTTTTGCAAGAGCTCGTCCGTTACGCCACTTTTGAGTTGAAATCTACCTATTAGGATACCTTTTACTCCTTCGAAACCAGATTGATGAATCAGAGATTGGAGATCTCGATCAAAATTGGCAGGAAAGGTTAGATAGTCATCTTCTAGAAAAAGAATACTACCTTCTAGAGATGGCATGTATTCCGTTCCTTGAAGTAGATTTAAGGTGCATAAATTTCCACCTATGCTCACTCCCTCTGCTTCTCCTTCTTGAATAACAGTCCAACCTCTATTCACATGAAAAGTTCTATTTTCTTGATCCAAATACCATGCATCATCACTCCAATGTGTAGATGGTTTCACGGCTAATGAATCTTCCATCATGAGACACTTTTGAAAATATGAAATGGTGTATTCTACACCTTTTTTCATCCCAAACGTAGAAAAATGTGAACCAGAATACGTGACGAGACCTGTTTTGGCATAGATCGTATTGGATAGAGCTGTTATGTCTGAGTATCCAACAAGTATTTTCGGATTTTGTTTGATGAGTTTGTAATCCAAATATTTCAATAATTGATTGCAGTTATGTCCTCCAATCGTTGTAATAATGGCATCCACTCTCTCATCTGCAAAAGCATCATGGATATCCTCGATCCTCGCCTCGATAGATGAGGAATCAAACCCATCGATCACAGATGCATGTTGTGATATCGAGATGGTAAACCCTAGATTACTTAATCTTTGCAGGGCAATATCTACCGTTTCTTTCGATAAAATAGAGAAACTGCTAGATGGAGAAACAACTCGGATATGGTCACCTGATTTACATCTTTTTGGAAATAACATAGTTCCGTATTCCTTTCCCTAGAGTACTACTGTTCAAATATAGATTCATAACGGTTATAGTGCCGTCATACTTCTTTAACTGCATGTGCAACGGAACCAAAAACAAAAGAGATTGGAGATCTCGATCAAAATTAGCAGGGAAAGTTAGGTAATCATCTTCTAGAAAAAGAATACTACCTTCTAGAAATGGCATGTATTCCGTTCCTTGAAGTAGATTTAAGGTGCATAGATTTCCTCCTATACTCACTCCCTCTGCTTCTCCTTCTTGAATAACAGTCCAACCTCTATTCTCATGAAAGGTCCTATTTTCAATGAACTTTCTATCATAAGACACTTTTGCAAATAATCGATGGTATAATCCATACCCTTTTTCATACAACTTCCCTTTTGAGAGCAGACAGCAGCGATTCCTTATCCTCAACTTGACCACCCGGAAATTCCCAAGTATCAGATCGTTTGATCGTTTTTACAAGCAGCACTTAACCAAAATCATTTTCAATATATGCGCTTACAGATACATACATTGTTTGGCTCTCCTTAGTACTAAAATTTGATGCAAGGCGACTGAGGCAAATTCATCCTTATTGTCATCCATTCAAGTGCTGGACCAAGTTGCATACGCTGAAGTTCCCGAATCCTTGGCAATAGTGGTTTCTGCTCTTTCCCTGCTCTGGAGGCAAAATAACCTGCGGTGAAAGCTGCGGCAGCATCAATACAAAAATGAGGAAATGTGATATTAATTTTTTTCAATACCTTTTGATATTCACGCATTAAAACTTTGGCTGTTGGTCCACCTTGCCCTTTCACACTGGGGAAAAAGAATGTGGCGTCCAATATCAATGGTCCATAACACATCAGCGACCAATCGAATAGTATGAGTCTTCCATCTCGAAAACGCATATTATCAGCTCGTAGATCAAAGTGAATCAGACCCCACGGTTGATCTGATGCCAGAACATCGCCTTCTGCATCCATTAGCTGATCAATCACTTCCCAAAACCAAAATTCTGCCTCTGATTTTTTGTCTCCATACAAAGCAAAGAAACATTCTCTTTTCGCTTCATTTTCTTTCAGTGATTTCCAATTCTCATTGTACTCCGTTATATCGATCGTTGTCACCTTTTCTCGTTCATCCAAACCACTTATATGAAAGTTAGCGATACCGTGCATCGCCTGTTTCGCCAAATTTTCGGTCCATGGGGGTACTTCTCTATCCTTGCTCACATCTTCAAGAAAAATCAAATGCCATTCAGACGTTTTCATTGATCCCAGATAAACTGGTGCAAAAGGCTTGATACAATTGACGGTTTCATAGATATATTCTTCTGAAGAAACCGATTCCCAATTATAAGAAGTTGATCCCTTACCAGCTCCCTTGGCAAAAATCGTGCGCCCATCTTCCATATAGAGACGGAATGTTGCACTAGGTCCAAATCCTCCAAAAACCCGATCAGCTTTTACAATTCGAGAGCCCATCATTTGTTCTATTTCGTACTGTAACATAGCAGGAACATCTGCCCAATACGGCTTTTTTTCTAGCAACGATAACCCCCACTTCTCGATAAAATAAAAGGATGAATTAGCCCAAACTAGATAGTATCACTGACTGAAACAAACTATACGATCTCCCCACCTCATCAACTGCATGTGCATCTGATCCAAAGATAAATGGAATCCCCATTTTTTGCGCTTTTTTCACAATCCAATTTGATGGATAAGGCTCCAAGCAATATTTATTATCAATTCCAGCAGTATTGAAATCCAATGCAATCCCTTTTTTCTTGAGCAATATCAGGATTTGTTCGACTTCATTTTTTGCCTTGTCTGCCACCAGGGTCCCTTCATCAAAATAATGTTGGAATTTTTGACACAAGGAGAGATGACCTATTCTGGAAGGTTGGAACTGAAGGATGGCCTCTTTGATCGTTTCATAGTAAGTCTTCTGTACGGATTGAAAATTCCCATGGTATAAAACAACATTTTCTTCTAATTCCTCAGGAGTATGATCTATACAACGCCATCCATCTACTCCTTTTAGAAAATGTACAGATAGAACCGTTTCTTCTATATAACCCTGATATTCTCGAAGTAGATTTCGCGTCCAATCGATATACTCGGATAAATAATCGAGCTCAAACCCTACACGTATCTCAATTTGGTCTTTGTATTTACGTTTTAACTGATGCATTTCTTTTATATAGTCATCAAACTCTGTTTCTTTCATGGTAAAGTATTGAACCAATTCTTTCTCATATGGCAAAGCTTCACAGAATGAACGAGGTAATGGAGCATGTTCAGTTAAAACATATCTATCAAATCCTAGTTCAATTGCTTTTTCAATAAACTTTGCTGTCTCTTCTCCAGAACCATGTGGGCAATAATGCGTGTGGGTATGCCCGTCTACTTTCATCCTCATACCCTCCCGTTATTTTCTCTTTTCTAACCATTAGAAATCACACTTATATACTTATTATGAAAATACGAGCCATGATTATTTCTTTAAAAGCGGAAAATTTTTTAAAAACCACTTTGTTGCCAACTTTTCAATCACAGGTAAGCGATCTGTAAAGCTATGAGTCGCACCCTGAATCAATTCCAACTTAGAGTCTTTCGGTAACCATTTCATTCCATGTTTGCTTAATTTGTATAAGTCCCGTTCTTCCTCATCTGCATCCCCGTTCATAATCAATACTGGGCACTTTACATTTGTGAGTAATTCTTTTTGGTTTACTAACTCAAAATCTATAAGCATTTGCTTATCGATGATGACCTTTCTATGCTTTTGATTTTTTGTGATGTAGCCTTTTTCCTTTAGTTCTTGTAATTCTTCTTTTGTTAAAATATTGTTCCAATCGTATTTCATTGAACCAGTTAATGCCCCTGTCAAAACCATCGTGGCAATCTGATCCGTGTAGCATTCTAAGCACACTCTACTGCCAAGGCTATGACCAAAAAGAGCAATACGACTAAACTCTCTGGATTTTACAAAGGAAATAGCAGCATGTAAATCATCAATCCGTGTAGTCATGGTTAATCGTTCATCATCACTTTCCCCGCAGCCACTAAAATCAAAAGCTAAAACACTATACCCTAATTGATGAAAAGCGTTTGCAAACCTATCAAATCTTCCCCTAGAGGATTTATCTGAAGTAAAACCATGACACATGATAATAATGTTTTCGGGAGATGATGGATAAAAGTTACCTACCAATGTTAGATTTCGGAAATTTTTAAAGGTTACTTTTTCCATGCTTTTACTTCTCCTTTCTTGTTTCTAGAGTTATAACTAATTCAGTAGTATCCATGAAATGAAACATTTCAATTAAATTTAATTTTGAATCATTGGAGCAGGTTTCATTTCCTTTTTAGGGAATTCGAAAGAAATATATTACTAAATCAGTCAGTTTAATAGAGATTTTATGTGAAATTGATACCACTCCAAAACGGGTGAGAAAGTAGAAACCAACATACTAGGATCAGGTGAAATAACCATTCTAGGTGCTTCTGGATAGTGCTTTTGTAAAAATAAATGGATACAAATCAAACCATCAATCGTTATAAATTCTACAAGAGACATCCATTTATCTACCTCATGTGCAGATGAAGTTCGAAGTAATGTATACAACCATGACTCCTTTACTCCAAAATCACTCTTTTCTTTATAAACCTTATTCCAATAATGCTTTCTTTCCAAATCACTTATTGGATCTCCCAAACCTTGTATAGCAACTTTTTTTACCATTGGAGATATATCATCTGTGTATGTCCATATCTCCTCTCTTTTCATTTGGTCATTTTTTAGTAGGATAGTCAAAGCAAGTGATCTTTCCAATGGATCTTTTGATAGGATAGATATATTTTCATTTGTAACCTTAACTAATGGATTTGATGATGGTGAAGTATTATTTCGGTAACCATTTTGTAAGGCATTTCGCGTTTTTTCCGCATTAAGAATAGGTGCTGGAAAACCATCTATATCGCATCCTGTCTCTATCAACACGTTCCTTAGGGTATTCGATGTAATATCTGGAATGGCTGAAAGTAAAGAAGCACATAGCCCTGCAACTAAGGCGGCACTACCGCAAGTACCTCCAAAGTAATCAAAACCAGTTCCTGTTAGGCTTGGCAATGGTAAATACGTATAAGGTGAAAGAATATCTGGTCTCCAATAACCTTCAGCATTTAAACCACAGGCAGCAGATAGATGTTGCTCATAGTTTTTTGAATTATTTGATCCTTTGTCGTTATATCCACTAACCACAAAAAATCGATTAGGATGCAAATTGTTATGGACTTTGGAGTTACCTCCAGCAGCAATAACTAGTAACCCTGCATCAATAGCAGGCTGTAATGCTTGGACATATGGGTCTTCAGAAGCAGGCGACATCCATCCATATTCTTGAGGTACAAACAAATTCAATACAATTTTGAGATTCCAGTTTTGCTTTAAGATCCATATTAAACCCACTTTTATACGTTCGGGATTAGAAGTTGGCAGGAATACAAAGTTTGCAGATGGTGATAATCCTTTGTGGACGTTAGCTTGACTATCTTCAAGAGGTTTGTGAGCTAGCAAATTCAGAACCATTAAACCATGGTTTAAATAATCATCTACTTCTGAAACAAGTGGTTCTTGAAATATATCATTACAAGTAACCGTGAGATCTTTATGAACTCTCACCTTCTTTACTCTACCTTTTAAATGACTAATGGTGTGATGTGGAATGATGTCATCAAGAATAACCATACAGACTTCTTGACCTGAGTTATCCGCAGGCGGCTCCAATAGACCTATACGTTTCCAAGTTGGTTCCATATTCATTACGAATCTACTCCTAATTTAATATCCTTGATGTCTAAGCCATATTTCTAAACCTAATGTCTTTGAAATTAACCCAAATTCATCATTAAACCCATATTTAAATTTATCTATTGCATGTTGTAACTTTTCTTTTTTTATCCATCCAAATGCATCCGCTCTAGACATTTGAATGAGTTCGTTAATAAAGTTTGCTTCTTTGTAAAATCCTTTGCGAAATATCTCTACGAAGTTACTTTTATCTGGGTTAGTTAAAATTTCTTGTGGAACAACATTTTTAAAACCTTCACGGATACATCTCTTCTTATGACTAAAATCTAGCTGATCTAAAGAAGGAATCGAAAAAACAAACTCAATCATCCGCTGATCCCTAAATGGATAAACTCGGGTCATATCTAATGGTTTACTAATGTTAGTATCAATCCACGTACAAGGATTAATTAACAATAGTCTTTCAAAATTTTCTCGAAGATAGTTACTTCTTATTCTCGAATCTCTTATCCTCTTTCTTTCCGATTCAACTTCTTGATAACTTATTTTTTTTAGTTTTTCTCCAATCCAGGAAGGAGTATTGTACCAAGTTAGATAAAATCCAGTGTTTTGCCATGTTTGATTGTTAAATTTACTTTCAAATTTGTACTTTAATTTATTTGTCAGCAGGGATGGAAAGACGTGTGTCCCAAATGTTTTCCAGATAGGCTGTTTATGCTTTGCAGCCAACCTTAGCAAATCATAAAACAATCGTTTGTAATCTCCTTGGAACAGTAGATCTCGAAGATAATGAGAGCTCGAACATAGTAGTTCATCTCCTCCTTCTCCTGATAAAACAATGGTAGATCCATTCTGCTTAGCAGCTAAATGAAGATCTCGAAACATGGCATAGTTCAAGATTAGTTGGCTTGGCTCATCATAATAAACAATGTCTTTTTTCGTATCTTTAAAGGACCAGTAGTTGGAAAGATTGAGGTAGTTGGGGATGAGATTTGTATTTTGATAGATGATATCGACTGTTTCTTTGTTGGATGAACCATCTGATAAACGATCAAAAATATAAGTGTAACCATAAAAGCTTGATTTTTCATTGCGTAATTGATCTGCCAAACAACATATGCTAGATGAGTCTAAACCACCACTTAACTCACAAGCAAATGATTTTTGATCTCGTACATAATCTTGAAGAATCTCCTTCATCACTTCTGAAAATATTTCTATATATTCTTCAGAACTTCTACTTTCCATTAAACTCATTGACCAAAATTTATTTAGTTTTAGAGCGAAACCCTTTTTCTTTGAAAGTTGATGTCCTGGTAAAAGTCTTCTAACACCCTTATAAGGGGAATGTTCTGTTTCGGTTAACTCCGTATTTAGATATAACCTAAAATACTCTTCGTTAAGATCATTACTAAACCTTTTAAATGACTGTAATTTGTTCGAAATAATTAGTATTTCTGCATCTTGATAATAAAAGACCGGATTAGCAGTAAGACTCCGAAACAAGTTTAGTTCTTTGGTTTCCCTATTGTAAAGAAGAAAAGAAAACATACCTTTTTGATTGATTATTGCGTTTTTATCAAATTTCAAATGAGTTTGTATAGACTGGATAACACTGGTGTAAATGTTATGGATATCTTCAAATACGACCAAAATATAATGATGGATCTGATGGAAATGTAGCTCGGGAGTGATAGCAAAAAAATCATCAAAAACAATGTGTTCTTGTGGGTGGTTTTTAGATCGAATTGGAGGATAAACGATACTCAACATCTTCAACCCCCTCTACCGGTAAAGTAAGAAACACATGGAATTTATTCCTGTTATCACTTTCATCGATTGTTTTAATTTTTGACTCCACCCAAGCATGGCTTAAAAATGGTTTATACCTTATTCCAATACAGAATCGACTTTCATAACTATTAATAGACAGCAGTTGATATAAAGCAAGCGATCTCTCCAAACATTCCACATTTAAGAAGTGCATTTTACAAGCCAATTGATATCCGCTAACAATGAATGGTTCACTGATCCATCGTCTTTTTTTCCTCTGTCCTTTACCTTTCATTATATTTACAACAGCTGGAAGTCCCTTTCTTCTTACCTCTATATAAAAGTATATCAAGTACCAGTAGCTAAGTAGGAATGAACAAAACTTACCCATAATTTTTCCTCCTCATTAAAGACTCCGTAATAGAGAATGAATAAGAGAGAATAGTTCCTCTGGTTTTGTTTTAGAATGTCTGTAAACTTTAAACGTAGGGATGGTCGAGGCAAGAAGTAAGAAACTTGTCATGATCCTTTTATAGTAAGAATCATAAAAGATATAATGTAGAGCTTCTTTATTGTAGACATTTTTCAATAAATCAATGATCTGTTCATTGCCTCTTAACTTGCGATAGCAAAAACCTTTCTGATCATTTACTTCAAGAAAAAAAATACAATGCAAAGGTGAAGTTTCCCTAAAGTGAAAATTTTCTGTAATATGATATCTCAACTTACCATATTCCTCGAAATATACTTTTTCACTTAGGTTTATAATTGAAGGAGTGAGTCTTATATTTGGGAAACCACTCATTACCAAAAGATCTTCTGGATTAAATGCAATTAGATCGTCTGTAATCATTTTTCCTCCATCATCAATACAAAGAGAAGCAGCAGTTGATTTTCCTGATCCAGATTCGCCGATAAAACATATCGTTTGATTCATGTACCTTACAGCACTACCATGTAGTTGAGAATAACCTTTTATATAAAGTAATAAGGAAATTATTTTTGAGAATAAAATCCCAATCCATTCACCATTCATAATCGATTGATTGTTCACAATCAATCGATTATGAATTGAATCTATAAAAAAAGTATATTTGTTTAACCATTTGATTAGAAAGCAGTTCCCATTTACTTGATAAACTTCTTTAAAAGGATTTGCTTCACCTATAAGAAAGTTTCTATATTTCAGTTCTGACTGAGTGAAAAGTGAGTTCTCAAGAAACAATGGATCATAGATGATTTGAAAGTCAAATTCTCCATTTTTTGTTTGAGTTTGATAGAGTAGACTTCTCAAAATCTATCTTTGTTTTGATTTTGAGGCCAAGCATTTCATAATAGTTCATATATCCACCCCTATGTTGAGGGAGTACAAATTGTACTCCCATAGCACTCACTACTATTGACTAGGATCTTGTCTTGTTGAAAAGGTATCTGATCCATGTCCTCTTTTTCCGCCAAATGTTATTTCTACTACATCTCCTAACTCAATCAGACGTGGAGATGTATACTCTTTATTTGACTCTTCCATTTCCTTAATCACCTCCTTTCAAAGAAACTCACATGATACGGATAATCCCTTTTGCTGTAAGCTGATCGGTTAACAACTGAAGGTCGTCACGAACAGTATTTTCATCAACACAATACTCTTTTTTAACTGAATCTATTATTTCTTGTACTGTTTTCCCTTCACTTATTAGCTGCCATATTTCTGACCCTATTCCTTCTAGCCCAAAGCAAAATCCAGTATTTTCATCATAAATAAAGATGCTATTCTCAAAATTTTGAGCAACTATATTCGAGGAAATTTTAAATCTCATTTGGTAAATGTCATTCATGGAAACACTCCTAACATAAATTTGGATAGTTTGACTATCTAAATTGAGATGTAATATCCACGATGAAATAAAGTCTTCACCTCGCCTCAATACATTACTGGATATTCTGATAGTATTTACCTGACACAGAGAGATGGTGTTTATCTGCAATCATCTGTAAAGCTTTTGTAACTTGGCTAGGAACTGTTTTGTTATCGATAATTCATTCTAAGTTCAATTTCATAGAATCTCGATTTTTCCTACATCTTTCTGCTAAATCGATGCTCTCTAAGGCGTTTTTTCATGATCTCATCTTCCATTTACTAAATCACCAATGTTAAAATATCCGTAATTAGGAAATGGCAGATCATTTAGAATATATTTCTAATTTAATGATAAACCAATTTTTGTATCTCAATCCGTCAGAAACCCGTCATTTTTCCCTTCAGTTGTGATGGCATTTTAATGTTTTTATGCATCAAAAGGAGGTCCGATGGTGAAAAATACGTTATTACAAACAGCAAGACGCCAGAAGGGATGGACTCAGCAACAGCTAGCAGATTTCGCTGAACTCTCCCTTTCTACTGTTGAACGTGCCGAACGTGGTGAAACAATCAGAATAGATAGTGTCAGGCGATTGTGTATATGTTTGCAAAAGAGACCTGTAGAACTAGGCTTATCGTTAACTACTAGGCTGCACGAAACTCACAACCTCTCTTCTGAACAATTGCATTTTGTTTCATTCAATGATTATTTATTGGTACTGGAAGAAGAAATGAAACTTCGTTGGTCGTTGTATCATACTGGAGGAACACAACTAGTTTTTCAGGGGCTAAATTCGTGGATACAACAAATTGCAAAATGTGCAAATCAACTAAAAAATGACGATCTCCATGAGCGTTCACTAAGACTACTTTCTATGGGATATCAACTGCAAGGATCTGTATTGCGAGACATGATGCTTTTTACAGAAGCAAACATGGCGCATCGAAAAGCATTTTTGATTGCTGACAGATTGTTTCATCCTGAACTAATCGCTGCAGCGCTAGTACGTGAAGGAGTTACTTTAAACCATCAAGATCGCCCGATGGAGGCTATCAACTGCTTCAACCGTGCACTTGATACAATCAAACATTTAGGATATACCAAGTTGGAAGGGTATATTTATCAGGGTCTTTCAGAAGCTCAAGCGAAAGCACTGCAACGACAAGAGAGCAATCGCAGTATTGGGCTAGCAGAGAAAAATTTTGAACTTCAATCACTTAGTCCTGAAAACAATTTAACTCAATATAATCTGTCTTCCTTAACAGCACAGAAAGGAGTTAACTCTGTACTTTTGCACAACTATAAAGAATCGATTAATCAAATTGACACCAGTCTTGCTCAATACAATCCAACTCATACGAGAGGTCGTGCAAGGTTATTAATTCAAAAAGCAGAGGCTTATTATAAATTGGGAGCTGTTGATGCTTCTGTCCGCTATGCACAAGGTGCTTTTCAACTTGCAAACTCCATTGGCTCTAGTAAGATAATAAGTAAAGTGAAAGACCTACACCGAAAATTGTTACAATCCCCTTGGAGAAAGGATCAGTATGTTACTGATTTAAGCAACATACTCACTGGTGAAAAATGAAAACAATCCTTCTTACAGCAAGCTCAAGCGTCTTATTGTTGATCCTATGGCTGATCTTCTACATGAAGGGAAAACGGTTTGCACTGAGGAATCGGTTACATAAAGCTGATGCAATCGTTGTACTCGCAGGTACGCGGGGAAATATCAAATTTTTAGACAGTAAAATTCAGACAGCTATCTCTTTGTACCACAGGCAGTGGGCTCCTTACATCGTTTGTAGCGGCAGATTTAGTGCGAAAGTAGCAGATTCTGGAGAACCAAACCTTATCCCTTTAGAGGATCTTCAAGATGCTGCTAGAAACGGACGGATTCAGGAAAAAGATATTGCGAAGGCAGCTGAAACATGGGATGTAAATCTTGGTGCCAACTATTTACGAAATAAAGCTTTGGCTATGGGGGTTCCTGCGGACTCGATTCTAGTGGAAGATCAATCATTGCATACTCGTGAAAACGCGGAATATGTGCTTAATCTGCTAAAGGAACATAATTTCACTCACATCATCTTAGTGACCTCTCCATTCCATCAACTACGCACCTATCTTACATTCAAGAAGGTTTATGATTTACATGGCATAAAGATCACGAATTTCTCTGATACAAATGGATGGCATCCCGCCACTTGGTTTCTATCAAGAAAAAATCGTCACATTGTTCAGGGTGAAATCGAACGAATTAAACTATATAGAGCGAAAGGCGATCTTTAGCTCTAAACGAATTAATTATGAGATGTCCTAAAGAAAATCGTGTAGCCGGGGATCCGAAGAAATGTAACCTAATGAATATCGAATTTTTGGAAGTTCACAAGAAAATAGAGGAAAGTAACGAATGAAAGATCTATGAAGTTGCAGGTCCATCTTTCACCGCCTATTAAAACTTCATAACTTTTAACTTCATAAAAAATGACCTTAACCATTATTTATGATCAGGTTGTAATTCAAGGTTACAAAGGGGAGATTTCCTCTCCTTCAAAAAATATTTTTGTTTTATCTTCTGTAAAACAAACCTGATAAAGACTTGCCCAATGAATATCTGGTCCATCCCATAAATACTTTAAATTTCCTCCTCGGAGATAGTTAATCAGCACCTTAATCGTAATGGAATGAGATACAAGTAAAATATTCTGTCCAGCATGCTGCTTTAAAATTTTATCAATAAAAGATGCTAATCTCTTTTGCATATCATGAAAAGTTTCTCCTTTTGTTTTCTTTGCTTCAAAAAGTTCTGGGTGTTCATTCATGAGTAGTAATTCTTCAGGGAATAAATCTTGAATTTCACTCCACTTTCTACCTTCCCAACATGCAAAATCCATTTCCATGAGATGATCTGATTTGATTACTTCCATTTCTCGATCTTTTCTCAGATGAAGCGCAGTAGAAAATGCACGGTTACTTGAACTAGAATAAATCGAGTCAAAGGTAATATTTTGTAATCGCTTTGCTAATTGCTGAGCCTGCTCCACACCGACATCTGTCAACGGAGAGTCTAGTCTTCCTTGTAAACGCCCTTCTAAATTCCATTCTGTTTGTCCATGTCTTACTATATAAATAGTGGTATCCAACAAAATCAAACCTTTCGTGAATGGACAATCCATTTTAATAGATTATTGAAATTAATAGTTACAAGTACTTATTATAGCAGTAAAGGGGAATCCATAATTAAGATTCCCAACAGTAATTAGCAGATAATTTTGAATTCAAATCGAGAATGCTTCTAGGGATAAGAAAGGAAAAACACTTTAGTACAATAAAGGTTATCAAAATGTGGTCAAATGAGGTTGTAAACAAAAACGAAAAGCCAAAACCCCTGATATATCAAGGAAAATTGGCTCTCGTTTAGTGAGTGTCGATTATACTTCCATAATGATTGGTAAGATCATGGGGCGACGACGGGTACGTTCGTATAGAAATTTGCTTAAAGAGTCACGAATGCTCGTTTTAAGCGATGCCCATTCACTTACTTGGTCTTTCATGCATTTTTCCATTGTCTGGTTAACAACATTGTTTGCGTCATCCAGAAGTCTCTCTGATTCGCGTACATAGACAAATCCACGGGAGATAATATCTGGACCAGATAGTATGGTTCCATTTGCTTTACTTAGGGTAAGAACAACAACTAAAATACCGTCTTGGGAAAGGAGTTTGCGATCTCTTAGAACGATGTTACCAACATCTCCAACACCAAGTCCATCGATGAGAACTTTGCCTGAAGAGATTTTGGGACCGTATCTCGCTTTTCCACCTGAAAATTCTACTGTATCTCCATTATCGCAGATAAAAATGTTTTCGGTTTTCACACCGACTGATTCGGCTAGTTGGGCATGAGCACGGAGCATCCGATACTCACCATGGATCGGAATAAAAAATTTAGGACGAATAAGATTGAGCATTAATTTTAGGTCTTCTTGCGCACCGTGTCCGGACACGTGGACATGAGAGGTGGCACTATATACTACATCTGCACCAATACGGAATAACTGATCGACAGTGCGACCAATCATTCTTTCGTTACCAGGAATCGGGGTAGCCGCGATGACAACCGTATCTCCAGGAAGAATCTCAATCTTCCGATGAGATGCATTTGCCATTCTCGTAAGCGCTGACATCGCTTCACCTTGGCTTCCCGTAGAGATTACTGCTACCCGATGAGCAGGTAGACGATTAATCTCATCTGGTTCAATGATTAAGTCTTTCGGCACATTCAGATATCCTAGATCAGATGCGATATTTACTACATTTACCATACTTCGACCAACCACTGCAAGTTTACGACCATGATGGTATGCAGCATCCACCACTTGTTGAATGCGATGAATATTGGAAGCAAATGTAGCAACGATCACACGCTGTTTCGCTTTGCGGAATACTTCCATCAGACTATCCCCAACAGATCGCTCTGTTCCTATAAATCCAGCACGTTCTGCATTGGTAGAATCTGATAAAAGACACAGTACTCCCCGTCTCCCAATCTCCGCCATTTTATGGAAGTCACATTGACTATCGTTGACTGGTGTCATATCAAATTTAAAGTCACCAGTATGTACGACTAAACCTTCTGGAGTGTCAACGCATACTCCTACAGAATCTGGAATGCTATGGTTGGTGTAAAAGAAGCTCGCTTTTAACCGACCCAGTTGAATTTCTGATTGATTGGTAACAACAATCCGCTTCACATCATGTACATGTGCTTCCCGTAACTTATGTTCGATTAGACCCATGGTAAGTTGTGTAGCATAAACTGGTGCTTTGACTTGTTTTAAAATGTAGGCTAATCCACCAATGTGATCTTCGTGTCCGTGTGTAAGAATTATACCTCTTAATTTGCTCTGATTTTCGATGAGGTAAGATATGTCTGGAATAACGATGTCGATCCCCAGCATATCCTCCTCAGGAAACATTAGTCCTGAATCAATTACAACGATGTCATCTTCGTATTGGACAACATACATGTTTTTTCCGATTTCACCCAACCCACCGAGAGCAAATACATGCAACTTGCCTCGTTGGTTCTTTGTCAAAAAACTTACCTCCTACATATCTTTTTGTTGCTCACCCTATAACCGCACAAATCTCACTTGTTATTCATTATATACGAATTGAAAAAGGCTATGCAAGATGGCGAATAAGAAAAACGAAAATGTCACAAATATAAGGCAGAAATAAAAAAACACCTAACTGGTGTTTTACTCGTATAAATTGGTTGATCGGACAGTGCTCTGCAAGAAACACTGTCCGATCAAACTAAACTATATGTTCAGTATCGTAGGTGAACTAGGAATTGAGGCGATTGTTCATCGACTGTTCGATGTGCTTCTTCACTTCCACCAGCTTGTTATAAGTGCTACTCCCTTCTGCAACACGCTCCATCATTTTGTTGAGGTCTTCGATTGCAGCAACGAGGGCATTTACATTTCGATTCAGGCGCTTTCGTCGTTGCTTCCCACCACTGCGCTCTAGAATCCAGCCACCAATATCCTTCAGTTCAGGATTGGCTCGAAAAACCTCTCCAAGCAGATTCCGAACAGAAGTATTGTTGTCGAATGGAAGGGTCATGTCTCCTCTTTTCACTAGTTCTGACATAATAATTATAGTATATCAAGGAATAGATATACAATTATATTTTTTATTAATTTTCCTAATCAAAATTTATATCCTTCACTCAAAATAAAAAGACCCGTAAAGAGGCTTAATTCACTATCTCACTACAAGCATCAGCTTTTGAAACGGCAAACGAACGGTAGAATTCATGAGTTATTTTTTCGCTAACCCTCACTTCAAAGGTGAGAGACTTAAGGAAGAAAATCCCTTCAAAGAATGTTTGATAGAGTCTATGGAGTTTTGCAGCTTTTGTCCATAATCCCAGCTTGGTTAATCATCCATCATTTCTTCATATCGAGTCCCGCTAAATGGCTTGCAACGCTGACTATCCCATGACTAACTGTTGCTAAAAAACAGGAGATGCCATTTTATATTAGCCAACATACATATTTTTTCTGATTTCACCTAAAAAACGACCAGCCCCCGCCCATTTACATGAGAGAGGGCATCTGCCAAAACACTTTTTTAAGCGTTGACAGTCTTTTGTGGTTCTTTTTCATATAACTCCAAAACTTCTTGGAGATCCACAAACCCAAGAAGTTGGATCGCCTAAAGTAAATCCAAACTATTTTTTTTGTGAAAGTTTCAGCTTCAGCCGATTTGATTTAATTGCTCTCTACCAAACCTGCGTGAAGCTTTTCTACACTAACTTCGAAGAGCCAAAAATGAAAATGACTTATTTGTGTGAATGATATACTTCTTCTATTCCGTGATACTCGGTTTCCCTCGAAAGCTGCAAGAGCACCTCTTTCGCCTTCTCAATAGAGTCGTCGATCAACAGAGGCAGTGTTTCTTGTTTTACCTTCACGAGAAGCTTCAATGTCCGATAAAGATTTTTCAGCCTCATGAAGAATGCAATCTTTTCCGCGTAAACTCCATTTAGAGAAGGAATCTGCCTACTCCCTTTCTCTTTCAGGAGTCTTTGCAACTTCTTATATGATTAAAAGGTCTCATCGTGTCCATTCTCAGCAAGCATGGAGACATACCTTCTGTTGTGAGCGATTTGTCACAAGATCACCTTGCTGGCGGCTTTCTTTTTCTATCTTTTCTCTTCATCAAAAGAAGTGTCACGAGCGCCATAGAAGGCAGCGGGATCACTGTGAGCCACATCGCAGTACCTAAGTAACCCCACATGAGACTTGAATAACCTGTCCCAATTACAGCACCTAGTTGCCTAGTGAAACCAGAAGTAGCATAGGCAGACCCATGCTGATTATAATTAATTTTCCGGCTGATTTCCTCTGTAATCCCAAGATTAACGCCACAGATGGAAATGCCAACCAAAATACCAGCTAGCAACATGAAGGGCTTTGGTGGTGCCAACCAGATCACGAAAAAAGAAATGATCATAGTCAGATTGCTGCCCACCATAAGAGGGAAATATCCCTTTGCATTACTAGCCAACCGAGGCATGAATGTCAATGCAACCACCGCATTCCCCGCTGTTGCCACACTTAGTATCAATCCTGGCTCGTTTACCCAGTAACTAGCGATCCATGCAAGGAATGAAGCATAGGCGGATGATACTCCTATTCCTGGAAGAGCAAGAAAGAATGCCTCTTTGTTCATCATCCTTCTGATGTTATATGCAGTCAGAACGTTATGATCCAAACCTTTCTCATTCTGTAGAAAGGTCTGCTTATGCCTAGCCAAAAGAGCCAGTCCGGTGTACATGAAGAGCACAGAGCTAATGCCAAGAGCGATGACAACTTCCCAGAGATAGGGTTTCTTGGCGATCCACACTCCGACTGACAAGGCAATGCCAGAACCCAAATACATGCAAGTAGAGACAAAAGCACTGGCACGAGCTTGGTTCTTAGATGAAAAACTCCTTCTCGTGACAAGAAAGATAGCACTCACCATGAGAGCGTAAGAGATCCCATGCAATACTCGCACCAAAGTAAGGGAAAATGTACTTTGTGCAAGAGGATAGCCGCAGAGCGTTACTGCCATAAATGGCAAACTCCACAGAAGTAGTCTTTTCTCACCTACTTTGTCGATCAGCCTTCCGAAAAAAAGACTGCCAAGCATAACGGTTGCCATGTATGAAGTCATGACAACACTTGCACTTTCTGCACTCAACAAAATGTGCAAAGCTTGGGCAATCACATCTTGAATCGCTGCGACGGCGAAGACCTGCCCAACGATCAATAGGATAAGCCCGACTAGTTTTCTGATTGATACTTGGGATCGTTTGCGATCCATCATAACTCCAAAGGTAGAGGTATGTCTTTCATGTATTTTAATTAATTTTCAGTCTAATTGCAAAAAAAAGACCCGAAATTTACGGATCTTTCCACATTGCTATTGAACAAGTTCATAAAACCAATTATCCACTTGTTGCTTTTCCTTATCGGTCATTTCCACAAGTGGTAACCGAACGGTAGGATTCACCAATCCTTTTTTTGATAATGCATATTTAAGTGGTGATGGACTGGAAGTGAGGAAAATCCCTTCAAAAACGGCTTGGTACTTCTGATGTAATTTAGCAGCTTTTTGAACATCTCCAATGAGATAGGAATCGATCATTTCTTTCATTTCCAAACCAACCAAATGGCTTGCAACACTTACAATTCCATCTCCGCCAGCGGCTAATACCGGAAGCGTCATACTGTCATCTCCTGAGTAAACTACCACATCATCAGGAACAGAAGCGATCACTTTGGTTATTTGTGAAATATTACCACTCGCTTCTTTGATAGCAACTACATTTTCTATCTGAGCTAGACGGACCATCGTATCAGCTGTCATATTTGTACCTGTTCTACCAGGTACATTGTAGAGCATGACTGGCAGTGTCGTCGCATTTGCAACAGCTACTGAGTGCTGATAAATGCCTTCTTGTGAAGGTTTATTGTAATAAGGTGTGACCACCATAACACCATCTACACCCGTCTCAGATGCTAACCGTGTAAATTGAACGGTTTCTGCTGTGTTATTACTTCCAACACCAGCAATAACTTTTGCTCTTCCTGCAGCTTGTTTGATGGCAAAAGAAAACAATGCTAGTTTTTCTTCTTTTGTTAAAGTAGGAGATTCTGCTGTTGTACCAGAAACAACAATTGTTTCAGTTCCCGTTTGAATGAGGTGATCAATGAGAGATGCTTGTGCTTCCCAATCAATCTCGCCATCTGGTGTAAATGGAGTACACATCGCAGTTAGCAGGCGACCAAATAACATGATTTCAACCCCCATTAATATTTATGCAATTCAAACTTACGATGTAGTGCTCGAACTGCTTTTACCATATTTTCTCCAGAAACAAGCACCCAAATCGTCGTATGAGAATCTGCTGATTGGAGCACTTTTACATCTTCTTCTGTGAGCGCCTCTAAAATTTTTGCCATCACTCCCGGAACACCTGCTATCCCTGCTCCAACGACAGAAACTTTTGCGCATCCTGGATAAAGTTCTGGCTCTAATCCCATCTCTACAAGTAAAGATTTGGCTAAATCTCCGAGTGGATCACTCACGGTATAAGCGATACTGCTAGGTGTCACACTGATAAAGTCAACACTTATACCTTGTGATGCCATCTTTCGGAAAACATCCAAATGCAAGTCGAGATGATCGGAATTTGTAGGGATACGGATTTGAGTAACATTCGGCATTTGGGTGATACCTGTAATAAGACGATCGGATATTTCCGCTAATCCTAATCGTTCAGGTCGACTTACGACAAGTGTTCCAATCCCATCAGATAAGGTAGAACGTACTCGGATCGGCACATTCGTCTGCATGGCAATTTCTACTGCTCTTGGGTGTACTACTTTCGCTCCTTGAAAGGCGAGATTGCACATTTCCGTATAAGTCACCATTTCAAGGGAAGCAGCCTCTTCCACAATTCGTGGGTCAGCAGTGAGGACACCATCGACGTCAGTAAAAATGTCTACATATTCCGCTTGGAGGGCTACTCCCAAAGCAGTCGCCGTGGTATCGCTTCCGCCTCTGCCTAATGTCGTGATCTCTCCATCAGCAGTTTGCCCTTGAAACCCTGCAACGATAGCAACTTTTCCGTTGTTTAGTTCATCTTGAAGTCGCTTTGGATTTAAAGAAACAATTTGAGCGTTGTTATATTGGTTATTCGTAATAATGCCCGCTTGTCCACCAGTGAGTACACAGTTTTCGATTCCATGATGGGTTAGTAAGCTACTCAAGACACTAGCGGATATAATTTCTCCGCAACTTAGCAGCAGGTCTTGTTCTCTTGATGACAGGTTTTCCAATTGCTCTCCACGTGTCAACTCCAATAGAGTATCTGTAGCATATGGTTCTCCTCTTCTACCCATGGCTGAAACTACTACAACAACTTGATAATCTTCCGAGAGAGCTGTTTGAATATGATACAAAACACGCTCTCTCATCTGAGATGTTGCAACAGAAGTGCCACCAAACTTCTGTACGATTACTTTCATGTTTTACCCCTTCTTATCTTCTTATCAAGTGATCCTCTATCAATGCCTCTGCTATCTGAACTGCATTGGAAGCAGCTCCTTTTAACAGATTATCCGATACTACCCACATGTTGAGCCCTTTTGGATGTGCTAAATCTCTTCGCAATCTGCCCACAAAAACTTCATCATGATCTGTAGCATCGATTGGCATCGGATATACTTGTTGTTCGATATCGTCTTGCACGATAATTCCTGAGAAATTTTCAAGTAAAGAACGTACTTCTGACAATTGATAGTTCTCTTTTAGTTCTACATAAATAGATTCGCTGTGTCCACGATATACAGGGATTCTTACACATGTGGGTGTAATACCAAGGCTGTCATCACCTAATATCTTTTTCGTCTCATGAACCATTTTCATCTCTTCAAAGGTAAACCCATTTTCTAAACCAACATCAATCTGTGGAATGGCATTAAACGCAATGGGATAATGTTGATCCAATTTTCCAACTGGAAGGAGGTTGGAAACTGGTTCTTCCCCTACTAACATAGCAGCTGCTTGTGCTCTTAATTCTTCAATAGCTTGGGAACCAGCACCCGAAACTGCTTGATAGGTGGAGACAATAATCCGTTCTAATCCATATTGGTCTTGTAATGGTTTCAATGCAACGACCATTTGAATCGTAGAACAATTAGGATTGGCAATGATTCCTTGATGATCCGTTAAAGCTTCACGATTTACCTCTGGAACAACCAAAGGGACATTTTCATCCATCCGAAATGCACTAGAATTATCTATGACAATTGCACCGTGTTTCACTGCTTCTGGAGCGAGAAACTTACTCACCCCACCACCAGCACTAAATAAGGCAATATCAACACCCTCAAATGCATCTGGGGTAGCTTCTAATACGGTAACTGCCTTTCCTTGAAATTTAACAGTTCCACCTGCTGACCTAGAAGAAGCCAAAGGTATCAATTTCCCAACTGGAAAATTACGTTTTTCCAAGGATTTTATCATTTGTTGTCCAACTGCTCCAGTCGCCCCTACTACAGCTACAGTATAAGTCACAACTTTCTCCTCCTACAAATAAGGGTAAGTCCCCTTTAGGGGACTAAAATTATAGCTCTTTCCTATTATGAAGGGAAGTAACGGTATTTTTCAACTAGTAATGGTTGAAGTTGTGTTCCTTCCATTGCAGCTTCACATGTATCAGGGATCAATTCCATGCGAGAAACACACGATTTTGGTTTCTTTTCAGGTGCATCTTGCCCAAATGGAACAAAATAAATATCTTTCGCTGCAAGTAATTTTGCTAAATTTGCAGCATTTAATCCTAGTGCATCATTTGTAGAAATTGCCAAAATAACTGGACGATGATTTCGCATCATAGCCTTCGCAGCCATCAGAACAGGTCCATCCGTCAATGCGTTTGCTAGGCGTGCCATGCTATTTCCTGTGCAAGGAGCTACTACATAACAGTCTAAAAGACCCGACGGTCCTAACGGTTCCACTTCTTGAACAGTTGTATATGGCTGACGACCAGTTATATCTGTTATTTTACGCTTCCAATCTTCTGCGGTTCCAAATCTACTATCTACATTTGCAACCGTATGAGACATAATCGGAATAATATTTGCACCTAGAGAGACAAGGCGTTTCATTTGTGGGAGTACTTCATCATGCGTACAATGAGAGCCAGTTAAGCCAAAACCAATTGTTTTTCCTTCTAAACTCATTGTCCTACCTCCTTGGCCATCTCTTCCATCATCAACTGACGGATGGTGGCAGCTAGAATTCGGCCAGCTGTCTTTGGTGCTACGATGCCAGGTAAACTAGGGCACAAAATCGCTTTTAATCCTCTTTTTTCTGCGTAATGGTAATCAATTCCACCAGGTTTTGAAGCAATATCAATCATCACCACATCATGACGAACACGGGCTAAGACTGTAGCAGTAAGTATTTGGGCTGGTATCGTATTAAAGATAAGTTCAGCATCTTCCACATATTCCTCTAATTCTTGTAAATAAAAAGGTGTTAATCCCATCTCAAAAGCTCTTGCATAGTCAGCAGAATTAGATATTCCCATTTTCACACGTGCCCCAATAGATTGTAAGGTCCGGGCAAGTGTACTTCCTACTCTTCCTAGACCTAATACAAGAGTATTGGAATCGTGAATGGTAATATCTGTGTTTTGAATCGCCATCATCATAGCGCCTTCTACCGTTGGGATGGAGTTGTAAATGGCAACATCATCTCTTGCCATCAGTTCTGTTACAGTAACTTGATATTTGGAACATAAATTTTTAAGATATGGTCTAGCCAACCCCGTAAATATGGTCGCATGACTTGGTAATGCCTTCATATGCTCTTCTGTCAAAATAAGTGTCTTGGTGGTAAAAATACTACTGACTTCCCCTTTATCATCTGTGCCGATAACGGGAAGGACTACTACATCCGCTCTTGCTAAAATAGCTGGTTCAAATTCCTTTTGCATCGTTCCACTCAATGGAGTTTGTAGGTTATCAAATCCGATAAGTGTTATATTTGCTCGCATCTTTATAAAGCTTTTTATCACTTCAAGTTGCCTAGCATCTCCACCGATGAAGATAAAATGTTTATCTGTCAGCATCCGTTCAAACCCCTTTCCCCACATGTTTGCACTATATTCTTTTGGGGCTTTGACGGTTACCCAATTGCCTATTTTTTCATCCTTCTGATTCCGTCGTATAAGATCGTTGTTGAATAAGAATTAATTCTGGTCCAATTTTTTGTATCGTTGACCAACTTAATGACATTTCTGCAGTTTTACGACGAAAAATTGAGCTTCCTATTGGAAGTAAGATCGTTTTTATCTGTCCTGTACCTGGATCAATAACGAGATCGGAACGATGAAAGGTTCCTAACTTCTCTCCTGTATCCATATTGACGCATTCTCTCTCAATAAAATGACTCCAACGCATATTGATCACCTCTTATCCTTAGATTATGGGACAAAAGTATGATTCAGAAGTAGCAATAAGAATGCAAATCATGAACAATCGTTTGACAGGTGGTTTGTTCAGGCCTATAAGGCTTTGTTACTGGCTAGCGTCTGAAGGCACTAGCTTTCCACTTTTCCTTTGCCACAAAGCCTCAAATAGCTGATCAATGAACTAGATACTTCGATTCACGGTCGATTCAATGGGAAATTAATTAAACAACAATACGATCAGATGGTCAGATATGACCTTCTTGCGAATCAGGCATTGACTCCATTGATCTATAGTCATGTAAATCTTTCTGGAAATTAAACGTGAATCAAAGACTCCACACGGGGCTGTCCTACTACGTCGACAACAAAAAACGAGCACCTCATCGAATCCGACGGCACCGTGATTCGCTCCCACCTCGACCAGAACGGTAGCCGACTCTGTTGACCCGAAGGGAAACTCCTTCGATTATCAAGTGCATTTTCCTGTAGATGTCCTCCTCAATGGAGTACATCTGAACAACTGCCTCCAAATAGATGTTTGGGCTCAGATAATAATATATGTTCATACAAAGAAAACGTATGGAAGAATTATTTCATACGTTTTTTGCACTTTTTATTTATGTGTTATTTGATATAAGGTTACGCTGCTGTTCAGTCGTCCACTATTGTTTTTAGGATAAAAAACAGAAGTTTCTATAAATAGCTGTATATGTCTGACTACTTTTTCGGCAAACGGATGTGTCTCAAGACAAGGAAGTAGAAGAAATGATTGATAGAATTGTGGAGAGATTCGGGACGATAAATTTGCTTGTGAATAATGCCCATATTACAGAGCATGTTCCATTCGATAATTTGCACCGATCCAGCTGATAAAACGATTTCCAAGTTTTGAATACGACCTCCACTTGCCACCGCAAAGAATAGAGCTCGTGAACGCGTTCTTTGAAAAATGATCTCTCAGACAATATTGGTAATATAGATGTTGATTTCGGTTAACTGCTTGCTATTTTCGAAATACCTTCTCCCTTTCTTCTTCTCTTTGTAAGTCTGATCTTTTCGTCTTTTCTTCACTTGAACATTGGTAAGTCGGTTACGTGAATGTCCGACGTTTCATATTGAACTCTCCTCATCTGGTTTAAGTTAAGTGTACGTGACCTTATTTTTCTGTCCAGATAAGTGTAGACGATCCAAACTTCGCCAATTAATCTTTGAAATAAAAAACTCATGAATCGTAGAAAACTTTTCTAATAGATTTACTCTTTTAACCATTTTTAGCACTCCCTTTATAAAAATAATACTAGATTTTTAGGTAGATCAATTCGTAAGAGACTATTGAAAATATGCCCTTCTTAGCTTTATGGGCATGTCTGGGGCTTCTTTAATCGCTTCATCAATAACATCCTGATATTTCTGGAATGGACGGACACGGCCCTTATGGGGAGCTTCATCGATTGAATTTTAGTCCAGCCCTGACAAACGACATGAATACCAAGCAGATTATGTCCACCATTAATATGGAGCTCAATCTGCTTTCGAGCCGATCTGTCCGAACTTGGTTTGAATAGACTAAAGGAGATCCATTAAGGAGTCTTCATTCAATTTTATGCTTGTTTCTTCTTAGTTGTTGTAAATTGTGTGCCAATACAGAAGCCGACTACTGTACAGAGTCCGAGAAGAAAAAAAACGAAACTATAGCCATTTGATCCGCCAAAAAAAGGATTAGGTAGAGTGAGGATTGTTGTTAAGATGGGAATACCAACCGCCCCACCGCTATTACGGCTCAGTTGAACAATTCCACCTACAACAGCTTGATCACTAGCAGGAGCTGCATTTTGCGCTGGGAGTAAGAAAGTAGGTATCAATGTACCTATTCCCCATCCAGCCAATAGTATCAACCCAAATGTCACTAGATTCATGATGTTGTGAAGGCTGATAAACGTCAACCCACCACAAGCTATTAATATCAGGAACCAACCAATCATAGCTAAGATTTTGAATGAGACTTTTTTTATCAACCAGCTTGATAGAATTGCACCTAAACCGAATCCTAACATTAAAGAAACTAGAAGCTTATCTTGTAATATTGAGATTCGATCTCCTTTATTGACCGAGCTGTACAACGGTAATATCACAATCAATCCATACATTAAAAATCCAATTAGAAAAGCACTGGCATTGGCAAGGCGGATATTTGTAATTTTAATTAATTTTGTGGGTATCACTGGATTTTCGTGTTTCCGTTGTTGCAAAACAAAGATGATGCCCATCATCAAGCTAAATAGAAACGTGGCATACATGAGCTGAGAATAGCTTTTTCCCCACATCGTACATCCTTGAATAAAGAGTGCAA
Source organism: Shimazuella alba (assembly GCF_009831235.1). Lineage (GTDB taxonomy): Bacteria > Bacillota > Bacilli > Thermoactinomycetales > Thermoactinomycetaceae > Shimazuella > Shimazuella alba. The sequence continues at coordinate 93,809 of NZ_WUUL01000010.1, read as the reverse complement.
TCGTTCCTCCTAAGAGAAGGGCCCCTAACCAATCAAATTTATGTTTATGTTCTACACATTGTTGTACTTCTATTTGAGGTAAAAATAAAATAATCAATAGACTAGATAAGATTCCAAAGGGAATGGCTACATAAAACGCGTACGACCAACCCCACGTTTGGGCCATCCATCCACCCATCAGCGGTGCCGAAATATTGGCTCCAATTTGTGTTATAGCATAGAGAGCCATCGCCCTACCACGGTCTTCGATTGAAAATAGATGACTAATTAAAGCAATTGTCACAGGGCCGATCGCTCCAACACCTATTCCTTGAATAATTCTACCCGTAAGAAAGAGAGGCATAGAGCTGGCGATGCCACATACGAATGCTCCGACCAAGAAAAGCACCATCCCGATTAAAAACCACTGTTTATATCCATATTGATCAGCTAGTTTGGCAAACAAAGGAATGGTGATGGTGGAAATGAGCAAAAAACTACTAAACACCCACCCATATAGTGCTTCCCCCCCAATATCTTGAACTATTTGGGGGAGAATAGCTGCTACTAGCGTTTGCATAAGCATATTGACAAAGGTGGCCATTAAAACACCTGTAAATGCAAGGTAATTGGATTTATTCATGATTCTTATCCTCAATAATCTCTACAAAACCGTTGGTTCCATCGACGCGAATATATTGACCATCACGGATTTTAGTAGTTGCTTGATCAATCCCAACAACTGCGGGAATTCCGTATTCTCTAGCTACCACAGCACCATGTGTCATCATGCCGCCTACTTCCATCACCAAGCCTCTAGCAGAGTGGAACAGGGGTGTCCAGCCAGGGTCGGTAAACGGTGCGATGAGGATTTCCCCTTTGTGTAGCTTGGCTTCTTCTGGTTTCAGTACAACTCGTGCATATCCTTCTACTTGTCCACTTGATACAGGAGTGCCGATGAGTGCACCTTCTGGGGCTAACGCATTTTCGGCAGCTGTCTCCACGATTTCTCCTTCGCTAGTCATCACGCGAGGTGGTATGCGTTTTTCATCAATCTTAAATTGATCTTTACGTTGCTGGATTAACTTTTGTACGGAAGTCAATTTACCTTGCAGAAGATCTTTGAGTTCAGGCAATGAGAAGTAATAAATATCTTCTGCTTCTAAAAGCGTTCCTTGCTTCACTAATCTCTCTGCTTCTTGCAAAATGTGTTTTTTATACAGGGTAATATGTTGAACCATGGAATATTTCGGATGTTCACGCATCCCCATTAAGTTGCGAAAATCATAGATCAGTCGAGAGATGATTTTTGCTTTCATCGATCCAAAAGGAGTTTTTCTTACCTTTGAGATAAGTTCTTTTGCAAACTGTTGCGCTTCTACTTCACCCTCGGCAAAGTTTTTGCGATGCTCACCTTCTCCAACACTGCGAATATGGCTTAATATTCCAGATACCAACAGGGTCGGTTTTTCTTCCCAGCGTGGATGCGTGATATCGATTTCTCCAGAGCAGCGCATCCCAAATCGGTTAAGGAACGATTGGAAAGATTTGGCAAACTCTGCTCCACCTAGAACTCCTTCTAAACCAGTGAAAAAGGTTTCATTTTTTGCTGTTTCCAAATATGCGTAGACTTGTGGATATTTCCGTACAATATCAGCTAAATCACCCATTTCCAGCCCCATCTCACTCGTGATATTTCCGGGAAGTGATTTGTTGAGTAAATGCAGATCAACCTCTTCACCAAGCCATTTGTTAGTTAATTTTCTCAAGATAGACATCGAGAGAATGCCCGTCAAAGGTCGAGATAGTCCATGTCGAAACAGGTTATAAAGCAGTAGAGAAGCGTCCTGAACTATCGCATCGATGAGTTCAACACCGCTTTTGTTTGCCAGTGCTTGCACACTTTGCTTTATGGAGTCCTCAATCATTTGCACAAGTCCCGCTTGCTGCTTCTTGAGGTCACGAAACCACATATTATTAAAAGCATTCCATAGGATGGGTCCGACGAAACGCAAAACAGTTATGGGAACAGCTGGATTTACTTTAGCTGATTTTAGGAAAGATTCTCGATGTACCACTTCTTTCAATGCGCTACTGATCCTTACATCAATATTACTTATCACGTGTGGCAAAATTTTACGTGCAGGTTTTAGATACATGAGAGGAGTCACATCCATAAAGAGTCGGCTTCCTGCATCTAATGTAGCCCGACTTTCTTCCCCCACTTTGTCCTTGCCGAAGGGAAATAATATCTTCCACACGGAAAGGGCCAAAGGCTTCATCGCATTGGTCATCATTTGTTGATGTCCAAAGGAGAACATTACATGCAAATGATCATCTGCTACTTTTGGTACAGGATAAAGGGAAGTGATTGGACGACTTTGCACAATAAAAATCTCTCCATCAACTAAACACCATTCAATATCCTGAGGTGATCCATAATGAGACTCAACTCGCTTTCCCATCTCAGCTAACTTCAAAATATACTCATCCGATAGTGACTGTTCATTTTGCTTCTCTTCTGGTAGACCAGTTATGATCGTACCGCCTTCGGGAGCAGGGAGAATGGCTATTTTTTTTGTGGCAATTTTCTTTTGGATAATCTCTTGATCACGAACTTGATATAAATCAGCGGATACCAATCCTGAAACCAATGCCTCGCCTAAACCAAAGCTGGCATCAATCGATACAGTGCGACGATGACCATTGATCGGATCAGCAGTAAACATAATCCCCGATACTTCTGGGAACACCATGCGTTGAACGACTACTGACAGGTAAACAGATCGATGATCAAATTCATTTTTGGCTCGATAGGTAATAGCGCGATCTGTGAAAAGGGAAGCCCAACACTCTTGTACTGCATGTAGTAATGCTTCTTGCCCTTTTACATTTAGGAATGTTTCTTGTTGACCTGCAAATGATGCTATGGGTAAATCTTCAGCAGTTGCACTGGATCGTACAGCGTAAGCGTATTGATCTCCCGTATCTTTCCACGCTTGGATAATCGATTGAGCGATTTCATTAGGCATGTTAATCATAGTAAGGTGCTTGCGAATTCGCTTTCCTAGTTCGCGAATTTGTTCTTGATCTTCTGCACTTACTTCAGATAATGATTCGAATAAATGATTCATCTCAGAACTGTTAGCAATGAGATCTAAATAAGCTTCTGTTGTGACGCAAAAACCATTTGGAATCGGAAAACCCGCGCTTGCCATCTCGCCTAGATTTGCACCTTTTCCACCCACAGACCCTAACATGGAATGATCGATTTCATCAAACTTCTTAATAAATTTTCCCATTATTTTTCGGCTCCTATCTTAGTGACGAAACTATAGAAACTAAATTATTTTTATAGGTTTCCTAGTTATAAAAAAATTTGAAACCTATACATCAATTATTGAAGAGTACCACGGAAACTAATTAGTTATTATTAGTTTCCATAGTATATAAAAAGAATCCTACTGTCAATACTATTCTGAAAAAGTCGATCTCCGAATTATGGTGTAGCTGCAATATCGCCATTTTCTTCAACATAGATAGATGAGGCAATCCCTGTTAAAAAAATTTCAATCAAGGCATCGAGCGCTTCGCCTACTGAATAGTGGTTTTGACTCAAAAACTTTGGTTGAACAATCGTTTGCACAGTTGAAACAAATACGTGAGCAGCTAATTTGGGTTGGATAGACTTGATCCAACCTTTCTCCTGAGCCTGTTCGAGTAGTTTGATCATAAAAGTAAGCTTTTCTGCGCGAAATCGTTCTATCTTGGCCCATAAAGAGGGAATGTACTTTTCAATATCATATAGAAATAAAGGGTTAATCATCATGATTTGTTTTTTGATTCCCAGTAATGTGAGCTTTATCTCAGCTAGTGGGTTATCACTTACTGATTTCGATTGATTGATTTGGTAGGTAAGTTGTTTCATTTTTTCCGTTATTACTGCTTCGGCGATATCTTCTTTACCTGTAAAGTGTTGGTAAAGTGTTTTCTTACTCATTCCTAGCTTGCTTGCCAACTCACTCAGAGTCACACTACGATACCCCTTTACATTAAATAACTCAAAAGCAGTGTTGATAATTCGTAAATGTGCTGCTTGATCCATTGTTCATCCTCCTCTCCTCATATTATTTATATTAATTCAGATCAGGTAATTTTGAAACAGCTTTTATCTGAAAACGGAAAATGACTATAGTCATCGTTAATTGATGGAATCTTTGGTTCTGCAACAGAGACAACCGTTAAAAAACTGCTAGCTGTGTACAGCAAGGAGGTACAGCGACAGGGTTCCTACCATAGATCGCAAAGTAGAGGTGTATAGCACGGCTGGAAGATTGTTTTAGAAAATACAGGTATCAAGTCTAGTTTTTCATACTTTCATAAGGTTATTGTACTGACAATTTGGTTGTTCGGCAATTGTTTCAAATGACATAGAAAGGCACAAATACTACCTTAGTAAAAAACGACTCAATGTTATGTACATCAGTTTATCCATACTAGAAAACGTCTCGTCTGGAACCAAAGACCTCATTATTACACTCAGGAAGATTTAGCTGAAGCTCGCAATGTTCTTACTGGTTTATTTCCATCAATTGAGAACAATTATGCCTAGTCAAAGGTAGGTAGTCCCCAGAAAACACGTTTAGAAGAATTAAAGCTTTGGAACTAACTGCTCAAGCAAATGACGATCTTTTCAATGAATATCTTACCTTCTACTTTTCGGTCCTTTCGGTCTTTGGTAGGAACCCTGTCACTAGGCCTTATTAACTTGAGGGGCATGGGGTCCACGAATCATTTCGGTAAAAAACACACATTTAGACATATTCTAGATACAAAACATCTACTATTTACCTACACGTTAAGTAAATAGTAGGTGTTTTGTATTACTCACTTTATATTGAAATTCTTTTTCTTTCTCAAAAGGGGAAGATGATCAAGATATTTTCGTTGCTTTAGGTTCCATACAAAATCACCTGTGAGTTAACACAAAAAAATATTTATCTGAATCCAAACATTAAGCAAGCCAGTTTAGTTTTGTAACCAGCCATTCTAAATAGGATAGGATATCCTCTTGTTGTCTAGTAAACCATGTTATTATTTTACCAATGCGGTTGATTCAGCAAAACTTGTAAAAGTGTAAGGTTCTTATCAATACAAGTAACCCTCTGACCCAAAATGACGATTTCCAATTTTATATTTTTAAATTTGCATGTTTATCGAACATCACATTATCTATGCGCTTTTCCCCTTTCAATACCCGATGAAACTCGACATACTTATTTTGGGTGGGATTCTCAATAGAAGATGCACATGATCTGGCATCATATGACCTTCTAATATCTCTACTCCTTTGTATGCATATAATCGTTTTTAATGATCTCTCGTAAACTCTTCCGATATTGATCGTATAGAACTTTTCGTCTATAAAACAATATGATACTTACAAACCACTTCGTGTGGGATAAGTATTCGCTTTGTTTGAACATTTCTCCTCTTCCTTTCGTTACAATATAGCCAGAACAACTACATTCTAACGGAGGAAGAGATTTTTGGTATAACCAAATTGTCATTCATCCGCATAGCAGGTGATTTTCTGTTGTGCACAAAAATCGTGCACAACTGGCTGAAGCCAGAATAAAGAAAGATGTCCTAGTGGATCTAACATCTTTCTTTATTCAAGGGTGAGTTTCTTTCTAGCTAAATATGATTTTAAATACAATCTTTTTGCGTTTAACAACTGTTTCGCCATCATCTGAGTCCAACGATCTTCTCGTTTACCTCCTGTTCTCTGTTTGTAGTACGCAGCTATATCTTTGTTGTACTTTTCCAATTCCATTTTCATGTTCTGGTCTGAAAGATATTCTTCTTCGTGATATATGGCTGGTATGGGTAGCCGTAGTTTCTTATCCGTTCGGTAATCCACATACCCAATACACAGACCAAATAAGGGGACAACATATTCTGGAGTCTTTAATAAAGCAGATACTTGATCCAGTTCATTTCGCAGTCCTCCAATATAACAAATACCTAGCCCCATTGATTCTGCCGCGATAGATGCATTCTGAGCTGCTAAGGAAGCATCGACTACCCCCACTGTATAAAGCTCAGTAGATCTCAAGCTTGCCAACATAGCAACCTCTTCTACTCCTTCCATAGCTGCTGCCAGTTGTATACGATGCAAATCTAGACAGAAAACAAGAAAATGACCATTTTTAGCTACATATGCTTGATTTCCAGCAAGTTTTGCTAATTCAGCTTTTTTTATTGGATCTTTTACTCCAATAATGGTGTATGCTTGTACAAAACTTGACGTGGAAGCTGCTTGCGCACTCTCTACAATTAACTTAATCTGATCTTCTGCTAATTCCTTCTCTTGAAAAGACCGAATGGACCGATGATCTAATATTGTTTTTATAGTTTCGTTCATTTTTTACTCCTTAAGTTAAATGATAAAAAAAACCACCTCATTGGTGGCATTTTACTGTTTATTCTTTTCCATGATAACAAAAGTTAATCTTCTTTTGTTTCCAGTAACTCATCTAGCTGGCCTTTCATTTTCTCCAACCCAAATGTAAAAACATACATGGTGAGATGAAAATGAAACTCCTCTACTTCTTCCTCTTCTCCAAATTTAAGAATGGAGGTAATTTGATTCAGATGTGCTTGTGTGAGTAGTGTTTGGATTTTTTTTCCGTTTTGTAGGCACCATTGAATAAGTTGGACAATTTGCTTTCGATCATTGGGAGAAAACGACGTCAATTTTTCATGGAGATTGGTATCTTCACACGAATGAAGCAAATGCCAAGCTAGATACTTTACTGCTTCTTCCAATGTTCTTCCTCACTGGAATAGACACACAACTCATCAATAAAGCCTGCTTCCTGATCAACTGCTCTCCCCAATACAAATGTACTTCCGTTTGCCATATCAAAAATTTCTGTATTTAAAAAAGTTAGTTTGATGGTTCCGCCATCCACCAAATGCAGTTCAATATCTTTGTTTTCTTGGTTTGTCTTCAAAACCAACTGGAATTTCTCAAATTTACATCCCATTTTTTCTCACCCTTCTCTGTTTATTTGTAAAGTTAAATTCAAATAACAGAAATACTTCATCTAAAAAAACGGAGCTTCTCTTGAAGAAAATAGTTGAAAAAATTTATAAAATAGAATGAATTCGACTACTTATTCCACTTATCTTTAGTATAAAAGTTAAAAAATCCAAATTCAATATATTACAAAAACAAGATAAATCTTTTATGTATTATCATAATCCTAGAAGAAATATACTTATACACTGCATTTTCATGTTATTTTCTCATAACAGTCGATAATTCTCGAATTGACAACGAATCATAATTTATAGATTATTATAATAAATGTTCCAATCAGAGGTGGAATAACATGGATATCCCTAAAATTGGATCTTATATTCGCAAAGTTCGAAAAGAACGCCGTATGACATTAGATGACCTTGCTGATGAATATATACCAAGAGCAACACTTTCTGCAATTGAGAGAGGACTATCCAAAAATCCGGCTAAAATCAATTACTTGCTAAGAAAGTTAGATATCCATCTTTATGAGTTAACCCAACAAGAACAAGAAGAGAAAGAAGAAAAATATCTTGATTTACTCTCGCTCGAAAATAAAATAAACCGAAGTCCTAATTCTGTACTAAAAAAAATAAATCAACTCCAAAATAAATACCAAGGAGCGATTCTCGATTTTCTGAAGGGTCGTTGTTACTTTAAGCTAAATCAGGATGAAAAATCAACTACATTTTTTAAAGAATGCCTAAAAAACTTAGAAAAAGAAATTGACAGCGAGAAAACAAATTTAAAACCATACTGTCTTAACCACCTAGCAATCATTGCTTTTCGTAAAAACCAATACGAACAAGCTCTTCATTTTACAAACGAAGGAATATCTTCTTTTGTGTTAAATGGAGAACGCAAATATCTTCACACGACATTGTTATCCAATCGGTCGATCTATTTATACAATTTAGGCAGAACAGAGGAAGCATTGAAAACTATCAGTCAGATCAAGGTAGATTCCTTTGATCTTAACATGGATACGGTTATAGGAATTTATGATTTTCAAGCAGAATTAAATCTTGAAATCAAAATGTATGAGGAAGCATTTGCTTGTGCAAAAAAAGGGCTGGAACTAGCTCATATCAATAATAACTACGAAAGACAACTGGAACTATATATCACCCTTTCTCATATATACAAAAACAGAAACTATGCTCGCCATGCTGAAAAATGTCTTTTAACAGCAATCAGCTTAGAAGACAGCATAACCAAAAGACATCAGTTGGTTCTTCAAGCATATTTGCAATTAGGCATTCTCTATCAAGAACAACAAAAATACTCTCTTTCTCAAAAAGTCTTACAGAAAACCGTTCGTATTGCGAAAAAACAAAATAACATGTTAGAATACACCAAAACCATGTTACAACTCGCAAAAACCTTTCAACTTAATATGAATTACAATGAGGCAATACAGTACTACATGCAAATACTACAGAATGCAATAGACCAACCGACTAAATTACAAACTCTGTCTGGACTTGCCCAAGTATATCTTCAGCTGGAAGACTACGATAATTATCTTAAATACTCCAAACAATATTTTTCAAATGCAAAGATATCCTGAAAGGAGGTCTCTCCATGCTTTATGGGACTCATCCATCTGGGGATTGATGAAAAACTTAGCCATTTCCTTTAAAATACAACGGGAATGGCTATTTTGTTGTTTAGAAATACCATACCGTTATCTTATAATAGAATAGAATTCTCCGCGTGACATACATAAGGAGCTATCAATGGCTGGCAGAACAAAAAAGGAACTTGAAAATGTGTTGAATGAAATAACAAAAAAGCCAGAATTTAAATGCTTTGAGCTCATCCGATTTACTGCTACTGCCCGCGTTTTTCTAACTAATAAACACATTACAGATGCTGATCGACTCTTGCACGTTATAGAGAAAACAGATCGAAACGTACTCAAGAGAACGGATTATCGAAAAGTTATTGACATGGTTAGAGGTAGTATGAGTTTTCCCATCGAATTTTTTGAGCAAGCAACACCTAAGGAATTGATAGAGCTACTTTCGTAGGAGAATATCGAGCTGGATGATGATTCGTCATCATCCAGACCTCTCATCATGACTAATCTAACGCAGAAGATTTATAGATAGGTTGAAAAACCGTTTCACTTGGCACCATCAATTTTGATAGATTGTGCTCTTGAAGGATCTGACGTTGCTCTGCTACAAACGAAGAAATATCCTCTATCTCGATAATCCACTCGCTGACATAACGCTTTAAGCTTTCCCCTCTTAATCCCAACTGAATCGCTTTTCTCTCCTCCTTTCTCCCAAATGGATCATGATCAGGATCCCATTGAAGGCGAACGGTAGATTCTTTTACGGCTTGTTTCCAGTTTTCTTCGGTCCCATACAAAGATTGATAACTACTATGTACTGCTGATCTCAAGATTTGTTCAAAACCGTCTCGTTTCAATCGTATGGCTAATGTTACTTCTTGATTTACTTTCGTCCCCCATCCAGATCGATACATCATCCACAAAAAGTTAGGTTTAATCCAAGTCATTCGGTTCATGGAGAAATCGCCACCGAACTTTTGATTCTGTGCTGCGTAGATACCTATCTTTGGATTATATGCTTGATACATGATAATCGAATTTTCGTCATAGGTAGCTAAAATGTGTTTACCTCTTTCTGGCCATTGTTTCTTTTGTTCTATGTAATTTGTTGGTGTAATAAAACTCATGGCTCCCACTCCTCACAAATTTTATTGTATCTCGAATAAGAGGAGAAGAATATAATAAAATCCCTCCGATATATGCAATCGAAGGGAAAGCTTTTATATACTGTACTGGGCAGTCTTTGCTGACGTGGAGGATAATATCCCTTTTACAATCTGTACTAAATGTGCTAGATTTTCTTCCAACAACATCTCATCATGTTTTCCTTTACCATGGTAAAAATGAGAATAGGGAGAAAAACGGGTCCAGTGGACACGATCTTTGGCTACATCTTCTGCAATAATTTGATGAATCGTAGCCTCAATGGTTCCAGTTGTCCTTAGGTTATTCCAATAACGCAGATATTTGGTTATCATTTGGGCTAAATCTTTTTTTGCCACCTCATCAAAGTAGTGATGAAAACGCGCGTGGGAAGTAAAATAATCAGTTGCTTGTTGCGCTGTTTCCTGTAATTCTATTTCACCGTGAATAAATTCCTTTTTTCGAGGCTCAGCATCCATTATGATGACATCAGATACCTCAAACCCTCTTTGTTCTAACATTTTTGCAACTTCAAATGCTAACGGACCTCCAGCTGAGTAACCCAGTAAAATGTGTGGGCCTTCTTTTTGCAGCTTGAGGATCATGTCGCAATATAGGTCAACCTGATTCTTCTCATCGATAAAGTCAAATCCCACAAACGTATACATACCGACCAATCTAGCCAATTCAGCGAAGACCATCCCGTACCCTGTAATAGGTGGAAAACAAAAGATGCATTTTTCACCTGAGTTATGCAATATAGTCATTGGCATTTCATCTTGTTCTTTACTAAAAATATGTGTGGCTAATTGTCGTATCGTTGGTTTCTGAAATAACAGACGCGGGGTAAAAGCTGCTTGAAAAGTTTTTTGCATCTTACTCATAAGGGATATCGCATGCAACGAATGTCCACCAATCGCAAAAAAATCATCTGTAACTCCAATATTTTCTATCCCCAAGACATCCTCCCACAATTCTACTAATTGACATTCTAGTTCTGACTGGGGCTTTTCTTTACTTTGTGAAATAATAGGTTTTGGCAATGCCATACGATCGACTTTTCCATTTTGATTGGTAGGAATTTGTTCTACCTGTGCCACATACGTTGGAACCATGTATGATGGTAACATTTGCTGGATGAATGCTTTTAGTTTGTTTTTTTCCACTGGTTGCTTTGATACTACATAAGCACATAAGCTGGAAGATTGTTTGGAGGTACTAATAGCTAACACGGTCACATCTGTTATGTTTGGATATAACAAGATCGTTCCTTCAATTTCTCCTAATTCAACGCGATGTCCACGTATTTTTACTTGTTGGTCTACTCGTCCATGATACTCGATGTTCCCATCCGACATCCACCTTGCTATATCACCTGTGCGATACATTTTTGTATTTCTATCAAATGGGTTTACAAGAAATTTATCTGCTGTTAATGCTTCATTTCCTAAGTACCCTCTACCTACATTTGCCCCAGCTAAATACAACTCGCCTAATGTACCAATTGGTTGTTGCTTTCCATTTTGATCTAAAATGTACATTTGATTATTTGCGATTGGTTTTCCAATAGGAGGAATTTCCAAAAATTCACTCTCTGGCAAAACAGTATATGTACTGACCACATGAGTCTCCGATGGTCCGTAATGATTATGCAGAGAGACTTTTTTAGTCTGCAAAAACTTTTTTAATGATGGAGTAACCATTAGTTGTTCTCCAGCAGTTATTAAGTGTTGTAAACAGTCCGGCCAAATATTTTCTTGGTATTCAAATATATGTTTTAGGAGTGCAACTGGGAAATAGGCAACAGATATATGATGACGGCTTATCATCTGTAGTAGTGCACTGCCGTCTCTTCTTATTTCTTCTGGGACAATATGAAGTTGGCCACCTGACAAAAGAGTTGTAAATATCTCCTGAAAAGAAACATCAAATCCAATGCTTTGGTATTGCATTACGTTTTGAGCAAAACAGACATCCGTTTTATGTAATTGATAATGTAGCAAATTCACTAGATTTCGGTGTTCCAACATTACTCCTTTTGGGGTTCCTGTAGTTCCTGATGTATAAATAACATAAGCAAGATGATTAGATTTTTGAATCGGGAGTAAATTTCTTGTTGTGTATTCTTTATACTTTTTCTCTTTTATATCAATCCAAGGTAAGTCCATTTGTAATCCATGAAATTTTTCTATCACGGCGAATTGGCTCAACACGCACTTTGCTTTGCTGTTTATTAACATATTGTTGATACGGTCCTTTGGATATGCCAAGTCAATTGGGACATATGCCCCACCAGATTTTAAGATGGCTAGTATTCCCACAATCATGTCTACCGAACGTTCCAACATCAAACCAACACGGTCATCTGGACCTATACCTTCCACTCGTAACACTTGTGCGATTTGATTTGCCCTCTTGTTAAGTTGTCGATACGTAAGTTGATCCTTTTGACAAACGACAGCAACTTTATCTGGAGTTTTTTCTACTTGCTCTTCAAACCATTGATGAATCAATTTATTAGTGGGGCATTCTTCGTTTGTTGTGTTCCAGAGTTGCAGCATCTCCTTTTGATTTTCTGGTAATAAGTCCATTTCTTTTATACTAAGAAAAGGATTGGCAAGCACTTTTTGAGCAATTACCTTTAGGTGGCTTTCTATTTGACAGATAAACTCCGTATCGTATTTGGATCTGTCATACATCATTTTCACTGCGATAGAGCGATCAGGAATAACAATCACAGTGATTGGATAGTTTGTTCTTTCAAAAGCAGTCATCTTACTCATCTGTAAAAATCTATCTTCTCCATGAAGTATATTTTGTACTTCTTGATCCAATGGATAATTTTCAAATACAACAATATGATCCAGTAGGTCTTGTTTATGAGATGTTTGATTTTGTATTTCATAGAGTGGACAATAACTGTATTTTTCAGCGGCCGAGTATTCTTCATGCAATTGGTTTGTCAATTCCAAAAATGAATGATCAGCGCTTGTTATGCGTACAGGTATCGTGTTAATAAACAAACCTACCATACTCTCGATTCCTTCTAAAAGTGCAGATCTACCAGATACTACTGTCCCAAATAAAATGTCCTGCTGATTGGTATATTGTTGCACCAAAATTCCCCATATAGCTCGAAAGACAGTATTTAACGTCAGATGATTTTTTTTCGCATACTCGTTTAATCGATCTGATAACTCTTCACCCAAATGGAATTGGATTTGTTGAAAGTCAGTTTCTTGAAGGGATGGTGCTGATTTTATCGGCAGCATTGCTCGTTCCGTATAGTCCATGAGGTATTGATTCCAATAATTCAGTGCTTCATGCTGATCTTGTTCTTTTAACCAATCAATAAATCGAATATAAGCTTTTGGTTCTGGTAAGTGAAAAGCTTGACCACTCATTTTTGCGTGGTAAATGAACAACAACTCTTTCATTACGACTCCCCAACTCCATCCATCAAGCAGGATGTGATGAAAACTCCATATGATATGAATCGTATTTTTATCCAATTGAAAGATTGCAAAACGCATTAAATCATCTTTGGTCAAATGAAAACCTTTTTGACGATCTAAAGTCTCATAGTCTTTGATGATTTCATGTCTATCTGATTCAGTAGATAGATCTCGATAGAAGACAGGAATTGTTTTTTGCTGAAAGACAACTTGTTGGGGCTTTTCAATATTTTGATAAACAAAATTGGTACGGAGAATATCATGTCTATTTACAAGTATTTGTAAACTTTGTTCAAAGATCGTAACATCTACATTGCCCTTCAACGTAAAACCAATTTGCTCAAAATAAGTCTCTTTATTCGAGAGAGAGAGGGAATGATAGAGCATTCCCTCCTGCATTGGTGATAAATCATATATTCTCTCTATACGATTTTGTAAATTCAACTTACATCTCCCCTTTCAACGAAAATATTTCTTCAATATATTGAAAATCTTGTAAGGAAAGATTTGCATTTCCTAGGTCACTTGGAGTTCGTTGGGTCTTACTTTGTTGAAGACAGTGATTCATTACACTTTTCAATTGATGCTGAAGTAGATCTAAAAATGCCAATATCGTCTCCTTCTTATATTCCTTATTGCTATACTGAAGATTTAGCGTAAACGTATCATTTACCACCACCGCATTTAGCTCGAGTGTGTAAGTACGCTTCATTTTTGGGTTCTGTAGCTGCCCGGATGGTAGGGACGAAAAAGTAAATTGGCTATTTTCCTTCTGTTGCCCAAACTGTCCCAAATAGTTAAATCGTACTTCTGGGGTATTGCTTGGCTTTTCTCTCTTCGTCAGGTACTGGAGTATCCCGTAACCTATTCCACGCTTTGGAATTCGTCGAAGTGTTTCTTTCACTTCTTTTATGGTGTAACCAACATCATCAGAATCTGTTAATTCCAAGAGAACAGGAAAACAACTGGTAAACCATCCGACAGTACGATTTAACACACAATCTTCTCCAATGTCTTCTCTCCCATGACCTTCTAAAACGAAACCAACTCGATTGAACCTTGTCCATTTTTTTAGAGCCAAACCTAAAGCAGTTAACAAAATATCATTTATCTCTGTCTGATACGCATGATGAATCTGACTCAATAACTGATTTGTTTGATGATTCGTTAGAGTAAAAGAAACTTCTGTTGAATCTTCCATCATGCTTTCTGAAATGAAATGATCTTTGGGTAATTTCATTAACTCCATTTGCTCTATTTTCTCCCAATAGGGTATTTCCTTTCTCATTTTGTAAGTTGTTGCATAGGAGTTTAAACGCTTAGCCCAATCCAAGTAGGATGTGGTCTTAGCTGGCAATTGCATGTGGTCTTTTTTTCTGATTTGTTGGTATACATGTTGAAAATCTTCTACTAAGATACGCCAAGACACACCGTCCACCACAAGATGATGCAACACCCACAGGACATAATCACCTTCATCTGTGATAAAATGCCCAATGCGCATGAGCGGTCCTTTGGTGATATGAAGACTGCGTTGGATTTGATTCGCCCATTTTTCCATACGTACAAGAGGGTTTTTATCTTTCCTCAAGTCAACGGTACATATTTGAAAAACTGCATCATGCATAGAATGATTCACTTGGAACCATTGGCCATTTACTTGATAAAAATTCATTCGAAGTGCATCATGGTGTTCTACTAACTTGGTAAAAACTTGGTGTAAATCGCTTGTTTGAATAGGTTTTTGATGAAATAAAAGGACTGATTGGTTAAAATGATGGACAATCGATCCATTTTGGTTAAAAAATTCCATTTGAATAGGTGTCAAAGGAGCTTTTCCTTCCACAGGATGTTGATCAATTTGTTGGTTCACATCTTCGAGAAATGGAATTAATTTTTGAATCGTTGGTGCATGAAACAAGTGATGGATACTTAGTTTCTTATTCTCTTTTTGTAACATCGCAGCGATTTGAATAGCTTTAATCGAATCTCCACCTAGTTCAAAGAAATGATCTGTCACTCCTACTCTTCCCAAGCCCAATACATACTGCCAAATCCGAGCCAATTGCTTTTCTTGTTTCGTTGCTGGAGGAACATACTCTCGCTGCTGTGTGGATGCATTTGGCTTTGGAAGTGATTTTCGGTCTATTTTCCCATTAGATGTAAGAGGAAGATGATCCATTGGGAGGAAAAATGCAGGAACCATATGAGAAGGTAGTTTTTGTTCCGCTACCTTTTGTAAAGTGGGTATAACATTTTTCTCATCCGCTATCACATAGGCACAAAGATACGTTTCATCCCGATCATCCTTCCAAGCACATACCACTATGTCCTTTACATTGGGTTGTTTAAGCAGTACAGATTCTATTTCGCCTAGTTCAATTCGATGCCCCCGTACTTTTACTTGTGTATCAACCCTGCCGGAAAAAGCGATATTTCCATCTGGTAGGTAGTACCCTAAGTCTCCTGTCTGATACAACCTTTCATGAGGGGCAATAGGAGAAGGATGAAATCTTGCTTTTGTCCAATTTAGTTTCCCATGGTAACCTCTTGCTAAGCCTGCTCCACCTACATAAAGCTCACCTCTGACTCCGACCGGAGCAGGTTGGCCAAACTGATCGAGTATATACACTTTTGTATTGCTGATCGGTCGACCAATCGGTAAGAGTTCATTCGCGTTCCAATCCTGTGGTATCGCATAACAACAACTAAAAGTTGTATTCTCCGTAGGTCCATAGCCATTAATCACTTGTACATTTCCTTTGGCTAACACTCTTTGCACATGAGAAACGGAGACAACATCTCCACCGACAAGCAATTGGTTTAATCCCAATAAACTAGGTAATTGGTAATCAACCATTAATTTAAATAGACCAGCTGTTAACCACAATGTGGTAACTTTTTGTCTTTTCAACTCAGCAGCAATCTCTTCCAAAGAAGGATGCCCATCTGGCATAATGACTAACTTTGCACCATGAAGAAGGCTCCCCCAGATTTCAAATGTAGAAGCGTCAAAAGCAACTGGTGCTAGCTGCAAAAAAACGTTATCTTCTCTAAAATCTGTATAATTAGCCCCTTTTACTAAGCGTATAACCCCTCTGTGTGTTACTTCCACTCCTTTTGGCTTTCCTGTTGTTCCCGAAGTGTACATAATATAACTTACACTATCAGGTTGAATCTCTGGAGAGAAATAGCTGCAAACCTCTCCCTCTGCTTCCACACATTTTTCTACATCCAACCAATTAACCCGATTCGACACCCGTAACTTAGTTCGCAAAGACTCGCAACTAAGGACTAGGCTCACATGGCTGTCCTTTAACATATATGTTATTTGTTCGATTGGATAGTTAGGTTCTATCGGAACATACACTGCTCCAACTTTTAGAATGGCCAACATACTTATGATCACATCAGGTGATCGTTCCAAAATGATTGCAATGTGATCTCCCGGCTGAATTCCCTCTTGTAGGAGGAAGTGCGCAAATTGATTTACCTTTGCATCCAGATCTAGATAAGTTATTTCTTGCCCCTTAAAGGACAGAGCAGTATTAGTCGGTGTTTTCTCCACTTGCTCTAAAAACAAATCAACAATGGACTGCTGGTCTGGGTAGTCTACATTTGTATCATTCCATGTGTAAAAAATTCGTTGCTTCTCTTCTGGTGTTAACATATCTAATTCATCTAGTTTTATCTCAGGCTGTAAAATAATTTGTTTTACAATTTGCATATAATGCCCCATCATTCGCTCTATTGTGTCAGAACGAAATAAACTGGTATTGTATTCAAATTGGCATCGGTACGTGTTCTTGTCTTCCTCTACAAATAAACTCAAATCAAATTTAGAGATGTCTCGTTGTACTTCTTGAAACTGGGCTGTTATCCCATCTAATTGAAAAAGATCACGGTTTATATGTGGCATAGAAAATAATACTTGGAACAATGGACTTCGACCCTTACCTCGATCCAATGTTAATTTCTCGATTAGCATTTCGAAAGGATAATCACCATGATCAAATGCAGACAAAGCATTTGCTTTTGTTTTTTGAATCAGATCAATTGCACGTTCATCGTGTTTTAATTGATTTCGTAATGCCAAAGTATTGACAAACATTCCTAATACTGATCCAACATCTTCATGACTTCTGCCTAAAACAGGTGTACCTACAACTACATCCATTTGTCTGGTGTATTTTGATAATAAAATGTTATACGCAGTGAAAAGAATGATAAAAGAAGTTGTACCAGTTCTCACCGCTAACTGTTTGATCGCTTGTGTTTGTTCTTCATTAAATGTAAAACAAAAACGATCTCCTTTGTATGTCTGTATTTCTGGCCGGTTAAAATCAGTGGGTAATTCTAGTAAAGGGATATCTCCTTGGAAGTATTGCAGCCAAAACTTCTCTTGGTGCAGAAACTCCTCTGATTTCATCCATTCTTGTTGCCATACGGAATAATCTTTGTATTGTATTTTCAATTTTGGAAGATTTGATCCACGGTAAACCATTGTTAATTCCTCAAGCAAAATGTCGATAGAAACACCATCAGCAATAATATGATGCATATCTACCAACAACAAAAACTTTCTGTTGGTTGTTTGAAAAATTTCCGCACGCAACAAACACGGATTACTTAAATCAAATGGCTGGATAAAATCAGCAACCCACTGGTTGGATTCCTCAACACTCCCTTTTCTCAAAGGCAAATGAAAATCTATGTTTGAATGGATAATTTGGACAGGCTCATTATCCAAAATTTCAAAAGATGTTCGGAGAGATTCATGCCTGTCAATAACGGTTTGAAACGCATTTTCCAATCGTTTGTGATCCAATTTCCCTTCCAGTACAACCATTCCACTCATATGGTAGTGAGTTGCATCAGGCTCCAATTGTTGTAAAATAAACATCCTTTTTTGTGCTGATGAGACTGGGTAGTGCGATTGAAAGGAAGCTGGTTCTATAGCTTGAAACCTGCGATACTCTTTATGTCGTAAATATACAGCTAATTGCTGAATCGTTGGATTTTCGAAAATAGCTTTGATTGTAACATCCGTTTGCAACTTCTTCTTTATTTTGGACACCAGTTGAATTGCTTTCAAAGAATGTCCGCCCAATTCGAAGAATGAATCCATGATTCCTATTTGCTCAATACCTAGGATCTGACTCCAAATTTCTGTCAATTGAATTTCTAACTCCGTAGTAGGTTCCACATATTCTTGCTGTAAACTAGACAGATTCATCTTTGGGAGTGCACTGCGATCCACTTTTCCATTTGCATTTGTTGCGATGCTTTTCACAGACGTAATAAAAGCTGGAATCATAAACGATGGCAGTCTTTGTTTTAAGTACTGTCTCAATTTATCTGTAGCTGCAGATTGGTTCCAGACTACATAAGCACAAAGATAACCCTCACCATGAAGTGGTGTCTCATACTGAACAGTAGTATCTTTTACACCATGATATTGTAAAATAGTTGATTCGATTTCCCCTAACTCTATCCGATAACCCCTGATTTTTACTTGTGTATCTTTTCGCCCCAAAAATTCGATATTTCCATCAGGTAAATACCGAGCGAGATCTCCTGTTCGATACATTCGTTCTCCTGCTATAAAAGGACTGGGTAAAAATTTTTCTTCTGTCGAATTCGGTTTATTCATATATCCTCTACTAACAGAGTCGCCTGCTACAAACAGCTCTCCAGCTACTCCCTCTGGCTGTGGTTGGAGCTTTTCATTTAAAATATAGATTTTTGTATTAGCAATTGGTTTACCGATCGGAGGCGTATCCAAACAATTCTGGGAACAATCCAAGGAATACGTGGTCACAACATGGGTTTCGGAAGGACCATAATGATTATGGACACAGATTCGTCCTTGTTCAATCATTCTTTTGATAGGCAAAGGAACTACCAATTGTTCTCCAGCGACAATGATATGTTGACATACCGATGGAAAAACAGTCTCCTCATCATCTATAAAACTAGCAACTGCTTTTAGATAAGTTACAGGACAAAAAACAACTGAAATATCATTGGTGTCTACGTATTGGAGCAGCTTCTGCACATCTTGTTTTAATGTTTGGCTACAAATAAACAGAGTACCCCCAGATAAAAGCGTAGAGAAAATCTCTTGAAAGCCCACATCAAATCCGATCGAGCTAAATTGTAGCACGTTTTTGTAAAATGGTACTTGGTCACGAGTAATCTGATCATAGAGCAAATTGATCAATTGCTGATGCTCCATCATCACCCCTTTTGGTTTCCCAGTGGTACCCGAAGTATAAATCACATATGCTAAGTTGGAAGATTGATTGATGAGTTGTAAATTGGTTATGTTAGCATAATGATGATCAAACTTCTCCATGTCAATCCATGAAAGCTTGATCGATAAATTTTTAATGATAGAATCATGGCTTAACACCCATTTTACACCACTATCTTCCAACATATATGCAATGCGCTCTTTGGGATAAATGGGGTCAATTGGTACATATGATCCACCAGATTTTAAAATAGCTAAGACCCCAATAACCATATCGACAGATCGGTCAACCAATAAACCAACACGATCATTTGGT
Organism: Shimazuella alba; assembly: GCF_009831235.1. GTDB lineage: Bacteria > Bacillota > Bacilli > Thermoactinomycetales > Thermoactinomycetaceae > Shimazuella > Shimazuella alba. Next base: position 73,988 of record NZ_WUUL01000010.1, on the reverse strand, counting down.
TTTATTCCTTGTTCTCTCAATATATGCGCTAATCCATTTGCTCTTTTGTTTAGTGCTTGATACGTAAGCGATTTTTCTTTATAAACAACAGCTAATTCGTCTGGTGTCTTTTCAACTTGCTCTTCAAACCATTCCTGTACCAATTTTTCTTTTGGATAAGCTTTCCTCGTACCATTCCATTTCTGACTGATTGAATATCTTTCTTCCTCGTTCCAAATATCGATTTGATTCACTTGCATTTTTGGTTGAGATAAAACCGATTCTATGATTCTTTTTAGATGGGTTTCCATTTGTAAGATAAAGGAGTGATGAAAAATGCTCTCATCATAGATCATTTTAATATTCCATGTTTTCCCTGGGTGAATCACCAATGTCAATGGATAATTGGTTTGCTCAAAAATCTGTACATTATGAATCGACAATCCTTGATCCTGTTCCTCCCATAAGTGTTGAATTTCTTCATCCAATGGGTAATTCTCAAATACTACTATGTGATCAAATAAATCTTGCTGACTTTGGCGTTTTTGCATTTTATACAATGGACAATAGCTAAACTTTTCTGAGATAGGTGCTTGTTGCTGCAATTTGGTTGCCAGATTTACAAAAGAATCCTGAAATTCCCTAACCCGAACTGGAATAGTATTTATAAATAGTCCTAACGTATTTTCCATACCCTCTACAAGAGATCTACCAGAGGTTACAGAGCCAAATACCACATCATCCTGATTGCTGTACCGCTGTAATAATATCGCCCAAATAGCTTGAAAAACATTGTTGGTTGTTAGCTGGTACTGTTTACTCATATTTGTTAATGCTGATGTTTGTTCTTCTCCAATAGAAAATTGAATTTGTTGATAGTTTGCAGATATAACCTTTCTATTATTTCTTGGAAAGATAGATAAATCATCATAACCCTTTAAATATTCCATCCAATGGTCCTCTGCTTCTTGTTGAGGAAATTTTTTAAGACCATTGATAAACTCGATATATGGTCTTCCTTCTGGTATCTCTGCTTTACTAGAAAAATATATTGTAAATAAATCTTTCAGAAAAATCCCCAAACTCCAACCATCCATTAGGATATGATGGAAACTCCAAACAATTCGATGATGATTTTTTTCTAATTGAAAAACTCCAAAACGCATGAGAAGTTCACTCTTCAAATCAAATCCTTTTTTTCTGTCTTGCAGTTCATAAGATTCCATTACTTTCTCTGCTTTTTTGACAGAGAGGTGTGATAGATCTTCCCTATATACTTGAACTTCACGATGGTTTAGTACTACTTGCCGCGGTTTGTCCATATTATAATAAATAAAATTAGTTCGTAAGATATCATGTTTATTAATCATTATCTGTACACTCTTACTAAATCTATCAACGTTAAAATCGCCTTGAATGGAAAAAGAAATCTGTTGAAAATAAGTTTCTTTTTGCTCATCCATTAGGGAGTGATAAAGCATTCCCTCTTGCATTGGCGATAAAGAATAAATCTTTTCCACTTTTACCTCGGTTGCCATATATCCATCCTCCTTAACTCTCAAATGACGCTTGAATAAATGCTAATTCTTCTAATGAAAGTTCTGTATCTCCGAAATCGCTTGGCGTTTTTTCTATTTCTGTCTGATCAAGACAATGCTTGATAATCATTTCCAACTGGGTTTTTATATTGGTTGATATCTCCTCCATTGTTTCTTTGTCATAATCTTTGTTACTGTAACGGATACATAAGGTAAACTTTTCATTTAGTACAATGGCATCTATCTCCAAGGTATAAGCTCGTTTCATTTGTGGATGACTACATTTTCCAGTTGGTTGATTAAATAATGAAAAAATAGATTTTTTTGTAAATATCTCATCAAATTGCCCTAGGTAATTAAATAAGATTTCTGGATGCTTTGGAGTACGAAGGTGATTTGAATTTAAATGATGCAGGACTCCGTATCCAATCCCACGGTTTGGCACACGTCTGAGTGTCTCTTTCACCTCTTTTATGATCTGTCCAACCTCCTTTGTTGATTGGGAAGAAAAGTCAAATACAACAGGAAACATACTCGTAAACCAACCTACCGTTCGATGAACCTCGGCATCACTTACTATTTCCTCTCGACCATGACCTTCTAACATGAATCCAATCCGATCCGAATGTATCCAATTTTTAATCGATAAACTTATTGCGGTTAGCAATATATCGTTTATTTCTGTTTGATAAATACGATGTATGTTACTAATAAGCTGAGTCGTGTGTTCTTTGGATAGAAAAAAGGTAACTTCGTCACAATCTTCCACTTTACTGTTATGATGAATATAATCTTTTGGCAATGGCGGTATATCTACTTGTCCTACCTTTTCCCAATAATCAAACTCTTCACGTATTTTGCTATCTAGTGCGACATTTTGTATCAACCTAGCCCAATCACGATAAGATTGAGTTTTTGCTGATAAAACAGGTTGCTTGTCTTGGATCAATTTTTGATAGACATGTTGGAAGTCTTCCAGTAATATTCGCCAAGAAACTCCATCTACAACTAAGTGATGAATGATCCATAACAGGTAATCCCCTTGGGAAGTGTGAAAATGTCCCACACGCATCAATGGCCCATTCGATATATGAATACTCTGTTGCAAGTAGTTTCCCCATTCTTCCATCTTCTTTTCTACTTCTGCTTCGTTGCTTAAATCCACTGTAGTAATATCGAACAAATTATCTCTCATTGGCTGATTTATTTGCTCCCATATACCGTTTACTTGCTGAAATTTCATGCGCAACGCGTCATGATGTCTCATCAAATGTGAAAAAGCTTGTTGCAAATGGACGTGACTTAGTAGGGATGAATGATAGAGTAATACAGCTTGATTATAATGGTGCACAACAGAAGGATCATTTTTCACTAAAAAATCGTTCTGGATAGGACTAAGAGGAACATTCCCTTCAATCATTCCTTGATAAATCTCTTGTTTCTTGTCTTCTAAATAAGGAATCAGTTTTTGAATGGTTGGGGCTCGAAAAAAGTGCTGAATACTTAACTTTTTGTTTTCTTTTTGTAATAAGGAAGCGACTTGGATTGCTTTTATGGAGTCTCCTCCTAATTCAAAGAAATGATCTGTTATACCTACCTTTCCTATACCAAGTACTTGTTCCCAAATCTGAACCAATAATTGTTCATCATCTGTTTTGGGTGGGACCAGTTCATCTATTCTTTGAAACTTTGTAGGTTCTGGTAATGCCTTACGATCTACTTTCCCATTCGTTGTCAAAGGTAGCTCTTTTAATTCCACGAAAAAAGCTGGGATCATATATCCAGGAAGCTTCTGCTCTATGTCTTTTTTTATTTCAATGATTGAAAAGAAATTGTTACCTACTACATATGCACACAAATAGGTTTCACCATGAATATCTTTCCATTCTCGAACCGTTACATTTTTAACCATCGGATGAGCGGCTATAACGGATTCCAGTTCCCCTATTTCGACCCGATGACCACGTATTTTAACCTGATGATCTATTCTCCCGCAAAATTCTATGTTTCCATCTGGCAGAAAACGAGCCAAATCCCCTGTTCGATATATTCTTTCACCTGGGATAAATGGATTATCGATAAACTTTTCCCTTGTTAACTGTGGTTTACCGAGATATCCACGTGCTAGACCAGAACCACCGATACACAATTCGCCCAGTGAACCGATCGATTGTAACTGTAAATGATCGTTTAGAATGTAGATCAGTTTATTTGTAAGTGGTTTACCTATTGACACAACTGTATGATCTTGCTGTACGTCTGGTTTCCACATCGTAGCCCAAACTGTAGCTTCTGTTGGGCCGTAGCCATTCCTATAAATATCCTTCCACTCTTCTACGATTTCGATGGTACTTGCAGATCCTCCAGCGATCACTTGACGGAGGCAAGATAAATTCCTTCGATCCAATTGACGCAAATAGGGAGGTGGTAACGTAATCATACTTAAACTATTTTGTTGCACAAATTTTTCAAATACACGGACATCAGAAATCACTTCATCAGATATGACATAAAGGGTTGCACCAGTAAGAATAGCAATTCCGATATCCCATATCGAAACATCAAAGGAAATACTAGCAAACTGGCCGATCCGATCCGAAGTTGTGATGGATAGATCTGTTTTCAGGTGATCGATCATTTCCACATAACCAGCATGCTCTACCATTACTCCTTTGGGATTACCAGTAGTTCCAGAAGTGTATATCACATATGCTAGACCTGTGGGGATATTGACGATCGGTAAATTACTATCTGCTATACTTCTCTTCTCCAAATCTTCTATGGATAACCAGTTATTCGTCATCATATTTACCTTTTGATATTTCCCCATCGTTTTTGCATGACTTAGAACTAGTCGGGTATTACTATCTTCTAAAACATATTGCACTCTCTTCGCTGGATAGGAAGCATCGAGTGGTACATAAGCTCCACCAGCTTTTAAGACTGCTAAAATAGCAATTACCATATCGACAGAACGTTCCATCACGATACCTACTCGATCATCGGGTTGTACTCCTTGATTCCGTAAAATATGAGCTATCTGATTTGCTTTTCGATTTAGTTCTTGATAAGTAAGCTTTCTCGTTTGATCAACAATGGCTACTTGGTGCGGTGTCTGATTGACTTGTTTTTCAAAGGCTTGTTGGATTGTTTGTTTCTCAGATGTTTTTTGCCTGGATTTTCCGCTCCATTCCTCCAAGAGAATCGACTTCTCTGCATCTGTACAAATATCCAATTGATTTATTTTGGAAGAAGGAGCTTCTATCATGGCTTTCATTAGAGAAAACAAACGATCTATAAATTGATCTATCTCCTCTTCCTTCAATGCCTTTAGTTGATAATCAATTTGAATATGTAGCTTATCCCAAATTGTAAAATTTTTGATATGTATACTCATTAAATTAGCATCTGTTCCACCAAATACCTGCTGTGAATCTTCAGTGCTTATTTCTTGGTACTCCACCCCAACGGAAAAAAGTTGTTTTCGATCCTTTCCTTCTAATCTGTCATCTTGAATCAACTGGTTGTAAGGATATCGTTGATGACGTAACAACTTCATTTGTTTCCGATTCACAGCTTGGATCCATTGTTGTACAGATAGTCCATCCACTATTTCCATATGAAATGCCAGTGTACTGACAAACATACCAAGTAAATCTCGTTCTCCTGACCATCGATTGGCAAAGTATGTTCCAAGTACGATATTTTTTTCATTGTGTATTCGCGAATAGTAGAGAAATAACGATGACATAAATAACGTATAAATGCTTGTCTTGTTTTCTTTACAAAATGCTTCTATTTTTTGTTTCAAATCATCTGGTACTAGAAAATCTTTTCTTTTTGCAGTTAAACTGCCAGCATATAGCTGATCTAGTTCATCTGCAATATAAGCAGGAAGTTCATTCCCAAATTCACTTCTCCAAAACTGCTGATCTTTCTTATATCTGGGAGATGATTTATATCTTTGTTCGATTTCAATATAGTCAGAAAGTGTCAAGTTTACTTCCTTTTCTTTGAAAGGCTGTCCTCTTTTCAGGCATTCATATATTTCCTTTATCTTTTTTATGATCAAAGTGATCGAAATACCATCGATAATGATGTGATGGCACTTAATTGCTAGATAACAGATATCTTTCCATTGAACAATGGTAAACTGGTACAATTCCTGATTATAGAGATTTATTGGAGTACTTGCATAATGATCAAACCATGTATTGATTTCCTCTTTCGCAGATATTTTTACTACCTTTATGTCATACTTTTCCTTCGCCTTTTCCACCAACTGCATTGGTTCATCTGTTGTCGAATCCATAGCAATTTGCACTCTTATCATTTCTTGATGAGAAAGAAAAGTTTTTATTGCTTCTTTTAAAAGCGCTAGGTCTGGTTTAACCATTTTTGTTCTAGTAGTAATATTGCTCACGCTGGTATTGGGAAAGAACATTTCGGTAAACCAAACTCTTTTTTGAGCATCTGTTAACGGAAAGAACTCAATCACCCTATATATACCTCCTTCGTCAAATCATGGAATTTTTTGTAATAATTTACATTATAAACAAAAAAACTCATTTTTCAATTATCCTGACAAACGAAATTTTATTAACATTATATGAATGAACGCTCAAATCGTTGTTTAAACAATCTTTCTTGATAGGATTAGTGGAGTATTTAAAAATTTTAAACGGATAAAGTTCATGCTTAAAATGATGAAAATACCACTAACTAAGCCTTTCGCAGAATAAAGTTGGAAAGCTTTTTTCCTTTTTGAAGTACAAGTGAAAAAGAATATCCATATTTTCACCTAATAAAAGAATAAAAAGCACCGAAATCGGTGCTCTATCCTCCCCTCATGGGTAAAACAAAGAGTATCGCTGTTTTTATTAACATTGTTTTGTACATAATTCTTTCAAGTGATGGAATACAATAGCTCTGATTTTCTCAGGTGGTAACAAATCCGGTTTTAGAATTCGATGAATGGCTAAACCATCCACTAAACCATATAAACGATCTATTTCTAATTCCATATCTAAATCTTGTTTTAACAAGTTGGATTCTTTCAGTATATGAAGAGCCCATTCCATCCCTCTATACACATCTGAGTACATCTTATCACTCAATTCAATCATCTTAGCATCACTAAGTGCTTTTGCATGAAAAGCAAGCCATACTTGTAATTCTATCTGCTCTTCCTTATTTTGCGGGATGAAAAATAGGACTATTTTTTGAGCTGCTTCAAGGGGAGAACCGTCAAATTGTTGAACCCTACTTTGGATTCTTGCTTCCATTCTCTCTATAATGAGATTCATGGAGAAGTAAAGTAACTCAGATTGATTGGTAAAATAGTGTCGCATGGTACTTACCGATAAATTGGCTTCCTCGGCAATATTACGCACAGTGGCTTTATCAATTCCACTCTTTAAAATCACTTGCCAGACTGCTTGCGCCACTTTCTCCTTTTGCTTTTGATGATCAACGATCTTAGGCATCAGATTCCAATTCCTTTTTTGTACAATTGTACCATTAAAATAATGGTGATTCCATGCTCAAGGAAACTTACTTCGTAGATGGGATTGTCCCAGCTACCCTTTTTCGTGCTGTTTCCATTGGACCTAAAGCAAAGAAACGTAACCATAATGGAGAAAAAATAATTTGGAAAAACATGACCGTTATCCAAATACCAATAATCGTGATAGAATCCATCTTTCCACCAAGGCCCATTCCCCTACCATAAAAAATAAATGAACAAAGAATATTTTGTAAGACATAACAACTGAGTGACATTTTCCCTGTATTCTCAAACCATCTCCATAGTACCCATTTTTCTTGTTTTTCTACTAATCGAGCAAGCAAACCCATATACCCTACTGCCATAACCGGAGCAAAAACATAACGAACAATTACATCAAAATAACCACCCGGAATAAACAGAAGTAAATTAAGAGGAATCCCTATGAATAAACCAAACTTCAACATTTTCCCGCAAATCATGCTTCCTTTTTCATCGGGTGAAAAGGCTCCCATTCGCATGAGTAGAACTCCAGCTAGAAATAAAAGTATATTTGAACTAAAGGCTAAAATCAGCTCAAGCCGAAGTACAATAAAATTTTCCATTCGATAGATAACCTGCTCTCCCCATGTTCCATTTTGATAAAGAGCTATCACTTCTTTTGCATCTCCGCCAGAAATCTGTAATCCATTGAATTGTAAATATAAAATCCCCAGATAGAAAAGCACATGGATGCTCCCAAAGATCACCATTGCTCTTTTTATAGATTTCTCTCATGTTTTGACAATAAATGATACTATAATTGCAGCGACAGCATAGCTCATCAGGATGTCATATTCCATGACAAGCATAAAATGTAGGAAACCTTCTACCATTAAAATGAGAGAAATCCAAATGTACATACTTGGCCAAGCTTTCCCTTTTCGTAGAGACTGCTGATATTTGAGTTCCAGCCCTACCCCGAACATATTAGATAGCCCGAGAAATTTACCATTCACCAGCAAAAGGATAAGGGTGGAGAAAAAGGTATCCGCCGATGACCACCAAACATTGTTTGGATCTGTTAGCATGGCATTTATATCACCTAAGTGGGAAAAAATCCAAATATTTGTCCCGAGTGTCCCGAAAATGACAAAACCACGTAAAATATCTAATATTCTGATTCTATCTTGTCTTTGAGTAATCCAAATCAGTCCTTTTTATAACACGATCGTTCTATAAAAATAGAAGCACAGTCGTACGATAAAAAACAAGTTCTATTCCTAATTTATGTATACTTACATTCATGTTTACGGACTCTTGTTAGGTATTAAATTCATATTGTCCATATAGGTTAATATGTTGTCAGTAACAGAAGATGTTTGTTTTATACTATCTGGACCCTGACCATTCATTCCCCTATATGTCAACATGTTGGATATATGAAAGCATTATAGTAAATGATGCTTTCATATATCTAAATCTGCTGATTAGCCTAACGAACTCCTTTTGTAAACAGGAATCCAGATTTCGCTCTTATATCCTGAACTATCAGTATCTTCGTATTCTGTAAATAAAATCTCAGGACCCTCTACTACTTGATAATTAGATGAGGGAAACCATCCCGCATAGATTTGTCCCCATATTTCCTGTATTTTACTAGGACTACTAGACACCGTGAAGATAGCCCATGTAGATGGTGCAACATCTATAGAATTCAAACCTAATAAATCTTTTTTTGTTGTTGCCACACCAATAAGATGATCTAATTTAGCCTTTTCCTCATCTTCTCTTTCCCTAAAATGAAAGGAAGCATTATAGCCGCCTAAAGGCTCCACGTTTGCAAGAGATTTTAGCTTGGAATAAACATCATCTGTTATTTTCATAAGCATTTCTGTTATAGCAGGGTTTTCTCCTTTATATACGAGAGGAATTGTTTCTTTTATACCTACAATCGTAAATGCCTCTTTTTTTTCAATGCGATAATTCAATTCACTCCCGCCGTTAATGGTTAATTGAAAAGTCAAGCGTGGAAAAGCTTTTAAGGATTTTCCTTCTTTATTAACCTGAGAAGGGTTAACACCGTGCAATTGATAAAAAGCTTTCGCGAACGAATCAGGTGAATGGTAGCCATACTTGACAGCAACATCAATGACTTTCTTATGCTGATCTTTTAATTCAAAACCAGCCACGGTTAACCGTCTTCTTCTTATATATTCAAGTAACGTAATGCCTGCTAAATAGGAGAATATTTTTTTGAAATGAAATTCTGAGCATCGTGCAATTTTTGCTACTTCAGCCATATCTATTTCATTATCAAGGTTTTTCTCAATATAAGTTAAAGCATCATTCATATCCTTTAGTGAATTCATGTCTTCCGCCTCCTCTCTCTGATATCAATGAAATGCTCCAGACAATCCGTATCTAATGTTTATAAAAACTTTACTCTAACTAAGTTTAATGCTTTAGATCCGACCAAAACAATATCAGTTTTGTCGGGAACAATGATGCCAATGGTGTTAATGTTCATTTAAGAAGAAAGGAGCTTCTTAAATGAACTATTTTGCTACAGTGTTACCAGGTTTAGAGGATCTTTTTATTCAGGAGATTAAACATAGATGTTTTGAAACTATGATTACAAAAGCAAATCGAGGTAAAGTTTTCTTTACCTCGATACTAGATGTTGAAGATCTAAAAAGATTAGCAAATAATTTATATTACGTTATCACTGAATTAGAAGTTGGATTGCATCGTCAACATCTTCAACAATGGTGTAATCAAGTTTTTCATATAAATCTTAAGCCATTCTTAAGGATCACATACTTACCAATTGGAAGTAGCAGACGCTGCAATGGAAGGAATAAAAAAACGTTACCCTCACAAAAAAATGAGTACGAATTGTCAGCCTGATGTGGAATTTCGACTAGACATTGAGGATTATCAAGGTATTTTTTCACTTAAGTTAACGAATGCATCGTATCGATTCAGACGAAATGATAGACGTTTCTCAGCAGCATCTCTTTTACCCATTCTCGCGCATGCCATGGTTTGGCTTTCAGATCCTGTAGAAGAGGATATTTTTGTTGATCCATGTTGTGGGGTCAGGCACAATCTTATCGTATTCCTCTACCTATATCGGAGGAGATATCGATCATCAAATACTGGATGTAGCGAAAGATAATCTCATGGATACTTATGCAGAGGTCATTCATTGGGATGCTCGTGAATTAGCCTTTGCCGATACTTCTATTGATAAAATCGTCAAAAATCTTCATTTGGAAGGCAAATTTCATTCGGGAGAGAAACAAACGAAATCAACCGATCAATCTTGATTAAATATCACGAGTGATAAAAATTCAAGGGAAAGTTGTCATTCTATCAGGAAATTGGTCTGAGATTTTACAAGTTGCTGCATCATTACATTTGCGATTAATAAAAGCATTCCCGCTAAGTCTCAAGGGACTGTACCCTGCTATCTATGTTTTCAAGAAGTTTTAAAGGCAAAAAATTGAAAGATTGGTAGATAGTCAACTGCCGTTTTTGTATCTAAGGAATCCTTCAAGATTGTCTTCGGTATGAAAGATACTGCACCAATATATAAAAATGGTGTCTTTGTTCCGGGTATTGATCAAACCACATATAAAAATATGCAAACTTATTTTAAGCAGGTATCTATGGAACAAGTAGATGAAATCCTATATATAGCAGTTGACCATGCAGTAGCAGAATGTCCTAATTCTTTTATAGAGTTGATAATTGCTAAGCAACAGTGGGCAGTTTTTGTACTTTCTTCAACATCGCAGCGTGAATTTTATAACACCTGGTATTATTTATTTTCCGTGTGGTTTCTTACGAATCGGTACGAACTTGTAGAAAATGCACAGTTTTCTCGAGTTATAAAAGCAGATGCTCTATATGAGCTATGGATTCCAGTGGCAAGAATCAAATCGTAATCAGTATTTAAATGGGGACGAGGAACAATGATTTATAAATATGAAATGGAGAAAGAGGATTATAGTGATTTTGCAAGTGGCAGGGTATTACATAATGCTCCGAATACAACGGGATTTCCTGCCAGGTTAGGTAAGGAGATTATGTCTAGATGTTTAACCCAATTAAGGACCGATAAAAACTTAATTCTGTATGATCCATGTTGTGGTGGCGCACATCTATTAACATTCATTGGCTTTCTTTACAGGGAACACTTTGCTGAAATCTATGGATCGGATATTGATGAGCAGGTCCTTGAATATGCAAAACGAAACTTAAAACTTCTAACTGAGGAAGGTCTTCTTGCAAGAAAGGAACAGCTTCAAAGGGATTTTGATATTTATCAAAAAGAATCTCATCTGCATGCCTTGGAAAGTGTAGAACGTCTTGAAAGGTTAAATCAAACAGCGGTTAAACAACTGCAATGTTTTCCCTTTCATATAGCGGGAATTACACGCCCTCCAATACAAAACGTCAATATAGTCTTTACAGACCTACCTTATGGAAATATTGTCGATTGGAAAGGATCTAAGGACAATCATATACAACAAATGCTCACTAATATTTATCAGATATTGGACTTAAACAATTCGATCGTTGCCATCGTTTGCGATAAAAAACAAAAAGTAATACATGGAAATTTTGAAAAAATTCATGCATTTCATCATGGTAAACGAAAGATAACATTTTTGAAGCCATTCACCTGATTCGTTAAACACTAGCTTGCTCTTACGAAAGTACCAGGGATGATATCCCCTTAATTCATAGGAAAAGGATGAGATTAGATGACTGTATACGAAAAACCAACATTGGAGATCCCGCAAGTGGAAGTTGTGTTAAGTGAATATTTTCAATCGACAGTGACAGAGATAACGCCATTGGAAGGGGGAAACTTAAGCACTGTATTCTCCTTCGTGGTTTTGGATAAGGAATATGTGATTAAATTTAGCGATCTGGCAGGGCATTTTGAAAAGGAAAGATTTATTTCCAAACTCTTATCATCCCAAGGAATTCCCTTTCCTTCCTGTCACAGATTAGGTAAATTCCAATCATTAGACTATCTCATTTCTGAAAAGATCAGTGGTCACAATTTAGCAAGCTGTTCTCCTGAACAACGACGACACTTGCTGCCAGAGGTCGTTCAGTTGTTAACACGAATGAACCACGTTGAGTTAGGTGAAACAAACGGTTATGGCATGATAAATTCGGACGGAAATGGTACCCATAACTCATGGACAGAATATGTAATTGCCGTTAATGCAGAGAATCAAACGGGCTCCTTCTGGGAAGGGTGGTACGACTTGTTCAAAACTTCCTGCCTTGAAAAGGATGTGTTCGATGAATGTTATAACCGTTTATTGGCTTACTCGACCTATAATGAACCACATCGCTATTTTATTCATGGTGATTTCCATCAGTTTAATATCTTATCTGATGGTCAACATATAACAGGCATTATTGACAGTAATGGTAAATATGGCGATTTTCTAGTCGACCTTGCTACATTAGATTGGCACTTACAGACACTCGATGTGATTCAGCAATATCAGAATTATCAGCAGCAAATTGACATTTCTATTCCTAATTTTGAGGAAAGAATAATTGGCGCTAAGTATTATAATGGATTGATTGGATTACGATTCTATGCAAAGATGGGCTGGAAGGATGCTTATTTCGGACTTCGCAAAGAGCTTTTAAGCTTGACCAATTAGAGAGGAAACACGCCCATCAAGTTAAAGCCAAAATGAATCCCTCAAAACAAAAAAACACGCCATTCTTTAGGAATCATTTAAAGAATGCGTGTTTTCTGTAAGAGTAGGCATGAAAGAAGAATTTCATTTTGGGGAGAACAAGCAAGTTTCAGTGACAATATCTGGTTACGCTATGTATTTGGTTGAGTGAACTGGAAGTTACAACAAAGATTACCACGAACGAAAGGACTCCACCAATGGTTGAATGAAAAAGCAATTACCTTTCTTCAACTTTCCCTATTTCATTCCAAACGAATTACTGGACACACTACACACAAAACCCCAGAGAGCTAATACTCTCTGGGGTTTGAACAATACTTGCTAAATTCCATGCTTCAAATGTTGATACCGTACAATGAGCAAATCAAGTTCTCGACTAATGGGTAAAACGGTGGGGTCCAGTAATCTACTTGGTTCCCCTTTTACAGATTGATGTAGCTTTTTGCGTACTCGCTCCAACTCTTCTTCTAAACTCTTCAATGGACATGCATCTCCCATGGAAAGATCCCCCTGCCCTAGCATAGAATAATGAATATTGGTAGCTATACACTTCTTCTCTAACCTTTGACCCATATATCTCTTCTCTTTACTTATACGCCAGTATGACCAAATCCACCTGCTCCACGAACTGTACCGATCAATTCTTCTACTTGCTCTAGATGGACTTTTGCCACTTCTTGAAAGACCAGCTGTGCAATACGATCCCCCCTGTTTACACGAAAAGGTTGATCACCAAAATTGACCATAATCACTTTAATCTCCCCGCGATAATCTGCATCGATGGTCCCTGGCGAATTTAACATGGAAATTCCGTGTTTAAAAGCTAGACCACTTCTTGGACGTACTTGGGCTTCTAAATTTTCAGGCATTGCGATCGAGATTCCAGTTGGGACTAACTTCCATTCTCCAGGTTTTAGCACTAATTCTTCTGTAACAGCAGCAGATAAATCAAATCCACTTGCCCCAGTAGACATTTTCTTTGGTAATATTAAATCTTCATTTCCAGCTATACGACATATTTGTACCGTTTGCATGTAATATGATTACTCCTTTGTTGCAAATTGCTAAATAGTAGGTAATTTTCCATCAGGTGAAATAATGACAAGCGACTTGGCTGATTGAAAAATTCTTTTTGCCATGAAGTTAACACTATCTAAGGTTACTTGTTCCACTTTTCCAATGATTTCATCGAGTGATAAATGTTTCTGCAGCAATAACTCATTTCTCCCTAATCGGCTCATACGGTTATTGGTGCTCTCCAATCCCAACATCATACTGCCTTTCAGTTGTTCTTGAGCTTTTATTAATTCCTGTGACGATACTCCTTGTTCCGCTACTTGACACAGTACATCTTCTATCACATTACATACTTCTTGTTCTTGGCCATGCTTTGTCCCAGCATATATTGCAAACAACCCAGTATTGCGATGCGAAGAATGATATGAAAATACAGAGTAAGCTAATCCTCTTTCTTCTCGAACTTCTTGAAAGAGACGAGAACTCATATTGCCACCTAAAATGTTATTTAACAAAATAACTGGGTATAGTTGAGCATCCTTTACAGAAACCCCTTCAAAACCGATGCACAAATGGGATTGCTCTGTTGTTTTTTGCTTTGCTATCAATTGAGGAGTAAAGATGGGTATATGCCCATCTCTTTGCATGGCTTCGCCTCGATGATGAGAAAAATATTTCTCTACTTGTTGCATGAAGTTATTAGGGAGATTTCCAGCAAGGGCAATAACAACATTATTCGGATTGTAATGATGTTCTCTATATTTTAAGAGTTGCTCTCTTGTAAAAGATGAAACGTTTTCAGCTGTTCCAATAACCGGATAACCAAGTGAATGGGTAGAAAACGAAATCTCTGAAAGCATATCGTGAATGAGGTCATCTGGAGTATCTTCAACCATCGAAATCTCTTCTAAGACGACCTTCTTCTCTTTCTCCATCTCTTGTTCATCAAACGTGGAGTGAAAAAACATATCCGCTAAAAGATCGAGTGACATAGAGAAATGTTGATCTAACACTTTTGCATAATAACACGTTAATTCTTTGGATGTGAATGCATTGACTTGACCCCCAAATTGGTCAAAGCCTTCTGCAATTTGTCTTGCTGTTCGAGTCGTTGTCCCTTTAAAAAGCATGTGCTCCATAAAATGAGAGATTCCATTTAATTGCTTGGATTCTCCCTCTGATCCTGCACCTATCCAAATTCCTAATGCAATGGAACGAACGTGAGGAATTTGCTCTGCTACGATGCGTATTCCATTCGATAAGGTATGGGAAATGATTGAAAAAACCTCCTAGTATACTACTCCTGATTCCAAATTCAAGAAGTATTTTCACTATACCAGATTAAGGATGAACCCTCAACGGGGGGTTCATACGTTTCGTAGAGAGTACTTCTGAAACAGTGGTAAGAACAAGATTTTTTTGCTTTATTGCATGAATTATACCTGGCAATGCTTTTACTGTACGATCAGTAGGATGCATCAAAATCAAATTTCCGGGTTCTACCTTTGTGCTAACTTTTTGTATCATAGAAGAAGACGAAGTCGTCTTTCGCCAATCAATCGTATCCAAGGTCCAGAGTACAGTACCCAATCGAAATTCATTGGCTATTTGAACAACTTTTGT
Organism: Shimazuella alba; assembly: GCF_009831235.1. Classification (GTDB taxonomy): domain Bacteria; phylum Bacillota; class Bacilli; order Thermoactinomycetales; family Thermoactinomycetaceae; genus Shimazuella; species Shimazuella alba. The sequence continues at coordinate 58,605 of NZ_WUUL01000010.1, read as the reverse complement.
ATTGTAATCCCCAGCGGGAGGGGCAAACCATTTGCTTGGATGATGAAAAACTTGTTTGATTACTTCCTCTGTACGACCTATTTCTCTTTGCATTCTATCTACGGTCACTTGGCTCATCATACGATGTGTATATCCATGATTGCCAATTTCGTGCCCTGCATTCTCTAAAGCTAGACCTTCTTTACGATGATCATTGAGCCATGTACCATCTAAGAAAAAGGTAACTTTGATATTTTCTTTTTGGAAAATTTTGAGCATCTCTGGTAAGTACTCTGTTCCCCAAGCTACGTTAACCATTAGTGCCACTGCTTTTTTCTGCTCATTGCCTCGATAAATAGGTCCTGTCCCCAAATCCTTAAGATCAATAACAGGCTTGACAATTTTGTAAACCCACTGGATTTGTTTGCTATGAAGTTGTTTTGTTTTTTCAAATGTTTTTTCTTTGTCCACTATTAGCCCATCTAAACCAGGAATTAGCTTCCATACTCGATCATTTCGTGCATTAATAGGAGCTGATTCATGGCTGGAAGCTTCCTTATCGATCTTTGCCTTTAATCCAACGTCATCTGATAAAAACACAGGAGTTGCAGTTTGATTACGCAATGCTGATATGTATACGAATACAGGAGAATGATAGCAGATAATTGTTACAATAATGAGCGTCAAAACACTTGCTATATAATAGTTCTTTTTCACAATTATGTCATCTCCTCTCTCTTTTACTGTATGAGAGGAAAAGGAAAAAATGAAAAACAAAACGTTGTTCTAAGCATGATGGAGTTCTCAGATAAAAAGAAAATAGAAAGACTTTATTGGCTCCTGTATAGAAGCCCACTTTCGGTTATTATATTGCAAAATCTTTAGATGCCTCACGAACTTCTTCATGTAGAGAATCTTTGCCCTTCTCTACAGTCCATTTCAATAGTGATGGTACTGTTTCATCTATTAGTTCTAATAATCTACGATACTCCCACTCATCATCAAAGTTTATGCAGTCATTTGCGACTTTGGGAATATGCTCAAGTAACCAGTCTTGATGAATCAATTTAATTTGTTTCCTTGCAAGTGTTATTGGGCCAAGGTTCTGTCCTTGACAAGCAAGCATAACAAAGTAAAATCCTAAGGATTTCTAACCCTACTGAAGATTCTAGTTTTGTTATCTGAATACCATTATTGTAAGCAGATGTTGAAATTCGATTCATTTCTTCTCTTAAACGTATTTCATACAAATCATTAGATGTACTTGGTGAAATCTTATTGTTATTCATTGATTTCCTCCATCATATCATTGCATTAAAAAGAGACAGATTTACCATTTTGGCATATCTGACTCTACCGTTTACTTGGATGCTTCTTTTTTCCTTGCTTCTTCTTCCTTCAATAATACTTTGCGAGAAAGATTAACACGTCCTTGGTCATCTATCTCTGTCACCTTCACCATGATCTGATCTCCTACGGAGACCACATCTTGCACTTTTGCTACCCGTTCCAGTGCTAGCTGAGAAATATGTACCAGACCTTCTTTACCTGGGAATAGCTCCACAAACGCACCGAACTTTTCCACACGTTTTACATTACCCAAGTATGTTTGACCTACCTCTACTTCTCGTACCAGATCTTCGATAATTTTCTTCGCTTTTTCATTTTGATCACTATCAGAAGAAGCAATATAAATGCGTCCATCTTGTTCTATATCGATCTTCACACCAGTTTCTTCAATAATCTTATTGATCACGCGGCCACTTGGTCCGATGACATCACGAATTTTATCTGGATGAATACGCATGGTCACAATTTTTGGTGCAAAGGCAGATAATTCTTTGCTCGGTTCTTTAATGGTAGCTTCCATATTATCTAAAATGGTTAACCTCGCAGCACTTGCTTGTTGCAACGCTTTCTCCAGTATCGGGCGATCAATTCCAGCGATTTTGATATCCATTTGAAGAGCAGTAACACCTTTACGAGTTCCTGCTACTTTAAAGTCCATATCCCCAAGATGATCTTCCATTCCTTGAATATCTGTCAGGATACTAACCAAATCGCCTTCTTTTACCAATCCCATTGCAATCCCTGCTACAGGAGCTTTGATTGGAACTCCAGCATGCATCAGCGCTAGTGTAGATGCACAAATACTTGCTTGTGAAGAGGAACCATTGGACTCCAAAACCTCCGAAACTAATCGAATCGTATATGGGAATTCTTCTTCGCTAGGAATAACTTGCTCCAATGCTCTTTCGCCAAGAGCACCATGACCAATTTCCCGTCGACCAGGGGATCTCATAGGTCTTGCTTCCCCAACACTAAATGGTGGAAAATTGTAGTGATGCATAAAGCGTTTGGACTCTTCTAGATCTAACCCATCTAAAATCTGAACATCGCCAAGTGCACCAAGCGTACAAATACTTAGTACTTGTGTTTGTCCACGACGGAATAGACCAGAACCATGTGTTCGAGGCAAAAGATTAATTTCGCTAGAGAGTGGTCGTATTTCTTCTGTAGTACGTCCATCTGGCCGTTTTCCTTCTTCTAAAATGAGACGACGCACTTCTTCTTTTACGATTAAATCCAATGTCTTATAAAAGTCTTTTTCATTTGCAGCAAAATATTCTTCTGTACATTCGTTTTGCAAGGTTTCGATCGTTGCTTTTTTCACTTCATCAATGGCTTCTTGCCTTGCTTGTTTCTCGACTACTTGAATGGCAGCAATCAGTTCTTTTGTAGCCAGATCGCGGACACGATTTTCCACATCTTCATTGATGGAAGCTAGCACGGGAATCATTTTCTCTTTTCCACATTTTGAAGAGATTTCTTCTTGTACTGCAACCATTTTTTTTATTTCATCATGCCCAAGTAAAATTGCTTCTAACATGATCGACTCAGGAATTTCTTTGGAACCTGCTTCTACCATATTGATGCCATCTTTGGTACCAGCTACAACTAAATGCAGATCAGATTGTTCCATTTGTTCTACTGTAGGATTAATGATAAGATTCCCATCTACACGACCAATAATAACACCTGCGATCGGACCTGCAAATGGAATGGAAGAAACGGATAATGCAAGAGAAGCTCCAATCATTGCAGCAACTTCAGTAGAACAATCTTGATCAACTGACATGACAGTTGTTACAACTTGGACCTCATGACGAAATCCCTCTGGAAATAAAGGACGTATTGGCCGGTCAATCAAACGGCTGGCTAAAATAGCCTTCTCACTAGGCCGACCTTCCCTCTTAATAAAACCACCTGGTATTTTTCCAACAGCATACAATCTCTCTTCGTAATTAACCGTAAGTGGGAAAAAGTCTAGTTCTTTTGGTTCCTTTGATACAACTACCGTAGCAAGTACAGCAGAATCCCCGTATCTCACCATTACAGATGCATTTGCTAAAGCTGCATATTTCCCGATTTCAAATGAAAGTTTTCGTCCACCGAGCTCTGTTTCAAACAATTGAGACTCCACTTCATTGCCTCCTTTCAGACGTTTAACATTTTTCTATTCTCGTTTTTATTAGTATTTCCTGCTTATGCTTTTTTCAAAAGGTATAAAAAAACGGGGTCTAATACCCCGCTTATTATCTACGTAATCCAAGTTTTTGAATTAGCTCACGGTACCGTGTAACATCCTTATCTTTTAAATAAGTAAGCAAGTTACGACGCTGTCCAACCATCTTGAGCAAACCACGACGTGAATGGTGATCCTTCTTGTGATCTCGCAAGTGGGAGTTCAACTCATTGATACGATGAGTTAAAATCGCTACTTGTACTTCAGGAGATCCAGTATCACTTTCATGGGTTTTATACTCATTAATAATTTCACGTTTTTTCTCGAGAGAAATCGTCATCTTTCTTTCACCTCCATATATTCAGTCAACCCCAATAACCCAGTGCACCGTTGAGGCAAACGGAAAACCGAGTCACGGTTCCTAAGACATTATAGCTTAAAGAATGATCATTGTAAATGTTTGTAGACAAACCAAGATGCCAAAAGAAAAATATATAGAATGTTAACAAATACAGAGTGAATTTTGCAAAAGAAACTATACTTTCCATGAACACTAAGATCAACAACTTGATATGTATAAAAACCAATCTCTCGAATGAGATTGGTTTTTATACAAGACTATTGTTTGGTTCTTCCAAAGAGCTTTTATTTTTCGTTAACCACCCTATAGCTTGTACCTCATCTGCTCTTATTTGATCTATCAATGCCTCAACAGAAGCAAACTTTGTTTCCGTTCGGAGGTAATGTAATAATTCCACTTGTACCATATCACCATATAAATTTAAATTTGGTGACTGATGAAATAGGTGTACTTCCAATTTTGTTTGGACTTGTGATTGGTCAAAAGTAGGCCGAACACCAACATTCATAACACCATATGAAAAATTCCCTTTAAAAAAGGCACGAACAACGTAAACACCATGAGCAGGTATATAATATGGTTGATCAGGTTGTATGTTAGCAGTAGGAAACCCAATTTGACGACCTCTCTTATCTCCATGAACTACTTCACCCTGAATTCGATAGGGTCTACCAAGAAGTTCATTTGCCAAATGAATATCTCCTGAAGAAAGAGCATTTCGTGTTCTTGTACTGCTAACTGCTGAGCTTTCCATAATGATCGGAGATACGATTTCTACATCAAACAATCCTTTACCAAGTTGGACCAGATCAGCAGCAGTACCCATACCTCGGTGACCAAATGTAAAATTAAATCCAGTTGTTACAGCCGAGACTTGAAGTGGAAGTAAAACATCTGTAACAAATTTTTCTTTATCTAATTGAGCAAAAGATTGATCAAAAGTAACAATATAAGCTCGCTTCATACCAAGCTTTTCAAATTGATATAATTTCTCTTTCAATGGAGTTAAATAACCAGTGAAAGATTTTCTTCCAAGAACTTCCCTTGGATGAGGGGAAAATGTCATAACTGCAGGAGTAATTGCAAACTCATTTGCCTTTTGGATAGCTCGTTTTATTACTGCTTTGTGGCCTAAATGCAGCCCGTCAAAAAAACCAATTGCTAAACTTAACTTTTCCATGTCCATTGAATTCGGGTCAAACGGGTAAGTAATTTCTATTATTTTCATTATTCATGCACATCCCGAAATACTTTTACTGGTCTTAAATCTTGATGATGGATCTCGTAAATTGCACAAAATCTACCTGATTCATCATAAATGCGAACCAAGTTAGATGCGGAAACTTTTACCGTTTCATCCCATTCAAATATACTTCCATCTAACACTCGCTGTCCATCTTCTTGATTTACTACAATCGCTGGAAGATGACACATCGCTTCACCCATTGCTACTAATGTTTGTGCAAATGTACCTTCTTCTTTTGCTAATCCCAATTCTTCTAATGTGTAACAATCTGCTGTTTGAAAAGGACCACTTTGTACTCGAATTAGTTTGCTCATGTGAGCAGGGTATCCCAATGATTTTCCAATATCCACACACAAAGTTCGTACATAAGTACCTTTCGAACATGTTACATCAAAAGCTAATATTGGATAGGCATCCGATTCCACTTGCTGAATATCTAATTGGTAAATCGTGACACGTCGAGATGGACGCTCTGTTACTAAACCTTTTCTTGCCAATTCATACAGTCGCTCACCTTTTATTTTTACTGCTGAATACATAGGTGGCACTTGTTCCATTTCCCCTTGAAAAGCTTGGGCAACATCGTCTAAAGGAAATGTTTTTGGTATATCATCTACTTGTTCTACAATCTTTCCAGTTTGATCTTCTGTATCTGTAGCAATTCCTACCGTCATCGTCCCTTGATATCGCTTTGGAAGATTTTGGATATATTCTACCAATCTTGTTGCTTGACCTAGGCAGATAGGTAAAACACCTTCTACTTCTGGATCAAGTGTACCTGTATGACCAACCCTCTTTTGACCTGCTAACCGTCGAATTCGGCTGACTACATCGTGAGATGTCATGCCTTTGGGCTTCCAAACAGGTATAATTCCATGTAATGTCATTCATTCACGCCCTCAAAAGCTGCTTTCAATTTTTGGATTACTACCTCAATTGCCTCATCCATAGTTCCCTCTATCGTACAACCAGCAGCTCGTGCATGGCCACCTCCACCAAGCGAGAGGGCTATTTGGGATACATCGATCAATTGACGTGATCGAAGGCTTACTTTTATGTGATGTTCATCTTTGGGACGAAACAGAACCCCTACATCAACGCCTTCTATATTACGAGCAAAGTTAACCAAGCCTTCATTATCTTCTTCCATCGATGTTAAATATGCAACCTTACCATCTAAATCGATCTGAATGGTGGCAAGTGAATCTTTTAGTTGTTCGAGATAACTTGTACTTATCGTTTCCAATAATCGATCTGCCAGTTCGTAAGAGGCTACCCCTAAATCTAGAAGATTTGCAGCAATTCGAAGGGTATGGGAAGTCGTATTGGAATATCTAAATCCACCTGTATCCGTTAACAAACCAGCATACAAAACCGTAGCTAACTGTTTAGATATCGAAATCTTTAAATACTCCGCCCAATCATAAAGAATCTCTACAGTTGCTGCTGCATCCGATTTTACTACATTGATCGTTCCAAAATAATCGTTGGTAGCATGATGATCAATATTAATGATAGTAGGGTTATCGGCAAAAAGCTGCTGACAATTCCCAATACGGGAAATATCAGCAGCATCAACAGCAATAATAACTGCAAAGCGTTCACTTACTTGAGACGGAAATTGAATCTTTTCTGCTCCTGGTAACGAAGCAATTTTATCAGGAATAGGTGATTCATTTACAAGTGTCACCGGAATTCCAAGAGATTCCACCATATTTCCAACAGCCAGAGTAGAACCGATAGCATCTCCATCAGGATTCACATGTGATACAACTAGGATTTGACTAGCATTTTGAAGTGTTTTTGTAGCACTTGTCCAGTCTAACATAACGTTTCTCCTAATCTTCATCTCTTACATCGTGTAGCAATCGCGTAATTTGATCACTATGATCAAGTGAGTGGTCAACGGAAAAATGTATTTCTGGTACATGTCTTAATTGAACACGGCGACCTACTTCTGATCGAATAAAACCTTTTGCTTTGTCTAATGCAGCAATTGATTCATCTTTTTCTGATTGACTACCTAGTATACTTACATATACTTTTGCTTGCTGTAGATCACCGCTCATTTCTACGGCAGTTACGGTAACAAATCCTATTCGTGGATCTTTAATTTCTTGTTGAATAATTTGGCTAAGCTCTTTTTTGATCTGTTCGCCAACACGGCTCACACGGATGCGTGCCAAGGGCGACACCTCCTACACAAAAGTGATGTCAATATGAAAGATCAACATTTCATCTGTCGCTTCTAAGAGTTTTAAAGCGAGCTGAAGCTCTTTTTCCACCACATGCTTAGCTGTTGCTACTCCAACAATGGCGAGCTCAAACACTTGGCGATCATCTTGTCTTCCAACTTCTGAAACGGAAAGGTTCCATTTGTTCTTGATTCGAGTAAGAGCAGATTGTAATACTCTTCGTTTGTCTTTGAGTGAAAGGGAAGAAGGGATTTGCCCCTCACACGTCAGTAATCCAATAAACAAATTACGTGCGTGCTACTTCTTCAATGACATACACCTCGATCAAGTCCCCTTCTTTCATATCATTATAACCTGCTAATGTAATACCACATTCATAACCTTGTGCTACTTCTTTTGCATCGTCTTTAAAACGTTTTAATGTATCCAGTTCACCTTCATGAACAACAATACCATCGCGAATCAATCTTGCTTTACCATCTCGTACTACTTTGCCATCAATTACATAACATCCGGCAATCGTACCCACCCGAGATACTTTGAAGATTTGTCTTACTTCAGCTGTACCTACCACTTTCTCTTCAAACTCAGGATCTAATAGACCTTTCATTGCTGCTTCAATTTCTTCAATCGCTTTATAAATAACTCGATGCAAACGAATTTCTACTTTTTCCTGCTCCGCAGTTGCTCGTGCATTTGGTTCAGGACGTACGTTGAAACCAATGATTACTGCATTAGAAGCAGAAGCAAGGATAATATCAGACTCTGTGATAGCACCAACAGCAGTATGAATAATTTTCACACGTGCTCCTTCGATATCAATTTTTTCTAAAGAGCCTCTCATTGCCTCAGCAGAACCATGTACGTCTGCTTTAATAATAACATTTAATTCCTTCACTTCGCCCTCTTGAATTTGTTTAAACAAATCATCAAGAGTAACGCGTGTTTTTGCCCCGCGTTCTTCTTCCCGTTGTTTTTGATTACGTTTATCAGCAATCGCACGGGCTTTCTTCTCGTCATCAAACACCATAAATGGATCGCCGGCACTTGGAACATCAGGTAAACCTAGAATTTCAACAGGCATAGATGGTGGAGCTACTTTGACACGACGACCATGATCATTGATCATCGCACGAATCTTACCGAAGTAGTTACCTGCTACAATCCCATCGCCTACCTTCAGTGTACCATTTTGAATGAGAACAGTCGCGACTGCTCCTCGTCCTTTATCCAGCTCAGCTTCGATTACAACCCCTCGAGCACGTTTATCTGGATTTGCCTTTAATTCTTGTACCTCAGATACTAATAGTATCATCTCCAGAAGATCTTCCATACCTTCTCCGTTGATGGCAGACACTGGAACAAAAATAGTGTCTCCACCCCAATCTTCTGGAACAAGACCATATTCCGTAAGCTGTTGTTTAATTCGGTCTGGATTTGCATCTAGTTTATCCATTTTATTTACTGCTACTATGATCGGAACATTCGCTGCTTTTGCGTGATTAATGGCTTCAATTGTTTGTGGCATCACTCCATCATCAGCAGCAACGACAAGGATAGTAATATCTGTCACTTCTGCTCCACGTGCACGCATAGTTGTAAAAGCTGCGTGACCTGGTGTATCAAGGAATGTAATTTTCTTCCCACTAATCTCTACTTGATAAGCACCGATATGCTGAGTGATTCCACCAGCTTCTCCTGAGGTAACGTTTGTACTACGGATCTTATCCAATAGTGTTGTTTTCCCATGGTCAACGTGTCCCATAATCGTAACAACAGGTGGACGTTCTTGTAGATTTTCTTTTTCATCTACTTCTTCTATTTCTTCGATGTTGGATTCGTCAAATTCCTCTTTATAGATAACAGTAACACCAAATTCTTCTGCCACTAGGGTCATAGTGTCCACATCAATTTCTTGATTGATGGTCGCCATGACACCAATAGGAATTAATTTACGAATAACTTCTGATGCTTCTTTTCTTAATAATTTTGCAAATTCTCCAACCGAAAGAGGCCCAGACACTGTAATTTCTTTTGGCAACACTGGTGCCTGCTTTTCTTTATTTTGCGATCTTCGATCATTTTTCTTTCTGTTCCCTCTGCCTTTTGCACCGCCTCTACCCTTAGAAAAGGTATTGTTGCTGCGTTGTTTATTTTTTTTGATCGGTTCTTGATTAGCTCGAGAAGAAGGTTGGCCTTTTTCTTGAATTTCTTCAGTAGAATTATTATTTGTTTGTTCCATAGACTTCGCCGCCCCATGTTGTACAGTTTGTTTCTGACTTTTCGGTTTCTCCTGATTTACAGCTGCAGACCCCTGCTTTATTTTTGCTACAAACTCTTCCACTTTTTTTGTTGCAGTTTCGTCCATGACACTCATGTGATTATTTACAGGAATGCCCACTTTTTCTAATATATGAATAACTTCTTTACTGCTCATATCTTTCTCTTTGGCATACTCATATACACGGATTTTCGTCATCCGTTCACCCCCATTAGTTACGTAACGAGCCCCCTTAGCATCTGACAAAAACCAGAATCGGTTACTGCCATAACGACTCGTTCTCCTTTTCCTACTGCAGTTCCAAGATCAACTCTTGTACCTACTTGAAGCAAAGGAACATCATAAGAATTACATTTGTCCGTAATCTTTTTGGTAGTATTTTTTCCAGCATCCGTTGCCAAAATAACCAGTTTTGCTTGGCCATTTCGAACGGATTGAAGAACAAACTCTTCTCCCAATGTTAATTTACGCGCTCGCTGTGCTAGACCTAACACTTGAAAGAAATTATTCTTCATGAGAGACTCCCTCTGCATATTCTCTAAGCTGGTCATACAAAGTAGGTTCAATTTTTGTTTGAAAAATCCGTTCTAGTGACTTCTTCTTCTGGGCAAGATCAATGTATTCTAATTTGGCACATAGATAAGCACCTCGACCGGATTTCTTTCCCGTCGGATCGATCAAAACCTCGTTTTCAGGAGTTCTTACTACACGAATTAGACTTTTCTTCGGAAACATCTCTTGCGAGATAATACATTTGCGCATAGGAATTTTCTTCTTCTTCACTCGACCTCATCCTCTGAATGTGCAGGTACAAAATCCACTCCTGCTTCAGACTCACTCTTGATGTCTATTTTCCAATTGGTCAATTTTGCAGCTAAACGTGCATTTTGACCTTCTTTTCCAATCGCTAAAGACAATTGATGATCAGGCACCACTACTCTTGCCATTTTTTCTTCTTCATATATAGTAACAGAGGTTACTTTAGAAGGACTCAAACTTGATGCAATCCATTCTGTTAAATCCTCAGAATAGCGAATGATATCTATCTTTTCACCCCGAAGTTCGTTGACAATGGTCTGAACTCTTACACCTTTATGTCCTACACAAGCACCAACAGCATCTACATTGGTGTCCCTTGATGTAACTGCTACTTTAGAACGTTGCCCTGCTTCTCTTGCAATTGACTTTATCTCAATAACACCATCAAAAATTTCTGGGACTTCTAATTCAAATAAACGTTTTAGTAATCCTGGATGAGTACGAGACACAAAAATTTGGGGACCTTTGGTTGACTTTTCCACTTTGGTGATAAACGTTTTCACTCTATCCCCATGTTTGAACCGTTCCCCTGGCATGGTTTCTGAATGAGGTAGCAATGCTTCTACTCTACCTAAATCGATAAAGTAGTTCCGATTATCAGTACGTTGTACGATTCCAGTGACAATATCTTCTTCCCGATCAATAAAATTGGAATAGATAATATTTCTCTCTGCTTCACGGATCCGCTGTGTAACAACTTGTTTTGCGGTTTGAGCAGCGATTCGGCCAAAATCAGCTGGAGTTACTTCGATTTCAACTACATCCTCTAATGAATAGTTTGGATTAATTTCTTTTGCTGCTTCCAAAGAAATTTCCAATCGAGGATCTAGAGCCTCTTCAACAACAGATTTCCGCGCAAATACACGAACTCTACCAGTTTCCCTGTTAATATCTACTCGTACATTCTGTGCTGAATGAAAATTACGTTTATAACCAGAAATTAATGCTGCCTCTATCGCATCGATCAAGATATCCTTGCTAATTCCTTTTTCTTTCTCTAATTGACCGAGTGCTTCGATGAACTCCGCATTCACCGGCCTAATCCTCCCTTCATTATGAAAAAACCACGCTTAACCTAGCACTCGCTATTTTGTTTCGGGGAATAGATTGTCCATTTACTACTATTACATCCTGTAGAACTTGGTCTAATTTCCCTTCAAAAGTCCGTTGTCCATCAATAGGTTCATATGTACTTACGTGTATGGTTTTTCCAATTGCTTTTTGAAAATCTGATTCTTTTTTGAGTGGTCTTTCTGCACCTGGTGATGAAACTTCCAAGTAATAATTTCCTGGAATAGGATCTTTCTCATCCAATGCAAGACTAAGCTGTTCGCTAGCTTTGGCACAATCATCCAAGTCTACTGGTTTTTCTAGACCATCGATATAAATTCTTAGAAACCAGTTTGGTCCTTCTTTCTTATATTCCACTTCTACCAGTTCTAGTCCAAGAACCCCAAGAAGTGGAACGGCAATCTTTTCTACTTGCTCTACAACTTGTCGACTCAAGAATACTACCTCCATAAGTAGCTTTTAAAATGCAAAGAGTGGGTATTTACCCACTCTTTCACAGGAGCCTATCTAATAAATCACCAATTCCTTAGAGAAGCACTTCACCTGAAGTGCTTAAGGTAGGTGAAGGATTTACATCTGATAAATCAAATGTAGTTACTGTGTGTAGTATTGCCAAAAAGATTATAACATAATCGTTTCCAATGAAGCAAATCATTCGGTTCCCTTGTTCATCAAGAGGATTTTTGGCAAAAAAAAAGGGAGGATAGAATCCCCCTACATGGTTGATAAAAAGGATAGAACTATTTTGTTCCGATTAATACTGATTGTATAATGTACCGTTGAGGAGCTGGGCCAATAAAGTTAAATGGATAACATGTAGTAAGAGTTAAAATCTGTTTCCCTTTATGAGAAACGATAACGGTTCTGTCATCTTCGTCTACTACCCACATTTTTACGATTTTATAAGTAAATACACCTGCACTGGTTTTCGTAACCAATTGGTCGCCAATCTCCAGCTTTCCCACATTTCGAAATACCGTGTCTCTATGACCACTTAAAACAGCATTATCCTTTTCACCTGGTAGCACACTTTGTGCATAGTGACCTACACCTTTTTCCAGCTCATCCGGATCTGTACCTTCAATGATAGGCAAAATAGCATTTAATTTCGGAATAATCAACTCTCCGACGTTTTCACCCGTTTTTGGTCTAATTGGATATAAGATTTTTTTGTCCACGTTAGTATTATTATTTGCTTCTGCCATTACTTTATCAATATCAGATTTATTGACCGAACTGCCTATAAACATTTGAGGTACATATGTGAACATCGTATAACCCATCATACACACTCCTACCATCATGAGTAAGAGTGAAATTCTTTTCATTTCTACTGTTTCTCTTTTTTACGGATAAGTAGGCCAAGAGAAGCAAGACCAGCACCAATCAAGCCAACAAATGGTAAAGGTGTAGCTGTTTTAGGTAGTTCCCCACCATTAACAGTTGTAGGTTCTTCATCAGTTGCAGTTTCTTTTACTGGTGTTTCATTTTGAGCAACAACTACAGGTGCATCTGTGTTAGTAACTGGTACATCAACAGTTCCACCGTTGTTTTCAGGGATATCTACGCCACCATTGTTCTCAGGTGTATCTACACCACCGTTGTTTTCGGATCCACCGTTGTTTTCGGATCCACCGTTGTTTTCAGTTCCACCGTTGTTTTCAGTTCCACCGTTGTTTTCAGTTCCACCGTTGTTTTCAGATCCGCCATTGTTTTCAGATCCGCCATTGTTTTCAGATCCGCCATTGTTTTCAGATCCGCCATTGTTTTCAGATCCGCCATTGTTTTCAGATCCGCCATTGTTTTCAGATCCGCCATTGTTTTCAGATCCACCGTTGTTTTCAGATCCGCCATTGTTTTCAGATCCGCCGTTGTTTTCAGATCCGCCATTGTTTTCAGATCCGCCATTGTTTTCAGATCCGCCGTTGTTTTCAGATCCGCCGTTGTTTTCAGATCCGCCGTTGTTTTCAGATCCGCCGTTGTTTTCAGATCCGCCGTTGTTTTCAGATCCGCCGTTGTTTTCAGATCCGCCGTTGTTTCCAGATCCGCCGTTGTTTCCAGATCCACCGTTGTTATCTCCGTTCTCGTTGCAGTCCACACCTTCACAAGGCTCTTCTGTTTGAGAACCGATGGAAACCTTGACTTTTGTGTCTAGATCAACTAAATTAGCATTTTTATTTGCTGCTAATGCAACAGGACTCAGAGCAAAAACAGACAAACCAAGCACAAAAAAACCTGTAGCAACTTTTCTTCTCTTCAAATATATCAACCTTTCCTTTTGCTCTATTCCCTTTTTCAACCATAAATGTATAGAATAATTCTGTATATCTGTCTATTTTCATCTTAGTATTCAGGTAAATAAGTGTCAATGAAATAATCAATGTTTAATAAATTTGTTATAAGTTACAACTTTTTCAGATATAGAGCAGATAAACTTTCTTCAAAAATCTTGAACATCTTAAATATCGTTTATTGAAATTGTCACCAATTAAATGCAATTTTAAGATCAAAATAACAATACTCTCTCAAGATATTATCCTTTATTTTTATTTCTATTTTTTCTCAAAATATAACCTAATGCTACTAAACTTGCACCTATCACCCCAGAAAATGGATAAGCTGTAGCCGTTTTAGGTAATATTCCACCATTAATAGTAGTTGGTTCATCATCTGTAGAAATAGGAGTAGCATCTACTTTTATATCTGTTTTTGTATAGCCACCATTAGTTGTTGTTCCCTCGTTCTCTGTTGTTCCTCCGTTCTCTGTTGTTCCTCCGTTATTTATACAACCACCATTCATGCATCCATCGTCGGATCCACCATCGCCTGCCTCACCATTGTTGTGACATCCGTTCCCATTTCCTCTATCGTTTTGGCTCTCCAATCCATTACTGCCATAGTTATTACCTGCATCACCGCTGCAACCATTGTCATTCCCGCCATTATTATGGCATCCATTCCCACTATCACTGTAACCCTTGTTAACTTCCCAGGTGCCATTCGCCCCACCGTCGGTGTTATTCGCGCCATCATAAGCGTCATTTGCACCACCATTGTGGCATCCGTTTCCATTCCCACCGCCATTAAGGCATCCTTTGCCACTATCACTATGTTTCATGTTTTCGTCTTCACCGTAGCCGTCATTCCCATCATCGTTTTGACACCCATGGTTGTACACTGGTTTCGTAAGATTCATACTTGCTTGCGCAGTTGAACTTAAAGTAAATACAGACAAACTCATAGCAAACAGTTGACTTATTATCTCTGCCTTCAGAAATAACACCTCTTTCCGTTCAAAAGAATAAAAAATTTGATGTGATGAAACATCTTCATTTTATCTTATTTATCAATAAAAAATCACAAAAATGATAGAATCTTATTTATATTAAAAATATTTTTCGGATGTCTTATTTCTTTATATATAAGTAAAAGTGATCCACTCGAATTTTTCTAAATCCGCTTTCCTAACCTATAAATGAGGATTTTTTTATCAGTTCGTCTTCAAAAGCTTTTCAAAATAATTTCTCTCAACACCTAACGCTCTATATGGCGATATATCATAAAGAGAAAGAACCCTCTTTCGATTAAAGGGTTCTTTCTCTTTATCTTATTCTATCTAAAACTTGATCTACCATAACCTCTTGACTCTCACCAGTACGACGAGATTTTACTTCTACTAAGTTATCAGGTGCTTTAGATCCTACAACAATTCTCGTAGGAATACCAATGAGATCGGCATCTTTAAACTTTACTCCAGCTCTTTCTTGGCGATCATCAAACAAAACTTCAACTCCAGCTTGTAATAAATCTCGATAAAGTTTTTCAGCTAAATTGCGTTGTATTTCATCTTTCATATTTACTGCTATTAAATGAACGGCAAAAGGAGAAATAGACTCTGGCCATATGATACCACCTTCATCATGATGTTGCTCAACTACCGCAGATAGTGTACGAGAAATCCCTATTCCATAACAGCCCATGAGATAAGTCTGTTCTCTTCCATTTGCATCAAGAAAATTACCTTTCATTGCATCACTATACCTGGTTCCTAATTTGAAGATATGACCAACTTCTACTCCCTTTTGGAATCGAATCGGTTGACCGCAACGAGGGCATTTATCTCCTTCTTCCACTGTACGCAAATCCGCATATCTACTAACAGTGAAATCTCTTCCTTCCATTGCATGAATGAAATGGTAACCATCTTCATTAGCACCAATGTTCCAATCAACCATCGAACGAAGTGCTTGGTCTGCAAGTATGGTAATCTTTTCTTTTACATTCACGGGACCAAGTGATCCTGGATGTGCTCCCGTTACTTTAAAAATGGTGGCTTCATCTGCCATAGTACAGGTTGTTGCTTCTAGTACATTTTTCACCTTGATCTCATTTACTTCATGATCTCCACGAACCAAAACCATGACAGGTTTTCCATCCACGATAAATATCAGTGTCTTCACCAATAAACTTGGTATAACATTTAAAAAGGTTACAAGCTCCTCAATCGTTTTCACATTTGGAGTATGAATTTTTTCCATGGGTGGTGCTTGTTGATCTCTTGGTTCAATCGTTTCCTCTGCTACATTTTCTGCCATTTCAATATTGGCTGAGTAATCACATGAGGTACATATAGCAATTTTGTCTTCTCCAGCTTCTGAAAATACCATAAATTCATGTGTTCCTTTTCCACCAATAGAACCTGAATCCGCTTCGACTGCACCAAACTCCAATCCACATCGAGTGAAGATATTGACATATGCTTGGTACATATCTTTATAAGTCTCATCCAATGAATCCCGATCTGCATGGAAAGAGTATGCATCTTTCATAATAAACTCTCTGCCTCGCAGTAACCCAGATCTTGGACGTTTTTCATCCCGGAATTTTGTTTGAATCTGATATAACGTCATTGGTAACTTTTTATACGTATTTACTTCTTTTCGCATCAAATCAGTAATGGTTTCTTCGTGTGTTGGTCCAAGGATAAAATTACGTTCATGACGATCTTGTAACTTTACTAACTCTGGACCGTATGTATCATATCGACCAGACTCTTGCCAAAGCTCAGCAGGATTTAATGCTGGCATTAACAATTCTTGAGATCCAATACGATCCATTTCTTCTCGAACAATGGTAGAAATTTTATTTAGCACACGTTGTGCAAGTGGCAAGTAATTGTATACTCCAGCAGCTACTTGGCGTATAAAACCAGCCCGAACCAATAGCTGGTGGCTGATCATCTCTGCATCAGCAACACTCCTTAAAGTTGGAATAAAAGCGGTCTTCTGTCTCACAATCCTTCCTCATTTCTAGGAAAAAAATATTTTAATGATATCGTTGTACGTCACAAATATCATTAACATCATCAACATAGCAAACCCAACAAAATGAACATAACTTTCTTTATTTGGATTGATCGGTCGACCTCGAACTCCCTCAATAATGATAAAGACGAGTCTGCTACCATCAAGAGCAGGAATAGGAAGTAGATTAAATATTCCTAGGTTTAAGCTCAGCAATGCTGTCCATTTAATCAATGCAACAAAACCTGCGTCTGCTGCTTTACCAGTTAAATAGCCCATCTGTGCTGGTCCGCCCAAGTTCTTAATGGAGATCTGACCTGTTACTAGACTGCGGAAACCATCCAATATAACGATAGACCAATTGTAGGTTTGTTTAAAACCTTCACGGATGGTTTCCCCAACCGTAGCCTTACGCATCATTTGTCTTTGATCAAACATGGTTCCAATAATATATACTTCCCCTTGCTTTTGGGGCGCGATCTTTAAATGTAAATCTTGATTGCCTCGTTTGATCACAAATGGAACTGCTTTTCCTTTTGAATTAACAAGTTCTACTCGCAGCATATCAATGGTAGACACCTGTTTTCCATTTACAGACTGAATCACATCTCCTGCTTTTAAACCAGCTTTTTCCGCTGGTGATCCTTTGGAAACGACGCTAATGGGTAGTTTTGATTCGACTCCGATCACAGCCGTATATATTCCAAATAAAATGATTGTCAGAATAATATTAAATACTGGTCCTGCCAAAATAGCGAGAGCTTTCTGCCAAACTGTCTTGGAACCGAATTGACGATCAAGTGGTGCAATCTGCATCTCATTTTTTTTATTGAAATGGATGAAAGCCTCTCGATGCAATGGGTAACGCACTTGTTCTCCATTATCTAATAAAATAGTAACAAGCAAATCTTTTTCTGTATCCATCTCTACTAAGGTACCAGAAACCATATCACTAATTTGCTCAGGTTCTATCAACCAGATATCTTTTACGAGATCATTACTAAAATCTAGATACAGCCTAGATTCGGGTTTGATATCGATGATCTCGGGGTCTTCACCTGCCATACGAACAAACCCGCCTAAAGGTAATAGACGGATAGAATATAAGGTTTCTCCTTTTCTTTTGGAGTAAACCACTGTTCCCATTCCAATGGCAAACTCTCGAACCAGGATTCCAGCTCTTTTTGCAAACAGAAAATGACCAAGTTCGTGCACAAAAACCAATACACTCAAAACAATTACAAACGTAATAACAGTTTGCAGTACGTGCACCAACATCACCACCTAAAAGGTTAATTGACGAGCAAATTCACGTGCCCACTGATCTGCGTGTTGAATTTCTTCTAGTTGAGGATTTTTTATCACTTCATGTTCACTAAGGGTTTTCTCTATCATAGCCTCTATTCCTAAAAAGGGAATAGTTTTGTTTAAAAATTTCTCAACAGCGACTTCATTTGCAGCATTTAAAACCGTAGGCATTGTTCCACCGATCCGACCTGATTCAAACGCCATTGCCAAACAAGGGAATCTCTTTACATCAGGATCTCGAAAAGTTAATTGTTTGATATCACTTAATGATAAGGCTGGCATGGAAAGTGGCAGCCTTTTCGGATACGACAATGCATATTGAATCGGCACTTTCATATCTGGAGTTCCTAACTGCGCCATGACTGCCCCATCTTGAAATTCTACCATAGAGTGAATAATACTTTGTGGATGAACCAAGACATCAATTTGGTCATATGGAACTGCAAACAACCAATGTGCTTCCATTACTTCTAATCCTTTATTCATCATGGTAGCAGTATCGATAGTAACTTTGGCTCCCATCGCCCAATTGGGATGTTTTAGCGCCATCTCTGGTGTAGCTGTTGCCAGCTGTTCTCTTGTATAATCACGAAAAGCTCCACCTGATGCAGTTAAAATGATTTTCTTTACATCTTCTTTTCTTTCCCCGTTTAAGCATTGGAAAATAGCGGAGTGTTCACTATCTATCGGCAAAATATCAACTTTACGTTGTTCTGCTTTTTCCATAACTAAATGACCAGCAGTAACCAAGGTCTCTTTATTTGCAAGACCGATTCTTTTTCCTGCTTCTATTGCTGCCAATGTAGGTTGCAAACCTCTACTTCCAACAAGAGAAGATACAACATAAGTAGCATCTGAATGAGTCGCTACTTCTATAAGACCTTCGTCTCCCCAAACTACTTTTATCGAATCTGAAATCTCAGCTGCAACTTGATCAGCCAATTGTTTGGTAGCCATCGAAACTACTTTTGGTTGAAAGTTTTTTGCTTGTCTGATCATTTCTTCTACATTGTTACCAGCTGCTAAAGCAACTACCTGAAACTCCTCTGGATGTTGTTTGACTACATCTAAAGTACTTGTTCCAATGGAACCAGTTGAACCTAAAATAGAAATTTTCTCTAACATCTAAGTTCTCCTCTTCATTCTGTTAGAAAACTCATGATCTAAAAAGAGCTAGTAAATATTTGTAGTACCAAAAAGGTAAAAATTAAACTATCGAATCGATCTAGTACACCACCATGACCTGGCATAATTTTGCCTGAATCCTTGGTTCCTGTAGATCGCTTAATCGCTGATTCTACTAAATCTCCAAGCTGTCCGAGAACAGAAATGAGTAGACCAAGACCTATTGCGTAACTGATCGTCCATATTTGCGGGAAGAGATATCCAAAAAAACCACTTACGACTAAACCTAGTATAATTCCTCCAATAGAACCTTCAATCGTTTTATTCGGGCTAATTGATGGCCATAGCTTACGTTTTCCAAAATTTTTCCCAGTAAAATATGCACCAGTATCATTCGCCCAGATGATGAGAAGTACAAAAAGAGACCATAAAAACCCATCTGGTTGCCAAATAATCTTGATCATATAGGAAAAACCCAAACCTATGTATATCGTACCAATAAATAAGTGCGCCATTTGATAAATATCAAATTGGTTACGAGAAAATACCAATAAAGAAAGAAATAAAACCAGACCTAGAATTAACACATTTGAATAAGTTAGTGTAGGTAAAAAAGCTAGTCCTAACTGCGTTTTTAATCGAGCTACAATCATCAGCCAAAAGATTAGTATCCCAAGCATCACTTGGGGTTTTTTATAAGTAAAACCAAAAAGCCGACAGTATTCCAAAAAACATATTGTTGCAAGTATCCAGATAAATACCGAATACCACCAAGAGCCTAACCATAACAATAGCAAAAAGAAAATGGCTCCTAGTACTCCTGAAATGATGCGCACTTTCATAATTGCCGACAGGATACCCACCTAATCTGATTTGGCGTAGAGGAGTGCCTGCATTCTTTGCAGTCGGCGATCCTCTCCTGTCCTACCTCCTTTACAGGAAATGCGAAAAACAGCTAGTTTGTCACAACATGCATGTGTACTTGTTTGCTATCATTTATTTCCTTGTATCGATTACTTTCTACTGACCTGTATTAGAGGGATCCATAACGTCTCGATCTCTGTTGGTATTCACCAATGGCTTGTAGAAACATATCTTTTGTAAAATCAGGCCAAAGTGCTTCGGTAAACCAGAGCTCACTATAAGCGATTTGCCAAAGCAAGAAGTTTGATATACGTATTTCCCCACTCGAGCGAATGACCAAATCTGGATCGGGTAATCCTTTAGTAAGTAGTCTTTCACTGATAACTTGTTCTGAGATATCATTCTTACTAATATTTCCCATTTCAATGTCATCTATAATCTGTCTAACTGAGGATAGAATCTCATCTCTTGATCCATAGTTAATAGCAAAATTAAGAATCATCCCAGTATTTTGTTTTGTCTTCTCTTCAAACTCTGTAAGTGCTTGTTGCGTGAAAGTAGGAGTTTGTTTCTTTTCACCTAACATCTGAACTCTTACATTTCTGTCCACTAACTCTTGTAAATCAGTTTTCAAAAATTCAACCGGCAACTTCATGAGATATTCCACTTCTTCTTTTGGTCTTTTCCAATTTTCAGTCGAAAAAGAATAGAAAGTAAGTACTTCAATTCCCAAATCATTAGCCGCTCTTATGGTCTCTCTTACTCTCCTCATGCCTGCAGCGTGTCCAGCAGTTCGTGGTAATCCACGCTTCTTGGCCCAGCGCCCATTCCCATCGGTAATAATCGCAACATGCTTTGGTAACATTTGTTTATCAAACATAACAGGAAAACCATCGTCTGAATTACGTTGAGCGAACAGGCGTTTAATTCCTAACAGCATATATATACCTCCACCACGAGTAATTGCAATGTGGATAGTAAAGGTGTAGTCGAAAACCCCCTCAAATTTGAAGGAGTTTCCCGGTACACACCATTAGATTTCCATGATCTCTTTTTCTTTTTCAGCAACTACTTTATCAATATCCTTGATAAACTGATCTGTTACTTTTTGGATATCTTCTTGACCGCGACGTGAAGTATCCTCTGTTATTTCGCCATTTTTTTCCAATTTTTTTAATTCATCATTTGCATCTCGACGAACATTGCGAATGGCAACTTTAGCTTCTTCGCCCATTTTTTTTGCTACTTTTACTAATTCTGCACGGCGTTCTTCTGTCAGCGCAGGGATAGTGATACGTATGGAAGCACCATCACTGTTTGGAGTAAGACCAAGTTCTGATTTTAAAATTGATTTTTCAATTTGTGCTACTGCTGTTTTATCCCAAGGTTGAATAAATAGAGTACGAGGATCTGGAGTGCTGATATTGGCAAGCTGGTTTACTGGAGTAGGGCTACCATAGTAATCAACGATCACCTTATCCAATAGGGCTGGATTTGCACGCCCGGCACGTAGTGACATTAAATCTCTTTTTAACACTTGTACTGCTTTATCCATTTTACCTTGTGTAGCTGACTTTACTTCATTAATCATTTGTGGTTCCCCCTTACAACAGTTCCTATGTACTCACCCATTAATACGCGACGGATATTACCTTCTGTCGTAATATTAAAAACGATCAGAGGAATATTATTGTCCATGCATAGAGAAGATGCGGTAGAGTCCATGACAGCTAGCCCTTTATTTAACACTTCTAAGAAGGTTAATGTGTCATATTTCTCTGCATTCGGGTCAATGCGTGGATCCGTATTGTACACACCATCTACATTATTTTTCGCCATCAAAATTACTTCTGCCTCAATTTCTGCGGCTCTAAGCGCAGCAGTTGTATCAGTTGAGAAATAAGGGTTGCCGTTACCTGCTGCAAAAATAACTACGCGCCCTTTCTCCAAATGACGAATAGCACGACGTCTAATATAAGGTTCAGCAATCTGTCTCATCTCAATCGAACTCTGAACCCTTGTTGCCACATCCATGGATTCCAAAGAATCTTGCAAGGCAAGAGAATTCATCACAGTAGCCAACATTCCCATATAATCAGCGGTTGCACGATCCATCCCGCGTTTGGTACCCGCGATACCTCTCCATATGTTTCCTCCGCCTACAACAATTGCAACTTCTACACCTAAGTGAATAATCTCTTTGATTTGACGGGAAATAGAAGTAAGTACCGCTGAATCAATCCCATAACCTTGATCTCCAGCTAATGCTTCCCCACTTAGTTTTAAAACAACACGTTTATATTTGGGAGTGCTCATACGATCCCCACATTTCTATCAGTAGTTGAAAAAGGGGATACACGAAATGTGCTCCCCATATCGCTTTAACCTTTGTTTACCTGAGACATAACTTCTTCTACAAAGTTGTCTTGGCGTTTTTCAATACCTTCTCCTAGTTCGAAACGCACAAAACGACGAATGGTAATGTTCTCTCCGATGCGCGCAATCTGTTCTTTTACCAATTGATCAATCGTTTTATCATTATCTTTTACAAATACTTGATCGAGTAGGCAGATTTCTTTGAAGTGTTTCACCAGACGACCTTCTACCATTTTGTCAACGATATTAGCTGGTTTACCTTCTTGAAGAGCTTGTTGCTTTAAGATTTCGCGTTCTTTTTCTACTTCTTCTTCTGCCACTTCTTCACGACGAACATATTTTGGGTTCATCGCAGCGATTTGCATCGCAATATCTTTAACAAACGCACCAAATTCAGGAGTTTTTGCTACAAAATCAGTTTCGCAGTTTACTTCCACCAATACACCAATACGCCCACCAGCATGTATGTAAGATTCAACAATACCTTCTGCTGCAACACGATCTGCTTTTTTGGAAGCCCCAGCTATTCCTTTTTCACGAAGATATTCGATCGCTTTCTCCATGTCACCATTTGTTTCTGTAAGCGCTTTTTTACAATCCATCATCCCAGCACCAGTTTTTTGCCGTAGATCTTTTACCATTGAAGCCGAAATAGCCATCTAATGCCACTACCTTTCACTCTATCAATTAAAGGTTACTTTGATGGGCAGTTGCCCACACGATAAACACAATTTACTTAGAATTTCTAACAAAAAGGGGTGGATGTACCACCCCTACGCAAATAAAAACTTACGAAGCTGAACTTTGTTGTTCGCCTTGTCTTCCTTCAATAATCGCGTCAGCGACTTTAGCAGTAAACAGACGTACAGCGCGGATAGCATCATCGTTACCAGGAATCACATAATCTACTTCATCTGGGTCACAATTTGTATCTACAATAGAGATGATTGGAATGTTTAATTTGCGTGCTTCTGCAACAGCAATGCGTTCCTTACGTGGATCAATAATAAAGATTGCATCAGGAAGTTTTTTCATATGTTTAATGCCGCCTAGAAATTTCTCCAAGCGAGCGTGTTCTTTTTTCAAGAGAACAACTTCTTTTTTAGGTAGTACTTCAAAAGTACCGTCTTCCTCCATACGCTCTAATTCATGAAGGCGTTGGATACGTTTTTGAATGGTACCAAAGTTGGTCAATGTTCCACCTAACCAGCGATGATTCACAAAAAACATATCAGAACGAATAGCTTCATCTTTTACTGCTTCTTGTGCTTGTTTTTTCGTTCCAACGAATAGTACATTTCCACCATCACGAGATAGATCACGTACAAATTGGTATGCTTGTTCCATCATTTTCACTGTTTTTTGCAGATCAATAATGTAGATACCGTTACGTTCGGTAAAAATAAAACGACTCATTTTAGGGTTCCAGCGACGTGTCTGATGACCGAAGTGAACACCTGCTTCTAATAGTTGTTTCATGGATACGACTGCCATGAATTCAGCCCCCTTATGGTTTTTATCCTCCGCCAAGGATCATCGAGAATCAGCAACCAAAGGTTATCTTTGGCACCACTGCTCACTCCTTTGGCGTGTGTGTTTTACACCAATGTCGAATATATCATACAAAGCAAATAGCTTGCAAGGATTATGTTTGTAACTTAATGTAAATTACCTGGATTTGAAGATTTTTGAGCAAACTCCTCTTTATCTAGTAAGAGGTTTCCTAAGTAAGACATTGCATGAGTGTGCCCAGCATCACATGCTTTTTCCAACCAGATGATGCCTTCTGCTTCATTATATGGCAAAGTGAATCCTTCTACTAAACGCCAGCCCAATTGGTACATAGATTCTGCACTACCTGCCTCAGAAGCTTTTTTCAGCCAATACTCCCCGAGTTCTTGATTGTATGGAAAACCACTTGCATCTAGATAGCGCCACCCTAAACTATCCATCGCATCAAGATTTCCACCTTCCGCAGCTCTGGTCAACAAAGTCTCTGCTTCAGATAAATTGCCGTTTGGCAGTGTTCCCTTTAAAATAGCCCAAGCTAGAGAGCACATTGCATAAGTATTGCCTTTGCCCGCAGCTTCACGAAGCAACCGTTCTCCTTCTGCAATATTTTGCGTAATTCCTTTTCCATCTAAAAGTCTCCAGCCAAGTGCACTTAAAGCAGGGTCGTAGTTAAGAGAGATCGCTTTCTTTAACCACATTTCTCCTTCTTGTTCATTATGAGGTAAACCAGCGCCATCTAACAAACGCCAGCCCAAATTATGCATAGCTTTTACATTACCCATTTCGGCAGATTTACGTAGTAATTTCTCCCCTTTGGACATGCTTTGTCCATCGAAGTTTGGTGTTGCACTCAAGTTTGATTGATCACTCATGTATCTCCAACCCCTTTATCAGCATTATTACAACAAATATTATTATCACAAATAAAGAGAAAATGGTAGACAAATAGATGAAAATCATAGAATAAGGTGTTTTCCTTTTTTATTGTTTTTAGCGAACTCCACAATAGAATAGAGCACTTTGACCTATTAATCGGTCATTCCGTTTTTTGTCACAAGACAAAAATAGCAACGATTTATTAAAATAGAGTTATGTGACACGTGTTTATACATCATGCTAAAACAAAGGAGAACGTGTACGAAATTGAGAAAATTAAAATTAGCAGTGCTCATCCTATTTTGTCTTTCTTTCTTATCCTTCCCTAACTGGTCTATTACTTCTGCCAAATCAACAACTAAAAAAAGCTCTTCCATCCCAAGCAACCAGTGGAAAATAACTGGTACTGTAAAAGGAACGGGAGATGTAAGTAAGAAATTTTCGATTCGTCCCAGTAACCTCAAAGCATTGAAAATGGGAGAGGATATGAAATTTGAAATTAAATCCACTGATAAACAGTTAATTTATACTTTAAAAATCCCTGTAAAAAAAGATAGCAAAAAAGCAGAGATGTTCCAATATATATCCTCTGGTGAAGAAGAAGCTGGTTACTTCCGAGTAGAAAATCAAACCTATGATGCTGAGAAAAACCTCATAACGGCAGAGGTAAAAGGAGGGGGGACATTCATAGTTGTTACACAACCTGAAACTCCAAAAAGCATTCAATCCCTTTCCCCCAAAACATCAGCACCATCTTCCAAAATAACAAGCACACCACCTGCTATTTTTTATCTCCCTCACCAAGATGATGAAACTCTTTCGATGGGAGTTGCGATTACCCAGCACTTAGATGCTGGAAGAGAAGTAATAGCAGTCCTATACACTGATGGTGCTGGATCGGTTGCTCAAAGAATATTGAATGGAGAAGTAGGCTCCAGCTGGTGGGGCGGCACACATAATCCTGTAACAGAAGGATATAATCAAATTGATAATCAGAAGTTTTCGGAGGCAAGAAACAATGAATTAAAATCTGCTCTCATGCAATTAGGTGTAAAAGCAGAAAATATTCATATTCGCAATCTTTCTGAAGATGGAACATTAACATTGGATGAACTCAAAACTTTGGTGTTGGAATATGAACAAAAATATCCAGGAGCAAGTCATAAAGCGATGTCCCAACATGATGGCTCGTTATCACATGCACTCAGTGGACAAGCCTTGGTAGATTTGTATAATCAAAAAGGTATAGTTGATGCTCGTTTATATGTATCAAGAAATGACTGGACAAGAGTTACGGTTGGTTCTATTGTCACTCCAAATACAGATCAAGCATTCCGGATTAAAAAGGCTGCATTTGTTTATCAAGCTTGGAATCCAGCAGTAGAATCTTTTGCTATTGGATATCACAGTGTCTCCCCACAGTTTAACTCCATGCTGGCTAATATCCAAAATAGACAACATACCCCAGCGCAGTAAAAAAAGAAGCCTATATGGCTTCTTTTTTTACAAAATATATTGGCTTAAATCTCGATTTGAAACGATATTTCCCAATCGCTCTTTCACATATTCTGGCGTTATTTTAATTTCTTCTAATGTGATATCAGGAGCTTCAAAAGATAGTTCTTCCAACAGTCGTTCTAACATAGTATGCAGTCTTCTAGCACCAATGTTCTCCGTTTGACTATTTACCTGAGCAGCTAAATCTGCTATCTCCCGAATAGCTGATTCTGTAAATGTCACTTTGATTCCTTCTGTTTCTAACAGAGCAGAATATTGTTTTAAAAGTGCATTTTTAGGTTCTGTAAGGATGCGGATAAAATCCTCCGTAGTCAAATCATTTAATTCTACGCGGATCGGAAAACGTCCTTGAAGTTCAGGAATTAGATCAGATGGTTTTGCGACATGGAATGCTCCCGCTGCAATAAACAAAATATGATCTGTTTTGATAGATCCATATTTTGTTACCACTGTTGATCCTTCGACAATAGGAAGAATATCGCGCTGTACACCTTCACGAGAAACATCAGGTCCATGATTATCTTTCCCTGCTATCTTATCGATTTCGTCTAAAAAGATAATCCCTGTCTGCTCTACTCTTTCCAAAGCTTCTTGGATAACTTGATCCATATCAATCAATTTCTGTCCTTCTTCTTGAATCAAAATTTCTCTTGCGTCTCGAACAGGCAGACGTCGCTTTTTCTTCTTTTTCGGCATGATATTGCTAAACATCTCTTGCATGTTCATACCCATCTGATCCGCGCCCATACCAGCAAACATATCAAACATAGAACCCATCTGCTCTTCTATTTCTAACTCTACGAGCTGATCTTCTAGCTCACCATTTTTCAGCAGTTGAGCCATTTTATTTCGTTCCAATCGGATAGATGCATTCTCTTCTTTTGTAGGTTCCTCTTTTGGTTGACCGGACTGAAACAACATCTCAATAGGATTTTTGAAAGAAGTGGACTGTTTTTTATCTGGTACCAAAAGTTCCACAAGGCGCTCGTCAGCCAATATTTTTGCCTGCTCTGTAACTTTTGACAATTTTTCCCCTTTTACCATGCGAATAGCTGTTTCGGAAAGATCGCGAATCATTGATTCCACATCGCGCCCCACATATCCTACTTCTGTAAATTTGGTTGCTTCCAATTTCACAAATGGAGCTCCTACTAATTTTGCTAAGCGTCTTGCTATCTCCGTTTTCCCAACTCCAGTTGGACCAACCATTAAAATATTTTTTGGTACAATTTCTTCTTTCAAATCATTTGGTAATAAACTACGACGATATCGATTACGCAGTGCAATAGCAACTGCACGTTTGGCTTGATCTTGACCTACAATATGTTTATTTAACTCTGTAACAATTTCTCTTGGAGTAAGCATCTTTAAGCCTCCTCAACGATGATTTGATCATTGGTAAACACACAAACTTCACTTGCAATAGTCAAAGAGGCTTTCGCGATCTCTTTTGCAGATAAGTCAGGAGCATATCGTTTTAACGCACGACCAGCAGACAATGCGTAGCTTCCACCAGATCCGATAGCTAAGACATCATCATCCGGCTCAATCACTTCGCCGTTACCAGAAACGAGTAACAACTGATCTTTGTTCAAGACAATCAACATCGCCTCCAAAGATTTCAACATTTTATCTGTACGCCATTCTTTCGCTAACTCCACTGCTGCTCGAGTAAGAGACCCTTGGTATTCTTCCAGTTTCCCCTCAAATTTTTCAAATAAGGTGATAGCATCTGCAACTGAACCTGCAAATCCTGCTACCACTTGCCCTCGATAAAGCCTGCGAATTTTTTTAGCGCCATGCTTCATGATCATCTGATTACCAAATGTAACTTGACCATCACCAGCTATCGCAGCTTCTCCATTATGGCGTATGGCAAAGATAGTAGTTGCATGAAATTGCTCCATTATATCTCTACTCCCTATCTATTATGTGATGATCTCTTTTTCTGTTTGGACATTGATTTTAGTAGATACACTTTCTACTTCTAACAGTGCACGCTCAGCATATTGCTCTGCCCTCTCCCTTTTGCCTCTCAAGGGAGAATCCAATGGTGTAAATAGCCCAAAGTTTGCATTCATCGGTTGAAAATGCTTTGCATCTGTCGTGGTTATGTAATGAGCCAAACTTCCCATGGCAGTAGCAGGAGAAAGAGTAACAAGTTCTTCACCTCTAGCAAGACGTGCTGCGTTTATTCCCGCTAATAATCCAGCTGCTGCTGATTCCACATAACCTTCTACACCAGTGATTTGACCTGCAAAAAATAGATCGTCACGGCCTCTGAATTGATAAGTGGGATGGAGTAATTTTGGCGAATTTAAAAACGTATTTCGATGCATGACACCATAGCGAACGATCTCTGCATTTTCCAATCCAGGTATCAACTGAAGAACTTCTTTTTGTGGACCCCATTTGAGATGTGTTTGAAAACCAACTAAGTTAAACAAAGTTCCTGCACTGTTGTCTTGGCGTAGTTGAACGACTGCGAATGGACGTTTCCCTGTACGAGGATCTGTTAAACCAACTGGTTTCATCGGACCAAATAATAATGTTTTCTTTCCTCGCTTTGCCATCACTTCTACAGGCATGCAACCCTCAAAGTAGATTTCTTTTTCAAATTCTTTTAAGGGTGCTGCTTCTGCTGTAATAAGCGCTTCGTAAAAGCGGTTAAACTCTTCTTCACTCATCGGACAATTGAGGTATGCTGCTTCTCCTTTATCGTAACGTGATTGCAAGAAAACCTTTTCCATATCTATGCTTTCTTTCTCTACAATAGGAGCTGCTGCATCATAGAAGTACAAATATTCTTCTCCAGTCAACGCTTGTAACTTGGCCGACAAATCAGGTGAGGTTAGCGGTCCAGTAGCTACTACTGTGATACCTTCTGGCAGTTGAGTTACCTCTTCTTTGACTACTTCTATGAGAGGATGCTCGGATAAAGTACGGGTAATCATCTGAGAAAATGCTTCTCGATCCACAGCAAGTGCCCCGCCCGCAGGTACTGCGTGCTGGTCAGCACTTCTCATGATCAAAGAGGTGAATTTGCGCATCTCTTCTTTTAATATACCGACCGCATTGGTAAGCCCTGCTGCTCGTAGGGAATTACTACATACCAACTCCGCAAATTGATCCCCGCGGTGTGCTGGTGTTTTGCGAACAGGCCGCATCTCGATTAGTTTAACAGGTACTCCACGAGATGCAATTTGCCAAGCAGCTTCACTACCTGCAAGCCCTGCACCGATTACCGTAATGCTATTCATGTCAATTTTTCTCCTCTTCGTAATCGCACTGGGTGCATACGATAAATGTATCTTTCTTTTTCTTTTTCTCTACTAACATTCCCTTACATTTTGGACATGGACGAGGTACTGGTTTATCCCAAGACACAAAATCACATTCCGGGTAACGAGTACATCCATAAAACAAGCGATTCTTTTTGCTTTTTCTCTCTACTACTTCTCCTTCATGACAAGTGGGACAAGTTACGCCGGTTGATTTAACAATTGCTTTGGTATTACGACAATCTGGAAACCCTGAACAGGCTAGAAATTTACCAAATCGACCATGCTTGTAAACCATCACCTTGCCGCATTTCTCACAAACTTCATCAGATTCTTCGTCAGCAATTTCTACTTCAGCCATTTCTTCTTCGGCAACTGATAGACGACCTTGAAAAGGCTCATAAAATTGAGCGAGCAACTTCACCCAATCGATCTGACCTTCTTCGACTTGGTCTAAATCTTCTTCCATGTGGGCTGTAAAGGTGACATCTAAAATCTCCGGAAAAAATTCTTCCATCATATTCAGCACAATTTCACCAAGCTCAGAGGGAACAAAGCGTTTATCTTCCATCAGAACATATCCGCGTTTTTGAATCGTATCTAGTGTTGGTGCATAGGTACTAGGTCTCCCTATCCCTTTTTCCTCTAATGTTTTGACCAGCCTAGCTTCCGTATAGCGAGGCGGCGGCTGTGTAAAATGTTGCTTTGGATCTATTTTTTTCTTGGTCAAGGTTTGTTTGGGTTCTAGAGCAGGCAGAAATTTTTCTTCTTCCTGTTTCTTTTCATCTGTTCCCTCAATATATACCTTCATAAACCCATGAAATTTAATTTTTGAGCCTGTTGCACGAAATGTTGCATCTCCTGCTTGTATATCAGCAGTCACTGCATCCAAAATAGCAGGCGCCATCTGACTAGCAACAAATCTTTCCCATATAAGTTTATATAAACGAAATTGATCCCGCTTCAAATACTCCTTAACATCAGTTGGAGTTCTTAAAACAGAAGAAGGACGTACTGCCTCGTGTGCATCTTGTGCATTTGCCTTCTTTGAAGCAGTTTTGCTTCCTTTGGAAACATAGGAGTCTCCGTACGTCTGGCGTATATAATTTTTTGCTTCTTCTTTCGCAGTGTCACTGATACGTGTAGAGTCTGTACGCATATAAGTAATTAGACCCACACTACCAGCTTTCCCCAGCTCTATACCTTCATAGAGCTGCTGAGCGATAGCCATCGTTTTTTGTGGACGAAAATTGAGCTTACGCGCTGCTTCTTGCTGCAGTGTACTCGTAATAAAAGGAAGGGCAGGATTTCGTTTTCTCTCTGTCAAACGAACATCAGATACGACAAATCTTTTCCCTTTTATCACTGCTAATAAGTTCTCCACATCAGCCTCTTTTTTCAACTCGGTCTTCTTATTTTCATATCCATAAAATTGTGCTTGAATCGTTTCTTTCCCTGTAGACAAGTGTGCTGTGACCGTCCAATATTCTTCTGGCTTAAAGTTTCGTATCTCTTTCTCTCGATCGATTACCAACTTTACAGCGATCGATTGCACACGACCCGCACTTAAACCTCGCTTTACTTTTTTCCAAAGCAAGGGACTGATTTTATATCCAACAATTCTGTCCAATATTCTTCTTGCTTGTTGTGCGTTTACCAAATCCATATTAATTGGTCTGGGATGCTTAAATGCGTCTTTAACTGCCTGCTTGGTAATTTCACGAAAAACTACCCGACAACTTTCTTTTGGATCGATATTTAAGCTATTTGCCAAATGCCAAGCAATGGCTTCTCCTTCGCGATCAGGGTCCGCTGCTAGATAAACGCGTTTCACACGTTTTTTGGCATCTTTTAACTGTTTCATTACATCGCCTTTACCGCGGACTGTAATATATTTGGGTTGAAAATTCTGATCTACATCTACTCCTAACTGGCTCTTTGGTAAATCTCGAACATGACCCATAGATGCCTTTACTATATATCCACGACCTAAGTATTTGCTAATTGTTTTTGCTTTTGCTGGGGACTCTACGATCACCAACGAGTCGGCCATCGGGGGCCCTCCTTCCTCGCCTTTCGTTCATACCAGTTAACATACCAGACCAAACATCAGTTGTGCAACAATGGATATAGGCTTGTATGTATTTTTTAATTGATAAGATAGTGAATGTAAACTTATCTACAAACGTGTACTAAACTTCTATCTGCGTTTATCAGGCAAGTCATATCAGTAACTCTTCATTATGTAATGTGCACCTGGGAGTTGTGCAATGCATCCCTTTATTTCTAAGGATAGCAAAGAAGTATGTAAATCGCTAATCGGTATTTTGCCAGTCATTTTTTCGATTAACTCCGTTATCTGTTGTGGCTCATTTGTAAGATAGGAAAGTACTTCCTTTTCTATTTTAGTCAAATCAACTGTAACTGCAATCTCTTTCTTCGTTTGAGTAAATGGCTCCGTTCTCCAGTCAGGCAGTTCTTCTAAAATATCTGTTACGGATTGCACACACTTGGCACCTTGTTGAATCAAAGTAAGAGTTCCTTTACTTCCAGGTGACTGAATCGGCCCTGGAACAGCAAAAACTTCTCTTCCTTGTTCCATGCTAAACTCTGCAGTTATCAACGAACCACTTCGCTCTGCTGCTTCTACCACGATTGTTCCAAATGACAGACCACTGATGATACGATTTCGTTGAGGAAATAGCCCAGGATGTCCGGGCGTACCAGGTGGATACTCGGAAATGACCAATCCGGACTGGATCAACTGGTGATATAGCTTATGATGATGTCTGGGAAATATTTCATCAATCCCTGTTCCCAAAACAGCGATGGTATTACCTCCAACCGCTAACACACTCTGGTGTGCAATCCCATCGATACCTGCCGCCATTCCACTCACAATCGTCCAAGTCTCATTGGCTAATTCTCTGCTCAGTTGCTCTGTTACTCGCTTCCCATATGTACTAGCTTTTCTTGTACCGACGATGGCAATACATTTGGAGGTCAGCAAAGCTCTATTTCCAAGCAAATACAAGACCCATGGAGCTTGAGGCAGATCACGCAACAAATCTGGATAATCATCATCGAAAACAGTCATAGTATCGATTTGCTTTTGCGCAAGTTGTTGGATTACTTTTTCCATATAAGCAGATGACCAGTTTTTCCGAATCACTTGGGCAGGTTTTGCTGGTAACTGAGATAAGATATGCTCTGATATTTTTCCACCTTCCCAACCCAATTGAAACAAACGTCCGATTGTCGCCCAACCAACTCCAGTCAGATGATGGATGGCAATCAATGATTTTCGCAGCAAGAAAAGAGCCCCCTCTTTTAGATGAAAAAAAGGAACCCAACATAGGTTCCTTTTTTGTGCTATTAGCTCTTTACGACAAATTCATCCAATAATCCTTTTGCTTCCAATAAGTTTACCAATGTTTCGCCGATAACAGCAGGAGTGGATGCTACAGAAACGCCACAGCGTTCCAAAGTTGCAATTTTCTCAGCAGCTGTACCTTTTCCACCAGAAATGATCGCGCCAGCATGACCCATCCGTTTTCCAGGAGGAGCTGTTTGTCCACCGATGAAGCCAACAACAGGTTTGGTCATATTAGCTTTGATCCATTCTGCTGCTTCTTCCTCAGCTGTACCACCAATCTCACCGATCATGATCACAGCTTTGGTTTCCGGATCATTTTCAAATGCTTCCAATACATCAATAAAGTTGGTTCCGTTTACGGGATCTCCACCAATACCAACAGCAGTAGATTGTCCAATACCACGTGTGCTGAGCTGATGTACTGCTTCATAAGTCAAAGTACCAGAGCGAGAGACGATCCCGACATGTCCTTTTTTGTGGATATATCCAGGCATAATTCCAATTTTACACTCATCAGGAGTGATAACTCCAGGACAGTTAGGTCCGATTAGACGAGTTTTCTTTCCTTCCAGGTAACGACGAACTTTTACCATATCGAGTACAGGGATACCTTCAGTGATACATACAACGAGATCAAGTTCTGCATCGATTGCTTCCATGATCGCGTCTGCTGCAAACGGAGCTGCTACATAAATAACAGAAGCGGTAGCTCCTGTTGCTTCTACTGCATCCACAACAGTATTGAAAACAGGAAGACCTTCTACTGTTGTACCACCTTTACCAGGGGTTACTCCACCTACCACTTGAGTTCCATACGAAAGCGCTTGTTGGGTATGGAACAGACCTACTGCACCAGTGATCCCTTGGGTGATCACTTTGGTATCTTTATTAACAAAAATACTCACCTTGCATGCTCCTCTCTATCAACCTTATTTCACTAGTTCGACGATTTTTTGTGCACCATCAGCCATGGAATCTGCTGCTACAATTGCAAGACCGGACTCATTCAACATTTTCTTACCTAATTCCACATTGGTACCTTCCAAACGAACAACGAGCGGACGGTCGAGTTCCACCTGTTTCGCTGCTTGGATGACACCATCTGCGATAACATCACACTTCATGATTCCACCAAAAATATTTACGAAAATACCTTTTACTTTTTCGTCAGACAAAATAATTTTAAAAGCTTCTGTCACTTTCTCAGCAGTTGCACCGCCCCCAACATCCAAAAAGTTAGCTGGGTCACCATTGTAATGTTTGATGATGTCCATTGTTGCCATTGCAAGTCCAGCACCATTTACCATGCAACCGATGTTTCCATCTAGAGCAATATAGCTCAAATCATATTTGGAAGCTTCAATCTCTTTTGCATCTTCTTCATCCAAATCGCGAAGCGCGACGATATCTTTTTGACGATACAATGCATTGGAGTCAAAGTTTAATTTTGCGTCGAGTGCCATCACACGACCGTCTGTCGTCGTGACAAGCGGATTAATTTCTGCTAATGCACAATCTTTTTCTACAAAAGCTTTATAGAGAGCGAGCATAAATTTCACAGCTTCTCTGATTTTATCTTTTGGGATATTGATCCGATTAGCAAGGCGATTTGCTTGGAAAGGAAGCAGACCTACTGCTGGATCAACCACTTCTTTGAAGATTTTTTCAGGTGTTTTTTCTGCAACTTCTTCGATTTCTGTACCGCCTTCTTCAGAACCCATCAAAACAACAGAGTTGGAAGAACGATCGATAACGACACCGATATAGTATTCTTTCTCAATTGGGCAACCTTCTTCGATAAGAAGACGTTTTACTTCTTTGCCCTCTGGACCTGTTTGATGTGTAACTAAAACTTTTCCGATTAATTCATTTGCAAATTCACGTACTTCATCTAAGCTTTTTGCAAG
Source organism: Shimazuella alba (assembly GCF_009831235.1). Taxonomy (GTDB): domain Bacteria; phylum Bacillota; class Bacilli; order Thermoactinomycetales; family Thermoactinomycetaceae; genus Shimazuella; species Shimazuella alba. Next base: position 23,681 of record NZ_WUUL01000010.1, on the reverse strand, counting down.
TTTCACTCCGCCAGCTTTTCCGCGACCACCTGCATGGATTTGCGCTTTCACCACCCAAAGGTTACCACCTAAGGATTGTGCTGCTTGTACTGCTTCATCTGCATTAAAAGCGACATATCCGTTTGGTACTTGGACGCCAAATTTCTTTAGCACTTCTTTTCCTTGGTACTCATGTACGTTCATGCTCCATCCTCCAGTCCATAGATAAAAAGCCAAATCAGGGTTTATATGTAAGTGGCAACAAAGACTAATTGCCTAGTTTCTTCCCTTGGCTCCTCTGCAAGTATAGCTCATTCGTGAATCGTTGCCAAGAGAAAAAGGACACCTAATCGTGGTGTCCTTACATCACTAATTCAATGATCGTAGCAACAATAAAAATGCCGAAGAGCAATCCACCAAATACCCCTGCCGATACGATAAAATCGAGAAATTCATTCTCTTTGTTTTCATTGGAATCATCATGTGTTTGTACTTGTGAACTCACCAAAGGACCCTCCTCTCTTACAACAGGCTTAGTATACCAAAAAAGAGAGAGTAAAAACATCTTCATTATGAAACCAAGAATAACCTACTTTTTAATCACTATTTAGCATACACTTTCTTTCTTAAATAAATATAACCATATACAAGAAATATTTTCAAAAATCAAATAAGTATTTCACATAATAATAAGACTTTATACCTCGAACTGTTTATCCTTTGCAAAATTTTATAATTCGAATATAATTTAGTTACATACAAATATCTCAGTTATCGTTAGGGAGTTCTGTTGTCTGACACCAATGAGGCGCGCTTCACCGGACGCGGCGGTTACACCGCTGGAAGCCCTGCCACACCGAGCATCCGTTTCGTGTACGGCTGCTCTCACCCTCTTCAGAAGGGGCAGGATGTTGTCATCCTGAACAGGCGGGGTCAGGAAGAAATCCGTATCCCTGCGGACAAGATCAGCAACATCAAACCACTCGTTCGAGCGGGGAAGCACGGAGCGCAAATCTGGTACTCCGAATTCTGAGATTCGTTCTCTGCTCTGCTAGCAGGACGCCCGTAAGGATGCCGACCTCGGCAGTGTAGAAGAACCAGCGCCCGGTGCCACACAACTGTGTAGCACCGGGCGCCGCACTTGAAAGGAGTATCACCCTTGAATATAAAATTTGCTACTGATCACCAATATGTATTTTCTCATCATCAAATCCAACACGCTCTCATCATCTGGGACAAAGAGTCACGAAAAGATATCTACATAGTGGAAACAGAAACACCCGATACACTCACCCTGCGTTATCCAGGAGAAACATATCGGGAACGGCTATTAGACGAATTGGAACCTTATTTTTTCCAAGTCCTTTTATCCGAGGACCAATCGGAGATACCTGTTATTCTTGGAGCTACCTTTGCTTTTCAGAAAAAATTAGTTGGTATGTACTACTCAAAATCAGAGTCTAGGGAAAATTTGTATTTCTTTTATCTCCTTGATGGCGAATTGGTTGATATAACAGAAGAAATATATCCTGAAGTAATAGAGCATTTTCGTTCAAACTACCCTGATATGTTATAAACTGGGGGTACTCCCCTCTTCTTCTTGAATAATATGCGCCAAAACAATCGCTGTTTCGGTTGCTAAAACAAGAGAAGGGTTGTTTTTCTTTTTGCGTAGATCGAGCGCTTCTTCAAATCGAAGAATCGCATTCTCATATTCTCCTAACTCCAACAAACATTTCCCCATATGTTGCAAGGCATAGTCCCGATAATTCTCCAAATCTTTGTAGCTGCTTATTGCTAATGCTTGCTCAAAACACGCGAGAGCAGCTTCATGTCTTTCATCGTATTTGAAAGCCTCTCCTAAACGAATAAGCGCACGTAACTCGCCTTGCAAATCTTCCTCTTGCTTCGTCAAATCAAGCGCCTTCTCCAAATATTGCACTGCTTTACTCGTTTGATATAGTACACGATAGCCGTTCCCGAGATAACTATAGAGATAGATCAACACTTGAGGATCCACTTTTGGTTCTTGCAAAACTTGACGTAAGTATGTATTTGCTTCTTCTAAAACAGCCTTTAATTCCCCTTCATCTACGGGTTGTTCCCGTAAAAATTGTGCAGGATTATATTGCATATAGTGTGTTAAATTAGGTAGCTTTTCTTTTAATTTGGATAATTTCATTTTCCCGACCCCTTCCAATTCCATTATAACATGAATTCGGGTGACCTTACCTCCTCAGACTGCATAGACATAAGAAGAATGAGCACGGGAAAGAGGGGTTTTCGTATGATTTCCATCAGTTTATGTATGATTGTAAAAAACGAAGAAGAAGTCATCGGACGTTGTCTGGAGTCGGTAAAAGGAATCGCAGATGAAATCAATATCGTCGATACAGGTTCTATAGATAATACTTTAGAAGTCGTAAAAAAACACACAGATCGTATTTTTGACTTTGAATGGATAAATGATTTTGCTGCTGCACGTAATTATTCTTTTCAGCAGGCTACAAAAGAATACATTCTCTGGCTTGATGCAGATGATGTCATTCAAGAAGAGGATCGCAAAAAATTTCTCCAATTAAAAAAGAATCTTTCCCCAACTATCGATTCTGTGTCTATGGAGTACCAACTTGCTTTTGATAATCAAGGGCAAGTATTAACAAGTCTAAGACGAAATCGTTTGGTAAAACGAGCCTGCAATTTTAAATGGATTGGTGCTGTTCACGAATACTTAGCGGTTGGAGGAAATATCGAACATAGCGATGTTGCCATCCAGCACCTTCCTATCGAACATGACAGCAATCGAAATATCGAAATTTATGAAGCAAAGTTAAGAAGAGGAGATGAATTCTCTCCTCGGGATTTGTTTTATTTTGCAAATGAATGCAAAGATCATCAACAATATAGCCGTGCTATCCACTATTATCATAAATTTTTAGAAACCGAGCAAGGATGGGTCGAAGATAATATTCGTGCCTGCTATCATATCGTCGATTGTTACAATGCTTTAGGATTTTCCAAGCAAGGAATCGAGTGGATTCTAAAGACATTCCAATATGATCGACCAAGAGCAGAAGCTGCATGTCGATTAGGTCACTTTTTTTTAGAAAAGAAGCAGTACGAACAAGCAATTTACTGGTATCGCTTTGCTACTGAATATAAACCTCCTAGTGATCACATGGCGGTAGAAAACGTTTCTTTTTCAACCTGGTTTCCTCACCTGCAACTATGTGTTTGTTATGATCGTATTGGTGATATCGAAAATTCCTACAAACATAACGAAATAGCACGAAAATATCAACCTAACAATCCACATGTCTTACACAATAAAACCTACTTAGAAGAGAGATTACAAACCAAATAAATGTTTTCTTATACAGTGTCGGGAAGCTAATACAAAAGGAGATGCTCTCATCACTCTTTTTGTATTTTATAGTTCCCATACGTTGTATTACGTGAATAAATTGGTACAACCAGTTATCAAAAGCTCTTACACCATACAGATCGTTTGCTTCACATGCTGAAAAAGCAGTACTGTGTACTGAATAATTTATCCCTCACCAATTGCCGCAGGAGTTGATCTCAGCGAACAAATATTTTACTACAAGCATGCAAATGAGGAAGTGTGAGTTTTTTATCTGAATCTCTAAATTTTTTTCTTCGCTTTTACCAATAATTGATAGGTTCGCGCTCGTTCAGCCAATTGATCGAGTTCGATCCCAAATCTTTTTCCTAGATGGGATACTTCCTGTAAAAATAATTCTGTATTTTTTTCTACACCCATTTCTTTTGGAGCGATGGATTCGATCTGAAACAAATGATCTGGAAATAACGTTGGAACTGTTTTGGCTGTAAAAAACCGTAAGTGAGTTTGATCCAATATTCCAGCAGGGACATACGTAAAATCCCCTTTTAATAAAGGTATTAACGCTTCTGCATGACCAATGTTTGGAATACTACAAATCACCGTTCCACCTGGCCGTAAATAGTGGTGAAACTGTTTCAGCAATGCCCATGGATCACGTAAATGCTCTAATACATCCGCAAAGACGATCGCATCAAAATAGTTTTCTGGATACTCAAATGTTAGCTTTTCAAGATCGCCTACCCTGACATCCTCATAGTTTCCTCTTGCAATTTGTGCAACTTGTTCATTTAACTCGATTCCAAATATCTGGCAGTCTTGACGATTCATCAGTTCTACACCAGTTGCACCAGCAGCACAACCCACATCCAGTATTCGCTTGGCATCAGTAGGTACCATATCGATTATTTCGGGTCTTGTAAACAAATAGTAGATGATGTCTCCATTCCACTTTTCAATAAACTTGGCTCTATTTAGCCAATACAAGTGTTGAATATTTAAATCTTGATTATTATTAAACGTCACATGCCCTTCATGATGAACGTATGAATCCAAAGCAATACGCAGTTGGTATCCAGCAATAGCGGCACGCAAACAGTAATCATCATCTTCGAAAGATCCTTTCACATACAATTCATCCAATACACCAATCTTCTCGATTACTTCTCGTTTGATTAACAGACAAAAACCCACTAATCGTAGAACTTGTTTGTCTTTGTTTTTCATTTGCTGGGTATAGGCATCTGCAAAAGCAGGTAATTGTTCCATTGTTTGATAAGATACAGATATCTGTTGCGCCCCACTTACATAATTGCTTACCGGTCCTACCAAGCCTACCTTCTCTTTTTCGATTACACGAATCATGCTGCTGAGCCAACCAGACGTCACTACTGTATCGTTGTTTAATAACAATACATAATCCCCTGTTGAAATCTCAATACCTTGGTTACATCCACCTGCGAATCCACGATTTTCATCATTAAAGATACAAACAATATCCTTTTGCTCTTTTAAGTAAGAAACCGTATCATCTGTGGAGTGATTATCTACGACAATCAGTTCATAATTTTCCGGTGTGTGCTCTCGAATACTATCGATACAGCGTTTTGTCATCTCTACTTGATTGTACGTTAAAATCACAATACTTGTTTTTTTGGACATGCCATCACCTCTACCTTCTTCTTCGGTTCACAATATGCAATACAAATAGATAAATGCAAAAAAAGAATAATTAAATCAAACATTTCACCAAAAGTGGAAGAAAGAACCTAGACACCATAGAAACTTTTATAACGATCTAGCAGGTACAAACTTAGCAGACTGAATTACGGATGAAATCAGCAATAATCTAAGCCTATTTTCCTCTGCGACTAAAGTCTTAGAGAAAGATAAACCTTTAGATCGTTTTGTCTTTCTTTCCACTTCAGTATGCTTAAAGCAATAACAACAAGGGAGGGGAAAACGTTGAAGAAATTTGCTGGGATCAGTTTACTTGTTATCGGTGCATTTGTTTTGCTTGGGCATTTTGGGCCTATCTTCCTTTTGGCTCTATTAGGAGGGCTCGCATTTATCGGTGCCAAAAAACTAAAGCATGCTACCACGAAAAAAGAAAAAAACATAGCCTACTTATATTTAGGGTTAGCTGCAGTAGTCTGTCTATTTAATGTACCTTTTCTCTTTGCAATTCTCGTTGGTGGTGCTTTGATCTATTTTGGTTACCAAATACTCCAACCACAAAGTACTAGCTTTGCTGGCACTTCGAAACCAAAACGTACGTTTGACAATAGTTTTGACGCAGATTGGCAGGCTTTTGTAGATAAAAAGAAAAACAACTAATCATACTGGGGGAAATAAAATGGGTCGTTTTCGCAGGTTTTTTAAAAGCACGTACAATCAAGTAATGAACGATATTGAAAATCCAGAATCTATCCTAAAGCAATACTTAAAAGATATGGAAAAAGAAATTGGTACTGTGAAAGAAGTAATAAGTCAACAGCTCATCTATCTGGAAAACTTTAAAAAACAACAAGAAGAAGCTCATTTATTGATACTTAAACGAGAAAAACAAGCTCAAATTGCATCCAAAGCTAGGGAAGAAGAACTAGCAGGTAAGGCTCTATCAGAAAAAGCTCACTATGAGATAAAAATGAAAGAATATACAAACTATGTAACAGAGACAGAATCAGGCATTCGAGACTTGAAAGAAAAACTATATCTATTAGAAAGAGAATATCTCGATCTTGAAGATAAGAAAAATAATTTATTAGCACAAGTCGCTCGTGCCAAAGCACAAAACAGCATCGAAAAAACATTACAATCGCTAAAATCCGAACAATTTTTGAGCGATTTCCAGCGAATATATGATGAAATTAATACACTTAGTGGTAAAAATAAGATTTCAAACAAAAGCGAGTTAGAAGAGTTAGATGAGATTGATCTTAGTATTAACAAGTTACAAACAAGTAAAGTAACAGATTAGAAAAGAAAAAACAGAGGACTGCTGATCCCCTGTTTTTTCTTTTCTATTTCTTCATCCAAGCAATGATCCACATTCGGTATATCAAGTAAATCCCGAATTGACACTCCACACAGCTAAGCTGTGGGATTATTGGGACGGTAGTTTCATGACTACTTCCTCTTACCAAGCTAACCCCGTCTGTCCCACGGTTAAAATAGGGTTCTTTGTTGCTTCGAGCAACATAGACAGACAGCTTGGGGTTTCGCAATACTGTCTAGCTGTTTCCATACGTATAGCATTTGATGTGCAAAATGATTGGTTTGCACAACCATATACTAACTTGTTTTTCCATGAGCAACTAGAGGCATTCCATCAGCGGAACAAACGTTTGTAAAGATGTATTTTGAAAAATATTGTCAGACTTTCAAGAGAGTAACAATTGCTAACACCAATACTAGTCTCATCTCAATAGTGTGCTGTTACTGCTGTATACATGCATAAAGTCTGATGGAACAAAACTTATTGATTATCTAAATTTACTTGTTCTGCTGGTATCCATTTTGTTTTCTTCTTCCATTTGCAGACCAGATACAACAAGAGAAACAGAGGTATACTGATATAGGATATGAGTACGCCATTCCAATCAATATTAGCGCCTGTGAATGCCTGTACATTTTGTCCAACGATAATTACAAGGCAAAGAAGTCCAGCGAAAAGCGGACCAAAAGGATACCATTTTGCACGATAAGGAAGCTCATTTAAATCTTTTCCTTGTGCTAACCATGCTTTTCGAAATCTATAATGGCTTATTGCAATCCCTAGCCAAGCAAGAAATCCCGAAAGCCCAGATGCATTTAGTAGCCACATGTATACTTTTCCATCACCAAAAAAGGATGATAAGAAGGCAAGTGCTCCTACTAAAATGGTAAGGGCTAATGCAAAAATAGGAACTCCTCGTTTATTGAGAATGCCTAATTTTTTGGGTGCTTGTTTTTCTCGGGATAAATTCCATAGCATACGAGTACAAGCATAAATTGCAGAATTCCCAGCTGAAAGTACTGCTGTTAAGACAATAAAATTCATAAAAGAAGCGGCGCCAGGAAAACCTGCTTTTGAAAACACAATGGTAAACGGACTTAAGGCAATTTGTGTTTCATCTCCTCCAAGCAAACTCGGGTCATCGGAAGGAATTAAAAGTCCAATAACTAAAAGAGAAAGGATATAGAAGAGAAGAATCCGCCAAAAAATCTGCTTTATTGCTTTTGGCAAAGATCTAGTAGGATCTTTGCTCTCTCCTGCTGTGACTCCTACTAATTCAGTACCCTGAAATGAAAATCCAGCAACAATCAGCAACTGAAAAAGAGTGAAATATCCGCCATGAAAAGCGCCTGATCCAGCATTTATATTGGAAAATCCAACTGCTTGATTACCAATCACACCGAAAATCATCAATATACCGACAATAATAAATAGAATAATAGCCACTACCTTAATAAGTGCAAACCAAAATTCTGATTCCCCAAAACCTCTAACAGATATCAAATTAAAAATAACGAAAATAAATAAAAATAACAAACTCCATACATATGATGGTACAGTGGGAAACCAAAATTTCATGAGAAGAGAACCTGCTGATAATTCCACCGCAATCGTTATTGCCCAGTTATACCAATAATTCCACCCAAGTGCAAATCCAAGTGCTGGATCAACGAAACGGGAAGCATACGCACTAAATGATCCCGTAACAGGCATGTAACTCGCCATTTCACCTAAACTTGTCATTAAGAAAAAAACCATCAAACCAATAACTGCATACGCTAAAATAGCACCGCCTGCACCTGCTTGGTGAATTGCATTTCCACTTGCTAAAAACAATCCAGTTCCAATCGAACCTCCTATTGCAAGCATAGAGATATGTCTAGATGATAACTGTCTCTGCAATAAGTCATTTTCTTTCAAACTAAATACCTCCATCATGCGGCTTAAAAAAAACCGCTAAAATTTAAGCGGTATAAAAAAATCCATTCCTATTTTACTATAGAATGAAGGTAATTTCATTTTTATCTATTCCCTGTAAAAAAATTACTATCCTATGGATAAAGCATATTCCGTTTCATTTGACCCAAATTTGGGTCATCTGTGATTGGTCTACCAGAAGCAGAAACTGCACGCTCCCTCCCCCACGTACGAATTGCTTGAATCTGCTCAGGGCTTGTCTGAGAGAGAGGAACAACATTTTGAAAGCTACGACGAAAGAGATCTACAGTTATCGAGTTATCTCCTTTTAAGAATGCTTCTTTTACAACATCTCGCACAGCGGACTCAATATCTGCTCCTGCAAATCCTTCTGATAATCGCACCAATTCATCTAATAATCGATCATCAAGGCTTCGTTTTAATCCACGATGGATATAGATATTGATAATATCTCTTCTTTCTTCTGGTGTAGGCAAATCTACAAAAAATAATTCATCAAAGCGACCACGTCTCAGTAGCTCAGGTGGAAGTTTAGATACATCATTGGCCGTTGCTACTACAAATACACGTGAACGAGCTTCCTGTAACCAGAATAAAAACTGCCCGACTAATCGATTTGTCACACCAGAACTATCTCCTTGCGAACCAGCTAAACCTTTTTCAATCTCATCGATCCATAGAACACAAGGTGATACGTGGTCAGCAGTACTTAAAGCCTCTTTCAGTCTTCCTTCAGATTGTCCGACATATTGACCATATATGGTAGATAAATCCAAACGATAGAGTGGTAAATTCCAACTTGATGCGATTGCTTTTGCCGATAATGATTTTCCACAACCAGGTACCCCTACCAGTAGAACACCTCGTGGTGGGCGAATTCCTCTTTCTCGCAAATCAGCTGTCAGCAGAGGTCTTTCATGGTCCAGCCACTTCCGTAAACCTTCTAATCCTCCTACCGTCAATTCTTGATCTTTGATATAAATACGTTCAAGCCCAGAAATATCAGAGAAAACGCTATCTTTTACCTGTGTCAGTTCTACCAAATCTTCTTTTTCTATTTTTCCTTTAGCCAATAACGTAGCAATAACATTTTCTGCTTCAATTTGGCTGATACCTGATAATATAGCCGCAGCTTCTTTTTCTTCTTGTTCCGTCCAATTGATCGGTATTTGACCGCGATAAGGACTAATCTGTTCTTGAATGATTGTCAACATCTCATCTTCATTTGGAACATCGAGTGTAATGGACATTCCAAGTCTTGCTAATGGATTCCATACTGGATTGGAAGTAACAACAACTACCGATCCTCCTGTTTCAGCAGCAAGCATTGCTACATCATAAAAATAACGCGCAGTTGGTGTGTCATCTTCTAAATCGGAGACTTCTGTCAGTACATAAGTAAGATTTTGTCTCTGAGTAAATTGGCTGCTCATAAAATCGACAGCTCCCATGATCGAACGATCTTCACTCACCGTACGATGATGCACCAGATCTCGCATTCCTTGGGAAAGAGTGTGTACATAAGTAGGTATATTTATCTTTTGAGCTAAGTTACGAACTACTTCCAAAACACGTGATCTTTCTGAACTGCGAATCGAAATAAATGGGATACGTGCTTTCAAGTATCTTTCTAAGATGTCAGTAAATGAAATGAGATCGCTCATTAAAATATAATTCTCCTTTTCGTTTTTCCCATGGGAATAGACGTATCGTTCGATACTGGTTCCTCCCGTACTAGTAGTGGAGTGTGTTGAACGACACGAACTAATCTTCCACTAGGGTCTTTTTTGACCTCACTTAAGATTTGATCTTGTATATTTGTGGCATTTTTCTCTATTTCTGCTGAGAAAGTTTTGATGATCTCTTCTGGGAAAACTGGAGCAGAAACAAATCGGAGCATATACTTTATTTGTCGACGAAGTGCCAAGATAGCTTGTACAACTGCATATTCTTCACCGCGAGCTCTCCCCAGCTCCTTTCCAAATTGCTCAACAGCTTTTTGCAATCTCTCTGATACTGCATCCATCATTCTCTCTGCAAAACGTTGAGCAATCCCATCAGACCAAGGAACTTTTCCTTTGGATACGGCTTCCAGCAATTCTTCATCATGCATTCCCGTCCCAAGAACTTCAAAACAATTCAACCATTCTGCATAGCTTGATGGCGGTTTTATTTCCCCATTCATTTTTGACCTCCTCGTTTAATCAACTTAAATGGTGGAAGTAAATCCCATTTTGGAAATTTAGAATATGGGTCTTCTTTAGGTTGTTTTATTTGACTATTTGCTGGAAATGTTGTTTCTATCTGTTTTTTTTCATTGGTAGGAGCATCTTTAAAAACACTCATCTGTTCTTCTTTAAATGGATTATCACCCATTTTTAATTCCTCCTTAACGAACAATAACACGAGCTTTGTCATAATTACGTTGTAACATTTCTTTTACATAAAGTGGTCGCAATAAAGTAGGCAACTGCTCTGCTTTTTCATCTGCCTTATCAAAGTTATGCCGATAATCAACGATATCAGCCATTGTTGCCTCTACTTCTGATTGAATATAAGGGTCAATTTCTTTTAATTGATCATAGAAAGGCTTTTCACGAAGCCATTTGTAAAATATTGCTCCTGCTAGTACTCCAATCCCACCCATGAGTGGAGAATAGAAAAAGACTCCTGCTGACAGTGCTGCGATTAAAATAGCTTTTATTTTATTGTGATTCAAATATTCTTTTGAAAATCGAACTTTCCACATCTCTTTAATTCGCTCTTTATTTGATTTTTTCAAAGCTTCTTGCATGGATTTCTTACATTCTTCCATATTAGAACCATCTCTTGTCTCAAATACCCAATCTTTCATCAGATCAATTTCTCTAATTTTGTTCGGTGTTGTTATATGAATTTCCATTGGAACTTGTTTTCGAATGGAAGTAGCCAAATCACTATGTGTTTCTATTACTACATTTTTTAATACTGCCAATGCAAACCGTTGAGTGAGAGGAGATACTTGTAGAGTTTCAGGATACATTGCCATATTACGTAATAACTCTAGGTAATTTTGTGTGGAAGAAAATAATTCCTTTTCTCCTTCCATCCTTTTATCAGTTTTCTCCATATCGCCCTCTTCTTCAATTAAAATCTGCATTTTCCGTTCTTCTTGGCGCAAACTCAGCTCATTGTCCTCGTACTGGAAAACTAATTTTTCCAATAGATTATCAATCGCAACTTCTACCTGTGGAGAAGGCTCGATATCTTGTTTTAATACACTCCCCAAATAATTTCCGATTTCTTCATGATACTGCACGATCTGAGCAGAATAACTGATTTTATCCCAAGTTAAACTGTTTTTCACTAAATAAGGATACTTTTCATCCATTAATGGATATTCTATCCGTTGAAACAGAGCGTCTCTCCATTCTTCTCTTTCTGCTGTCTTTAGCTCTACATTGGAAGTCAGCTCATTTTTCCATATTGTACTTTGATCAGTGAAAGCTGTGGTGATTGATAGAGGAAAAACCCCATTGGTAATTCCGTCTATAACCATAACCATATCTCGATCCACTTCCATTGGATTTATTTCTTGAAAATAGTGTTGAAACCACTGACGGCATGCAACTTGTCTATTATACCGCCTGCTGACAAGAGCAAAAAACAGGGATGTCTTCTTTGAATTTCGACGCATTGCTTCTTCCAAAGCTCTCTCAGCCAAATCTTGCTGATCATTTAACCACCCTGTTAACGCTACCAGAGCTGGAGCTAACCAATATTTAGGGGTTGTGATCATCATCTCTTCTGTCACGCTTTTTACAATACTAGATCTCACCAGAGAAAGATCAATCGCTTGTAAAATACCAGTTGCCGTTCGTCGTACTTGATCATAGTGACCATATTTTTGTTCTAATTCTTGTCTTACTCGCACTAACTTTATCTCTGCTAACTGTAATTCATCTCGTTCCATATCTCATTCACTCCTTGACAACAGAAACATCCCCGTTGACTGATACTGCTCGTATACAGTCCGCATACACTTCTATACACGCATATTGTGAATGAAGTGCGAGTCCTCTTGCCTTATCAAATACTTCTGGTAAAGCATCCGTTTTTTTCAGATGTCGGATAATCTTTTGATTGCGATCCAATAAATGCACATCATAACCATCTTCTAAATAGCACTTTGCGACAATGCCAATCAATTGTTCAGTGATGGGAATATCTGCAAACTCTTGTTCTATTTTTTCCATAACAGAATCTATATTGAAATGGATTTTACTTTTTGTATCCAATTCTGAGAATAACTTTAGATAGGAGTTCGTTCTTTCTCTTCGCAAACGCTCTTGCAATTCCAATGCGGAGGTAATAGGACGAGTAACCAAGTTGTTCGCTTGCTCCCGTTCCTTCAAACCCGGAATAATTGGTCGTCGCAATATTATCTGCTCCTTTCAAAAAGAACTTTCCTTCATTATATTGCAAAAAGAGTATACAAAAAAGAAAAAGGTTTTTTGTTTTGACACATCCCTTTTCTTTCCTTGTTTTTGAAAAGATCATCTGTTATTTTACTTCCATTAAAAATGAAAAGACTCTCTGCATAACATACACAAAGAGCCTATCAGAATAATCCTAAATCCCCTTATAATTCATTGGAATGAAAATCTTCTCGAATCGCAGCCAGTAATGCTGGTTCTGTAATGATGCGAGCCCCTGTTAATGCTAATGCCTTACTTGAAAGGATTAATGCCTTATCTCCTTGAGGTGATTTGGCTGCTTCACGAAATGCATCTGTATGAGGAACTAAATCTGACGGGCCAATTTTGATATAACCATGAACAGTTGGCACAACATGGCTAACATTCCCTGCATCTGTTGAACCTAGACCTCTGATATCATTTATTATTGTTTCCCCTAATTTTTCTAACTCTTCTACTAAAACTGCATCAAATGTAGGATTTAAGATTAGTTCATCTATTTCATTTTGCAATGGCTTAATTTCCACACGAGTACCAGTTGCTAACGCTGCACCCTCTGCGATTGCTTTGACTTTATTGGTCACATCGTTTAGAGTTGTCCTCTTTGCTGCACGAAGATAGAACCGCGCTTCTGCAAATTCTGGTACAATATTTGGCGCATCACCTCCATGTGTAATCACACCATGAATTCGAACATCGTCTGTGAGATGTTGCCTCAATGCATTAATTCCATTGTAGAGTTGGATAACACCATCTAAAGCATTAATCCCTTTCTCTGGAGCTGCAGCAGCATGAGCGGCCTTCCCATAAAAAGAGAAGATTAGCGGATCAAGAGCTAAGGATGGAGTAGTTTTGGATGTATCACTATTGGGGTGAATCATTGCACAAGCATCTACTCCAGTAAAAAGATTTGCCTTCACAAAACTAGCTTTGGCACTTCCATTTGGTCCTCCCTCTTCTGCTGGCGTACCAAATACAACTACTTCTCCACCAATCTCATCAATTACTTCTCCAAGCGCTATCCCTGCCGATACACTCGCAGTACCAATAATATTATGACCGCAGGCATGACCAAGTCCTGGTAAAGCGTCATATTCAGCTAAATATCCAATGACGGGTCCTGCTTTTGCACTTTTCTTCCTAGCGATAAAACCGGTTGGATGACCAGCAATATTCGTTTCCACCGCAAATCCATTTTTCTTCAATAAGTTGATATGAAGCTCGCTAGCATAATACTCTTCATTTCCGATCTCTGGATGTTCATGAATATCATGACTGACCTGAATCCATTGTTCACCTCTTTCATCGATAAATTGAGTGATTTGTTCACGAATAGACAATACCTTTGTTTGTACCATGCTATCCTCTCCTTTTCTATAGGTTTTCTATTTCAGATACGGGAACTATCGTCGGAATAACGCCGCCATTATAGACCTTCTTAATATATTCAGCCACTTCAGGTGATTGATAGATTTTCACTAGCTTTTTTAAGTTAGCATTGTCTTTGTTCTTTGTTTGTGTTGCGATAATATTGATATAAGGCTTTGCAGTTTTGTCTTCACTGAAAATGGGATCTTTGACAGGACTGAGCCCGGCACTAACTGCAATTCCATTATTAATAACTGCTGCAGCTGCATCATCCATAGATCGAGGAGTTTGTGGAGCAGCAACCGTTACGATTTTTAAATTTTTCGGATTTGATTTGATCACTTCTGTTAAACCTTTGCCATTAAAGCCTTCTTTCAACTTCAATAAACCTGCCTTTTCTAAGAGCAGTAACGCCCGTCCACCGTTACTTGCTTCATTTGGAATGGTTATGGTTGCACCATTAGGAATTTGAGTGATATCTTTATATTTCTTTGAATAAACACCCATTGGCGCAAGCACAGTAGAACCTATTGCGGTTAAATCCAGATTTCTTTGTTTCTTAAATTCATTAAAATAAGAGACCGTTTGAAACGCATTTGCATCAAGGCTGCCATCCGACAAGGCTAAGTTTGGTTGTACATAATCATTAAAGGTAACAATTTGAATATCCAAACCTTCTTTTTTGGCTTGTTGCTTAATAAACTCCCAGACTTTTGTATCCGAGCTACTGATTCCTACTTTAATCGTTTGATCACTTTGGTTGGAGCAACCTGCTAAAACTCCGATAATAAGCAAAATAGATAAAAAAATAGATGATAACTTTCTCATAACTTACTTCCTCCTGACCACTTGGGCTAAATAATTTCCTAATGACTGTACTAGTTGCACGAAAATAATTAACAAAACAACAGTGATAACAATTACACGAACTTCAAATTGATTGTAGCCGTATGTAATCGCAAGATCGCCTAGTCCACCTCCTCCAACAGCTCCTGCCATCGCGCTTGCACCAATTAGACCAATCGTAGCAATAGTAGCCGCGAGGAAAAGCGAACTTAAGGCTTCTGGTAACAAAAATCTCCAAATGATTTGCCAAGGAGTAGCCCCCATCGCTTGAGCAGCTTCCACCACCCCGGGTTCTACTTCTAACAAAGAGTTTTCTACTAAGCGGCCAACATAGGGCGCTGCATAAAAGATTAAAGGCACAATCGCTGCTGCTGTTCCAATGGATGAACCCGTTACAAGTCTAGTAAACGGAATAATGGCAACCAACAGAATAATAAATGGAACAGAGCGAAAAATATTTATTATTGTACTGAGAATCGCATAGACTATCCGGTTCTCTAAAATATGTCCTGGTCTGGTTACAACCAAAACCACTCCTAAAGGGAAACCAATTAACACAGAAAAAGCGAGCGAAACAATTACCATAATCAAAGTTGCCAAAATCCCATCTATTAATTGCGGCCAAAAAACTGCCCAATCAAAAGCCAAGTGACTTCACCTCTTCTACTGATACTTGTTTTTCTTGTAAATAATGAATAACTTCCGCTATTTCTTTCGTACTTCCGTGAATACTTATTAACAGATCTCCAAACGGCTTCCCTTGAAGTTCCGTTATATTCCCTTGTAAAATATTGATATTCACTTGGAACTTCTTGATCGTCTCCGCAATAAGTGGCTGATTTGCATTTTCTCCAGTAAATACAACCCGTAAAACATGATCTTGTTCTTTTAAAGAGTTTTGGATGCTTTTGGGAAGCTCTTGTTGAAAAATCGTACGAACGAAACGTTGAGCTGTCTGAGACTTTGGATTAGTAAAGACATCATAGACCGTTCCCTGTTCCACAATACTCCCTTGATCAAGCACCGCTACTTGATGGCAAAGATTTCGTACCACATCCATTTCATGGGTAATTAACAAAATAGTGATACCATAGTCCGTATTAATCCTTTGCAAAAGATCAAGTACTGACTTTGTCGTATCTGGATCAAGTGCAGAAGTAGCCTCATCACACAGTAAAATATGTGGATCAGTGGCTAATGCTCTTGCAATTCCTACCCGTTGCTTTTGCCCGCCTGATAACTGTCCAGGATAATGTTCTGCACGATCAGCTAAACCAACAAAGGTAAGTAACTCCATTACCTTTTCTTCAACATCCTTCTTCTTCTTTCCACTCAAATAGAGAGGTAATGCTACATTATGAAATACAGTCTTAGATTCGAGGAGATTAAATTGCTGAAAAATCATCCCGATTTTTCGACGAGCATCTCTTAATCCTTCAGGTGAGAGCGAAGCTAATGAAACACCATCTACAATTACTTCACCTGTGGTGGGTTTTTCGAGCAAATTCACAGAGCGGATTAAAGAACTTTTTCCTGCCCCACTCACGCCTACCACACCAAAGATCTCGCCTTTTTCTATATGAAGGGATACTTCTTTTAAGGCTTCAACTGGAGGCAATCCAGGATAAATCTTACTGACATTTCTCAACTCAATCAATTTCATTTCCTCCTAATACAATAACTTGAAAAATTGCCAATAACATAAGGGTGAAAAATCCAAAATCTAGTCTACTTGTGAAAATAAGTAAATTTTAAAGAAAACAAAAAATGTCTCTTCCTTTTATAGAAAGAGACATTTTAATGGTTATTATCGCTCATTTAAATAACTCTCCCTATCTTCCAAGCAAATTGCTTGTAGGAATTAGCACAGTATCAAGTGATCTGTTGCTGAGATATCAAAGGGCCAGTCCCTCCATCTCTCTAGATAAGAAGCTCGTATTCGATTGGATTCATTCTATATGTAAATACTTAGTATGTCAATATGATTTAATGAAAATAAATTAATAGATAAATTTTAGATAAATAGTAATTATATTCCATTTTTTATCTCAATATTCTTGAAAATAACATCTCCCTATTATCGCTTGAGTATTAGGACTTCCCATTTTCATGCTAACACAAAAAATATAATTGTATGAGTATTATAATAAAGTTATAATATAATAGAATTGTGTAATACAAATCGCTTTCCTTTCGTTTTCTACCGGTGAACATTGAGAGAGACATCATGCCTTATAACAAACTACTTGGCATCGAACTCCCAGAAGAAATTAACGGATCATTTTTCCTTCCCGGGATAAATGACATCCTCATTTACTTTATCCCGGGATGGAGCGAACTGCCCAAATCACTGCAACCAGCAGCATATTATTTGCAAAGTCTAGGATATTCGGTAGTTGTACCCAGCTACCCTAGCTTCCACATTACCACCAGATGGACTGATTGGTGGTATGCGTGTTGGACACAATTGCAGGGGATTACCCAATATGGGATCAAAAAAACCTATCTAGCAGGTTTCTCCCTAGGAGGACTCTTTGCACTTCAAGCTGCAACACTAAAAGATAGACTGGAACAGGAATGTGGACTGCAGGTAATGGGAGTGACTTCTATTAGTCCCCCTCTTCGGTTGAAATGGAAGCCACTCCTTCCATCAGAAGCAATCAGAATGTCGACCTTTGATCGCCAAATTGCTCAGCAAATCAATCGTATTTATCCAACAATCCCCTTCCCCCAATCCGAAATGTGTTTTGAAAAATATCGAGGTTCAAAGAAGCACCGCCCAGTAATTTCTATTATTGAGCTAATTCGAGCCATTCATTTCACTAATCAGATGCTAAAGAGAAACACACTTCAAACACCCGTTTCTATACTGCTTGCAGAGGATGACGAGATAGTCGACAACACAAAAACAAGTCGTATTGCTCAGAAAAGACTTAGCAAAGCAGTAGACATTAAAAAAGTACCAGGAAGGCATAACTGTCTTCTTGATCAATCTTGTAAGATTGCATGTGAATTCATCCACAAGTTCATCTCTAAAACACAAGAAAATTAAAGAATAACGGCTTACTAGCCTAGCATCAAAAGTATGAAACAATCACATATCAAAACAATAACTTGAGCCGCCTTCAGGTGACTCAAGTTACAATCTAAATCAGGATCTATACTGCTTTTTCTATTTTTCTAAGCTCTCATATATTTCAATCAAATTTCCTCCTGGATCTCTAAAATGAGATACTTTTATTCCCCAATCTTCTCGAACGGTTTGCTCTGCGATAAATGTAACTCCTTTTTTCTGTAACTCCTTGTATTTCCTTTCCACTTCATCTACTTCAAAAATGAGTGCAAATGAATCCATGCTTTTACTTTCAAAAGGTAGGTTGCTCTCTCCTATCGCTTGAGCCATAAACTCTCGATTAAACAATGATACTTTCGAGGAACCTGTGTCTGCGTAAGTAGAGGTTTCATTAGCTAACAAGAGGTTTAAACCAAGAATATC
Organism: Shimazuella alba; assembly: GCF_009831235.1. GTDB lineage: Bacteria > Bacillota > Bacilli > Thermoactinomycetales > Thermoactinomycetaceae > Shimazuella > Shimazuella alba. Next base: position 5,235 of record NZ_WUUL01000010.1, on the reverse strand, counting down.
ATGATAAAAAAGAAAGCATTCTTTATATTTGGTTACACATAAACGGATATTATCCAGTTTCATGTTTGCCACTCTTTATTATTTGAAATTAAATCCATTCATTCTTTTTCGAGACAAGCGACTGCATACAGTTTCTTGAGATAAATGGCGATTTACAGCAAATACCGAATCTGACATTGATGCTTCTTCCCTTCTTTGTCCACTTGTGCTCCTGTTATCATACATGTAAATAGGAAAAGCCATCAAAAGTTTTGTTCGTAGAAAAGAAAACATCCTTCATCATTATAAAAGCATCTCCATCATGAAATATGATTAGGAGATGCTTGTTTCTATCATGTCTCAGGCGGAAAGAAGGTTTCTTCCCACCTTTTTTATCAGGAGATCTCACTTCTGTACCATTACAGCTAGTTGATGTCCATTCTTCGCCTGAATGGAGATCCGATAACCTTCAAAATCAATGCCCCTTGCATATCTGCCATTAGAGAGTAGCTCAACTACAGAAATCATCTCGTTTGATCTCATTCCACTGCTCTTATGGGTCACCATGACTCGATCACCTACTACCTCCAAATCAAATACGCTGATACTCAAAGTGCTCCTATCTTTTGAAGACATAGATCCATGGAAGTCATTCCGTGCCATTAGAATCTCCTGATCATCGTGTGGCATGTCGGATTAACATGCATCTACATTATACAGCAAATATTAAGCATCATGTTTGTCTACCTTATTTATGTCCATACACTTTGCTCTCGAAAAATTCGATTTCCTTCACGGAGTCTCTCTTCCATCTCCTGTTCGGAGTTCGCAACCACTACTAAGGAAGCCATATGATCAACACTTGATTTCGGTCCATCAAATCTCTCTCCTGGTTTCGCTAAAAGTCGATACTCTGTCACCCATTCAGGCCATGACTCTGCACTAAACCCTCGAAATACACCTTTTCTAGGTGGAAGCAAAGCGGAACCAGTTAAAATATGCGGTTTTACCTGTTTCCGACCACCTGTAGGCAGCTCCAGAGGTATCCCTAATTGAGCATAAATCCAGCATTTATTTAAGTTAATCCCAAATGATTGTTCAATCTGTATATTTACTCGTCCTCCACCTGTTCTGCTCGCTATTTCACAAAGTACGATTTTATCATCAGGTGTATGAAAAAATTCAGCGTGAAAAGGTGTATGTTCTGGAGGAGCCATAATACGTAGATGTTTAGCTGCTCTTTCCGACATTCGTTTTGCTAATTCAGTGGTTTGATCAACAATAAAACTACCCGTAAATTTACCTTCTTCGTGAAAAGATAAACATGATTCGACGTATTTGCTCACAGAAGTGAAGATTAATTCTCCATGATAAATAAATCCATCCACATGATACAAATCGCCTTCTACAAATTTTTCTACTTCCCAATTATGAGGAACTCCTTGTTCCAATAAAGCTGCTAATTCTTCTTGTGTTTCTAAAACAGTAGTCCCAACAGACCCCGCACTATCAATTGGTTTAAGAACAACAGGCAACTTGTGTTCTTCCACAAATTCTAGCAGATCAAAACTGTTGACGATTTCCTGATAATCTGGACAAGGCAATCCATGTCCTATCGCTAGTTCTTTCATTTTTATTTTACTTCTGAAGTTCCATGCGCTTTCCCACGTTTGTCCTTCAATACCAAATCGATCACGTAAATATGCAGCGCGGAGAACATCTCTCTCTGATAAACCAATTACAGCACGGTATTTATATCTATCGAAAAGTTCAACTGCTCTTGCTTCTACATTTGCATTGTAGTTGTAGTTAGAAAATGATTCAAAATATGCAAAATTCGCTGGATTAAAATCATCTGCATAGTCATCTGCGGTTAACAAGATAAGATCTTCATTTAAGTCTTTTAACCATTCTTCATATGGAGCTAGATCACGAGCAACACGATTTAAAATTAAAATACTCATTCCATCACTCTTTTCTGAATATTTAAACTTATTAATGCCCTTGTCATACGATCACATTACCAAAACGGTTTACTTCCAATATGAAGATTGTTCAAACCAGTCAGCTATATGAGCAAGTCTCGCTTCTATTTCCTCCTCGTTTTGCCCTTGAACGACAAAGGATGCTATGTGGTCAATACTTAATTTGGGATGATCATAACGCTCTCCTGGTTTTGCTAGCATACGATATTCCGTTACCCAAGAAGGGGGGCTTTCTAATGGTCCTGAGATAAACTCTCCCTTACGCGGAGGAATCAGAACATCTCCAGTAAGGATACTCTGTTCTTGCTGCATGACATCTTTCACCACTTCTAACAGACCTACTCCACATTGTGCTTGTACCCAAGTTTTCGTTAGATGAATACCATAAGCTTGCTCTAAATAGGTATCCAAACGACCTCCACCTGTTCGACTAGCAATTTCACATAAAAAAATTTCATCCTCTGGTGTATGAAATAATTCTGTATGAAAAGCTGTGTGCGAAGGAGTATCAAGCGCTTTTAGTAGTTGAGTAGTAAAATCAGCAAGTCTTTGAAACATGGGATTTTGACGACTAATCAAATAACTAGCGTTATATCCACCTGATTGATATGCAAGACAACCACTTGCATATTTAGAAACAGAGATAAATGCAACCTCTCCTTCGGTAACGAGACCATCCACATGATACATATCTCCAGAGATAAAAGTTTCTACCTCTGTAGAATGTTGTATGCCTTTTTCCAAAAATTCTTCTAGATCCAATCGGTTACTTATAACCTGAATATTCTGTGATCCAGCTCCGTCAATTGGTTTAATAACCACCGGATAGCCATACTCTTCTACAAAAGATAGAAGATCAAGACTAGACTCCAAGCTGGTAAAACGCGGAACAGCAAGCCCTGAACCTTGAGCGATTTCTTTCATCCTTGTTTTGTCACGAAATTGAGAAGCACTTTCAGGAAGCTGTCCTTGTAATTGAAACCTTTCCCTTAAATAACTTGCTCGAAGTACATCTCTTTCGGAGATGGCAATAATGGTATGAAATCGATAGCGTGCAAATAGTTCAATTGCACGAAGTTCTACTTTTCCATTTGTATCAAACCTTGAAAAGGATTCGATATAAGCATATTTTTTTGCCGGGAAACTATCTATTACTTCTTCCGCACTGAGAAGAAGTAACTCTTCATCGAGACCACTGAGCCATTCTTCATACTGGCATCGGTCATGGGCAAAACGATTAATTATTAAAATGCTCATAAAAAACCCCCACTTCATGGAGCAGATATTTTTATAAGAAGAAATACACTCCTTTCTGTAATAGTAATGTAAAATTTCAAATGTCTTTGTCGGTCTGATTAAAATTATACCATTTCATCAAATCGTCAATCAACTACAAATAGAAAAAGTTTTCTTAAAAAATAAATAGAATCGATCATCTGCCTTGCTTTCAGAAGGCTTTCGATCAATTCTATGTGTCATTTATATCATAATGGAAGAGTAAGTGCTTTCATAAATCTTTACGCTTTCTTTTTCTCTCATCATAATAATATAATTAATATAAAGCTGCCACATTGCTTGCCAGTAAGAATCATTATCTGGCTTGTACACGATGTTAAGCCCAATCTTTTTTGCATCTTGGTAATTAATGACTTGACCATGGTTAGGATATTTTTCAATATTGATCAATTCTTCGGCAATTCGTTTTGCTTCGTTTACCTGCCCTTTGAACATGGATCGAGATAGCCACTTGACGGCCAAACGTTTGGAATGTTCAATCGATTTCATGCAGTAGTCAATCAATGCTGCGTCAACACCCTTTAGGAAAGGGTAGTATGCAGGGTTTAAAGCTTGTCCACCCGCATGTTCTTTCTTAATCATTTCCAAACCATTTAAAAATGCTTGAGCAGGACGAAAAGCTAGTCCAAAGGCAGTTGGAATCGTAACTTGTGGATCGATTGGTCCAAGTTCAGACGTATTACTCATCACAATTTCATCTGCTGCCAAACTAACGAGCGTAGCTGCGCTTTTTGCTGCCTGCGGGACAACAACTCGTAAATGTTTGGTCTTGGCAAGTAACGTGTGTACAATAATCTCCGCTGCATTGGGATCGCCACCAGGACTTTGAATCATCAGATCAACATTGCTATCTTTATCCAAAGCTGTAACCATCTCGCTAAATGGTGCGATATCTTCACGTGTGATAGCACTTTCTGGATGGTTAAAATTTGCTATATATACAATTAATCGACGACCTGTTGCTTTTTCAATCTCTTGAATAAAAGATTGCCGTGTATACCGATCCCGATGAACTGCGTGATACAGCGGTTGATTAGGCGGTAGTTGGGACATGCTTGGAGATGAAAAATCCACGCCAACCCCCCTTCCTTAGATAGACCGATAAGGTCTTCCAAATAATTTTTTACGTTCTGGTTTTTCCTCAATAGCTTCCATATTTTTCTCAAATTCTTGGAATGATTTGACAAACATTTCAAAGTTTTTATCTGTATTCGTCTCTGTGACAAATTGTTGTTTTGCTCTTAGAAGTGACTGGAACAACCAAAAAACCCCCTTTGGTAAATTCATCAAACTTAGTATATGCAACCTAACGGATATGATGAACGGCAATTTTATGATATCAAAAACACTAAGCAATCTTTATTTTATCATGTTTTGGACAAGCATGCATATATGAGGGAACATATTCCCTGTCCTTATTGTTGTCTTTCTAATTTTAAATAAATATAATGTCTATAGCGACAAAAGTCGTCTGGATTACTTAGGAGTAACGATGAAGATTAAAGCAGGATCTGAACTTACCTTCTACAACGCTACCATTACTATCGACGGCAAGACGAGTGATCGTCACAAGGAATTGGTAGTAAAGCTCGAAGGCGAAGGGGAAACTCCCAACCTTACTTACAATTTCATCAATGTTATGTGGAAGGATCTTGGTCGCATCCTGCTCTTCATTAGTCACGGTGAGGTGAACGGCCAGGAGGTTTCCAACAAGCGTGTTGTGATCTCCACACGCAAGAGGCCGAAGTTGATCATTCCGCGCTGATCCTGATTTAATCTCCCGTCTGGGTGGACTACAAAAAAGAAAAATAGTCCGCCCAAGCACCACATTAGTAAACGGCTTAATAACGAGAGAGTATTCTGACAACTATATTCCCTATTCATTTTACTTTGAAATAATAAATGGATATATAATACTCGCAAATGAACATAAGAGTCTATACATGTAAAAAGGAACCTACAGATCGTAGGTTCC
>NZ_WUUL01000001.1 GCF_009831235.1 Shimazuella alba | reverse complement strand
GCATTCTTTATTAAGAATGCTTTTTGTCTATCAAGAAATAGAGGAGATGTTATCTACATGATCGTTCCGGGGATTATTTACATTAGTAGATACAGGATAGGCATTCATTGTTTTTTCATCAAAAGGAGTAAGAAGACTTTTGATATACTCCACATCTGTAAGCGTTTCATCGAGCCACACTTCTTCTTTTTCGCGATCTAAAATGACAGGCATTCGGTGGTGTAATTCACTCATCAGATCATTTGGAGTAGTAGTGATGATGGTACATGTTGTGATCGTTTGGTCATCTTGTTTCCATGTGTCCCAAAGACCAGCAAAAGCAAATGGTTTTCCATTATGGACTTGAATAAAGTAAGGTTGTTTGTTATTTCCATCTTTTTTCCATTCGAAAAAACCATTGGAAACAATGAGGCATCGTTTTCGTTTGATTAGATGTCTAAAACTTGGTTTTTCTTGCAAAGTTTCCGCGCGTGCATTAATCATTTTGGTTCCTATTTTGATATTTTTGGCCCAAAAAGGAACCAAGCCCCAACGAAATAGATTTGCTTTCCTTTCTCCATTTTCTTTTGTGATACCAAGAACAGATTGAGTGGGAGCAATGTTGTATCGTTTGGAAATGGGGAATTCTAGTGTGATTTGAAATCTATCTTCTAATTGTTTTTCCTCTGTGTATAAGGTGATACGTCCACACATAATTTATCAGCTCCACCAAAGTTTTTATCAGGAAATCCATATTCCGAATAAAAGAGGTTCTGCTTTTGCATTCAGGTATAATATAACATATAGGGATTGGTTATTTTGTAGAGACAGGCAATCTATTTTTAAAACATATGATTGTTATCGTCAAGAATAAAAGCTATCTAGGATGATTATGTTTGTATCACTTAGTTTTTTTCAAAATGATCCATCAATTTTTCTTCCCACTTCGATATATTTCTTTCGTCTTTTAACTGTTCTAATATGTTTTCAATGTTTTTTTCATTCTTCTAGAACCTCGCGATCACTTTGTACCATCTTGTAGAGTAAACTTTGAATTCTTCAAGCAACGAAGATGAAATTTTAGCAATCATATTATCCAATAGAGATATTGCTCCCAATAAACATTACATTGTTGAGAAAAATTTTACTATGTTTGTTTCGATAGCAGGATTATGTCCAGATTTTTGGAGTTGCACAGCTATTGATATTTCAACGGGTGGAGATGATTCAGCGTTTAACGAAGGGGGTTATCCATCCTCTACAAGTTGAACAAGTATTTAACCTTGGGCAGAATTTGTTTCAATACTTTACTTACAAGACTAGTTGGTATAGGAGAACGATCCAGCAGGTAGGAAAACAGTTTCCTTCTTCCCAGCTTTGTTCCTGTTTTGGGTATCGGAATCGAGAAGTACTGAGCTTGTGAAGTTGGAAGTGTCCGAACTGCAAGGAATACCATGACCGAGATATCAATGCATCTCCTAACATATTGCAAGAAGAATTGCAATTACTAGTCATAGGGACTATGGTATAAGCTTGGTTCACTAGCTGTGTAGGAAGATTTACCCAAGAATCCCCCAGCTCAAGAAAGTAGATTGGAGGGAATATTCAAAGAATGGAGTGTAAAAAATGATTCCAAAATTCCCAGATGTGCCTCCATTAACAAGTCAACAGGTCAAAAGTCTAACAGAGATGGTTTTCTTAGATGAAAAAGAGTTAATCTTCAAGAATAAAAAGTGTGATTTACTGTTAGTCTTTGGTGGTACACATCCTGGAAGTTGGCAAACGGCTTTCCAACTGTATCAGTCTGACATAGTAGATCAAATAGTATTGACTGGCGGGATCAAATTAGGGGCAACGCGTCACCCATCATGGAAATTTGAAGATCGTCCAGAATCTCATGTGATGAGAGAAAATTTGATAAAACTTGGAGTACCAGATCGTGCTATGATGATAGAGGATCAATCTACTGATTCATTAGAAAATCTTCTGTTCACCAAAAAAATAATTGATTATTCTAAAATACAGACACTTGCTTTTATCTGTAAAAATTATGCAGCAGGTCGTCAATATCGGACGCTACAAAAAAACCTTCCATCTACTATCTCTCTATTTTCTTATCCCTTCGACACTTCTCCGTGGGAGGATCGTGTCATTACAAGACATAATTGGATGAATTCTTCGGATAGCAGGTCATTAGTCTATGGAGAGTATTTACGAATTGTGCATTATGGTGAGAAAGGAGACATTACTCCAATTGCAGAAACCATTTTTGGATTATGATAAAATAGGAAAAGGGTGAGTTTATCCATCGGATATCCGATATTAATGACTCTACCCATTCGATTAAGCCGAACACATAAGGAGGATTTTACATGAGTTCAGGATTGAATCAAACAGTTGTTTTACATAATGGTGTGAAAATGCCGATATTTGGGCTAGGAGTTTGGAAATCTCCCGAAGGGGAAGTAGTAGAACGAGCGGTAGAGACTGCCATTCGTTTAGGATATCGAAGTATTGACACTGCAAAAGTCTATGAAAATGAGACTGGGGTAGGTAATGGCATTATCAAAAGTGAAGCTAACCGAGAAGATCTGTTTATCACCACAAAAGTTTGGAATAGCGATCAAGGCTATGAATCTACTCTAGCAGCGTTTGAAGCAAGCAGAAGACGTCTACAACTTGATTATATTGATTTGTATCTTATACATTGGCCAGTAGAAGGCAAGTATACCGAAACTTGGCGAGCACTCGAAACTTTGTACAAAGAGAAGAAAGTTCGCGCAATTGGGGTTAGTAATTTTCAAACTCACCATTTGGATACTTTGCTTGCGACAGCAGAAATTGTTCCTATGGTAAACCAAGTAGAGTTTCATCCTTACCTTACCCAAGATGAATTAAGGGCATATTGCCGGAAGCATCATATACAAGTGGAAGCATGGAGCCCATTGATGCAAGGGCATTTTTTAGAAGAGAAAACAATTTTGCAACTAGCTGAAAAATATGATAGAACTCCAGCACAAATCATTCTTCGTTGGGATATTGAAAATGAAGTAGTGACAATTCCAAAATCGATCACGCCTAGTCGTATTGATGAAAATACTAATATCTTTGATTTTCAACTGGAGCCAGAGGACATTACATTGTTAAATCAATTAAATAGAAACCATCGATTTGGACCCGATCCAGATAATTTTGATTTTTAAATAACGGTTGATAAGAAAACGAAACCATGTCTTCGATATGGTTTCGTTTTCCATATATAGTTGATAGAATAAGAGAGAATATACAGAGGAAGACAACTTCTAATAATACAGCTTCTAGGGGATAGATCTCATGGAAATTTATCAAAAACGTAGTAGTAGGTTGCGGAAATTTTTAGTGAATTTATTATTCATCTTCTTTTTTGTTGGTGTTGGTTTTTTAATTTTGAGTATGTGGCTTACTTCTATTCAAATGAATTACCCGATCAAAAAGAGTTGGATTCTCGTCGTACCGATCCTCTTTTTTGCAATTTTAGGCATTATCTCTTTTATGAATTTACGTATACATCGAAAATACTTAAAGGTAAAGAATCCATTGTTAACCATTACAAAAAAGGGATTAACTCCACTCGATATACGAAATGGGAATGTTTTTATTCCTTGGAATCAAATCGGCGAAATCGAGTATAAGCGTATGGGGAAACTAATAAGGGTCAAAAATAAAGAAAACAGACTACTTGCCAATATTCTTATCCCAATGCTAGCTGCAAAACCAAATGATGTTCTAAAGGAAATAGAGAAATATAAACAGATAAAACGTATATGGTAATAAAAACCAGCCCAAAGTTAAAGGCTGGTTTTTCGTTTCAATTTAGCTCTTTCAAAAGCTGTATGGCACGATATCTGGAAAGGTTAAAGGATTGCCAGTTTTCTTTTTCTATTGTTAATCCAGCTTTTATTTGTCGTAATTGTTTATCGATGGCTGGTCGTAAAGAAGGCTCTTTTCGCAATTCTAACAAATATGGGACGATATCATAAGAAAGTTGATCTAAATAATATAAGTCAATGTATTTTGTTTCCCCGTATCGGTCATATTCTTGCTTGGGTGGTTGAACAAAAGCACCTTCCTTTTTTTGATGGTATCGCTCTACATTTTGCTTGGCGATAATACGATCGATGTTTATATAATTCAATGTGATATACCAGACTAAAAAGATAATTCCATAGTACTTCAATAGAGAAATATCATTTTTCCATGTTTTGATGAGTGCGACAATAAATAGCAATGAGAGTAATACCATAAAAGCATGGACTAAAATACGGGTATAGGTGTATCCATACACTTCTTCATATAAGGATAGTTTGAGAAACGCAGATAATAAAATGAAGCTAGTGCATACTGTTAAAACACTTAATAATATTTGTACAATACGATAAATGACAGGTTGGATTTTTTGCACGAGATAGATAACAAAAATAACAATAAAAATATTTAGAACCGTTACTGTTACGAGTTGATGAAATCCTTCTGTTGCATATTGAGCGTAGGTTACTCCTTTGGGTAATAAGTTTTTCGCTTCGCCAAATAAATAAGAAACTTGGATTGCAGTGAAAAGGACATAGACGATATTGATAAGAGATAAAATAGTCAGGGTAATAATCCCATCAATATGTATAGGTTTCTTTTTCTCGATTTCGATCGTTACAGTTTCTGCTTTCAATGGGTGTTTCAAAGCCCAAAAATACATCACGATTACGAAAAATACAATGCATACCAAAAATAAGTGAGTTGGCCAATCTCCCAAATCAATTCTCCATAGAAAATTTGGAATTTCGTTTACCCAGTGGTTAAAAATACTGTCAGCGGAACTTAGTAAACCAATAATGATCCCGATAAGAGGCAAAGAGAACAGAACTCCAATAAATACCTTTCCGACAACTCCATAGGCTGACTTTGTACTTTTTGATCTCACCAAATTTCCAATTAGTTTAAAGGGGACTAGTAGATTCGCAAGTGATTCGATAGTTTTGATAAATGCCTCTCCAATAAAAGAGACCTTATACCATGGGTTTTTATTATTTTTAGTTAGTAATATAGATTGAAATATAAAGAGAATACCTATGACCAATACGTTGAGATGCATAAATACATCACTAGAAAATAGGAAGAAGGTGAGTGTCAAAAGAAAGATGGGTATGGTAAGAAACCATTCAAAATTCTTCTCGAAGATGAGCTTGTCACGAAAAATGATGTAAAAAAAAGCTTGGAAAAGAATCCAAAAAATCGGAAAAGAGATTCCAGCGGTCTTATCGAAAAAAAGATAATCAAAAATAACACCCAAAATGAAACTTCCCAGTAGTAATATCACATTCTGTTTGGTAAGATTTGTAGGTTCAGCCATGCAAAATCTCCTTATTTATATACATTATTTAAATATTATTCATTATATAACAAAAGATGATTTGGGGAGAGTCTGTAAAGAAAATCAAATGAAAGTAGTCACTGAGGTTTAAAATGGAAAATATGATTGAACAGACATCGTATCAAAGATATTAGGTTCAGTGAATATTTTTGATACGATGTCCTTTTTCTCTTTTTTATAGATAACTTGAATTTTCCGACCGAATGAACTTGGTTTTATTGATTTTATTTCTAATTCATCTGTCTTTAAATGCTTACTAACGATTTCAGGGATAAACGTGATGCCTTTTTTTTGCAGAATATGCGCTAGTAGCGATTCATTCCATGGTACATCTATAAATACTGCTTCTTTTTTATAATAATTACATAGAATTCGAAGGGACTGACGTAAATCGCTCGGATCATGCCACATATAAATCGGATATGAAATAAAATCATGGAAGTGGATTGGTTCTAAATTGGATAGGCGATGATTTTTAGGTAAAGCCAAAACGTATCGTTCCGTAAAAAGATGAAAAACATTCAAGGATAGAGTTTCATCGAAATCTTGAACGATGGCCATATCTATTTTTCCTTCTTCCACGGAATTAGCTAGCATCTGTGTAAGATCTTGTACCAGAACCTTTGGAATAAAAGATAGCTTTTTATTCTGTAAAAAATCAGGAAGAAAGTAATTTGCAATACTAGGCAATGCTCCAATACGGACTGTTTTTTTGTGTTGAAATGAATGTAAATGATTTTCTGTTTCTTTCAGTTTATCTAAGATCATGGTTGCTTGGTTATATAAATATCGTCCAGCTTCTGTTAACTCTATTCCCCTGTATGTCCGCTCCATTAATTTACAATTAATTTGTTCTTCCAATTTTATTATCTGTTTGGTTAATGCTGGCTGAGAAATGTAGAGAACTTTTGCTGCTTTGTTGATACTTCCTAACTGTACTGTGGTAACAAAGTATTTCAGTTGGTTCATGGTGAGCATGGGATTTATACCTCTTATAAAAATATTTGTTTATAACTTTATGTTATATATCCTATAGGTATTTGCTATTACTTATATTTATTAATGTTCTGCTATTATAAATCTTGTCAACTTGAAAGAAAAGTTTGTAGTAGAAATGAAGTTGACTTGGACCGTACAAGGAGGATAAAAACATGCTAGTAAAAAAAGTAGCTTTTTCCGTTGCTATTGCGAGTATAGCAGTTGGTAATTGGATTGGCATAATTCAGCAATCGGAGGCAAAAGAACTATCGGAACACCGAAATAAGAAGCCTCATGTTCAATATGAGGATCTACAGAACTACTTTACAGGCTATGATGGTACTTTTGTCATGTATGATACAAAACAAAGCCAATATACCATTTATAACAAAGAAAAAAGTACAAAGCGTGTTTCTCCTAACTCTACGTTTAAAGTACCGCATGCTTTATTTGGTCTGCAAAAGGGTGTTCTCAAAGATCAAAATACTACTTTTAAATGGGATGGAACCGAGTATCCAATCGAAAGCTGGAATCAAGACCAGACTTTAACCATGGCTATTCAAAATTCTACTATTTGGTATTTCCAACGGGTAGCAGAGCAATTGGGAGTAGCTAGAGAACAAACTTATTTGAATGCTATATCTTATGGGAACCGTGATATTTCTGGCGGATTGACAAATTTCTGGTTGCAATCTTCATTGAAAATATCTCCTTTCGAACAGGTGGAGTTTTTAAAAAGGTTTACAACCTATCAGCTTCCATTTTCCAAACACAATATTGATTTGGTGAAAGAGATTCTTGTATTGGAACAAAAAAATGGTGCTATGTTGTCTGGTAAAACGGGAACTGGTTGGGAAAATGCTGTGATCAATGGTACTCCGATCAATGGTTGGTTTATCGGTTATGTAGAAAAGAATGGGAACACTTATATTTTTGCAACAAATATTGAAGCCTCCAATTATGCAAGCAGTGGAAAAGCAAAAGAGATTACACTCAATATTTTAAAGGATAAAAATATTTATTAGTAATATGTGAACCTCTGAATATTCGGGGGTTTCTTTTTTTATGTTTGTTATACAAATTTTATATACATCTATAAAAATGACACAAGAATGCCTCTTCTCAATAATAAAACTTTTCGTTATGCTAAATATGTCTGAAATATTTGTAGAGATAGAGAGGAGAGAAAAATGAATAAATTAAGGGTATTTTCATTTCTATCTGTGGCAATAATGATGGCGATGGTGATCGGGTTTACGCTCCCCTACCAAACGGATGCAGCGGCTGTTTCTTACAAGATAGAGATTAACAAAACGTCAAATAAACTCTATCTTTATAAAAATGGCAAGGTAATGAAAGTGTATCCAGTTGCTACTGGGGCAAACACTGCAAAGATTCCTACAGGATCAAAAGTAATTCCAAAATCAGCGACTCCAGAAGGGACATTTCCAATTGTAGTAAAAACGGTAAATCCACAATGGAAAAACGTTCCTGGTACCGTAAACGGTAAACCAAATCCAGACAATCCACTAGGTGTACGGTGGCATGGTTTGAAAGTAAATGGTGATGGTGGAAACATTTATGGTATTCATGGGACGAGCAATCCAAGCTCGATAGGAAAACATGCTTCCGCTGGCTGTATCCGGATGCAGAACAAAGATGTAGTAGAATTATTTAACATTGTTCCATTGAATACGGCTGTTTGGATTCATTCAGGTAAGAGTGATGGCAAATGGAAAGGCAATCCAAATGTAGGAGCTAATTCATCTGCAAATTATAGTGCATCTTATCCTGGTAAAAAATATTTTACCAAAGGCGCCAATAACAAATATGTGTATCAATTAGGTGTGATGTTGCAAAGAACTGGATATGGTAAACACTATCGTGTTGGACCATCCAATGTATTTACAGAAGCGGATCGTCTTAATGTCCAAGAATTCCAATTGGCACAAGGCTGGAGAGGTACTAAATTAGGTCAGGATGCTGATGGTTATCCTGGTCCTGAAACTTGGAATCGCCTTGTTAAACAAAGTGGAATTTTAAAAGTGAACACTTCCAATAACTAATTGGATAAAAAAACAACTACTATAAAAAGGTAGTTGTTTTTTATTGCAAAATAAGACGGCAATATTTCATTAGTTTGTAAGTGATAGAATTTGTGCAAAAGGGAGGGGTTATTTTGAACACAGTACAAATGAAAGCAATGGATCTAATAGAAAGAATGTTTCAAGCGGAATTGCAATACATGCAAACAGATGGACAGACGAATAGGGAAATGAAATCTGTTTTTCATCCAGAAATTGTGGTGCATGAACCTGAATTTTTACCTTATGCCGGGGATTGGTCTGGATATACAGAACTAGGTAAACTTTGGAGTACGATGAATAAATATTGGAAATCGATGAAGGTGGAAAATGTAAAAGCAACTATCGATGAAGAATTTCTTTTTTTAAATTGTACTTTAAGCTTAGTAGCGCGGGATTCCGGCCAGATCATCACACAGCCATTTTCAGAATATCTGAGATTACAGAATGGTTTAATTGTAGAAGCTACTCCTTTTTACTTTGATACTGCACAAATAAATGAAGTACTAAAATTTACACCAAGGCGTAAAGATATGAGTTAGAAACTAGTCAACTAGAGAAAACCCATCTATTAAAAATGATGGGTTTTTATATAGAACCAATACTTTAAAGTAGAGCTTTTTCCAATCTTTGATCTTTCTGTCGGATATAATGCGTGAGTTCTACGCTCATTTGCCAGAATGTGAAGGGCGTGATCAAGTAGATTCCATTAAATTTTTCCATTGCACAATCTAATAAATCTTTTGTAATATCTATACCTAATTTCCTTGCTACTTGCGGATTTGATGTATTTGACATGAGAGTTAAAACATCATCTGTAATTTTAATCCCAGGAATTTCGTTATGCAAAAAGAGTGCATTTCGATAGCTAGTGATCGGCATGATACCAACAAAGATAGGTATCTCGATATGTCGAGTAGCTTCGTATAAACGATGGATGCTCTTATGGTCATAAAGAGGTTGTGTCATTACAAAATCTGCACCAGCTTCTATTTTTTTCTCCAATCGTTCTACTGCTTTTTCGATCTTCCGAACATGGGGATTGAGTGCTGTACCTACTACAAAATTTGCTGATTGGTTCAATCGTTTTCCTGAAAAGGAGATGCCTTGATTTAGCTGTTTGACCATGCGAATTAATTCAAATGAGGTAACATCATAAATAGAGCTAGCTCCAGGTAGATCACCTATCCGTGATGGATCACCTGTGATTACTAATATTTGATCAATCCCAAGGGCATGTAACCCCATAAGATGAGATTGCTGTCCGATAAGATTGCGATCACGGCAAGCTACATGTAAAAGCGGATTTAATCCAAGTTGCGATTTCAAAATAGCTCCTAATGCAAGATTGCTCATTCTGGTCGTTGCTAGTGCATTATCAGCCATGGTGATCGAATCAACTCCTGCTTCATGCAATTTACGTGAACCGAGGAGGAACTCACTGGTATCCAAATCTTTTGGTGTGTCGAACTCACAGATGATCGTTCGTTGGTGTTGTACTTTTGTCAGGATGGAATCTTTTTTCTGCTCGTGAATGGAAAGTTTTCTATTTCTATTACTAGCTAGCTCATCAATAGCTGGATTTTTCCGCTTATTTGGTTTGTATTTTTTTACAATTTCCCGTATTTGAGCGATATGTGCAGGTGCTGTTCCACAGCATCCTCCTATCATGGAAACTCCCTGTTCCAATATGAGCTCTGCGGTTTCTGCAAAATAGGATGGGCGGGATTTATGTTTTACTTCACCATCGGTGATTCCGAGTCGCCCTGCATTGGGGAAAGCCGAGAGTAGTAAAGAATTTGGAACAATACATTTTTCTAAGCTTCGCAATGTTTCAACTGGTCCAAGACGACAGTTGAGGCCGACTCCATCCACTTTTCCTTCTAGTTCTTTAAATGCTTCTGATAGTGAATAGGCATCTCTGGTTCGGCCGACTTCTAACAGTGAGAATTGAGCGAATAGTGGGATATCAGTCAGATTACGAACGGCTTGAACTGCAATTTTTAGTTCATGCAGATCTAAAAATGTTTCGAGTAGTATGCCATCCACACCGCCATATAAGAGTGCTGTTGCTTGTTCTTCAAATAAATCCATATATTCTTCTGGATCGTATTCCATCACACGTCCAGCAAGGATAGAACCGATAGATCCGAAGACATAGGCATCATCTTGAGATGCTGTTTTTGCTATGGTTACTGCTTCTCGATTAATTTTTGCTACTTTGTTTTCCAAACCGTATCGAGTTAAACGCTCTCGATTGGCTCCATAAGTGTTGGTTTCAATCATTTTGGACCCTGCTTTTACATATTCACGATGGACACTTTCGATAAGAGTTGGTTCATTAAGATTTAATTCTTCTTGGCATGTACGCACAGGCACACCTTGTTGAAATAAGTATGTTGCCATTGCACCATCACCGAGTAAAACATGGTTTTTTATATAATCACGAATAGGAACTTTCATTTTTAAATCCTCCTAAAGAGCATTAAAATAACGAGCTTGTGGATGAGCGAACACCATCGCTGAGACAGACGCTTCTGGTTCCATCATAAATCCTTCTGTTAGGTCTATCCCGATATCTTCTGGCCTTAGGAGGTTGAATAGTTTTCTTTGGTCTTCTAGATCTGGACAAGCAGGATAGCCAAAAGAGACCCGAATTCCTTGATAACGTGCTCCAAAACGCTCTTTCATAGTCATTTCTATCGGATCAGGGAAACCCCAAGCGCTGCGCATGACTTGGTGGATACGTTCTGCAAATCCCTCTGCTAACTCAAGAGCGAGAGCCTGTATCATGTGGGAGTGCAGGTAGGAGCCAGTATTTTTCCACTTTTCAGCAAGTTGACGTACACCTGTACCAGCAGTTACCGCAAAAAAGCCAACAGAATCCATTTCTCCTGAACTGGCCGGACGGAGAAAATCGGCCAAGCATAAGTGTGGTTCTACTTGTTGTCTAGGGAAATGGAATCGCTCTATTATCTTGGAATGGTCGCTCGGATCGTAAATCATTACAGTGTTTCCGTCAGATTGTGCCGGGTAAAATTGATATATTCCTTGTGGTGATAAATAATTTTTTGTAACTGCTTCATTCCATAGATGACTTAGTTGTTTTTTTAGTTCGATTGTTTTTGGATCTTCATTTGCTAATAAGTTTTCTACGTTTCCTTTTATTCCTAGATGTTTACCTAATAGCATTTGCTCGTTGATATAAGCTTGCAGGTGTGTGAGCGGGTAATCTCGTAAAATATGACGAGCAAAGTCAGGAGCAGGATATAGTTGTACATTTCGGTCAATTGGCGAACGGGTA
Organism: Shimazuella alba; assembly: GCF_009831235.1. Lineage (GTDB taxonomy): Bacteria > Bacillota > Bacilli > Thermoactinomycetales > Thermoactinomycetaceae > Shimazuella > Shimazuella alba. Next base: position 491,352 of record NZ_WUUL01000001.1, on the reverse strand, counting down.
ACAGGAGTACGAGAAAGGTTGATTGGTATATTTCCCGTTTCTTGTTCAGAGACTGTCTTTGCTTTCTTTTGATGAAATTTTTTGATGAAAATTTCCCGTCTACTTGGAGAGCTTAACTGATTAGCTATGTCTAATCCATGCATGGCATCTTTTGCATATAGAACAGGACCAGCATAAGCAGGAGCAATCCGATTATCGGTAAATTTCCTCGAAAGAGCGGCACCACCGACTAATAGAGGAACATCGATTCCAACAGCTTGTAGATCTTGTGCAGTGATCACCATTTGTTGTGCAGATTTAACAAGTAAACCAGATAAGCCAATTGCATCCGGTTTTTCTTCGCGACAAGAAGCAATTAACTGTTCAGGAGTAACTTTTATCCCAAGATTTACAATGTTATATCCATTGTTCGACAAGATGATTTCTACTAGATTTTTACCAATGTCATGGACATCTCCCTTTACCGTGGCTAGTATAATTTTTCCTTTGGACGTAGTATCTGCTTTATCCATATAAGGTTCTAAATGAGCTACAGAGGCTTTCATCACTTCTGCACTTTGAAGGACTTCTGCAACAATTAATTGATTATCGTTAAATAATCGGCCAACCTCATCCATTCCAGCCATCAGAGGCCCATTGATAATTTCCAGTGGGGAAGAGGTTTTAAGAGCAAGATCCAGATCAGAGATTAATCCATCTTTGGTACCTTCTACAACGTAGTTTGCTAACCGTTCTTCGAGTGATAACGTTTGTGTAGATGGTTTTTTCTCTACTTTTTTCTCTCGATAATAGTCCGTAAAAGCAGCCAGTACTTCATCATAATTGGTGTCATTGGTATCAAAGAGTAATTTTCTTGCCAATTGTTTTTCTTCAACAGGTATAGAAGCATACCGTTCCAATCGTTCTGAGTTGACTATCGCATAATCAAGTCCAGCTTTTGTACATTCATAAAGATAAACAGCATTGAGTACTTCTCGACCTGCATTTGGTAATCCAAAGGATACATTTGAAACGCCTAGTATCGTGGTACAAGTAGGCAAGTATTGTTTGATGAGTCGTATCCCCTCTACCGTTTCCAGTGCAGAGCCAATATATTGCTCATCACCAGTACCGACTGGAAATACCAATGGATCAAAAATAATATCGTTCGGATTTACTCCATATTTCTTTGTCAACAAATCAAAGGAACGTTTAGCAACTGCTAACTTGCGTTCACGGGTTACTGCCATGCCTTCTTCATCAATTGTTCCTACTACAACAGAGGCTCCAAAGCGATGTAAAAGTGGTATCACCTCTGCAAAGCGTTCTTCACCATCTTCTAAGTTAATAGAGTTGATAATTGCTTTACCTTGTGAATAAGTAAGCGCCATTTCAATTACTTTTGGATCTGTAGAGTCAATCATGAGCGGTACTTTCACTTTTTTGGTTACAAATTGCAGAAATCTTTCCATATCTTTAAGTTCATCACGATCAGGATCAGCTAAGCAGATATCGATGATTTGTGCCCCGCCTTTTACTTGTTTTCGTGCTACTTCTGAAGCATCTTCGTATTTTTCTTCCGCTATCCAAGATTTAAAGAGACGGGAACCAATTACATTGGTACGTTCTCCAACGAGTAAAGGGCGATTATCATCTTCGACAAAGACAGATTCAATACCAGAAACTGCAGGGAGGTGGGGATGAGCCAGATGACGAGGTTGATAAGGATCAATTGCTTGCGCGATAGCCTGAATGTGTTCAGGTGTTGTTCCACAACAACCACCAACTAAGTTGAGCCATCCCGCCTCTGCGAATTCACTCAGTTTTTTCGCCAAAGATGGGGGAATTTCGAGATAGTTTCCATCTTCATCAGGAAGACCTGCATTTGGATAACAAGAAACTGCACAAGTAGCCAATCCAGAAAGGGTACGGATGTGGTCTTTCATAAACTCAGGACCTGTCGCACAGTTTAACCCAACAGCAAGAGGCTTAAGATGTTCGATAGATAAATAAAATGCCTCAATATTTTGTCCAGCAAGCATCGTTCCCATTGGTTCAATCGTACCTGAGATGATCAAGGGGATTCGTTTGTTACTTTCTTTAAAAGCTCGCTCTATCCCGATACAAGCAGCTTTTACATTTAGGGTGTCTTGAGAGGTCTCAAGTAAAAGCAGATCGATATCCTCCATCAAAAGGGCTTTTACTTGTTCGTAGTAAGAGACAGATAGCTCTGAAAATGTAATACCTCCAGTTACTGTCAATGTCTTCGTAGTAGGACCAAGTGAACCAGCTACATAACGAGGGTGATCTACTGTACTAAAATGATCACGTGCTGTACATGCGATACGCGCTGCCGCTCGGTTGATTGCTGTAGTCCGTTGTTGGACATCATATTCTGCCAAAACAACCGAAGTGGCACCAAATGTATTCGTTTCAATGATATCAGCACCAGCATCTAAATAAGCTTCATGGATTTGAAGGATAACATCCGGTCGAGTTACATTTAGTAGTTCATTGCAGCCCTCGTACTCTTCCCCTCCAAAATCTTCTGCAGTTAGTTGCGCACGTTGAAGCATAGTACCCATCGCACCATCAATAATTAATATTTTTTCTTTGAGCCTCTGTTCGATTGATTTTCTGTTCATGGCAACCATCCTTTATTAGTCATAAAAAACCTTTCATCTCAACGAGATGAAAGGTGATCGATTATATCGTCGACTCTCATCTCGCAGAATACATATTCCGCAGGAATTGGCACCATATTGATCGATTGGATCAATTGGTTGCCGGGTTTCATCGGGCCAGTCCCTCCACCACTCTTGATAAGAGAAATATTCAGTTGAATTGGGGGGAATCATTTATTCCTAACTATTAATTATACTACAGAAAATTGAAAAAAAGAACATTTTTTCACTTCATGATATAATTTATTTGAAGTTGTTACCATATCCATCTGACTATTTTATTCAGAGTAGAGTCGAATCATTGCTACCAGTGGATCTCAATTGCTATCAGAAGGCTATTTGCAAGCGGGTAGCCCAACTGTGGTAGTTTTTTGGGGTTGTTTCGCTGCTATCTTCGCTTTGGAGTACCAACAAAGTTAAGTAGTGAAGACAGTTGGATGATGGCTGCTATGATATTGGGAATGTGTTGTGATCCATGTTGTATGTTAAATAATAACAAAACATTAATAATAGTACAAAATAGTCATTTAATGGACTTTACTGGTGCTAGGGTAGTTATTTTTTTAAAAATGTAAATACAAGGGGCCTTTATTATTTCTTCGCATTTGTTCTCGAACCAGCAAACGGCGTGCAAGGGAAACATATAAGTGGAATCTATCTGACGACTTAGGAGAGATGAGCAGTTGAATAAGTATGATCAAGCTCGACAAGTCATGATAAACGATATTTTAGAGATTTCAGAAGAGTATACACAGAACGATTTAGAAAAAATGGGTTTTCTTTTATTAGAGCTATTTATCGAGAAGTGGAAGACAAAAACAGATCCTAAAATCAGCAACTAAGGACTGAAGTGAATGTAATCATATAAATGGGTTTATCTAACGAACTAGAATATTAACTGACTTTTCTGGGAGAGGCAAATATAAAACAGGTAATAATTTATTGATGCAAAAAACGATGAAGATTTACAAGAAAAAATGAATGGCTGGATCACACTAAACCAAATTATGAATGAAATTTTAGATATTTAAATTTAGCTCATTTGGCAATTCATACGGAAACGGGCTTTCAAATGATAGAAATGATAGAACGGTGATTATATATGAGAAGAAAACAGCAGCTGAACAATGGATTATAATTTTCCTAATAAATGGAAATTACCCTGTGGACTGACAGTAACCTTATCATGAATAATGTGCGCATCTAACCAGAATGAGTCACATAAATAAATCAAAAATAAATAGATGGAGTGAAAAAATAACCTAAAAGAAGATCCTAACCTTATACATCAATTTTGATTGTATGATTAATTCTCAAATATTCCTTCCATGTACGAAACCGGTTTCTATCCTCACTGGACATCTTATTCATATACTTTTGTTTGAACGATTCTATATTTCATTGACTTCTACTATCAGGTAAGATACCCTTATAATAACTAGTGCAAATTGTTAACCAAATAAAAATGATATTTCTCTTATCGAGAGTGGTGGAGGGACTGGCCCGATGAAACCCGGCAACCAATTGATCCAATCGATCAATATGGTGCCAATTCCTGCAGGAATGTTTTCCTGATAGATAAGAGAGGAAGCTATGGATAAAACCGGCCTCTTCTCTTGGGAGAAGGGGCTTTTTGGTGTAAAAAAATGAGGCAGACAAATGTGAATACCCTCGGATAAATGCCTAGTATAACTTTAAGGGAGTGGTTTGGGATGAAAATGGAGACATTGTTACTGCATAATGGAAATGAATTGGATCTACAAACCGGGGCTTCAAGTATCCCGATTTATCAAGCATCTACTTTTCATCAGTTTGACCTGGATAATCCCGGATTGTTTGATTATACACGCAGTGGTAACCCCACACGGCAAGCTTTAGAAGACACCATAGCCAAGCTAGAGGGCGGTTGTCGAGGTTTTGCTTTTGCCTCTGGTATGGCAGCTATTTCTACCGTTCTTCTGTTGTTGTCCAAAGGAGATCATCTTATTGTATCTCAAGATGTATATGGGGGAACGTATCGCATACTAACTCAAGTATTGAGTCGATTTGGCATTGATAGTACATTTGTGGATACAACAGACACAAAGGCAATAACAGAAGCACTTAGACCAAATACCAAAGGGATATATGTCGAAACTCCATCCAATCCCACTCTTAAAGTAACAGACTTACGACAAGTGGCGAAAATTGCGAGCGAAAATCAACTTTTATCCATTGTAGACAATACATTTTTAACTCCGTATTATCAACAGCCGCTCTCATTCGGCTTCGATATCGTGGTGCATAGTGCTACCAAATTTTTAGGTGGGCATAGTGATGTAATTGCAGGTCTTGTTGCGGTGAAAGATGAAGAACTAGCTAATAAAGTAAAAATGCTTCAAAATTCGTTTGGTGCAGTTTTAGGCGTTCAAGATTCATGGCTGATTCTTCGAGGCATAAAAACACTTCAAGCAAGGTTAGATGTCTCTACTAAAAATGCAGGAATATTGGCAAGGTGGCTGCAAGACCACACAGAAGTAGCAAAAGTGTACTATACAGGATTAAGTGATCATGATGGTCATCACATACAAACCAAGCAGTCGAGTGGGCATGGTGCTGTCTTTTCTTTCGATGTGGGTAGTGAAGCAAAAGCAAAGCAGCTACTCCAAAAAATCCGTCTTCCTATAGTAGCAGTCAGTTTGGGTTCTGTTGAGAGCATTCTATCCTATCCCGCAATGATGTCACATGCTGCGATGCCGATAGAAGTAAGACTAAAACATGGGATAACAGATGGTTTATTACGCTTTTCGGTAGGATTGGAAAACGTAGAAGATTTAATAGATGATCTGACTCAAGCTCTTGATTTTAAAATATCATTCTCAGTCGCGAGATGAAAAATTTTTTGTTATGGTCTGGTTTTTATTAATTTATTTTGTTTTTTTCATTTTCCAGATGTAAATAAAAATCCCTAATGATAGTAGGGTGAGTATTATTTTTCCAATGAGTGATCCGTTTAAGACTTCATTTACAGAGTAAATTTCCAAAAATAATGCGGGGATTTTTCCGATTGTACTAGCTAATGCAAAGGAAATCCATGAAATTTTCCCTAGTGCTGCAAACAGTGTTACAAGACTAGATGGAATAAAAGGAACAAGACGAAGAGAGAGGATAAGGTAAAACGCTTTTTTTCCTTGTACCGATAATAATTGCTGTACTTTAGGAGAATCAGAAGTTTTGTTTTGTACAAAGTATTGAAATCCTAGTCGATATAACCAAAAAGAAACAAGAGCACCCAATGCTTCTCCTACAAGAGATACGATGAAACCTCCAACAAGTCCAAAAAGTTTTATGTTGAGTGCCGTGAGGAAAACACTAGGGATGAAGCCAATAATACTTATAAATATACTTATTAAGATACTCAATATAATTGCATATTCATGATAAGTATCAAGTATATGTGCGATCTGATGCTGCATAATAATTCCCCTCAAACTCTCTCATCTGTAGCTAGCGTTGCCAACTCTTTGTATTGATCATTATAAGCGAAGTATGGGCTGAAAAAGAGAATAATGATACACAAAAGGCAGTTTTTTTGAAATAATTTATATTACTCAAAAAAAGAAACGTTCATATAGAACATTTCTTTTTTATTTATTAACAACACCGACGAATACTTCCTCCTCCATATTTTTCATCTGTTGCCTGTTTGTGAAATTCTTTTTCCGAAAGCGGAATCTCATTTGGATGATATTTTCGAAAATGGTTGATATAACGCTTATAATTAGGTACGCCAGCCATGTCATTTAAGTAATCAGCAATGATACGAAATGGCTTGAACCAAGCTAATACATTCATACTTGTATCCCTCCATCAGAGTGGGGTTCATTTTTAACATATTTCGATTCATAAAGTGGGATTTTTTCTTGTTTTACTATAAGTTTATACCAAATTCGGATCGAGTCGATCAGAATAATCAAAACAAGTACGATGAAAACACCAGTTAATACAGCGTCTACTAAATTGTTGAATACAATCTGATTCATTTGATCCATGTTTTTCGCAACGCCTAAGAGTTTTCCACTAGCAATCGCACTTTGGTATTTGTCAGCTGCTGCTAAAAAACCAATTGCTGGGTTTGCATCAAATAATTTTTGCCAACCAGCTGTCATGGTAACACTTGTCAGCCAAACCAATGGTACGATCGTTATCCAAGAATAAATCGCTTTCCCCATTTTGATGAGAATGGTTGTACCTACTGTCAAAGCAATCACTGCCAACATCTGATTGGCAATCCCAAACAAAGGCCACAAGGTATTAATACCTCCAAGAGGATCGACTACTCCTTGATAGAGGAAATATCCCCAAAGAGCAACTATAATTGCGCTAGTCAAGATATTCGCAGGATACCAGTCTGTTTTTCCTAGTTTTGGAGAAAATCGACCCAGTAAATCCTGCAAAACAAACCGACCAACCCTTGTTCCAGCGTCAATAGTTGTTAAAATAAATACTGCTTCAAATAATATAGCGAAATGATACCAGAAAGCCATCCATGCATCTCCGCCCATGATAGAGGAGAAAATAGTTGCCATGCCAATGGCGAGTGTAGGTGCTCCACCTGTGCGGGAAATAACGGAGTTTTCGCCGATCTGATCTGCTAAGTGTGTGAGATCATTTGGAGTAATCGTAAATCCAAATTGTGTGACTACATGAGCTGCACTTGTTACATCTGTACCAATCACTGCTGCAGGACTGTTAATAGCAAAGTAGACTCCAGGTGTTAGGATACAAGCGGAGATTAATGCCATAATGGCCACGAAAGATTCGGTAATCATTCCACCATATCCGATCAATCGTGCTTGTGATTCACGTGTGATCATTTTGGGAGTAGTCCCAGAGGAGACGAGTGCATGAAAACCGGAAATAGAGCCACAAGCAATGGTAATAAAGACGAACGGAAACAAGTTTCCAGAAAATACAGGACCTGTTCCATCAATAAATTTCGTCAACGCAGGCATTTGTAGATCTGGCATTACGAGTAAGATGCCAAGTGCCAATCCAAAAATCGTCCCAACTTTAAGAAAAGTGCTCAAATAATCCCGTGGTGCAAGAAGTAGCCATACGGGTATGACGGAAGCAACAAATCCATAAATAATCATCATCCAAGCAATAGTCGTCCCGTCTAAAGTAAACATAGGAGCGAGTGTAGGATTATTTGCAACATATTGTCCACCCATCAGAGCAAGTAGCAATAAAAAGATTCCAAGGAGTGAAGCTTCCAATACTTTTCCGGGTCTTATATAGCGGATATAAATTCCCATAAGAAGTGCGATGGGAATGGTCATTGCAATCGTAAAAAGACCCCAGGGACTGTCGGCAAGCGCTTTCACAACGACCAATCCTAATACGGCAAGCAGAATAGTCATAATTCCTAAGATTGCAATTAAAGATGTAAAACCTGAGACAGGACCGATTTCTTGTCGAGCGATTTCTCCGAGCGATTTTCCATTTCTACGCATAGAGCCAAATAAAATAATAAAATCTTGTACTGCTCCCCCAAGTACGACGCCTACAATGACCCAAATTGTTCCTGGTAAAAATCCCATCTGCGCAGCTAAAATGGGTCCAACTAAAGGGCCGGCACCAGCAATCGCTGCGAAGTGATGACCAAATAGTACCCATTTATTTGTTGGAACAAAATCTTTCCCATCGTTATGAATTTCAGCAGGTGTTTTCCGCTGATCATCCAATTCAAATACTTTTTTTGCCATAAATCGACTATAAAAACGATACGCAACGGCGTAAGTACAAACAGCAGCAATGAGCATCCAAAAAGAATTAACTGTTTCCCCACGTTTTAAAGCGAGTATCGCAAACCCTGAAGCGCCAAGAACGGAAATAAAAGCCCATATCAGATAAGACCACCAATGTTTTTTCATTTTCTATTTCCTTTCTAAATATAAATTTAGTTATGAATATTATAATAACATGGTATAAGTGTGAAAATAGAGGTAATTATTTCAGTCGAGATAATTGCAAATATATTTACAAAGTTATAATAACTAAAAATTAGCACTATTTTATATTCTTTTTTTGATTTATTTAAAAAAAGATTAAATTTAATTTACATTGACTTAGATGGATTTTCACTTTAGCATGAAAGATGATGAAACGAAAAGGATGATGAAAAGCCAATGTGCCACTAATTCTATTTTTAAAAGAAATATTTATGATCTATCTCATTTGGATAGAATTATAGGCTTTTTATTATATGAATGGATAAATATGGACTCTTTAAAATTTGAGTAGTTATTGTGTCTTTTTGTGGCGACACCTAACTCCTAACCGAAAAATGGTTGAGGGGTTTTGTAATGTTCTTAAAAAATGAATGTAACCTTTTTAGAAAAGTTTATACCATTATATCCCAATGGAGGTAAATTTCGATATGACTTGTGAGTTGATTTATCATGTAGCAACAACAGCGGATGGGTACATTGCAGATCTAAATGGGTAGCAGATGACACTATTTTTATTTATGATGATGAGCATGTTCCAGATTTTATTTCTGCTATTCAACGATATGATGCGGTTTTAATGGGTGGAAAAACGTACGAGTATGGATTTCAATTTGGAAAAAAACCAGGTGAGCCAGGTTACGATGGAATAAAACATTATGTATTCTCGAAAACAATCAAATTTGAATCCAATAAAGAAGTAGAATTGGTGAAAGACAATGCAATTGAATTTATCAAGCATTTAAAGCAGACAACAAATCAGAAAATTTGGCTTAGTGGTGGTGGTCAACTTGCTGGTTCACTTCTTGATCATGAGTTGATTGACACCCTTATGTTAAAAGTTAATCCAGTAATGATTGGAGAAGGTATTCCACTTTTTGGATCTAGTATAAAGAAAATTTATTTAGAATTGATCGAACTGAAACAATATAAAAACGGAGTTATTTTACCAAAATATAAAATTAAATACAAATAAAGATGACAGAAACAACGAGAATAAATATGAAACATTTGGTGGTTTAATGCACACCCAGACACTTAAAAATTTAATCACGCGATATTGGAAACTACTGTTAAAGCTTTGGAGAAAAAATCTCGAAGTCAATGTATGTATCTGTATGAACTTGATTTTCAACCAATACTAAAACTAGAAGACATCGAAGCGACGAAAGCAGGACAAACACTTGTAGATATAAAGACGTAGTAGGAGTATGTTGTTCAAGCTGATAATTTTTTTATCACGCGTAAAATTGGAGAAGTATTAGATGAAAAACGGAGAAATTGATTCTATGCGGCTGGTATGTTTGTGTATTTGAGCTAGTGGAGGAGTTGACTGGTTTTGATAGTAAGCTGTGTTTCCGAACAGAATGAAGATATACGATCATCTAATGCCATTTTCGAAGTTAAGGGAAATAGCAGGAATGGTATCAGTTGGGAAAAATGAAGTTACGTCCAGTGTTGAATGCACTTCAGACAGTAGTTACAACAAGAAATCAAGAAGGATGGAAAGTATCGCTATTTCAAAATATACCAGCAAGCACAATTTTGTAAAAGACTAGAGATAGTAGAGTAATGAACATAGGAATTAGAAAATCAATGTCATAAAAATGAGTTACCCCACATAAGAGTAACTCATTTATCCTTTCTATTGTCTATTCACCAACTACTTTGCTTACTATATCCTTAACTTCTGTTCTACTGATTTTTTCTCTTCCTTGTGACAGGCCATCCAAAGTGCCATGGGCTAGGGCAAGTGGGATCTGGCAGAAATGAAGAATAGAACCAGATTTTAAACTTTTAATGTAAGCATCGCCTAATGCTAGGTTGCGCCTTGCATAGGAGAACATCTCATCTTCACCCCAACCATCAGGGAAGAAACTCACACCACGTTCTTTATCTTCCGATCGATTGCGTAAGATATTCACTGATTGCAAACCTCTACCAAATGCAATAGCTAGATCTCTATCTGTTTGAGTATTATCATGCCATTCCCAAATATCCGATAGCATGACACCTACCAGCCCAGCAACATAGTATGTATACTCGTCCAGATCCTCTTCGGAGCGGACCTGCCAATCTTTGTTTACCCACTTTGCCATTCCTTGTGCCATGATAGAGGTTGCTTCTGCTACCCGGTCTGTAAGAGCTGGAGGACATAGTTTTAACCAATCGGCTAAACGAAGGGTAACTTCGGGTAGTTGGGCTTGATAAGGTTCATATAAATTTTTTAATCTCGTTTCATCAAATGTTGGTTTTTTTAATAATCCACTGATTTCTGTCAGTAATTTATGTTTAACATCTGTGGGAAGCTTTGGATCGTCTTCGATTTCATCGATAGCTCTCATGCATAAATAAGCAGCAGCTACAGCTTCTTTTAAGCCATCGGTTAAATAGCTGATAGGGATAAAAAAAGTTCTACTTGTTTTTTCTAAAATAACAAATGCTTCCTTATGTAAAGCGCTTGTACTAGATTGGTTCATTCTGTTGTGGTCACCCTTTGTATCAGTATTTGCTCTCTATCTCTTTCATTAACAAAATAAGACACTTTTTTCTATTATACTTGATTCATCAACTCAGGAAAGAATTGAATTGTAAAAATTATCATGTATTAGATGGGAATATCTTCTTTTTAGTATCGTCCAATGATAATAGAATAAAACATTTCATAACCGTTTCAGACCTTCAATATTTAACCGATGAATGTTATTCTACAAATGTGGATGTGAAATAAAGAAAGGAAGTAAAGATATGGCTTCTCCAGCTTCAACGATTACGCAAGAAAATCCAAATCAAATGGCGGCTCTTACGACTTACAAAATATTGTTTATTATTAGTATCTGCCATCTTTTAAATGATACCCTTCAAGCGGTTGTTCCTGCTATGTTTCCGATTTTGGAAAAGGAAATGGGATTAAGCTTTACTCAATTAGGTGTAATTGCAGCCGTATTAAACATTGTATCATCTTTGTTTCAACCTGTGATAGGTTGGTTTTCTGATAAGAAGCCAATGCCATATGCGCTGCCTATAGGATTGGCGTGTTCTTTAATCGGGATGTTGTTACTAGCACTTATTCCCAACTATAGTTGGATTATTATTAGTGTAGCTTTGGTAGGGATTGGCTCAGCTGTTTTTCATCCAGAAGGTTCTCGGGTGGCTCATTTAGCTGCAGGCTCTAAAAAGGGTTTAGCACAATCGATTTATCAAGTAGGTGGTAATTCAGGTCAAGCATTAGCTCCCCTTATTACAGCACTTATTCTTGTACCTTTTGGTCAGTTTGGTGCTATTTGGTTTACGATCGCAGCTGCAATTGCAGTCGTTTTATTAGCTTATATTGCAAAATGGTATACCAATGAATTGCAAGTACGAGTATTAACAAAGAAAAAGGTAGTATCAAAATCAGTCAAACTTACCAAAACGATTTGGATTGCATTGATTTTAACGATGTTTATTTTATTAGCTCGTTCCTTGTATATTGTTTGTATGACGAATTACTATAGTTTTTATCTGATCGAAAATTACCATTTCACGATAAAGAGCTCACAAGCATACTTATTTGCTTTTCTTATCAGCGGAGCAGTAGGAACTTTCTTTGGTGGTCCGTTGGGAGATCGATTTGGAAAGAAAAATGTAATCTTATATTCTCTGTTAGGGAGTGCGCCATTAACACTGGTTCTTCCTTTTGTAGGATCAATCGTTAGTTTTGTTCTTTTATTATTAATCGGATTTATTATGATGACGAGTTTTTCCGTTTCTGTTGTCTATGCACAAGAGTTAGTTCCAAGTAAGATCGGAACAATGTCAGGTTTGACAGTTGGTTTTATCTTTGGATTAGGGGCAATTGGTTCTATTTTATTTGGAAATTTGGCAGATGCTATTGGCATTTCTAAAACGATAACGATTGTTGGCTTTTTACCGATTTTAGGAGTTCTTGGTTTCTTTCTACCATCTGATGATACGTTGAAGAAAGTTTATCAAGTTGAGTGATGATGTCTATATCTTTGAGTTTTAAAGCAGTGGGGCTATATGATAACTCCGCTGCTTTTATTTTTTTTATCCACAAGATGGGCGCCAACTCTGCACTCTAAAAACATGCTCTATAAAAGTCTTGGTTGTTTCTTTTCGATGTAAATTTCACCTAGAATTTCTTTCATATCATAATAATTGGAATCGAGTTCTTGTTCTAGGAATGAGAAGATCTGCTTTTTATCGAGGTCATACAGTACTTCAACTTCTTTAGAAAATAAACGTATTTCTTTTTTGAGAATTTCAAATAAAGGTTGTTGTGGTTTTATTTCTATACCTATATCCATTGGGAGCACTTTTTTTAGTCCGTTCACATAGTCTTTTAGGGTACGAGTACCAACAATTTTCACACCTTTATTCTGTTCATTGACCATAATGATAGTAGGAAATCCACGCACACCGAAACTTTTTGCAAATTCGAAATCTTGATTTAAAAGTTGTTGACCTGTTGGTAGTTCTGCTTCTTTCACGATTGTTTCCCCATCAAGACCCATTAGATTTATAAGATGAATGAGCTCCTTTTCTTCTCCAATATTTTTATTAAATACAAAAACTGCTTCCCTCGCTCGACGTAAAAAAACATTGGCTAAATTCTCGTCCTTTTGTTTCATAATTTTAAACACGCGAGATGGTGGGTAAGAAGATGGAATAGGATTGGTAAGCCATAGGGAACCGTCAATAGGCATGCGAGAGTGTTCTCCTACTTCTTTCCAGTGACTTGCTACATCAGAAGGACTGCTAATTCCATTTTTCACATCTGCAAATCCATTCCAACTTTCTAATAACCCCCCCATAATGGTGTGAAAGGTAAAATAATGACCATATTGTTCAACAAACTTACGAAGGACTGGTTCAAGTGCCCAGCAGTGAGAGCAGATCGGATCTGTAAAGTAGTAAAGTTTGATCTGTTCTTTTGGTTTATGAAAATCGATGATTTCCATTTCATTATCGGTTGAAGTCCCGCAAATTCCAGTTTCTACATCACATATTAGGTTATTTTTATTCATTGCTACCCTTCCTATTTCTTATTTGATGTTTACAAAAAGACTTGAAAAACCATGTGGTTCTCAAGTCTTGGATGGATTTTACCAAAATCACTTTTTTCTCCCTTGTGGAAATTGTTACGCATACTCATCATTTTTTAACTGTAACAGATTCTTTGTAGTCTTTAAAACAAGTAATTTATATTAAGAATGTTGTGTATTTACTTATAAATATTTCAAATATAGGAAGTTTACTTTTTTGCCCACCAAAGTCAATATTCCTACAACGTGCAGATGAAGGTTTTAATCCTCCTCGTTTTATTTCTAATTAGATAAAAATCAAGAGTGTGGATATCTCATATAAGGGATTAACATTCTTTTCTCGACTCCTGATTTTCAAAAAAAGATAGGATTCCGGTAACATGTTTATTGGTAAAGCTTTTGTTTTAAAAAAATAAAAAAGGGCTTTACATAGGGTTGGGGGGTATGGTATGTTTTTTATTAGAAAGAGCAACAACCACAAATCATTGTCTATCAGGTTTATAACATCCAACAACGGAGGTAACAATGATATAAAAAGTTAACAAATGGATTTACTTACATTGTGCTATGATTCTTGAGAAGCTTATAATCAAACTAGAAAAACATGACGGTATAACCTAGGGAATAAAATTAGAGCAGTTGAGATAAAAATGAGGACTTCAAAAAGAATAATTCATTAGAGATAAAAAATTTTAACCTCTAATATACCCCCATAGGGTATGAAAAGGAAGGAGTTCCACCCATGATCACACAGCAAAAGATGAAAATCACAGGTATGACTTGTGCAGCCTGTGCAAATCGAATTGAAAAAGGTTTGAAGAAAATTCAAGGTGTGTCAGATGCCAATGTTAATTTTGCGTTAGAAACAGCTACTGTTTCCTATGATGAGAAACTAACTAATGCAGGAGAACTAGAAGCAAAAGTTTCCTCCCTCGGATACGGTACCGTGAAAGAAATAGCAGAATTAAAACTGATGGGTATGACTTGTGCAGCTTGCGCGAATCGAATTGAAAAAGGTTTAAATAAACTACCTGGTGTTTCAAAAGCAACGGTAAACTTTGCCTTAGAAACAGCGCGAATAGAGTATTCTCCAGGTAGAGTTACGACAAAAGATATGATTCAAAAAGTAGAAAAGCTGGGTTATGGTGCGCAAACAAAGGAAGCAGCTTCTGGTGATGTGGATCATCGACAAAAAGTAATCAGAAAACAACAGCGAAAGTTTTATATTTCCGCCTTGTTATCTTTGCCACTTGTTTGGGCAATGGTCAGTCACTTTTCTTTTACAACGTTTATCTGGGTTCCGGAAATCTTTATGAATCCCTGGTTCCAGCTTGCGTTAGCAACTCCAGTCCAATTTTGGATCGGCGGTCCATTTTATATAGGGGCATACAAAGCACTACGAAATAAAAGTGCAAATATGGATGTGTTAGTTGCTCTTGGTACATCTGCAGCTTACTTTTATAGTTTGTATTTGAGTTTTACGAGCATTGGTAGTCATGGAGGTCAACATCAAGTCAATTTATATTTTGAAACAAGCTCTGTTTTGATAACACTTATTATCCTTGGGAAATTATTTGAAGCACGGGCTAAGGGACACTCATCGGAAGCAATAAAAAAGTTAATGGGATTACAAGCCAAAACAGCTCTGTTGATTCGAGAAGGACAAGAAGTAGCAGTTCCGATTGAAGAAGTAGTGGCTGGTGATGTTTTGATAGTCAGACCAGGTGAAAAGATTCCTGTAGATGGTGAGGTGATAGAAGGAACATCCGCTGTCGATGAGTCCATGCTGACAGGAGAGAGTTTACCGGTTGAGAAGCAGATAGGCAATTCAGTGATTGGGGCAACCATGAATAAAAATGGCCGACTCCTTATAGAAGCAACAAAAGTAGGAAAAGAAACAGCACTTGCACAGATTATTCAAGTGGTAGAAGAGGCACAAGGATCTAAGGCTCCCATTCAACGGGTAGCAGATCAAATTTCAGGAGTTTTTGTTCCCATTGTTGTAGGGATTGCATTTGTTACCTTTTTGATTTGGTATTTTGCAGTTGATCCTGGGCAGTTTGCGGGTGCATTAGAAAAAGCAATTGCCGTTTTAGTCATCGCCTGCCCTTGTGCATTAGGACTAGCAACTCCGACGTCGATCATGGCGGGATCTGGACGAGCAGCCGAATGGGGTGTTTTGTTTAAAGGTGGAGAACACCTAGAGTCCACCCATCAAATCAATATAGTAGTGTTGGATAAAACAGGAACGATAACGAATGGAAAACCTGTATTAACAGATGTAGTGATAGCTGATGGAATCAAGGAACGTGATTTCTTGACACTAATCGGTGCAGCTGAAAAAAATTCGGAACACCCATTAGCTGAAGCAATAGTAGAAGAGGTTAAAGAAAAAGGAATTTCGATACCTGAATCCGAAGAATTTGAAGCAATTCCAGGTTATGGTATTCGTGCTTTAGTAGGGCAGAAAAAACTATTGATAGGTACTCGAAGGCTGATGTCCAAACACAACATAATAGGAAATGATAGTGAACCTGTTATGGCTAAACTCGAAGAAGCAGGAAAAACGGTTATGTTAGTAGGGATTGATGGACTATATGCAGGATTAGTCGCTGTTGCAGATACAGTAAAAGACACTTCTCATGAAGCGATTCGACGCCTGAAAGAACTTGGATTAGAAGTGGTAATGATTACAGGAGATAACGAACGGACCGCACACGCAATTGGTCAAGAAGTGGGAGTAGACCGGATTTTAGCAGAAGTATTGCCAGAAGGAAAAGCTGCTGAAGTGAAAAAACTGCAAGCAAGCGGTAAGAAAGTAGCAATGGTTGGCGATGGGATCAATGACGCACCTGCTTTAGCAACAGCTGATATTGGGATGGCGATAGGGACAGGAACAGATGTAGCTATGGAAGCAGCTGATGTCACCTTGATGCGTGGAGATCTATCTAGTATTGCTGACGCTATCTTCATGAGCAGAAAAACGATGCGTAACATCAAACAAAACTTATTTTGGGCATTGGCTTATAACGTAATAGGAATTCCAATTGCTGCTTTTGGTTTTCTTGCACCTTGGTTAGCTGGAGCAGCAATGGCTCTTAGTTCTGTTTCAGTCGTATTAAATGCCTTACGTTTACAACGAGTGAAACACTAGGAGGAAAAAAGTTGATGAAACAAAAAAATATTGTGGTCTATACGATCCCTACTTGTCCAGATTGTCATGAAGCAAAGCGATACTTTCAAGAAAATGGATCTTCTTTCTTGGAAAAAGATTGTACTACAAATCCCGATTACCCCCAGGAGGTATATAACCTTGCTGGGAAGCAGGTTGTACCTACGATTTTGATTGATGATCAAGCTTTTATTGGTTTTTCGAATAACTATGAGGCGATTTCATCCAAAATCGAGAGTTGATTTATGGTAAATGGAGGGACCTTCAGAGTTCATTGTTTACCCCCCTTGAAATCGAACTTGACTAGAATAGATTAGGGGGGTATTCTATTTAAGAATGAGAGATTAAATCAAGTCAAAAAATAAATAAATGATAAAGGAGGGTTAAATGATGTCATATGTAAAGTTGACAGTTGAAGGTATGAGCTGTAATCACTGTGTGATTTCTATAGAAGGAGCCTTAAAAGAGATTGGCTCCAAAGGAGAAGTTGACTTAGCTAATGGCACTGTATCTGTAGAATATGATGAAAATAAATTGTCTTTGGACCAGATCAAAGAAGTGATTGAAGATCAAGGATACGAAGTTGTCTGATATGGAGAGAAGAGGGATCGATTCCATTCAATATAAAGAGAGGTTTTATGATGAAACATACCATTGGAATTTTACTTGTTAGCGCTGCTCTATTAACTGCATGTAGTACCAATACAAATTCGCACAGCAATCACAATCAGAATCAAAATGCAGAGCACAGCAACCATAATACCAAGCACCAAAAAGAGGATTTAACCAAAGTTACCTATTCCTTTAAAGAGGGAAAAGCGGAAGCGAAAAAAGATACTACGATTCAAATTCAAATTCAGGATCAAACTGGAAAACCGATCGAGAAATTTGATATCACGCATGAGAAAAAATTACATTTGATTGTAGTAAGTAAGGATCTCCGTTATTTCAGCCATATTCATCCAGAGTTCAAAGGGAAAGGACTTTTTGAAATCAAGACACAATTTCCATCAGGTGGAGAATATAAATTGTTTTCCGATTTTGTACCTACAGGTGGAAGTAGTACTACAAAAAGTAAATGGGTGAATGTAGAAGGTGAATCTGCTTCTCCAGTACCGATCCAAGTCGATAGTTCATTAACCAAGTCAGTAGAGGGTAAAGAGATTTCACTGTCGATCGACCATTTACAAGCAGGAAAAGAAGCAGTGTTGAATTTTACCATCAAAAACGATCAAACCAAGAAACCTATCACCAATCTTCAACCATATTTAGGTGCTGTTGGACACGTCGTGATTTTGACAGAAGATGCAAAAGACTACTTGCATGTTCATCCGATAGAAGAAAAAGCAACAGGGCCGGATGCGAAATTTATGACAACATTTCCAAAGAACGGAACTTACAAAATATGGGGACAATTTAAGCACGATGGCAAAGTGCTAACCGTTCCTTTTGTTGTAAAAGTCTCATAGATACTATGTGAATCAAGGGAGTATGGGGAATGGCTTTGACAAAATTTGCAGTTACACCTGGTTTTGAAGTGGGCGGTTTCTTGTTTACACCAAAGCAATTAGCTGAACTTGGTTCCATTGTGGGGGAAGATGCAAATATCGAAATGACCAATTTTGGTCAGCTGTATGTAGTGATGGACGATAAGCGAATAGAAGAAGTACAAGAAAAATTACAAAGAACTGGCTTAAAGATCCAACCTGCTGGTTTCTATTCAAAGAACTTGATTGCCTGTAATTTTTGTAGAGGTGCAGAAGAAGCTGGTTTGGATATCGCCAAAGCATTGGATGCCACCATTGCAGGTCATCCAACTCCAAGCCCGCTAAAGATTGGGTATGCAGGATGTGCACTAGGGACAAGCGAGCCATTATTAAAAGATATTGGCGTTGTAAAAATGAGAAATACATTTGATATCTATCTTGGTGGTGAACCCAAAGGGTTAAAAGCAGCACTAGGTCAGCAGTTGATTTCTGGGATTATGGAAAGACAATTGATTCCTATCATTACAGGTTTGATTCGTCACTACCAAGAAAATGGAAAAAAGAAAGAGAAGTTTTCTAAGTTTGTAAAGCGGGTTTCTATGGAGAAATTAAGAGTAGTGGTAAGTGATTCTTTTGAAAACGAGTGAATGGTTTCGCATGGAAAGGCGGGAATTTTCATGGAAAAGCAACAAATAGAGAAGGAAAGTTGTTCTGTTCATCAAGTAAGAAAAAGCCATCATTCCGAAAAAATAAAGAAAAATTTAATGAATCGGCTAAACAGAATAGAAGGGCAGGTAAGAGGAGTAAAGGGGCTCATTGAAAAAGATACGTATTGCGATGATGTATTAAACCAGATAGCTTCTATTCAATCCTCTTTAAATAGTGTAGGGAAATTGCTGTTGGAACATCATATGAAAAGTTGCGTGATAGAACGTTTTCAAGAAGGAGATCAAGAAGTTATCGACGAGCTTTTGACAACGATGCATAAGTTGATGAAATAAGGGACAGAGTTGCTTATCTAAAATTACTATGGTACTTGTTTATCACAAAAGGCAAATCAAACATAATTTAGTGGACAAGTTAGTGGAGATTACTGCAGCTGAGAGGGAAGATGTACAGTATGTCGAACGAAATATCAAGAGATTATTCAGGAATTTATTTTATTGGATTTCCACATAAGAAAGAAATTAACCATACAGATAAATCCTCCATTCAATTAACATGAAATAGAGCACTTTCTGATATCAGAAATACAAGTGGCAAGATAGACTCTAATACAGAAGTTGAACAAAAGATCATGGAAATATTGGATTTTATCAATGATAAAGAAAGTATATCTCTTGATGACTTAAAATCAATTTCTAAAAAGTTAGAGATAGGTAACAATAGTTTATTTTGAGACAGTTGCATTAATCAATATGAAAAATAAAAAAACGCTTGATTTTGTTTTTTGCGTCTGTTGTTGAAAAATACAAAGGACGCTACACCCTTGGCATGCAAATGATGGACTTCTAACTTTCCACTCTCTTAGCTTGGTGGTGCCTTGAGTAAACCACGCATCCCATCCCTCTCCTGTTGTAAGCGTTTCGTACACTTTATTTTATCGAGGGAGTATCGGAGATCTAATTGGGTAAATTTGCATATCCCCCGGAAAGGTATATTAAGGATTAAGTTCCTCTTGAACCAATAAGTTTAGAGAGGAACTTAATCCCTTAATGTCATTCAGATGAGATGTCGGTTACCGTTTCTAGTATCGTTTTCGACTGAGCTAATTTTTGAATGATCTCATCCATATGAATCACTCTTTGCTGGTATTAAACTCATAACGGCCATAGAGATTGATATTCTGCCATACAACGGGAGAAATTCGTTTCAACATATCGGAGTCTTGTCCATTCTCTTCCCTGTAAGTCAGTATGTTGGACAAAATACTGACATTGTAATAAATAATGCAATTGGCTTATTAGATGACTGCATTCTCCCCATATCTGCCTTGTTCTGTTTTGAAACGAAGTTTACCAAAATTGGCATGGGAGACTGCTTTGCATAATGATGATAACTTTCGCCCGATTTAATGTCTTTTGTACATTGCGTCGTAAGGGCGGAGATTCGATATAATTCAAAAAATATAGATTCTTGATGATGTTGTCATACTCCCAGAGAGCACTTTTGGTCTTGTTTTTACGAGCATAAGAACCCAACTTTCTGACGATGATGCTTTGTGTAGTGGTTTTGAAGACAAGGGATAACATGATGCGCTGAATATTTTCCCACTCTTCCATAATCAGGCCTAGAACCAGCATCCGTGTCATAAGGCTCAATTTGACCAGATAATGGAAATGAACGAATCTCAAAAAGGATATGTAGTGGATATTTTTTGTTATATTGGGGTAACTCGTGAAGTAGGGAGCCAGGCGTCAAAGACGACCCCCTATTAGAGTAGTTATTAGAGGGATTGTCTTGTATCCTTATTGACTATTTGCAACTGATTCAAGAGACAGGAAACGGTAGGGAACAAAGATATTTAGAAGTGGGAGAAATAACTCGACAACATGCTTCGCGGCAACTTTTTTCTTGGAGTTCCTGAATGGCGGTCAGTAAAATGATTTCAGATTGATAATGCTTCCACTTGAATTGATTTTGGGGTTTCATTCCAAAGACATGTTCTCTATACGCACTTCTTCCACATGGAGGTATTCTATAAAAAGATGGTTTTTACTACTTTCCCCAACTCCTGTAAAGCTTTGCAGGTAGGATGGGAGCTGTTTTTAGAAAATTGCTTTAAGATTTCCTCCGTGTCTGCTACGTTTAAAAAGAGAATGGAGTGGTTAATACATCCTGAAGATCCTTATTTCCATTTAGCATCCCAAATTGCTAAATCTGATTGGGACATGTTACCTGATGCAGACTGTATTATCTCTATTGATATCGAGTATAATGATTGGCTGAAACTACTGAGTATTAGGAGTAGAAAATTAGATAACCATTCAGAGTTTCTAAAAAACTTCCACACCAAAGAATACTTCATTGAAGCTGCTGAACAGCTATCCAAAGAAAAAGGGATCAAACACATTCGATTTAAAACAAACACTATCTTCACCTGAATCCCAAGCTTTACAGATCAAAATGCAATTAATTCAAGAAGGTGTGATTGATAATGAGGAAATTTTCTAGAGTGCTGATTAAACAGAATGACAGGTTCTTACTTTTAAAAGAAACACATGGTTTTTGGAACTTTCCAGGTGGAAAAGTCGAACCAAATGGATTTTCTGAAAATTTAGTAAAGAGGGAATCCTTTGAGGAAATAGGTATTGTATTGCATGACATTTCTCTCTTCTAGACTCTTGTGTTTTTTAATCGAAGACGAGCAATGGGAAGGTTGGTTCTACTTTGCTCATGATTACAGCAATCAACCAATAGCAAAAGAAAGAAAAACCCTTGATATTCAATTTGAAAGATTGAATAATGTTCATTTACATACGGAAATTAACAAGTATCTGACAGAATCTCTACTCAACTCATGGATTTACCTAACTCAGTGAGAATTGGACAAGGTGTATATCGAGCATGATTACTTTACTGAGTGCATATGCAAAGTTAAAAAATGGCGGCAGTATTGGAAAAGAGGACATTCTGGATCTAAAAAGGGAAGGTGTTAAAAGTTTCCAATGGAGTTCGTTAGCTGTTCAACTAGCTTTAAAAGATCAAAACAGATGGGGAAGAGAATTGTTCGTAAGCATTATAAAGGATCTTCCCGAATTGGAATGTTATATCCATACCGTAAATGAAAGTACATGCTCCACACCCACTCCTAATGTAAAGCCAGAATATCTATACATACTGAATAACACAGAAAAAAACAAAGTAATCGGGCAAGATCATATCAGTATTAATTACTAACTTTGTAGAGGAAGAAATCTCTCTAAATTTTATGGCCGTTTGGTTAATGACTGTGTGCTACGGAGGGTTATCACAAGATGATCTGCACCACTTAACAAATGGGGTACTCTGTTTTTTCTTGATTGCTCCATTTCGAAGGAATTCGGGTGCTGGATTCTTTTGATAGATTCGGTTTTTGAGTGGCAAACGAGATAGATAAAAGGCTTTCTGTTGATCGATCAGCTTTAAGTTATCCAGCGAAAAGTAGCCCAAATCTCGTATGCACAAGTCCCAGTGGGGAAACAAACGGGGTTAAAGAGCCTATCATCTCCTTTCCTGGCTCCCATATCTACATTCAAAAATTGTCCACTATGTAAGTCATATTCCAATAGAATTTTTACCCCAGCCGCATGACTACTTTCTCCTGAACCTGGGTAATGCTCGGCCAAGGAATCTGGTAACTGAAAGGAGGTCGAATCGAGGATGCGAATCCGTGTGAAAACATCTTGATATTTGGTTGGGAAGGCACAAGACGAACTTAGTTCTGCTTTCAGTAATTGTGCAAATAGTTGTCGAAGAAAAGACACTGCTGTTCGTTCAAACGCTGATTTAATCCTTCTGCACTCATGCTAAATCCTGTCGCAGGTTCCAACTCACTGCATAACTGAGTCAGAGAAGAACTTGCTAGGTTGTGACTCAACCAAACACATAAGGTCACCAGATCTTGTCCCCGACATTTGCTTCTTCGTCTAACAAATTGGGTAGCTATTGTCCAACTGTTCGACTTCTGTAGGAGAAAGATATTTTTGCAATACCTGTGAAAACAAATGAAGTTCTTATTTGGTGGATACATTCACAGAAAACACGCCATCCTTTCTTTCCGTTCCTAAAGAAAGAATAGGTGTTTTTGTTTTGAGGGATTATTTTGTTATTAACTTGATGGCTATGGGGGTTATCCCCATGCCCATCAAGCTAAGAAGGGAATATTTTCAATTAGTCTCTTACGAATTGACCTACCTTAAAAATTTGGTTTATTATTTTTATAAAGGGAGTGATAAAAATGGTTGAAAAAGTGAATCTATTAGAAAAGTTTGCTACGATTCAAGAGTTTTTTAGTCAAAGATTAATTGGCGAAGTTAATAATACCCAAATTAAGATTGCCAAGTTAAAAGGTGAGTTTGTTTGGCATAGTCATGAACAAGAGGATGAACTTTTCTTTGTGGTCAAAGGGAAATTGTTAATAAAATTAAGGGATAAAGATATCCTTTTGGAGGAAGGAGAAATGGTAGTTATTCCCAAAGGTGTTGAACACCTTCCTATTGCTGAAGAAGAAGTATATTTAATGCTTGTTGAACCAAATACAACTGTAAACACTGGTAATGTTGAGAATGAATTTACTAAAAGAAATATTGAAAAAATATAAAATCAAGTATAGAAAAGAGGATTTATAGATTCATTTGTCCCAACAGTATTGAGATCTAAGATTTTACATTTTTCCTATCTGGATTCACTATCTAGTTAATAACAAAATAATCCTAAAGAAAGAATAGCGTGTTTTTTTCGTTTTGCAACAATAAAAACAAATAGTGGAACCACTATTTTTTATGTTGACGAAGGTCAAGGAAAACCAGTTGTGTTGGTACATGGTTTCCTAGTTGGGATCATGTAGTAGCCCCCTTGCCAAGCAATATCGTGTGATCGCAATTGATTTACCTGGACATGGAGAATCTTCCCTATCAGATCAGACAACTACGATAGAAGATTATGCAGATGAAATCGCAAGCTTTCTAAAACAATTGCAACTAGAGAACGTTTCGTTGATTGGTCATTCACTGGGTGGATACATTCTAATGGCTTTTACAGAAAAATATGCTGATTTATTAGATCGTTTTGCATTAATCCATTCCACTGCTCTCCCTGATACGGAGGAAGCCAAAGCAGGCAGAGTTGCTGCTATGGAAAAGATTCGGGAAGAAGGGTTACATGATTTTGTCAATAATTTGATTCCAAAGTTATTTGCACCTGCAAATTTAGCAGAATACGAACAGATTGCAAGAGAAATAGGACATAAAACTTCTATAAACGGGGCACTTGCTGCACTTGAATCGATGAGAAATCGACCCGATCGAGTGTCTGTGTTGGAGAAATCCAATGTCCCAGTTCTCATACTAGCTGGCGGCGAAGATGGTGTTGTCCTCTCGAAACGTGCCTTTATAACAAATGGGAAACATATCAGAAGTTGGGCACATGGCTATGTATAAAGCACCAGAGCGTCTCGTAGATGAATTAAGACAATTTATGAATAGATAGCAAAAATTCCGTCGTTAGGCGGTTTTTTTATTTTGAATGGATAAATATTACTTTAAAAATATTTTAGGGCATATTTTTCTGATAAATGATTGACATCCAGACGATAATCTTATATGGTTAGTTACATAAGTAGTCAACCAAATTGGTGGTGGAGTTATGGCACAGTTGCCAGAGGATGGCCGTCCTATTTTTGTGCAAATCGCTGAAAAGATAGAAGATGACATATTAGAAGGGAGATTAATGGAAGAATCGCAAGTTCCTTCTACCAATCAATTTGCATCTTTTTATCGAATCAATCCAGCTACTGCTGCAAAAGGTGTGAACCAGCTAGTAGATCAAGGGATTTTATACAAAAAGAGAGGGATAGGCATGTTTGTAACGGAAGGTGCACAAGAAATCGTGAAACAAAAGAGGCGGGAGCTTTTTTATGAACAATATGTTGTCACAATGATTCAGGAAGCAAAGAAATTAGGCATCACGATAGAACAATTGACAGAAATGATTCAAGAGAGGGGATAGTTTCGATGGGGCAAATATTAGAAATAAATGGATTGACGAAAGCTTACAAGGATGTTACTTCGATCTATCAAATGAGCTTCACACTAAAGGAAAACAAGATTTATGGATTATTGGGTAGAAATGGTGCTGGAAAAACAACACTTATGCACATGATTACAGCTCAATTATTCCCGACGTGTGGTGATGTAAAAGTTTTTGGAGAAGAACCATACGAAAATACCAGAGTGTTACAACAAATTTGTTTTATTAAAGAAAGTCAAGCATATCCAGAGTATTTTCAAATATCAGATGTATTTGCAACAGCAAAATCCATATATCCAAATTGGAATGATGGACTTGCCAACCAACTCACGCAAGATTTCCAACTTCCGTTGAATAGAAGAATAAAAGAATTATCTAGAGGTATGCTCTCTTCGGTTGGAATTGTAGTTGGACTAGCCAGTCGTGCACCACTTACGATTTTCGATGAACCATATTTAGGTTTGGATGCAGTGGCAAGAGGTATTTTTTATGATCGTCTTATTGAAGATTATGCGGAATATCCACGAACGGTTATATTGTCTACACACTTAATTGATGAAGTAAGCCAATTATTAGAACATGTTCTCATCATTGAAAGAGGAGAGTTACTTTTTTATGAAGATGCAGAATCATTGAGGAGTCGGATTTATTCTGTGTCGGGGTCTAGTGAGGTGGTGGAAACTTATATGAAAGGTAAAGAGGTTATACATGTTGAAAAGATAGGATCACTTGTTACCGTTACTCTGTTAGGAAAAAAAGAAGAGAACAATAAGAAACAAGCAGAGTCACTAGGACTAGAGTATGTTCCTATTTCGTTACAGAAGTTCGTAGTGGATCTGACAACTAAATCTAGAGAAAAGGTGGTAAAGGGACAATGAATCATGCGTGGAACGTAACAAGAATGCATTTGCGTTATAACTCGATTTGGCTATACATGCCATTGATTGTTTTATTCTCTAGTTTTTTTATCAACCTAATCATTGCAGTGTTAAGTGATGTACCGATCTATACAGGGGGAGTAGCTAGTGTCTACTTGTTTATGCTGATTACTGGGTTATTGACCTTAAGAAACACTTTTTCCTTTGCCATCGGTTTTAGTTTTCGAAGAAAAGACTATTTTTTTGGAACATTTTTGATGGTTGCCTTTGTTAGTTTTAGCACTACTGTGCTATTAGCGTTGCTTTCTTATGTAGAAAATAATTTAACTAATGCATGGGGAAATGAATTATATTTTTTTCATTTACCTTATCTAAATGATGGGAATGTCGTTATACAAGCTTGTGTCATTTTCAGTTTAATGTTCCATCTTTACTATCTTGGATTTTCTATTTCGAGTGTTCATCGGAGATTCGGCAGATATGGAATGATGATTCTTCTTATTGTTTCCTTAGTTGCGGGAAGTCTGATTTCTGCGATTATTACTTACTTCCACTGGTGGCAAATTATTTTCACAAAAGTCATTGCTTATTCTGCATTTCAGCTTAGTTGGGGCATCGGTTTGTTAACGATCTTTTTTATCCTAGTTTCCTATTTCATGTTAAGAAGAGCAACTTCTTAAATGGAAAGAACACTTGAGTCGATACTTATTCTCAGGTGTTCTTTCTTCTATGTAGTATTTGAAGAGGCTTCAAAAATTCTTTTTTATGTTGCAGGTTCAAAAAGCTCGATCGATTCATTATCAGGCCCGTAGAAAAAAATATATTTTGCTCCATTAGGGAGAATCGTTATTTCTTTATCCTGAAACGTTACATCTAATTGTTTGAGGCGTTCGATTTCCGTTTCCATATGATCCACAGTAAAAGCAAGATGATGTACAACGCCTTCTTTTGGAAGATTGCTTTGGTAACCATGGATTAATTCTACTTCTGTCTGAGATGAGTTTGGAAAGGAGAGGAAAGCTAAGATAATACTTGGATTGGTATGAACAAGTGTACCACGCAATTCCATTCCTATGGCATCACGGTAGAAACCTATCGATTTCTCAAGATCAGCTACCATGATGCCAACATGTTCTAGTTTTTTAATCGCCATTTATATAGCCCCTTTGGATGAAAAGTCATTGCAAAAAGTATGATTTTATTATAATAAATTTTATTTTGCTATGCAGAAAATATTGTATATAAACAAACATTTTGATATTATGTTAGTTGTTTGATAAGCAACATGATTATATGTTTATTTATCTTGAGGGTTATCCCATTGGAGAGAAGTGGTTATGATTGATCATCGTATGGAAAAAGAAACAAACAGTATCCGAAATATACTGAATTTCCAGTTTGAAATATCATGGAAATTGCTTGAAATTCATCTAGCTGATTTGCAAGACGAGGAATATCTCTGGCGACCAGCTTCTGAGGGACTTCATATTTTTAATGAATCAGGTGTTTGCCAAGCCGATTGGCCAGAATCAGAGTCATATGATATTGGACCTGCGAGTATTGCTTGGTTAACTTGGCATGTCACATTTTGGTGGTCCATGGTTCTTGATTACTCTTTTGGAAATGCAACATTAACTCATAAAGATGTTAAATGTTTTGGTAGTTTGAAAGAAACAAGAGACAAAATTTATCATTTACGTGACGAATGGGTTGTTCGAGTAGGTAAGTTGTCAGTGGATGATCTTTTTTCAAGCGAACGAACGAAGTGGCCATTCACCGATAAGCCTTTTCATGAGCTTTGTGCATGGTTAAACATTGAACTTATGAAGAATGCTGCTGAGATCGGTTATTGTCGTTTCCTATATGCTACTCAAAAGAAATAATCAACTCATTACATTCTTTTGAACCATAAAATAAAACAGTCTATTCTTAATATTTAGGAATCGACTGTTTTAGATTGAGATTTTTGTGTAAACAATGGATAAATATTGGAAAAATAATTTAGTAGATCCTCACTAGAGTCTGGTTATCTTTCTACTGTTATTTTACCAAGCAATGGGCTTACGATCACGGAAATAACCACCATTTGGACCATTTTCATCAAGCGTTGCTAACCAAACCGCAGTATCTGCGCCTTCTTCGACTTTACTAGGTGCATCAGCACCTCCCATATCCGTTTGAACTCTACCAGGGCAAACAGCATTGATTTTGATGTTTGGTTCTGCAACTTCTTGAGCAGTTAAACAAGTTAAAGCATTGAGCATCGTTTTCGAGATCCGATAAGCAGAACTTGATCCGTCTATTTGGATGGGCCCATCTCCACTCATTATCTCAAAAGCTCCCAGACCCGATGAAAGATTGACTATTCTTCCATATTCGCTCTGTTTCATCAATGGGATCACAGCCTGTATCAGCGTTAAAGCAGCAAAAAAATTCGTTTCAAAAGTTTCTTTCATTACCTTTTCTTCCACTTCTAAGATAGAGATACCTCGATCTAAAATAATCCCTGCATTATTTACAAGTACATCCAAACGTCCATATTTATCTTTTATTTCACGAATCATCTCTTTGATGCTATTTTGATCACTTACATCTACGATTTGTAAATCAACCTCGAAACCAGCATTGTGCATTTCTTCCACTGTAAGCTGTCCTTTTTCTTTATTCCGGCAGCCAATCAGCACATGATAGCTTTTTTTTGCTAATTGACGGCTAATTTCTTTTCCTATTCCACGGTTTGCCCCTGTTACAAGCGCGATTTTATTATTCATTCTTAAAGGTTCTCCTTGTCTGCTGATTTACTTTTAAGGTCTGCAACAACTTCTATAAGCTGAGCTTCGGCATTGCGTAACACCTCGATTTGATCTCTTATTTCCGATATCTTTTGCTCACCTACTTTAATTCCATTTTGTATACAGGCTTCTTTTCGCTCTCCATGGGCAGTGCAATTAAATAAATCAGCGATCTCTGTTGTACTTAAACCCATACTCAAATAAAGTTGAATGAGCTGTATCTGCTTGATGTCAATTTCCCTGTATTGGCGATATCCATTTTCCAAACGAATTGGGTTTAGAAGGTTTTTTTCTTCGTAATAACGCAGCGAACGAAGACTCACCCCTGTTTTTTGGGCTAATTCGCTAATCTGCATGCTTCTCACCTCTTCTTATTGTTGGTTCTCATGATAAAGCATCACATGGTGTGAAGGTCAATATATTCATAAACTTATTTCCAGGTCTTCATTCTTTTCTTGAGGGTTCCTGTAAAATATTCTAATAAAATCCCATCTGGATCTCGAAATTGAAAGGAGAGCCCTCCTCCTCGATACACTGGTTCTCGTTCAAATGAAATTTGATGTTTGACTATTTTTTCTTTAAGTAAATGAAATTCGTTTTCATTGATGGAAAAAGCAACATGATCCATTCCATAGTGATCTTCCAGAGGGGGTTTATTGTCTCTTTCTAGTAAACATATCCAAGCTTCTCCCCATTGTAAGTAAGCGTCTTTTTTTCCTTGATGAACAAGAGTCATCCCAAGTAAATCACAATAAAAAGCGATGCTAATCTCTAAATTTTTTATCCGCAAGGTAAGGTGATTAAAGCCCCTCATTGGTGACATCCTTTCCTATCTTTCAAATGAAAACTAGAAAACCATTACCCATGCTATCAAAAAAATGAAAAATAGTAATGCAAATATTATTGTAAACAAGTTTGCTTCACAAACAAAGTATAAAAATAAAAAATACAACCAAATAATAAGTGAATGCAAAGGAAAAATAATCTAAAATCCGAAATTTATTGAGTTTTTCTAATTTCTTTGTTATGGAAAGGATTTATTAGTATATGTGCGAATCTAATGAATCTTACTATGGAGAGGTAGATATAGAAGAGACAGATGTGGAGAATTTAAATCCCAAGTAATTATTCAGAATTCATTTTTTTCATATTCGATCGTATTTACATACGTACTGTATGTATGTTAAAATAAACTGAAAGGAGATGTCAAAACATGATTGTTAATAGTTTTTATCCTGTAATCATTACAGAAAAGGTTGAACGCAGCGCAAAGTTTTATACTACTTATTTTGGTTTTGAAACGGTATATGAATCAGATTGGTATGTCAGTCTGAAATTAGTTAGTGGTGATCATTCATATGAGCTCGCAATACTGGACAAGTCACATTCCACCATTCCTCAGGCATTTAGGGCGATGGTGAGAGGGTTGATACTTAATTTTGAAGTGGATGATGTAGATGCAGAGTATAATAGGCTTATCAAGAAGGGAAATCTCCCACTAGAACAAGATATTCGGGATGAAGACTTTGGGCAGCGTCATTTTATTACATCAGATCCTAATGGTATACTGATTGATATCATTAAAGTCATTCCTCCATCAGAAGCCGAAAGCGCTCAATATGCGGAAGACATATGGTCAAAGTAGAAAAGTACATCTTGCATAGTGAAGATATGAGCATCACCTATACATCAGCATTTATTTAAATAGTTTAAAAGGAAAGAAAAGGATTCGACAATGAGAAG
The DNA here is from genome assembly GCF_009831235.1 of Shimazuella alba. Lineage (GTDB taxonomy): Bacteria > Bacillota > Bacilli > Thermoactinomycetales > Thermoactinomycetaceae > Shimazuella > Shimazuella alba. Next base: position 460,850 of record NZ_WUUL01000001.1, on the reverse strand, counting down.
AAATAAAGAAGATACGAGTCATACCATACAAACAATTATAAAAATTGCTAGGATTCACTTTACTGATTACGGTTATGCTGACTCATCATTGGACAAGATTGCAAAAGAAGGAAACTTAACTCGGGGTAGTATCTATCATCATTTTAAAAATAAAAAAGGTCTCTTTTATTGCGTGTTAGAATCGATTCAGAAAGAGATTGCAAAGCGAGTTGAAATAGAATCTGCGAAGAGTGATGATGTTTGGGAACAATTACTACTTGGATGTCAAGCATTTGTATTAGCTGCGGTTGAACCTCAAAATAAGCAAATTTTACTCATAGATGGCCCCGCAGTCTTGGGATGGGATACTTGGCGTGATTTGGATGAGAAAAACTCTATGAGGCTCCTTCGTGAACAACTTCAAATGATGTTACAACAAGGACATCTGAAACGCGTGTCTATTGACGCGATGACTCATTGTCTATCAGGTGCTCTGAATGAATCTGTTCTCTGGGCTGCAAATATGCCTAATCACAAATTATCACTAGAGGAAACAATGAAGATCATTTTTCACATGTCACAAGGATTTAAAAATGAATCATAACTAGACAAAAGAATAATTCAGTAGAATAATTCAGATTAAAAGTTCTATAATGGGTTTGTGTAGCTGTTTTTTATTCTTCTATAGCCCAAATGGGCTTTTTTTTGTTACACTTACAGATAACGATTTTGTAAATGTATTAGATGAGGAGAGTTTAAGATGAGGTATTTAACAGCGGGAGAATCACATGGACCGCAATTAACAATTATTATAGAAGGCTTACCAAGCCAATTACCATTATCAAAAGAAAAATTGGATTACGAATTACATAGAAGACAATTAGGACATGGTCGCGGTCGACGCATGCAAATCGAAACGGATCAAGCACAGATGCTATCTGGTGTTCGCTTTGGTAAGACAACAGGAGCTCCAGTGACACTGGTTATTGAAAACAAAGATTGGACTCATTGGCAAAAAATTATGCATCCACAAGCGGAACCAGAAGAAGCAGGAAAACGACGAATTTCTCGGCCACGTCCAGGTCATGCAGATTTAAATGGTGCGATTAAATATAATCATCACGATATGCGAGATGTATTGGAACGTTCTAGTGCGAGAGAGACTGCATCCCGTGTAGCAGTTGGTGCAGTAGCAAAACAAATCCTAGCTCTTTGTGGTATTCACATCGGTGGACATGTACTACGAATAGGGGAAGTGGAAGCAGAGCGAGTGGAATTAACATTAGACGAATTGGTTCAGCGTTCTGAGCAATCTACTGTGCGCTGTGTTGATCCAAATGCAGAGCAGCCGATGAAAGACCTTATTGACCGTGCGAAAAAGGAAGGAGACTCGTTGGGCGGGGTAGTAGAAGTGATAGTAGAAGGTGTACCAATAGGACTAGGAAGTTTTGTGCATTGGGACCGTAAGTTAGATGCACGCATTGCTCAAGCGATCGTTAGTATCAATGCGTTTAAAGGCGTGGAGTTTGGCATTGGTTTTGAAGCGGCTAAACGCCCTGGTTCAGAAGTGCATGATGAGATTATTTGGTCAGAAGAAGAAGGATTTGGACGTGCTACCAACCGCTTAGGTGGATTTGAGGGTGGGATGACAACAGGACAACCCCTCATCGTCCGTGGTGTGATGAAACCAATCCCAACTTTATACAAACCTTTGATGAGTGTAGATATCGATACAAAGGAACCGTTTGCAGCAAGTATCGAACGTTCCGACAGTTGTGCGGTGCCAGCTGCAAGCGTTGTAGCAGAAAATGTAGTTGCATGGGAAGTTGCACAAGCGTTACTAGAAAAATTTCCAGCGGATACGATAGATGAATTAGTGGAACAGGTAAATGCTTACCGGGAAAGAACAAAGAGGTTTTAAGATGAGAGAATTACGTGTTCAGACGAAATCCCGCCCCTATTCGGTTTTTGTAGGGATAGATTTATTAACTCAATTACCTATTTTGCTGTTACGACACGAAGTCCAGACAAAACAAAAGCTGTTCCTTGTGACAGATAGTCATGTTTATCCCCTTTATGCAAATGGTATTTTAGGATCTTTACAAGCGGCTGGCTATGATGTCCATATAGCCGTCATACCAGCTGGTGAAAAGAGCAAATCATTGGAAACGCTCGATCAATTGTATTCTGATGCTATAAAAGCAGGTTTAGATCGATCAAGTGTTGTTCTTGCTCTTGGCGGTGGAGTAGTAGGTGATTTAGCAGGTTTTTTTGCTGCTAGTTTCATGAGAGGTATACCATTTGTGCAAATTCCAACTACTTTATTAGCACACGATAGTAGTATTGGTGGAAAAGTTGGAATTAATCATAAACTTGGGAAAAATTATATGGGTGCTTTTCACCAACCATTGTTTGTTTTGTTTGATGTGAAATTTTTAGCTTCTCTACCTGAAAGAGAATTAGTATCCGGTTTTGCAGAAGTTGTAAAGCATGCATTTATTTGGGATAAACAATTTGTTGCATGGTTAGAGGGAAATAATAAGGCATTAATGCAGCGAGATCTTCCTATTTTAGAAGAAGCTATCTATCAAGGATGTAAAGTGAAGATTAGTGTTGTTTCCGATGATGAACGAGAAAATGGTATCCGAGCAATCTTAAATTATGGTCATACGATCGGACATGCATTGGAATCTGTTTCAGAGTATCAGTTTTATACACATGGAGAAGCAATTTCCATCGGTATGGTAGGAGCTGCGATGTTGAGTGTGGATGTATTAGATGCACCTTCAAGCTTGATCCAAGATACAGAAACATTGCTGCGGAAGTTTTCATTGCCAACTAGGATTGAAAATAACTGGTCTGATGAAGCATTATTGCAAGTGATGAAACGAGATAAAAAGGCAAAACTAGGGAACTACACTTTCGTTTTAAGTGAAGAAGTAGGAAAGACACAGGTTGTAAATGGGATTTCAGAAGCAAAGATAAGAGAAGTATTACAAAAGCTAAAACGAGGTGGGTAATTCAGTGGTGCGAGGAATTCGTGGAGCTACAACAGTAAGTAGTAATAATAAAGAAGAGATTTTAGCAGCAACAAAAGAACTATCCCTAACCATTATCGAACGAAACCAATTACGGGCTGATGATGTGGCAAGTATTTTGATTACAAGTACCCCAGATTTAAATGCTACTTTTCCAGCAGCAGCTGTCCGTGCAATCGAAGGATGGTCTCTGGTGCCATTGATGGGAGCAGCAGAAGTGGATGTTCCAGGTGGGTTGCCACTTTGTATTCGTATGATGTTATTAGTTAACACAGATCAATCAGCAGATGGGATTCATCATGTTTTTTTACATGAAGCAGCAAAATTACGCCCTGATTTGAAAGATTAAAATTAACATTGACAGAGAAGATTGTCCTCGTTTAGAGTAGAAGTTAGTTATGAAAAGTATGAGTTAGCAGATGAGTAGAGTAGAGATTAGGATATAGTTAGCGGAGTTGAGCTGAGTTGTCATATGATAAAAAACCCAGCCAAAGCATCCCCGCTTTGGCTTTTTACTATCTATTTTTCCCTCTATATCCTTATCTCTCCTAACATTATAGGAGGGAAAGTCCATTTGATCTATCCAACCAAAACGGAAGTACTTCAGTATGCAAAGCAATATTCTCATATCCCTATATGCAAAAAAATCCAAATAGACACCGTCACACCTATTCAATTGTTTCATGCACTCGAAAAGGATGAGTATTCTTTTCTTTTGGAGAGTGTAGAAGGGGATCAAAAGTTCTCGCGTTATTCCTTTATGGGGTCGCATCCATATCAAACACTAACTGGAAAAGATAGTATGCTCACTGTGACATCAGCGGATAAGATAAAGGTATTTCCAGCTGATGACCCCCTGCCATTTTTAAATAAATTATTAGAAGAGAGCACATCTCCACAGTACGATGGGTATCCTCCATTTCTTGGAGGGGCTGTAGGATATTTTAGTTATGAATTGATTCAAGCTTTTGAAACAAATTCACCACTCACCAATCCTGCTGGAAAAACAAAAGCATATGATACACATTTGGCGTTTTATGATCGACTGATTGTATTTGATCATCAGGAGCAGGTTCTGTATCTGGTCATGCATGTGGTGACTCACAATGGTGAGGTCACCGACTACGAAAAAGTAGTAGACGCACTAGATAAATGGAAAGATCAATTGCAACAATCGCAACCAAAGATTGATCCATTACCAACTTTAGTCCGTGAGGAAGTCGATTTTAGCAATGTCACTTCTAATTTTACACGGGAAACTTTCTGCAAAGCAGTAGAGAAAGCAAAGGACTATATTCGTGCAGGAGATATTTTTCAAGTAGTGCCATCACAAAAATATACAGTGGAGGGTACGCCTGATCCGATGATGGTATATCGGATTTTACGGTATTTAAATCCCTCCCCTTATATGTACTACTTACAATTAGGGGAAGAAAAAATTGTGGGAACATCGCCTGAGATATTGGTGAGAGTGCAAAATCGTATAATAGAAGTAAGACCGATAGCGGGTTCTCGTCCAAGAAGTCAAGATGCGATACGAGATGAGGAACTCGCGAAAGAATTGTTGGCTGATCCCAAAGAAAATGCAGAGCATGTGATGTTAGTAGATTTAGGGAGAAATGATGTTGGGCGTGTTTCCACGTATGGTTCCGTTCAAGTAACAGCTTATAAGCACATAGAACGTTATTCACATGTCATGCACATCGTATCACAAGTAACCGGAGAACTTTCCCCACAGAAAACTCCACTTGATGCTTTTCGTGCTTGTTTTCCAGCTGGGACAGTTTCAGGCTCCCCTAAGATAAGAGCAATGGAGATCATTGCGGAGTTAGAACCGGAAGCACGTGGAATATATGCAGGTGCTGTAGGATATTTTGACTTTGCAGGTAATATAGATACTTGTATTGCTATTCGTACGATTTATTTTCGAGATAACAAGGCATATGTACAGGCTGGAGCAGGCGTTGTTTATGATTCTAACCCAGATAAAGAATACGAGGAAACACAGCATAAAGCTAGTGCAATGCTACTAGCGATTCAGTTAGCAAAAGCGGCGAAAATATATGCATCGTAAGGGGGAGACAGCAATATGTTTTTAACTTTACTCAATCAATTATTAGAAGGAAAAAACTTGACCCAAAAAGATACATTTTTCCTCATGGAACAGATGATGAGCGGTTCATTAAACGATGCTCAAATAGCTTCTCTTCTCACCGCTTTACGAATAAAAGGAGAAACTGTTGAGGAGCTTATTGGTCTAGTAGAAGGAATGAGGGCGTATGCGACTCCACTTCCCCATGTAATAGTTGATAGTGTAGACACTTGCGGTACAGGTGGAGATGGTGGAAAAACGTTTAATATTTCCACAGCAACTACATTTGTTGCTGGAGCAGCTGGTGTTTCGATTGCCAAACACGGCAACCGTGCAGTATCTAGCAAAAGTGGCAGTGTCGATGTGCTAGAAGAGTTAGGTATCTCACTGGAATTGTCTCCTGAAGAAGCAAGTGAACAATTACAAAAAACAGGTATATGTTTTATGTTTGCTCCTCAATATCACCCAGCAATGAAACATGTGATGCCTACACGAAAGGCATTAGGAATTCGGACTTGCTTTAATTTGCTCGGACCATTGGCTAGTCCTGCAGGAGTTCAACGTCAATTAATGGGAGTATTTTCTACCAAATATACGGAGAAAATGGCACAAGTTTTGCAAGCTCTTGGTACGAAACATGCGCTAGTTGTCGCAGGTTTGGATGGTCTTGATGAAATTACATTAACTGCGCCGACCCAAATTAGTGAACTGAGAAATGGAAAAGTAGATACCTATATCATTTCCCCTGAAGATTTGGGAATGGTACCTTGTTCCATGGATGAGTTAGAAGGCGGAACACCAAAAGAAAATGCAGCAATTATTTTAGATATTTTACAAGGGAAGAAAAGTGCGAAACGATCTATTGTAGAATTGAATGCAGCTGCAGTGCTTTATGTAGGTGGTAAAACAGATAGCTTGCAAGCTGGTATGAAAATGGCAGCAGATGTGATAGATTCTGGTTTGGCACTACAAAAATTGCAGGAAGTAGCCCAAAGCTCCCAAGAGGTGAAATCAAATGTTTCTTGAAAAGATGACAGCCATTAAACAAAAAGAGATAGCTATTCTGGAGAACAAATACACGATAAACGATTGGGACATAGCAACCTCTATGCCAAAAGGGCGTGCTTTTCGCGCATCGATAAGTTCATCTCCTTTTGCAGTTATTGCAGAAGTAAAACCAGCATCTCCGTCAAAAGGAGTTATTGCAGCTGATGTGAATCCAGTGGAACAAGCATTAAAATATGAAAGTGGCGGAGCAAATGTTATATCAGTATTAACGGAAACGGAATACTTTCATGGAAAACCTGAGTTCTTGACAAAAGTACAATCTGCAACAACAATACCAGTATTACGAAAAGATTTTATTTTGCATCCATTGCAAGTGCTAGAAAGTAAATTTCTTGGTGCGGATGTTATTTTACTCATCGTTGCATTTCTACAGAAGGAAGAGTGTGAGAAGCTAGCAAATTTAGCTCATCAGTTGGGTATGGAAGTTTTAGTTGAGATTCATGAGGAATCGGAAATAGAAACAGCTTTGAATGTTGGTGCGGATGTGATTGGGATTAACAACCGAAACCTCACATCGTTAGAAGTAGATTTAAAAACGACTGCAAGACTTCGTCCTCTGCTTCCGGACACACTCCCTATCATTGGTGAAAGTGGAATTCTTTCTATAGAAGATGCGAAAACTTTAGCAGCTGCAAAGATAAATGGTGTTTTAGTTGGAGAATACCTCATGCGACAATCTGATCCTGCTAAAGCGATAGAGGAATTGAAGATGGCAGGTGACCAACATTAATCCAATTTCGATAAAATATTGCGGCTTTCGAACAATAGAAGATGCAAAATTTGCGGCAACACTTCCGATCCAAGCAATTGGTTTTATACTTGTTCCCAATCGAAAACGGACGGTATCTTTGGAGCAAGTAGCAGAGATACTCCCCCATATCCCTAAACATATCCAAACAGTAGGTGTGTTTCAAAATCCAAGCTTAGTCGAAGTCAGCGAAGCTATTGCGATTGGATTAACGATGATACAGCTTCATGGTCAAGAGTCTCCCTCATTTTGCCAGCAGATCAAACAAAGATGGGATATTCCAATCATCAAAGTGTTCCCGGAAAGTAAAATAGAGGAAATTTCTTTCTTTAAAAGTTATATCGATATTATCTTATTGGACCATGCGGCAGGTGGAGCAGGAGTACCGATTGATTGGAGTCGTATTCCCAGTGCAAAAGCAATTGCCGATCAAAATAGTGTATCGTTATGGATTGCTGGTGGTTTAAACGAAACAAATATAGCAGATCTATACCATAACTATGAAATAGATGGAATAGACCTCTCGTCAGGAATTGAAATAGATGGACAAAAAAACAACCAAAAAATGATTGAGATTATAGAGAGGATGGACAGACATGGCAAAGTTAGAAAGTAGATTTGGGTCATTTGGTGGTCGGTTTGTGCCGGAAACATTGATGAATGCCGTTTTGGAGTTGGAAAAAGGTTTTGAAGCTGCCTTAGATGATCCTACATTCGAAACAGAGTTAAGAGATTTACTGAGAAATTACTCAGGAAGGCCAACACCATTGACATTTGCCAAAAGGTTAACGGAGTATGCAGGTGGAGCGGAAATATATTTAAAAAGAGAAGATTTAAATCACACTGGTGCACACAAAATTAATAATACCATCGGGCAAGCACTTCTTGCAAAAAGAATGGGGAAACGAAAGTTAATAGCAGAAACAGGAGCAGGACAACATGGAGTTGCATCTGCTACCATCGCGGCATTACTAGGTATGGAGTGTAAGGTGTATATGGGAGAAGAGGATGTCCGACGTCAAGCGCAGAACGTTTTTCGTATGGAGCTGTTAGGTGCAGAAGTAATTCCTGTGACATCAGGTTCTCGCACATTGAAAGACGCGACTAATGAGGCGATGCGTGCATGGGTTGCAGCAGTGGAAGATTCTTTTTACTTAATTGGTTCTGCTGTAGGACCACACCCATATCCACAAATGGTTAAATACTTTCAACGGGTAATCGGGGATGAAGCTCGTGCACAAATGTTGGAGCAGACAGGGAGTTTGCCAACAGATGTAATAGCATGTGTTGGTGGAGGTAGTAACGCTATTGGAATGTTTACTGCTTTTGTGGATGATTTGGCTGTGAAGATTCATGGTGTCGAAGCAGCGGGAAAAGGATTAGACACAGAGGAACATGCAGCGAGTCTAAGTTTGGGAAGACCAGGAGTTTTACATGGGTCTTATAGCTATATCTTACATGATGAAAATGGCCAAATTATCCCTGCTCATTCAATCTCAGCTGGATTAGATTATCCTGGAGTTGGACCTGAACATGCCTATTTAAAAGAGGTTGGCAGGGTGAGATATACAGCTGTCACAGATGAACAAGCTATGGAAGCGGTCAAAATATTATGCGAATTAGAAGGGATCATCCCTGCGATTGAATCAGCTCACGCTCTTTCTGAAGCAATTCGTTTGGCTTCCAATGGAAGTGTTGCAGAAAAAATTCTGGTCTGTTTGTCTGGACGCGGGGACAAAGATATGGGGACAATTCGAGAATATTTCAAGGGGGAGATCCAGTGAGTACATTAGCGAACGCATTTCAAACAAACATTACCAACCTCATTCCTTATATAGTTGCGGGGTATCCAACTCGTGAAGTCACGATTGAATTCATTCATCTCCTTGCTTCAGAAGGAGTTGCTGCAATTGAATTAGGTGTTCCTTTTTCTGATCCAGTAGCAGATGGCCCAATTATTCAATTAGCTGCGGAAAAAGCTTTGGAAAAAGGAGTTTCCCTTGCAGATGTTTTTTCCATTGCTCAGTCTGTTAGAGATCAAGGAAATGATGTACCACTTGTTTTATTTTCTTACTACAATCCACTCTTATCCTATGGTTTGAAGCAAGTGGCAGAAGAAGCGGCAAAATCAGGTTTTACTGGATTTATCGTGCCAGATCTCCCTTATGAAGAAAGCGATGCGCTCCGGATAGAATTGGAAAAAGTTGGTATATCATTGGTGCCATTAGTAGCTCCCACATCGGAAGAAAGAGTTGCAAAAATTACTTCAACCGCAAAGGGGTTTGTTTATTGTGTTTCATCCTTGGGAACAACAGGGGTAAGAAGTGAATTCGCTTCTAATTTAGATTCATTTTTACAGCAAGTACGGGCTACTAGCACTGTTCCTATTGCGGTAGGATTTGGAGTTTCTACTTCTACTCAGGTACAAGATTTGCAGAAAAAAGCAGATGGTGTCATTGTGGGCAGTGCGCTAGTAAAAAGAATCATGGATCTGGAACAAGAGTTAAGCAACGAAGATAAAAAGCAGGAAGCGCTCAATAGTATTCGCGGATTTGTAAAAGAACTTCTAAGCTAGTAAGATAGATAGAAAAGATTATTGGGGGATTATCATGTTATCAGCCAAAAAATCTATTCAAGACATACCAGTTTACCAACCAGGTAAGTCTTTAGAAGAAGTAAAAAGGGAACTTGGACTTGAAAATGTTATCAAATTAGCATCGAATGAGAACCCATTTGGATGTAGCTCAAAAGTGTGGGAATCTCTAATGAACGTAAAAGATCAATTTCATCTATATCCAGAGGACGATGCTCCGCTACTTAGACAAAAACTGGCTGAATCACTTGAAATCGACGAGCGTAGACTCGTGTTTGGCAACGGATCTGATGAAGTCATTCAAATGATAGCACGAGCTTATTTGGAGCCAGGTACAGAATCCGTGATGGCAGTTCCCACTTTCCCCCGTTACGAAACAGCAACACGGATTGAGGGAGCAAAAAAAGTAGAAATACCGCTCAAAAATGGTACACATGATCTAGAGGCAATGTTACAAGCTGTTAATGATCAAACTCGTGTAATTTGGGTGTGTAATCCAAATAATCCATCTGGTACATTTGTTAATCATGAAGCATTAAGTTCCTTTTTGGACCGATTGCCGGATCATGTTTTAGTTGTATTAGACGAAGCATATGTGGAGTATGTAACAGATGATACTTTCCCAGATTCGCTATCCTTACTCGATTACAACCCTAGAATCGTTGTATTACGTACTTTTTCTAAAATATATGGATTAGCATCATTTCGCGCCGGTTATGGCATCGCACATCCTGATGTTATCCAGCAACTATCAAGAGTTCGTGAACCATTCAACTTAAATCGCTTGGCACAATCTGCAACCCTTGCGGCTGTTGAGGATGAAACCTTTGTAGTATATTGCCGTAACCAAAATCGATTGGGCTTGAAACAAGTGATGAACCAATTGGATGAATGGAATATATCTTATTTCCCTTCACAAGCAAATTTCTTACTTATCGATACTGGATTTAATGCAGACGAAGCATTTCAGTATCTTTTAAAACGTGGTGTCATTGTTCGTTCTGGAAATGCATTAGGATTTCCTACGTATTTGCGGGTTACGATTGGTAAGAAAGAAGAAAACGAGGCATTTCTGGCTGGATTACACGGTTTTTTGCAGGAAAAACAAAGTAGGATCACAATATGAACAAGAAGATTGCAATCCTCGGTGTGGGCTTAATTGGAGGGTCTCTGGCTTTTTCATTTAAAGAAAGAACCGACTATCGAGTGATTGGATTTGATACATCAGAAGCTACAATAGATCAAGCGATTACCCTTGGAGCGGTTGATGAAGGTCACACCTCTTTACCAGAAGCGGTGGTAAATGCAGATTATATTATCATCGCTGTTCCAGTAGGACAAATAGGACTCTATATCAATCAATTAGCTAATCTTCCATTGAAAAAAGGAGTAATTGTTAGTGATGTTGGCAGTACAAAAGCAGAAGTTACCAAATACGGGAAAATATTAAAAGACAAAGGATATTCCTTTATCGGTGGTCATCCCATGGCGGGATCTCATCGCTCTGGTGTTCAAGCAGCACATGCATTGTTGTTTGAGAACGCCTACTATGTCCTTACACCAGAGCCGGATTCTTCTCTTTCCGATGTGGAAAAGTTGAGCCACTTATTAAAAAAGGCAACTCATGCCCAATTGGTTGTGATGGATGCAGAGTATCATGATAAAGTGGTAGGTGCAATTAGTCATCTGCCACATGTCATCGCGACTGGGTTGGTTGCTCAAGTCGGAAATTATAACGATGCCAATGGCTGGTTTCACCGATTAGCGGCCGGCGGATTTCGTGATTTGACCAGAATTGCTGCTAGTCATCCAGTCATGTGGAGAGATATATTACTTAGTAATCGAGAGGAAATGCTCCCTCTTTTGGATGATTGGATCAAACAAATGACTAATTTTAGGCAGGCTATAGATCGTGGAGATGCAGATTGGATTGAAGCAATATTTGCTCGCTCCCGTGATCTTAGACAAGGATTACCAGATAAGAAGAAAGGCTTGCTTACACCAATTTATGAATGTTCGATCAATATTCCGGATGAACCAGGGATTATTGGTCAAGTTGCTACATTGCTTGGGGAGCATGAAGTGAACCTTAGTAATATCCATATTATGGAAAATAGAGAAGAGATGCATGGGATACTTCGACTTACTTTCCGTAAATTAACCGATTTTGAACGTGCTATTCCCATTTTAGAGGCTGCTGGTTATTCCACATATACCGAAAATTCGAAGGAGGTCGATCATGTCCACCTTAACTAGTAATCGTATAAAACCTTTTCGTAAGACAATAACAGTCCCTGGTGATAAATCCATTTCTCACCGTGCTATCATGTTTGGTTCGATAGCAGAAGGAATTACAACAATAGAAGGGTTCCTACCTGGCGCAGATTGCCTTTCAACCATTGCTTGTTTTGAGAAACTTGGTGTCCAAGTAGAACGTACTTCAGCAACTAGTGTACGAGTAGTTGGAAAATCAATCAATGGATTAAGACAGCCAGCTTCCATTTTGGATGTTGGTAATTCTGGTACAACCATTCGTTTGATGATGGGAATATTAGCTGGAGCATCTTTTAGTAGTACGCTCGTTGGAGATTCATCGATTGGAAAAAGACCAATGGATCGTGTAGTAAATCCACTACGTCAGATGGGAGCTGTCATCGATGGAAAAGAGGATGGGAGATATACCCCGCTCACCATCGAGGGCTCTTTTTTGCAAGGTATCACTTATCAAAGCCCTGTATCCAGTGCACAAGTGAAATCAGCGATTCTGCTTGCCGGACTTTCTGCTTCTGGTACTACTACGGTATTAGAGCCAGCTGTCTCTCGTGATCATACAGAGCGGATGCTGAGTGCTTTTGGAGTACAAGTAAATCGCCAATTCAATGAGGCAAGTATCAAAGGGGAACAACAACTTTCCGCAACTCATGTAACAGTCCCAGGAGATATATCATCGGCAGCTTTCTTCCTTGCAGCAGCTCTGATGGTTCCAAGCAGTATGATTACAATCGAGAAAGTAGGTTTAAACCCAACTCGCACAGGGATCATTGATGTGTTTCGTGCGATGGGAGCAGAAGTAACAGTGGATGAACAGCAAGAATCTTCTGGTGAGCCGATCGGTTCTATTACCATTACCAGTGATGGACTAAAAAGAATAGAAATTGGTGGAGAATTAATACCACGTCTAATAGATGAAATACCAATCATTGCAGTAGTAGCAACCCAAGCAAAAGGAAAGACAATTATCCGAGATGCAGCAGAACTAAAAGTGAAAGAAACCAATCGGATTTCAACTACCGCAAATGAACTTCGCAAATTAGGTGCTCAGATAGAGGAAACGGAAGATGGTTTGATCATTGAAGGTCCAACTCCGTTACAAGGTGGGATTTGTGATAGTCATGGAGATCATCGAATTGGAATGGCGATGGCAATTGCAGGACTTGCAACAGAGGAGGCAGTTGTTGTAAACGGGGCAGATGCCATTCAAGTTTCCTTTCCTGGGTTTTATGAGTTGTTAAAACAATTATAAAAATTTCAAGATTGGGACTTGTCACTCCTAACTGCTCTAGGTTAGGTTAGAGGACACAAGAGTCATTATTTGATGATATTGAAATTCCGTGTACGAATTGCCACGTCTACTGTGTGATGTCTATTGCTTTAAAAGCAATAGTTTTTTTGCGGTTACTCGTCCTGTAAGAAAGGCACTGTTGGTCAGGAAAATGTGATCTTCTAAAAACTCGAAGAAATCTAAGTGAAAAAACCAAATCTCCCATTTACGAGGATTCAAATGGGAGATTTGGTTTTTCGTTGTTTTATGAAAGTAAATCAATAGATGAATTAAGGAGTCACATACCCTCTTAGCGAAAATTTATATTCTGATATATGTTAGATATGATTTTACAGACATTGTACAACAGAATGATTTTATATGAATAATTATGTGCTTGTATTCAAGTATAAAGGTGTTTTTTTATCTTCTTTTGATATAAAAAATAAAATACCGAATAGAAGTATGCGTTTACATATTTTTTTATTATAATAAACATGAATAATGATTTTGTTTTTCACCTTAGGGAGGGCATCTTATGGCGAATAGGAAAAGTTTATTAGTTGGAAGTTTACCTTTTAAAAACGAAAAGGAAGCAATGGAGCTGGCTGTGGAAGCTTTACATGATTCGCTGATTAGTCTACCAGATGGAGAAATTGGCGAAAAAACGGAACAATACCCTGAAGGAAGTAGAACGGCTTGGGCAATGAATGTGATTGATATGTGTATTGCTGATTCCACTAATTGGGATATAGTACAAGAGGGAAAACTGTTACCAAATGGATTTCCTGTGGACTATGATACTCTGTATAAACTTCGTCCTAAGCATTCTCCTGAAGAAATTGCAAAGTATCTGAATTTTGGATACTTCGATACATATATGAAAAGTTATCACTTGTATCAAGAACTAAGAAAAAAGAAAAACCTTCAAAATGTACCTTTTCAAGTAGGAGTACCTACCGGAATGGCAATGTCTCTGCATATGCTAGAACCTGAAAATATTTTCCGTTATTTCGATGCTTTTAATGAGCGATTGGCTTATGAAATGAATCAAATCATTGACTACACAAATAATGATATCGTAATTCAGATCGAATGTCCTGCTGAAATAGGGCTTGTATATGCGAATCCTCCTCAAGTAGAATTTGCGATAAGTAGTATACTGGGGTTGGTAAATCGATTAAACAACTCAGTAAAAATCGGTATTCATTTTTGTTATGGAGATTTAAACAACAAAGCATTGGTACGCCCAGAGACTCTAGAGAGAATGACCGATTTTGCAAATGCATTTATATCTCAATGGCCCAAAAACAAGGAGCTTAGTTACATTCATTTCCCACTAGCAGAAGGCAATGAAGGACCTAGATTGAATAGTGACTACTATAAACCCCTTGGTAAAATCCAGTTGCCAAAACATACACGTTTTGTTGCTGGCTTTGTACATGAAAAAAGAAATGCAGATGAATTAAAACAGATCCTTCATCATATTGAATCTATACGAAAGCATGAAGTAGATGTCGCTTGTTCTTGTGGTATGGGGAGAAGAAAGGCAGAAGTGGGATTACAGTTGATGACATTGATGAAACAATTGGTAGAAGCGTGAGCTCAGAGACCTCATCTTTTCTATCTTTATTCAAAAAACGACAGAAACTATTATGCTATGTCTGCCTCGAAAGTAGCATAATCATTAAAAAACAAGCCTAACTAGGCTTGTTTTCTGTGTTTTCATATTTAAAATGTCTTGCTCCTGTTTACTAGTAACACTTGCTTTCTAGTATTCACTTTTCTTAATTTGATGGGATGTACGATGACCCCAATAAAGTTAGTTCCCCCGAATTTGATGCCACACAGTTACCATATCGATCCACGCTATTCACTTTTATTCCAAAACGACGTAATAAATGTATAGTTTCTATGTTACGTAGTTCTATTCACTCTTTAGCATCTCCTTCATTTTATTATTGTTCCATCCAATATTTCGAAAAACCAATTTAGATTTTATTTATGAATAGAGACAAAGGAATACAATTGGCTAATGCTGTAAACCCCGCATCGCTTGGATGAAGATGGTCACCAAAATCATAAGAGGGAAGCAGTTGTTTTGGATTTTGCGGATCTGCTAGTGCACGTCCAAGATGAAACGTCTCCTTTGGATGTGAAAAAATTTAATATGTTGTTTTTCCAGCATTATTACGTTGCTAAAACGTAACATATTAGAGGGAAGGAGTTCTGCTAGATTGTTGTCATTGATGTTGTAGCTAGCTTTCTAGACAAATCTACAAAATGATTGACAACATCCTGAACTCTGTTTTTCATTTCCTCATCTGATGAAACGTCATTCGAATCATGCATTGAATCCATATCCAATCGAAATCGATTCAGAACAGTTAATTCCTTGTAAATTTGGTAAGTCTGCAAATGAGTAAGAGAGCTTACTTCAAGTGGACCGCCTGCGGAGTTTACAGAAAGCACGGCTTACCTGAAACTTGATCTTGAGCTGATATAGTCCACGGCGTTTTTCAATGCACTTGATATAGAACCATGGTACTCTGGGGTAGCTAGAACCAAAGCATCCCGTTTTTAACTTCTTCCAATAAACGTTGCATACTTGGATGGAAGTTCCAGTTATCTGCTGAAAAAGTGATAGTTGTAGTTCCGCTAGATCAACGAATGAAACCAAGATTTGCTTCGTTTTCAAAAGAAACTCGATATCTTGATATATTTAAGTAGATTCGTGCTAGATGTATTTACACGATTACTTCCAGCGATTAAAGTTATGTTTATTTTTCTATCACATTTTATTCTCCTCTGGTTAGTAGTTGTAGTGAGACAGATTTACTTGTCGTGTCAAGCGGTTTAAAAATTTTTATGATTGGAAAATGATATATTTAAATCGACAGATGGGCGTTTGTTAAATAATCTCTGTATGACTCTTGATATGTCTAGATTCGGAGTTATGAAGCATCTAAGTATATGGGAAAAGGCAAGAAAAGAATGCTAAGGAGCAAGATATTAGTATTTTTGATGAAGACGAGTTGTATCACCTTGGTTTGTGGCATCTCTTTTTGAATAGACAGAGTATTAATCTTAAAATATGTAACCGTTCTTGGAGAACGGTTACATATTTTATATTTTGCTTTCATCTAATTGTAGAAATTCTGGACAATATTATACTTCTTCAAGTAGTTTATGGATGCAAGTTGGTAAAAGCTCTGTTAGTATTTCAGCTGTATATTTTAGATCTAATCGTTCTGTGCGCTGATGAGCATCTTTTCCAACAGAACCGAGATTAATTACAGGAATATTAAATTGTTCCAGTTCCTGCAACGGTACGGAATATCCCTTTTCCCACATTGGCATATTCGTCACAAAAGGTTGTAGCGATTCAATCGGATATTGCAAACCGACATAGCTCAAATCCGAAATGCCACCAAAATAATTGATTTTTTGCAGAGAAATATGATGAGTTTCTTTCGCATGCTGAATCATTTCTTCTGTAACTTGCTGGATCAAAGGATGATTACGTGAGCAGATTGCTGGATAATAGGGAGGTGCAAAGAAAAGCACGATCATTGGTGCTAGTTCTTTACATAGAATCGAGAGTTCATCAACTAACTCGATTGTTACATCTCGTTCATCTAAGTCCGATCCTTTTTGTTCCAAAATACGTTTTTCTAATTGCTCAACGTGTGGTTGACCATGTGTTTCAACGGCATAGTGTAATAAATCCTGATACGTAAGGACACGAACATCTACGCTTTGCGGAGTATACGGTTCGTATTTTACATAATTCTTTGCCTGTATTTCATAGGTTTGTTTGATATCTGTTGCTACCTTTTCTGCTGTTTTCAATAAGGAATGTACCAGATCATCCATTTTTTTTTCTAATACAAATAGATTAAACAATGTAACTGCACGATGAGGGATTTGAACAGAGTAATCTTTTTTTAGCCCTTTTTGAATGAGATTGGTAGGAGGTGGAGTTGCTTCACCTCCTACTACTTCACAAAAAGTTGTATTCAGTTCCATCTCACAGGTAATCTTGGAAGCCATGAAATTTGCATTTAATCCTAAAAAAGGTTCTCCGACATGAGTTTCATCTCCATAGCAGAGAAATCCAGGTAGTACTTTGCCAATCGTGCCAGTATAAATATATTTATTTTCATCTCCCGGAAATCGGGTGAACATCGACTCGGAATTTAATACAGCGCGATATTCAAGTTGATATTTTTTAGCGAATGCTAGAAGAGCAGGAACTGCTGACCTCATCCCTACAGAGTTCACTTCTTCATCAGGCACAGTTAATAACAATAGATTGCCATCAAACACGCCCTCAGTAGCTTGTTCAATCATCGACATATGCAGAGCCAATCCGCATTTCATATCCATCGTTCCACGGCCAAATAACCACTCGCTCGATTCCATTTCTTTGATTAGTTCCTCTGATAAATCTTCCTTAGCTTCATAAAACAAGTTGGTAATACCATCAACATCGAAAGCGCTTTCTTTCCATGTGCCATAATCTTCTACATCTACTACATCGAAATGACTAACGAGAATAACTGTTTTTCGGACATCTTCTGTTTGCTTTACTAATGCCATCACAGACTCTCGTCCATCCTCAGTCGGGCAAAGTTCAAGATGATCTGGATGTTGTTGAAAGTAAGGTAAAGTATTTAGTTGTCTTTGGACATATTTAGGAAATTCGATCTCTGCTTGAGAACCTGTAACACTTGGAATCGCAACGAGATCACAAAGTAAGTTTTTTAATTGTTCTTTTGTTTGCCATTTACCCATTTCCCATTCCCCTTTTTATTTTCCGTAATACGGAAACAACTTCCATAATATGAAGAAAAAAATTAATTCATTTTTCCAAGTCGCGTAGATATTTGCTCAGCTGTATATTTGACTCGTTCAATAAGATGAGTCAATCTGTTGTCTGTAATGTTATAACTTAAAATACCTATACTCAGTGCACCGATAATTTGATTGTGGTATCCGATAATTGGTGCAGCTATGGAGGCAGTTCCTTCCGTTTTTTCTCCATAACTGATCGCATAGCCCAATCGAGATATTTCCCCTAGTTGATCAAAAAGTTTATTACTTGTCATTGCATTTACTTGTAACTGATTTAAAATTCGCATAACTTCTTCTTTTGGCATACTCGCTAAAATTGTTTTATTCGCAGCACCGATAGTTAAAGGGATACGTTCTCCTAAATTATCAATGATACGTACTTTCAGAGGACTATCTACACGCTCAATAATGATGGAGTCTGTATGATTTGGAATGTTTAAGTAGATGCTTTCTTCTACTTCTAGGGATAACTGTTCCATGTATGATCTAGCAATAACCCGAAAATCTAAATTCTCCAGCATTTTCAAGCCGATTTCCATCCATTTATTCCCTATGCGATATTGTTTTGTTTCAGGGACTTGGGTGACTAGTTCATAACGAATCAAGCTACTTATCAAGCGGTGTACGGTACTCAAAGGCAGCTCCGTACGATCTGCTATTTCTGAAATGGGCCAACAAGTTTTGCTTTGATCAGAGGTTAAAAGTTGCATAATTTTCATCGCTCGATCAATTGATTGAACCATTGATTTTCCCCTTTGACTGAAAATAAACTACTTCTTTCTTTGTAACACAGACTTATATTTAAAATCAATATAGGTGTTTTCTTGAAAATATTTAATAAAAATTTAAAAAGATATATTTATAATATGGGAAATCATATATTAACGGGTGTTTGTAAATTGACTACTTTCAATTTGTATAATATCATTATCGAAATGAATAAAAATTTTTTATCCGAAAAATAAGACGAAAATAAATCGAAAGAATCTTGTTACTGAAAGCAGATCTAAATTTGAATGGGGGGATCATTCCAAAAATTATCGTTCTTTTATATTCCCCATACTTTTTATATTCACCATATAGAATAGATTTCCGTATTGCGGAAATAAATGAATTGAAGTTAATATTCACTCTATTTTTAAACAGAAGGGGACAAAAGCATGCATTTTATTAAGAGAAAAAATAAATATACTTACTGGATTTTCATGTTTGGAATAATCGCGTCGCTAATGTTTGTTCTTTCAGCTTGTGGGTCTTCTTCTGAATCAAAAGAGATTGTCGTTACTTCATTTGGCGGGAAGTATGATGAGGTATTTACGAAATATGTTGCAAAACCATTTGAAGAAAAAAATCCTGGTGTAAAGGTGAAGTTAGCTCCTTACACAGGTATTGCGAAGCTTTCGCAAGGCGGTGGATCATCGATTGATATTGTTCAATTGGATGATTTTGATATTATCGATGCTGCTAATAAAGGACTCTTATCTCCTTTAGAGAAAAAAGATTTTACTTCTTGGGACAAACTCTATGAACAAGCATTTTTGAATAGCAAAGATGGCAAAGTATTTGGGCTGACAAATGTATTTGGGGCTTGGGGAATTGCTTATAATCCAGAAAAAACAACAAAGCCAACTTCTTGGAATGACCTTTGGAGAACAGATGTCAAAGGGAAAGTAACAATGATGAGTCAATGGATTCCTGATATTTTAATGACGCAAAAAGCAACGAATACAACGATGGAGAATATGAATCCAGTTTGGGAGGCGTATAAAAAAATTACTCCATCCATCGCACAGTATTACTCCTCATTTTCAGCACCTGAAGCGCTCTTTAAATCCAATCAAGTAGTAATGGCTTCCTGGTTTGATGGTCGTGCTTTAGCTTTGAAAAAAGCAGGTACACCAATAGATTTTGTTATTCCAAAAGAAGGTGGAATTCTTATTCGGAGTGGGATGAGTGTTGTAAAAAACAGTAAAAACCAAGATTTGGCCAAAAAATTGATTGATTTTGCGATGACACCAGAAGCACAACAAGGGTTTGCAAAAGAGCTATACTATGGTCCTACAAACTCCACTGTAAAATTAGATGGTGATGTAGCTGACGATGTCGTTTATGGAAAAGATAAAATTAGCGGACTAACTACACCGGATTGGAACAATATTTTCACAAAACGAGAGGAATGGTTACTGAAATGGCAGGAAGTGACATCTCGCTAAAGACATCCATCTCCTTGGATTCCATCACGAAAATATACAAAGGCAATACAGTTATCGATCATATTGATCTGGATTTGCAAGAAGGTGAGTTTCTTTCTTTGTTAGGTCCGAGCGGATCTGGTAAAACTACTATTTTGCGAATGGTAGCAGGGCTCGTCACTCCAGATGAGGGGAAAGTGATTCTTCGGGGGGAAGACATCAGTTTTACCCCTCCGAATAAAAGAAATATGGGAATGGTATTTCAACAATACGCTTTGTTTCCTCATATGACTATACAAGAAAATGTTACTTATGGATTGAAAGCACGCAAGTTACCTAAAGCTGAGATAACAGAAAGAGTTCAAAAATATTTGGAGCTTGTAGATTTAAAACATTTAGCAGGGCGCAGGCCTCGTGAGTTATCAGGTGGACAACAGCAGCGGGTAAGTCTTGCTAGGGCATTGGCAGTGGAACCAGTAGTTCTCTTATTTGATGAGCCTCTTTCCAATTTAGATGTTCGTCTGAAAGAACAAATGCTAAAAGAAATTCGTCATCTGCATCGAAAGCTTGGGTTTACTGCAATATATGTGACACATGATCAAAACGAAGCACTTTATTTATCCGATAAAATCGCTGTTTTAAACAAAGGGAAGATCGAGCAATTTTCATCTCCTGAAGAAATATTAAAAAATCCAACTTCTGCATTTGTAGCTGATTTCTTCGGGTATACAAATCGTATCGAAAATGTAGTACTTATGGATGAACAAACAGCACAAATTGGAGATGTGAAGATTCCAGTTGGACATCTTGGAATAGATGCTCATCCAAATGACCAAGGATTTCTACTGTTGCGATTAAATGCAGCGCAAATCCTAGATCTCCAGAATCAACAAACTTTCATGGATGAAAAAGAAGCTACAGCCATTCGAGCAGAAATACGCGATAGTCGTTATTTGGGTGATGAAACAGAATTGCGATTACACATACGAGATGGCATTGAACAAGAGATAACGGTAAAGTTGCCACAAATGCTAACACCACTTCCTCCAGAAGGTATGCAGATACGATTCCGTTTTCAAGCCGAAGCAATCTGTTTCTATAAAGGAGACGGACGAACATGAATCGAATGCAGCGGTTTTATACGATGCTTGGTTGGATTGCCGTTTTGTATATGTTGTTGATGTTCATCTACCCAGTTCTAAAAGTGGTGATTACAAGTGTATGGGTAAATGGTCAGTTTACGTTTGATAATTACAAAACTATTTTTTCTACGGCGATTTATAGGCAAGTATTGGTCAAAACCTTATGGATATCGATTGTCAGTACGTTTATTACTTTGATCATCGGTTATGCTCTAGCAAATTTTATTGCGAAGCGACCAGCGAAAAAACAAGGTTTTTGGTTGATGATTGTGATTGCATCGATGTTCATGAGTTTAACAGTACGTTTGTTTGGCTGGATGATCGTGCTTGGTGAAAAAGGTCCTATCATTCAACTTTTTCGACTATTATTTGGTGAGAAACAAGAACTCACACTCATGTTTTCTTCTGTTGCAGTCATCATTGGGATCGTTCATTTTGTACTGCCTTTTGTGGTGCTTAATATTTATACGACGCTCAAAAAGATAGAGCCATCTCTTTCAGAAGCGTCCATCATGTTAGGAGCATCACCTATGCGTACATTTTGGAAAGTAATCTTTCCCTTATCTTTGCCTGGTGTGTATGCAGGTGCGTCGCTGGCTTTTTCTTTAGCTGCAAGTACTTTTCTTGTGCCTACTATTTTAGGAGGACCAAAAGATAGTCTGATGTCGAATCTTGCTTATAATTCAACGATCACAGTGGGGAATATGGGACTTGGTTCTGCGATTTCTTTTGTGTTACTCATTATTATTGTAGCAGTATTAATGGGGCTGAGTGCATTGGAAAGGAGAGGGCATCATGCTAGCGAAAGTAGGTAAGACAGTTACCTTTATTTATGTGACGATTATTTTGCTCTTTATTTTGGCTCCTCTTTTCATGATCTTACTCGTTTCCTTTAACCCTACCAATATGTTTCAGTTTCCACCTGATACGTTTAGTTTTCAGAACTACACGCAACTTTTTCAAGATGAACGAATTCTTTCATCCATTGGATTGAGTGTTTTTATCGGATTGGTCTCTACTATAATTGCTAGTTTTATTGGTCTATTTGCTGCCGTAGGGTTAGTACGAGGGAAACTACCAGGAAAAAATCTGTTAGAGTCGCTTTTTTTGGGACCATTAATTGTGCCTTTGGTTACGACAGGTATTGGTTTCTTGTTGATTTTCGTTCCTTTGGGTTTAGCTGGGTCACCAACTGCTATTATTTTAGCCCATTCTGTCGTGATTTCTCCTTATATTATTCGAATCTTAATTGCATCAATGCGACAATTTGATCCGGTGCAAGAAGAAGCGGCAATTGTACATGGAGCATCTCCTTTGTACGCCTTTGCTACCATCGTTTTCCCCCAGTTGTTACCTGCGTTACTCTCTGGCGCGATTTTGTCTTTCCTTGTCTCGTTAGACGAATACACAGTGACAGTGTTTCTCACCCAAGCAGAAACGGTAACACTTCCAATTCAAATCTATCAATTGGTGTCTGTGGATATCAATCCAGTCGTTACGGCTCTTGCAAGCGTGATGGTTATCCTTGCTTTTGTTTTGATCACCATATTAGAGAAGCGTTTGCAAATTCATAAGTATTTATAAAAAGAGGGTAATCGACATGTCAAAAAACTTTGGTATTCTAGGGTTTCCTTGGGATGGAGGAGCTTCACTTGGAAGACCTGGAGCTCGTTATGCTCCAAATGCAATCAGAGAATCTGCGAAATGGTTGCAAAATAGAATAACAGATAATCAAATATACGATGTAGAAAATAGAAAATTGATAGACTTAAAAGATCTGCAAATCATAGACTATGGTGATATTGATATCGTTGCATATAGTACAGATTTGACTTTTCAAAATGCAGAAGCAAAAGTGAGCAAAATTTTAGAGGATGGTTCTTTTCCTTTTATTTTAGGAGGAGATCATTCCATTTCGTATCCAGGAATAAAAGCACTACATGACCACTCCAAAGGAAAAGTGGGGATTATTCAATTTGATGCGCACTTAGATCTGGTAGATGATTCACCGATTCAAGGGCGATTTTCTCAGAGTAGCCAAATGCGTCGTGCATTGGAACTTCCTCATATTTCACCTGAGAATATTGTACAGATAGGGGTTAGAAGTTATAACTATCCATGGTACGCGGAGTATTTAGAGAATCAAGGGATTGTACAGATGACAGCACGAGAAGTACATCATATGAAAGCAAAAGAGGTTATAGAGAAGACATTAGAAGCGTGTAAAGATGTCGATGTAATTTACTTAACATTTGATATCGATGTATTAGACCCTGCGTTCGCTCCAGGATCAGGTGCAAACGAACCTGGTGGTCTAACCCCTGTCCAATGCTTTGAGATCCTAGACGGCTTATATGAACATATACATGCAATGGATATTGCAGAGGTTAACCCATTGTACGATCATCAAGATATAACCGTGAGTATTGGGGCAAAGCTTTTATTTGATTGTTTGACAAAAAGATGAATATCCAGAGAAACAGATTTTCTACGTGAGAAAAGATATTTACAACAGTTTACAAATAACTGACTCACCCCCTGTCTATTAAATCGGCACGGGGTGATAGGAGTCTTGATTAACTCCGTGGAATCTTGATCCCACGCTTGTTCATGACTTTCCTAACAGCGTGAAACTGATTCCAGGTCTCGTTCTTAGATTTGTCATTAAGTTCCGTCATCGCTAGTGCATACTTGACAGCGCGATATTCGTTTTGAAGTTCACTGTTATTGTATGTGAGATAAAGTTGAATGAACTCTTCTTCGTTCTGCATTTTTGTCCATTTCATGGGGGATTTTATCTGATTTTTACTGTAAGATTATACCACCTTTCAGCGATGAAGTACATTAAAGTTCATTTAGAATGAAATTTAATCTGTATAGAGCTAATATTGTAAAAACATTTTAAGAAAAACTTGATTTTTCCAAACTATCACTCTATACTATTCCTACAGTATGGTTTCTCTCTATTCCTTTCCATAATTTTTTACATGTAACCGTTTTCCGAAAGGACGGTTCTTTTTTTGTCTATCTTTCCCCTTTTTCGTCCAAACTGGAGCAAATAAGTTTGGTCGGAAGGGGAGTTTTTGTTGCGTATCGCAGAGTGGCTAACTTATACAAGTATCGAACAATTGAGGCAGCTTCATCGGACTTATCATGAAAATGAGATGATCACTCATTCTAAATATGATCTCATTCGATCTTTGTTGCCTAAATTAGGAAATAAAAGAAATTATCAGAAACAAGTGGAAGAACTCACAGATATAGAATCCCGTTTTTTGCAATTACTCGTTTTTGACACATCCCCTGCCTATACGATGGAAGAATTGCTTGCCAAAGGAAGAGCAGCACTTTGCCAAGAAGAGGGAGAACCCCGCAAGTTGATGGCTCAAGCAATAGGAAGAGGATGGCTGTTCCAAGGTTATTCTCACCACACACAATATCTGTACCATGTTCCAACGGATACAAGAAAACAGATGATCAATTGTTTATTGGAGCCATTTCGAGACGAGGTCATGATTCGACCGCCTCGTTATTATCGAGATGAGGAAAAGCAGATCACCAGAGATTTGTGGAATTTCCTTGTCTATTTAAATAAGCAAATTGTTAGAACAGCAGAGGGTGGGGGGATTTATCGTAATCAACTAAGACAAATGATGGATACTTTTTCCGTTTCAGAAGAATTACTGAGCGGAAAAGGACCACGCTTCGGGTTTGGACGTAGTTATCATCTTTATCCAGATCGATTCTCATTAATATATGATTTTACCTTTTATGAAAATTACTTTACCGAAGATTCCGATGGATATTTACGTTTAGTAGAACGAAATTTCGGGAATATATCTGATACCGATATGGAACTGATTATGTTCAAACTCTATCGGTTTTGGATTCGTTTGTATAGGCGACCAATCCCAAATCTACCTATTATCTTAAAATGGATTGGATCACTAGCACACCTTGGATGGTTTCCTGTTCTAACCGTAAAAAAAGTAGTATCTCCATGGCTGAGCCCCTTTTATTATGAAACAGTAGATTCATTGTTCACTCGTCTTTTGAAAATGTTAGGTCATTTAGGGGTTCTAAGGATAGGAGAAGAGAGTACAGGTGAACAATTTCTGACGCTTACTCCAACGGGTGTAAAAATCTTTTCGGATGTATCCGCTTTCCAAGAAAAAGTCATCGATATGGCTTTTATCAACGGTAGGGATTAGCTTTCTATTTGTCGAATAGATAATTACAACCGTGACGAATCATTGGGGAGGGCGGGAATTGAGCACCGTAACCGTTTCTGAGAAAAAGGAGTTTATTCATTGGTTTTTAGGGCATCATGAACTCCGTAAGCGAGAAGTAGCTTGGTTGCTGAGCTACCTATCTTCAAAAGAAGAACTGCTTGCAAAAGTTCATTTTGTGGAGCATGTGTCGTTACTGCCAAAGTCTATTATTATCTCAACCAAATGTTCAGACATGCCACCATTTCAGTTTTCTCGAAAAAAGCGTGTTGGTACAGATGTAGAAGCTGTCTTCTATGATCTGCAACTTTTCCCAAATGAAGATATATATATTGGGCTGTATTTTCAAGACAGGACATCATGTCCTAAATTTGCCGCCGTATTGGAGGGTAATCCCATGGAAAGACAAGACTTGGTGCAAGACCAACTACTTAGTCTGTTTGCGGAGTTGCTTCTCGATCAAGCGGTACGTCAGTTCCAAAAAAAGCAATTGTACGCTAAAATAGATGAATCCCTTGAGAATCAAGATAAAGATACTTTTCTAAAATTAAGTCAAGAACTAAGGAAACTGCTTGAAGAGAGCAAATAAGCAAACCTACAAGTAGCTCAGCTATGCTGAGCTTCCTTGTTGTTCGGAGGATGCATCCACATGCGGTTATTAGAGAAAAAAGAAACAAATTGGTCAACTATCGCCCCTTATCTGGATACGTTGTTACTTCCGGTTTATCACTATCAGATGGTACAAAAAGAGCTTTATTTAGAGGAAGCGAGTTTGATTGAGTACATAACAGAGGAATTGGAGAAAAGATTAATAGGGAGAATGCTATTGCTTCCTGCGTATAGCATGATTGGCAATGACTACAAGCTTTTGCAATGTATGGTGGATAATGCAAAGAAAGAATTGGTACATAGTGGATTTCATTATACCTTCTTGGTAATACTAGAAGGAAATTGGGAAGAGAATAGTTTGAACACACCTTTTCACCTTTTAACAGTAAAAAAAGAAGCAGAAAAAGAAATGGAATTAGAACGATTGTATGAAGAAGTGCTCCAAATCTGGCAATCTGCGTAACGAAAAAGGATTTTTTACTTTTTGTTTTAAAAAACAACCTATTTGATTCCTTGACTTTTGTTTTATCGTTTCGCTATCATGGATATGTCCTAGTAAAGTATTATCATGTCCTAATAGAGTAAGGTTCCAGTCCGTTGGACGGTGATGTTGTTATAGAGGGAGGTCGGACGTGTCGTGAGCAAGAAACTATCCCGTCGACAGTTTTTGACGTATACCTTAGGTAGTACGGCGGGTTTCCTAGGTGCGGGTATGCTGTTTCCTATGGTTCGTTTTGCTGTTGACCCTGCTCTTAAAAAGGGCGAAGGTGGTAATTTTGTCGATGTAAACCTACCACTTTCAGAAGTAACAGATAAACCAAAATCAGTTCAGTTTAAAGTACACAAAAAAGATGGTTGGTACTCATTTGATGAGGTACTGACCGCATGGGTTTTACGTGACAAAGGTAAGATCTTAGCTCTTTCCCCTGTCTGTAAACACCTAGGGTGTACAGTATCATGGGAGTCGAACCCTCAATTTCCAAATACTTTCTTCTGTCCTTGTCACTTTGGGCGTTATACCAAAGATGGTACGAATGTACCAGGTACGCCACCAGCTAAACCACTTGATCATTACGAAACAAAAGAAGCAAATGGAAAGCTATTAATAGGCCCATTATTGAAGACTTAATGAATGCTTTCTGATTGGAGGTGACGTGCTTATGTTACGCGCCATATACGACTGGGTGGATGAACGATTAGATATTACGCCTTTATGGCGTGATGTTGCGGATCATGAGGTTCCAGAACACGTGAATCCAGCTCATCATTTTTCGGCGTTTATTTACTGTTTTGGAGGACTTACTTTTTTTGTAGTAGTAATCCAAATATTATCTGGAATGTTTCTAGCAATGTATTACGTTCCTGATATTATTAATGCACATGCGAGTGTCAAGTTTTTACAAAATGAAGTAGCAATGGGCGCGATCGTTCGAGGTATGCACCACTGGGGAGCAAGCGTTGCCATTGTCATGTTATTTCTACACACACTTCGTGTCTTCTTTACAGGCTCATACAAACACCCACGTGAATTTAACTGGATTGTAGGTATGTTGATCTTTTTTGTGATGTTAGGCCTTGGTTTTACGGGTTATTTGTTACCATGGGATAATAAAGCATATTTTGCAACTAAGGTAGGGGTAGAGATTGCTGCATCTGTTCCATACCTAGGACCATACATTGCCACATTCTTGCAAGGTGGAGATATTGTAGGAGCACAAACGATTGCTCGTTTCTTCGCTCTTCATGTGTTTTTCTTCCCTGCAGCACTTTTAGGTTTACTCGGAGCACACTTTATTCTAATACGTCGTCAAGGAATTTCCGGACCACTATAAACTTCGCGAGAGGAGGGAATCCACTTGGCACATAATCAAGATGGAAACCAGAAAGAACAAGTCCATTATGTTGGAGACTCTCGCGTACGTGCTAACCGGAAAAAGATGTATCCGCCGGACTATACGGAGTTTCCTAGTAAATCGGAAGCATTTTTCCCTGACTTTCTCTTGAAAGAGTGGATGGTAGCTGCTGTTTTTTTAGTTGGATTTATGACGCTTGTAATGGCAGAAGAACCACCACTAGGAGATATTGCAGATCCGACTAATACTGGATTTTTACCAGTTCCAGACTGGTATTTCTTGTTCATGTATCAGCTTTTAAAATATAAATGGGCATCAGGTCCATTTGTAATAATCGGTACACTTGTTTTACCAGGTATATTGTTTACTTCCATTATTCTTGCACCTTGGTTAGACAGAAGCAAAGAACGTCGCCCTTCTAAACGTCCTATAGCAATCGGTTTGATGCTTGTTTCGCTCGTTTCGATCATTGCGCTTACTTGGGCTGCAGAAGCAGAGCATGAAACACAATTAGAATCTGCGGTGGGTACTCCTACGGTAGATAAAAAAGTGGTAGATGCTAATTCAGAAGGACAAAAACTTTACTCAGAAAATGCATGTATCCGTTGCCATGGTGAGCAGCTAGAAGGAAAGAATGGACCTCCCCTTCTAGGTGTTGGGAACCGTCGGACAGCAGAACAACTGCACGAATACATCAATGATGGTAAAGGTGGCGTCATGCCAGCCGGAATGTTTCAAGGTTCGCCTGAGCAACAAGAAGTTTTGGTTCAATGGTTAATGAAACAAAAACAAAAGTAAGGCAACTTACGTTGCATCTTACATATTTAACAAGAAACCCCGGATATCCGGGGTTTCTGTCTACATAGAGGAGAACAAAAATGTTTGCTTTACAAGTATTTCTTGGTTGGAGAAAACAAAGTTGGTTTTTATGGACACTCTTTATCGTCAATCTACTAGGTACAATCTATGGTTACTATTGGTATGGTAATCAGATTCAACAAACAGACTGGAAATGGGTTATTTTTGTCCCAGACAGTCCAACTGCCAGTTTGTTTTTTACAATTGTTTTATTTTTGTTTCTTTGCAATAAAAAAAGTGCTCTTTTAGAGGCGTTTGCAGTCGTTACCTTATTTAAATACGGAATTTGGGCAGTAGTGATGATCTTATGGGGTGCATCTTTAGATCCTAGTGGGTTTTTCCCATCCCTTACCTGGGAGCATTATATGCTGATGTTTTCACACTTAGGTATGGCTATACAAGCTTTGCTTTACGCACCATTATTAAATTTCCATTATAGAGAAATTATAATCGTATCTGTATGGACTTTATTAAATGATGCCCTTGATTATGGTTTAGATATTCATCCGTGGTTAACTTCCTTCTTAGAAACATACGATCATTTGGTAGGATGGTTTACATTTTTTCTAAGCATCACTTCCATTGTAATCTTTTTGATTTTCATTGAAATAAGAAGGAAAAACTCGTAAATAAGAAAAAATATCATTTCTTAAAGAATAAATATTTTCGTTTAAACTATTTATAAATGACCACTATCAGATTTGCATTTCTATCCCTTGGTCAGGATTACAAGCTATTGTATTTTCGATGATTAAGCTTGAGTTTGATCTCTTATGGTGGATTCCAAATCTTTATTTACTACTGTATCCGCTGTTCTTTATTCCATCTATTATAAAAAATGTTAATAAAACACAGGTGATATGGTGCAATAAATTTGTTTTAGATCTTGGCTGAAATATTTTACGAAATAAATCTGGTATCATTCTTCTATTCTGGTGACATAGAAGCATAAATTTGTACCAATAAGACTGGAAAAAGGTGATGGTATTGGTACGAACATTATGCTTAACTATAATTTGTCTTCTTCTCTATCCAAATTTGGTACAGGCTGAACAAGAGCTTGTTCAGACCGATACACAACAATGGGTAACATATGCAACACTTATTTCCAAGGAAGTAGATGCAGGTAGATATGTGGAAGCCAGACAGAAATTAGAGGAGTTAGCTGATCTATTTTCACATTCAAATTTTGCAGGGAAGCAGTTGAGTGTGCAGGCAATTCAAGCATTATCCACAACTATCATCGATCTAGAGGGAAGATTAAACCGAATAACACCGAATCCAGTTGAACTCAACTTTTACGCAAAACGATTGTTGTTGGCTTTTGATGCAGTAGGTCATTCCTATCAACCAATGTGGAAAACATATTATCCTGTGTTAAAGAGACAAGTAGATAAGATGCTAGCAGATTTAAAAAAGAATAGGGATATTCGAGAAGAGATTAACATCCTGCATAATCATTATGTTATTTTACGACCAGCATTGATTGTGGCGAAAAGCCCTATAACCGTGCAAAAAGTGGATTCGCTGTTTCTTTTTCTAGATAGAAATTCAGACAAAAATCATCAGATAGTTGCATTGAATCAATTGAAAAGATTATTGTATCCACTTTTTTACGGTTCCGAACAGGACGTGCTTGCGGTTACCAATCCCTATGGAAAGGTTCCGATTTCAACCTTTTTGTTTATCATTAGTGTTATAATCATTGGCATATTAACCTATGTTTCATGGCGCAAAAGGTTTCAATCGACCATTTCATGAAACAAACTAGGCTCAGCTTTTTAGCAGAGTCTAGTTTTCGTATTATCAGTGTTCCATTTTAGATGGATGATCTTTCAAACGAAAAGCCTTCACCATGGACTTCACGAGCATCATTCACAACTACAAAAGCATGTGGGTCTATTCCATGGACGATGTTTTTTAACTTTGGCATTTCACGAAGGGAAACGACAACATACAATACTTCTTTCTCATGTCCTGTATATGCGCCTGTTCCTTTTAATTTGGTCACACCTCTGTTCATTTTTTCCGTAATCAAATCGGCAATCGGTTGAGGAGAGTGAGATATAATAAAAGCAGCTTTGGCTGTTTTTCCGCCTTCGACGACATAATCAATTACTTTTGCACCAACAAATACAGCAACTAATGTATACATAGCTTTTCCTAATCCAATTAAATAAATGGATATAAGGATAATCGTAAAGTCAAATAATAAGAA
The DNA here is from genome assembly GCF_009831235.1 of Shimazuella alba. GTDB lineage: Bacteria > Bacillota > Bacilli > Thermoactinomycetales > Thermoactinomycetaceae > Shimazuella > Shimazuella alba. The sequence goes on along the minus strand of NZ_WUUL01000001.1, from coordinate 429,833 downwards.
AGTACGACCTAAATTCCAACCAAAATAACGATCCATGACCCGAGCGATAATATCAACGCCACCTGATGTTCCGCCTACTCGGAAAATTATTCCTAGGCCTATGCCAACCAGTACTCCAGTAAAAAGTGCAGCAAGCAGCAGATCTTCGGTAGGATACTGCCATGTTTTGGTTAATTCCAAGCAAATCGATACGGATGATATGCCAAATACCGTATACCAGAAAGTTCTTTTTCCAAAAAGTTTATACCCAATTATCAGCAAAGGAATATTTAAAATAAATACCACTAATCCAGGAGACCATTTAAAATAGTAAAATAAGATCAGTGCAATACCTGTAAATCCACCTTCTGCCAATTTATTGGCAAGGGCAAAACTGTTGATTCCAAGCGAATAGATAAATCCACCAACAAAGATAGCTAATAAGTTTCGAATATGTCTTAAAGTCTGTTGCAAAGTTTTCGCCTCTTTCTCATGCTCAATAGCGTTATTATATAGCTTTCCCAAAAATCCTTTCAATATGGTTGCCGAGATGGAGTTAGTGGTCTAACATAGATTTGGTAAGGAGGAGAATGCATGGCTGAAAAAACAATAAACGAGATGCAAAAACAAGTAGATCAATATATAAGCCAATTTAAAGAGGGTTATTTCCATCCTCTTTCCATGTTGGCAAGAATGACGGAAGAAGTAGGGGAATTAGCCCGAGAAGTCAACCATCGTTATGGTGAAAAACCGAAGAAGGTAACAGAAGATGAGAATACAATTGAGCAAGAACTAGGAGATTTATTATTTATTATATCTTGTTTTGCTAATTCCTTAGGGATAAAACTGGAAACCGCTTTTGATACAGTGATGGAAAAATATAATACACGAGACAAAGATAGATGGACAAGAAAATAGAAGGAGATAGTACATCATGACGATTCGCATCATTGTAGCTGGAGCATCTGGGAAAATGGGCCAGGAAGTTGTAAAACTTATTAACCGAACAGAACATTTTCAACTAGTGGGTGCTGTCTCACGCACATATGCTAAACAAGAAATACAAAAAGGCGCAAAATATTACGCAACTTTAGAAGAAGCACTGGATGCTAATGAAGCAGATGTCATAGTTGATTTTACAAGTCCCGAAATGATCAAGAAACATTTACAGATCGCTTGTGCATATCGTGTAAGACCTGTCGTTGGTACAACAGGCCTTACAGAAGAAGAACTAAACCAATTGACAGTAGAGTTCAAACAAGCAAATTTAGGTGGAATTATCGCTCCTAATTTTGCAATAGGCGCTATTCTAATGATGCGTTTTGCAGCACAAGCGGCAAAATATTTGCCTCATGTCGAAATTATTGAATCACATCATGATCGTAAATTGGATGCACCTTCAGGAACATCCTTAAAAACAGCTGAGCTAATTACGGAAAGTCGTAGACAGATGAAACAGGGTCATCCCAAAGAGATTGAGATGTGGGAAGGGGCAAGGGGTGCTGATTATCATGGGTTTCGTATTCATAGCGTTCGATTACCAGGTTTGGTAGCACACCAAGAGGTCTTATTTGGAGGAACAGGACAATTATTGACGATTCGTCATGATTCCTTAAATCGAGAGTCATTTATGCCGGGTGTGCAAATAGCTGTCGAGAAAGTATTAGAAATGAATCAATTAGTATATGGTTTAGAAAATATTTTGGAGGTATAGGTTATATGAGCAAAATAGATATATTAGCCTTTGGGGCACATCCGGATGATGTGGAACTGGGTGCAGGAGGTATTTTAGCCAAACACGCAAGAGCAGGATTTAAAACAGCGATTTGTGATCTGACTTATGCTGAGTTGTCTTCCAATGGCACCGTTGAAAACCGCCAAATAGAAGCAGAACGAGCAGGAGAAGCGTTAGGTTTAACTTCACGATATTGTCTTGGTTTTCCGGATAGAGGATTAATTGGAACAAAAGAGCAACTCCTGATGATTACACAGATCATTCGTCAACTAAAACCCAAAATCATTTTCTCTCCTTATTTTAAAGATCGACATCCAGACCATGTTGCATGTAACCAATTAGTAAAAGAAGCAGTTTTCGATGCGGGCATCCAGAAGATCATAACACCAGGGAACGAAGAAATACATCGTGTTAGTAAAGTTTTTCATTATTTTATTAATGATTTGGCAGATGCAGATGTAATTGTAGATATTGGCTCTGTCTATCAACAAAAAATCGCTGCATTTAAAGCGTACAAAAGTCAGTTTGGGCAACAAGAAAACAATGCCATCACACCTCTAAACAAGCCAAATTTCTTTGGAATGATTGAGGGACGGGACCGACTTTGGGGTCAACAAATCGGAGTTACGTATGGAGAAGCGTTGGTAAGTGCACGTCCTATCTCATTAGGTTACCTTCTGTAAGGGGAATTTATCATGAAAATTGGTTTTACTTGCTATCCAACCCATGGTGGATCTGGAGTAATCGCAACAGAATTAGGAAAACTATTAGCAGAACGTGGTCATGACATTCATTTTATTACGTATGATATGCCTTTTCGTTTAGGAGGCTTTCAGCAAAATATTTTTTACCATGAGGTAGAGGTAAGTAGGTACTCTTTATTCAAATATCCTCCTTACGATCTTACTTTGGCAAGTCGCATGGCACAAGTTGCAAAACTATACGAACTAGATTTATTACATGTTCATTACGCGGTCCCACATGCTATATCTGCTTATTTGGCGAAGCAAATGGTTGGCGAACATTTAAAAGTTGTAACAACACTACATGGAACAGATATTACAGTGTTGGGTGATGACCCGACACTGCACAATATTATTTGTTTTGGCATGAAACAAAGTGATGCAGTTACTGCTGTATCAGAAAACTTAAAACAGCAAACGCAAGAACTATTTAATCCCGATCTGGAAATTGATCGTATCTATAACTTTGTCGATCAAAGAATCTATCATCCACGTAATGTCCGTTATTTGAAAGATAACTATGTTTGTCCAGATGAAAAATTAATCATTCATATTTCCAATTTTCGTGAAGTGAAGAGACCTCATGATGTGATCAAAGTGTTTGATCAAATTCAAAAAGCCCTTCCTGCAAGACTTTTATTAGTTGGACAAGGTCCTGAGTGGTCGGCAATCCATGAATTAGTTCGTTCTTTGAATTTAACGGATAGGGTACATTTTTTAGGAAGACAAGATGATGTTTCGCAATTTATGTCGATTGCGGATCTACTCCTGCTTCCCTCAGCAAAAGAAAGCTTTGGTTTGGTTGCACTGGAAGCAATGGCTTGTGGTGTACCAACTATTGGGTCACGAATTGGAGGGATACCAGAAGTAGTAATACATGGGGAGACAGGTTATTTGGCAGAATTGGGCGATGTAAATGAGATGGCTAAATATGCGATAAATATTTTACAAAACGACTCCACTCATCAGCTATTTGTCCAAAACGGATTGCATCGAGTAGATCAAGAATTTCGTGCGGATCGAATCGTAGATCAGTATGAAGCGCTATATGAACGTGTGTTAGGGGAAAAATAAAATGAATGAGCAGTTTATAGCTGCAAAAGAGGTTCTCCGATTATTAGAAGATGCTGGTTATGAAGCATTTTTGGTGGGTGGTTGTGTTCGTGATAATCTGTTGGGGAAAGAGCCAGCAGATTATGATATTACCACCAATGCTCTACCAAATGAAATCATGAAGGTATTTCCACGTACAATCCCAACAGGAATAAAACATGGAACCATTAGTGTGATTCAAAATAAAACAGTAATTGAAGTGACCACATATCGAGTAGAAGGTAATTATGAGGATCACAGACGTCCTAAAGATGTTCAATTTGTTTCTCAATTAAAATACGATTTAATGCGTCGTGATTTTACGATAAACGCAATGGCGATGAATCGAAAAGGTAATGTGATCGATTATGTAAATGGTCGTGATGACTTGAGAACAGGCATCATTCGAACAGTGGGAAAAGCAGAACATCGTTTTGAAGAAGATGCACTTCGTATGCTGCGTGCATGCCGATTTGCATCTCAACTTTCTTTTTCTATAGATGAATCTACAATGAAAGCAATCCAAAAATGCAAATCCTATGCGAATCACCTCGCAGTAGAAAGGATAGTAACAGAATTTGAAAAAATATGGAAATCCAGACAACCATCAAAAGGGCTTCGTCCACTACTAAGCACCAACTTGATTTTGAATATGCCGCCATTTCATTTACAGACCACTGAACTGAATATCACGGAAGTAGAATGGAATAACTTAGATTTTTTTTCTACTACTTTGGAAAGATGGGTGTATTTTTTATATCTGATTTTCAGACGATCTGAAAATCATCAACCAGTTTGCAGCAAAGACCTTATTTCAATACTTCCTAAGTTTAAGTTCTCTAATCATGATAAACGGAAGATAGCAAGCATCATAACACTAATAGATGAATGGGATATCACGATAACAGAAGAACAAGGAAAATTGTTGTTATTAAAATACCAATTGAACGCAGTTCTGATGGCTGAACAGATATGGGAGAAGATTACAAAACGAAAATCCCACTTGCCATTGGAAAAATGGTGGAAGCAAATGCCGATTCATCAGTTATCTGAATTAGCAATAAATGGGAATGATCTTCTTCGTGTAACTGGCAAAGTAGCGGGACCTTGGTTGAAAAAAACATTACAGTATTTATATCATCAAGTGGTTTTTGGACATTTGCCAAATGTAACAAAGGTTTTAGAAAAGGAAGGCGGAAAATATGGGGCAGGTCTTACGTCATGAAGTCTTGTCAGTTCTGCTGGAAAATAGTGCTAATTTTTTATCTGGGGAAGAGATTAGTAAACGTGTAGGAGTCAGCAGAGCTGCAATTTGGAAGCATATCAAAGAACTTAGAAATGAAGGATATGAAATAGAAGCAAAGCCTAGAAAAGGGTATAGGTTGATTTATCGACCTGATCGTGTTGCGACCGAAGAAATCCAAAATGAACTAAGCACGAAATTGTTTGGACAACAAATTCGTTATGAGCCAGTAGCCAAATCTACGCAAATTTTGGCTCATCAATGGGCAAGGGCTGGAGCACCAGAAGGATCATTGGTTATAGCAGATGAGCAGCAGGCGGGAAAAGGGAGACTCGGGAGAGTATGGTATTCTCCTCCTAAAACAGGCATTTGGATGAGCTTGATTCTTCGGCCACCTATCCCTATTCAACAAGCTTCCCATCTTACTTTGTTGGCATCGGTCGGAGTGAGTTCAGCGATCATCAATCAAACCAATCTTCCGATAAAAATAAAATGGCCTAATGATCTGCTCCTACAGGGAAAAAAAATATGTGGTATCTTGACTGAATTACGGGGTGATCAAGATAAAATTGAATACATTGTTCTGGGAATGGGGATCAATGTGAATCAGCAGTCAGATCATTTTCCATCTGAGCTAAAAGAAGTAGCAACATCTTTGGCAGTGCAAGGTAAGCAATCTTATTCCCGAGCAAGTTTAATCGCAGAAGTAATGAAAGAACTCGAGTATTATTATCTCCTATACTTAGAACAGGGATTTGAACCGATTCGTAATAGGTGGGAATCACTATCAGATTTAATTGGAAAGAAGATAACTGCTAAAACTCCGCAAGCCAAGGTTGTAGGAGTAGCAGAAAGTTTAAGTTCTGATGGTTCTTTAATGGTTCGATCAGGTAAAGAGCTGATCACTATCTATTCAGCAGATATTGATAAAGAGTAAAGAAACTAGCACACCAAGTCAAGCGGTGTGCTAGTTTTATCAATAGTTTTAGTTTCCAGATCCAATTTGTATAACAGAAAACCTAATTAAGAGGGTATGATCAGCGGCGCCCCCTTGAAACGACGAAGTGGCATTTAGAGGTTCTTGTTGTGTTATGGTTGAGCGAAACACTATAGGATCTAGATTAATCTATTGTTAGTTAGTTGGAATGCAATTATACTTTGTGATCTATGGTATGGAACCGTGTGTCACTGTGCCTTGTACAATTTTTGGTTGGAAAGTATCTAAAATAATGTCTAATCGTACCTTTTAATCAGAATTGATTTAAATATATGATAAAATTATCCAATAAAATAAGAATTTCCTATTGTTTTTTTGCTGTTTTTTGGCTACTCTAAGCATAGAGCAGGGTGATTGCATCCAAATTTGGAGCGATACACAACATTGCAAATACTGGATTTCATCTGTCCAAAATGGAACAGATTCTTTTCGGTATCCAGTATGTATCGGCTAATTTGCACCAGCCAGCTCTCACCTTATCAGGGGAAGAGCTTTTTTTATTTCTCGGCAGGGTAGCATATTGCCTTAGGAGGGTTTATCGGATGGGTGTAACCAGAAGAACATTGGAAAAGAAAAAGTCACAAGGTGAAAAAATAGCAATGGTGACTGCGTATGACTTCCCAGCTGCAAAAATAGCAGAAGAAGCAGGGGCGGAGATTCTATTGGTTGGAGATTCACTAGGAATGGTTGTCTTAGGTTATGAATCGACTATACCTGTGACCTTAGATGATATGTTACATCATACCAAAGCTGTAACTCGGGCTACGAAACAATCAATGGTCATCGCAGATCTTCCTTTTTTAACGGCTCATTTGCCTACAATGGAAGTGCTAAAATCAGCTGGAAAATTAATGCAAGAAGGACTAGCTTATGGTGTGAAAATAGAAGGAGGAGAGCCGGTTTTAGATAAAATTAGAACCCTTACTGATGCTGGAATCCCTGTTATGGGGCATCTAGGACTTACTCCGCAATCCGTCAATCAATTAGGTGGTTACATTATTCAAGGAAAAGAGGAACCGACAGTAAAAAGGTTACTGAGTGAAGCAAAAGCAGTAGAAGAAGCAGGGGCTTTTGGCTTGGTTCTTGAGTGTGTTCCAGAGGAATTAGCAGAAGAGATTACAAAATCCCTCTCCATTCCAGTTATTGGAATAGGGGCAGGACGATATACAGATGGTCAAGTACTTGTTCTTCATGATTTACTAGGAATGGGTGGTGAATGGTCACCATCGTTTGTGAAGAGATTCGCATCTGTTGGAGATACGATGAAAAATGGATTAGAGAAGTATGTAAGTGAAGTGAAGAACAAAACGTTTCCAACAGAAGAGCATGTTATTCATCTACGAGAAGAAGTTAAATTGGCACTATATGGGGGAAGAGGGAATGGAACTAGTTGAAACGGTACAGGAATTAAATAATGCATTGAGAAACCATCGACATGGCGTAATCGGTTTTGTTCCTACGATGGGATATTTGCATGAAGGTCATCTTAGTCTGGTGAGGAAAGCAAAAAAAGAATGCGATTTTATCGTGATGTCTATATTTGTAAATCCACTTCAATTTGGACAAAATGAAGATTTATCGAGATATCCAAGAGACTTGGAGCGTGATTTTGATTTAGCGCGTAAAGCTGGCGTCCAAGTACTGTATCATCCGAGCGTGAAAGAAATGTATCCTTCGGAACCACTTGTTACGACAAAAGTTTCAGAAAGTATTTCCAATGTGTTATGTGGAAAGTACCGAGAAAGTCATTTTGATGGAGTAACAACCGTATGTGCAAAACTATTTCACCAGATTAAGCCTGATCGTGTATATTTTGGACAAAAAGATGCTCAACAGCTAGCAATCATTTCACAAATGGTTGAAGATCTGTCATTTCAACTAACAGTAGTCTCTTGTGAGACTGTTAGAGAAGAAGATGGACTTGCTCTAAGTTCGCGAAACGTGTATTTGTCGGAAGAAGAGAGAAAACAGGCTGTTATCCTATCACAAGCACTACAGGATGTTCGGATTGGATTAGAATCAAGAAAATGGCACAATACCGATGAAATAAATAACTATGTAAGAGACAAAATAACAACGATGCCATTAGCCGAAATACAATACATAGAAATCCTCACATATCCAGACTTAAAAGCGCCAACTAGTTTGTATAACAAACAAATTCTAATAGCACTTGCAGTTTTCTTTGGAAAAACAAGACTAATTGACAACATTTTATTCCCAACAGAAGGTGACAGTCATGTTCCGTACGATGATGAGATCAAAATTACATCTAGCAACCGTAACAGAAGCTAATCTTAACTATGTAGGTAGCATAACAATTGACGAAGATTTAATGGAAGCAGTAGATATCCTTCCTAACGAAAAAGTTCAAATCGTCAACAACAACAACGGTTCTCGATTTGAAACCTATGTAATAGCAGGGGAAAGAGGAAGCGGTGTTATTTGCTTAAATGGGGCAGCAGCAAGACTTGTTCATGTAGGGGATACTATCATTATCATTGGTTATGCCATGATGAATGATGATGAAGTACGAGTACATTACCCAAAGGTAGCTATTTTAGATGAAAATAATCAAATCAAACAATTACTAGGTAAAGAAATACCAGGCACTGTTTGTTGATGTTTTTCTTATAGAAAGAATAGAGCAGGAGAGAGGTTTTTGTTGTTGTCCATCTGGATTGTATTATCTATTCAGATGGACTTTTTAATTACTTTTTACAAGTAGGAGCAATTCTTTCTCATTGTGCTTTGATTCCATAGAGTTTATCAAAATAGGTTGGTGATTACTACTAAGTACAACCTCCCAAGACATTTGCATAAAAGTTAATTTTTAACCGCGGTAGTGGAACAGTTCAAGAATCAATTGTTGCTGTTTTAACTTAGTAAATCTACAAATCGAATTTAGATCGCGGATCTCACTACCGTTAAAATACCTCTGTAGGATATACTGAACCTACTTCATAGAGGTCAAATGTGAAAAATAAGTGTTTGGCTTTAAAATAGCCAAGCTGTAGGATGAAGTAAACCTGAGACTTAACAGAACGTAATGTATCTAGCATTTGGGAGAGAGAAAAATACTGACACTTCATCGGTGAAGATTGGTCTGTCATAAAATAATCTTTCTTTCATCCTCCCTAAGAATTTTCAACCGGTTTTTGTTCGTTTTGTTTTTTCAATATCCATATTCGTCCTTTCCTATGTTTGAGATTCATGATTGTTGGCAATGTACGGCTCGTTTCATTCCCTAAAATCGAGGAATAAAGGGAACCTGCTAGACACCCCGTTTTTCTTAGCTAAACCGTTCCCTATTTATTCTCCCTAAATCTAAGGCTATAATCAAGATAAAATATGGAGAAATGAGGAAATCAGATGGGGAAGTCCCCCCACTCCGGGGGCTAGCTCAGTGGTTTACGGATATGCCCGTGTATCAGCTGAGCATCAAGATTTAGAAGTACAGATCGAAGAATTGCAACGATATGGTGTCGATGAATTATTTCACGAAAAAATGTCAGGCAAGAATATAAATGACCGTACAGAATTTAAGCGACTTCTTGAAGTGGTGTAACCTGATGATACAGTGGTTGGTTACAAATTGGATCGAATGGAACGGTCCATCTCAGACGTGTTGAAAACCTACGAATCATTTACGGAGAGGGGTATTCATCTGGTATGCTTGGCGGATGGAATTGACACACATCGGAGCAACAATATCATGACCAAAGCAATGGTTACACTTTTGGGACTGTTTGCAGAAATGGAACGGAATTTCATTCGGGAACGAACAATGGCAGGGAAAACGGAGTGAAGTTTGGACGTAAGGGGAAAAGCAAGGATCTAGTAGATCATGCCATTGAGCTTTGGTAAACAGGTAATTACACCATCAAGCAGATTGAGAAAAGGGCAACTGTAACAAAATCAGCGTTATAGCGTGAGATAGAGAAGTGTGGGCTAATTAAAGAAGCTTGATTTGGTAGTCTCTCCTTTGCGTTGTATCTGTTGTTAGCGGCAATATTGTTGGATACTCTTTTTCTCTCCATGAGTATAAATTTCTTGACTTCGAGTTTACTCTAACACATATAATTCGTTAATAGTCGAATTAAAGGTGGTTTTCAGTATATATTCCATCAAAGAAAACGGAAATGGGGATGCAGTTAGTGGATAGAACAATACATGTCGGTATCATCGGGGGATCAGCCAACAACCAATGGGCGAGTTCAACTCACATTCCTGCATTGCAACAGCTTCAAAAATTTAAGATTATGGCAATCGGTACGACTCGAATGGAAAGTGCAGAAAAAAGTGCCTCTCTATATGGGGCTTCTCATGCTTTTGCGGATTCAAACGAGTTGTCGCAACATCCTGATGTAGATATGGTTATTGTAAGTGTGAAGGTTCCCGGTCATTACGATGCGGTCATAGCCGCTCTCAATGCTGGAAAAAGTATATATTGTGAATGGCCTTTAGGTTTAAACACTACTCAAGCCATTGAGATGAATCGTTTAGCTTTGGAAAAAAAAGTTCACACCGCGGTTGGTTTGCAAGCCAGACAATCACCTGAAGTTAACTTTGCAAAAGACTTGGTTGCTAAGGGATATATCGGCAAAATTCTTTCTTGTCATTTGAAAGTCTCTACAACCGCAAAAGGCGGTACAACGAATGAAGTGTCTAAATATTTATTGCAACAGTCCAATGGTGCAAACCTATTAACCATTAATGCAGGACATGCTATAGATGCGATGTGTTACATGCTTGGAGATTTTAAAGAATTATCGGCTACAATAGCAAATCAAATCAAACAAGCGAAAGTGTTGGAAACCGGTGAAATGATTGAAAAGACAACTGCCGATCAAATCCTAATAAACGGAACATTGAAAAATGGTGCGACAGCCTCCATACATGTACAAGGGGGTGTTACTTTTCGAACAGGGGTCTCGTTTGAAATTTATGGCACGGAGGGCGTAATTGTTCTGTCAAATGAGAGTGCACATGGTCAGTTTCAATGGGGAGACTTGAAAGTTGAGGGGATGAACTTGTCAAATTCACTCGATGTATTATCCATTCCTGAGCAATATCGTTGGGTTTCGGATACAATCCCTAGTGGACCCATCCTCAATGTTGCACAAGCCCTCGAAAAATTTGGCAAAGATATTTTAGAGGGAACCAATTACGTTCCTAATTTCGATGATGCGGTAAAACTTCATGTTCTCCTTGATCTCATTCAAAAAGCCGCCGATACTGGTGAGCGTCAGGTTCTTTAGAAACAGTAACTAGCACTCCTAAATCATTCCGATTTTAGGTGGTACTCCTTAATGAACATTTTCGGGGGATATGCAAAAAACCCCAATTAGTAAAAGTTTGGTTTGTCAACTATCCACCAAAAAATGGATGATATCCCCTTCATACCTTTTTGATAAGCTACGTACAGTACAGGGAATTCTTGCATGAAATCTATATATGTGAACCTGCACTTCTCTTCTGTTGTACGATGGAAAATTATCTTTCTTAAAAGCATGCTTGACATTTATTTTAATTTGTTATATCTTTAATTTAAGATAATTAAATCAAAAAGGAGTGGTTCCGATGGATACAACCAAAAACAGTTCTCTTGAATTATTTATAGCCTTATCTCGAGCAAATCAATGGGTTAATGCACATGCTGATCGAGATATCAAAAAACTTGGTTTAAACCGAACTGAATTTGGTGTCTTGGAACTATTGTATCACAAAGGGCCACAACCGTTACAGCGTATTGGCACGAAAGTCTTGATGAGTAGTGGAAATATTACCTATGTAGTAGACAAACTAGAGAAAAAAGACTTAGTCCGCCGCAATGCATCTGTTACTGATCGTCGCCTTATATTTGCTCAAATTACAGAGCGAGGAGAGCAATTTATTGAGAAGGTTTTTCCAAATCATACACAAGTGATTGAAAATGCAGTAAAAGGATTAACAGAAGAAGAAAAAAAGACTGCCAGCCAATTGTTAAAAAAATTGGGCTTGTACGCGGAGAAATATTTCTAGTTACAAGATCTGTGTTTTTATTTTACTAAAAATCTTAAATTAAAGATATACAAATGTGAAATATATGATCGTCACTGGGAAATTATATGAAAACCAAAACAAATAGAGAGAAGTGTTAATATGAGACAACCAACAGCAGGAATTCACCATATTACAGCGTTTGCACAAGATGCACAAGGAACAGTAGATTTCTATGCTGGAGTATTAGGCTTACGACTAGTGAAAAAAACAATTAACTTTGATGCTCCTGAAGTGTACCATTTGTATTTTGGAAATGAGGTAGGAAAACCAGGAACCATTATTACTTTTTTCCCTTGGGCTGGTTCTCGTAAAGGTCGCATTGGTGGGGGACAGGTTGGGATTACCACTTATGTAGTACCACCAAATTCACTTGGTTTTTGGCATAAACGACTTCAACAATTCCAAGTAGATGTGACTGAGACAGAGAGATTTGGCGAGAAATATTTGCAATTTCAAGACACAGAAGGGTTACAGTTGGAAATCGTAGAGCGTGAAGATGGAGAAAATAGCAATTGGTCTTTTGGTGGTGTTTCACCAAACAAAGCGATTAAAGGATTTGGCGGGGCTATCTTATACAGTACAGCTCCTGAAAAAACCGGCCATACTTTGGAACAAGTAATGGGATTAACAAAAGTTCGGGAAGAGGATTCCTATATTCGATATCAAGCTACTGGAGACATTGGTAATATTATCGATATTGATACAGCAGTAACCTACGCTGGAGTTGGTGGAGCTGGTACGGTACATCATATCGCTTGGAGAGCAAAAACCGATGAAGAGCAAGAACAATGGAGAGAGCATGTCCAAAGTAACGAATTCCGTCCCACTTCCATTATCGATCGTCAATATTTTCATGCTATCTACTTCCGGGAACATGGGGAAATCTTATTTGAAATCGCTACAGATCCTCCAGGATTTGCTAACGATGAAGAAGCAGAGCACCTTGGTGAAAAATTGATGCTACCTGCTTGGTTTGAACAATATCGTCGAGGAATTGAAAACGGTTTGCCTGATATAGAAGTAAGAGCATTAGAGGAGGACTCAGAGTGAAACATATTTTTCGTAAAGGAACGGATGTACATGCACCAGTGTTACTCCTTCTACATGGGACAGGGGGAAATGAACACAGTTTATTATCACTTGCAGAAGAAGTCTCTCCTACTTCTTCTGTACTAAGTGTACGTGGCAATATATTAGAAAATGGTATGCCACGATTTTTTAGAAGATTAGCAGAAGGGGTCTTTGATGAAGAAGATCTTGTATTTCGAACAAAAGAATTATATGATTTTATTCAATCATCAGCAAAACAGTACGAATTTGATGCCAAAAATGTGGTTGCAATAGGGTATTCCAATGGTGCCAATATCGCTGCTAGCGTGCTCTATCATTTCCAAGATGCGTTAAAAGCAGCGATCTTACACCATCCGATGGTTCCGCTTCGTAATATAACGTTACCTATTTTATCAGGTACTAAAGTCTTTATCGGAGCAGGCACAAATGATCCTATTTGTTCTCCAGAGGAGACAGAAGAACTAGAGAAAGTATTGTTGGAGGCTAAGGCTTCTGTGACCGTCCATTGGGAAACATATGGTCATCAGTTAACGAGATCAGAAGTGAATGCAGCAAGTAAATGGTATAAAGAACAATTCTCTTTGTAATATTGTTGTCTATATAATAAACGGAGAGTGCACATCTGCTCTCTGTTTATTTTTTGGTTTTTGCAATAACTTAGGTATGAGGAAATAAAATAAAGGAGAAAGTTGTATGGACAAAAAACAGGTGATAATGATAGCAAAGAAACATGGTTTGAATGTAAACGAAAATACCATTGACTTTAATGAGTCAGGATTAGATTTTCAAGTTGTTTTCGCATCAGATGAGCAGGGACAAAAAGCGGATTCCAATTAAATTGAATGTTGCTTAATGTCTATATAAACGGGGCGGGGTGATTACTTCTAGAAGTAATCACCCCGCTGCACCGAACCTCACGGTTCAGGCAAGAAGCAACTTCGCCTGCTGTTCGAAGTCGTCCGCCTCAGCCATCAGTTGCGTACGATTTTCGCCGCCGTTATCCTCGAACTCCCAATTCGCATCCCTCAGCTTCTCGTCCGAATCGAAGTGCTTACGCACAGACTGGACCATGAGGCCAGCGGCTTCACGGTTACCACTGCGGATGGCGTAGAGAAGCGTCTGCACACGCTCGAAGAACTCGACCTCACCAGGGAGAGTATCCCCCAGGAGATCCTTGCGCACAGACTGCATCACCTTCGAACCGACTCGCCCGTGATCACTGAGATCGTTCTGGACAAGATTTACTGCCTCAGCGTTGCTGCTAAGGGTGTGAGAGCTCCGACTCGTTGAGATTCCGTAGAAGTTCTCCAGAGCCTTGATGGCGTTATCGTAGAACCAGTTGATCCACCAGAAGGGACTACCCGATTCGATCATGTGATCCTCCGAACAGATCGGTTGCTTGCTTTGTAATGATTATAGCAAATAAGATTGTTTAATTGACAGGGTTACGATAAATATTTGAAACATAACATCATTTATGTTTACTTTTTTTACCATTTCAGCTACGCTATTCATCAATAAGGAAACATAATTTATCAGAAGATATTCTTTGCTTTTTCGAACAATATTTGATCTCGAATGGAAAATCTCCTAACACGATTTCCTCTTATCTATCTTCTGTGAAAGCATACATTTGGCGGTTTCAAGATCGATTCCAGAAGGTTCCACAGCAGTTATTTGTGGAAAATGTAGCAGATTATAAAGTTTTTCTTCAGCAAAGAGGAGTTGCTCCGAGTACGTTTAACTCTCATCTGGCTGGTTTGCGTTCTTGGAATGAATATCTAATCCAAACAGGGGAACAAGATCATTTTGTGATCCACAAAGAGGATTGGAAGAAGGTTCAACATGGGTATGCATCGCCAGCAGTGCATAGTGAAGCTGATGTACAACGATTTATTCAGACGGTGTTAGAATCAAAAAATAAACGTGATTATGCTCTGGTGAATTTATTGGCTTATAATGGTCTACGGATCAGCGAGGCTCTTTCCCTAGTAATACACGATCTTTATTTAGAATCACAAGAGTTACTAGTGAGAGACGGAAAGGGAAAGAAATCTCGAACTGTTTTTTTATCGGACAAGGTGGTTCGTCTACTACGAGATTACCTAAAACAAGAGAGATCCAAGTATGATTGGCAGAAGTTAGCCCGTATGTATTCGTTAGTAACCGCAGCCAACGACTCTCAAGAATCACTGTTTTCAAGTCATTTAACAAGTATAGCAAGTTAGCTGATATGAAGACGGCTATCTCTCCCCATGATCTACGACATTTCTTTTTTTCCAATTCGTTAGAAAAAGGACTAAACGTTCATGAAGTGGCATCCATTGCTGGACATAGTAACATCCATACCACATTGCTTTATACCAATCCGAGTCGAAAATGGAATCAATCTGACGGACTAGAGCACGAATCCTGTCCCTAAACCTACTACAGTGATCATTAATCTAGTGACAGAAGTTATAATGGTGTAGAGGTCTTTTCTAATATATCAGATTGAAAGTGGTGAAATGAAATGAGCAATAAAATTAAGATAATGAAGTATGATCCAAATTGGATCATAGCTCTCGAATTAGAAAGAGTCAATATATCTGCTCTTCTCGGTGAAAATGTAATAGCAATTGAGCACATAGGAAGCACCTCCATCCCAAAACAGGAAGCAAAACCGATTGTCGATATTTTCATTGGGGTTTCACCATTTAATGAAATTGCATTTTACAAATCCGTTTTTAATTCAAAAAGCTATGAATATATTCAAACAGGTATGATTGGTAGATATCTATTTTCTAAATACACAAATGGTTCATGGACTCATAATATACATGTCATCCCGTTTAATGATGAGTTTTATACAAGAAACGAATTTTTATTCCGAGATTATTTAAAAGAACATCCGGATATCGTCCGAGAATATGGAGTGATCAAAAAGAGAGCTGCACAAGATCATGGAGAAGATTTGGAGGAATATACTCGCACTAAAACAGATTTTATACAAAAGATAGTTGATGCTGCCAGAACAAAAAAGGGATTACCATTAGTAAGTGTTTGGGAAGATTAAAAATGTTTTTTGCGTGAGGTGAATTTACAGAATGGACATGAGAACCTACCTCTATAAGGGGATGTTCCGAGATAAGTCGGAAAATGGCACGATAGATTACAAATAATGTAATTCTTGTGTGTTCAATAAAATAATGTGACTGTATTAAGTGGTCATTGAATATTGGACAGAATAATAAAATAATTTTTCTAATAAAAGAAGCCCATAGACTCAAACAGCTCCAAAAGGTCTAAGGACTTCCTTAGTATTAATCTGTGTTCAACCTATTCAAATCGCTGTTATCAACTTGAACGAGTAATTCTCCCTTTGTTTATTATACAAAGGCAAGAGGATTTTTTTATGTTAGCTTGACAAGTTGCTTTCCGAAGTTTTTGCCCTTAAGCATCCCGATAAATGCTTTCGGAGCTTGTTCGATACCATCTACTATGCTCTCACGGTACTTTAGCTTCCTTGTTAATAGAAGTTGTTCAAGCTCGTTTATTGCTTCTTGCCATAGATTTGTATTCGCGTCCTGTACATTGAATCCCTGAATTTTGGCACGCAAGGTCAATAATGCTCCAAAATTGTGAAACCCTTGTGGGGAAATCTCGTTATATTGAGAAATCAAACCACAGAGAGGAATACGTGCAAATGGGTTGAGGCGTTGCGACACAGTTTCAAGGATCTCGCCACCAACATTTTCAAAATAAATGTCGACTCCCTCTGGAGTAGCTCTTGCCAAGTCTTCAGCCAAATGACCCGCCTTATAATCAACACAGGAATCAAAGCCGAGTTCGTTGATCACATAGTCGCATTTCGTCTTTCCACCTGCTATACCAACGACACGACACCCCTGGATCTTTGCTAACTGCCCAGCAACACTGCCCACCGCCCCTGAAGCAGCCGACACAACAACCGTTTCACCAGCCTTTGGTTGTCCAATGGTTTGAAGTCCGATCCAGGCTGTCACGCCTGGCATGCCCAAGGCTCCCAAGTAGACGGAAGGTGCTATGCCATCCTTTGGGGAAATCTTCCTCACATTTCGACCAAGTACATCTTGTCCGTTAAAGATACTATACTGCTGCCAACCAAAATACCCTGATACAAGATCATTCTCTTGAAAATCGGGATGTTTTGTAGCTTCCACCACGCCGATCGTTCCCCCACGCATGACTTGTCCTAACTCGACCTTCCGAGCATAGGATTTGGCATCGTTCATTGTTCCACGCATATAGGGGTCAAGTGAGAGATAAAGGTGCTTGATCAACACCTCTCCCTCCATTAATGAAGGGAGTACTGTTTCAGTAAAGAGGAAATCACTCTCCTGTACCCACCCCTGTGGTCGATTTGCTAAAAGTACTTGTATATTCCTACGTTCCATAATGTTGTTTTCTCCTCTCGAATTTGATATCGAAGTATTCCATCTATCATCGATCTTGTGATTCCTTTTCATTGCTAATGGATAGAATAAAAATGGTACTCATAATACACAATGTACCTATCCATTCTGCCAAACCAAAGTTTATATGCAACCAAACAACTGATAATACGACTGCTGACAATGGTTCTACACAAGCTAATAAACTGGCCTCAGAGGGACTAAGATATTTTAGACTCTGCAAATAACAATAAGAAGCAATAATGGTTCCGAATAGAGTAATAAATAGAAATGCAATTGAGGTAGAATATGACCATTGTCCCTCAAATCTCCATGGAGGATAGGCAAAACTAAATATAATTCCTCCTATTACCATCCCCCAACCTACTATCAAGGATGATCCCCATTTTGTAAGAAGTTTTTGTGGTTGAATGGTATAGATCGTAAGGGCAAATGCTGAGCTAAGCCCCCAAAAAAGTACCCCTCCAGAAATAGATAGAGTATGAATGTTTCCCTTTGTTATGAGGAAAAATGTTCCTAAAACTGCTAATGACATCGCAAATAACTTTTTTACTGTTGGGAATTGTTTGGAGCGAATTGCTAAATAACCGGTAACAAGTATAGGGGCCAAGTATTGGAGGACAGTAGCTGTAGCTGCATTTCCATGATAAATGGCTTTAAAATAGGTGTATTGAACAGCTAACATTCCTAATATTCCATATAATACCAATTCCAGGCGATCCCGTTTATCTTTCCAAATCTCCCAAATGCGTTGTTTTTCTCTTTTATAACCAAAAAACAACATTAGAATCCCTGCTAATAATAAGCGCATTACAGTTAACCACTCTGTGCTAATTCCCTGATGTTTAAATAGATACTGAGCAACAGCACCTGATCCTCCCCAGGAAATTGCAGCTGTAAGTACAAG
Organism: Shimazuella alba; assembly: GCF_009831235.1. Classification (GTDB taxonomy): domain Bacteria; phylum Bacillota; class Bacilli; order Thermoactinomycetales; family Thermoactinomycetaceae; genus Shimazuella; species Shimazuella alba. The sequence continues at coordinate 411,588 of NZ_WUUL01000001.1, read as the reverse complement.
AATCAACCCTCTTATTTTTAAAACATTACTTTTGGAACCCATGTTCCCTCCCTAATTATAAATCGCTCATATATTTTCACGTGAATAAAACTAAATTAGTTACATCCATGAATAAAAAAATATCATAAATAGTGTAGATAACCTTATGAATGTAATTCTTGAGAAGAAAGAGTTTCTCCCAGTAAATCAGCTACAGTCGTTTTTGCTAACTTTGAATGAAGTGCTTTTTCTACATCACTATAATAATACTTCAGCACTGGTTGGATACCTTTTCCTATTGGGCAATTCTGATTTGGAATACTATGATGGAGATCAAAAATAGGTTTTTGTTTAATAGCTTGATAGACATCAGATAAGGTAATGTTATCAGGAGTTTGTGCCAGCTTCCAACCAGATCCTGTACCGTATTGAACAACTACAAGATTACTTTTTTCGAGTGAACTGAGAATCCGACGAATAAAAACAGGATTTGTATTGACGCTTGTAGCTATTTCCTTAGAAGTAATGACTTTATTCTTTTCAGCAACTAATGCTATCCTTACTAAAATATGGAGAGCAATGGTGAAATGAGTATTATTCATGGACTCCCCCCTCTGTAACTAATATAGTTTCATCCAGTTTATTTGTCAAATGTGAAAATCGTATTATGCAATGGTGGATCTATGGAGTTTAACTGAGATAAAAATATTGAGGTAAAAGGTTATACTTTTAGGATACATTATCAATGCACGAAATCTAGCGTTTATAAAGATAGGAAATTTCATAAAAAAACATACCTTTATGATGATTGACCTTTACAAACATTCTCACTATAATTTGAATCAAATCTCAGGAGGATGATACATAAAACTAGGATATGTATGTGTTTCTTCGAAAGATCAAAACCAAGAACGCCAGATGGAATAGATGTTAGACCTCGGAATAGAGGAACGCATGATAATTGTTGATAAACAAAGTGGGAAAGATTTTGTACGCCCTTGTTATCAAGCTATGAGGCCCAGTGACAGAGTTGCTACTCTAGTCCGCAGGATTATTTCCATATTTTAGAATTCTGATTTTTAACTGATTTGTACTGCTTTTATAGATAGTTTCTCTCTATCAGAAATTATACTTATTTAGAAATAACATAGAGAGAAGGGAAAGCGATAATTGAAAAGAAACTGGGATGCAAAAAAGAACTAGAAGAACACTTCACTATATTACACAGTGAACGTCATTTGATAATGGGGAAGAAAACCAACGCAAATCGTTTAGGTTTTGCGGTTCTTTTGAAATATTTTCAACAAGAAGCTCGTTTTCCGAATCAAAAACAAGATATCCCTCCTGTAGTTGTCCAGCACATAGCGGATCAGGTAAATGCTTTGATTGGAGATTTCTTTGACGGATATAGTTGGGGTTGGAAAAGAAAGAAACTACACAGATCATCGGAAGACCATTCGTAATCTTCTTGGTTTCCGAGATCTAAAACGAAAAGATAACAAACAATTGCAAGACCGGTTTAAAGGCAGTCTCTGCTGAAAGCAGTACGGATAGCTATCGGGAACTTCGCTATCTCCGTCACAAATTTATCCATAAAGAGCATTTACGAAAAGCCAATGCAGAAGTGGTGAACCAAATTGTCCTGTACCGATTGAAAGAAGTGCGGGGAGATGCTATACCCATTTGAAACTCAGAACAAGAGAGTATAAAGGTCATGAATACTCTCTTGTTTTTATGTGGTCCAAAAAAGAAGTAATTCTTGCCGCATTCCTATTTGGAACAGGTCCCCTTTATGATTGAATATTCAGCCTCTTAAAAGCGCTTGCATTTCAAAAAGTGTATACTATAATACTTGTATACAAGTATACTTGTTATATAGATAGGAGGTTCATTTTGACAGACTCAAAGGATTCGATGTACCCAACAAAATGGCTTTCCAAAGCCTCTACTGGTGAGCGTGTAGCTTGTGACCTCAGAATGCGTATTATTTCTGGTCAAATTGAAAGCGGTTCCATATTATCAGAAAATAAATTAGCCGCAGATTATGGGGTTAGTCGGTCGCCTATTCGCGATGCTTTAAAAAAACTAGCAAATGAAAATATTATTCGCTTAGAGAGAATGGGGGCAGTAGTGGTTGGTTTAACAGAGAAAGAGATAGAAGAAATATATGATGTGCGTCTACTCATTGAAACATTTGTTTTTGAACGTCTAGTAAGAATGGAAACGAAGAACCTAGTTAAAGAACTAAGTAAAATACTGGAAATGATGAAAATTGCCATTAAATATAAAGATGCAGATGAGTTTTCTTATCAGGATGTTTTATTTCATGAAACGATCATTCGCTCGATTAATCATTCCTACATCATGATGATATGGAATAATGCCAAACCAGTCATGGAAAGTTTTATCCTATTGTCGATGCGAGTGCGGTTCGAGGAGAAATATGATGACCTAGCACGTATTGTCAAAAATCATGAACTGTATATTGAAGCGATAAATACAAAAAATAGAGACATTATGATTCAATCCTTACATCTGAATTTTGATGATGTTCAAGGTAAAGTAGATGATCTTTGGAGATCTCAACAAATGCTATCAAGTGAACGGGAGCAACAGAAATGACTAGCTATATGTTAGGTGTTGATATCGGCACGACAAGTACGAAAGCTGTTTTATTTAGTGAAAAAGGTAAGGTCATCCAACAAGAAAATATCGGATATCAACTGCGTTGTCACCAATTTTACTCGCATGGATAATCGCAGCAATTTTACGGATTTCTCTAGGCTCTGCTACTGTTGCTGCTCTAACAACTTCTGGTCTGGTTATTCCGTTGTTAAATCAAGCAGATGTTAATTTAGCTTTAGTTGTTCTTGCAACTGGTGCCGGTAGTTTAATTGCCTCGCACGTAAATGATGCTGGTTTCTGGATGTTCAAAGAATTTTTCGGTTTAAACATCAAAGAAACATTTGCAACCTGGACATTATTAGAGACGATTATTTCGGTAGTCGGGTTAGGATTTATTCTATTGTTTAGTTTAGTAGTTTAGCAAAATGGAAAAATAACAATTCAATAAATTTACGAATACAGGCCACTCGTTGAGAGAGGCTTGTATTTTTTTGTTCACCATAATTATTTCCGCAGTCTTAAAAAAGTATTAGAGCAGGTTGCCTATATGTTAAAGATAGCTTTGAAACAATTCAGCGATATTCGTTTATGTTATTATTTTTAAATAGACTATAAAGGAGATTAGTTATGTTTGAAAAATTTTTTGCTTTCATTGGAATAGGATCGACTCAAGTAGATTTACAGCTTGATCAAAATAAACTGACAATGGGACAAACAGCATCTGGTAGCTTACATCTACTTGGAGGTAATGTCAGTCAAGAGAGGTAATGTCAGTCAAGAAATGGAGTCCTTGGTCGTTCACTTGTATGTGAAATATAAATATATACATAGTAAAAGGCGAGATCACACCAATCGGTTTAGTCAAATCGTAACCAGCATCCCCATCAAACAGTCTACGTTTCGGATTGAGCCTGGACAAGAAATCCAATTTCCTTTTTCATTCGATTGTCCAGAGAATTTAGCCGTTTCATCAAAAATGACTGAATATTACTTCCGTACAGAATTAAAAATAAGAAATGGTAAAAATTCTGGAGACACCGATCCTATCCAGATCAGTGCTTCAGGGTTGATGAAGCATTTTTTAGAAGGGTGCAAATCTTTAAGAATGAGTTGGATTCATGAAGGTTACACAGGACCCAAAGCACCAGAACCAAAACAATTTATTTATTTTCTTCCTCCTCGTATTTTTCGGGATCGAATCCAAGAAATTTTGTTTGAATTTAATCCACATGATACAAAACAAGGGATTTATGGAACGTATCAAATCATCAAAAAGGGAGAAGGTGGGGAAAGTAGTCTGCTAAAAGATTTTTTACCAAATACAAACGAACATTTCCACTTTTCTCCTAATCAACTTGCTACAATAGAAACTGCTGCAGAATCAATTAAGAGATGGATTGCTTCGCAAGCTGTAAACTTGCCCCGATCATAGTAGCCGATAAAACCCCATTAAAGATGATAGAGTCACTGTTTAATGTTATTCAGCAAAGTAAAAGTAGAGCATAGCAAGCATTCGATTCCTTAATGTGCAGGCAGTTGGTTATTTTGTGTCTGAAATATGTTTAACGTACAATTTTCTCGAAAAGATACGGAGATCTAATACAATGAGATGGTCAATGAAAAAGCTCCTATTGAAGAAGCTTTTTCTTTTTATGGAACTTTTGAATAGGACTAACTTCGTTTGTATTTGTAGCTCCCAATCATTGGTTTGCATGAAATGACCAAATGGTAACTTCTATTCTTGTTGATAGTGATCTTGTAATTTTTGAGAAAGGTTAACCAATGATGCACGTAAAGAATCTGGTTCCACGATTTTTATAGATGTTCCATAGGTGAATAAGAAATTAGGGATACTGGTTTCTAAATTATTTTGCTCCACTAAAAATTGGATCTCGTTTTCCGTTTGACGGACAAAAAAGTATTGAAGCTGCCAATGATGGCGGAGATATTGGATTGCTTCTTTGGAACCTTGAATGGTTATGGTAACCAGATGACCTTCCTGTTTCGGAGCTAGCCAGTCCAAGAAAAAATCAGTTGCTACAAAGTTTTCAGGTCGAACAAAGTTGGATTTTAATTTTTCTATGTTTTGAAGGCGATCCAAGCGGAATGTTCGTTTTTCAGAACGAAGATGACAATATCCTACTAAATACCATTTTCGATTCCAATGCACGATACCATAAGGATCAACCTGTCTACTCTCAGAAAAAGAAGAACCTTTTTTTTGGTAGTAAAGGGTCAACTGTGTGCAGTAAGCGATTGCTTCTTCAATTGTCTGTAATAGCTTATCATTTACTAACATCGTGGAAGGTGTAACGATATCAAATCCACGTGTATAGTTTGCCAACTCCTTCTGTTGTTCTTCACTCATTTGATATTCAATTTTTTGCAGAGCATTTTCTAATGATCCTTCATAAGGGTATCCTGCTTGTTTAGCAAATTGAGCTGCATAGAACAGAGCTTTTCTCTCATCTGTATCAAAAAATAATGGCGCTTCTACAAATCGTCTGAGTAAACGATATCCACCATCATGACCTGTTTCAGCTATGATAGGGATTCCGCTAGCGCATAAGGAATCAATGTATCGGTAAACAGTACGAGTGCTTATTTCCAATTGTTCTGCAAGTTCAGCTGCGGTCATCCGTTGTCTGGATAGTAATAACCATAAAATAGAAAGCAAATTATCTGCTTTTGCCATCGTATCACTCACTCTGCATCGCTTATTCTGCAGTAAGTATATAAGAGTTTTGTATTATCCACAATAAACAATGAGCATACAATCTTTTGCAAAGGAGATACTTTTGATAAATCAGTTTGTACGGGAGTGTGAGAGATGTTTCACAAAGTTTGGCTTCAAGACATGGAAGAACAGCTCAATGAACTAAAAGCCAATTACCCTAATTCAACCGTTACAGAACGCGCAAAATGGCAAAAACGCTTTTTGGAACTAAAACAGGCTTCTCATTTACTACTAGAATCATGGGCGAAGATCGAAGATAAGATGGCAGCTATTTCAACTGAATTTCCAGAGATAGCAAATGACGAAGAGATAGAAATAGAAGAAGAGTTTTGGTTGCATGAATCAGTAGTTCGTCAATTTCGACAAGGGCAAGGTTATTATGGATTGACGATGTTTCGGGAAGCAGAAGGCTTCTTTGCTGATGTTGTAGAAGAAGAACCGGATTTTCTGCTGGGGCGTTTGTATTTGGGATTAAGTCAATTTCAACGAAAAGATTGGGACCCCGCTATTCACCATTTTCAATTGGTAGCGATTACTGCTACACAGGCTCCTTTTTTAGCATTTGCTCATCATATGATTGGTTGTATTCGAGTCAATCAAAAAAACGAACAAGCGGCTATAAAGGCTTTTGTGCAGGCGATTGAACATGATAAAGAAAATGCAGATGCATGGTTTAATCTAGGTGCATCCTATTATCGATTACAGCAATACCATGATGCAATTCCTGCGTTTTATCATGCCCTTGCTTTAAATGAGCACGATTGGGAGGCTATGTATTATTTGTCTAGTTGTTATCGACACCACAAAGAATGGAACAGTGTTACTTACTGGAGATTAGCATCTTTAGAAAAGACCAATCATCCACAAGTAATGTTATCACTTGCTCATGATTATGAAGAAATGGGTCAATCTGACCAGGCAATCATCTGGTACCGGAAATTACTTGGTCATCCTGAACATAAAAGGGCAGCATATCATGGATTAGCTTGGAATTATTGGACCCAAAAAAACGCAAAAGAAGCTGATCTGTGGGTGAAAAAGGGTTTAACGCTGTATCCAAACGATCCTGATTTATTGTTTACTTTTATGTGGATAAAGCTTTCCGAAGGGAATACAAAACGTGCAGAAAAAGCATATGACACATTACCAGAAAAAGTGAAAAATGAACCTATCTGGCAAGCGATGAAAATGCGTATTTCTACACGTGCAGGAAAATTTGATGAAGTTTCTAATATGGCTCGAGATTTAATAGATCAAGAAAAGCCGATGGCTCAAGCGATGGGTTACTATCATCAAGGTAGATCTATGCTAGAAACAGGTAAAATCCCCGAAGCGATTGAGCATTTTCAATTAGCTAGAAGAAAAGCGATAAAATGGAAAGAGCCTTTATTTTACGAAGGTGTATGCCATTTATTAGAAGGAAGACCAGAAAGCACATTAGCTTGTTGGGAACAACTGAATCTGACGTAGGGGTGAGTGCTATGCATACGATGTGGAAAGGCTCCATCAGTTTTGGACTTGTAAATATACCAATTAAAATGTACGCAGCAACAGAAGAAAAGCCGGTTCGTTTTCGTTCCCTTCATAAAGAATGCCAGACACCTATAAAGATGGAACGTACTTGTCCTAACTGTAAAAAAGAAGTACCTTGGGCAGAAGTAGTCAAAGGGTATGAGTATCAAGATGACAAATTTGTGGTGATGGATAAAGAAGAGTTAGAAAAACTCCTGCCGGATCAAGGTAAAACGATTGAGATACTAGATTTTGTGGATCTGAAAGATATCGATCCTATTTATTTTCAAAAAACATATTATCTAGGTGCTCAGGATACCAAGAGCAAAGCATATGCACTTCTTCGAAAAGCATTAGAAGATTCAGGGAAGATTGGGATAGCCCAAATAACGATGAGATCGAAACAAACGTTAGCAGTTGTTCGTGTTTATCGAAATTGCTTGGTGATGGAAACCATTTTCTATCCAGATGAAGTGCGTGATGTTGATTTAGTGCCAGATTTGCCTCAAGACCTGCAATTAAATGAAAAAGAGGTATTAATGGCAAATCAATTAATTGAACAACTGACTACTGAATTTGATCCAAGCAAATATCAAGATGAATATCGCTTGGCATTAGAAGAAGCGATCGAGAAGAAAATCCAAGGAGAAGAAGTAGTAGAAGCGAAGGAAATTCGCAACGAGAAAGTAGTAGATTTGATGGAAGCACTCAAAGCTAGTTTAGAAGCGACAAAAAAGAAGCCCTCTGAAGAAAAAAGGGCAACTTCTTAATTATTCATCATCATGGTCATCCATGATGATTTTCCCTTTTTTGGATGCCCAGTATCGTAAGTAAGTGTGATCTCCTGTAGGTACTCGTTTGATCTTGTTCCCTTTTTGATCGTACCAAATCTCAATAGATTCATGCTTTTCAACTACGTAGTCGCCTTGTCTTGATGAACTTATTTTTTCTGTTATGATCTCCCTTTTGTTTGTATGTGTATTTGCATTTGCAATAGAAGGCACTTCGTTGTTGTCGATTTTTAATTGATTTCGTTCCCATAGAAAGAGAATCAAGGCTAAATTAATAAACAAAAAAGTACCGATTAAGGATGTTTTTAAGATTTTCAATCCGAGCCTCCTTTTATAAAAGTACTTTGGAATATGGCAGAATTTGTGCTCTGTCGACTTGCTGAGTTTTCGTCTACACTAGACATGATTATGTTCATAGGAGGTTAGACATGCCCGGATTCCAATTAATTCATCAATTACAAGAAGAACAAACTTTGCAACTGCATGAGCTTTACTCCCGTCAGTGGTGGACGAGAGCACGAACATTAGAAGATGTAAAAAAAATCTTAGCTTCTAGTGATCTGCTGTTTGCCTATTGGGATGATGAGGTGAAAAAATTAGCAGCATTTGCTAGAGTATTAACCGATCATGTCTATCGAGCTATGATATTTGATGTAATTGTAGATGAGCAATTTCGTGGTATAGGATTAGGGAAGCAGTTAATGAAGGATATCATAGAGAACACTGCTCATATTGAGCGAGTCGAGTTGTATTGCAATGATGATAAGGTCCTTTTTTACGAAAAATTAGGTTTTTCTTTATTACCTGATACGAGACTTATGCGTAAAACTCAATAAAACAAACAAAAACACCTTCATGAAAAGGTGTTTTCATATGTATGTTGTATGCTATTTTGCTTTTACCACACTTTCGAAGTTCCCCTTGTGACTTCCATCACAAAAGGGTTTATTATCTGATAAACCGCATCGACAGAGCGAAATAGCAGGTTTCGTTTCGAATACATTTCCATCTGCATCGACTAATTCAAACTCGCCTTGTACGAATAGCGAACCATTGTTACGAACCGTAATTTTTGTTTTGTTCAATTTGATTCCTCCTATATGTTTTGCTGCTACTATGTCTGATCTAAGATGAAATTAGTAATAGACGTATTGACTGATTTAGCAGCTTTTGTAGGTATTTGATGAGGTACATTTTTTATTATTTTTATGAGGCTATTTGGCAGTTTTTCACTTACGATTTGTTTTGTTTTTATGAAATTGGAATCATCCTCCCCATACAACAGCAAATTTGGCTGCACAATATCTGTTAAACAATCTATAAAATTAAATGTTGAGCTGTATTGATAGTATTCTTTTATTTTCTGGTAATCTCCTTTATGTGCTTCGTTATTTAGTCGCTCATAAGTAGAGGGCAGATCAGCATTTCCATTACAAATCGCCATTGCAAGCAGAGAAAATGTTGTTTTGTTGGATAGCAAAGAAGCCAACTGAATAAGTCTTTTGATATAAAAACTAGTTGGTGAAATCATAGGACTCATTAGTATTCCCCCACAAAAGAGCTCTTGGTGATTTCTCATTGCTTCTAATGCAATGGCTGCTCCTGTTGAGTATCCGGCTATAAAAGCATTCTTGATTTGTAGATGTTTTAAAATTGCTACTATATCTTTAACAATCAGAGGATAAGTAAACTTCTCTTTTCCAGAATCACTTTTTCCATGTCCTCGCATATCAAAGGTTATGACTTTAAATTTTTCCGATAGTTCTTGTTGTTGATAATAAAAATTGGCACTCGATAGTAAGGGGGGATGAATAAAAATAATTGGTATTCCTTCACCAGAAACTTGGTAATAAAGATTTACGTTATTTACTTCTACATAAGGCATGGGAAAACTCCTACTTTTTTCTTAGGATTTGTAATTTCACCAGATTTTATAGCAACGAAATAAGGTTTGGGGTTTTTTCGAGGAAATCTAGGTACATACTAATAATGGTGATAAAATTGATCGTACGATTTGGATTTGTGGCGATGAGTACCAAAGTATACAATTCTTCGCCTTCAAAGACGATGACCGTAAAAGCATTTCAAGCTATACCAGACAAACGGCTAGCACTACGAAAAGTATTGCGAATAGCACAAGAAAACCTTGCACATACCAAGCGGATTTTGTATCATGCTGCACATCATGGAATTTTATTTTACCGCTTCTCATCGAGACTTATCCCCCTTTTGGGACATGAAGTATTAGCAGGAAAAGATTTTATTCGAGCTCTTCATGATGATTTTGCCGAGATAGGAAAAATCGTAAAGGAGAATAAAATGCGCGTGGGATTTCATCCGGATCACTTTACTGTGCTTAATACACCTAGAAAAGATGTGCTTCAATCGTCTGTAAAGGATTTAATCCGCCACGTTCGTATGTTACATGCCATGGATTTGGATCAGTCTTATAAATGCAATATTCATATCGGTGGAGTGTATAACAATAAACAAGAAGCAGGAGAGCGGTTTGTAAAACGATTTCAGCGATTAGATCCGAGGATTCAAGCTCATATTTGTTTAGAAAACGACGATAAGACATTTACAGCAAAAGAAACGCTACATATCGCTCAAAAAGTAGGAGCGCCAATGGTGTTAGATTTGCATCATCATCGCTGTAACAATCAAGGTGAAACATTGGAAGAGTTATTTCCAATCATCGTAAAAACTTGGAGGAATGAAGGGTTTCCTCCTAAAATACATATATCAAGTCCAAAAAGTGAATCCGATTTTCGAAGTCATGCAGATTATGTGAGATTAGATGATATTGTACCTTTTTTACATTTAGCTAAACAAATTACGAATCATTTAGATATAATGATTGAAGCAAAACAAAAAGATGATGCATTATTTCGCTTGATGGATGAACTAAAAACCTTACATGGTTTGAAAGCATTGACCGAAGGAATGATAGAAATAAAGTAGAAATTAGGGCTGGTTTACGACATCGAAAATAGGGTATAAATGTGGAGTGGTAATTTTTTCGTCTAGGAGGAACATCATCTTATGTATAAAGCAATCGTATTAGGCACTGGACCAGCAGGACTTACAGCAGCTATTTATCTTGCACGTGCAAATCTAGAGCCTTTGGTGATAGAAGGACCTGAACCTGGTGGTCAATTAACAACAACAACAGAGGTAGAAAATTTCCCTGGGTTTCCAGAAGGAATCATGGGACCAGAGTTAATGGAAAATATGAGAAAGCAGGCAGAACGATTTGGAGCTACATTTCGCCGTGGATGGGTGAAAAAAGTAGAATTAGCAAATCGTCCCTTTCAGCTTCATCTCGGTGAAGAAGTAATCAAAACAGAATCACTTATTTTATCTACAGGTGCGACAGCAAAATTGCTTGGCATACCTGGAGAACGAGAAAATATCGGGCTTGGGGTCAGTACTTGTGCAACATGTGACGGATTTTTCTTCCGAGGGAAAAAGATCATTGTTGTCGGTGGAGGAGACTCTGCAATGGAAGAGGCAAACTTTCTAACTCGATTTGCTTCTGAAGTTCACTTGGTTCACCGCAGAAATGAGCTAAGAGCTTCTAAAATTATGCAAGATCGCGCACGCTCCAATGAAAAAATCACGTGGGGGTTAAATAAAACTCCGCTTGAAGTGCTGCGCAATGAAAATGGCGTCACAGGACTCAAGGTGAAAAATAATCAAACTGGTGAAGAAGAAGTAATAGAAACAGACGGGATTTTTGTGGCGATTGGTCACAAGCCAAATACAGAGTTTCTAGAAGATCAGATTCGATTAGATGCAATGGGATACATTGAGGTAAAAGCTGGAACAACCGAAACAAATATTCCTGGAGTATTTGCTTGTGGAGATGTCCAAGATCATATTTACCGTCAAGCTATTACTGCTGCAGGAACAGGTTGTATGGCTGCATTGGATTGTGAACGCTTTTTAGAAGGAAGCTCCGTTCACGATTGGAGTAAATCTTTATAAAAAATAGCCTACTCTTGAAAAAAGAGTAGGCTATTTTTTTATATGATATTAATGTAAATTATCACGTAATAACAGAAGCCTAAGGAAGGATGTGTTATTTTGATCGATTTGAGATATGGAAATTTAATTTTCAATTGTATTTTTATATAAAAGAAAAATAATATTTATGTTAGGCTATAAATAGGAATTACTAATCTGCGATTATCAAAGAATAACCTAAAATAATATGCAGGAGTGAGAAGTGTGGATTTTTTACAAGTCGAAGCAATAGAACTAAATGGTCAAGCAGAAACAGCAGTTGACGCTATTTGGTTAGCTGGAGATTTACTTGTTCAAGTAAAAAAAGTTAAACCTACCTATGTGGAAGCGATGATAAAAAACTTTACTGATATTGGTCCATATATCGTTATCGGTCCTGGTATTGCGATTCCACATGCTCGTCCAGAAGACGGGGCAGTGATACCTGGTTTATCTATGTTTCGTCTTTCTACACCTGTTTCGTTTGGGCATGCATCAAATGATCCTGTGTCACTTGTTTGCGCACTTGCAGGAGTTGACGAAACGAGTCATTTGATGATGTTGAAACAAATTTCACAGGTTCTAAGCAACAAAGATAAGTTAAATATTATTAAGACAACGAATGATGTCGAGGAAGTAGTTCGTTTGTTTCGTCAATGAGATAGATTAACATAAATTTTCACAACAGAAACAGTTTATTTGTCGATAATAGAATTATGATCTGGAATTTAAAGTTTTTTAACGCGGTATAATTGTATATGTTTAGTAAAATTATAAATAAATATCGCTTTTTCTAGCAGCTATTTTTATAGAAATAAGTATAGGAAAAAGGATGACGGAAGAACAGATATTGAGAAATAGGAAAATGAACTGATGCGGAAAAATGATAAGGGGATGACATGATGAAAAAAATATTGGCTGTATGTGGATTAGGACAAGGGACGAGCTTGATTTTGCGTATGAATATTGAACAAGTATTAAATGAATTAGGAGTAACTGCTGATGTAGAGCACGTAGATGTATCATCTGCCTCTGGAATGACTAGTGATTTGATCGTCACAAGTGCTGAATTAGCTCAATCATTAGAAGGACATGAAACAGAGATTGCTATTGTTAACAATTACTTTGATCTTGATGAAATTAGACAAGCATTGCAAAATCGCATCTAGTGAGGTGTCTGGCAATTGAACGTTTTGACATGGATTGCAAATAATATTTTTGGTACACCTGCAATTTTACTAGGGATGATTGTATTAATAGGGTTAGTTTTGCAAAAAAAGAGCACTAGTCAACTAATTACCGGAACACTCAAAGCTGTTATTGGTTTTTTAATTATCAATGCAGGAGCGAATATAATCACTAGTGCTCTCAATATTTTTGAACCTATGTGGAAAGAAGTATTTGGCATAACAGTACCTCCTCTCGCTGGGTATTTAGGGCAAGATGCTTTTAATGCAAAGTTTGGTAGCGCTGTCACATTGGCTATGTCCATCGGTTTTTTGATTAATGTTCTTTTAGCTCGTTTTACTAAATTGAAATACATTTATTTAACAGGTCATATGATGTTCTGGACAACTTCCATTTTTGCTGGGATCGTTGTGAATACAGTCGGAAATGTATCATTCTGGCCTCTAGTGATTTTCTTATCTATCATAATGGGACTTTACTGGACGATCCAACCTGCTTTAACACAACCATTCATGCGCAAAATAACGAAAAATGATCAGATTGCTTTGGGTCATACATCAGCATCTGTTGCATTGCTCGGTGCGGGTTTAGGGAAACTTTTTGGAAATAAAGAAAATGATGCAGAAAAATTAAAAGTACCAAAGGGATTTGAGTTCATTCGTGATTCAAACGTTATTACTGCATTAACGATGGGAGTATTGTTTCTCATTGGATCGCTTATTGTGGTAACCCAAGGAACACCAGGTGCTGCAGCACTTGTCAAACAAGCTGGTCAGCAAAATTTTGTTATTTATTCCATTATCCAATCGCTTACATTTGCAGGTGGAATCGCAGTTGTTTTGGTTGGTGTGAGGATGTTTATTGGAGAATTAGTTCCTGCGTTCAAAGGGATTGCCACCAAAATTGTTCCAGGTGCACGTCCAGCTTTGGATGCTCCTGTATTGTATCCCTACTCGCCAAACGCAGTTACATTGGGATTTTTAGGAACATTAATCGGAGCTGTTATTTGGTTGCTTGTTCTTGGTAAAGGAATCGGTTATGTATTTGTTCCTACCATGATTGTTCTTTTTTTCCATGGTGCGGCTGCTGGCGTTTTTGGAAATGCCACTGGAGGAGTAAGAGGAGCACTACTAGGTGGTTTTGCTACATCAACCATTGTTGCATGGGGACAGTATCTCATGGTAACTAATTTGATCACAAAAACAATTCCTGATACTGCAATGTGGGCAGCTGATTCAGACATGTTTATTTTAGGACCAATTATTAAGTTTTTAGCGCAAATTCTTTTTTAAGGAGTGTCAGACATGTCTTTTATACGCACTTTTTCAGGTGATATAGACCCCGAGCAATTGGGGTTTACTTATTCACATGAACATATCATTTGCCGACCCCCTTACTGGGTAGAAAAGGGGGCAGATGATTTACTATTGGATGATTATGAAAAATCAAAAGCAGATGTTGCCGATTTTCAACAACTCGGTGGTCAGAGTATTGTAGATGCTACTGCAATCGATTATGGTCGGGATGTGTTGGGAGTGGCGAAATTATCTGAGGAAACAGGTATCCAAATCGTCGGGACTGCTGGTTTTAACAAAAGTTTTTTATGGGATGCAAAACTGACCGATTCTCTGCACAACATAATTGGAAATTATACGACATTTGGACAGTGGATTGAAGAGACATCTATTAATGATTTAACGAAACATGTGATAACCGAAGTAGAGGAAGGATTAGAAGGAACACGTTTTAAGGCAGGGCAAGTTAAATTCGGAACAGGATACAATCGAATCATTCCATTAGAAGAGAAAACAATTCGTGCTGTTGCACGTGCTCATCATGAGACAAAAGCGACAGTTCATTCACATACTGAAGCTGGAACCATGGCATTAGAACAAATAGAAATCCTTCAGAGCGAAGGTGTCAATCTAAACTATGTTAGCTTTGGTCATATGGATCGAAATCCAGATCCTTTTTATCATGAACAAGTAGCGAAGACAGGTGCATTTTTGAGTTTTGATGGAATCGGAAAGATTAAGTATTACCCTGAGAGTACAAGAATTGATTGCATCTTACATCTTGTTGATAAAGGCTTTGAAGATCAAATTTTGGTTAGCGGAGATACAGCTCGTAAAAGCTATTATAAGCATTATGACCATGGACTTGGATTAATGTATATCATCGGAAAATGGGTTCCTCGTTTTATTGTAGAAGCAAATGAGCGTGGATATGATGGGGAAGCTTTGATACAAAAGTTTTTTGTCGCTAACCCTGCACGTTGTTTTGCATTTAAACCTTAGAATAGAAGGGATATCTATGTTATTTCAAGAGCAAAATTCATATGAGATTACTTCCTACATAAAAAAATCAAAGGTCGCAATTCTCCCTGTAGGAGCAGTGGAGGCTCACGGTCCACATCTGCCTTTAGGAACAGATAACTATCTTGCTGAAGAATTGTCGAAAAAACTTGCAGATGAAGTTGGTGGTTTGGTTTTGCCAACTCTGCCTTATGGCCAAGTATGGAGTTTAAGCAATTTTCCAGGTAGCTTAACGTTATCCAATCAGACGTTGACCAATCTTATGGTAGAGATAGGGGAAAGTTTATTCCGACAAGGTTTCCGAATTATGACTGTCATCAACGGACACTATGGAAATGCAATTGCTCTAAAAGAAGCTTCTCGAGTTCTCTATGAAAAGTTTCCAGACTGCAAAGTATTTGTCATGTTTTATCCTGGAACAAAAGAAATCATTCGCAATGTTAGGGAATCGACACCTGTACATGATAGTTATTTTCATGCATGTGAGTTAGAAACCTCATACATGCTTTATTTGGTTGAGGAAAAAGTGCAGATGGAAAAAGCGATTAATGATACACCCGTTATACCAGAAACAGCCGATGTGACACCAACACCATGGAGTCAATTTACGAAAACAGCAGTACTAGGGGATGCCACAGTTGCTACAAGAGAAAAAGGAGAAAAAATAATATCAGTTGCTTTGGAA
This sequence comes from Shimazuella alba, assembly GCF_009831235.1. GTDB lineage: Bacteria > Bacillota > Bacilli > Thermoactinomycetales > Thermoactinomycetaceae > Shimazuella > Shimazuella alba. The sequence goes on along the minus strand of NZ_WUUL01000001.1, from coordinate 395,748 downwards.
AATATGACTAGAATGATCCAACAAGCGAAGGATGAGTTAGGTTGTTAACAAATCGATTACATGGGCATTTACTATTCAATTTTTTAGCAAAAGATGCTAAAAATCTCCAAGATGTATTAGAAGCTGGAAAGGGCTATATTATTCCAGGAATAACAGCAGCAGATCATGACGTAGAAGCAGCAGTTCAAAAAATACATCAGTTTAAAAAAATGATTGATATAGTCAGTGTTGGTTTGGGAGGAAACGGCAATATAGACAATTGGAAAAAAGCTTTGGAGATTGCAGTGAGGTCCGAAGCTGGTCATGTCAACCAACCTTTTGAAACTGCCAGCTTTGCTATGGGGTTTATTGCTGGACAGCAAAAGGAGTCACAGTGGGTTAATGCGCTCGTTGCTCCTTCTGGAAAAGTGGGGACAGTACGGCTTGCTTCTGGTAAAGAAGTGAATACCGAATGGTTGGTTGAAATGATCAAAGAATTAGGTATACCATCGATTAAATTAATGCCTGTTAATGGATTGATGCATCTAGAAGAACTAATCCATTTAACTCAAGTCGCAGCAAAAAAAGGGATTCGAGCTATCGAACCAGCAGGTGGTATATCAAAAGATAATATCAAAGAAATAGTAAATGGAGTCAAAAATACAGGTATCGAATTATTTATTCCTCATATTTTTGGCTCTACCATTCATCCTACTACGAAAGAGACAATCCCAGAAGAAGTGGCAACTATTTTAGAGAAGGCGAGTGAATAAGAATGTTTGAATCATACTTGGAACAAGTTCATCAGCTTTTAAAGAAAGTCGAACTAAAAGAATCAGAGAAAATTAAACGATGTGCTACTAAAATTTGTACAACCATTGAAAATGGAGGGATTGTCCATATTTTCGGATGTGGCCATTCTCATATATTAGGGGAAGAATTTTTTTATCGAGCAGGTGGGTTAGCCCCTGTCCGAGTTATTTTTCATGAACCATTAATGCTTCATGAAGGTGCAGTCACTTCTTCCCACAACGAGCGGAAAAATGATTATGCGAAAATATTCATGGAGAAGGAAGATATACAGCCCCAAGATGTGGTTATTGTTGTTTCTACATCTGGAAAAAATCCAGTTCCTATAGATGTTGCCTTAATTGCAAAGGATCGTGGAGCATTTGTGATCGGGCTTACTTCTTCGTCCTATTACAAGGAAAATTCACGTCATCGAGAAGGAAAGCTGCTCTATGAAGTGGTTGATATCACATTGGATAATCATATTCCAAAAGGTGATGCGCTGATGAAACATCCTTCGTCTTCCATTTCATTTGGTTCTGCATCTACCATTATTGGGGCAGCGATTTTAAATAGTATATTTATTGAGACAACTAATTCCTTGATTGAAAAAGGTAATCATTCACCACCTGTTTTTATTAGTGGGAATGTAGAAGGAGCAGATGAACATAATAATCAATTGGTGGAAAAGTACCATAAGCGGATTTCCTTGTTGTCTTGATAGGATAATCTGAAAGTACTTGTAGGGAAATACGATACAAGTACTTTTTTATTTTTTCTGAAGGAAGGATGGTAGAATAAAAATCCAATTCACCATTTTTCGTGAGTATTAGTCGGAGGAAATGGATCTATGATTGGCGCAAATCTCTATTATTCACTAGTGGGTAATTATAACTATGGGATTTATTTTCGAATCGAAAAGTAGGGATGATTTTTATCTCGATATAAATATGAGTGTCTGAGGGGTACGGCAACGATTCGTTCTTTTTTGAGCCACTCATAAAAAGCTAGGGTAAATTCATTTTTAGACACAAATGAACCGACCCCTCACACGTTAAGTGATTGTTAGTTGTTTACGTTTTATTTCTTTTTTCCAAGTAGACACCCAGTCCAAATATAATCACACAGGCGAGACAAATCCAGATACCTAATTCAAATACAGATCGAAAGGCATCAAGTTCTTTGTTTTCAGTATGATTAAGAAGTCCAAGCCCAAGTGTTGCTCCCAATACCATACCCAAATTGCGTGTTAAGGCGATCATTCCTCCAATTGATCCAACAAAATCCACTGGCACTTGCTTCATAATAAAGCTATTGTTTGGAGAAGCGATGAGCCCCATTCCCAATCCAATGAGCGCTAGGAAGATGATTACTCCAACAATAGATAAGGAAGGGAGAAAAAGAACGCTTCCCAAAAATCCTGCTCCCATACTACATAAACCTATCACCATAAAAGGTTTGGAACCATAACGATCCGATAAACGACCAGCCAACGGTCCCACCACCGCTAAAAGTACTGGATAAGCAATCATCAAATATCCCGTTGTTAGTGGTGAAAGGCTAGCGATATCTGATAAATAAAAAGGCATAGCGACTAAAACAATATTTGCGAGTACAAAAGAACCACAACTAATCATTAAACCGTACGAGACAGCTGGTAAACGAAATAGTTTTAGCAATAAAAATGGAGTAGCATGACGGGATTCCCACAGCAAAAAGAGAACGAACGAGATCAGCGAAAGAAGAAAAGTATAGATCGTATTAGGAGACAATAATCCCCATGTACGACTATAGGAAATTCCAAATATGGCAGAAGCAATTCCTACGACAAACAATATCATTTCCATGCTATCAAATGTCTTAATTTTCTGTACTGATTTGTGTTTAGGAATATAACGCAGAGCCAGTAGTGTAGCAACCATAATCACAGGTACATGAATCAAAAACAAGACTTCCCAACGGAACCACTCTGCAATAAAACCACCAGCAATTGGTCCAATCATTGCACCTAATGCTACTGCTGTACTGACTATACCAAGTGCTTGACCTCTTTTTTCTTTTGAGATGTGAATCGTGATCAAGGCGATATTCGTTGCTTGAAACATCGCAGCACCAAGTGCCTGAATCACTCTCAAGATCAGTAATAGAAAGATGTTCGCTGAAAATGCAACCAGCACCGAACTAATGGTAAAAATAATGTATCCAAGATTATGAATGAAACGATGACCAAAACGATCTCCTAAATATCCCATGACAGGAAGAAAGGAAGCAATGGCTAGTAAATAACCAATCGTAATCCATTGTACGGTTCCTAAGTTTGTGTGGAATATTTTCGAGAGATACGGAAGGGAAACATTCACCACACCTGCCGTAAAATGAGAGATAAACGCACCTATACAAATCGCCATCATCATGAAGAATGGTTTGTTTTTTGATGGTATTTCCATTGGATATACCTCCCTCTTAATTTAGAATATAAACTAAATGAGCATTCCTATACCGCATGTACAATGGAATGCTCATTCCATTCAAGAAACACTGCATGAAAATGAGACTATAGGTTGCTTCTCTTTTCGATACGTACGCAAATCCCATTTTTAGGTCGTAGCGTAATCGAAGGCTCTGGAACCACACTATGCTGGTGATCGAGTTCAATACGAAACATTTGCATAATCGAAGTGAGTAATAAAGTAGCTTCCATCATTGCAAAATTATTTCCAATACAGACTCGTGGACCAGCTCCAAATGGAAAATAAACATAGGAAGGTAAGCTTTTTTCAAATTCGCGGGACCATCGTTCAGGAATAAAAGAATCGGCTTTTGTAAAATAATCCGGATGACGATGCATTACCCACTGACTCATGGCAACTTCACTTCCTGCTGGTAAACAATATTCATCGATCCATATATCCTCAATGGGTTCACGAGAGATAAACCAAACAGGTGGATAAAGACGCATCGATTCGTTGATGACTGCTTGTGTAAAGGAAAGATGTGGAATATCGGATAAGGTAGGAAGTCTTCCTTGTAATACATTTTCTAGTTCTGTAACTACCTTTTTTTCCGCATCAGGATGCTGGGCAAGTAGATAGAAAGTCCAAGATAATACGTTAGCTGTTGTTTCATGGCCAGCAAGAAATAACGTCATCACTTCATCTCTTAGCTGTGTAGGGGTCATGCCTTTTCCTTCATCATCTTGTACAGCTATCAACATAGATAGCAGATCGCCCCGATCTCGATTTTCTTTTTTTCGATGCTCGATGATCTCATATATCACATGATCCAATTGGCGGATGCTTTCTTTCAGTCGCTTATTTCCAGGTGAAGGGATTGAAAAGGGTAACCTTTCCAGCAACATACGAGTAATACTTGTATACTGATTGACGTATTCATGAAAAACTTGATCCAATGCTTCCCCGACTTGATTTGCCCCTTGATGTTCGGGTTCTTGCAAATCCATATCAAAAAGTGTTTTTGCAACAATTTCCATCGTACAACGCATGATCTCTTTATGAAGATCGAGCATTTGACCATCTTCCCAGTCTTTAAGCATTCTCATCGTATATTGAGTCATGGTATCTGCATATTTTTCAATACGGTGTTTATGAAACGCAGGCTGCGATAATCTTCGTTGACGGAGCCAGAAGTCTCCTTCGCTCGTGACCAGACCATTGCCTAGTACCATACTTAAGATACGATCCCGATGATATCCCTTCGCAAACAATCGTTGTGAATTTTTAAGTACATACTGAATATCCTGTGGACGACTTAACAAATACGTATCACGATCTTTCTCTATTCGTACCCGAACAACAGGCCCATACTTTTCTACACAAGTTTTGAAAAATTCATGTGGCTTAGAACCCACCTCTAATAAATTACCAATAAAAGGAATCTCTTTAGGGCCTGGAACTTTTTTTCCCATTTCTCTCATCTCCATTTCTCTGTCACTCACCCAATATTTTTTCATTGAATGTGATCATGTTGCTTAAATCAGCAAATAAATCAGTCGGTTGGAACAACTGCTCCATATGAAATACACCTAGTGAATATTGCCCTGCATAGACGTTTTTCGCCACATAAGCAGCAACTTTTCCTGTTGCAACAAACTCTTTTTCTCCGCTAACGGAACCTTGATATTGTACATGCCGACCATTCAACCGCCCTGCAACTTCAACCTTTGCCACGTATATTTCTGATCCCCACTGTGATTTTTCGAATAAATTTATGACCTTCTCGCGTATCCAAGGTTGTTGTAACCACCGCACTATTCCAGTACGCTTTAAACTCGCGATAGCATTTGTCATCATCTCCGAATCAAAACAAAGACGGGTAGAAGCAGAGGGAATACCCAACGTCTGAGGTAAAACATGTTGGTCAGAAAAGTTAAACCGATAAGCTGTTTTCCGTCCTAGTCCCGCTGGAAAATCTATCTTCTTTCCATCTGAGAAACTGGTCACTTGTTTTTTGCTTCCTTGCTCGATCACCGAATAAACAGCACTCAGATTATCCACCGTCCACTCAATCGCGGCACGCCCATGTGACTCCCCTAGACCTAATAAAATATAAATATCCGCAGTATCAACTTGATCCAACTGATTTTTTCCTTGTTTCACTAACATGTTGGTGATTCCTGGTGCTAAACCGACACTTAGCACAACCGTTGAAGCCTTGGGATGAATTTGTTGAATTTTTGACATCACTGAATAATCAGCGGTGACATCAATATAATCGACGTGATGCTTTACACACGCTTGAACAAAGTCTGTATTTTGTAAGTCTAAGCACATAACAACCATGGAAACATCAAGGAAAAAATCGTCCTCAATTGGTTCATTTACATCGAGTTGTAGCGGTAACACTCTCCCCTCTGTATGAATCGAGAACTGTTCTGCTTTTTGGAAGTTGCGCCCAGCAGCGTATACCTTATATGGATAAATCTGACCTAATTCTTCACAGATCACTTTGCCAACCTGACCATATCCACCAACCACAATGATTTTTTCTTTCAATCCAATCCCACCTAACTTCCATATCCGTGTCTACTCGGATGTTGTTGATTTTGTTTATAAACTAAACTAAATAGGTAAAAAAATTATTTTTGTAAATGGATACAGAGCTTTTCTATGCACTTTTCAAAAATCTCAATCTCCTGTTCATCTAATTGGGAACTCAACTCTCGATAGAAATGTAAGTGCACCTCTTCATGGGCTCGAAAGGCACTTTTACCTTTTTCGGTCAAAGATACAATCACACTTCTGGAATCGGTTGGATTTGGGGTTCGTTCTACTAAGTTCTTGTCTTCCAAACGGACAATTATTTGCGTAACGGCTCCTTTGGTTACACGAAGACGATTGGCAAGTTCACTCATAAGTACACCTCTTTCCATGCCAATCGCATCGATGGTATGAATCTCACTCGGTGTCAAAGGTCCCGCTTCTCCAAACGTATGGGGATGTTTTTCCAATCGCCCAAGCAGCAAAATTAATTGACCTAGCTTCTGACTACCTGATTTTGTACGATCTACTTTTTTCTGTTCCATACTATTAGTTTAGATATTAAACTATATCGCGTCAAGATTCCTTTAAAAAATAGACCGTACCATTAATTCTCCTGATTGGTTTTTCTTTGTTGATAGAAACGATAAGAATAGAAAAGAATCAAACAGGCAAAAACAAGTTGAATTACTCCGGTCACTTCGTAAAATACGTCATGTGGAGCATGATAAATACTTGGAGGAAACATGGTAGATGTCACCGATTCAGGCAATCCAATCAAAAAGACTATATTTTTGACCACATGATTGTAACCACCTTCAAAAATACCAATCCAAGCAACAGAAACAATACCTGTAACGACAAAAAAGATGGAAAGCACTATTTTTGCAAATAAAGTATTTTGCCATTTTCGGAAAACAACAAACGCAACAAGCGTATAAATAATCACGACGATACTCACTTGAACGACATGAAGTCTCCATGGTGATTGGTATAGAATGGATGCATAGTAATGATGAATGGCTGTCAAAATCATTAATAAAATAGAATATAGAGCTATTCTGTTCACATTTTTCGCCTGTATCTTCATTTTTAACCCCTTTTTTGTTTATTAGCTAAACTAAATACCGAAAAAAATTCTATTTCATGCTCCTAAGCACGATTTTAGTTTAGATGATAAACTTTCTGGAGTCAAGTTAAAATGTTTCAAATGAACTCGTCATACTCTCTAGGAGAATATGACGAGTTTTCATATAATATAGACATCTAATCCTGTAAATCAGGTCCATTAACTATCAAAATACTCGTCGTGTTCTACAAAAAGTGGTGATTAGGATGAATAAAACAATGACACTAGTTGCTTATTTTGATCATTTAGAACGAAAAGGATTACATCAAGCAACCATCCAAGCTCATCGATCTTCTATTTATCGTTTCGTTACTTGGATGGGAAAAAAGGAGCATCATCTCCTTGAAGATGATGGGATCTCTGTTTTACAAAAGGTCTTTCAGAAGCATATCCAGCTATTCAAAAAAACGGCAGGAAAAGAGATGAACTGTAAAGCAGGAACCATCAACCTTACGATTCGCCATTTAAAGCAATGTCTGGCTTGGTTACTGGAACACAAACTCATTCCAAATAATCCAGCAGAGGAAATCGGGTATATTCCCGAAGATCGGTTAAAACCAAAATGGATCACAGAACAGCAAGAACGGAAGTTATTTGCTGAACTTCGACTCCTTTTGAGGAACCAGACACAGTATCGAAAGGTAATTCGCGAATATACCATGATTGCTTTGATGTATTTTACGGGCGTGCGTGTGGAAGAGTTATGTCACATCAAATTAACTGATATCCAAATTAACGAGCGTTCGGGATGGATCTACATATACGGGAAAGAAAATAAGCAACGAAAAGTAGATCTGAGCAAATCGATTAGGAAGATTATCACAGTATTTAAACGAATATATGGAAAGTTTAAAAGGTCCTTATCTATTTGACTCCCAACGATCGGAACAAGTAACAACCAGAGCTGTCCAACATGTGGTTGGAAAATATGCGAGGCGGCTCCATATGCCTAATCTCTCCTGCCATGCCCTCCGACATACTTGTTTACATAATTTAGTGAAGGCGGGTGTTCCCTTACCTACTATTGCAGAGATTGCAGGTCATTTAAAAGCGGATGGAACGCCGAATATTGATATGACTTTACGTTACATCAAGCCTGGCGAGGAAGAAAAAGCGAATGCAATGGAATTGATTAGTTGGGATTAATTCATGCATAAGGAGGAATCTAAATTGCCCAGTATTCAAGAAACAGCTTATCCTAGACTCAAAAGCAATCCTACATTGAAAGAACTAGATAAGTTATTTTCTTCTACACCAGAAGAGCTCATATGGAGTAAAGGAAAAACTCGAAATTCCTTTTCTCAATTGGGACTGCTGATTATGTTGAAAACATTCCAGTGTCTGAATTACTTTGTCCCCATTACAGATGTTCCCAATGTTATTATCAAGCACATAGGACAAGGATCAGGTTTTGATCTCCCTGATCAGAAGAAATGGGAATCTTATCATCGTTCTGGTACAGGTATTCCTCAAATTGCTATGATTCGTGAGTACCATAAGGTAAAAGCGTTTGATAATCAAGCTCGTCAGGTGATGTTTGCTGCAATGGAAAACTCCGTGTTAGAGAAAGATGAGAAGAGCGACATTATTAATGTCGCAATTGACGAATTAGTAAAACATAGTTATGAGTTACCTGCATTTAGCACCCTAGTAAAAGCAGTAGATCATGTCCACGCTGTAGCATATCGTGCCTTGTATCGATATATATCCGATTCGTTGAGCAACGAAGAGAAAGAAAAATTGGATGCATTGTTTCAAAGTAAAGAAGCATCAACCTATTCCGATTGGCACATGATCAAGCAAGATCCAGGTCGTCCCACTCTGGACCAAATCAGAAAATGGATTTCTCGTAAAAATTGGATTGGTGAGCGGCATGTGGGAGCTGATTTTTTTCAGCGTCTTCGAATTCCACCTGCGAAAATAGAGAGACTAGCAGCAGAAGCGAAAACATTGGATGCCGCACGTATGAAAGAGATGGAGCCTTATAAGCGATATGCATTAGCAGTGGCTTTGCTATACGCTCAGTTTGCACAAACAATTGACGACATTGGAGAAATGTATACCAAACGGGTGGCTAGCTCTGAGAATAAATCAGAAAAATCTCTTCAGGAGTTGAAAGAAAAGAGAGAGAAGCAAATCGATACCTTAATTGCTACTTTGCGTGATACAGTAGTTGCTTATCAATCCGAAGGGTCAGCGGAACAGCGGTTAAAAGCACTGGAAAAAATGATCGGTGGAAACCGTGGCCAACGTGTGTTGGAGAATTGCGAGAACTACTTAGCTTATACGGGAAACAACTATTTCTCTTTTATGTGGAAACACCTAAAAGGTCATCGTTCTGAGATGATAAGAATGCTTGAATCGTTAGACTTGAAATCAACCAACCAAAATAAAGGTTTAGAACAAGCGATTTCCTTTCTGTTAGAAAATAAAAATAAAAAGGCTGAATGGATTCCCATTACCCGATTAGATAAGAAAGGCAAAAATAAAGAGGACTGGGAATGGGTTCCTTTAGTCGATTTATCTTGGATTCCAGAGGGATGGTGGCGATGGATTAGTCCTCATCGACAAAGAAGCATATACCCCAAAAAGATTAATCGGCGCCATTTTGAGGCTTGTGTATTTTATCAGATTCGCGATGATTTAAAGTCAGGAGATCTATGCATAGAAGGAAGCGAAAAATACGCTGATTACCGAAAACAACTTGTATCTTGGGAGGAGTACCGAGAAAATTTACAAACCTTTTGTGAACAAGCAGGTCTTCCTACGACTGCTCAAGCGTTCAAGAAACAGGTCTACACCATGTTAGAGAAAACGGCACGAAGAGTGGATTCTTCATTTCCGAAAAACAAGGCAGTTACAATCCGCGATGGGGAACCGTTTATTACAAAACTGAAAAAGAAAAAAACATCCCCTCTTCTGAAAGCAGTTCGGAAACGAATCGAAGAAAAGATGGCTCCAATCAATGTTTTAGACTTATTAGCCGACACAGAATATTGGTTAAATTGGACTCGCTTTTTTGGTCCCATCTCTGGTCATGATGCAAAAATAGACAATCCTGCTGAACGTTATATTACAACAACCTTCTGTTATGGATGTAATTTAGGCCCCACTCAGACAGCCCGTTCGCTAGGCAATATGGATCGAAAACACATTTCCTGGATTAACGAAAGACACGTTACAGAAGAAAATATTCAAAAAGCGATTGAATGGATCATAAACGCTTATAATAAATTCATTTTGCCTAAGTATTGGGGAACGGGAGCCAGTGCATCTGCTGACGGCACCAAATGGGATTTGTATGAGCAAAATTTATTGTCCGAAAATCATATTCGTCATGGAGGATATGGAGGGCTTGGCTATTACCATGTGTCGGATACTTATATTGCTTTATTCAGTCACTTTATTCCTTGTGGGGTGTGGGAAGGCGTTTATATCTTAGATATCCTAATGAAAAATCAATCCGATATTCAGCCTAACACCCTTCATTCCGATACACAGGGACAAAATGCACCTATATTTGGGTTAGCCTATCTTTTAGGGATTAAACTCATGCCTCGTATCCGGAACTGGAAAGACTTAAAATTTCTTCGACCCAGTAAAGACTCGACTTATAAGCATATCGATGAACTGTTCTCTTCTTCTATTGATTGGAAACTGATTGAAGACCATTATGAGGATATGCTACGAGTGGTGATGTCGATTAAAGCAGGGCGTATTCACCCTTCCACTATCCTTCATAAATTAAGTGCATATAGCAGAAAAAATAAATTGTACCAAGCATTTCGTGAATCAGGTTTTGCCATTCGCGTTCTATTTTTATTGAATTACCTATCGGATGAAGAGTTGCGGAGCACCATTCAAGCAGCTACGAATAAGAGTGAATCTTTTAATCGGTTCACCAAATGGTTATTCTTTGGTGGAGACGGAATTATTGCAGAAAACAATCGTGAGAAACAGAGGAAATTGATTAAGTATAATCACTTAGTTGCGAACTGTTTAATTTTCTACAATGTATTCCAACTCACTCATATCCTTCATGAATATATGCAAGAAGGGAATCCATTGGATGAAGAAGTTTTGTCCGATCTTAGCCCATATCTTACATTCCATGTAAATCGTTTTGGAAAGTATCAATTGGACTCGAACCGTCGTCCTTCAGATCTTGAATTTAATATCCCTGTATCTCCTTCTCAATTTGAAGAAGTCAGTTAAATAATAGAAAAGCTAGAGTAGATTCAACAAAATAAATGAATCTACTCTAGCCTCTTTGTGAGTGGCTCAAAAAGAACGAATCGTTGCCGTACCCCATAAGCGGATTTCCTTGTTGTCTTGATAGGATAATCTGAAAGTACTTGTAGGGAAATACGATACAAGTACTTTTTTATTTTTTCTGAAGGAAGGATGGTAGAATAAAAATCCAATTCACCATTTTTCGTGAGTATTAGTCGGGGGAAATGGATCTATAATTGGCGCAAATCTCTATTATTCACTAGTGGGTAATTATAACTATGGGATTTATTTTTGAATCGAAAAGCAGGGATGATTTTTATCTCGATATACATATGAGTGTCTGAGAGATGAGAATAGCGCTCTCCCAGACTGAGGTATCGCTCTTATATAAGCCTGTTGTTAACGAGTCTTGTGACCAGCCAATTCCCAAATAGACCAGAGACAACGCCGTTCGAATACGTCGCTCTTGATATCGATACCATGATTCTTACATGCTTCTGTATAAGCTTTCTCAATGAGAGTTGTGACTTCTGGAATGTCAAAGAAGTCATCAGTAGGAGAATTTCTAGGATTCATTTCGCAATACTCTTGGATGTACTGGTCCGCCTTCTTCTTGGCGTCCTGATAAGCCTTCTGGTAATCACTATCCGTACTCATACATACTCCCAAAGGTTAGGTAACCTTACTGGTTACATCGTCATCATAACAAATCAAACTCAAGAATAAAATCTTAATTTATGAAATTCGGTATCCATTTAACAAGTTTAATCTAAATTTTCTTACCAAAATTTTGTTTCTTATTTCCTCTTGTAATTATTTAAAAGAATGCCTGCTCAACAGAAGTAATTTCACATGAAATCAATGGTTTCTTTATTTTGTGTATAAAACTTATGTTCCATATTTTCGTCAACTAGTGAAAAAGCATGAACGAAGGAGAGAAAGATATCTTTTAAACGGTAAAGCTAATTTTAAGCTCAAAAAGATATTTTTCTCGTCATTTTTTCTCTTTCCACAATATATGGTATGGGTTATACTCTAGTGGCAACTATATATAGATCGGACGTGAAAAGATGATTGAGGCTAGAGACCAAGTCGCATATGAAGAGCAAGTTCGGACAGCGTGTGCAGATTTTCCTCATTTGTCGATTGATGACTTAATCGAAGAGGCAAAACGTCAAATATTAGATGATCAATCAAATGACGAAATGCTTGCTGTTCTTACACAAGTAGCAGTAGAAAAAACTAGTGCTGAGGAACCAGATTGGCAATTTGTAGCATCACGTTTATTTGCTTACCAATTATACAAGCAGGCATCAGCAAACCGCAGGTATGACGATGCCCATGCTTATGGTGATTTTTATGATTTATTACATACCTTATCAACAGCTGGATTATACGGCACTTATTTATTGGATACTTATACGAAAGCAGAAATTGTTGAGCTTGGACGATCGATTTTACCAGAACGAGACAAGCTTTTTAATTATATTGGGCTGAAAGTGCTTGCTGATCGTTATTTGGTTCGTACTTTTGATAACAAAATTATGGAATTGCCACAGGAACGATTTATGGTGATTGCCATGCATTTAGCTGTGAGAGAAACAGATCGTGTTCGTTGGGCAAAAGCTTTTTATGAAGTACTTTCTAATCTAGAGCTTACCGTTGCTACTCCCACATTAGCTAATGCTGGAAAGCCGCTACACCAACTTTCTTCTTGCTTTATAGACACTGTTGATGATTCTCTTTGGTCCATTTATCAAACAAATTCCGCAACAGCACAAGTTTCTAAGTACGGCGGTGGAGTTGGAATTTATCTCGGGAAAGTTCGTTCCAAAGGGTCCAAAATTCGTGGACATAAAGGAGCATCTGGTGGAGTTGTACCATGGATTCGTAATTACAACAATACGGCTGTAGCTGTTGATCAATTGGGTGTTCGGCGCGGTGCATTTGCAATTTATTTAGATGTTTGGCATGCTGATATCTTTGATTTCCTTAATTTAAAGACAAACAATGGGGACGATCGTCTCAAGGCACATGATATTTTCCCTGGGGTTTGTATTCCTGATTTGTTTATGAGAAAAGTGAAAGCGCGGGAAAGTTGGTATTTACTTGATCCGCATGAAGTTCGTGAAGCAATGGGCTTTTCCATCGAAGACTATTTTGGAAAAGAATGGGAAGATCGCTACCTTGCATGTATAGATCATCCAGATATCGAAAAGATCGAAGTTCCAGCTATTGATATTATGAAGCGCGTAATGGTTAGTGCATTTGAAACTGGAACACCTTTCCTCTTTTTCCGCGATACGGTTAATGAAGCAAATCCAAATAAGCATCAAGGCATGATATATTCTTCTAATCTATGCACAGAAATTTGCCAAAACATGGCACCAACGGAATTGGTGAGTGAAGAGCTGGAAGATGGAGTTATTGTAACGAAGCAGAAACCTGGGGACTTTGTTGTCTGTAATCTTTCTTCCATCAATTTGGGGAAAGTTCATACCTATGAAGATATTGCACGTGTAGTTCCAGTCCAAATGAGAATGCTTGACAATGTTATTGATCTCAATATGTATCCTGTCAAACAAGCAGAAAGAACAAATAAAAAGTATCGTGCTGTTGGACTTGGTACAAGTGGTTATCACCAATATCTCGCTCAACATCAGATTGTATGGGAATCAGAGGAGCACTTGGAAGAAGCAGATCAATTGTTTGAAGAGATAGCATATCAGGCAATTCGTGCTTCAATGGAAATAGCAAAGGAAAAAGGAAGTTACCCTGTATTCGCTGGTAGTGAATGGGAGACTGGTGAATATTTTGATCGTCGTAACTATGCAAGTGAGCGGTGGAATGAATTAGCTTCTCAGATCAAAGAGAACGGTATGCGCAATGCATGGGTATTTGCAGTGGCACCAACCGGCTCAACTTCTCTTATTGCAGGTTCTACTGCGGGAATAGATCCTGTATACGCGAAGTACTTTGTCGAAGAGAAACGAGGTGCGTCTATTCCTCAAACCGCCCCAAATCTATCGTCAAGTACTACTTGGTACTATAAAGAAGCACACAAAATTGATCAGTTATACAGTATTAAGGCCGCAGGAAAACGCCAAAGACATATTGATCAATCGCAGTCATTTAACCTTTATATTACTCCAGAAACAAATGCTCGAGAGTTTCTAGAGTTGTATATCGCTGCTTGGGAAGCAGGGTTAAAAACGATTTACTATATTCGTAATCAGTCCATAGACATAGAAGAATGTGTGAGTTGTTCTTCGTAAGAAGGGATGTATAATTATGGAGAAACTAGAACGAAAAAAAATATTTAACGAATCTGGACAACGTGGAACTCAACGATTAATCAATGGGAATACAACTAATCTTCGGGAGTGGAATCGGATCAAATATGATTGGGCACATAAACTTTATCGTACGATGCTCAATAATTTCTGGATTCCAGAAGAAATCCCACTAGCCAGTGATGCAAAAGAATTCCAACAGTTAACAGAAGCAGAAAGAAGAGCTTTTGATAAAACAATTTCTTTTCTTAATTTTTTGGATTCTATCCAAGGGGAAAACCTACCAAACATTAATGAGTATGTAACGGCACCAGAGGTTTCTTCTCTATTAAACATACAAGCTTTTCAAGAAGAAATCCATGCTCAATCATACAGCTACATCTTGGACAGTGTATGCTCTCCAGAAACGAGAGAAAATATTTATGATGAATGGCGCAAGGATGAACATCTACTAGAACGAAATCGGTTTATCGCGGACTTGTATGAACAATTTGTCCACCAAAAAGATGATAAACAATTTGTACGCACATGTATGGCCAACTTTTTGTTGGAATCTCTTTACTTCTATAGTGGATTTTCTTTCTTTTATGCGCTTGCACGACAAGGGCGCATGACAGCTACTGCAACGATTATTAAGTATATTCAACGCGATGAATTGACACATGTCGTTTTATTCCAAAATATGATCAAGGAATTGCAAAAAGAAAACCCGGATTTGTTTAATGCTGATTTTAAAGAAGAATTAAGAGAAATGACTCGTACAGCAGTAGAACATGAGATCAAATGGGGTCAATATATTACTGCAAATCAAATTGCTGGACTTAACAATGAATCGATAGAGAAGTACATTAAGTTTCTGTCCAATGAAAGATTGGGTCGCTTAGGTTTACCAATCTTATACCCAGAAATTACAACACATCCTATGCGATGGGTAGAGAGTTTCTCTAATTTGAACGCAACAAAAACAGATTTCTTTGAGCAAAAAGTAACCAATTATACAAAAGCAAGTTCATTAGATTTTAATGACCTTTAACATAAAAAGACGGGTATTGTTTACCCGTTTCTTTTTATGTTAACCTTGTAGTATAATAATATTGATTTTATAAATATTTATTTAATTAAATTTTTGTATCTCGATCTTTGGAGGGAAGTTTATTGCAGCCCTTACGGAACACAACTTCTACTTTATATGAGAAATACGGTGTTCAAGCAATTACAGCAGTTGTGAATGATGTTTACAATCGCTTGTTAAATGATCCTGCCCTTATCCGCTATTTTGAAGGCGTGGATATGAATGTACTTCGAAAACACCAGACATTATTTATGACTTATTTGTTAGGATCGAAACGTCCATACAATGGTGCTAAGTTAAAGTCTGCACACACTAATTTAAATGTACAAGAAGAGGATTTTGAACGATTTATTCGTCATCTAAACGATTCATGTAGGTATTTCAATTTAGATTTAGAGGATCGAGCAGCTTTCATTGCTCAAGTGAGAACATTAAAGTATTTTATTGTAAAACATTAAAAAAATGCAATTCTTCTCTGTAGAGTAGAATTGCATTTTTTTAATGTTTTTACAGGCTAAAACGTGTAGGCATAGTAAAACCAAGCGGCTGCAACAGCAATAGCAAGTTGATACAAAAACTCAATCCAATCGGAAAAGGTTTTTAATCCATTTTGGACATCAAGCACAGCACGGTAAACAGCATGAACAAAAATGACAATAAGAGCAATTTGTAATAACAGCAATGGCATTTGTCTTTCACCTCCTAATGCAATCTATTCTGTAGGGGGATGGAATATGATCGAAAGGGAACAAAATACTCCCTTTATAAAATATGAAATACAAGAACAAAAAGTTTGGACATTTAGAAAAAATGATAGAGAGTAGAATACGAGATTTAACTAAAAAACAAAGAAAATGGGCAAAAGATGATCGACGTTATGTTAAAATTGCTATTAAGGATTGAGGTGGATATAGGAAATTAGCAATAATTAAGGAAGGATTGGTGCTTCAGAATGGGCGACAAGATGGATGATAAAAAATTCTTTGATCTGTTAGACTATGAAGGAAAAGATGAAGAACAACTAATACGCAAACTGGAGAAGTTACTCAAAAGCGATCGACCAGAACTGAACCCTTACCGTCCCGAGTTTGAACAGAGATTAGCAGAACTAAAAGAGAAAAAAGCAAACCAATAACATCTAATAAAAGCATCCCTCATCTCGGGATGCTTTTATTAAGTTAATTCGAAAGGACAATGTACAATCATTGCCAGCTATTTTTGTTTGTTCCCTTTTAACTTCGATCAACACTTGGATGTCCTTGCGTTGCATTAAAATCCTGGTCAACTTTTTATTTTCCTATGGTGGATCAAGCAAGAAAGAATTGGCTATGGGGTGACAGACTCTTCCTTAGTACAAAATTCTAAGGAAGCTAGAATATACAAAGTCTCCTAAAAGGAGGCTTTTTGTTTATCCATTTAAAAATAGTAGATTCAACAACAATAATAAAAGTATGCTATAATTAATTTAGTAAACCGAAATATTTATATGTAGAAAGGATTCTTGTCGAATGGAAACAACAAAAAAGATAGTGGCAGTAGCAGAAGAGCCACCACATTCACTTAAAACAATTTTCAAGCAGCCAAAACCAGCATGGGCAGTAGCTTTTGCTTGTATGGTTGCTTTTATGGGTCTAGGATTAGTGGACCCTATTTTACCAGCAATTGGGGAGCAGCTCCATGCAACTCCTAGTCAAGTTTCTTTACTCTTTACTAGTTACATGTTGGTTACAGATGTAATGATGCTTATAACTGGATGGTTGTCTAGTCGAATTGGACCAAAGGCCACGCTTCTTGTAGGTCTTTTTGTTATTATTCTATTCTCTTTATTAGGGGTAGTGATAGGGTTGCTGCTCTAGTCCGTCAGATAGTTTACATAATATGTAAATCGAAGAAATCAGCCCTTCTTTAGAGCTGATTTAATTTATAGCTAGCATTGCTTTTCGACTAGGATTGGTATAGGGGTTTAGGGATCAGTGGAACAGAAAACCGGAATAAGCCTTATCGGACATTAGAAAAAGAAATTTGGGTGTTTTTAACCAATAAAAAAATGAACAACTCCAAATCGGTGGCGGAATAAACAGCCTTCCGCTTAAAGTATTCCAACTATTTTTTGTGTGAAAGCTATGCAAAGAGACTGATTAAATTCCCGTCTGGATCCTGAACAATCGCATAGCGCTGCCCCCAAAATGCATCCCATGGCTCGCGATGGCCAATATATCCATACTCTGTTATTTTTTTAAATAGTTCATCTACTGCTTGACGGCTATCGCACAAAAATGCCAGCTCTATACGGTGACCTACAGGCTCGGTCCAACCACCATAAATATTTTCAACGGTTTCCTGTAAATCAAAGGCAAATCGAAAGCCGTTTTGCACAACCTCAACGTGCATTTCGTCATTGGCACTCTCTGGTATATCTAGCCCTAAAATACGATAGAACTCTAAAGCTTTTCTCATGTCTTTTACCACAACGCCGATCATATCGAATTTAATTCCCATGAATCTCATCTCCTATATGTGAAATCTGATTTGCACGCCGTGAAAATGAGAAGTACATAAGTGCACTGTACAAAATAATCACAAGCAGTAAAAGTGTCACGTTCGCATACACAAACGATTGTTCTTTTAAGACGAACGGATGAAATGGAAAGTTAAGAAAGGAGACATCCAACAATTTAGCTGCCACAGATGTGCCTAATGCTTGCGCAAAAAACAACCCTAAGTTAAACACACCCATTCCAATTCCAATCTGATTCTCATGGAGCGTAGAAGACACACTTTCGGTTAATGATGTTTGAGAAAAAGCATTGCCTATATTCAAGACCATCAAGGCTACAACGATCCACCATACCCTCTGATCAATGCTTAGCCAAACGAATAGGAAACCTAGGGCAATCAATCCTAACCCAGCAATCGTAACATACCATGCTCCTCTTTTTACAATGCTATCGCCTGCCAGTTTTCCACATAGTGCTGCACAGATGGCTCCAGGAAACATAACCAGACCTATCGTTTCGGCACGTAAAGCATATAATTGAGACAGCAACAACGGAAGCAGAAACATCATCGTCATGTAGGCACTAAAAACCAGAAACCCAATGATTATACCCGTTCTGTACAGAGGCTTTCTTAAAATAGCAACTTGGATAAATGGATACGGATGCGCCCGAATATGAATAACAAACCAAATGCCAGCTACGAGACTACACACCAAATACAGCGGATTCATTAAGGTTAAGAACAACATGAGACTGGTGATCATAACACTAACAAGAATCGAACCAAACAAATCGAATTTCCCTTCTTTTCTCTCCTCTTTAGGTAAAAGTCTTAAGAAAAAGGGAATAGCTGCAAGAGTAAATACCGGAATTAGAAATAAGTATGCCCAGTCTATATGTCCAGTAATATATCCACCAAGTACTGGTCCAATCGCAACGCCAAAAGAGAACGCTGATGTAACCAAACCGAACATTTTCTTACGCCCAGTAACTGTAAAATAACGTGTAATGATCGTGTTATTTATAGCTGGGATCGATGCAGCTCCTAATCCTTGAATAGCGCGAAAAAGAATAATGGTTACGTAATGATCACGAAAAAGGAAGCCAAGAACGGAGCTAGAAACATAAATGATGATTCCAATCACCATAAGATGCTTTAGGCTAAACAAATCACTAAGTTTTCCAAACATAATGGATCCGATTCCGAAAAAAAGGATGAAAATAGTTACGATCCAACTGACTTGGGAAGCTTGTAAATAAAATTGTTCTGAAATACTTGGTGTCGCTACATTAAATACCGTTTCATTCAGAACGGAGAAAAAGATGACATAAAGGATCCAAGGTACAATTCGTTTTATGTCATCTTCACTTGGAGAGGAAGTTGCTACTATTGACATAAGATACCTCCTTTGCATTGGATTTAATGAAAACTATAACCTTTACTTCACCATAAAAAATAGTAAAAAACGGACCTCATAAGTCCGTTTTTTACAACTGTTTGGGGAGTATCCCATAATAACGTTTAAAGTTTTTAATAAAATGCGATTGATCATAGTAGCCATATTTCAATGCAATGTCCGTAAAGTTGGTACTAGTACCGCTATAAAGTTCCTGTAGTATGGATTGAAATCTAACAATTCCTAGCATTTCCTTCGGGCTTAACCCCAGTTCTCGATCAAAGATTCTCCTCATATGCCTCTCTGTAAAACTGAGCTTTTCCGCCAGAACCAATGTTGAAATACTCCCCTTAAACCCATATATATATTGCATACTTTCGAGCAACAAGGAATTGGTTGAAGTGTTGTTCAATGCCAATAAATGATTCAGTTTTCGCTCCACAATTTCAATAATTTTTGAGACTGCTTGAATAGATAAGATTTCTTCAACCATGAATAGCCCTTCCATTCCCCATATATCTTCCAAAAAAACATGTTGTCCTATAAATGAAGAGGCGGGAAATTTTAAAATAGAGTGTGCTGCTTCTGGATAGAAGCGGATGCCGAACAATGATTGGTATTTGGAAAGACTCAAGACTTCAAATCGAGTCATCAATCCCTCAACAAAAGCGGCTTTCCAAGAAGAGGTGGATTGACGGTCAACGATTATATCTACGCAACCATCAGGGAGGATTCGATGTAACTGATTCTTATTTTTTGCATGAAAATCCATGGTCCAATAACAAACGACATGTGATGCTAAGCTTTCGCACGGAACATATTCTTGGTAGCTATAATCGGGGCTCTGTATCTGTTGCAATTTAGGTGGTTGTATAGGACGATAATTGTTCATCATTTTCTTGAGATACCACCTTACCATTATTTGCTTGATATCATTTTCTAATATTAGTTCAGCGATATTTCTTTATTTCATAGCAAATTTGCATGTCGATCGGTAAAAGAGAGATTGAACTCCTTTGGGAACTTTCCATTCCAGCAAGCAAGTATGTTGAAAAACATGTGGTGCGTTGTTATATCCGCTAATTTACATTAGCAGATATAACAATGAAAATCTCGTACTCTTGATATCCGATAAGGCTTCAGATAAGATGAGAATACCATGTCCGGTAAGGTAAATCAATATAAAGAGGTGGAATCATGCGCTCATCTTTTCCGATTTCTCCCCAAGCCGAAGACTGGATTCAGCGATTCATTGATAATCTCCGAACACGCGAGGATCTGAATGAAAAAACGCTTTCCCATTATGCAAGTGATCTCCGTCATTTTGCGGAATGGATGGAGGGATCTTGGAACAAAGGCCAAGAAGAAGAATTATCATTTGATCCGGCTAAGATCACTACGCCGACTATCATTCGGTATCGAGAACATATGCAAACCGTTCGTATGTTAAAACCAGCTACCATCAACAGGCGCTTAAATACGTTCAAGCGTTTCTTTCATTGGGCAGTAGAAAATGGATGGATCCCGATGAATATCTCTCGGCCGGTAAAATTGGTTCCCGAAGAGAAGACTAGTCCACAGCAAATGACGGATCAAGAAGAAGCAGCCCTAGTGGCAGCCGTTCAAAAGCAGGGGACACTTCGAGACCATGTTTTGATTTTGCTGATGCTGCATACTGGATTGCGCTCGATGGAGGTTTGCAACTTGACTCGGCAAGATGTTCAGTTAGGAAAAAGAAGTGGTATTCTGATGGTTCGTTCCGGTAAAAGAAATAAGCATCGGGAAGTTCCATTGAACGCGACGATCCGAACAGCATTGGAAGAATATCTGCCCACTTTAAAAGAGGAAAATATGTATCTATTTCCCTCGGAAAAAACAGGCCAACGCCTTGGAGAGCGTGCGCTGCGCTATTTGGTACAAAAGTATATGCGGTTGGCTAAATTAGAGGGATTCAGTGCCCACGATCTCCGTCATCGTTTCGGTTATGTGATGGCAGAACGTACCCCATTACACCGTCTGGCACAAATCATGGGTCACGATAGCTTAGATACAACCATGATTTATGTGCAAGCTACCCGATCCGATCTCCAAGCGGAGGTCGAGAAAATCGCTTGGCAATAATCACGGACAGCATGAAGATGGAAGGAAGATACGATTATGCCAGTGGAGTTTCTTACCACGGAACAGGAATCTCGGTATGGTCGTTTTACAGATGATCCAACCTCAGAACAATTGACAAAATATTTTTGGCATGGATTTGTACTAGGCAACATTCAATTTAATGGGTATCCGCTTTTCCATATTCAGTTTGAATATCCCATATGGGTTCACATGATGATAAAACAAAGGAGACAATCCCCTAAAATCTTCTGGTGTCATCTTCTTCAACCAGTATTGGTCATTTTCATAGAGAACTTCTTGGACCATCAAGGTATTCATATAACTAAGCAATTTTGAAGCAACTGAAGGGATAGTGCTGATACTTCTTGATCCTCTTTCCGGACGATATAACTTTTGCGAACCAATATTTTTGAAGCGTGGCATCAAAACCGAGCAAATGGGAAAAAGCAAAGGCAACGACACTCTGTCCATGGGTATCGACATAATTTTTATTTACTTCCATATCCGTGCAATGGCGAAGAACGCCTTCCATCATGGAAGCAACTTCCGAAGAAAGACATGATTTTAGTTGGGAATAAACACAAGCGGACTTCCGATCCACATGCCAATAAATCATAACTCCGCGTCTTCGATAACGAGGATGCCACTGGGTCAAGAGATTCTGATCCACAGCAACAAATGCGGTGGAGTCAGAAGCACAAGCAGTAGTAGCATCTCCCCACACTTCTTTCAATCGGTAAAGGATAATTCGATTCACCACTTCTGCATTGGCTTTTCGCAAATGTTCTTTATGGATAAACTTATACCAAAGATAGCGGAGTTCCCAATAACTATCGGTGTTGCTCCCAGCAGATACTGCCTTTAAACCGGTATTTGTTCCTAAACCAAATAAACAGAGTAGTAATCGTCGTTGAATCGTTTCTTGATCTAAAATCTGCCGATCCGCGGTAGACTTAAAATGCTCGGTAAAATGGGTATGGAAATCCGTTTCTTTTAAGATATCGAGCAAATTGATATCCGACCAGCGTTTCTTGATATGATTCTTAATGTGCACCAAATGTTGGGGTTCCTCCTGTTTTTCTAGGGGAGTGACCTTCATCCAACCTTTGTTATTCTTTTAAAAAAAGCTCTATACTTGATCCTATTAAGGCATTGGGACTGCTTCCGATCGGTCTAACAGCACTGTTTTACAACTTTGGATTTTTTACTTTGCTAGCTTTTTCTCCATTTGTACTTGGTTTAGATGCCCATGGTATTGGTTATGTTTTCTTTTTTTGGGGAGTTTTCTTAGCAATTTCATCT
The DNA here is from genome assembly GCF_009831235.1 of Shimazuella alba. GTDB lineage: Bacteria > Bacillota > Bacilli > Thermoactinomycetales > Thermoactinomycetaceae > Shimazuella > Shimazuella alba. Next base: position 372,938 of record NZ_WUUL01000001.1, on the reverse strand, counting down.
GTTATTATTGCTCCTAAATTACAAGGACGTTTTGGGACGAAAAAAATTATGTATATGGTCTTACTACTTTTTACTTTATTACTAATTATCATGGGTTTATCTGTTGAGTATGTACCAATATTAATTATTTGCATTGTTTTATCTGGTGGTTTGTTAGGTGTCAATAATACGATGATAACAACTGCTGTGATGGAAGTATCTCCAGTTGAACGCTCAGTAGCATCATCTGCTTATAGTTTTGTGAGATTTGTTGGTGGTGCTATAGCTCCTTGGTTAGCAGGGAAGTTATCGGAGTGGTTCAATCCCCACGTTCCATTCTACTTTGGTGGAATTGCGGTTCTTATTGGTTTATTTGTACTGTATTCAGGTCGAACGTATATGATAGATTTAAAATGAAGCAAAAGTGAAATCCGTTCTTCATGAACGGATTTTTCTTATATATATCCACTGTATTTTCTCAGATGGGTAAGGAGTTAATATAATAAGTAGTTATGATATTCTAGGAAATGCTGAGTGAAAGTGTTATTTACAAAAATAATATTTTTATATTTACAGCATTGGCGATCTCGAATGCATGAAATATCTTCGTTTGGAGCAAAATTTATGTAACTTCTTCCTATGAAAATAACGAACTCGAGGGATCAACATGAATTCAAATGAAGATAGAAAAAAGAAAAAAGAAAAAAAGCGATTGACATCACCATACAAACCTCATAAATCTTCACAAGAGATCACTGTAAACGAAAATCATCAAACGAAACCCTCTGATGATCAGAATTCAACAGGGAAAAATTCAAGTACCCAAGATCAAAGTACATCCCAAAAACAGGAGACTAAAGAAAGCTCTCAAGAGCAGAGTACACCCGAAAAACAGGAGACTAAAGAAAGCTCTCAAGAACAGAGTACATCCCAAAAACAAGATACTAAAGAAAGCGCTCAAGAACAGAGTACATCCCAAAAACAGGAGACTAAAGAAAGCTCTCAAGAACAGAGTACATCCCAAAAACAAGATACTAAAGAAAGCGCTCAAGACCAAAGTACATCCCAAAAACAGGAGACTAAAGAAAGCTCTCAAGAACAGAGTACATCCCAAAAACAGGAGACTAAAGAAACAAAGGATGGACAACAAGAATCAGAAAAAGTTTCTAAAGAGGAAGAGCAGAAGGAACAAGAACCTTTATCAGCTTCATTAGATACCAATATTCGTATTGTTAAAGAAAGAACAGGTGATAGTCAAGATATTGTAATACGAGAAATTCATTACGGTGAAGATCAAAAATTAAATTCTTGTTTCTTTTATACAGAAGGTTTGACGGATGCAAATGCTTTCCATCAATTTGTACTAGAACCATTGATGGTATTTCTGAAGGAAAAAGATTGGAAGACTTTTGCTGTTTCCCATAAAGACTGGCTTCCTTTTATTGAAAAATCGTTACTGCCTATCGGTGGTGTGAGTGAAATTGAAAACTATGATGAATTATTTACCTTCATGCTTTCCGGTGAAGTTATTTTCCTTATGCAAGGAAATAAAAAAGGGTATCGAATATCATTAAAATCTTGGAAAGATCGTGGTGTTCCAGAAACAGAAGGTGTTGTTCGTGGACCTAGAGAAAGCTTTAGCGAAACCATGCGAACAAATACAGCTTTGCTTAGACGCAGAATTAACAGCCCTCGTCTGCGATTGGAAGGCAAAACAATAGGCGATATCACTAAAACACAGGTAAGTATTATGTTTATTGATGGGATTGCCGATAATAAAGTTTTAGATGAAGTCCGAAGCCGTCTCGATAGAATTGAGATTGATGGTATTTTAGAAAGCGGTTACATCGAGGAACTGATTCAAGACGAACCATACTCACCATTCCCCACGGTTCATCATACGGAAAAACCAGATGTCGTAGCTGGGGGTCTTTTAGAAGGAAGGATCGCAATAATCGTGGATGGGACGCCCATGGTTTTAATGGTTCCAGCTTTGTTTAATCAATTTTTCCAAGCAGCTGAAGACTATTATGAGCGTTCTCTCATTTCAAGTTTGATTCGGATTCTGCGTTTTATTTGTCTCTTTATTTCATTGCTGGCACCCGCTGTTTACGTTGCAGTTACAACATTTCATCAAGAAATGATTCCAACTCCATTACTTGTAAACTTAATGGTTCAGCGGGAAGGCGTACCATTTCCGGCTTTTGTGGAGGCATTTCTAATGGAACTAATGTTTGAAATTCTAAGGGAAGCAGGGGTCCGATTACCGAAAGCGGTAGGTCAGACTGTTTCATTTGTTGGAGCACTGGTTATCGGTCAAGCAGCTGTTGAAGCTGGGATTGTTTCAGCAGGTATGGTCATTGTGGTTGCAATAACTGCGATTTCAAGTTTTGTTATCCCAGCTTACAATATGGCAATATCTCTACGCATTTTACGATTTATTTTGATGGGAATTTCTGCTGGATTTGGATTATATGGTGTCATGATCGGATTGATTGTAATTGTATTACATCTATGTAGTATTCGATCCTTTGGAATTCCATATATGACTCCATATGGACCTTATATCTCTGCTGAGTTTAAAGATAGTATTGTTCGTTTACCACACTGGATGATGAACAGACGACCACAGAGTATGGTATCAAAAGATGTACTACGAGGAAATAATTCATCACCAGCAAAACGAAAAACAAAAAGGAAGAGTTAGTATGAGAAAAAGAAAGCTTCTAATGGTCGTTTTACTCACGATGGCTTTAATGCTGACGGGTTGTTGGAGCCGTAGGGAATTAAACGAAATTGGACTTGTGATTGGTTTAGGAGTGGACAAAGTGGGAGATGAATATATTGTATCCACCCAAGTTGTAGATCCTAGTGAAATAGCCTCGTCAAAGGGCGGGAGTGGTAGAGCTCCTGTCGTTACATATAAGACAACAGATAAAACATTGATCAGCGCTGTTAGAAAGCTAACCTCTGTTACTCCACGCAAATTGTATTTGCCACATTTGCGCATGTTTATAATAGGTGAAACAGTTGCAAGAGAGGGTGTGGCGCCTGTATTGGATGTTCTCTCCAGGGATCACGAATTAAGGACAGATTTTTATGTCATCATGACCAAAGGGAGTAAAGCTCATGAGGTGTTAAGTATGGTTACACCATTGGAGAAAGTTCCATCTACGTATTTATACACCATGCTAAAACACACGGAGAAGTACTGGTCTCCCTTTTCAACTTTAAAAATTGATCAGTTAGATAATGAAATATCTAGCTCAGGCAAAGAAACGGTTATGTCTGCTGTTGCAACCAAAGGAAGTATAAAAGAGGGGCAGCAAAAGAAAAATGCAGAAAATATCTCTATTAAAAACTATCTTCAGTATACCGATTTAGGAGTTTTTCGACAAGATAAATTGATTGGATTTCTCAACGAAACAGAAGCGTCAGGTTATAGGTATGTAGTTAATGAAATAAAAGATACAGTTATTGAAATGCCATGCAATAAAACACATAAGGATGTAACTGAATTGATACATCCTAAAACGATAGTTAAAGGGAAAGTTGTTAATCATAAGCCGAGCATTCATGTACAAGTCAAGGCTGAGGCGAATGTCGCAGAGTTACAGTGTCAAACGAATCTACTAGATAGAAACGTCATAAAAACGCTAGAAAAGAAAACACAAAAAGAAATCAAAGGACAAATCACTAGTGCACTCCAAAAAATACAAAAAGAATATCACAGTGATATTTTTGGGTTTGGTGAGAAAATACATCAAACAAACCCAAGAGAGTGGAAAAAATTTGAGAAAAATTGGAGCGATGTCTTTTCGAAGATGCCAGTACAAGTTTCCGTAAAAGTGGAGATTCGAAATTTTGGTAAAGTAAATCAATCTACTCCTAATCTTAAGTAGAGGTGTTAGTATGTGGCAATCTGTATTGATTTCAATCGTGGCGATTGGAGTTGCTTTTTTTGAAATTCCCCGTTTAAAGAAAATGAAGTATACGAAGGAAATATGGTTTTTCTCTCTCTTTCTTTTACTTGCAACGGCTGCTAACATATTAAAATTCCTTCACTTTTAGTGGTTTAGAAAAAAGGGAGGTTTGGAAATGATCGGAAAAGAAAAAATCGAATATCGGCAGTTTGCTATTCTTGTTCTTTTGTTTACCATCGGAACATCTATCATCATAGCACCGAATATGTTAGCTGCATATGCACAGCAAGATGCTTGGATTTCTGCACTTTTGGGATTAGGTGTCGGACTCTTCATTGTGTGGTGTTATTCGGTCATGGGGAGGTACTACAAGGAGCTGACATTGATAGAAGCAATCCATGCCTCATTTGGAAACTATCTTGGTTTTGTCATTGCTCTTATATTCTCTGGGTTTGCGCTAATTTTATCTAGTCTAGTACTCTCGAATATTGGTACCTTTGTTAGCACAAGATTATTAGTAGGTACTCCGCTTGATGCTATTGAGTATATTTTTGTTATTACAGTAGTAATCGCAGTTCGATTAGGGATTGAAACACTTGCAAGATCTAGTGAATTTATGATACCAATGTTTACGTTTTTATTTTTTATATTGACTTTTGCTGTTTTGCCTCAGATCGATTGGGATAATATCAAACCCTTCTTTGAACATGATATGAAACAAATTATGCAGTCTAGCTATGGATTTATTTCTTTCCCATTTGGAGAATTGCTGTTATTTCTTATGTTGACTCCATATATCGCCAAACAAAAGAATATAACAAGAGGTTATATGATAGGTGCCTTGATAGGTGGATTAGTTCTTTTTGTCATTACCTTGGTATCTATCTTAAGTTTAGGTGGACATGGAACTGCTATCCATACATATCCAGCTTTTGCTATAGCGAAAAAAATTGATATGGGTGGGGTAATACAGCGTATAGAAGTTATCATGGCAGGAATATGGATGTTTTCCATTTTCACAAAATTATCCCTATGTGTGTACGTAACAGCTTTGTGCTTGAAACAATTGTTTCGATTAAGGGATATGAATTGCCTTACACTGCCGATCGCTTTAATTCTCATTCCCCTTTCCCAGTGGTTAAGTCCTAATGCTACCGATTTTCAGACGCTCACTCAAAGAGGCATGATGTACTTTACATATGGGGTCATGCTCATCCCTTTCTTGACAACAGGCTTACTCTTTCTCAAAAGAAAATGGATGAAAAACAAGAATCAATCATAGGACCACATAAGGACTGAAAGGATGAGAATCATGCTAAAAAAAGAGCAGATTGGAGCTAGACAATTCTCAATTTTGGTCTTACTGTTTACGATCGGTACAGCTATTATTATCAGTCCACATTTGACAACAACATATGCAAAACAAGATGGGTGGATTTCAGCGATTTTGGGGACAGTGATGGGGATATCACTAGTATGGGTTTACAGTAGTTTAGGGAAATACTTCATGGAGAAAACATTGGTAGAATTAATCCAAGTTACATTAGGCAAATGGATTGGATCGGTTTTTTCTTTAAGTTTTGTAGCCTTTCTGATTGTTTTAGCTAGTTTGGTATTAATGAACATAGGTCACTTTATTAGCAGTTGGATATTAGTAAGAACACCCGTTATTGCGATTGAATTTATGTTTGTAGGATTAGCTATTATAGGAACTCGATTAGGGCTAGAAGTATTGGCAAGGGCTACAGAAGTTTTGCTGCCATTTTTTATGGTTCTATTTATCGTTTTTACACTTGGTCTACTCCCTCAAATAGATTTTGATAATGTAAAGCCAGTATTAGAAAACGGGTTTATTCCGATATGGAAGTCTAGTGTCGGATTTACTATTTTTACGTTTGGTGAACTTGTCGTATTTCTTATGATACTCCCTTATGTTACAAAATCATTCAAATCTCCATTTCAAAAAATGAGACAAAGCTTTTTATCAGGTGCACTATTTGGGAGTATTATTATTTTCATTCTCGTTCTTTTGTCTCTTTTGGTACTAGGTCCGAAAGCATCAGAATTCAATACATATCCTGCATATACATTAGCAACGAAAATTGATTTAGCAGGCTTCTTTCAACGTATTGAAGTCATCATGGCAGGTATTTGGTTTATTTCTATTTTTGTGAAATTCACGACTCTCCTTCTCACAGCCTCTACAGGTTTGGGACAGATATTTATGTGGAAGGAACATAAATTTACGATCATACCAATTGGTATGTTAACTGTCCCTTTATCTTTATGGTTATCTCCTAATGTAGCGATCTATTATACAACTGTAGCGTATTGGATGGGAATATTTACAGTGATATTTATGTTATTACCTATTCTGATTGTTGCTATTGCATGGGTGCGTATGCGATTTTTAAATTCAAAAGGAAATTAGGCAAGAGAGGATTCTTCTATATGAGCACGTTTTTGAAACCGATGGAGCCAGTATTATCAAAAGAATTACTTCTCAAATCAGATTGCGTGTATCAAGTAAAATGGGATGGTATTCGTATATTAGCAAAGATCGACAAAGGAAGTGTTTTATTACATACGAGACATGGAAATTTACGAACATCCATCTATCCAGAGATCACAGCTTTATTAGAAGCGCAGTATGCAAATCAGACTTTGTACTTAGATGGGGAAATGATATCGTTACATAAAGGGAAACCAGATTTTTTTCGAGTAGTAAAGCGTGATCGTATGAAAACTGCCAGTAAAATTCAACAATTCATTTCTAAAATCCCAGTTAGTTATATTGTGTTTGACGTACTGAAACTCGATGAATGGATAACAAGCAAATCACTTCTTACCCGCCTGTCTCTGTTGCAAGATCTCATACAACCCTCGGAAAAACTCCAATTATGTCCAACATCAGAAGATGGAAAAACTCTTTTCCAATACACCCTTGATCATGGATGGGAAGGGATTGTAGTAAAAGAAAAAAATGGGCTATACCATATTGGGGAGAAACATCCCACTTGGAAAAAAATAAAACATTTTCAATTTATCACTGCAAGTCTTCTAGGTGTAACACTGAAATCAGGCAGTGTGTATTCATTAATTCTAGGAGTTAAAGAAGACGACAGTTGGAAATATATTGGGAGGGTATCATCTGGATTAAGTACAGAAGAAAAGCGCATTCTTACTGCATATAGTAGTTCTCTTGCCATCTCTACTCCAATGGCAAAAATCCCACCTTTTCGTGAAGAAGAGATACGTTGGTTTTCGCCTATTATGCAAGCCAAAATACGTTTTTTAGAATGGACACCAGATGGGACATTACGAAACCCTGTAATTGAAAGTTTCCAAAAGTAAAAGCACCTACATGGGTGCTTTTACTTAATGAAAATTGCGACGATGTGGAAAAAAGATAAAGTGTAATGGATGGAAGACATTATGACAATGATAAGGATATTGAGCATGTTGGTAAGGATATGGATAACGAGTGTGCTGATAATGGTGGAAAGGAGCTTTTGAACTTCCTTCTTGAAAGTCATCAATCACAACATCAGTATCTAATTCATTTTCAATTTCATCCCATAATGCATCATAATCTAGATTTTTGTTAAACATGTGATCTCCTCCTTGGTCATTTGTCTTAACAGCAGTTTATGTGATAAATAACTATTTGCTCATCGAAAGTTGGTATTTAGGCGAAATGTATGTTCGGATAGATAATGAGGAAGTTAAAATCTCAAATCCAGAAAAACTTCTCTTTCCTAGTATTACGAAATGGGACTATATTCAGTATTTAGGAAAGCTGAGTCCTTTTCTTTTGCCTTATTGTAAAAATCGATTTTTGACAACTATTCGATTTCCAGATGGAGTTTCAGGAGATTCTTTTTATCAAAAAAATGTCCCCTCTTCAAAACCTCCATTTGTGGCTACAAAAAAAGAGGAGAGTACTGAATATGTATTGCTTCAAAATGTACCAACGTTAATATGGTTAGGTAATTTGGCGTGTCTGGAATTTCACACTTCTTTCCATACATATCAAGGTAGGAATGTACCTACAGAATTGGTTTTTGATCTAGACCCGACAGATTCTCCATTTGAACAGGTTATCGAAGTTGCTTTGCTTACAAGAAATGTAATCTTGGAAATGGGATTGGACGGGATTGTAAAAACGTCTGGTGCAAGTGGTCTTCAAATATATGTGCCATTAGAACCAATCCATACATTTGAAGAAACTCGAAAAATAAGCCATTTTATTGCTAGTTATTTGACTGAAAAAAACCCTAAATTGATTACGATTGAAAGAAGAGTAAAGGACAGAGGAACCAAAGTTTATTTCGATTATTTACAGCATTGGCGAGGAAAGACTTTAATTGCTCCCTATTCACCTAGATCTACATCTGCTGCAACTGTGTCAACTCCTCTGGAGTGGAAAGAATTAGAGACTAGCATCCTTCCTACGGATTTTACTCTTTTTAATATAGAAGAGCGACTTAAGCAAAAAGGGGATCTTTTTGGTGCAGTTTACAATAAACACAAGTATAACTTATCCAACTTGCTACAATTTGTTCAAAATCATCTTTAAAAATCCAAAATATCTTTTTTTTTGATGCTTCTTTTATGATACATTATTCTGGTCATACTAAATGAAACATAAGGAGAGATAATGAAAAAAATGAAAAAAGGGTTTCTCCCACACTTGCCCTTTCTTTTTTTATTTTTTAGTATGCTGTTTATAGATCAATATATTTATATGTATGGTGATGATTATCGCTATGCAACCTATTTTAGTTTGTTTCCGCATTTCAAGGGCGATCAATTTACTATCTCACAGGCGATTCAGAATCAAATTTACGATTATACTCATGTGAATGGTAGATTTTTTATAAATATATTTTCTATATTCATGCTCGTTTCCGGTATAGAGGTGTGGAGATGGTTAAATCCGCTTGTGATCGTGTTTTTGGCTTATCTCATTTTTTACGCCGTTTTTGTGAGGTTACCTAAAAAGGGAGACCATATAGCAGGAACACTAGTGGTTTCGCTTTTTTTCTTGATTCATTTGTACATAGCACGTCAAACCATCTTTTATGCAATTGGCTCCTTCAATTATGTGTATCCAATGGTTGGTTTGTTTTTATTAGTCGCTTATTTTCGTCGAATAGATATTGGAAAACCAATCCAAAACAAATGGGCAACGACCAGTTTTTTATTGCTCGCTTTCTTAGTAGGATGGTCTCAAGAACAGATTGCTTTGTTGACTATTGGGTTTCTTGCTTTTTGGATTGGAAAAGAAATTCGAATACAAAAAAAAGTAAACTTGTTACCACTTGCATTTTTTATAACTGCCATAATCGGGTTTTTATGTCTGTATCTTTCGCCAGGTGCTAATGCGAGGGCTGCATCGAAAGCGTTGATAGACTACAATAATTTGTCTTTGATTGGGAAATTAAAGATAACATTTCCTGCGATGGTGGACTTCTTTATTCATCAACAAGCAATTTTTACGGTTCTCGTTATTGTCTTTCTTGTGATTGTTTGTTACTCCATAAAGCAAAAATCGTTCTTTTTACTTGGAACTCCAATTGTTTTATTGCCTTATATCTTTTCCATTACTATGTTTGGCCAGTCCAAAATATTTGAAAAATGGTTTGAAAACAAACTATACTTGTGTTTATATGGAGCTCTCTTATTAGGGTTGATTGCTGCAATGGCTTTATATCTTGCAATAAAGTTGAAAAATTATTTGTATCTCGTTTTTCCTCTTGGTTTTATTTTGATAAATATTGCTACTACTTTTACTCCTTCTATGACGGGTGGGAGAGTCGCTTTTCCTGCAATACCGTTAGCAATGGTAAGTATTTTACTTTTGTTCCATAGTATCCGAAATATTGGGATACAAAAACAGATAGCTGTCATAATCGCGTCTTGTGCTGTTTTTAACTTTTACTATCTAGAAAAAGAGTATAGTGCAAATGCAAAGATCCATGAACAACGTCTAGAAATAGTGAACCAACATGGTAAAATCACCAAAGGTACCCTTGTGTTGCCACGACTCAAAAATCGTAGTGCAGCAGGGTATGAGCTAGATGATCAAGAATATGTGATGCGAGGGTTTAAAGATTATTACGGTATAAACGAGAATGTGATCATTCTCTTGAAATAATGGAGGCAAGAAATGAAAACGGCTTATACAAATGCGCTTATCCTAACCATGCTACAAGACTATTCTCCTTTTATTGGAACACTCGTTGTGGAAAATGAAGTTATTTTAGGGGTATATGAAGGAACAGCATTACCCATAACGGTTGATCAGAAAATAGATATGAGCAATAAAGCTCTTTTACCAGGATTTATCAATACACATGGGCATACTTCTATGAGCTTATTGCGAGGTTACGCAGATGATTTACCCTTACAAGAATGGCTGGAGGAAAAAATGTGGCCTTTAGAGGGGAAATATAGACGAGAACAAATAATTGCAGGTACATCATTATCAATAGCAGAAATGATTCGTTCAGGTACTACTTGTTTTCTAGACATGTATGATTACATGGACACAGTAGCTGAATTAGTGGAAGAGACAGGTTTACGTGCATCGTTGTGCCGTGGATGTATTGGATTTGGTGATGATTCGCTCCGATCCCGTAAGTTAAAAGAAGCTACTGATTTTGCAAAAAACTGGAATGGAGCAGCAGGTGGACGAATTACTACGATGATGTCTCCACATGCTCCTTATACTTGCACACCAGAATATATTTCCCAGTTTATTGAAAAAGCGCAGGATTTAAGGTTGCCTATTCATACACACATGTCGGAAACAGCAAGGGAAGTAGCACAAAATGTTGAAGCTTATGGGAAAAGACCGGTAGCTCATTTGGATTCGCTCGGTTTTTTTGATATTCCTTCTTTGGTAGCACATGCCGTACATCTCACAGACGATGAAATTGCTTTGCTTGGAGCAAAAAATGTCAAAGTATCTCACAATCCTGGTAGTAATTTAAAATTAGGAAGTGGAGTAGCACCCATTTCCAAAATGATAGATGCTGGTATACGCCCTTCTTTAGGTACGGATAGTTCTGCGAGTAACAATAACTTAGATTTATTAGAGGAAATTCAATTAGCTGCTCTCATTCATAAAGGAGTCACGCAAGACCCACAAGCAGTTCCAGCAAAAATTGCACTTCAAATGGGGACGATATATGGTGCTGAGGCATTGTTTTTAGATCAAGATACAGGAACCATTCAGAATGGCAAAAAGGCAGATTTTATTACGATTGATTTAACAGGAACTCATATGCAACCAACTCATGATATTGTTTCTCATATTGTTTATTCTGCATCTCGAAACGATGTCGTTGATGTATATGTGGATGGAAAAGCGTTAATGGTAAATCGCGAACTTACTACGATCGATGAAGAAAAAGTTAGTTATGAAGCAAACCGATCCTTTCAAGAACTCGCACAAAGATAAAACCTGCCATGAAATGGCAGGCAATAAAAAAGAAGCGAAGGAATAGGTAGAAGTTTTTTTGTAAAACTAAGACTAACTAAAACTATGTTTGAACATCGATATCCAGACGAAACCGTAATGGTGGATCTTCTTCATTCCAATCACGATATCGGGCTGCGGGGGTTGCCCATGACTCCGTGTGGATGAATGATTCCACCTGTTTTAGTTGTACTTCAGATAGATGAGTCTCCAGCAACTCGTACAACCAACAAGAAGACATGTATTACCCTCCCTTGCGGTGTATCATTAGTATCACCTTGCGGGATGAAGGTATGTCTTACACATTTTAGAAAGACCGTACTTACGGTCTTTTTTTGTGTTTCCAATCATTCCTTCCTACGGAGATATATAACATATGATATACTAACTAGTGTATTTTTTGATATATTTGATGGATGGAGGAAGTGACGATCATGACAAAACAAGTAAAAACAATAATAGTTAGTTTGGTTGTCACGCTGATTGTACTGTTTGGAGGTTACAAAGGATATCAATATTTTAAAATAGATAAACCTATAAAAGATGTGTTCTTAACGCAACAAAAAAATATCTCTATTTCTAAAATAAAATTCAATCCTAGTAGCGTTCAAATACAATTAAATGTCAAACCAACTTATTCCTATATAGATGAATTTCCCTCTTTGACAAAACAATTAAATGAAATACTGGGTGAAGGTAAGTGGAGTATCACTTTCACCAATACTCAAACACCAACCATAAAACAAGCATGGAAAGAGATAGTCTTTGGTTTGAAAGAAGGCATATATACTGGTAGGTATACTCTCATACAATCAGTGACGAAGCATATCGCTAATAAGTATCATCTTTCCTATGATGTATATATGGATGATCAATATGTATATCTTATGTTGCGCGACGGAAATAAATCCTGGTATCAGATTTTACCAATGAAGGAGGTGAAGTAGGATGATATTGCCTATTGTCGGAGTAGGATTAGGTTTATTTCTCTTTTTCCTTTATCTTGGAGTTCCCGTCTTGCCCATGCTTGTAATAGTTGGTATTGTGGTTGCTGTCTGGTATTTTTCCGGCAGTAATCTGAAAGCTGGATCTCAATGGAAAAATGGGTCTTCTCATGATCAACGAAATGCAATCCCAAACATCCGCTTCACAGACATTGGTGGTCAAACGAGAGCAAAAAAAGAATTAATGGAAGCATTGGATTTCTTAATCGAACAAGAAAAAATGAATGAATATGGTATTCGCCCTTTGAAAGGGATATTGTTAACAGGTCCTCCAGGTACAGGTAAAACGCTTATGGCAAAAGCATCAGCACATTATTCGAATGCTGTTTTTCTCACAGCTTCTGGTAGTGAATTTGTGGAAATGTATGTTGGAGTTGGTGCGAATCGTGTTCGTCAACTTTTTGAGCGGGCTAGAAAGACAGCAAAAAAACAAAAGAAAAACAGAGCTGTAATCTTTATCGATGAGATCGACGTTATAGGTGCAAAAAGAGAAGGATCTCAACATAAAGAATACGACCAAACTTTGAATCAGCTCTTAACAGAAATGGATGGAATAAAGAAAAGCGAGATACCTATCTTTGTTATTGCGGCTACTAACAGGAAAGATTTGTTAGATGCTGCATTAACAAGACCAGGTCGTTTTGATCGACATATCGCTGTTGATTTGCCTGATAAAAATGGTCGAGCTCATATTTTATCTTTACACACGAAGGGAAAACCGATTCATGAAGAAGTGGATTTAGATAAAGTTGCGAATGAAACATTTGGTTTTTCAGGAGCAAGTTTAGAAAGCTTAGTAAATGAAGCTGCAATTTACGCAATGAGGGATGAGTCAGTGTATATCGAATCCAAACACTTTTCCCAAGCTGTGGATAAAGTTTTGATGGGCGAACAAACAGACAGAACTACAACATTAGAGGATAAGACAAGGGTGGCAGTTCATGAATTAGGTCATGCGTTAATAGCAGAGTTATTAGAGCCTAATTCTGTTGCTCAAGTTGTTCTTACACCGAGAGGACAAGCATTGGGTTATGTGCGTCATCATCCCAAAAATGACCGTTATTTACACACCAAAGAACAACTTGAAAATCAGATCATGATATGTTTAGCTGGTACTGCAGCGGAAGAAACTTGGTTTCAAAATAGATCAACTGGAGCAAAGAATGACTATGAACAAGCGATTCGATTATGCAAAACAATGATCGAAACAGGATTATCTTCTTTGGGAATTATCGATACCACTCTGGTTGTCCCAGATGAACTTTCAAAAGAAATCGCCCATATTTTAGATGCTTTATATCAGCAAACATTTTGTTTAACCAAGAAACACCATTCATTTTTTGCAGACTGCTTGAACATCCTTCTAATAGAAGAAAGATTGGACGGGGATCAATTCCGCAGCCTTTTAGCACAAGAATTGGCAAGTTAGAAAGGGAGTAGTATGTGGTGGATGAAATACAGCACATTGCCGTAATCGGTGGAGGTACCATGGGTCAAGGAATCGCTGAATTATGTGCTTCTAAAGGTTATGATGTTTTACTATTGGAGAAGACAGATGAATTGGCTCAATATGCAAAAGGGAAAATCGAACTCAGTTTAGATAAAAAGTTATCCAAATGGGGCATAACAAACGCGGAGAAAAAAATGACGTTATCCCGAATTATTTTTTCCTCACAAATGGATCTTCTTGGTGAGGCTGATTTTGTCATTGAGTCAGTTGTGGAAGATATGGATACAAAAAAAATGATTTTTCAATTATGCGATGAAGTATGTCAGAAGGATGTGCTATTAGCCAGTAATACATCTACTCTCAGTTTGACAGAAATAGCAGCAGCTACACAGCGTCCAGATAAGGTTGTCGGTCTTCATTTTGTTTACCCTGTTACCAAAAGACCGCTTGTAGAGGTTGTTCGCGGCTTAAAAACTTCTGAAGAAAGCGTAACACAGTTGAGAACACTTCTTACATCTTTGCAATTAACCGGTGTAGAGGTTTTTGAATCTCCTGGGTTTGTTACAACAAGGATGATTGTGCTGTTTATAAATGAAGCTTGTAATATACTGATGGAAGGCGTAGCAGAGGCTTCAGAAATCGATTTTGCGATGCGAAATGGATATCATTTTGCTTATGGTCCATTTGAAATGGCTGATCGGTTTGGATTAAACTCTGTTCTCGCAGCATTAGAACGTCTTTATCGAGAATTTGGAGACGCAAAATTTCGCCCAGCACCATTATTGAAAAAAATGGTGCGCGCTGGGCATCTGGGGATAAAGACTGGAGAAGGTTTTTTCCAATATGATAAAGATGGCAATCGATTATTAGAAAAAAGGGGAGAATAACCCCTTTTTTTATTATCTAGCCTTTTTTTAAAGTCGAAAAAAGAGTAGAATGTCATTCGTATGCTTATGATAAAACATATGGCGTAAGCATAGGAAACGGAGCGGAGTAAGGTGAAAATTTTAGTTATTAATTGTGGAAGCTCTTCTATAAAATATGAGCTGTTTCAAATGGAAGACGAAATGGTTATTGCAAAAGGTTTAGTGGAAAAAATCGGAACAGAAAGTGCTATTGTCACTTATCAAGTGACTGGAAAAGAAGAAAGAATGGAAACTGCTGAGATTCTCGATCATCGAGAGGGTTTAAATTTGGTTCTCCGGCTTCTGATGGATGAAAAAGAGGGTGTCATCAAGAGTAAAAATGAAGTAACTGCAGTTGGACATCGTGTTGTCCACGGTGGAGAGTATTTCTCCAAATCTGCCATTATTACAAGTGAAGTACGTCAAGCTATTCGCAAAACGATTGACTTAGCTCCGTTACATAATCCTCCAAATTTACTTGGAATATCTGCAGCAGAGCAACAGTTGCCAGACGCAACTCATGTCGCTGTATTTGATACAGCTTTTCATCAAACCATGCCTAAGCGTTCTTTTCTTTATCCACTGCCATATGTTTTGTATACACGTCATAAAATACGCCGCTATGGTTTTCATGGAACTTCTCATAAATATGTCTCGGAAAAAGCCGCTGCATTTGTTGGGAAACCCTTATCTGATTTAAAAGTTATTTCAGCCCATATTGGAAATGGAGCTAGTGTAACGGCTATTGAAAATGGTATTTCTACTGATACTAGCATGGGAATGACTCCTCTGGAAGGATTGATGATGGGAACTCGCTGCGGGGATATAGATCCAGCGATTGTCCCTTATGTCATTGCAAAAGAGGATCTGACTCTAAGCGAGATACAGTCTATGATGAACAAACATAGTGGATTACTAGGTGTTACTGGTATGTCAAGCGATATGAGAGAAGTAACAGAAGCAATGGAAGAAGGAAATGAACAAGCTAAGCTAGCAATTCAGATGTATTTATACAAGTTGCGAAAAACTATTGGAGCGTATATAGCAGCGATGAATGGAATAGATATTTTACTGTTTACAGCAGGTGTTGGAGAAAATTCAACTTATGTAAGGCAAGAAGTTTGTAATAACTTAAGTTTTTTTGGAATTGAAATAGACACGACGCAAAATAATATTCGGTCAAAAGAAGTAAGAGAGATCAGTACACCAAACTCCAAAGTAAAAGTATTAGTTGTTCCCACCAACGAGGAGCTAATGATCGCCAGAGAAGCAAAACAACTAGTCGACCAATCATAATGGTGGTATCATTAGATACAATGGTACTAACAAGAAAATGGGGGATAGGCAGAAAATGATTAAACTTTCTGATCGTGTAAAACAATTATCACCATCACCAACACTTCAAATAACAGCAACTGCTAATGCTTTGAAACAACAAGGTCATAATGTAGTAGGGTTAGGTGCTGGTGAACCAGATTTTAATACACCAAAACATATTATAGATGCTGCAAAAGAAGCAATGGACAAAGGATTTACAAAATACACTGCCTCAGGTGGTATCAAAGAGCTAAAAGAAGCTGTTATTGATAAATTTGCAAACGAAAATGGTCTAACCTATTCACCCAAAGAAGTTATGGTTACGGTGGGAGGAAAAGAAGGTTTATACACTCTGTTTCAAGTTATTTTAAATGAAGGTGACGAAGTAATTGTTCCAGCGCCATACTGGGTTAGTTATATGGAACAAGTAAAGCTTGCAGGTGGTAAACCTGTTATTGTAAATGGCCTTGAAGAGAATGACTTAAAAATTACTGCTGAACAGTTAGAAGCGGCAATTACAGATAAAACCAAAGCAATTATTATAAATTCTCCATCTAATCCTACTGGCATGATCTATAGCGAACAAGAGCTTCGCGAAATTGGTAAAGTAGCAGTAAAATACGAGTTGGTAATTATCTCTGATGAAATATACGAACATTTGATTTATGACGGAAAATCACACGTTAGTATTGCAAGTCTTGAGGAAGACTTCTTTAATCGAACCGTTATTATTACAGGTGTTTCCAAAACTTATGCGATGACAGGCTGGAGAATAGGTTATGCAGCAGGGCCACAAGCAATTATTCAGGCAATGACAGATTTACAAAGTCATAGTACATCCAATCCCACTTCCGTTGCTCAATATGCAGCTATTGCTGCCATCACAGGGACACAAGAACCAGTGACCATGATGAGAGCAGCATTTAAGGAAAGAAGAGATTATGTACTAAGTAGAATCGAAAAGATTGCTGGTTTTCGCTGTATTACACCACCAGGTGCTTTTTATGCGTTTATCCATGTCGCAGATGCCTTAGGAAATCACAAAACCGTTGATGAATGGTCTACTGCGTTATTAAAAGATGAATTAGTGGCAGTAGTCCCAGGATCTGCGTTTGGGGCTGACGACTATATTCGTATTTCTTACGCAACTTCTATGGATAATTTAAAAGAAGCATTTGATCGTATCGAACATTTTGTTCAAGTTTCTACTTCACTTGTTTCCAAATAGAATATCCAATAGAAAGACAAACCGGCTCTTCAAAGGGTCGGTTTGTCTGTATTTTTAATCCTTACTTTTATGGTGGGTTATTCTCTTTTAGCAAAAATATTCATGCTCCTAGTCAGAGAAAAATCATAGCAAGAAAGACATAATAAATGAGTAGTTGCTTGTAACTCATCCGACTAAAAAGTACAACTATCTGCCTTTACTGATCAATATCAACGTTAGGAGTTTATAGAAATGGCTTGGATATATCTTATCATTGCAGGATTATTTGAGATGGGTTGGGCAATTGGACTGAAATATACGCAAAGTTTTACAAAACTAGTCCCTAGTATTTTTACCATTATTTGCATGATAATAAGTTTGTACCTTCTCTCCTTGTCCCTTAAAACTCTTCCCATTGGCACTGCTTATACTATTTGGACGGGAATTGGTGCTATTGGTACTGTACTTTTTGGTATGCTATTTTTAGGTGAATCACGAGAATGGATTCGTATTGTTTTTATTTTATTCATTGTAGTGGGGGTTGTTGGATTAAAAGTAGTTTCTGGTGGAGACCCCCATTAAAAGTTTTGCTTCTTTAGCATTAGTATCCGTCAATTGATAAATTCTTCTTTTCTTAAGTAGGACAAAAGCTTTTCGCTTCACTAAACCAAGTCAACTTATATATGGATACGATCACGATATATGAATTTACAATGTTGAGTCTGTTTTCTTGGCGGTCCCCACGTTTTTAACAATGTTGAGAAGTGGTCTTAAAGAATCTAATGAGACCACTTTCTCAAATTAAGATGATATTCTTCTAGTGAATTTATGTTATTATCCTTAAGATGAGAAGGAAAAAGACTGTAAATTAAATTTGTGAAATTTCAAATATCAAGAAATAGAACAAAAGAAAGGGGAGCACTAACATAGAAACCGTATCAAGTGTAGATAAATTGGAATCTATAAAATCTTTTCAATCGACAATCCGTAAACTCGAAAATGCCTTGTCCCAGATGACTCAGAAAGGTGCAAATACTACCTTAGTAAAAAAACGGCTCAAAGCTGTTTACATCGGCTTAGCCATATTAGAAAACGTTTGGAATCAAAAACCTCATCCTTATACTCAAGAAGATTTAGCGGAAGCTCGCAATGTTCTAACTGGTTTATTTCCGTCAATTGAGAACATGTATGCTAAGTCAAAAGCAGGTAGTCCCCAAAGAACGCTTTTAGCAAGAAGAATTAAATCATTGAAACTTGCTGTTCAAGCTATTGACGATCTATCCAACGAATAATTTATCTAATTAAATAAAATGTTAAGTGACTTTTGTTGTAGATGATCTAAGTTATAGTAGGATTGAGAACACCCTTTTGTTATTCCATCAATGAACACTTTAATGAAGTAATGAAAAACCCAACTTCTCTATGATTTTTTATAGGGAAGTTGGGTTTTGAGTTTTCCTTATCGTTGTAAATCTGAACATAACACGCTGTTGCTTCTGCCGGAATCACTCTTCTTTTCTTTATGAATTTATCATTTGATTACGATTGACTAACACAAATCTCTTCATTGAAGGATGGGAAAATATTCAACGAGTTATGGATAAGCACTTAGGGAATCATGAGAGAAATGTTGTTTGTTTTTAGTATAGAAATATAAAAATGGATTAAATTCTATTTTGAATTTAGTTAATAAATGAAGTGAAATCCTTTTTTCATTAAGATTATATTTCGTTTAACTAAATATTTACATTAGATGTTTATAATATTAATGTTATAATTATTTATCTTATCTGATGTGAATACAGATTTAAGCTTAATCGAAAAAGGGAGGAAATAGCGTGTCAGAACATAAGAAACATCCATCTATCTTTGAACCCGTCTCGTTTATACTCAATATTGTCGCTAGCGTTATCGGAGCTATTATTGGTTTACAAATTGTAACGACACTTGGAGTAACACCAAGTACAGCTATTATTGGTGGTCTAGTAGCCATGTTGATAGCCAGAATTCCACTTGCGATCTTCCAGAAATTCAAGTCTGTCCATCGTCAAAATCTTATGCAGACATCTATTTCTTCTGCTACTTTTGGAGCAGCAAATAGTTTGTTTATACCCATTGGGATTCCTTTTGTATTAGGAGCACAAGAGTTAATTATCCCGATGCTTATTGGTGCAGCCCTTGCAATGTTTATTGATGCTGCTATTCTATATAAATTATTTGATTCAAGAATCTTTCCAGCTCATGAAACATGGGCGCCTGGTGTTGCAACAGCAGAGTCCATTATCGCAGGAGATAAGGGTGGAAAAAGAGCGGCGTTATTAGGTGTAGGAACATTAATTGGATTGGTCGGATCATATTTTAAATTTTCTATGTCTGCTTTTGGTGTGGCGTTCATCGGTAATATTTGGGCTTTAACCATGTTTGGTATCGGGTTATTGGTGAATCAATATTCGAAATCATTGTTTCAATTCGATGTCAGCGAACAGTATGTTGCTCATGGAATCATGATTGGAGCAGGAATCGTCGCACTTATTCAGATATGCATTATTATTTTTAAAAAACAATCCAATACTGGAAAAGAAAGTGAACAATTAGCAGAGACAAGACCAATGAACGAGGTAAGAAGGGCATTAGGATATGGCTTTATCGCGTACTTAGTAGTATCCTTGCTAATTGCCTTAACTGCTGGACTATACACCCATATGTCTTTTGGGATGCTAATTGGATTTATGATTTTTGCAGCCTTTGCAGCTTTCGTCCACGAAATGATTGTTGGAATTGCTGCAATGCATTCTGGTTGGTTTCCAGCATTCGCAGTAGCTTTTATTACTTTGCTTGTGGGAATTATGATTGGATTTCCTCCCACAGCCCTTGCTCTGCTTGCGGGATTTAGTGCAGCAACAGGACCTGCTTTTGCTGATATGGGATATGACTTAAAAACGGGCTATATTTTACGAGGAAATGGGAAAGATAAAGAATTTGAACGAGAAGGCAGAAAACAACAATATATTGCAGGGATGATTGCATTTGCAGTAGCTGTTGTTGTTGTGATTTTTGTTTATCAAGGTTACTTTGACAAAAATCTAGTACCTCCAATTGATAAAGTATATGCTTCTACTATTCAAGCAGGTGCTTCTTTGGAAGTGGCCAAACAACTTCTCATTTGGGCAATACCAGGTGCAATTATCCAGCTAATTGGGGGTCCAACCAGACAATTGGGTGTAATGTTTGCAACAGGTTTATTAATTACAACACCAAATGCTTGTTGGGCAGTTTTATCAGGTATTGTTATTCGCTTTATCGTAACAAAGTGGAAAGGGAAAGAAGCCGAAGGTCCAATGAGTATTTTAGCAGCTGGGTTCATTGCTGGAGATGCACTGTATAGTTTCTTTAATTCCATCTTTAAACTAAGAAAATAACGAGGTGACATCTGTTGTCTAAAATTAAATTGGATGAAGAAATGGTAGAATTTGCAGTATATGGTGGAGCAGTACTTGGAGGAGGAGGTGGGGGATGGATCGACGAAGGCTTACAAATCGGTCGTCTCTCTTTAGAAATCGGACAGCCGACTCTCTACTCTATTGACGAATTAGCAAATGATGATCTACTCGTGACGGTTTCTCTTGTTGGAGCACCTGCAGCCAAAGAGCAATATTTAAAACCGATGTATTATGCTAGAGCATTAGAGCTTTTATCTCAAAAACTAGAACAGCCCATTAGCGGTATTATTACGAATGAAAACGGTGCAGGCACAACTGTTAATGGATGGTTTCAATCCGCAGTAACTGGTATTCCTGTCATTGATAATCCTTGTAATGGAAGAGCACATCCAACAGGAGCAATGGGTTCGCTCAATTTGTCAGATGACCCAAAATACATTTCACACCAAGGCGCAGTCGGTGGAAAAGATGACCGTTATGTAGAAGTGAGTGTATCTGGTTCGTTAGGAAAATCTGCTACTTTAATCCGAAATGCTTCTGTAGAAGCAGGTGGTTTAGTAGCTGTTGCTAGAAATCCAATAACAGTCGCCTATGCTAAAGAGCATGGTGCTCCTGGAGGAATATCGCAAGCAATTGAAGTCGGTAAAGCATTGGTTAATAATAAAGGGGAAGCAGCAATTGATGCAGTGGTGGCACAATTAGGCGGCAAAGTATGTGCTACTGGCAAGGTAACTGAATTTCATTTAGAAACCATAGGCGGTTTTGATGTAGGTTCAGTTTGGATCGATGATAAATATGAGTTGATTTTTTGGAATGAGTATATGACATTAGAAAGAAATGGAGAACGTTTTGCAACTTTCCCTGATCTTATTATGACTATGGATGCAAAAACAGGAAAGCCTATTGTATCTGCTGCAGTTGAAAAAGGGCAGTCAATAACAGTGATAACCGTGCCAAAAGCTAATTTGTTGTTGAGTTCTACCATGCGAAACAAAGCACTATTAACACCAATTGAAGATATTATTAAAAAACCAGTGATTTCTTACTTGACGTAACAATAGCTTATCTAATTTATTTATTAATAGAAGGTAAATAAAATTTTTGCATAAATTAAGTTTAAACATGTTAAGAAGTCGCTTGATGTTTGCGCACCTATGGCACTAGTCACACTATTTTTTTCGTCTGCCACCCTTAGTAGACAAAAGACGCTCCACCCGCGAGCGCTGAGACATATTTTTAGATTCAAACAACCGACTACCTTTAAAGGTAGTCGGTTGTTTGAATCACTTGAATTCTTTTTCTCTTGGAAGTAAGAAAATATATACTTTTAGGTTATTGTTATGGGCAATATATTTCTGCTCATATTGTCCGTTCGGGTATTTATCCTTTGCAGGCTGTATGATCTATATTTAATGTCTTTCATGCTAGATTTGTAGCCGCCATCTGGATATACCCCCATTTACCAGTGTTAGTGTTACCATCAGGGCTAAATTTTCCTTTGAAGTAGGCAGGAGAGTTTTTTTCACCTGCCCAAATAAACAATTCATCTCATTGAATTTCATACACATAGTCAAATGTGTTGCCTATACTGTCATAATATCGAGATTTAATTTCTTTGCCAGATTCTCCACCAAAAGGTTTCAAGTGTTCAATAATCTCAATCCCTTTTATTTCTTGACCGTTTTGCTTTAAATTGACATGCTGAAGTAAAAAGAAGCCACCTTCCATCCATTCATATATAACTGTACCTTCTACTCCTCTACTGATTTCCCAAGTTCCAACTAATCGATTTAGGGTTTTGAGCTCAATGTTCGGAATCGGTATCGTTTGTCATCTCCCCTCATATATCCATCTTATTTTTTTGATAGATAAAATTTAGTAATTTCAGTTGCTAAGTCAGCAGGCGCCATCATAACTGCTGAATGATCCTGGTCTGATAGGATATCATGCTTACCTTGTGGAAGTAGTGCAACTAAGGCTTTGGCTGCATCATGAAAGAAAACCTCACTATTCAAAGGTTGGGATTTGGACAAACCAACGATCAGTAGGAAGAGGTTGACCCGATTGCGTATTCCCCATCACCATCCCATCATATGCCAAGGTATGCGCCATTCCTTCCATTACTTTCCATGATTGATCTGCTTTCATGTATTCAACAAATTCACTTGGCACACCAATTGCTTGAGTCATAAAATATTCAACCGCTTCGTTTCGTTGATTGGATGCGATTAATTGATTTAAGTGTGTTACATACTCAGCAGGTACAGGGACACGACCTTCATTAATAATAAAGGGTGGTTCATACAGAAAAAGCTTAGCTACTTTGTTTCCCAGTTGGCTTGCTGCTTCAAGAGCCAACACTGCGCCTGAAGAGCTTCCAAATAAGTAAGACCGACCGCCAGACTCTTGGATTAACGCTTCTATGTCCTCTATTTCTCGCCTCACAGCGTATGGTGCTGTGTCTGTGCTTTCTCCTCTTCCGCGGCGATCATAATTATAGACTGTAAAGTGCTTAGCTACATGCTCTGCTAATTTTACGGTATCGCGGTGATCCGCTGCTGCTGCTGATACGAGAATGACTGCAGGACCCTTTCCTCGTTTTTCATAAGCTATCTTTGTTCCATCTTTTGAAATAACGTGTTGCATTTTGTATTCCTCCAATTGTTTTATTAAAAAATATCAAGAGGTATGAAGATACTTTTCCAATCGATCCAAGGCATCTGTGAATCCTTCGATCATACCGATGGTTTCCGCACTGTCCAGATCCTCGACACTTGCAAACTGGGTAGTAATCGTGAGTTTCGTGCTTCTGTTCTCATCTTCAAAAGTGACAGATGTATGCATTTCACTGCCTTCCACAGCATTCCAATCACGGTCTACAAAAGTATCGGTATAGACAAGTTTTGATTGCTCCATAACTTGGGTATAAGTGGCTTTACAGCGGGCTTCTTCATCTTTCCCATCGTTCGGAGCTATCCGGTATCGCCAAATTCCTCCAGCTCGAACATCCATTTCATAAACAGTAGTAGACCAGTTTTTCGGGCCCCACCAATTCTCAATATGTTCTGGCAAGGTCCAGCCTTGCCAGGCAAGTTTACGTGATACAGCTATGTTTCGTTCCACGATCAGTTCCCGATTCTTTAGGTTTTTTGTAATCTTGGTTTTTTTACTATTCATGACGATCCATCCCTGCTAAATAAAGTTCTAGATTATCCAACCGTTCTTGTCAAATGTTTCAATAGTTCCAGAGATAGTGGTCAACAAAGCTATTCATTGCTGTCATATTTACTCCTTTCTTTCCAAGTTGCTTAAGTAGGATTCAAATTGATCCAGTCGTTCTTCCCATAACTGGCTGAACGAATCAAACCAAGCATCAAGTTCCTGAAAAGGCTTGGGTTCAAGACTATAAATACGTTGTTGTGCCTTTCGGTTCACACGAACTAGTCCCGCTTCGCTCAAAATACGTAAATGACGGGAGACTTGAGGTTGACCAATGTTCAATTCTTTTACCAATTCATTCACCGATCGAGGTTTTTTCTTTAACAATTCAATGATGTTAAAGCGATTCGGCTCGGCAATTGTAAATAGGGTTGATTGCATGGTGATTGTGCTCATGAACATAATATACACTAAAACATATATATGCATCAACGTATATAAATGGCGAAATTATTTTTTATATCGATTGAACTTGTTGGTGTTCTATAGCAAGCTTATATGGAATGTTTGTGTAATTGTGATATCATTCCCTGAAAATAGGCGATTAACGAACGAAATACTTGTTGTTTTCTACAAGAAGCGGTGGTTAGAAGAGTCTCATTTCTTTGAGGATTTATAGGTGTGAGGGAGTTGTGTCACATCAAATTAACCTTAAGAAGTGAAGGTTCGCCAAGAAAGGATTTGAGATATTTGCTAATTTCCAAATGATGGAGATGGCGAAAAGAGACGTAGGAGAATAAGGATTTACAACGATACAGAAAAGTCCCATGCTAATTTCCCTGGATTTTAATATTTGTATTTTCTGGATTATGGTCTCACCGTCATTTCCCGGATCTGATTTCCCAATTTTACCATTCAATTAAGCTCGACCGAGATTCAGCATTTCCTCCTATTGCTTCTTTTAAATGGATATCGTTTTGTCTTACCCCAGAATATAAAAGAAGGAGAGGCATGGCTATAAAAAGCGGCTAATTTTGAAAATTTAGAGACTCTGACACAATTAGGTCATGCGTATTTAACCGCCAATGTATTATCTCAAAATACAGAGAAAGGAGAGAAATGGTTAAAGAAATCAGCAGATGCAGGAAACATGGGGGCCATAGTGATACTTAGCTATCATTATCTGAATGGGTGTTT
This sequence comes from Shimazuella alba, assembly GCF_009831235.1. GTDB lineage: Bacteria > Bacillota > Bacilli > Thermoactinomycetales > Thermoactinomycetaceae > Shimazuella > Shimazuella alba. The sequence goes on along the minus strand of NZ_WUUL01000001.1, from coordinate 347,871 downwards.
TTTACCTGAAAATACAACTGAAGGGGAGCGACTGTTAAAAAAGCAGTTGAAAAAGGGAACATATATGCAATGAAGCAGCTTGAGATTTTAAGACAGAAGGAAAGAGGTGAGTAATGTCGTAATTTTAACAGCGCAATTATTACAAATGGCTAACAATGAAGAGTCAGATCACTATATAGAAGGCTAAAAAAAACGTTCATCCACAAGGAACGTTTTTTAAAATAATTTCTGCTCAACTAGAAACACCTTTCGTATTGGATTGTTCGAAAGGTGTACTATACTTTTCTATTTATTTCGCTAAGCATTCCCCAATGGTTTTTCTTTCCACATGAACGTAATACCAAGACCTATGACTAGAATGACAGCAGCGAAAAGATAAGGATAGTGAATGTTTACGTCAAATAGTATTCCGCCTATTGCAGGCCCTACAATATTGCCTAAACTGGTATAGGTTGAATTCATTCCAGCAACAAATCCCTGCTCTTTCCCAGCATCTTTTGATAAAAATGTTGTCAATGCCGGACGAAGTAAATCAAAGGCGAGGAAGATGAAGCAAGCTACTGCCAACACTTCTAAAAAGCTAGAGATCAAGGTAGATGCCACTGCGAATATTGCAGCTGTAATTAAGCATAGTTGGATCAGTTTCTTTTCACCGAGTTTATCTACCATTTTTGCAAACACAAATACTTGGACAACAACTCCAAAGATGGAGCTAATAGTAATAATAGCTGCAATGTCTTTCGGTGTGAAGCCAAATTTAAGATCGGAAAATAGGCTGAAAATAGTTTCATATGCTGATAATCCAAAAGCAAGTACAAATACAAGGATAAAGGCAATAAAGTAAAGTGGATGAAATGATTTTTTAAAATCTCTTATAATAGTTGTTTGTTTTTTATTAGCAGAAATTTCTGCTAGCTCTTCCTTTGTTAGAGGCTCTTTTAAAATAAATATGGATGTAATGCATGCTAAAAAGGCTATGGCTGCAGCAAAGTAGAAGGGCATGCGTATACCGTATTCTGCAATAAAGCCACCGACTCCAGGACCAATAATAAAGCCAGTGCTAATGGCGGCAGAAATATAGCCCATCGCTTTTGAACGTTCCTGAATGGATGTAATATCTGCAACATATGCAGTAACACCTGGCATAATAAAAGCGGCACTAATTCCTCCTAAAATCCTTGATAAATAAAGGACGAACACATTCGTGCCTAAACCAAAGATAAGTTCTGAAACGCCAAAAAGAAACAAACCAATTATGATGATTTTCTTTCTACCATAACGATCAACCCAATATCCTGCAAGTGGTGAGATAAGTAGTTGTGACACTGCAAATACAGCAACAAGATAACCCATGGTTTTTCCTGATAAATGCATGATATTCATAAAAGACGGCATAACTGGAATGATAAGTCCAATTCCTAGAAATGCAATGAATATATTGCTTAGAAGAATAATCAATATTGACTTTTGTTGTTTTATTGTTTTTTTCATGTATCGAAACGCCTTTCTGTAAAAATCATTGATGTGAAATACCTCTCCAAAACACTGTCCACGAAGCTTCTAATTTATCCTTTAGCCGTTTCCCATCATTGCCGTATACAAGCTCCATCATAAGGGAATCGATTACTCCTAAGAAGGCGAAAGTCGGGGTTTTTGCTACATCTCCGACAATTATTTTCGCATTGATCCAATTCTGAAATTTATTTTCTAGTATCGCTTGCACCTTCTCGTCTATATCGATCACTTCTCTTTCAATAGCCTTCGAAAGATGTGCTGGTGGAAAAAAAGACATACGTAACCAAAACTTTAACTGCTCATTTTTTTGGAAAAGTTCAATTATCAATTGGAGAAATCCATACAAATCTTTTTCGGGGTTTTGCGAATCAATTTTACTGAAATATCGTAGTTTTGAAGATAATTCCGTCGCTTTCGCGTCGCGTAAAACTTGCAGAAAAAGATCGTCCTTCCCTTTAAAATGAGCGTAAATCGATTGCTTTTTCATGCCGACTTCTTCAGCTATTTGAGAAAGGGATGCTCCTTCATAACCATGAATGGTGAAAAATTTTAGAGCTGCCTCCTTAATTACTTTGCTTTTCAAAAAATCACCTCTAATTTAACGAACGTTCGTCAGTTATATTAGCAAATGAAACAAACATAAGCAAGTAGAAAATATTTAGCATCAAATAGGGGTACTGGTGATGATCATTTATTTGTACAGAGGCAAGGTTTTACTTTATAATGAACCTAGGCTGAATGCAGTCTGTCGTTTTAGTGAGAGGATTTTCATGTCTAAGAAGCTCCGACTCCACAGTCCGCTCGGTACCTACTGGGAGATTGAATGTCTCATTGCTATTGTTAAAGATTGCCATGAGTTTGACAAACGTGTTTACGAAGCGATGCAGACTACCTGGCTTGCCGACAGTTTTAATCTGCGAATTTCCCCACATAGTGTAGAGATTAACCAGTATGGCGGTGGCCCTGGTCGAGACTATGATAGCACTTGGTGTCGGACGGTTTTTGGGAGTACAACCAAGGGTGGTCTCCGAGCAGGACAGACGGAAATCGTCTACTTTGACGAAAAGCCTCTTATTAAGGTCAAGCGTAAGGTGTAACACCGGTTCATTCCTCTACTAAGCTTTTAGGAACAAATCAGTGTTACATAGTCTGGTCAGCAGCCAGTTGTCCAGACGCCGTAATATAAGGAAAGTATATAGATGAGAGTCGTCGTGGGACGGCTTTTTTATTTTACATAAAGGCAGTTGATGAATTGAACGATTTCAATTCTTAGAGAAAGCAACACAATGAAAGTGAAAGATAGAAGTTGTTTTTGAATTTGTTTTTTTAGCAATGTATCTGCGCATTGTTTCGAAGCTCTTGTGTGAGTTGTGGAGAGGATAGAAGTAATTAAAATATGTTAGGAAAAATATTAATGGAGTTAGAGATATCATGGGAAAAAGAAGATAAAGGTCCATTATAGCTCTGTAAAAGGATTGCGGTTACCAAAGTACGTTTAGGCATATATCACTTGTACGAAAACGATTCGCACACTAAAGGATCAACTTGGAAAATATATCTATCTGCAAGCCAGTTTTTGGATTGATTTCAGATAGATGAAAATGAGCAACGGCTACCATGTTCAACAAGATTGCCGTTTTTAACAATTCGAGAGATGGAGATCTGTCCGGTTTAGATGCTGATTATTGCTAATAACAGAGAGCGTTGTCGTTCACTTTTAACTCTTAAAGTGTCTAGCACTTATTGGAAAATCACTTATGCGTGTGTTTATTTATGCTCTGAAAGGGTGAATATTTTGGTTATACAGGATCCCTACATTTTTAATAAATTAGATTATTGTACTTATATTCTACTAGTGTTATATTACATATATGAAATATTAAAACAAGGAGGATCTTCATGCACTCCATTTCGAATGTAGAATTCATGCTGCTGCAAATGATTATGGAATGTCGTCATGCTTCTGGGTACGATATCAAGAAGTTAGTCGATCAACGAGGTTATCGAGAATGGGCAAATATCGGCATGACTTCGATTTACGCTGGCCTGAAAAAGCTGAGCAATAAAGGTTGGATCGTGTCCAAGGAATTCGATGGAAAATCTGGCAAGGGACCAATGCCGAATCGTTTTTCTCTCACTCAAGCGGGTACTGCCAAGCTCAGACAAGAAATTCTGGACAGTCTGTCATCTGCACGAGAACGCGACAGTCGCTTCGATCTCGGCCTGGCTGCTTTGTCTCTTGTCGAGAAAGACGAGGCAGTGGAAGCATTGCGGAATCGATTGGATTTTCTTCAAGAGACTTTAGAAAAAATAAAGTTGAAGTATGAATCGCAAGGCGGTGTTCGACTGCCACTGAACGTAAGAGCGTTGTTTCTGCATCCGATAAGCCTCATCGAGAGTGATCGGGCTTTCGTTTCTGATTTAATTAAAGAGCTGCTGGAGGAGACAGAGGAATATGGCAAACATCATTGACGGTTTTGTTTCTTATCAAGGTGAACATTGTGAAACAACAGCTATGGGAAATCTGCTGCAATTTGCGGGAATTCAACTTTCGGAACCGATGCTATTCGGACTTGGGCAAGGGCTCGGATTTATATATTGGGACTCGAAGAAGATGGACTTTCCGTTCATCGGAGGAAGAGTGAAACCCGATAAATTGACAGCCAATCTTGGCGACAGGCTGAGGTTAACCGTCGAAATTCAAGAAACGTCGTCCGTCAAAAAAGCGTGGCAGAACGTACGAAGCTGCATCGAACAAGGAATTCCGGTCGGGATGAAATTGGACTCTTATTATTTGGACTATTTCACGAATAAAGTGCACTTTGCTGGTCATTATGCAGTCCTATATGGTATCGATGACAAATACGCTTATATGGCTGACACCAGACAACAGGGTGGATTGGTGAAGACGCGTTTGACGAGCTTAACCGCTGCTAGAAACGCAAAGGGGGTTATGAGTTCCCGGAATCGCTCTTTTACACTCAAGCCAATCGACGCTTTGCCTCCGCTCATTTCCGCTGTGCGCGAATCCTTGATTAAGAATTCGTATGATTATTTGAACCCTCCTATTCGCAATATTGGGAATAAAGGGATTGTAAAAATGAGTGAGGAAATCTTGAAGTGGCCTTCCCGTAGCATCAATTTCGAACATGATTTATGCCTGACCGCTTTGCTGATGGAGCGTGCTGGAACCGGCGGTGCTTTGTTTCGGAATCTGTATCGAGATTTCCTCAAAGAATGCGTCGATCTGTTGGAAGACCCGAAAATCGACCAAGCTCACCGTTTGTTTACGGAAATTGCTCCAATGTGGGTTGGTGTTTCTGCTTCGATCGAGCATGCGGGAAAAACAGGAAACCCACAGGAGCTGAAACAAACTTCGAAGCTTTTGCTAGAGATTGCTGATAAAGAACGTACAGCCATGGAGCTGCTATCCTGACTTATTGGAGCAAGTAGTAATACCGCATCAAAAAAGACATTATCCCTTGTTGCTTCTTTTGTTCAAAAAATCTTCCGATTATACCGAAATGGAGTTTAGGAAGTATAGTGACAAAATAATTTTTTGTGCCAAGTATTTTACAAGTTTAAAGATTTGAGCAGACCGTAAATTCGCGCGGGGTGCTTGATGTAGAAATCAGGCACCCCGCAGATCATACAAGATCACATTTCTTGAAACTTCTTGTCAGCAAGGATGTGAACCAGGATCGTCGACCGGTAGCGTTATTGTAATGGGAAAACCAACGCTTTCTGAGCATTGCTACTTGTCCCATCTCAATAATGCCCTTTCCATTTGATCCAAAGACATAGGCAAGGGCATCAGGAGGGTTAAATTCATCCTTATGAGATACAAGGATGATTGTGAGTTGATACTGTTTGACGAGGCGGCGCAGATTGGAAAGCACAGCTTGAGCTTTTGCACCATTCAGATTGGCAAACGTTTCATCAAGGATGAGAACTTTAATCTCACCGAGCAACACACCAGCTAGGCTTCGGCCTAGCATACACAATGCCAGTTCCCCGCCTGATAGAGTGCGAACTTCCTGCTTGAGTTGCGTTTGTAGCCCGACTAGCTCAGCTGCTTCCCAGATCAGTTCATCTACTCGCTGGGGTGTAAGCGAGAGTTCTTCATGGCGAAGGAAATAGCCAATATTATCTCTTACCGTGCCTGGAACCCACTCTATTTCTTTCTGCTCACTATCTACATAGTTAGCAGTTTGAGGGGCATGAAAGACATTCCGGTAGAAGGTGAGTAGGTTCGTATCGAAAACAGGCAACCACTCATGTCCATTATCCTGAACCTGGTAAGATCCCGTCCAGTGCGTGTCATCTTCTGGAAGGTTCTCATAAACGCGCGCTAGAATTTTAGCAACGGTCGACTTACCAGAACCGATCTCACCGACAAAGACTACGAATTGACCAGCATCCATTCGTAGTTCTGTCAGCTGTTTATTGCAAGGTACCAGACCATTTGGGAACAGTACGTGGCCATTGGCAAATTTGACACGTAGTGACGTACTAAGGGAAAGAGAGGATACCTTCTTTAGCACTCTGTTTCCTTGTGGACGCCTTGGTGCGTTCAACAATTGACCGAGATGTTGCAAATCCCCAAAGTGCTTACCAAGTCCCAAAAGACTTTGAACCACTTGGTAGGAAAACTGCATCGCTGTTCCTGCACAGATTCCCAACATCGAGAGATCGGCTGGGCTACGCTTATCAGAAATAGCCGTGATGTAGATCAGCCACATGAAAACGAGTGTTGGTAGAATTCGAAACCATACAAAGCGAAGGACGTTCATCCACTCATTACGCTTATAAAGCTTTGTTTGTTTGTCTAGTACATTCTTTAGAATCCTCAGCTTAAAAGTGGTAGCCCCAGATTGTTGATGAACTTCCAAATTCTTGACCAACCCATCAAGGTGATTATTTTGATTTGCATCCAATTTCTTTGCCTGTCGACTCAGCTCGAGGTTCCACCGATAGGTGAAACAAGAAAGGATACTCATCAGCAACATTCCCATTAGGGAAAAGAACAGATACTTTCCCGCTCCAAAAAGCACCACCAGCGCAACTAGGTTACCGCCAATGATCACTAGGAACTGAGCAATTTCAGGGATGTTAGCTACAAAGAGTGACACATTTCTGACGATACTGCTATGCAGCTGTCCTGACTGTTCGCTGATTCGAAGCAGCGACTGCTTGGATGTTTTACTTACTACTTTCGCGATTTCCATACCTAGGTAATCTGCATTTACGACTCTGAGCAACCGCTGCGTCTCCATGTACCACAACAACAGATAATACTGAACGGCATTAATACTAACCGTCAGTGTTACAGTAGCTGCGACTGGATTTGAGAGTAGTTCACCCATGGCGATTGGAACGAGTGCAACTGCAACTCCTTCGAGCAACAGCAACACAAGCGCACGAGTCAGTACCACTCGATCTGCTGTAAGCGAACGGAAACTATACCCTACTCCCTTACGGAAATTTCGCTGCTCTTTTCGTTGTTCTTCTGTCTTTTTTTTCTTCTCGAACAACTCAAACCACATTTTTTCTCCAATTTTTAATCGGTGATTTAACTATAGATAACCATATATAATAAGCCAAAATCAACAATAAAATTTGGGTGTTTTGCCAGTACGACTTCTTAAGTTGCATTCCATAAGAAGGTAAAAACCTTTCATTTGTAAAGTGTCAGTTGAGTCTTTCAATCGGGTGTTTTAGGCAATGGAAACATCTGAAACTCTTTAATTAAAACATAAACAACATTTTCTGAATGGAGATTTGGATATGAAGGTTCATTGCCATGCTGCATATCCGCAGGTTCTTGAATTTGGTGTCGAGATGGTTGTTCGAAGAGATTGTCAATAATTTCGCTGAAATTTTCCAGTGGATGGTTGCTAAGTGCGAAGAACTTGAGTATATTTACGATCTCAGTTTTCCAAGGACTAGTCTGCAGCCATGGTTGTATATGACGCATATGCGAAGTTTCTTCGGAACTGAACCAACAGACGAGGCAACGGACAGTTCTTGGCCCCATAATCATAAAAAAAGAAGCAGCCTCCTTGAAAATATCTATGCGCAAAAACTATATCGCCCAGAAGCTGGTATGAATGAAACGTATCCTCACTTGCAGCCTGTTTTAAGTAGAACGATCAATATTGCTCTAAAGGAGATGACTCCTGAAAATTTTAAGGGGGTTATCACCATTGTTTTATCATCATGTCAATCCATAGGATTTTCAAGCTGTTACCGATTAAACTAAATGTTGCTTAATATTAAAGGATAGCATCTGTTATAGGCTCAACAAATTATGATAAACTAAAGATATCGGTTCTGTCGAACAAGGAGTTTTACATGGAGAAGTACACCCCGGCACAGAAGGTTCTCTTCGATGGAGCCGTCCAGAGTGTCCAGGATGTTCTGAGCATGTATGTCGACAATGGGAGCGTGTGCGATATCGCCCTGTTGGCCATGCGCGTTCGTCCCTGGATTCGTATCACTGTCGAGAAAAGGGCCACCCTTATGGACCTTCGGTTGAACGCTGAGATGATGAATGGCATCACCGAGGATGTCTGTATCGCTGGGTTCCGCAACTCAAAAGCCCCCGTGATCAGCGCGGCTGCTGAGAAGGAGTACCAGCGAGTCATGGGGGAGTAATCCTCCGCAGAACCGGTCGCTGGACAATCGAGTATAGCTCGTGCGTTCAGTACCGAATTTTAAATTATCTAAGTGATTAAATAGATTAGAAACTTTATCTTGAGAAGCTAAGAAAGAAAAACTGATGCATACTGGAAAATAACTGTATGCATCAGTTTTTTATGAAACATAAGGTCAGTTTTGTTTACTTTTTTTTACTATTTTAGATACGATATTCATCAATAAGGAAACATAATTGATGAAAAGAGTGCATGAATCCCATGAACCATAATTTATCAGAAGATATTCTTTGCTTATTCGAACAACATTTGATTTTGAATGGGAAATCTGCTAACGCGATCTCTTCGTATCTATCTTCTGAAAGCATACATTAGATGGTTTCAAGATCGATTTCAGAAGGTTCCACAGCAGTTTATTGTAGAGAATGTAGCAGATTATAAGGTTTTCCTTCAACACATAGAGATTGTTCCAAGTACGTTTAACTCTCATATGGCTGGTTTGCGTTCATGAAATGAATATCTGATTCAAATGGGGAAACAAAATCATCTTGTGATTCAGAAAGAGGATTGGAAGAAGGTTCAACGCGGGTATGGCTCGTCAGCAGTGTATTATGAGGCTGATGTACAACGATTTATTCAGACAGTGTTAGAATCAAAAAACAAACGCGATTATGCTTTGGTGAATTTACTGATTTATATCTGTCTAAGGATCAACGAGGCTCTTTCTTTGGTCATCCATGATCTTTATTTGGAATTACAAGAGTTGCTAATCAGAGATGGGAAGGAAAAGAAATCTCGAACCAAATTTCTCTCGGACAAGGTGGGCTACGAGATTATTTAAAACGTGAAAGATCCAAGTATCGACTTACAAAAGTTAGTCCGTATATATTTGTTAGCAACTGTAGTCAGAGACTTTCATGAATTACTGTTTTCAAATCCTTACATAAGTACAGCAAGTTAGCAGATATTCAACCTGCTGTTTCCCCACATGGATTACGACATTTCTTTTGTTCGAATGCGTTAGAAAAAGGATTAAATGTCCATGAAGTGGCATCCATCGACCACATTACTTTATACCAATCATAGTCGAAAAGAAATGCTAGATAAGTTAAACCAGCTTTAGAGAAAAGCTGGCTCTTTTATTTTACATAATATGTAAACTGCCTGACGGACTAGAGCACGAACCGTCTCACTACCCCAACTAGAGATCAGTAAGCGCAAAACGTTACATGTATGTATGCCAAGATAGAGCGATCTATAAGATGGAACTTATTATGGAAAAGAAGCTGTCGCAAACGTATCCTTCCGCTATGCTACCTAATTAAGTCATACCAGATGGGATGAAGAGATACATGTATCAACAAAACTCGGATAGAATAGAAAAACCCTTTCACTAAGCAAGGGTTTTTCTATTCTATTCTTAACGATTGCAACTAAGCCTCTTTTTTCTTGACCAATAAATGTTCCAAAGAAGTAGCCACATTAAGATCAGCATTTCCTGATATTCCAGGAACATCACCTTTACTTGTATATTGCCAAATTGTCCAATTATCCCAACCATTATCTGGAGGAGCTGATTCTTTGTAATAACTAACCCACAGAGGATATTTGGAAAGTTTCTTTGATAAACCTGGGTATCGATCCATAAACCATAATCCAGTATAGATAATCACGTTTTTACCAGTGCTTTTTTTTACGTGAGAAATAAATGTTTCCACCCACTCAGCAGTCTGATCCATGTTTAGTTTGGTTGCCTCTAAGTCCAAAGCAGGTATAAGATCCGTCTGTGCTTTATTCATCATGGTAATAAAATGATCTGCTTCTTCTTTTCCATCCTCTACTGATCCAGAAGGACGTGCAAAATGGTAAGCTCCTGTTTTAATCCCAGCTTCTTTCGCCTTTTGTACATTGGACACAAATAAAGTGTCTTTAAAGTTGGTTCCTTCTGAAGCTTTTATATAAGCAAATTTATATCCAGTCTTCTTGACTTTTTCCCAGTTAATAGAGCCATTATTGTTTGACACATCAATTCCAGTTACTTTTCCAGCTGATCTACCTTGCATCACTATCCTCTCCTTTTCTATTCTCTATTTCTATTTTATGTCATTTTCTGTTATATGTGTAAAAGAGATAGAAAATAATTGGAAATAAGTGAATACTATAATAGCTGGATATGTTTTGTGGAAGGAAAGGGAGGAGGAGAGGAGAGCATCACTCTTTATGATTAAAAATATGTAATCTAAAAAATGGACGGCCGTTGCCACATGCTATGAAATCTATGTAACAACACTATTAGTATAACTGGATGAAGTAAACTTGGAAAAATAAAAGTCGGGCGGTCGTCCGAATCATAGAATTCAGACGACCGCAGTGCTCCCTCAAGTGTTAGTTGTTATTTTTCTGATGCCATGTGTTTGCGCCGGGGTTCTTGTACCAAACGGATTTCTTGCCATCACTCATCGTGATAGTGCGCATACCTGTACCGTCGGGAAGAGTCTGACATGTATCCTCGACAATTTTTACTTGTTTCTTCTTAAGCCGAGAGATTCTCCGTTCAGCCATAATAGATTCCCTTTGCTATTGAACAAATGGATTTAAATAGATAATAGACAAAAATTCAACGTTTGTAAATCATACAAAGCTGTTTGGTAATCAGGAATTGATGAGATTTGGTTTTGGCTTGGCTTTCATAATCGCTCTTACATATGTTTCGAATCAATGACTAGATTTCTTTGCAACGACTTCTCACTGAGGTGCTCCTGAACCGCGTTCCAGGATGAATGAATTGCACATGCGTACAAATATTTGATAGAATATTTGTACTCCTAGACAACCACTCTGTAAATAAGAGGGTTGTCTTAATACAGCTCCATAAACTATCTATCAAGAAGGAGAAAAACGATGAGAGTAAAAGGATTTGAAGAACGTACCATGGACAAACTCGAACAAATGATAAATAAATGGCTTGAAGAAAACCTCAATGCAGAAGTTATAGATATTAAGTATGACTATGGTAGAGGTATGTCTGATGTTTTTAGCGCTCTCATCATTTATAAAAGCATATGACTGATGATATTCTGATATGAAGTAACTTCACTTATTAAGTTTAATAGAAGTGAAGACATCTATACACCATAAAAACAACACTTGATCTCAAATTAATAGGATCAAGTGTTGTTTTTATTTTGAGAACAGAAACATATTGGGAAAATTGAAGTAAAGGAATATCGTAGCTTACCAAATCTATGGAAATGTTTAAAGTTAGTAAAGTAAATCTGTTTTCGTGACATCTCCTAAAATATAGCATGTATAGAGAGTAATAGATCTGTATTCTGACTTTATTTATAAATAAGAAGAACCAATTGATGTCCGTTATATTTTCATTTCAACTTAACAGGTTTTAGACCAACTTGCTGCTCGCTCCATTCCCACAATATTTGAGCTAAGTTGTCATCCATAGCCTGACCCTCGATATCTTTGACTTTCTTCTTATAAAAGTATTTACCAGAAATTTCTTCTACTTCTGGACTTAAGGCTAAATAAATTGCTGTTTGTGATCCTTCGAGCGGTGTTTGAAAAAAGGGACGTAACAAAAAATGAATACTTTTCCCAAAGCCGGTATCACGGTTTACTCCCATGTTTGTTGATACAGCACCTGGATGGAGGCAATTTGCTGCTATATTTGTATCTTGTAGTCTCCTACTCAATTCCTTTGTAAATAAGATATTCGCAAGTTTTGATCTTCCATATGCCCGAATTGGTGAAAACTTCTTCTCTAAATTCATATCTGCAAAATCTATTTTTCCATATTTGTATGCCCCAGAGGAGATAGTAATAACTTTGCCCTTATCCGATCTTTTTAAATGCTCTAATAGTAAATTGGTTAACAAAAAGTGACCCAAATGATTTACACCTAACATTGCCTCAAAGCCATCCTCGGTTATTTCACGTTTCGTAGTGATAATACCAGCATTATTGATAAGTATATCTAAGGTGTTGTATTTTTCTTCAAACTGTTTAGCGAATAAGCTAATACTATGAAAAGAAGAGAGATCTAATAACATGAGATCTACTTCTGAAGAACCACTCTCAGAAATTACTTTTTTCAAAGCCTGTTTACCTAGGTCTTCATCTCTACATGCTAAAATGATTTGGTGATCTTCTTTGGCCAATGCAATTGCAGTAGCTAATCCCATACCAGAGTTAGCACCAGTTATTAGAGTTACTTTCTTATTCATGGTCTCACTCCTTACTTTCTTTCTTAGTTTATCAAAGGTTATGAAAAATTTAAAACAAACAGAGAGAACAAATGCCCTCAATTGATGTGCTATGATAAGCTGTATGCTGCATTTTCCTATAAATAGGAATGAGTGTATCGTATGCCTGTTAAAATCCATTTTTAACAGGCATACGATAGTGTCCGACACTATGAAAGCTTTTTGCAAGTAATAGATCTTGTGTTCATGCAACATCTAAAAGAAAACGGAGCGAATCTTATGCAAAAGTTTATTATTGAAGATGATTTTTGGTCTTTGTTTCCTAATGCAAAGATAGGAATCGTTATTTGCCAAGGAATTGATAATTCATTAAGAAACATGGAAATGTATCAGAAAATAGTAATGGAGGCAGAGGAAGAAGCTTACAAATTTTTTAAGCAAGAAGAATTTAGTAAAAATCCGGTAATATCCATTTGGAGAGAAGCCTTTCAGAAATTCAAAACAAAAAAAGGAGCAAGATCTTCTATTGAAGCTTTATTAAAAAGAGTGAAAAACGGAAACCATATCGGAATAATAAACCCACTTGTTGATATTTATAATTCCATTTCATTACGTTATGGACTCCCATGCGGAGGGGAAGATATAGATACTTTTGTCGGCGACGTACGACTAACGAAAGCACATGGAAACGAACTGTTTATTCCTATAGGAAGTGATGAAAATACATCACCATATGCAGATGAAATCATTTATAAAGACGAAGCAGGTGCAATATGTAGATGCTGGAATTGGAGAGAAGCTAAGAGGACGATGCTGTCAGAAAATACAAAAAATGCATTCCTCTGTATCGAGTTAATAGACGAAACGAGAAACGATGAACTTCATATGGCACTGAAAGAACTGGCAGATCTAGTGTCCATTAACCTTGGAGGTACTGTGAAGGTTCAAGTATTGGATACAAACAGGAGAGAAATAACGATTTAAAAATAGAACATGCAACGGACTATATCTCCCACTCCGGGAAGATACAGTCCATTTTTGGCATACAAATGTACAGGAACAGCTATCTTTCACTATAGAAACAAAGTTTTTCTTTTTTATCCACTGAATTTGCTCACACGATACAACGATATAATCCAATGTGTGAATTCCCATTAAATACAAGACTTATAATTAAAAAAATACATATATATACTTTATGAAGTAAGAATTTTGACTATATTTATGAAAACGAGGGAATAATCTTATGAACGTATTAATGATTAACATACCAGCTGAAGGCCATATAAACCCGACACTAAGTATCGTGAAAGCATTGATCAACCGCGGGGACTCTGTTCACTATATAACAACAGAGGACTTCAGAGAACGTATTGAAGGATTAGGAGCAAAGGTGTATCTTCATACTAATCATTTTAAAGGGATTTCGCCACAGAACATAAAAAATATTCATGAATTTATACAAGTAATGCTCAAAATTTCTCATGATATTTTATCTATCGTTCAGAAACTTGCTGATACAATAACATTCGACTATGTGTATCACGATACATTCGGCAGTGGGTTATTGGTGAAGGAGTACCTAAACATACCCTCTATCTCTTCATCCTCTAGTTTTGCAATTCCGGAAGACCAATTTTTTCAGATATTAAAAAGTGGAAAATTAGGTGCTTCAATGAGTGCCTCACCAAAATTAGAGCAAGAAAATACATCTTTAACCAGTCAAATAGAAGAGAGATTTGGTGTAAAAGTAAAACAGCCATTTCAATTTATGATGAATAGGGCTGATCTAAGCATCGTCTACACCAGCAAAGAGTTCCAACCAGGTGGGGAATATATGGATGATTCCTATGTGTTTATTGGCCCTTCCATCACAAACCGATTGCAAACAAATGATTTTCCTTTAGAGGATTTAGAGGATCAGAGAGTACTTTATATTTCAATGGGCACTGTATTACAAGGGTTTGAGGATTTATTTCAAACTTGCGCAAAAGCCTTTCAAGATTTTGAGGGAAAGGTGGTTATATCTGTAGGTAAATCAACTGATATAGCCAATCTAAAGGAATTACCAGAAAACTTTATCGTACGTCATTATGTACCACAACTGGAAGTTCTCCGATATACCAGCGTCTTTATTACTCATGGGGGAATGAATAGTGTGAGCGAGGCATTGCATTACGAAGTACCTCTTGTTGTCATTCCACAAACATCCGATCAACCAATGATTGCAAATAGATTGCAGGAACTCGGTGCTGGATATCAAATTGATTCACACGAAGTTAGTGTTGAAAAGCTCCAAGAAGCTGTTCAAACCGTTTTATCTGATCCATCGTATCTAGAGAATACGAAAAAAATAAACAAAAGCTTTAAACAAGCAGGAGGAGTAGAAAAAGCTCTAAAAGCGATAGATGAACATTTGAAGCTGAGCTTTGTTTAAGAGTAACGATAGAAATGTCAAAGTGCCTCTGTATAAGCACCGAAGTAATGGTGAGTTATAGAAGAATAAGTAAAAATAACAGTTGTGATAACAACTAACGATTTCAGGAATATCGTGATTGGAAATCAACCGGAAACACCTAGAGAGAAATTCTAAAAATCGAAAGGATCAAATCAGTAGATACCATCTGCAAAGTGTGGAAAATTAATAGTGCTGATAAATAGATGTAAAAAGGCTTTTTAGAAACTCCATTTACTCCAATAGAGCCTGCACCGTTTCAGTGTAATAAAACGGTGCAGGCTCACTTTTGACATAGCAAGACTTGAATGTCAAATGAAACATAGCAGAAATGACTGTATGATTCATGCTAGACAAGCATTAGTCAAATCTATACATAAAAAAAGAGAATGAAGCAATGTTCATTTCTCTTTTGCAATTTTTTCGATTTTCTCTGAAGAGTATATATGACTACCTTTGAGGGAGGTTTTCGCTACCTTTATCATAGCTTGAGCTACTTGTTGCACATGGATTGGTTTGTAACGAAATAATGGACCTTTTAAAAATAATTTACTAAGCGGAGTTGCTATTTTTTCGCCAAACCTAAACTCTTTTCGTTCCCCCAATAATAATGAAGGTTGAAAGATGTATAAGCTAGGAAGTGTTAGTTTCTGTAGAGATTGTTCTACTTCACCCTTAACTCTACTGTAGTAGAACATAGAATTCGGATTAGCTCCAATGGAACTAATGACCAAAAAAGAAGCTTGATGTTTATCTGCTAGTTTAGCCGCTTCATATACGTAATCGTGATCGACTCGGTAAAAAGCTTCTTTTGTTTTTGCTTTTTTTATGGTTGTACCCAAACAACAAAAAACATGATCCACTCCGAATAAGTCAGAGTGATTAGATAGTTGGTTAAAATCGATAATATGTTCAACTAATCTGTTATTTATTAGATCCGTGTGATTCCTCACTAGTATATGTATTTTATTATATGTTTCGTCATCTAGGAGTAAACTAGTTAAGGCTTTCCCTACCAGTCCTGTTGCCCCTAATATAAGAGCTTTTTTTGTCATCTATATGATTTCTCTTATAAGGCTTACCACTTTTCCAAGAATCGTGACCTGAGGTAAACGTAATGGTTGTAAGCGATCGTTCTCCGGTTGAAGACGGATGTGATCTCCTTCTTTAAAGAAACGCTTTACAGTTGCTTCGCCTTCACCAGTCATCGCAACAACGATTTCTCCATTATCAGCGGTATGTTGTTGACGTACTACAACATAGTCACCATCCATAATTCCAGCATTAATCATGCTATCGCCTTGGACAGATAGTAAGAAAGTAGTCTGATCTGTACCAGCAATTCGAGTAGGGAGAGGGAAGTAGTCTTCAATATTCTCTACCGCTGTAATTGGTTCACCTGCAGTTACTTTACCTACTAGAGGAACCATGACTGTATCTTTTTTATTCATGGTGTTGGTCTGATCTAAGATTTCAATAGCTCTTGGTTTGGTAGGATCCCGGCGAATAAAGCCTTTTTTCTCTAAACGATTAAGATGACCATGAACAGTTGAGCTAGAAGCCAATCCCACTGCTTCTCCAATCTCTCTTACAGAAGGTGGGTATCCTTTATCGTATACTTCTTTTTGTATATAGGCTAAGATAGCTTGTTGTCTCTCCGAAAGTTTATTGCTCTTCATACTCTCATCTCCTTTTCTCCCGAAAAATTCCGAACATACAGCTTCGGTCTGTATCATTATAGCGAAACGGGACAAAAAAATCAAACAATTGTTCTAGAGAATGTCTGCTTGTATTGTCGCAAGCTTGTCTAATGCATCATCTTTTTCAGTATTAATAACGTGAGTGTAAATTTGAGTAGTTTGAATACTAGAATGACCTAGGATTTCTTGTACTACCCTCAAATTTTCCCCATTGGATAATAGCATCGTCGCTAAAGTATGACGAAGCTTGTGCGGGGATATATTGGCTGCTTTTGGCGGCAGTTTTGCCTCGCGTACATATTTGGTAATTAACTCAGAGATTCCTTTTCTGCTTAATCTTGTAAAGTTCTTATTCAAAAACAAAGCGGAATGAGTAGAAGAAGGCCGTTCGTGTAAATATTGTTCCAAAGCTTTCACGACAACAGAGTTCAGTTTTAGCATTCGCTCTTTTCCTCCTTTTCCCATGATGACGATACGCAATGAATCTCCTGCTTTTTGCAAGCTATTTACATCTAGATTCACTAACTCGGATACACGCATCCCTGTATTAAGTAAAAGGAGTAAGATAGAAGTATCTCTTGATTTAATCCATGAAATAGTTGTCTTTCTGTTATGGTAGGACTGAACAGCCTGGAGAAGTCGAGTAACTTCTTCCATGGTGAGAAATACTGGAACTTTCTTTTTAGAACGTGCTTTTAAACTTACGTCCTCATAGGCTTGCATCGGATCTTTATCAATTATTTGCGCAGTGACCAGATAACGGAACAAAGATCGGAGGGAGGCTCTTTTTCGTTGCTTGCCACTTCTTGTATTTTCATGAAAATGTTTGCGGGTGATCCATTCTCCATCTGTGTTCTGGATATAAACAGTACGTTCGTATCCGTTTTCTATATATCGAAAAAATCGTTTGATTGTTATGGCATCTAAAGATTCAATATCCTTGTTCTTTTCTTTTAGGAAACGGAAAAACAAGGAGAAATCATAAGCGTAATTTGCAATGGTGAGCGATGATCTTTCTGCACTTATCATCTCCAAGAAAAAATCTTGCACATCTTCAGGAAATTCACTAATTAATCGATTGATATTTGCAGGAAGTTTTCGTGAGTGAAACAACATTTCACCTCCTAGAATAATTTTGATTATCTATTATTATAGTCTAACGAAACCATGAGGATTCGTGCAAATATAATACGAATAAAATAATAATAATTAGCATTGAGTTGCATTATTTTTTTAGAGCTCGAAATAGCAAAACCACTGATTACAAGGAGACAATTAGTGTTTTACTAGCATGATAATTGAAGCTAACATCTACAATCATGTTTCTTGGAGTATCGATTACTCCTATGATCTAATATTTTTTATAAGAAATGAGATACAACGGATTGACCTTTACGTAACGTAAAGCTTTAAAATCTATATAAGTTTACATTATGTGTATGGAAAGGAAAAATAACTTGGTTAATAACGATACAGAAATGCAAATGGGACAATGTGTGGAATGCGGAGCCAAAGAGATCGACGGATATTCTTGTCATGAACAATTTACTTTCCCTCTTGTTTGGGAGCATAATGATCCGGCATTATATGCTTTGCATTTCTGGCTTGTTTCCTGTTATATGATACAACACCCCTCTAATTTTACAGAAGAAGGGCACACCTATTTAGTTACATTATTTACTGAAGCATATGATAACAATTGGGAAACAGCTTATATTTTAAAAAGAAACCGTGAGCTAGTTAGTAAAATAGATAAAATAACAAATCCGGTACCTAATAAGGATAGAAAGCGCACATATAAATTTTGGCCCATGACTATCAACGATATATATTTAGGTGAAGAAGAAAATGCTATAAAAAACATAAATAGGTGGAAAGATCAAATAAGAGTCGAGTTAAAGTAGCATGTGGTCTGGAGAGGGATTCATAGATATACATCAAAGTGGAGATAAAAAATTGTTTCATGTTTCCCTTTCGTTACAGAAAGTATACAATCTCAAATGAGTTCTAGGTTAATAAGGAATAAAAAAATGCGGTTTGTAAATCTGATTCAAGAAGGGGCTAGGAGCACCCATCTACAAAGATTACTGAAGGCTCATATGTGAAAGGGAATATCTCTTCCGATCCTACTCGACTCCTATACTAAAAATTTATGTTTCAACTCATGAAAACCAGACCTGGTTTACGCATTTTCTTGAACATGAGAACTTTTATGCTGAGCGCGTGTTCGTCGACATGCGTGTCGCTCTCACAGATCACGCAGCTATCAAATCTATCCCAATCCCTTATTCTCTAATCCCTTTCGCGTCTGAATTTGATGAACATGTTCGATTTGCGTGTAATGAATCATTTAACGACCATTGGGGCTACCATGCAAACAGAACCATATATGGTGCATTTGCAGCAAATGCTTTTACTATAATTGACATTGCAAGAGACTCCATGGTCGACACAGATAACAGTAATGATAAGCAATACGGTAGGAAGAAGAATCTTATATTCCAAATTCTGATCGATCAGACATGAACAAAGTAAAATTACGGAGCATTTGAAGAACTGTTCCGCTCTAGCCACGAATGATTTTGTATCTCCCGACTAGATTAGTAAAAATAAGAATATGTATCCACCATAGAAAAGAGATATCCAAGTATATTGGACATCTCTTAGTCTTGTTCGTGTTTTTGTGTTACTAACTTCTCACATTCTTTTGAGCAAAAGTGTTGATGCTCCGTCTGGCATGTAGGACAGACAATATGTTGACGATGACAAAAATCATTTGCACAGTTGATATATGTTTCTGCTGGTTGATCACAGTGGTAGCATTTCCCGATCACAGTCGGCTCTACTTGATTAATCGGAACTGAAATACGCTCATCAAAAACGTAGCATTTCCCATCAAACAATTCACCTTTTACTTCAGGATCTTTCCCATATGTGACAATACCACCGTCTAACTGTGCCACATCTTCAAATCCTTCTGAAATGAGGAAACTTGTTAGTTTTTCACAACGAATTCCGCCAGTACAATAGGTGATGATTTTTTTGTCCTTATGTTCACTCAGGTTATTTCGTACCCATTCTGGAAATTCTCGTGTGGTATTCACACCAGGACGGATAGCTCCTCGAAAATGACCAAGATCATATTCAAATTCATTTCTACCATCAATAACGATCACATCATCCCGTTTCAGGTGTTCGTTGAATTCCTTCGGAGATAAATGTTTTCCTGTTACTTTACTAGGATCAACTTCTTGATCGAGCCTCCAAGTTACCACTTCTTTACGCGGTCGAACAGAAAGTCTTTTAAATGCATGACCATCATGTTCATCAATTTTAAATTGCATATCGTGGAATAGCGGATGACGGTGCATATATTCCATATATTTCTCTGTTTCTTCTTTGGTCCCTGAAACAGTCCCGTTTATTCCTTCATAAGCGATTAATACTCTGCCCATGAGATTCAGCTCTTTGCAAAAAGCTAGATGCTGTTTTGCAAAAGCCTCATATTCATCTATATGAACATATTTATAATATAACAACACTTGATATTTCTCGGTTGTTGTAAGTGTACTCATTTACTTTCTCCCTTTCCAAGCGAATAAATCATTCAATATTCTACCACAAATGAAGCAAGAAATCATGGGGATGAGTAATTTCAAATTTTTTCAAAAAAGGGTACATGGTAAATTTGTTTTTTTATATAATGAAATGGATGAGAAATTCATCTGAGTGTTCCCATTCCGACTCAGGGGGTGAATGAGATGATTCGTTCAAAATGTCCCAAAACTGGAAAAGATGAATGCAATTGTGATTAGTAACGAATGTAGCAGGATTCGATACCAAAAACAACCTTAGTCGATAAGTCTAAGGTTGTTTTTAATGAAATCTAGGTCTGGTTTACACTTAATGAGTAAAATTTTTGACACCTTTATAAAATATGTTACACTGGTGACATATTTTCATAGAGGAGGAGCAATATGATTAAAGCAGTAATTTTTGATTTTGACGGTCTTATTTTAGATACAGAAACGGCTTGGTTTGATTCCTATCGAGAAGTTTTACATGAAGATTATCAATTTGATTTGAAACTAAATGAATTTGTAAAGTGTGTTGGTTCGGATGATACAGTTCTATTTGACTATCTCAAAGAAAATATGACAGCTACTTTAGATGTGGATAGCATAAAAGAACGTGTTAAAAATTTACACACAGCAAAAATTAGCAAAGAAAAAGCTCGTGAAGGGGTAGAACAATGTCTAGTTGACGCAAAAGAAGCAGGATTACAGATTGCATTGGCTACTAGTTCCAAACGAGAATGGGCAGTGACGCATTTAACCAACTTAAATCTTTTTTCCTATTTCGATTTCCTTGTTACACAAGATGACGTAGAACATATCAAACCTGCGCCGGATCTATTCTTAAAAGCAATAGAAGTTTTAGGGATTCAACCAGAAGAAGGGCTTGTATTTGAGGATTCACTAAATGGTTTGATCGCTGCAAAGAAGGCTCAATTAACGACAATAGTCATCCCAAATCCAGTGACAGAAGCCTTGCCATTTGAAAATTATCATCTGAAGCTATCTAGTATGGCAGAAATGCGCTTGTCAGACATCCTGCGAACCCTTTGATGTGGTCTGCCTGAAAAAGGAGGGAATATTCTTTTATAAAATAAAAAAGGTGGTATTCTCCATTTTATATGTTAAGATGTGTATAAGTCTCATGAAAGCGTTTTAATCATCTTTTAACAAAGGATTTGTATGAAATGGATATGTCTGTAGAATTTAACACCAAAATATTTAGTTACATGAACACATTAACCAAAGCTGAGAAGAAAGTCGCCGATTATGTGCTCGACAATATGGAGAACACAATCTACTTAACCGTTACAGAATTAGCGGCAAAGGTAGGAGTCGGTGAAACTACCGTTCTCCGATTTTGTAGAAGAATCGGATATAAGGGGTATCAAGCTTTCAAAATGGCTATTACAAAAGAAGTTGCCAAACAATCATTTGATACTTCGGAAGAGACTGATGAAATGAATGCTGTGCAGTCTCTGGTACAAAAGTCGACTACTGCAAGTATACAAGCGTTAAAAGATACGTCTCAATTAATCGATATGGAGATGTTGGAAAAAGCAGTGGCACTTCTTACAAGCCAAAAACGCATCGTCATGTATGGCGCTTCTATGTCTGGAAATACCGCGGAAGATGCAAGAAATAGGTTTTTGCGAATCGGTGTCATCATAGAAGTTTACACAGATGCCCATATGCAAGCGATGTCAGCAGCAACCTTGACCAAAGATGATCTTGCAATCGGCATATCCATAAGCGGCAGTACAAAGGACACGATTGATGCCTTAAGAATCGCAAAGAGCAACGGAGCTAAGGTTATATCTTTGACTCATTCCAAGCTTTCCCCCATCACCCATTTGTCTGATGTTATTTTGCTGACAGCTGGTAGGGAAACTCCATTACAAGGCGGATCGATGGGAGCGAAAATTTCACAATTACTTGTGATTGATCTTCTCTATAATCTAGTGGCAAATCAAAGAAAAAATGAAGCTTCTCGCCTTAAAGAACTTACTTCAAAAGCAGTATTAGACAAAGCATATTAGATGGTAGGTGAGTAACATGTTGAATTCTTTACAAGGTGGGCTCGTGGTGTCCTGCCAAGCACTAGAAGATGAACCGTTATATGGTGCATTCCATATGGCTGCTATGGCAATGGCTGCAAAAGAAGGCGGCGCTGTAGGAATTCGAGCAAATGGCTATGAAGATATCAAAGCAATTAAGGAAAAAGTAAATCTCCCTATGATTGGGATCCTAAAAAAACATTATCCTGGTTATGGAGCATTTATCACACCAACCAAAGCAGATGCCAAGCTGATTTCAGAGGCAGGTGCAGATATTATATCGATTGACGCCACCAATCAATCTCGTCCAGAGAGCCTAAATAACTTAGTGCGATATATCAAAGAAGATCTCCATAAATGGGTGATGGCAGACATAGCAACGTTGCAAGAGGCTGAATATGCCGAGCAGATCGGTTGTGATTTAGTGGGAACTACGTTATCCGGATATACACCAGATACAATCCATCGTAATCGCCCTGACTTTGAATTATTGAGCGACCTTTCCCAGAAGTTAAAAGTTCCTATTGTAGCAGAAGGAAATATCGAATCACCAGATCAGGCAAAAAAAGCCCTTGAACTAGGTGCATCCTTTGTGGTGATTGGAACTGCAATTACGCGTCCTCAGCTAATCACACAGAAATTTGTGGAAGGTATGAAAACAGTTGGCTAAAACAATTGGTGTTGATATTGGTGGTACAAAAACTGCGATAGGACTTTTTAAAGATGGTGTATTGGAGCAAAAACAGGAAATAAAAACCGATGCTAAATTGGGAGGCGAACACGTTCTCTCCCGAATCATAGAAGTGATTTTGCCTTATGTGGATGACGATTTAAAAGGTATTGGTGTAGGAGCTGCTGGTCAAATCAACAGAGCAGGGGAAGTGATGTCCTCTACCGATACATTCACAAACTGGAAAGGAGTGAATGTCAAACAAATTATCTCAAGAGCGACTTCTTCTCGAGTCGAAGTGGTAAACGATGGACAGGCAATGGGACTTGGAGAATTACATTTTGGTGCTGGTAAGAATGTAAGGGATTTCATCTGTATCGCTTTGGGTACTGGTGTCGGAGGAGCTATCATTGCAGACGGAGGACTAATCCGTGGGTATCTTGGTGCCGCAGGGGAATTTGGTCATATGAGAATTTATACTGATGGTCGTACTTGCCCATGTGGTAACAAAGGATGTTTGGAGGCCCATGTTTCAGGCGTAGCTTTGGAATCGCGTTATAAGGAGATGTTCGGCACAAATGACAAAGGGCTATTTATCTTTCAGAAGGCACGGAACAGAGATGAAAACACGCTGGAAATTGTAAATCAATATTTAGATGATCTGATCGAAGGTTTAACTTCTCTTATCCACATTTTCAACCCAGAGAAGGTAGTGATTGGTGGAGGAGTAGCCACTTCATTAATCCCATATATGACCTGCATCAATAATACAATCCACAAAAAAGTTAACGATGTGAATGCAGAAGTTTTAGTAGAGTTATCAACACTCGGAGGAAATGCAATGCTTCTGGGCGCTGCAAGTCTAGTTATGTAAGTAATAAACAAAAGGATGTGTAACTCATGAAACAATTAAATGTGGCAGTGATCGGATTAGGAGTTATGGGGCAAACTCATGCGCGTATTTATGCTGAAATTACTTCAATTAAACAAAAAAGAAGATATATTACAATTTTTTGCGGATGTTAATTAAGCATTGTAATATATAATAGATATTTGATACTAAAAATGGGCTCTCTTACATTTCTCCACTAACAAGGTTACAAAATTAACATTTTGTAACCTTGTTTTACCGTGGAATAAGGGTTGAGAACAGTCCTTTACCCCTCTTTTCACACCCATCTTCTCTCGATAGAAAAAGTTAACTATAGTATTGAGAAATCACAAGAAAAAACATATTTTTCGCATGTGAGTTTTCTTGTGATTTATACATTCAGTTTTGCCATTGTTTTTATAACAGCATATATCAATGATCTTATAATCCCACTCTAATAGCACACTCATTCGTAATTGTACAATATGCACGATTCCGCCTGCTTCAGTCTTCTGGTCACAACTACATTATAATGGAAGAAACTCGACTTTTTTTGGTGCAGATGTTTTAAAGGTTTCTACATTTGATTGTATTAATCTTCGTTTGTATGGCTTAAAGTCGAATCATTAGCTCCCTCATCAAGTTTCTTTTGTCTTTGCAGTCCATATTTGACTCTCCATAGCTTGACAAAAACATGCACCAAAATCAATCTATCTTTGTTCTTACAGAAAATAGCATAACCACATCCTTTGTTTCCCATATGGACAACTTTGAATATTGTTAAGCGCATATGTATCCTCATGTCTCTCTAGCACTGCTTTTTTCTGCATAAGACATGAGATGTGTATTAACAATAATAACTTTATATACTTTTTATTTATGGTCTCGGCTCGGTCATTTCATTGCAAATACCTTTAATCCAGATCAATTCTTGTGTACTTTCACTGTGAAATAATAACTCATCTATACTTGCATACAATTCGTCAAGAGAGGCTTCAGAATGACGTAATAATTTCCGATCAGCTAATCTGGGGTATCCAGTTATCGATAGAATCATACAAATGAATCTCACCTTGTAACACAAGCATCTTGGACATACTTCAAAATATCGCATTCACAATTGGCTTCTTTGCCTTATCCTCCTTCTTCGTTGAATTTTTTAGTTCATTTGCAAACAACACCTTCATTCACACAGTCTTTGCATTCCGACTTCGGACAAATCACTTTTTTATTTGTAGAAATTTACATTATGATAAACTTTCTGTTGAAAATTATCAGAAGTCTATTTTTCATTTGATTGAATATTCTATTTATTATTTCGCTTGAATAATGAACATCAACTCACAAACAAAAAAACCCTTTCAAGTGCTAATCACTTGAAAGGGTTTTTTATGCTTCTAAGTATTTTTTATATCGCTTGGCAGATGCTTTTAATCTCTCCTTTGCATTCTCCCATATAAATCTCTCTTTCCATGCTCCATGAATACGATCGAACTCATAGGTCTCTAATTTACTGACCATTCTTTTTATCGAGTTGCAAGATAGAGGAATATTATTGGGATAACTATACATAAAACTAAGATAATGTCTGTCTTGATTTACTTGGATCACATCTCCCGTTAACAAGCTCCCTCTACCTTCTGCTCCCTGTTTCCAATACAAAATGGAACCACCATCAAAATGTCCACCCAAATGGATAAGTTCTATATCAGGGGTCAAAGAAAAAGATTCTTCCTCCCAAAGGGTGATTCTATCACTAGGTCTCATGATCCACTCTGTATCTGCTGCATGTAAGTATATAGGAACATCAAATATATCTGCCCATTCGACCATAGTTGAATAGTAATGGGGATGAGAAATCGCAATCGCTTCTAATCCACCTTTATCTTCAACCATTTGAATAGCTCGATCATTGATAAAAGGTATACAATCCCACAAAATATTCCCTTTATCACCCGGAACTAATAAAGCACGTTGACCAATCGCAAATGGCTTGTTTAACTCTAATCCCCATAAACCAGGCTCTTCCTCAAATGGAACTACTTCATACCCATTACTTTGCATTTCAGGAATGGTTGTCCATTCTTGCCCATCCCATCTTACAAACTGCCTCTCGTCTTCACAAATCAAACACTTTAGAGGCTCTGAAACAGAATCAGCATACTGAGTCCCACATTGTACACAAAGAAATTTCGGCATGAAGATCACCCTTTGGTAAATGTTTTTATTTGTTAACTATATTGTAACATTTAGATGATAAGAGTTAAATCTATATTCATTTACCAATACTTGTATAGTCGATAGGTTTATTCCATCCTTTGTCGAAAAGTTATGTATGACGAAATATTAGGAGGAAAAAAATGATTATACCGTTAATAGTTATTTTTGTATTGCTTACCGTTATCTTTATTAGCTATGAAGTATACCACTGGAAAAACCATCTTTCTTCAATGAATGGTATGATGATCTCCATGACATTTGCAATGATGACATCATTAACTATTGGAATGACTATATCGTTGAAAGTAGTAAACGACCCAACACTAGCTACCATTTATACTATAGTACTCGGGATATTTATTGGGTATGTAATGGGTTACCCCTTTGGAATATTGGCCCAGTTAGATGGTGTACTAGCTGGCATTATGGGAGGGTTGATGGGGCCGATGACAGGTTTGATGATCTCCAATAGTAGTCCTAATTTATTCATCGGTTTTTTTATTCTATTATATGTCTTTATCACTTTTCTTGTATTCCAACTCATACAAAAATCTATACCTTCCCCGATCTCAAAACGAATGAATCGTGCTTGGTATCTTTTTTTGCCTATGTGTATCCCTTTAGCGGTACTTGCAATTGTTCAATTAAGTAATTCAACAATCTTACATGCGAATACACAGAAAAGCAGTACCCAAAAAACTAGTTATCAAGAAGCTACCATAGAAGTGAATGAAAATGGGTACTCCCCTAACCAAATTTCTTTAAAAGTAGGCATTCCTGCGAAACTTCATTTTCAAAAAAAGTCCAGTTCTGGTTGCTTGTCTTATCTTTCTATCCCAGATCAAGGCATCCACCGAGAATTAAAAAGTGGAGATAATATCATTTCATTTACACCGAAAAAATCAGGAACAATCAAATTTAGTTGCGGTATGGGGATGTATCATGGCTCCCTTATCTTAAAATGAGAAATTACATTGTTAACTCAACGAAAATAATAATAAATAGAATATTATAAAATAATTGTTAATTACGTACAATATATGGTAAAATCTAACTGCGTTTGATTTTATTATTTCTATCATTTGAGTGAGGTGTTGGTTATGGTACAAGGTTTTTCACGAGTTTTCGGGGTAATATTTCTTT
Source organism: Shimazuella alba (assembly GCF_009831235.1). Lineage (GTDB taxonomy): Bacteria > Bacillota > Bacilli > Thermoactinomycetales > Thermoactinomycetaceae > Shimazuella > Shimazuella alba. The sequence goes on along the minus strand of NZ_WUUL01000001.1, from coordinate 320,792 downwards.
TGTTAGGAGTAGGTGGTTTTCTGTTACCTGCTACTGGTCCAATTCATGACTTATTACATCTTACAGCACCGCACAACATCATTCATTTGCTCACTGGCATTATCTTCTTAGCTGCAAGTACCAGCTTCCAATGGAGCAAAGTTGTTTCTATCATCTTTGGCGTCGTCTATGCTGCTGTGGCTATACTCGGTCTTTTCATGACAGATATTTTTGGATTACTAACAGTAACTCCAGCTATTGAAGTCATACATTTTGTATTAGCTTTACTATCTCTCTTTGTTGGATTCAAATCTTCACAACCCACTGCGAAGAGCCAAACAGAATCAGCATAAATAAAATATAAATGTACTCGTGATGCTAGCTAATAAGCTGGCATTTTTATATTGGAAAAATTAATTAAATAAAATACTGTAAATCATTAAAAAAATCGTATATACTTTATTTGTTAAATACTTACAAACTTTAGGGGTGGATGGATGAAAAATCGCTTGCTTTCTGCTGCTCTTACTACCTGTTTAGCTGCAACTATCGCTTTTAGTACTACTGATGGTTCTGCAATCGCAAAAGAAGAACCAGATGTTCGCTATCATCCTGTTTATAAAACAGCTACTTTTATAGAGGATAATTGGTCTCCCTCTAATAATCAGATAGCTCCTGGAAATTTGATATGGAGTTATTTAAATGCCAGAAAAAATTTTCTTCAGTTTACAGATCAAGCACAAAATCATTTTCGTTTAAAAAGCACCAAAATAGATCAACTCGGAATGACTCATTACCGATTGCAAGAAATTCATCACGGTATTCCAGTTTATGGTTCCGAACAGACGGTCCATGCAACTAAAAATGGAGTAGTAACTTCCTATATGGGGCAAGTGATTCCTCACATAAAGTTACCTTCCTTTCAAAAATCTAGCCATATTTCTTTCCAAAAAGCCATTTCTATCGTAAAAAACAATACAAAAAATGCAACTCAATATTTATATCAGCCAAAAGCCCAACTAGTTGTTCTCCCCTATCGTCAAACATATGTGTACGCTTATGTAATAAAAACTGCTTATCTATCCCCTCAACCAACCATTTGGCAGTATTTCATAGATGCGAAGAACGGAAAAATATTGGATAAGTTAAATATCCTCCAAGAACTCACTGGAAATGGCAAGGGTGTAAAAGGAGATGAGAAAAAATTCGAGATTAGCAAAGAGGGTAATTTGTATTATTTAAATGATAAAATCCGTAAAATTTCTACCTATGATGCACAAAACCAACATGAGAACTCTCCCATCATTTCAGGAAAATTGGTTTCCAGTAAAACAACGACATTCTCAGATCCTTCTTCTGTAGATGCGCATGCATATGCAGAAAGAACTTATGATTTTTATAAAAAAACTTTTAACCGAGACAGCTATGACGCCAAAAGTAGCCCTATCAAATCGTATATACATGTCGGAGAAAAATGGAACAATGCAGCATGGGATGGGGAAAAAATGCTTTACGGTGATGGAGACGGAAAAACTTTCATCTCACTTGCTGGAGCATTAGACGTTATAGCGCATGAACTAACTCACGCAGTAACACAATTTACGGCAAATCTACAATACAGAGATGAACCAGGGGCTTTAAATGAATCCATGTCCGATATTATGGGCGTGATGATAGATGATAATGACTGGCTAATTGGAGAAGATGTTTACACTCCAAATAAACCAGGAGATGCACTCCGCTCCATGTCAAACCCCAAAAAGTATAATCAGCCGGATCACTATGACGATCGATATACCGGTTATCAAGATAACGGTGGAGTTCACATCAATAGTGGTATTAATAACAAAGCAGCTTATCTTATCGCTGCTGGTGGCAAACAGAGCAGTGTAACTGTTGACGGGATTGGAAGAGTAAAAACAAGAGCTATTTATTATCGTGCTCTAACAGAATATTTAACTGCAACTTCTCAATTTATAGATATGCGTGATGCTGCAATTCAATCTGCAAAGGATTTATATGGAGCTAATTCCAAAGAGGTAAAAGCTGTAAAACAAGCTTATGATGCTGTTGGAGTTGTGAAATAAATTATAAAAAACAAGAGTGCTGCATGCTCTCTTGTTTTTTGTTTAGAAAAATAATCTATAATCGGGATCCTCCACTAGCATCTAATATTTGACCTGTTATCCAACGACTATCAGGTCCAGCTAAAAAAGATCCTATATCCGCTATGTCTTCTGTTTCAGCCCATCTTCCCATTACAGAAAGATTTGCCGCAAATTCTCTTCCGTTGGGATCACTCAATACTGCTTCGTTCATGTCTGTGTTTACAAAACCTGGTGAGATAGCATTAACAGTGATTTTTCTAGAACCAAGTTGTTGTGCTAAAACAAAAGTAAGTGTATTGATAGCACCTTTAGAAATACTATATCCCAATAAATTTGGAAGAGCTATTCTGGTAACAGTAGATGAAATGTTAATAATTCGACCACCATCGTTTAATCGTGATAACGCATTTTGAATTATGAAAAGCGGTGCTTTTACATGTAAATCCATTACTTCATCGTAGGATTCCTCTGTGATGCTTTCTATTGTTGACTCCTGACCGATTCCAGCATTATTCACTAAAATATCAAACTGGGATTTATCCCACTCTTTTAATACTGAATCTAGCTTTTGGAATAAGGCCTTTATTTCTCTTGCTTTGCCTAGATTAGCTTGTACCGCAAAAGCTTTTCCACCAAAACTTTGAATCTCTTCAACTAGCTGTATTGCTTTATCCTGATTAAAACCATAATGAACAACAACATCAGCACCATCTTTTGCCAATCGCAGTGCTATACTTCTTCCTATTCCACGGCTTGCTCCTGTCACCAATGCCACTTTTCCTTTTAGATCACTCATTTTTTCAGCTCCTTTTGACTATTGCTATATCTTTATACCATGGAGCGCATTTCAAATTGTTGCTCTCTTATTTTTGGCATCAGTAGTAGATTACTACCCGGACTCTTCCTTATTTTGCTGTTATGTTGTATGGGTTAAAAATAAAAACATGATCACAATAGATCATGTTTACACATCTTCTAGACTTCTCCATAGATAGAAAACAGCATATGCTTCCCAGTTTTTCCATGGCATAAATATTTTCTTAATCTCATCGAGTTTTGGCTTCTCATCTCGAAGTAATAGGTGTTTCAATGCATTATGTAAGCCCACATCTCCTATTGGAAATGCAGAGGGATTACGAAAGCATCGCATCATGGCATAATGTGCGGTCCAGGGCCCTACTCCTCGAATAGCTAGAAGTTGTTGTTCTGCTTTCTGTAAATCTTTTATCATCGTTTTTTTCAAGAGGTTTCCGTTAACGATCTCTTTTGCAATCCCAACGATATACTCTGCTTTTCTCTGTGTAAACTGCAGTTGCCTCAGTTGTTGAATGGATTGGTCGCTTAATTGACTTGGCTCAGGGAAAATCCAATGGCTACGATTATTCCATTCATAGGACCTCCCGAAATTCTCTACAAATCTTCTTTTTAATGTGTAAGCAAACGTTAAATTAATTTGTTGACCAATAACTGCCCAACATAGGGATTCAAAAAGATCTGGTATGCCAACAATACGAAGACCATGATAACGAGTGATGAGAGTACCTAGGATTTTATCATTTTTTACTAGATCATAAAACTGATGGAGCTCTGTATCTAAATCAAGCCATTCACAAATATACTGCACCACATAGATTTTCGCATGTTTCGAACTTGGTTTTTTATCTACAAATCGAATTTGTAACGTATCATCATCTTTTTGACTTATCTCCAGCAGAATCATTTGTTCTTCTACATGCAGTAACTTGTATACTTTTTCGCCTTCCAAATAATGTAGTATTTCGATAGATGAACGAGACAAATACAGAAGAACTTCCTGAAAACTAAATTCTTTTGGTAGAGGTATATAAAGAGAGTCTTTATCTTGGCTAAAATTGGTAACGGGCATGTCCGATGTCGATGTAATCATTATATCCCTCCAAATGGAGTAATTTTTTCTTGTTTGTTAGTCCACCGCCAAATCCAGTAAGAGTTTTATTCTTTCCGATTACCCTGTGGCATGGAACGATAATAGGAATAGGATTGGCTCCATTTGCTGTTCCTACAGCTCGTACTGCTTTCGGATTCCCAATAGATTCCGCTATATCTGCATAGCTTCTTATTTCTCCATAAGGGATTTGTTGAAGCGCCTTCCAAACATCTACGCGAAATTTCGTCCCCCGCATATCTAATGGAAGCAAAAAATGTTTTCTTTTTCCTAGAAAATATTCCTGTAGTTGTTGTTCATATACTTCCATATGTCTTGCATCTTTGATTAATAAAGCATTAGGTATATTTTTGAGTATCCATGATTGAAGATTTTCAAAGGGATCATTTGGAAAAAGAACCCTGCACAGTCCGAGCTCTGTAGCAGCAATATAAAAACTACTATTTTGAAAGAACGAGGAGGAAATTTCACTCCAGTAAACAATGGTATTATCTGTTTGATTAGAATTCAATGGTTATTCCCTCCATTGTAAAGCTATCTCTGTAGTTACTAGGCGTTACATGAACTTTCTTTTTAAAAGCCATAGAAAAATGCGAAGTACTACGAAATCCAACAGTTTTGGCGATCTGAGCAATCGCCAAATCACGTTGTTCCAATAGTTCTTTAGCTTTATCCAGCCTTGTTAACAAAAGGAACTCAGCTGGTGTTATACCTGTTATACGCTTAAATACTCTATGAAGATGAAAAGGACTTATCATAAGTTGGATGGACATATCTTCCAAAGTAATGGATTTTGAATACTCTTTTCGAATAAAGCTTTTTACTTCATATGCGATTCGAGCATCAGGGCCCATTTTTCCTATTTCTTCTGGCTTGCATCTTTTACATGGGCGAAAACCAGCTTTAATCGCATCATCTACACTTTTGTATAATTGCACGTTTTCTCTTTTTGGTGTTCTCGATTTACAAGATGGCCTACAGACAATACCTGTAGTTTTGATTCCTGTATAGTAAATGCCATCGTACTTCGTATCACGTTGCAAGATAGTATCATAAACGGATTGGAAAATAGCTTGATCCATGAGGTATCACTCCTATGAGCATATTATACTCGTTAGAAGGAGTACATGTAAGGAAACGAAAATAGGATAGCAAGATATCGACAATCAAGTAGTTACGAACAAGATACGAGATTCTTTTCGTTTAGGAGTTTATACTTATCCCCTCAAATTCTTTTAAAAAATGATATTGACTCTAACACTAGTGTCATACTTTAAAATTCATCTATAAACATATTTGGAGGTTACAACTATGACTCAAATACAAAACAACAAAACACCTGTAACCATCTTGGGGTTAGGCCCCATGGGACAAGCATTAGCTCAATCATTCTTAAAGAATGGACATCCAACAACCGTATGGAATCGTACAGCAAAAAAAGCAAAAGATCTTGTAAAACAAGGTGCAAATCAAGCGAATACTGTAGCTGATGCCATTCTGGCAAGTCCCCTTGTTGTGATTTGTGTGTTGGATTATAACATTGTTCATTCCATTCTTCATCCAGTAAGCAGCGAATTAAAAGGACGTACTCTTGTGAATTTAACAGCGGATACTCCAAGTAGCGCGCGTGAAACAGCTGCTTGGGCTATTGAACAAAAATTTGAGTATCTTGATGGAGCTATTATGACACCTGTACCGACGATCGGAAACTCTGATGCACTCGTTTTATATAGTGGTAAAGAAGAAATTTATCATACCCATCGATCGACATTAGCAAGTATCGGAGGAACTTCTACCTATCTTGGCACAGATCCTGGTAGAGCTGCCGCATACGATGTTTCTCTACTTGATCTGTTTTGGACATCCATGAGTGGCTTCATTCATGCACTGGCAGTTGCTAAATCCGAAAACATCGCAGCAAAAGACATTCTTAGTTATACAAAAGGTATAATCGGAATTTTGCCAGATATTATGACCGATATGGCAGATGAAGTTGATACTGGTCATTACCCTGGAGAACTGTCTAATATTACTTCAGCCGCCGCAGGAATGAAGCATATTATTCACGCTGCTAAAGCTCATCATCTAGATGTTAGTGTACTAAGCGCTGCTAAACATATTGCTCAAAAAGCAATCGATAAGGGGCATGGCAAGGATGGCTTTTCACGTTTGATTGAGGAACTCTCACAATCGGAATAGCATTGTCATACTACTTGAATGAGAATAAAAAAAGACTAAGGTAGTTGATAACCTTAGTCTTTTTTCTCTCCGCTTTCTACCATATACTTCATACTTTAGCATATTGGTTGTTTCCCCAGAACTGATCAAAATAAGAGGGCCAATTGTTTAGTTCTCAGCACTTCAGCCTGTAATAGAAGTGTATTTTTTATTGCTATTTTCTGCCTTGACCAATCGAGTCTCTTATCAAATAAACAGATACTTGATGTAACTGTTCTGTTTTTGGGGAGCCTACTAATTTCCGATACAGGCATCTCTTTGTAGAAAGTAATCATAATAACTTTCGCTGGTAGGATCATCGATAGTTTGAAATACAAGTGTCTACTTCTGGATTAGTAGCCATTACGATTCTACTACTTTACGCAAATTAGTGTGAACAAGCACTTCCCAGCCTTCTCCCATTGTTTTCCGTATTACCGAATGCTTCTGATTTGATTTTGGAACTATGTCATCTGGACCTTTCCATTCGCCATGAATCAGTGTGAATTCCGTTTTACCAGAAGCATCTTTTAGTTCAAACGAAACTATCCATCCATCATCATCCCATGAAAAAGAAAGTTTCTTTGGTGGATCACATAGTAACACTTCGCATGGTGATGGACCAAGGGGAGATTGCAAATGGAATTTTTGTCCTACTACCGGTTGGAAGTCATTTGGCATGAACCAAGAGGAAATCCCTTCAGAAGTGGACACTGCTTGCCAAACTTTTTCTATAGGAGAATCAAAAATTGCTGTTTGTTTAATTGCTGGTAATATTTCTTCCACTGATTTGTCCTCCTTGACGTAAATCCATTGGTTTCCTAATGGATTTTATACAGCCTCTTTGTTTCATGTCGATTTACACAAATAGGATTATTTGTTAGTGACTTTTTCGGGCTTGCTCTCTTTCCCCCAGATCAAAACAGTAAGCATAGAAATAACGATAGCGATACTAAAAACAAGAAAGATAAGAGAGACACTTATGTTTACAGCCACTAAATACCCAATTAGCAATGGACCGACAATTCCCCCTATTCTTCCAAAAGAAGCTGCCATTCCTGCTCCAGTTGCTCGGATTCCATCAGGATACTGTTCTGGTGTATAGGCATAGGTCGCTCCCCATACACCCAAGTGAAAATAAGATAAAAACACACCTGCGATAAGCAAAGAAGACTGAGTATCTGCATTACCAAAGAAATAAGCACTTATTGCTGTTCCTGTGAGGAAAATCACCAAAATAGGCTTCCTTCCAATTCGTTCAATGAGCCATGCTACAGTAAAATATCCTGGAAGTTGTGCAAGAGTCATGATTAAAACATATTGGAAACTTTTAATCAAAGTAAATCCTTTCAGTACTAATACACTTGGTAACCATAAAAACAATCCATAATAAGAAAAAACAACACAAAACCAGAGTACCCATAAGACCATCGTTTGTTTGCGATAAGGTTTTGCCCACACACCCTTTATATTCTCCCATACTCCTGCTCGATGCGTAACGGTTTTTGATCGCTCTTCGTCAGGAAGTTGTCTTCGCAAATAAAGAACATAAAAAGCGGGAAGTGCCGTTAATAACATTGCAACTTGCCAACCATATACAGGAATAACGAAATACGAAATGACGGCAGCCACCAGCCATCCAACTGCCCAAAAACTCTCCAAAAGTACAACCATTCTCCCTCGTTTTTGTACAGGAACTGATTCTGACACCAAGGTGGTTGCTACAGGCAGCTCCCCTCCTAACCCCAGTCCAATAACAAAACGCAAGCATAAAAACGCCCACAAAGTTGTAGTTAAGGCGGTTAAACCACTTGCTACAGAGAAAAGAAGTAAAGTAATCATAAAAACCGGTTTTCGACCAATACGATCTGCTAATAGTCCAAATACAAAAGCACCAACAGCCATACCAATGGAATTGATACTCCCGATCCATCCGATTTCTTGTGCATTTAACTGCCAATCAATCTTTAATGCTGCAATTATAAAAGATAGGATGCCTACATCCATGGAATCGAACAAAAACCCTAAACCAGCTAGCCAAAGCAGTTTACGATCGGACATGAGGATACCTCCTATTTGGTAATACTTTCACATTTTGAAATAGTTTTCAAGTTCATATAAACCAAAACTCTCCTTCGGCCCTTTAAGTACTCAAAATATTAAAGCATGGGGAACAAGTCTCTAAACAACATCTATCCGATCAAACAATTTTGAACTTCAAAGACAAAGGATATACCTCCTATATCAGAAAAATATAGTGAATTTCTACGCGCATCGTTACGTACCCGATTATATCTAAGTATTTGCCAGGAATCAGCAAATATAAGAAAATGATTGGAGTACAAACGTCCTCTCTATCGTTTTTTGGTGTTTCTTGAAGATTGAATAAAACAAAATAAAAGAATCGTGCAGAGATCTTCCCCTTAAAATCATTCTATGAAAGAAAACATCTTGAAATAATCATCATATTGCTAACATAGATTGTCTTGTTTACTGGATTGTCAGTACAGAACTAATCTACTTTTTAAAAAGCGATTGTTTTGTATTCCTCTGTGCTACATAATCCCAATGTGCCATGAATACAAAAAGTATGAAAAAAATGCTGCCTATCTATTTGAGTCAAACATAAAAAAATAATGGCTGAACAGATCGCTTGAGATAACACAAAGATCCCTTCACCTTAGTAAAAAAGGAAGAAGAAATTGAATTAGAAATGGCATACGGAAGATATATTGCGCGGTTGTCTTTGTATAAACGAACTTAACTACATCTGATGAAACGACACATAAAAATGTATAGCGATATATGAGATAAAAAATGAAGAGGAGAAAAGATCTCGGGGAAGGTACAACAATTATTCCAATCCAATTACCTACCAAGGGCATTCGTTCCAGAGGAAATACAACTAGAATCAGCTCTCTCAGTGATGGAATCATTAACTGGGAGCAGCCCAAACATGAAATAAAAAAGCAAAGCGGGGTGGAAAGAGATTAATTAATTAAGATAAAGAACAAGAGCAATTCACAAAAGCATCCCGAAATAAAACTTATCGTTACGAAAGTCCAACTATAGCAAGCTGGAGAAGTAATGATGACATGCATCATACTTTTGTCCATCCAAGAACCAACGAAACAAAAGAGTTTTTTACTTTATTTTCACCGAACCTGTTCCACTGATATACAGAGCCTACTCCATCCCTCAGGATCCAGAGATGTTAATGCATGCTGTCAGACCTCGAAGGGAATCCTGAGGAATATAGTAAAGTCAAAGAAAGGGCAAATTAGTTTCGGGACACGAATGCTGGTTTTAGACCTATACACATTTGTATACAAGATTTCTTTGAAAAGGGCAAACTCTTTTTCTATGAGAACTTGAGGATAGCTCATAATTTGGAGTGGTAAGCTAGCCTGCCCTTTCTGAAGAGGAGGCTGCACATATTCGAAAGGATTGAGTTGAAACCCCAATCACTCATAAAAGCCTATTCTCCGTTTCGCCAACTCCGTTTTAGGATGTTCCACCTCCAATAGAATGGGTTTTATGACTCTCCAGTATACGTGACCATTATTTTTCTACCTGCACCACTTCCGCGCATAGCTGGATTGACCGCAATATATTCCACAAATCTGAACAAAGGAAATTCCCATGCAGCCAAAAAGGCGATAATTTGGTTACTGCTATTCGTTTCTGTAATGAGACGGTAATGCGGATCAGTCAGCAACTTCTTCTGTTCAGCATAAGTTCTTCGTTCACTTTCTGGAAATGATGCTTTCGTAAGTGCGAATATTTTATCAAACTCTCTTTCGTTCCTAATCATATTCTTTTCCTTATCTAAGTTACTACTTGTATTATAAATATATTGTCTTATCAACAAGATGTATTATTCCAGTGGTTACTGCTCTAGTCCATCAGATAGATTCCATTATATATGTTACATCACCATCAGTCGTCATATGCTGGTTTCTCTTCTTCAGTTATTTTTTCATCTTCTATGTCAAATTTGTGTGGAGTAAATCACAATTTTCGTTTTAACTCTAGAAAGTCACTTGCACACCGTTAAAAAAACGATTAATCAAACGGACGCCAACCTTGCTTAATATTATCAACTCATATGAGATGTCGTGCAGGGTTATTGATTTTTTTAAGGATAATTGACTATATCATTTTCGCATATTTCATCTTTATGCATACTGTTAAAATAGACTAATTTTTTAGTAAGGAAACCACACTTTTAGCTTATAAAAGCAAGGCGACCCGCTGACATCCGAAACATCAGCAGGTCACAATACTCCCTCAGAAGCCAAGCAGGATTTTGCCTGTCATCCCTTACTTGATCCCATAGGTTGAAACGACAGCCTTTGCAGCTTTCCTTGCAGCATCCATGTTTTGTGGTAAAATATGTGACTGCATCAATTTTTTGATCTTTTGAATGGAAATATACATAAAGATGAGTTTTTTGTTAAATGGATTTGTGTAGCTATACCTTTCAATGTTATGATACCCTTCGATATCAAGCAGATCACAGCTAGTGGGCGATTGAACCATAACGTGAACTATTACAGAGCGATCAAAGTGTTCCAGTTCCTCTACATGTCGTCCCTTCCATTTTTCAGGATTTTTCCCAAGGTAATCAGCGTTGGTCCAACATACAGGAACCCATTTCTCATTTAATTCGTATAGTGCTAGGGCAAGGGAATAACATTGACCATTCATATAGACCAGTTTTGTTTTCTCATCTAGCTGCCCTTCTCTCACTGTGAAACTCTTTTTCTCTCGTGTTGTCGGCTCGAATGCCCATACTTCCCACATAGTTGACTCCTAAGGGAGACTTAGACAGTTAAGCAAATAATATCACATTATTTCTGTTCTAAATACAATCAACGCATTCCGCACCACTTTCTAATCAGTTCCACACATTGCAATGATAATGAAGCTTGCATTGGCTCTCATCATCTCTTCTAACGTTTCTACTAGATCCTCTGAATGCTCATTGGAATATCGCAAAAGAGAAATTGGAGTTTTCTTATTGATACCTTGATATAGAAGTTCAAGCGATTGTTCAAAGATGTCTAAATGTACAATTTTCATTTTAGGTATCATGATTGTTCTTAAAGTAATTCTCGAATTTTCTTATTCCAAGTGACTGCATTTTCTAGAGCTCTTCGATCATTTTGTACTTCTTCAGGCTTTGTTCCCTGTCCAATCAGGTAACCGATCATAGACATGTCCATAAAATCAAAGATGTATTGGAATTGTTGAACAAGTGGCAGTGCCTTTATGTGTATACGATCTCCACCAACAATCACAACAAATGCTTGTTTCTTTGCCATTTCTGAGCGAAAGTCCATCGTCTTATCTCTTAGACATTGAGACCAGCGATCAACAAAATTTTTCATCAATCCTGACATTCCATACCAATACAGTGGTGTTGCGAAAAGCAGAATATCATGTTCCAATACTTGTTTAATGACCCTTTCATAATCGTCGTCAACTGGATCAAACCCGTTGGCAGCGTGTCGCTGATCTTTGATCGGATTTATTTGATAATCTCTTAAAAATAGAGTCGAGTGCGGGATGTCATGTAAAAGTACATTCGTTAGAAATTCAGAATTTCCTTTTTCGCGAGTACTCCCATTGATTACAAGTAATTTCATGCGAATCAACCTTTCTTCATTTCCTAAAATTTCTTTTCCAATATAATAGAAAGTGAACAAATAATCTTATTCGAGGAGTGGTTGGTTGATGCCACATCACGGAGAATCAGATCCCAAATACCGACCACTTAACCCAAGAGAGATAAGAAAATATTGTGCTAGATGCAAACAGTGGTACAAAATAAAAATCAATTACCAACCGAAAGACAGGTGCCCTCGATGTGGAATTTTTATCTAGCAAAAGTGCATTCTCAACCTTGAATCAGGGAGGAATGCATTCTCAGCTTAATATCGTAAAAACGAATCCATAGTAGATTTGTCCAGTTTCTTTGCAATCGCTTTGGCGAATACTTCCGCAGCCTCGATGTCTTCCCTATCAACAATGGTAGAATGGGAATGAATATACCGACCACATATACCAATTGCTGCGGAAGGAACACCTTCTCCAGATAAATGCACCATTCCAGCATCAGTTGCTCCTTTGGAAATAAAAAACTGATAAGGAATCTGCTCAGATTCTGCGATGTCCAAAAGAAAATCACGAACTTGTGGATGAGTTATCATGGAACGATCATAAATTCGTATCAACACACCCTTACCGATCTCGCCAAATGCATCTGGGATACCTGGAGTATCTCCTGCTGGGCCAACATCAACAGCAAAGAAAACATCTGGTTTTATTAAATTCGCTGATGTGATAGCACCTCTTAATCCTGCTTCCTCTTGCACAGTTGCCCCAGCATATAGTGTATTAGGCAATCTTGTCCCCTTAAGTGAACGTAACAATTCTATAATCAGACCACAGCCAAAACGATTATCCCATGCTTTTGCAAGAATCCTTTTTCCGCCCATCATAGGGGTATAAGGACTGATAGGAGCAATGGGATCTCCTATTGTTATACCCCACGCACGAACTTCTTCTTCCGATTGTGCTCCAATATCAATAAACATGGAGTTCATATCGGGACCTTTCCCTTTTTTCTCTTCTGCTAATAGATGTGGGGGAACAGAACCGATCACACCAGGTATGCATTTCCCTGACTGAGTCATAATCTCAACTCGTTGAGCAGGAAGAACGCTAGGACTCCATCCACCCAATGTTTGAAAACGGATAAATCCTTTTGAAGTAATTTGGATAACCATAAAACCTACTTCGTCGAGATGACTGGCAAAAAGTACTTTAGGTTCTCTGGATAATCCCCTTTTCATACCGAAAATACTACCTAATCGATCTTGTATAACTTCATCTGCATATTGATTAAGATAGTAGCGCATATGATTCTGCACCTTCTGTTCAAAACTGGGAGGACCAAAAGCTTCTGTAAATGTTTGATAAATGTTGTCATCCATTTTCCATAACCTCCTGCTCTGCTAACCATTCTTTGTATCTTCGATGAACTGTTGCTCTGGATACATCAAATCCAAAACCTTTTAATGTCGCAGAAATTTCTTCATAAGTCAGTTTCTTTTGTTTTAATGCCACAATCTGTTCAATGGGTACTTCTTTCTTCTCCCTACCACCTAAACCTTGATTTTTTAAATTTTTCGATGGGTTATATCCTTTTTCCTTGACTGCTCTCTTCATTCCCCAACTAATTTTTTGATTCATCATTTTCCTTTGTAGCTCTTCAACTTTTGAAATGATATGTAAAACAGTAGATTCTCCTGCATCAAGTGCGAGTTCTCCTCCATGTAGTTTGCAGTATATTCGACAGCCTGCTCGATGAAGTTGATGAACAACTGCTAACTTCGCTTCGCCACGACCAAGACGTGTATCATCTTGTACAAGAATAGCATCTACTCTTTCTTTTTTCATTATCTCCAACATTTGATACAATCCTCTTCTGTTCAGATCGTATCCACTATGTTGTTCTTGTACGATTTGAATAACATTCATTTTTAATTCTTTCGCCCACAAGCTGAGCTCTTCCTGTTGTCTAATCAGACTAGACTCCTGGATATCTTTTTTTGTGCTGACCCGTGTATAAATAATAGCATTCATTTTTTCCGTTTCCTTCCTGCTGTACTTCTGGTACACTCTTATTGAAGGAGTGAATAGGAACGTGATAACACCCGAACTAATTGCACGTATCAATTATTTGGCTAACAAGAAAAAGGACATTGGATTATCTCAAGAAGAATTAATCGAACAAAAGGAACTTAGAGAGATATACTTACAAGGCATTCGTGGACAAATGCGGGATCATTTATCACGAATTAAGTTTGTAGATGAAGATGATACTAAGGAAACATAATCTAATTATATCAAAAAATCGGTATTTTTTTACGAGATTTGATACGCAAACCAGTTTAAGGAGGAAGATTCACCTTGATGCCTTTTCAAGAGATGGCCAAATTGAACAAGATAATTCACGAACCCGCTCGTCTAGCCATTATGAGCGCATTGGAGGCTTGTTCGATGGCTGAATTTCTCTTTTTACAAGAACTTACCGGCCTAACCAAAGGAAATTTGTCAAGTCATCTCTCCAAGCTGGAAAGAGCACAATATCTCCTCATTAATAAAAACTATATCCGCAAAAAAATCCCACAAACGACGATACAAATTACGCATGATGGGGAAATAGCGCTTAAGTCTTATTGGGAACAACTAGATAAGATTCGCGAAGTAACCAGACAATGGCAGAAGACATCTCTTTAAATATCCTTTAAGAAATTACAACCTTTAAGAAATTACAACCTTTAAGAAATTACAACAAAAAAATAGAACCGATCTTAACTGTTCGGTTCTATTTTTGGTCGTGTCTTATTTGGATTACAAATAAGGGTTGATAGGCCTTTGAATAATGTTTTTCAATAACATTCATCAACTTATCATCCTCATAGTTGAACTCAGTAATAATTTTTCTTTCGGTACTGTAATTTCTTCTATCTTAAAGCAGCTGCTCCAAACACAGTAATCGGTCCATCAGGTTTTCGGCGGACTTTGAAGAAGAGAGCACTCTCCACATCCAGACTCCGCCCCTGTTTTTCTAATATGAAATAGAAATATTGATTCATTATATTATTGTTTTTTTAGCGATGATGTTTCTCAACTGAAGTCTTTGATTCATATTTAATTGAAATGTTCCATAAGTATTTACATGAATATAAATCAATGGAGTTAATGCCCGATAATGGGTAAATTTGCTTATTCCCTCGAAAGAGTTCATTAAGAGTTAAATGCCACTTTTTATGACTGTTAATCGCTAGATTAGTGGTCGTTTTTGCACTGATCGGGTTTTAAACGTGACGCAGAATAATGAAAAATCTACGACATTTTAGACTCGGTCTTATCAGAGGTTTTGGCTTATTATACCTTTTCTGGGATTCTTGCAAAAACACCCACATTGTTTTTATATTTTTTATCAATTTTGTTCCAGATTTGGTTTATTTCATACACTCTCATAATAACTCTAAATTATTTAAATGGTCGCGCCTTATATACAAAAATACTTTCATAGTATTGACGATATATCCATAGTAGATAAACTTCCAACAGGGTGATTACAATAGCTAATGGAAGAAGGGTCATGTCTTCGAAAATATGGAAAGCTAAGATATTAGCAATGATGGGAGATAGTGCGCCTAAAACAAAAGGAATAAAACGTCCCCAAATAAGCAAAACACCGAGAAGTGTTTCAGTTGATTTTTCAAAAAATAATAGATATTTCATTTTAAATAATTCCATTGCTTTCGGACTCGTTGGCATGAATGGTTCCATCCCAAAAAATACAACCAAGCCATTTAAACCAGCTAAGATAAAAATAAGTCCAAGAATCCACTGGCAGCCTATAATAGTCCACTTTTTCATCAGATCACACTCCTAGAAATTTTCTTATAGCGTTTATTTAGCGACATTTAATTATAGAACACTAACGCATGGCGCGATTTATAAATAAAAATTTATTGTTGGTTACTCTTAAAGCAGAATGGATAGTAACTGATCTTGTAAAGAGGCGGCTAAAACTATTTCTCCATTCATCTGAACAGGAGTAAAAGATAAAGCGTTAACATCAACAGATTCAGGAACTTTACGTAAAATACCAGTCAAATATTGTGTAATCCGTTCACGAGTTACAATTGGATTGACAGCTGTTTTGAACCTTCCACCACCATCCGTATAAGTGATTGCCTCTTTTGTGATGGACTGAACGAATCATCGATTTGACCGGAATGAATTCCTTTTAAAAACATGTGGATAAAAGATTCCGTTTTTTTCGACTGGTGAAAAGGTTGTTCTTCTAAATCAATTCTTGCTTTGCCTCGACTGTTAATTTTCCCACAATTAGCCTCTGTTTTTTCAATGATCTCGGCAACTTCCGAATATTCAAATCCAAATACCTCACGCAACAGAAAGACAGCCCGTTTTACAGGATTCAACTGTTGTAGTAAAGTCAACAATGCAAGTCTTTTTGGAGAAAAGTCTAGTTCAGGATTTTCCTGTCCAAAATCCAATAACAGAGGATCTAGGAGCCAAGGACCTACATAGATCTCTCGATTTTTATGAGCAAATTTCAGCTTTCTCAAACAATAGTTCGTTGTAACTTTCGCTAAAAAAGGTTTTCCATCACGAATTTGGGATGCCTTGAATACTCTTTTGGAATGTTCATCTCTTGTGCTTGTAAGGTTCCTACTGCTTGAGCAATATAAACGATATTCCATAGAATAGTAGCAGTGATAACCAGTTGTATACCCTTGATGGGATTGCTCCTCGTAGGATCGCTCTCGTTTTTTCCCAATTGGTTAAAAACCACCGCTCTTTTTGGAACAGAACCAGCGATTAAATGTCTCGTTGAAATCCTTTATACCGATCACCTTGAAAAGTAAGTCTGCCTATATCTCCTTCTATTAATTTTCCATATTCTGAATCGTCTACTTTAAACTCTGTGCGCTCTTTTTCATATATTTCGAAGGTTACGAAATATAACGTCCTTGTGTATTGACCTCCTTCAACATACATACGTTTAGAAACCACTTTCGCTTTTTCTGATAAGATAGGTAGTTTTTCAGTTGCTATTCGTTGTTTTCTTTTAGAAATTAGCACATAAATCACAAAAGAGATAATAATCATAGGTATCAAAATAAAAATAGAAAGAAAAAATATCATTGTGAATTCCAAAATATCCACCTCTTCAAAATAATAAATGATATTACTTTTTGGGTTAATGAAACAGTAGCTGCTCTATTCCGTCAGTAGACTTCATTATCTACGGTATCTCGATACCACGTTACTAAATCATGTAAGATTTGATACGAACGAATGATTCGCTGTGATTTACCTTCCTCTAACAACCAATTCTTAAATTCTTCTACGTACATGAAAAGCCCTCGCTTTCGCTTTGAATTAAAACTATCCTCAGAGCTATTATGAACATCTTTATTATATCAGTTTCGGTATTTTGGCGGATTTTCATTGTCGTTGATCTACCTGTCAAACTGCGTTATCTTTAAATGAGAAGATTTCTCTAATCCGTTCGTAGCTAGTCCGCCTCCTTTCTCCCTCTATACGACTCCTTACCAATAAGATAGTCATAACCCGAATAACGACTATATACTCAAAATCAATTTTAAAATTCAGTGAATAATAGATCTGTCTTATGATATTTTTTATATACACCTTTAAAAGACACTCATTTGATCAAGGAGGGCTTTATCTTGAAACGCTTAAGACAATGGCCGCTAACCCTTATGATTATTGGTTATACAGCAATTTGGATATGGGCCGCATGGTCACCTGTTGATCGTTTCGGTTGGTTTTTGGAAAACCTACTCATTTTTCTTTTCCTACTAGTATTTATTTATATACATCGTTATTTTTCTTTTTCTTATTTTTCTTATTTTTGCATTATGTTCTTTCTAACTCTTCACACAATTGGATCTCATTATTCATACCAAACACCGATTGACCCATGGTTAAAACAGTGGTTTGAATTGGATCGTGCATATTATGATCGTGTTGTTCATTTCTCCTTTGGGCTACTAATGGTAGTTCCTATAAAAGAATGGTATCAGCAATTTTTAAATTTACCCTTGAAAATGTATGCATTTGTTTCTATTCTTACGGTCTTTTCTGCGGGAGCTTTATACGAATTGATTGAAATGTGGGTGACCATGATTGTTGCTCCTGAGGAAGGGGCGAAGTTTATTGGGATACAGGGGGATCAATGGGATACCCAGCACGATATGGAACTAGCGCTGTATGGCAGTATCTTGATGATACTATTTGCAACCATTATAAAACCAATAAAACATGCACTCTACTCTCATTTCAAAACAGAAGGCTAAACGATGCAAAAAAACCATGACAGTTAAATCAAAACCCAAGAAATGTAGGAAAAGGTAGTGCCTTTCATGAAGGGCATTACCTTTTCCATTCGCAAATCATGGATAATTCATTCCCTTTTAGTTCAGCAGTAAGATTTCCACCCATTTTTAACATCAAGCTTTTTGCGATCGACAGTCCCAATCCTGTACTCTTTTCAGATTTCGTTTATCCGCTTTATAAAATCGATCGAAGAAAAAAGTTATATCCTTTCCACTCAATCGACTGGCTGTATTGTTTTTACGAGCAGGTGCCGAACTATTGATCTTTTATATGGGAATGACACCATCGATAGAGACGAATCAACTGGTATTAGGGAATGTAGTAGCTAAATTATTGTTAGTTGTATTGGCTTTTTGATCTTGAAGCTGAGTTCAAAAATACCATTGTGTGCCTGCTTTTTCATCGCAGCTACCTTAATATATTTATCTGACGATCAAATTTATGGGACAAGAATATCCCTTCCTTACAAGAGTAAATAAACTGCATGCATATCCATCTTCTCATGCTAATTCTAGTTGTGGCAGTTTGGATTACGAGTAGATCAAAAGAAAAAATATAAAAAGCAACATAAAATTGTGGCCCCAAGTAAAAGGATTACTTGGGGCTTTTCTGCTTAGAAAAGTGTATATTCATGCGTCCCAGAATGGGGATAACCACATGAACCATCACAGATTTTTGTACGTGAATTCTGAATGACTGACATTTCGTCTTCCAGTGCCTTCCTAAGCTTTTGGTTTTTCAGATTTTTCGCTTCTTTTAGCGTTCTTTGGATGTATCCTTCTTTGGTTTCACCCTGAGGCAGATGAAGAATGTACATACGATTCTCCAAGGCAGATTGTTTTTTGAACATTACTCCTTTAGTTTAACAGGGATGAGAAAAAAATGTAATAGGTTAAACTATTCGCTATCTAGAATATTTTCTATCGATTAGTAATTCAACTCCACAATCATCTTATACCAACGATTTTACAAATAAAACTCTATCTCCCCCTTGTCCATCATAATCAGAATGAAAAGAAATTCCATCCACACACAGATCCCCTTCTTCGATCGAAAACCCCATTTTTTTATGATAAGCGATGGAAGTTTTGTTCACTGGAGAAGTTACACAGCGAACCATTTTCACTCCCCTTTTCTTGACTTCATCAAAAAATTGTTCATAAAGGAGACGGCCGAGTCCCTGTTTGCGGTATTTTGGATGTATACCTACAAAATGAATATAAGCTTCTTTATCTCTACTTTGAGATATAAATCCGATCAAAAATCCTGCTATTTGTCCATGTTCTTCTAGAATGTAGCTCGTACTAGAAAAGTGATCGAAAAATAGCTTCGGTAACAACTTTGCCATATCTCGACCATCCCACCAATCATTTACGACAGATATAACAGATTGATAATCGCTAGAGCAGATATTTCTTATCTTCAAAAAAATCATCTCTTTCCATTGTGAATTAAGGAAAAATATTTAACTTCATCTTGATGGATAATCTACCATCCAAAAATTTATTTGTCTTTTTTCATTTTCTGCCTAATGTATGTGCATTGTAGCATATAACCAAAGTCGCATTATTTTCCTTGTATTACAAAAAGCTATAGAGCCTTTCTATCTCTCAATAGTACGATCCAACATACTTACTCAGAACTAACTAAGTACTTTTCCTCCACCTTTTAACATGCCATACTCATGAAAGAAGTAAGTAAATCAACTTGTTAGAGGATGAAGAAAATGAAAATAATGGTGATCCTAGCACATCCAAACCGAAGAGATTCTCGTGCTAACCATATATTAACTACTGAAATTTCCCAAGAATCAAATATATGGATTCGAGATCTTTATCAAGAGTATCCTACTTGGATCATAGATGTAGAAAAAGAACAACGCTTGCTTTTGGAATATGACCGCATTGTGTTTCAATTTCCTTTTTATTGGTATAGCTGCCCTCCGCTTTTAAAGAAATGGTTTGATGATGTATTCACCTTTGGTTGGGCTTTTGGTCCTAGTGGAGAAAATTTAAAAGGTAAAGAGTTTCTCATCGCTACTACAACAGGAGGGACAGAGAACCAATACCGTTCAGGAGGGTACAACTGGTTCTCTATCAGCGAATTATTAAAACCAATTCAAACAACAATTATGCGTTGTAATGGAACATTTCTTCCTGCTTTTGTTACTTACAATGCAAATAAAGGGAGTACAGAATATCTCCAAAAGGAAGCAGTTCGATACAAAAAACACATATATGAATCAAGGGAAATTCTAATCCGATAAATCATTCTTCTTATTATTTAAATGTTCACTGCCCCAAGTACACATTCCTTTTAATACGGGATATAAGGATTGGCCAAATCGTGTGAGCGAATATTCTACCTTTGGAGGTACAGTAGGATAAATTTTTCGATTAATTAGACCATGTTTCTCTAACTCACGCAATTGAGTAGTCAATACACCTTGTGTAATACCACTTATTATGCTTCGTAATTCACCAAATCGTTTCGTCCCTTCTTCCATGAGAACAAATAAAATCATTGTTTTCCATTTACCACCAATTAGCTCAAGTGTATATTCGATTGGATAGAGATAATCTTTACTAGGCATACCTTTCTTCCTTTTTAATCTTTTCTCCTAGCATATTCGAAAAAAACCTGAATGAACATAAGCTTCACTCAGGTTTTTTCCTCATCACATTAATTCCAGCACAGAATCTACAATTATATTCTACCGTTTTATTTTAAGGATAAAAACAATATAAGCCAGATGAAAGATGAATTATTATTTCATTGTTAAGACTGCGATGTACAAATTGTCACAGATAAAACAAAGAGGGTGCATTTTAAGATGATTTTTTCTTTTTCAACATAAGTTTTATTATACCAACAACAATGGTTACTAGACTAAAAATCCAAGTATATATAAAAATAAGGCCTAATCCAATATTTGCATCGCTATAATCATTTGTTGAATGATCAATAGCAAGATATATAAGAGGAATTCCACCTATTATAAAAAGGAGGGAATGAATGATAATAGCTTTTTTGTCTTTCTTGCTTGACAGGTGTAAAAGAAAAATGGAAATCAACAGAACAACTTCTGTCCCTATTGTATTGATTAATAATGTGTTCATATTAAAGCTCCTTTCATTTACTTTTTTCCTTCTACGTTTCATTATCCTCAACTAAAGATTATTGCTTGCCATTTTAACGCGATAAAAAAAGATAATTTACATATTTCATCATACCATGTTTGTAATGAAACATTTATAACATCCTTACGATTATGATTTTTTCAAAGGATGAAAGTTTCTTGTTGTGGTCATTTCCTCTTTTTTCAACAATGTGATTCCTTATTATTGTCAAAAAGGATATCAGATCACTCCTTCTCTATAGCGTTTTATAGTCATTTATAAAAACATCATTCTTAAAATCTACGAATCCCTTAGTTTATGTGGTATTCTTATAGGGGTTTTTGAAAAAAGGAGGTGGCCAGATGTCCAAACGCTTTCTACCAGAAATTGTACTTATCTCCATTAGTTTTGTATGGGGGATCACATTTGTCGTAGTACAGGATGCTATCAAAGACCTACCTCCCTATTCTTTTTTAGCTATCCGTTTTTTTGTAGCCTTTCTTCTGTTGTGGCTGGTTAATAAACTTTTCATAAAACAAAATGTCTGGAACAAAGCTGCTATCCTAAGTGGAATAGGAATCGGTTTTTTTCTTTTTCTAGGATTCGGTTTGCAAACGTTTAGCCTTCTTTATACAACATCAGGAAAATCCGGTTTCTTTACAGGAATGAATGTTGCTTTTGTTCCCTTTGTCACACTATTATTTTTTCAACAACGCATAAAATTTCCGACTTTAATAGGGATTTTGTGTTCTGTTATTGGACTATACTTTCTGTCTGGTTCCATTGTGGGGATGAATCTCGGGGATATCCTTGCTCTGGGATGCGCTGTAGCATTTGCGATTCAAATTGCATTAACAGGACAGTATACCAAAAAATTAGCTACTTATCCCTTTGTGATATGGCAACTACTCACAGTAACGGTGTGTAGCGGGATTCTAGCTGCTTTTTATGAATCCTTTCACCCGACAGTTTTACTTAGACCAACCGTTTGGACAGCAGTGCTAGTGACGTCTGCATTTGCTACTGTTTTTGCGTTTGTTGGTCAAACCCTTGTACAGAAGCAGATTTCTTCCGCTCGGGTTGCAATCATTTTCACATTAGAACCAGTATTTGCAGCCTTAGGGGATTATTTAGTTAATGAGATTACACTTTCCGGGATAGAACTCATTGGCTGCTCATCTATCATCATTGGTATTATATTAGCAGAGATCCCATGGAAAATACGTAAAAAAGAATCTGTTGTAACGCTGGACCTAGATTAGATCAGGTTCTTTTTTGCTTTTATTACCCATAATAGAAAGAAAGGCATCTGATAGGTTATTACAGAAGTAATACAATTAACTATATTGATAATGGAGGTCTTTTAATCATGATAAATAATATCCACTCCACTACCACATTGGCTAATGGTGTCAAAATGCCTTGGTTTGGATTAGGTGTATACAAAATCCCGGAAGGAAAAGAAATGATCACTACGGTTCAAAAAGCACTAGAGTTTGGTTATCGCAGTTTTGATACTGCTGCTTTATATCAAAACGAACAAGGATTGGGTAAAGCTATTCACGCCTCTTCTATTCCACGAGAAGATCTTTTTATTACATCGAAGGTTTGGAACACAGACCAAGGATATGATTCTACTTTAAAAGCATTTCATGATAGTTTAAATCGTTTGCAATTAGATTATCTGGACCTATATTTGATCCATTGGCCTGTTCCCAATCTTTATAAAGATACCTGGAAAGCACTTGAGACTTTATACAAAGAGAAAAAAATAAAAGCGATTGGGGTTAGTAATTTTCAAATCCATCACTTGAAAGATATCATGAAAGATGCAAATGTAATACCGATGGTTAACCAAGTAGAATATCACCCAAAATTAACGCAAAACGACTTACGTACTTTTTGCAAACAAGAAAATATCCAATTAGAGGCTTGGTCTCCATTAATGAGAGGAAGACTTCAAGATAATCCAGTATTAATAGAGATTGCACAGAAACATGCTAAAACAGTTGCCCAAGTTATTTTACGTTGGGATTTACAAAATGAAGTAATCACTATTCCTAAAACTACTAAGGTGGAAAGACTTAGGGAGAATGCAAATATCTTTGATTTTGTATTAACAGATGAAGAAATGATTGCTATTAATGGTCTTAATGAAAATCTTAGAGCAGGACAAGACCCTGATAATTTTAAATTTTAAAGGGGAAGATTTTTTTAGTAAGTAAAGTGAAAGTTTCCAAATGACAAAGGCGCATTCAGACCGCTGACTAAAATAAAAAATCATGGTCTTCATGCGCCAAACTAATAAAATGTTACTTTTCATTTCATACCTTGGTTTTTGTATCGACAATAGCTAAAAACCAGCTGCTTTTCCGCTTAGACCTAGCGTTTGCGCAGTTAAATTATGAATCTCATTTAGAAGCGATGGATTTTCCAGTAGAGGAACGCCATAAGAGGGAATCATTTCTTTGATTTTTGGTTCCCACTCTTTCATCTGGTATGGGAAACATCTTTTGATGACTTCAAGCATTACGTGAACGGCCGTAGAAGCACCAGGAGAAGCACCTAGTAATGCTGCAATCGATCCATCAGCGGCAGTAATGACTTCCGTACCGAATTGAAGCGTTCCCTTTCCACTAGCAGTATCTTTGATAACTTGTACACGTTGGCCTGCTACTACTAAATCCCAATCCTCACTTTTTGCGTTTGGGATAAACTCACGCAACTCTTCCATTCGCTGTTCTTTTGATAACATCACCTGTTGAATCAGGTATTTCGTCAGTGACATCTCTTTTGCACCTGCCGCCAACATCGTTAGGACATTATTTGGTTTTATGGAAGTTACTAAGTCGAACATGGAACCTTCTTTTAAAAACTTTGGTGAGAAACCAGCAAATGGCCCAAATAGTAACGATTTTTTATTTTCGATATATCTGGTGTCCAGATGAGGAACAGACATTGGTGGAGCACCAACCTTAGCTTTTCCATATACTTTTGCATGATGTTGTGCAGTCACATCTGGATTATTGCAAACCATAAATATTCCACTTACTGGAAATCCTCCGATATGCTTTCCTTCTGGAATGCCGGATTTTTGTAGTAAATGAAGGCTTCCTCCCCCTCCTCCTATAAAAACGAACTTTGCAGTATGATGTTCCATATCTCCACTATCGAGATCCCGTACTTTTAATTCCCACAATCCGTCGTTTCCACGTTTAATATTATTCACACTATGTTTGTAGTGAATATCGACATTTTTATTCCCTAAGTGATCAAATAACATACGTGTTAAAGCACCAAAGTTAACATCTGTTCCAGAGTCTATTTTTGTTGCTGCTATAGGTTCATTTGATGCACGACCTTGCATGATAAGGGGAATCCATTTCATCAGTTTTTCTGGATCATCAGAAAATTCCATATCTTGGTACTGCGGGTGGTTTGACAGCGCTTCAAAACGTTTCTTTAAAAACGCTACATTTTGTTCCCCCTGTACAAAACTCATATGAGGTAATGGCATGATAAAATCATGTGGATTATGTATCAGCTTCCTATTAACAAGATAAGACCAAAACTGCATGGAAAGCTGAAACTGTTCATTTATTTTTATCGCTTTACTAATATCTACAGATCCATCCGATTTTTCTACCGTATAATTAAGCTCACACAGTGCCGCATGTCCGGTCCCCGCATTATTCCATTCGTTAGAGCTCTCCTGTCCTGCGTTTGGCAGCTTCTCAAACACTGTAATTTTCCATTCCGGTACCAGTTCTTTCAAAAGTGTCCCCAAAGTCGCACTCATGATTCCCGCACCAATTAAAATCACATCTGTTTTCGTTTCTCTGTTGCTCATTTTTACCAACCTTTTACTGTGAAATTTGCAGAAAAGATGTAGGAGTCACTTTAAGGTAGTCAAACACCTTTCTGTCTCCACTATAACCATATCATAGCGTATCACTATTGCTTGTAGAATGAAATACCTTCAAAACATATCATTATTTACTAGTTTGAATAAATTAGGAATCATGGTGGGGAATCTGACTTCATGAAATGCTTTCATGACTCCCTCAAACTTGGATAGGATCAATTATCACATCATCTATTTTACAAACAACTACACATAAGTTCAATTTCTAATAATAGTAGTAACTTAGTCCAAATTGGTTTTTGAAGTTGAATGGAGCATTCAGGTTTCTTATGACGATGAGCATTTCCAGTTGTCGTAGAAAATGAAGCAACAAGGAAAGAATACTTCCTTTAAGACGAATATGTTTCGTGTATGTATTTCTCTACTAAAAATAATGAAGAAGATGAAAAAGAACCTGAGTTGGACAATTTTTTACTCAGGTTCTCCTTTTATACCATGTAGCATCATTTCCACTGTCCATTTTAATTCTTCCAGCTCTCCACCTGCACTCAATGACTCAGAAAGTACGTTTTTAGCTATCAAGAAGCCAAATACTTGAGATATAATGCCTCTTAATAGTATACGATTTGGTAAATCTCTCCTTAGTTTCCCCTGCTCTTTTAAACGATTCACTTTCTGTTCCACGTTTGCAATTACACGATTTGCAATCATTTCTTGGAGGGCTTCTCTCAAATCAGAATGGAACAAACTCTCTACAATAACAATACGTATCGTTCTCCAATTGTTCTCCACTAATGTGACTCTATCTTGTATTAATTCTTCCAGAATTACTTCAATAGGTTTATCTTGTTCCAAGATTTGAACCAACGGATTCAATATAAAGGGACTTGCAAACTTTGCAATAGCTGGAATTACTAAACGCAAAAGTAGTCCTTTCTTGGAACGATAATGTTTAAAAATAGTGGCTTCAGCTACTCCGGCTAGCTTTGCAATTTCGTTGGTGGTTGTTCCGTTATAGCCTTTCTCAGCAAATAGTTGAATGGCCGACTCTAAAATATTTCTTTGCTTCTGTGTTAACTTTTTCTTGTCTAGATTTATATCATGCTGATCAACTAGTTTTTGAATCCAATTATCCATCTTCTCACCCACATTTTACTCGCTATCAAATGATCATAACATAGAAGTTTTGGAATATGAATTTCTCTTGCAACATGATGAGAATGAAGCAGATGTGGTGGAGGTACTAAATCTTGAGAGAAAGAGAATAACGTTGAGTACTCACTCTACAGATGAAAACCCTACTGATGTCAGCAGAAATCGGAAGGTAACCCTCTTCTTTAAGCCGGAAACCTAGGAGATATTTCGACGTTGAAATGGTACTTGCTTCGACTAGCTAACAAACAGACCCGAAACACCATTGTGTTCCGGGTCGCTCCCTTTTTCCGAAGCTGGAAAAATAACGATAGAACCCTTAACAGCGACTGAGGATCAACTTAGTCATAATGGAATTAAACAGACTAGAACAGCCACCCTGACCTTGTCGAAAAACAACCTCCCATCCTACCATACTGTAAGTGTCATAGTCGAACTAGATCCAATATGATTTACTGAACCCCGCAAGGATGCTCCTATGAACGATCGAGTCGTTGCGTTGTTTGCAGCCATCCATACTTCTGGTTTCCTCGAATCCGTCGCCGTATGCTGGTTTTGGGTAATTCCCTGGTCCCTTAATTACTCCTGACACTCGTTTTTGTTTGCTAATATTGTCTTATAAAGCTGTACTTTCCTATCCAACATCTGAATATAAGACATCAATTGATTTACTTGAGATTGAACGTTTTCCTTTTGCTTTAGTAATAAGTCTATTCGATGCTCTATGGTATGATCACCTTGTACAAGGAGATTTACAAACTTCTTAATGTCTATTACAGGCATACCTGTTTCTTTGAGGCAACATATAAATTGGAGAACCTCCAAGTCTGTCTTCTCATAGATTCGAATTCCACTGCCATTTCGTTTAACAGAAGGCATAATACCTTCATTTTCATAGTAACGTAATGTGTGGATGGATAATCCGGTAGTCTCGGCAATCTCTCCGATTGTATATCCCATGACCTCATAACTCCTGTCGTGTTGGTCTGATAATTATTTCATTTACTGCTATTTCTTCTGGTTGAGACAGAGCATAGAGTATTCCATTTGCTATTGCATTTGGAGACAGTGCTATATCCATACTATCATCTATTTCTTTCTTGATCGATTCTGTTGATATAGTATTGGCTAATTCCGTCTTCACGCCTCCAGGGCAAATGATAGTAGTACGTATGTTGTTTTTCACCTCCTCTTGCCTGAGTGCCTCTGTAATCGCTCTGACTGCGAACTTTGTCCCGGAATAAACTGCCCATGTCTTATGGACAATATGACCTGTAACAGAAGAAACATTTATAATATGACCTTTTTTCTGTTTTCGCATATGGGGAAGTACTGAATCAATTCCATATAGAATTCCTTTCATATTTACATCTATCATCTGGTCCCATTCAGAGACTTTTCTTTCATGTAAATATGAAAGTGGCATGATTCCTGCGTTATTAATCAAAACATCTACGTGTCCGAATTTTTCGATCGTATACATGACTAAATCTTCTACTTCGCTTTGAGATGAAACATTAGTGACTTTGTATTCCACTATCCGCCCTCTTTGTTGTAATTCTCTTTGAAGATAAAGCAATCGTTCTTCTCTTCTAGCTGCCAGAATCACCTTAGCGCCATTTTGAGCCAAAAGTCTAGCGGTTGCCTCACCAATACCACTAGAAGCACCAGTTAAAATTATTACTTTACCTTCTACATGTAACATATATCTGCACCTCTTTTCTGTGATGTATTTTAGTGTATTATCTTGAGTTAACTCTAGATCAAGTGATTTTTCATAAAAAGGAGGTAATCCGAGGTAACTTCAAAAACGGCCATAAAAAAAGGAACAGCGATAGGTAAAAACACTGTTCTAGTCTTGTATCAAACTGCGTAGTTCCCTTTCCGCAACCTCATCAGGCAAAGTAGAAGAACCAATAAAAAATACAAATATAAGCTAGAGTGACAAATTTGCCCTATTAGGCCTAGAACCAGCAACTTACGACTGAGGGACAAAACCATATAATGGAATCTATCTGATGGACTAGTATCTTTCTTTAAAAATGAGTGACCGATTGGATCCATCTAAGATAGACCCAATCGGTCATTGCTCCGTTAAGGAGCTAAGGGGTTACGGGCATCCGGTCCCATTACCGTCACAGTCGCCACCAGGCCTCGCCCCACAGAGGCAGCTGCCCATCAGAGGGCACGGTATCTGGGGGAGCTCCAGAAGAAGCGTCCCTGCACCAGCCTGATTGTTGGAGGGCTTCGGCGTTTCGATCTGATTGGTGTTGTTGGTCATAATCGTTCCATGATGGGACAAAAGGAGCATCCATCGATTTTGGTATCATCTAACCATTAAATAGAAAGGAGACCGATCCAATCCAAAATCGGTCTTTTGCTTATATGGGGAAATCATGAATCATCCGGTCATACTCATCTTGATCCTTTGTTATAAATTTCAAGATTTTTACCAGAAACTTTCCATACCGCTACGAAATGCTTCAGGATCATTGTTCTCTAACCCAAATAGGGCTTCTTGAAGTGCAAATGTACCATGATAAAAATGAACCCGGTCGACAAATAACGCGACATCTGGCTCCACATCTTGCAATATATGAAAAAAATGATTTCCATAGGAAGCTAGAAGTGCTGCATAATCAACTGCCGGATCGCCTAGATCAAAAGAACTGAAATCTATAATACCACTAAGCCTTTGTCTCTTCGAGTTATACAAAATGTTTGATGTGCCAAAATCGCCATGAATCCAGACAGGATGAATATCAAAATGAGCCTTATTTCCCAAAAACTCTTTAAAATGTTCTTCTGTTCGATATATCCCTTTTTTACTCATATATGGAAATAACTTCTCTTTGATTTGTTTATAAAGATCGGACCATTCTGTATAAATCATTTTCCCCATCTCTTGGTTGTTTTCCACATCAACTGGAATACTATGGAGTTCTTTGAGAAAATCGGTTAGTTGTTTGGCCAACTCCCAATAAATATTAATTTTGTCAATTTCATTAAAAATACGGTCTGTCAGTGGTTCTCCCTCTATTTTAGGATAACCCATAAAAACACATTCTGCCTTGTTCTGATGCATATTCCGATAGATTGGGTTAGGAATCGATAACGAGACTCGTTCTCTAATCATATCCAGCTTTTCGACTTCGATTTTAAGTTGTTTGATGCCTGACCTATATTTGGGAAAACGAAAGATCAAGTTAGAGTTTATGAGTAAAATATCATTGTTTTGTCCTGTTGATATCGGTTCAATTTTTGACAAAATCAAATCTGGATATAGATGGCTTATACATTCAATATATTTCAACATTTTATGCATGTTCTATTCTCCAAACTTTAATATAAATTGGAACTGATCATTCCAATTGTACTTCAGTAATAGATAACTTTGAATATACTTCAATGGGTTAATTATAAATATTTGCAGTATATTTGGTGATGACCTCATCATAATCTGGATACTTATATCCAAGACTTTCTGCTACAGATTTAGAGTATTTTCTAAATAATTCGTAACAAGTAAATAAAGACTGCCACATGTTGTCATAGCCATTCTCTGAATAAGTTGACAGTAATGTTTCCCAATCCTCTCTTAGGTAGATAACAATTAATAAATTTATAGTTTTTTCCTACGCTAAAGAAATAACTGTGCTCTAATTCAATTTGCCAAGACATCATTCTTAACAAATTAGGGCGGGCGATTTCGTTTAAATGATCAATTGCAATCGTCCGCTTACCTTTGAGTTTCGGACCTACAATGACAGTGAAATCGTAACGCTTACCATTCATCATAAGGCTACCAACATGTGTTGTTCCAACTGCCAATTTATCTCCAAAATCTTTTTTGAATGAATAGGAACATTTCTATTTTATCAGAAATTCAGATTTAATACGATAACAGACAGATCAAAACAAACTCAACTGCTGACCAGGATCAAAATGTAATCGAAACTGCTTGTCGCATCCTTGTATATAGATTTTCGTGATTTACCCTCCAATAAGTATTGACATTACTATATTTTTTAATAAATGTATAGAAAGACTATGCCGATTAACAGGGAGTTATAATGGCGAAAAATCCATACAATAACCATCTCCAGGAACTGAAGAAGATCCGTAAGGATCATCACAGTTACACTCTAAAGGCAGATGTGTATCTGGATACAGCTGAGAGAAGCCTGAAGAATGGCGGGGATGATGTCAATCTCAACATTGACTGGGCAATCGAGGAGCTAGAGGGTCATATGCCTGATGACCACAAGGCGTTTATCACGGCACTTCAAAAGCTTAAAATCAAGATCCCGGCTACCTACGGCGTGAATAGCTTTTAATAGAGACTCCTTAAAAAACAACCTCCTAGATTGATTACTATATAAAATTTAGGGAATTATGATAAATAATGTAAATTACCGCAATAATAAGGAAAGTATTATAGATTAGAGTCGTCCAATCGATGACTCTTTTTGATTTTTAGGCCAAATGGACATCTTCATGCAATCTTAGATTACTGATTAAAGTTTTCTGGTCAAATCGTATTAATGGAGATTATTTATCCAATTGAGAATCTGTAAAGATGATAATTGTAAGTTCCGTTTTTTAAAATGGAGTTGGAAACTTAGGTATTTTTAGTTTTTTCACTGCCTGGGAAATCACCACTCATTATACTAAAACAAGTGAATACCGACACGATTGACATTACGATTGAAACAACATTGACAGTAGCATGAGCTTCGAACAATTCACTCTGTTAGAGAGGGAACGGTATTAGTCCAATTCAAGACGCATCAGACTCAGTTAGGCTTTGCGGTTTTGCTAAAATATTTTCATTATCACCATCAGTTTCCAAAGGGTGCAGAAGATGTTCTGAAAGTGGTGCTCAGATATATTGCTCAGCAAGTGAATTTGCCAGCAGAAACCTTTCAAGAATATTCATGGGAAGGCAGACAATAAAAAATCATCGAGCGAATATTCGTTCCTTTTTGGTTTTCGCTCTGAAACCAAGGAAGACATGAAAGACATTAACCAATGGCTAAAATCCAACTACTTGGGCAACAGTTTCGGTATCAATTTTACAACTAAATCCCCACTACACCTCTTAATAGATTATATCCACTAAAAATGTTAAATCAAAAAGAGCCATCTATGGGATGACCCTCATCTTTGTTCTAGACAACCGAGTTGCTAGAGCATACGAAAATCTGTATAAATTTATCTAAACTTCGTTTCCCAATTGAATCCTATCTCGGGATCGTCGTAAGAGATACGAAACTCATCTGGATCACTAGCCTGATAAGATTCTGTTGTAAAATAGATGATGATCGCAGGTTCTTGACCTAGTACGCGGTACCCATGTGCTACTCCTACTGGTATCAGCAAAATGGATTGGTTCTCTTCGCCCATATAAAACACTTGTGTTTCTTTATATGTGGGAGACCCTTCACGCATATCATGTAAAACAACTTGGGCATTGCCTTTTGGGAAAAACCAAATATCATCTTGCTTCTTGTGATAATGAAAAGCTTTTATCACATTGGGATAGGACATCGAGTAAGAAGCTTGCCCAAACCTGCGAAGTAATCCATCATCATCACGAAGAATCTCCATAAATGATCCTCTGTCATCTGGATGTTTCAATAGTTTTTTATATACTACTCCCTCAATCATTTCGGTTCACCTACCAATTTCAAATACTCTTTTAACCCTGATTGCCAGGATGGCAAAGGGGAAGTTTTCGTTGATAAAAGAACACTATTTGCTGGGCGGATTGCTGGTAGAGCTAAATCTTTTGTGTAGATAGGCTGAATAGAAACATCTAGAGATGAGAGCTCACAAATCTCCTTAGCAAATTGATACCAGGAACAAGAGCCACTTCCAGCGGTATGTCTAATCCCTTGGTCATCCGTTTCTAACAAGGAAACGATTTTATAAGCAAGATGTCTGGTGAAAGTTGGACACCCAATCTGGTCACTTACAACACGTAAATGCTCTTTTTGCTTTGCTTTTTGGAGAATAGCACGAACAAAATTATGACCATGTACACCAAAAAGCCAGGATGTGCGTAAAACGAGGGAATTTGGACACCACTTCGCAACCTTCTGCTCTCCTTCTAACTTGCTTCTCCCATATTGATTTAATGGATTTGTCTCATCATCTTCCACATATCCTGAACTTTTTACCCCATCAAAAACATAATCCGTACTAATGTAGATCAATTTGATCGATAGGTTATTGCAAGTTTTTGCAATCTCTTCCAAAGCTATAGCATTAATAGCATAAGATAGGGATGGGTTTTTCTCAGCTTCATCTACCTTGGTATAAGCTGCACAGTGAATCAACACATGTGGCTGTATGTATTCCAGCCACTTTTTCGAATGACTTGGGTGTGTAATATCCCATTTATTTTTATCAAAAGCATACACGTAATGACCAGACTTCCAACAAGCTTTGACCACATCTCTACCTAACTGTCCTCCTGCCCCATTTACCGCAATTTTCACAAACAGCTCTCCCATTGATTTTTGTACCAATCCACCACTTTTTCTATACCATCGGTGAAAGAAATCTTAGGTTTCCATCCCAATTCAGTTTGAATTTTGGCTGTGTTTAATGAATATCTAACATCGTGACCTAGTCGATCAGCTACATAGGTGATCTGCTCTTTATCCCTTTTCATCAAAGATAAGACTCGATTTGCTACTTCTCTGTTGGAAATGGTGCATTCTGCTCCAATATGGTAGATTTCTTGCAGCTTTCCCTTTCTACGAATTAGTTCAATCGCTTCACAATGATCCGCCACGTGCAGCCAGTCACGCTCTTGTAAGCCGTCACCATAAATTGCAACGGGTTTATTTTGCAAGCATGCTGTAATAATACTTGGAATAAATTTTTCCCTATGTTGATGGGGACCATAATTATTCGTACAACGCGTAATAATAACCGGAAAGTCATACGTATTGGCAAATGATTGACATAATAAATCTGCGGAAGCTTTACTAGCTGCGTAGGGGTTCTGCGGATTTAATGGAGTATTTTCTTCTGCTCTGCCAACTGGAAAGCTTCCATATACTTCATCTGTTGAAATCTGAATAAACCGTTTTACTTGAAACTTCCTCGCTGATTGAAGCAACGTGTAAGTGCCGGCTATATTAGTATGGATAAAAGGTTCTGCACTCTGGATACTTCGATCCACATGAGACTCCGCAGCAAAATGGACAACTTGTGTAAAATGATGATTCTCAAAAAGAGAAATAATACTAGATGTATCTGCAATATCTAATTTACGGAAAGCATAGCGCTTATCTTTTTCAAAAGAATTTGTATTTGCAGGATTGGATGCGTAGGTTAACAGATCTACATTGACCACCTCAAACATTTCATCCGTCTGAAGCAATCTTTTCAAATAGTGGCTCCCAATAAACCCCGATCCGCCTGTTACAAGGATTTTTTCCATATAACCTCCTCATCAAAAGAAAGCATATTCGCTTTTAACCACGTTTCTGGTGTCCCAGCATCCGTCCACCAACCTGTAAGAAAATCATAAGTCAGCTGCTGCTGGCTAATATAATGATTATTAACATCTGTAATCTCATATTCCCCTCGAGTAGAAGGGGCAAGTCTCTCGATAATAGAAAAAACGGTGTGATCGTAAAAATAAATTCCGGTTACACAATGATTGCTCTTGGGACGGAGTGGCTTTTCTTCAATAGAAATAATCTTACTTCCATCTACTTCCGCCACACCAAAACGTTGAGGATCATCTACTGTTTTTAACAGAATTTTCGCACCATTTTTCTGCTCCTGATAGCTCTCTATATACGAATGGATAGGATCCATAAAAATATTGTCTCCTAATAACACTATCATGGAATCCTCTCCGACAAAGTCTTTGGCAAGATGAAGTGCTTGTGCAATACCTCCTGCTTCTTCTTGTACCCGGTAAGTAAATCGCGCACCAAAATCTTTCCCGCTACCCAACAAACGAACGACATCTCCCATATGTTCCTTCCCAGTTACAATTAAAATATCACAAATACCTGCTTCTACTAATTTGAAAATAGGATGATAAATCATTGGATATCGTCCTACTGGTAGTAAATGTTTATTTGTGATTTTCGTTAGTGGATAAAGTCTAGAACCAGTTCCACCAGCTAAGATAAGCCCTTTCATCGATTTTCCCTCCCTATTGGATAGGGTATTCACCTATACCTAATTGGTGAAAAAATAAAAAGCAGACACGATTAGTGTCTACTTTTTATCGGAGAGCCATGTTGCTAATTTTTCTTGATCCGCTTCAGGGATAAATGATTGAGAAGGCATACTTCCCTTTCCGTTTTTTATAATTTCTAAGATCTGTTCTTTGGAATATTTCTTTCCAGTTTGTTGCAAAGCTGGACCGAATGCTCCTTCTAGATTTCCGCCATGACACGTAGCACAGTGATTTTGGAAAAGAGTTTCTTCCGCAGATAGCTGAGGACTAGACTTTTGCTGTTGATCCCCTGATTTATTTGACGATGTGTTACATGCTGAAAGCACTAGAAACAGAGATGCAATGGGAATAATGAGCCATCTTTTTTTCAAAGCTTTCTCTCCTTATGGTTTATCTGTCGCTAACTGACTTTTTTTCCATTCTAATAATTCTTTTTCATCTTGTTCTCGTTGAATTTTAAACCACCGAGAAAATACAAGAGCAATTGCTGTAATATAAACGACTTCTTGCGTAATTTTCATAATAACTCCACCAGTTTGCTGATCTTGGAGCGGCGTCATGATGGAAAAGGTAGATACTTGGCTATACATTGGGTAAATAGTGGCATCCGCAAACATGATTAAAGCACATGCAGGAGTTAATAAAACACCATTCGCAAAAATATAGCCTAACTTATGCAATGGCTTCACTTTATCCAATTCTTGTACCGGACAAATAACTGGCCACCACATACACAGAGCAGCAAGGAGTAATATGGTATGGGAGATATTATGATACAAATGGCTTTCCATAATGAAATTAAATACAGCAGGTACATGGTATATAGAAAGAAGTCCATTAAAAACAAACAAAATGATGAGTGGTCTTGTAAAAAAGGTTAGCAAACCACGAAATAATTTTATTTTAAACAAAGGACGAACAAACCAACCTGGTATCCCCAATAATAAAAGCGGAGGCATAACTATGTACATGATAGTCATTTGCGTCATGTGCATGCTAAATAATTCGTGAGATAACAAACTGATTGGACTTCCTTCAGCAAAGTAAAAAAACAAAAGTCCTAAAATAAAGGAAAGCCGGTGAATTCCTTTGACTTTCGTAGCACCAGGAATATATTTCACCAATGGACCTGTTAACAAGATATATACCAATGCAATTGCAATGAAAACCAAATTTAAAACTATATCCCAGTTACTTGCATACAAAAAAAGTTGAAAAAATTGGGATCCATTCATCAAGAATCCTCCTCTCTTCATCTACAACCGATATCTATCTTACCATCTGTCAGCATTCTTTTCCATTGTGCATTGTTAAACTTTCTCAACAATTTGGGTACATACCCATCCCCTCTTTATTCTTACCCGAATAAGATAACGAGGAAGAGCGATGCATAGGAGGGAGAAAGGTGAGAGCTACTACTCTCGGAAAAGCTGCAAGCATTATGCGTGGTAGGTTGTTATCAGGTAAACCAAACTTGCCTGTCCATGAAGTTAACTTTGCGAAATTTCGTGCGTTAAAATCCCATCAAATTTATGTATATACAAAACAAAGCAAATGGGAAAAACAGCTTGCTGCAATCCAAAAAGTCCGACCAATTGCTATTGTTATCCCCACCCACTTGAGTGCAAGAGGAGTTCCGGCTAGTGTAGCCATAATTCGTACAAAAGATCCTTATGCTGCATATTGGAAAATGGCTTTGTGGAACTGGAAACAGATGAATCCAAAAGTAATTGGAATAACTGGGAGTGCAGGAAAATCAACGACAACAGCAATGGTAGCATCTATCTTGCATCAACACTATCAGATGGTGCGAACAGATGGAAACCTAAATACGTTTACATTCCCTATTTCCCTGTATGCACTTGGGCAGACTCCAGATTAAGTCCATTTAGAGGAAAATGGATGGTCAGGATGAATAGTATTGGAAAATAAGTAAAAAACTGTCCATATCCTTATAGGAAAAGCTCATCTACGTGTATAAGGCTATAGAGAATCAGTAACTTCTCCCCACCGAATCTGAATGTTGAGTATCGTTCTCCATTGCACTGATAATGGTGAGAAAACGTGTCGAAAAACCTTCGAACTTTCCCGCGATTCTGCAGATGATGTTGCATCGTGATATAACTGAATGAAGAATAGAACTACATGCATGCCAATATAATTAAACATAACGGGTTTCCTATGCGAGCAGAAACTTTATTCATTATATACTCTAAACAATAAAATATTAGCTTCATATAACCTTTCAAATTTTAACAGAAAAAAGAACCACTCATGTGAATGGTTCACCTTACTATACGATCAATATGGTAGCAATCCTGTCATAGAAATCTGAAATAAGTTCAAAAATTGGGTAAGATAGATGCATTCAAGTATCCAGTATGACTGCCGATCGTCTATATGTTATTTTAAGCGTGGATTTAATTTACCACCTTCAGAATACAAGTAGTGGGGTTAATTTTACTAAATATGAAATAAAAGTCTGTGTTTCGAGCAAACATATGTAAAAAATCGCAGAAAAATTTAGTTAGCACCATTGGTTATTATGTATCTTTGAGATTTTTCTCCTACCCAATCAATATGTCCTCTAATCCAAGATTGTAAAAGATCTACAAATTTGCTTACATCTTGATCTATGTTTGATCCGAAAACAGGTAGTTCTTTCTTTAAATCCAAAAACCGTTCTACCATTCCATTTACTCGTTCAATTACTTGGTTCACTGCATCTTCAACTGTTACTTGATCCTGTTGAACAGTGTGCAAAACCAAATTATGATGAACTTCTTCTTGTAGAATCTCTTTTCCATATGAAAAAAGATCATTACAGAGAGCAATATGCATGGAAGTTATATCTGTCATTTCTCTCAGAATAGGATGATTTTTAATTTCAATAGGGATGTTTATCTTTTCTGTTATATCTCCTAAATCCAATAAAGGGTATACAGCACCTGAAAAATGGCGGTTACGAATATATTCTTCTCGGCTGGGGATTGTACGTAACTGTCGATTGCGTGCTTCCCAGACACAAGAATCAAAATATTCCTTCGTTCTATCTATAAATCGTTCTTGCCATTCAATTTCTGGTTGATATTCGCGAATTCTGCCCCAAATTTCACACAAATATTCAGCGATAGGATCTTGAGCATCTCTTGATAAGGTGGTTCGATCAATTAACAGTTGTACTAAATAATCAAAGCGATGACTAAGTTTAG
Organism: Shimazuella alba; assembly: GCF_009831235.1. GTDB lineage: Bacteria > Bacillota > Bacilli > Thermoactinomycetales > Thermoactinomycetaceae > Shimazuella > Shimazuella alba. Next base: position 283,028 of record NZ_WUUL01000001.1, on the reverse strand, counting down.
TATAGTCTAGCCCGATCTCCGAAGTATCACACAAATCATCAAGTAAGAAAAGCAATGCATTATAGTCAGAAAGAATAAATAGTTCTTCCTTTCCAGCATTGGGACAAGAATATGCCACTAACCAACTACAGCGATAGGATCGAAATTTCTGTTCATATTCCGTATTGTCAAAAAAACCAAAATATCTCACCTTGTCATTGATATGTTTTTCTGCATCTATTCCAAATTTACATTCTTGAAAACCAAAAGGAATATACAGCTTCTTAATAACCTCTGATACGGGTTCAATCTTATGCTGTTGTATAACCTTCACCTTCTTCTATTTTTAAAAATGATATCTAGTTACAGAATCCTCGACACCGACAAACCAATGCGTGCTTACACCTAAAGAGGTAAATACAGGTAATAATTCCCCAGTTCTCTCATCAGAAATCATAGCTTCAATAGCTTCTGAAGATGGGAAGTAGACTGTAATACTAAAGAAAATATCCTTTCCCATAGTGTATTGGAACATATCCGATTCTACAGGGGTAATCTCACTATACTGAATTTTCACAACCCCGTTGATCTTAATAGATTCTGGCAAGAATACTTCCTTATATAATTGGATGAAGTGCTCCTTATCCGTTTCAGGATTTGCTTCACAAAGTATGGTCACTGTTTTCATGGTTGTTTTCCTTTCTAGTTGTGATGGGAATAATGGTTTAAAATAATTACAACAAATATAGGAAATACAATATTGTCATCCCTATTCATATAATACCAGATTTTTTCGAATATAACCTTATGTATCAAGAGTTTTTTAGGGTTAAATCAGGTTGAATTTACTGGTATTTGTTTAAGTTCTACATTATAGTACATTAAAAACATGCGTTACACTACTATTTTTTAAATTTTTTTACATGCTATTTTACATATGAAATATTTCCGAGATGAGGCGTATTTTTCCTTATACAATACCAATGCAGAACAAGTAATAGGTTAAATAATGAAGCTGAACAACGATTTTTCTTAAATAACATACATACCTGACACGACAAACACATATTTGATGTATTTAAAATGGAATGTAGTGTTAATGACGAAGGTTGATTGAAAAGGATGGAAAGTATATGGAACAAAAGAAATAAAATAACAATAAAGCGATCTTTCTTCAAGATCACTTTATTGTTTAGATATCATATTCATCCAAATCAACCATATCTGTCGCTTTATTTCTTCTAATCTTTCTTTTCTTTCTTCATCTGTAATTTGTGGAGCAACAACATAAATGGTTGTACCTCCTATCTGGTATACGTTGCTGTATTGATGATCTTGCATAGGCGATCACCTCTGTAAATCGTATGCAGGGAAATGACAAGGACAATCTCATTATTTCTATACAAAAGGTGGGATATTTTCCAATGGAAAGAGTAGCCATTTACCTTCGTAAATCTAGGAGCGATATAGAAGCAGAAGCAAGAGGGGAAGGTGAAACGCTCGCAAAGCATAAAAAAGCACTGCTAGAAGTAGCGAAACAGCATAACCTAAATATTATTAAGATTAGACAAGAAATTGTGTCAGGAGAAAGCCTTCTCCACCGTCCAAAAATGATGAAGTTACTAAAAGAAGTCGAAGCAGATAATTATGATGGTGTTTTGGTAATGGATATGGATCGCCTAGGTCGTGGAAACATGAGGGAACAAGGTCTGATTTTAGAAACATTTCGAAATTCCAATACAAAGATCATTACACCACGTAAAACCTATGATCTCCGTGATGAATGGGATGAAGAGTATTCGGAATTCGAAGCTTTTATGGCTCGAAAAGAATTAAAGATTATAACACGTCGTCTGCAAGGAGGACGAATCCGATCTGCCAAGGAAGGGAATTTTATTGCAACTCGGCCTCCCTATGGTTATAAAGTGAAACAGGATTCAAAAGGTCGTTATTTAATTCCTGACAAAGCAACAGCTCCAATTGTAAAAATGATGTTCGAGTGGTATACAAATGAAGATCCACATCAACGGCTTGGATCAAGTAAAATTGCTGATCTTTTAAACGCTCAGGGTATCCATACTTATGAGGGAAAAATATGGAATGGCTATTTAGTGAGAAATATACTAAAAAATGCAGTCTACGCAGGACGTCTGCAATGGAAAAAAACGCAAGCAACACAAACAAAGAATAAGAAATCTGGCTCTATTATAAGGTCAAAAGAAGAATGGATTGATGTAAAAGGGAAACACACAGCCTTAATTTCAATGAAAACATACCAAAAAACACAGGATTTATTAAAGAAAAGGCGGCATGTCCCCTGCAAACCATCGAATACTATAGCAAACCCACTGGCTGGACTTATTGAATGTGAAAACTGTGGATCATCTATGACATTAAAAACATTTCCAAAGCAACCGCCTCACCTCTTCTGTTATAAGAGGAAGCATTGCAAAAATAAAAGTATTCGATTCTCTCATGTAGAGGGGAGAGTCATTTCAGTACTCAATCAGTGGTTAGAACAATACCAGCTGAAATGGAATGAAACCGACGAGCTAGATCACGAAAGCACGACTATTGAATTAACAGAAACAACGTTAATGAATTTGAATCAAGAATTAAAAAACTTGGATTCCCAAAAAGATCGATTACATGATTTATTAGAACGTGGTATTTATGAAGAAAACACCTACATAGAGCGATCACAGCTTGTTTCGAAACGAATCGAAGAAACCAATGCAATGATACAAAAAATCACAAAAGATTTAACCAGAGCAAAAGAACACTTAAAATTAAAAAAAGATATCATCCCTCGTGTGAAACATGTCTTGGAAATTTACGATCAGTTAGATGATCCAGCACAAAAAAATTCCTTGTTAAAAAGCGTACTCGAAAAATGTACATACAAAAAAGAAGAACATCAGCGTAACGATCAGTTTACATTAGTTATTTATCCGAAAATTTAATGTTTTTGTTTATTGGTATAAAGATAATGTTAATACATTATCGTTTTTACCAAATTATTTAATTCGTTTAAAAGACCATCACAATCTACTTCTCTTAGAAATCGGAATGAAAAGCCTCAATAATATTCGGCGCCAATGCAATATCGTAAAACCGCATATCGGCGTAGTGACCAATGTAGGAGAAGCACATGCAGGCAGTTTAGGCGGACTCAGCCGAGTCGTAAAGGCAAAACAAGAACTGGTCGAAGGAATGCGTTCTGGAGGAATTCTATACATCAATGCAGATGATGCCAGATCACAGCGGCTAAATTTAAAGAAATCAAAGGCAAAAATCCGCACCTTTGGTCTAGGTCCATCTGCGGATGTACGTGGGGAAAATATTAAATATTCCTCGAAAGGAATTACATTTGATGCTAATGTGCAAGGGAAACGGGTATCTTTCTTCCTTCCTACCTACGGTAAACATAATGTTTACAACGCATTAGCTGCAATTGGAATTACGACAAGCATGGGCATCTCCCCCATAAATATTAAAAGAGGATTAGCTCGCTTCCAAACACCAAAAATGCGACTTCAAGTTTTATCTGGAAAAGGTCGTATTCTTATCAATGATGCTTGGAATGCAAATCCTACAGCAATGAGAGCAGGTTTAGGGGTATTACAACAAATAGCAAATAACCGACCAAAGATAGCCGTTCTAGGGGATATGTTGGAACTTGGTAATATTTCGAATAGATCTCATGCTTCAATCGGCCAATATGTTGCAAAATCAGATATTGATCAACTCATCACTATAGGGAAACACGGGCGAAAAATTGCGGAAAGTGCAATTCGAAACGGAATGAACCCTCAAAAAGTTTTCTCCTATTATCGTCACGCGCCACTTATTGCACATATAAGAAATAAGGTTCCATTAAAATCAGTTGTCTATTTTAAAGCATCACGAAAACTTCATTTAGAAAAAGTAGTTCAAGCATTACGTTAACCTATTATCATCAACAGATATACTTTTGTCAGATGGAAAAGTATATCTGTTATGTTTTATCACAGCGTTTTTTGGACTATGCAAGTGCTTTTCTCTTGTTCTATTGTTTGAGAAATTGAACACAAATATAGTAAAAGAGATTAATCTCCAGATCAGGATACGGTATTTTTCAGTAGAATTAGCAATAAACCATCTTACAAATTGTTTGTAGATAGTGAAATAAACCTTAATAAGGTTACTCTAACTGACTAGAAACTTTTCTATGAATATGTGAAACGTAAAACTACAGAGAGATTTATATACGACTTTTGCAATTGAATAACTATTTGTTTTTTTATTTAGATAATTTATGTATTCACTATGTTTTCTGTTTTGAATAGCATCTAGTATCTTATAGATTAATAAGAATTTATTTGTGGTGCAAACTTGTTTGCATTTATTGATTAATCTAGCTTATCAAATTTTAGTGTTATCTTCACTTTCTCATTTACCATATCTACTACTATCCCATAAACAAATCGTCGTACAACAAGCATTTCAGAAGGACGTTTGAGTTGTATTGCGATAAAATCTACTATTATGTTGGCAACATCATCTAACTTTGATGGAAATCTTGAAATTAGAGTTCGTCGTTCAATTGCTGGTACTGCCCCTTATGGAACATTTCATTTAATTATGAATCAGAGATTATCTTTAAATCTATTCCTGCTCCGCAAAAAGAGATATCCAATAAAATCACGATTTTATTGGATATCTTCTCTCCTTGCTTCATCCATATTTATAAAAAGTCGTGAATTGAGTATCCAATTAGAACTAGAACCAGCATCCGTGTCACAAAGGGCAATTTGACATAAATTAAAAATGTCACTCATCGACGATATGAGTGACATTTTTAATTTCATTCCAAGTTAACGATTTATATAAGTAACATAAGTTCCATTTAGCACGAGTATAGATCCACTCTATAAGCTGTTGTTTTCGTACTCTCCTGAGAGTCCCAAAAAACTGTGGAACGAAACGCAATTTGACCAAATATGCTTGCTATCCCCACTCATCTGTGAGTATAGTAATTACAGCAACAAAAAAGGACAACCTAAGGGAAGTCATGGCTGAATTGCCTTTTATCCTATTCGCCCTCATCATTTTGCTGATTCTCGGCCGCAAGCGACATGAGCAGCAAGTATCGGATGTCCAGTCGCCGGAGACTTTCAGGCGTAAAAGCGAAAGTCCGCGAACTCGGCGCATCGATAGGCAAAGGTCCAAGTTCAAAAGGCGATGAACTGTCGCTCCTAGTGACCTACTCTTAGGTCGTCCTGGCACCTCGCATCCTACCATGTTTGGACGGATTCGAAGGAGCCACGGATTTTGGTTTTGCTCCACTCTTAGAAGGGAGTTCAAATTACATAGTTCTTTCATTCACATATACAAAAACGACTTGAGGCGGGATGAGACGCAAGTCGTTTTTTCATTTATTGATAGATTACACTTGGTGATATAGACGCTGGTTCTAACCAATACCCGTCAAGCTAAAACGATATAAAAAAGATCAAAATGTAAAAAGAATTGATCATTATTTTATAATACTATACAATTTTGATAGAAGCACGATTGTGCTTTTCCTAAGACCTATGGGAGACAGAAATGTTTGCGGTTTCGAAGTTCCTTCAATCGATGTCTGATCATGACTTCTATTACTACTATGAGGAATTTCCAAGTGTCATTCGAGAAGTCCTTGGTCTTTCTAATCAGGAAAGGACAGATGATAGTAGTATCTATACATTTCTCTTTTCTTCTTTTAGCAGAGATGCAGGTAAATACACAAATGGCAATAATCTGCTGATGAAGGTGGCAGTGACCAAGCTAGTGAATGATCTTCCAAATGTTTTCAAACCTTGGGGAATCACGATTGAACATAGCCCAAAGAGCATTTTCAACGAATTGAGTAACAAATACAAGAAGATTATGAAGCTGCGAGGAGTTGAAGAGAAGCTCGCTAATAAGGCTGCTGATGACCTTATTGTGGTTATCGTCCGAGATGTCATTGGTAGGTATGGAGGTCAGCTCTTTAAGGTGAACCGCCGAGGACGATAACTTTCTCATAGGTTATGTAGGTCAACAAATGCGGTTGACCTACATCTATAAATTTGACGAGTGTCTATGATGTGCACTCGTAATAAAATCCTCAAAAAACGCGCTATTCTTTCTATAAGAGTTATGAAAAAGGAAGGAATGGTGTTTTTTGTGAACATAATAATAACAACCTAAGAGGAACTTAATTTCTTTTTGCTGGTATTGCAAAAATATTCGTCTCCTACTTAACTAATCAGAGCAATCGAATTTATAAGACGAACGAGCAAGTCTCGGAAACAAAATCTCGTTACCTTGCGTGTTTGACTAAATCACAATCTAGTAAACACATCTCTTACTCAGCAATATATCTAAAAACCAATTTCGTAATCCTAATAGAGTCTGGTGTGGTTTTGATTGGAGTAAAACCATTTTCTTCACTAAATGGGTGTTGTTCAATCAAATAATGCTGCGGCAATGTTATTTCAATCATGATGTCCATCCTAAAAATAAGATGGAGATCCAGTTACAGGATACTTCCTCTAATACGTCAAATGTTTTGTATTAAAATGCAAACGAAAAAGGAGAATTATCATGGTCTATGTCGCACTACTTAGAGGAATCAACGTTGGCGGAAAAAATAAAATTGACATGAAGTTGCTTAAAAAAGTTTTTGAACAAGTGGGTATGAGCTCTGTAGTTTCATATATCAATTCAGGTAATATTATTTTCACCGTGAATAGCCATTCTAAAACAACCATATCCCATATTTTAGAAGAGGCTATACATACAAACTTCGGGTTAAAAATCAAAGTTTTAGTCCGTAGTTTTGTTGATATTAAAAAAGTCATACATTCCCTTCCAGAGGCATGGGTAAATGACAAACAGATGAGAAGTGATGTGTTGTTTTTATGGGACGAAATTGATGATGAGTCAGTGCTTCATAAGCTGGTCATCAAACCAGAAATTGATACAGTGAAATACGTTCCTGGAGCTATACTATGGTCAGTTCAAAAAAAATATATTACCAAATCTGGTATGGCTAAACTCGTTGGTTCAAAGCCATATAAACAAATAACGATAAGGAATGTAAATACAACTCGCAAAATATACGAACTTATGCAAGGAATTACATGTTATTAGTAAGAACACCTAGAATTCACGCAGAGACACCTCCCCATCCAGATCATTGCTTGGGACTCCTTGATACATAGAAATAATTACCATTCATCAATGAAGAATTGTAACATGCGTACCTTGAATGTTTGCGTTTGTGGAGCAGAGCAGAAGAACCTGCATATAACAATCGAACATAGTAAAACGAAGGCGAATAAATGTATCATTAAAACTGTTGGGCTAATGCGAAAGTAATTCAGCACCTTTGTAATCTTCCCGTTGATCCACATCCGAAACCATACAAAGTGTATTCTCGACTATTGGTGATGTTTTAACCCATATATATATTTCTGATAATGTGTATGTCAGTGCAATGTGCGGTGAGACGGAAACCTATATTCTTCGTTACCCTGCTGGCAAGAAGAGATAAAAAAGGTTATCCTCATCCCATTACATACCTACTTTACAAAGGGTTCAAATCAATTTGATGCTTTCTATGCAAAGCAAACCAATATTAAAAGCTATATCTAAATACTGCCATCCAATTTCTTCTTTTAAAAACCTGACGATCTGTGATATAGGGGTAGTGACAGGGTTGCTGTTCTAGTCCGTCAGATATTTTACATAATATGTAAATCGAAGAAACCAGCCCTTCTTTAGAGCAGATTTAATTTAGCTAGCATTGCTTTTCGACTAGGATTGGTATAAAGCAATGTGGTGTGAATATTACTATGTCCAGCGATGGATGCCACTTCATGAACATTTAATCCTTTTTCTAACGCATTCGAGCAGAAGAAATGTCTTAGATCATGTGGAGAAATGGTCAGCTCCATATCTGCTAACTTGCTATACTTGCTAAATGATTTGAAAACAGTGATTCGTGAGAGCTGCTGACTACGGTTACTAAGGAATACATATGGGCTAACTTCTGCCAGTCGATACTTGGATCTCTCTTGCTTTAGGTAATCCCTCAGCAATCGAACCACCTTGTCCGATAAAAAAACGGTTCGAGACTTATTTCCTTTTCCATCTCTCACTAATAACTCTTGAGACTCCAAATAAAGATCTTGGATTACCAGTGAAAGAGCCTCGCTGATTTGCAAACCAGTATAAGCCAGTAGATTCACCAAAGCATAATCGCGTTTGTTTTTTGATTCTAACACTGTCTGAATAAATCGCTGTACATCGGCTTCACTATGTACGGCTGGTGACGCATACCCGTGTTGAACCTTCTTCCAATCCTCTTTCTGGATTACAAAGCGATCTTGTTTCCCTGTTTGAATAAGATATTCATTCCAAGAACGCAAACCAGCCATATGAGAGTTAAACGTACTAGGAGCCACCCCTCTTTGCTGAAGGAAAACTTTATAGTCTGCTACGTTCTCTACAAATAACTGCTTGGGAACTTTCTGAAATCGATCTTGAAACCACCCAATGAATGCTTTCACAGAAGATAGATAAGAGGAAATCGTGTTAGGAGATTTTTCATTCGAGATCAAATGTTGTTTGAACAAACAAAGAATATCTTCTGATAAATTATGTTTCATGGGATTCATGCACTCTTTTCATCAATTATGTTTCCTTATTGTTGAATATCGTAGCTGAAATGGTAAAAAAAGTAAACATAAATGATGTTATGTTTCATATTTCCTCATTACCATTATAAGGATATTAATGTGTAGGTATTTGGGATCAGTAACATTACTAGAAATAAAAAAGAACAGTATATTCTGTGAAAATTAATTTCTGAGTTAATCCATTATCTCATAATTATTTGTTATAATATGAGAATAGTGTCGGTTTTGGTACACGAGCACAACAAGGAGTTGTGATGACCGAGATTCAGGCAGTTCAGAAGGCTCCCGTCCCCTGCGAGTTCGTGAAGGACCCCAAGAAGGTCAAGGCCTTCTGGGCTGCAGTCGAGGCGGTCGAGCCGGTGCTCGTCCAGATGGACGAGCGCGAAATCGATGTCTCCGACGGTCCCGGTACCCTCAAGATGCTCCGTGAGTCGGTTTGGCCCTTCGCCCGACTGGCGGCGAAGATGTTTTCTGTCACCAGTGGGGGAACCCCGCTCACGGAGGCGGAGCTGGACTGCATCGCGCAGTACGCGTGCGAGGCGGGATTCCGCAACTCGAAGATGCCCGAGCTCCGCGCCGTGGCAGAGATCACCTTGAAGGAGTTGGGCATCGCCTGACCAAGACCGGTCGCCAGACACCTGAGCATCGCTCGGGTGCCTGGCACCAAATTTTAAAATTAAACAATTGGTAGTATCTTTACATTTGACATATATAATCTAAGAAAATTAAATTCTTCTTTAGTGAAGATGTAAATGGGAATAGAAATAGAAAAACAGTGATACAATCCTGTCACTGTTTTTCTATTTTCGGGTCTAATACGATAAAGAACTTTTACATCATTATATTTTACATGGCTGTTAGTTCTCAACTCGTTAACAGCACTAGACACTAGGCGACATCCAATTTAATGGGTATCCGCTTTTCCATATTCAGCTTGAAAATCCCGTATGGATTCACATGATGATAAAATAAGGGTGATAACCCTCTAAAGTCTTCTGGTGTCATCTTCTTCAGCCAATATTGATCGTTCTCATAAAGAACTTCTTGGACCATCAAGGTATTCATATAAACTAAGCAATTTTGAAGCAATTGAAGGGATAATGCCGACACTTCTTGATCCTCCAAGGAATTGGAACGTATTTCACTGTTTTTTCCATAGAAGATAAAGGTATTGGCAGAGTTCCAATTCTCCACGGTATTGAGTTCTTCCTGAATTTCTCTGCGAATCTCTTCTGAATGCAGGTATTCACATAAGAAAACGGTTTTCATCGCTTTGCCTAATTCACAGATGGCCCGATAGGTGGGATGTTGAATATCCCTTGTAAATCGCTTTAAAATAGCCTCTGCTGATGCAGTACCTAGACGAAGAGCGGTAGCATATTTGACGATTTGATCATACTGTTGTCGGATCAGATCCTAGTTAATTGGTTTGCTTAGTACAGGCTGTAAATGAGGATATGCTTCATTCATTCCTGTTTCGGGGCGATATAACTTTTGCGAACCAATATTTTTGAAGCGTGGCATCAGTTTGAAACCGAGCAAATGAGAAAAAGCAAAGGCAACGACACTCTGTCCATGGGTATCGACATAATTTTTATTTACTTCCATATCGGTACAATGGCGAAGAACTCCTTCCATCATGGAAGCAACTTCCGAAGAAAGGCACGATTTCAGTTGAGAATAGACACAGGCGGACTTCCGATCTACGTGCCGATAAATCATAACTCCGCGTCTTCGATAACGAGGATGCCACTGGGTCAAGAGATTCTGATCCACAGCAACAAATGCGGTGGAGTCAGAAGCACAAGCAGTAGTAGCATCTCCCCACACTTCTTTCAATCGATAAAGGATAATTCGATTCACCACTTCTGCATTGGCTTTTCGCAAATGTTCTTTATGGATAAACTTATACCAAAGATAGCGGAGTTCCCAATAACTATCGGTGTTGCTCCCAGCAGATACTGCCTTTAAACCGGTATTTGTTCCTAAACCAAATAAACAGAGTAGTAATCGTCGTTGAATCGTTTCTTGATCTAAAATCTGCCGATCCGCGGTAGACTTAAAATGCTCGGTAAAATGGGTATGGAAATCCGTTTCTTTTAAGATATCGAGCAAATTGATATCCGACCAGCGTTTCTTGATATGATTCTTAATGTGCCCAAATGTTGGGGTTCCTCCTGTTTTTCTAGGGGAAGTGACCTTCATCCAACCTTTGTTATTCTTTGTAGTGATGGTCACTTTTGTATTGCTTTTCTCTTCGATTCCTTGATTCAATAGACTTAGGCTGTCTTTCATCAAATCTTTTATTTTCGAGATGAAAAGTTCGACATCCAGCAGGATTTTCAAGGCTTGAAAATGTTCTTCTTTGTGTTCTTCAAAATCTTGGGGAAGGTCCTCTTCGGGATCCCGATAGCGGTCTGCTCCCTTAATCCAAATTTCTTTACAACGTAGTCGCTTGCGAAGGGATTGTAAAACAGCAATCTCATAATTTACCCGATTGACACGTTCTTCTCCTTTACTATCTGTTTCAATCAGGATCTCTTGCCATTTCGGTTGAATGACCCCTTCAATTGGTACTTCATCCGCAAGAGCAAAATAGCGTTGTCCACTACCTTCATAATCTCGAATAAGTTGAATCGTTTCAATGACAGGTTGATGATTTTGGTTATTGGAACGAAAATACAGATGTTTGAACATATCACAGAAAGAAGATCGGTAATGTCCTTGGTAGGAAGTGTGCATCTTGGTGTAAATTTTTTCTCGGTATTCCCGTTTGTTTCGTTTCATTTCTTGGATGATATTTCGAATGGTTTCCGGATTTACCACAGGATATAAGGTATCTTGAATCACACCTTCTGGGTGGGTAATAGCAGCTTCTAATAAATCAATGATGTGTTTATTCTTGCCTTCTACTTTTTGTAATTCTTTTACCACTTCGATTTTGATTTTGTTTTCCGCCTTATTTCCAAGCTTTCGAGTCCCTTCATCAATTAAATCTGCCAAATGATCGGTCACTTCCGCTAAACGATGCCAAAATAAAATGGCCAGCAAACTGTAACGAATATAAGGTGGATGGGCATGCAGTTCTGTTACCGTTTCGGTAGCTGCACGAAATCGATAAACCTTTAATAGTTTTGGATTCACTTGTTTACATAACGAATCAGGAATTTGAAGATGACGAATTGCTAACAGCTTTTTTATTTCTTCCTTCATCGTGTTTACACTGGGTTTATTGGGAGACGACAACAGATAACGAAAGGAGAAGATATCCTCCTTTTTCTCTTCTGTCCATCCGTCGTTTTCCTTTTCGATGGTGGATTCAAGAAGGGCATCCAATCGTGAACAGGTAGTTTTGGATAAAGTTTCTTGGAAAAATGTTTTCTCAAAGGTATGAATAGCTGAGTCTATCATCCGAGCTAAACTACCAGAGGAAGGTGGTTCGATTTTCCATTCACGAAATAGGCTATAAGATTGACTTTTCAGATAATCTACGTCATGTGTGAATGAAACCTGTTCCTTTAAGCATTCTTCATACCGATTCTTTTCTTCCTTTGCCCATTCTCGGAAACCAAACAGCTTTCTTATACTTTGTCGATGTCGCGTATAGGTTTTTTCTTTTCCTCCCCAACTGTGGATCAAATAGATCAGGGGAAAGATCTAGCTGTTTTGCTATGTAATCCAGAACCACTTTAGAAATATCTTGCTTTTTACTAGGAAATTTAGCTTCTTGTTGAAAATACTTCAGAAGGACAGCAAAACCTAAACGATTTACTTCTGTTTTATTTCCCATTACTAAATGACGTTCATTTGGCAACAAGGTAAAATGTTCAATAAGTTCTTCTTCAGTCCATTTTTCTTCACTGATGTACCTCATCATCTAAGTTGTTTTTCACTAGTATAATTCTCACCTTAAAGAACCAGCAAGATAAGCTACAAAATCAACATATTTATGGGGATTTACTTTTATTGGAATCTATGTGACGGACTAGAGCAGCAACCCTGTCACTACCCCTTATAAAGCAAAATGATATTCAATGTTCAATTAAATAGCTTCATCTTTTTACTAAACATTGGCGTGATTATGTAATTAATTTCCAGAGTGGCCCCTCAATATGTGAATCGGTGGCTTACCCCATGTACGGGAACCCCCCATATAAAACGAGTGCCCCTCTTGGTGGTCATATGACCACCAAGAGGGAGTTTTTCTTGCTCCACTTGCTCCAATATGGTCAATTTATATCGTAGAAGTGTAGTTCTGCGATGTAAATTCCCTTAGCGTAGGTTTCATACAAAATGTTGGCTGTACCCCTAATTGCATACCGTCCATCGCTACCACACGATCTAAGGATACTTGTACATTACGAGAAGTCACAGCATCGATTTTAGCCGATACATTTTCATATGAAGTTTTACCATACCAGATATCATTCACTTGTAGCGGTTCCGTTTGATTACATACCCCTAGAAGAGAAGGAGTGGTGGATAAATACTATTTTTATACTATAAACAACATAGAACAAAACTGAAATTTTGACCAAAAACTCCTTAGGGAATTCCCTAAAGTTCAAATTAAAAAGCCATCATAATGATGACTCATTCATATGACTTCCTTATTTTCGTATGTCTGGACAACTGGCTGTTGCCCAGACAGAGTTAAGGATGTTACACCCTTAGAATCCACAAAGGATTTCCATTGTTCTGCGATGAAATCTTACTTATTCAAACAGGTTACTTCAACCACAAGCAAGTGAGGTATAGATTGCCCCTTTCGCATAAGTCCGTTAGATGGATTCCATAAATCGGAAATATCGTGATTGTACAGTGATAGCTTTTTTGATTAAAGATTGATAAAATGAGTTCGAAGGAATCGACCAAGAAATAGGAGCTCTCTATGTCCTTCATGGGAATGCAGTCTGTCAAGTGCAAGCTTGCAGATGAAAAGAAGCCGTATGATAGGTCCCGTAATCCGATCATCGAGATCGAAATTACTGGGGATAACGATACCTTCTGGAGCGACATCATTGTCCGTAAGGGCAGGAATTTCACCTTCTACACACCTCAAGGAGGCATCTTGATTTCTCTTACAAAGGATAAGAGGGTTCTTGTGCATCGTGAACGTGGAGGGATGCCTATCGAGACTTTCCGATTTGGAGAATCGAAGACAGTCCTTGGTTGCAAAATCACCCATAAAACTAGGTAATACAAGGTTATGGGTAACCCTTCAGTGATTTGTAACTGATACAGATCGGTCCACACAGTGAAATCTGTGTGGACCTCAAATTTCGTTTTAGATAATCTTGAAAATAAATGGATAAGGTTGTCACTTATTATTTACTTATCATAAGAAGCAGTTCTTCAGTTGCTTTTTATAACTTCTTGAATTTTTTTGTTCCATGTCCCCACGTTCTCCAATGCTCGTCGATCATTTTGTACTTCCTCCGGTTTTGTTCCTTGCCCAATTAAATAACCGATCTACAGTGATCCCAATTACTCAACGCTCTTCTCCGATTCGACAGGTTGTACCAGGCCCGTCGGGTAGAAACAAGTAATCTCTTGAACATGTTAGGTTCATCATTCAATTGCTTGATTTTTTCGCTAAATAGGGTCCAGACAGAAAAACGCGGATTTACCACGTTAAGCACCAAAAGTAATGAAAAACCCGAAAATCAACCACGAGAAGGATTGATTTCAGGTTGGGTATTTTTGTCAGCGAATTTGTTCAAGTAGAGTAGTAAAATATATGTTAGGCAACTACCAAATACTCAAAATTAAACTTGGAAGACCAAAAGGCGGGGTGAGCGATATATCGAAACAAAGAAGTGCGCCAGAAATAAGGATTGAACCTTGGAATGAAGGTGATCTTGATTTACTTCGACTTCTAAATTCGCCTGAAATGACAGTACACTTTGGGGGGCCAGAAACCGAGAAACAAATCCTTGCTCGTCATAAGCGGTACTATGAGATCGCTGAAAAAGGAACTGGTCGTATGTTTAAGATTCTCCTTTTACCGTATCTTGAAGTTGTTGGTAGTGTAGGCTATTGGGACAAAATTTGGAAAAAAGAATCTGTTTATGAGATTGGTTGGAGTGTTTTGCCAGCATTTCAAGGTAGAGGGATAGCGACAGAAGCAACAGAAAAAGCCATCGCTTTTGTCAATTCTGAAAAGAAACATAGATCCATTCATGCTTACCCTAAAATCATCAATCTAGCATCTAACGCTATTTGTCGCAAGCTTGGCTTCTCGTTAATCGGTGAGTGTGATTTTGAATACCCCATTGGGAATATCATACGATGTAATGATTGGAGGTTGGCAGTCGGTGAAAATAATTAATAGCTTACAAGAATACCGAAGGCTGCTGATCAAAAAGGTGAACAGCACTACATATTATCCTCAATGCCATTACCATATGGTGAATATCGTGTAACTCACAAAAGCAGCGAAATATTTGGAACAACAAGGTCAGCTTGACAAGGAATTGCTAATCATATTTGAGGGCTCAACTGGGAACATAACGAGACCCGAAAATCAATCCTTACGTGGTTGATTTTCGGGTCTTTGGTTACTTTTGATCCTTAGCGTGGTAAATCCGCGTTTTTCTGTCGGATCCCCAATGAGTTCTTCTTCAGTCCAATTTTTCTTCACTGATGTACCTCATCATCTAAGTTGTTTTTCACTAGTATAATTCTCACCTTAAAGAACCAGCAAGATAAGCTACAAAATCAACATATTTATGGGGATTTACTTTTATTGGAATCTATGTGACGGACTAGAGCAGCAACCCTGTCACTACCCCATATAGGATCGTCGGGTTTTTTTCATTTTCCTATATAGACCATCGTAATAAACTATGTGAGTAAACAAATCCCCCACCAAATCCTGAAAGTAAAACCAAATCCCCTTTTTTTAATTTTCCTTGATGGAAAGCATCCGTTAAACACAATGGGATCGAAGCAGACGATGTATTGCCATAATACTCTCCACTGAAAAGTACAACGTCCTCTTGCAAACCTATTCGACTACAGATCGCTTGTATAATACGGAGATTGGCACTATGTGGTACAAACCAGTTTATATCTTCTATCTCGTATCCTGCTTTCTTTATAAATGATGGTATCGTATTAGACATAGTAGAAACTGCTAACTTAAATACTTCCCTTCCATTTTGAACAATTTTTTTCTCTTTCTTGATTTTTTCATCACCAATGGTGTTTGCAACATTTGATACATAGAGATATTGACCTGCGTTTCCTTGGGTTCCATGTTCTGTATGGATAAAACTAGGGTTCGTTGACTCCTGTTCAACAAGTGCTACTCCTGCACCATCTCCAAATAAAACACAAGTTGTCCTATCTTCGTAATCCACTATCTTGGACATAGTCTCTGCCCCAACAACAAGTGCTTTTTTGCATTGGTTGGTCGAAACTAATCCATTTGCTACATTAAGTGCATATGTAAATCCTGCGCAAGCCGCGCTTACATCCATTGATCCGCAGTAAGGAATAGAAAAATAATTCTGAATTTGACTTGCTACGCTTGGAAATAAATGGTCCGCTGTGGAAGTCGCTACGATAATCATATCTATACTCTTTATTTCTATATGAAAGTTTTCTATCAAATTTTCAATTGCTTTAACAGCCAGATCACTGGTAAATTGATTATCTTCAGCAATTCTTCTCTCTTTCATGCCTGTTCTTCTTCTTATCCATTCATCATTTGTCTCTACTATTTTCGATAAATCATTATTGCTCATCTTTCTTCCTGGTAAATAGGATCCTAGAGCTGACACTTTGGCGTTTGATAATAACATGAAAATGAATCCTCCCATAAACTAATTCTTAATATTCGTTATTTAATATAATAAATGTATTCCTCTATAAAATAAATAAATATAAAAAAGACTCTCTTTTCAAGAGTCTTCCCTATTCTAATAGTTACTTGTCAATTCTACTAGTCTTCTTAATAAAAAACTGGATGATAAGCAACTTAATCTTCACATACAGCCAATTGAGGTACGACCATCAAAAGCTCATTGACGAGGTCAGCTCAGAAATAAAAATCAAATAAGTAAAAATGAAGGTAATTCATCCTTAGAATACGCCGAATTTTAGTTTTTGACCCAAAGCATATTCAATAGATTAAAACTTTCGATGATTTCTGTCTCATACGCGTTCCTTTTCCACTAATGGTATTGTGGATCAGAATAAAAACTGTCCCTAGAACTCACCGACGTCCACGAAAAGTACGTCGTAAGTCCTCAACCCACTTATCTGGAATCTCCCAAGGGATAAAGTGTCCACCATGTTCGTGAACTGCAATGTTGACATGGTTATACCAAGGAGCACGATCACTGTCGAGAAAATTCTGTACACGATTTTCAGTTGTGATACCAGGTGGATTTTCATAACTCACAAAAGTGATGCCAGTGGGTGCCTCAATAACAGGCCAGCGATTATGAGTAGGTGTCCATGGATAGCGATTATTATTCGCATAAACTCGTATGGAGGTTTCAATAGTATTGTTTATCCAAAAGATGGTTGCATGGGTAAGGATGTCGTCCTTCGAAAAAACATTCTCAACGTTACCGTTATTATCACTCCATTTGATCCATCTTTCTAAAATCCATGCAAGCATTCCAACTGGAGAATCACTCAATCCATAGGCAAGTGTGCTAGGATCAATAACATGTACGGCCAGATGTGATGCAAATCGGCGATCAATCTCCAAAATCTTTTCTTTCATTTTTTGAGAAATATTGTTCGGAAGAACACGACCTCTAGCAAAATTCCAAGCATCATCCCCGTTAAAGAAATTCAGTTTTAGAGCAGACCCGATGTGGATTGCATATAGTTTGTCACTATATTTGTGTCCCAATTGCCCCGTTACAAGCGCTCCTACATCACATCCTCCAGCCGCATACTTATCATAGCCAAGAATATCGGTCATAAGGGTATGCCAAAGGTCAGCTATTTTCCAAAAATTCATATCCGGTCTGTGAGATAATGGTGACGAAAATCCGTAGCCAGGAAGAGAGGGTACGATTACGTCAAATGCTTCAGCTGGATTACCTCTGAATGCACCTGGGTTCGCAAGTGGATCAATGACTTTGGCCCAATGCCAAAATGTCCATGGCCAACCATGCGATAAAATCAATGGTATGGGATTGGGTCCCGTTCCTGGTTTACGCATAAAATGCACAGGAACACCATCTACATTTACTTTATAGTGTTCATAGGCATTGATTGCACTTTCGGATTTCCGCCAATCAAACTGATTCATCCAATAGTCCACTAATTCCTCTAAATAACTCCTATTAACGCCATAAAACCAGTCGTCATTCCCAGTACCAAGCGGCCATCTGGTATACTTTAAGCGATTTTGAAGATCAGAGAGTAACTCATCTGACACATAGATTGGACTAGGTTCTAGAGAAAAAGAAGCTGTTGCCACTAAAGTTCCTCCTAAGACAATTGAAATTTATTAAAAAGAATGTACTTATCCTGATTTGGTTTATCTGTTATTCCAAAATAAACAACAAAATACGATCAGCTTGTGATGACGAATCTTCTTCTAGTTCGATCAAACGTTTCAATGCTGGTAATGCGGATGTAATTGTGTTTTTTCCTCCAAAGTAAGCCATTCAATGAATTTTGAGAGCTGAGTCACGTGATCTACTCGACGCGATTCAATAACATCAGTGCCATGCGTGGTAATGTGTACCTAGACACTTGACAAGTCCATCTCGTTCAAATCGGGTTACCAACTGAATTGATTGCTGATTTCGTAACTTGCTCAGTAACTGTCAACTCCGTAAGTCGCATGGGGCTTTTGCGTGACAATGTGTGCAGACGGAAAGTATTGTGAAGCTTAGTTTTTCAATTAATCGTAACCGAAAGAGTATCCTTTCAGATTTTCGATCCCATAGTAAAATCAGCGACATTGAAATCAGTAGCATAAGTCTCACGTCAAAATTATATCTTAATCTTATATAAGTTACTAATATAATGCCGAATATGAAAGTAACTCTGTTAGTAAATAGCGTTTTGATGATACCCCATAAAGATTAAGCTAAAAGAAATAAAAGTTAGAAAGCAAATCATCTGCATTCCAAAAGCTAAAAGCGCTCCAAGGCAATAATGGATACCATACTCAATAACACTTTGTTTTGCTATTTTGCTAGGAATCGGATTTCTCCTTAAAATCCGATGGAAAAATATACTGTACGATATAGTTCTAGAAGCTCCCCATTTATCTGCTCCATACCCACCGAATCGAGTTCCTACTGTAGAAAATATTCCAAATATAAGCATACTTAGACTAATAGTGGACATGTCCAGATGGATACTTTCTTGCAAGAAAGGGGTTAAATACGTATAAGAAGTTCCATATCCGGTAATCAAGAAAAAAAAATGAATAATCCACTTAGGATCTTTCTATTTTTTATGATAGAAAGCTGCAGGCTTAAAGGAATTGCATTTTCTCCTTCTAATGAAGGTATTATTCTAGCCAAAGGTATCATAATCAAAAAACTAAGAATAGCTAAGAAAACAAAAATGTATCTCCATCCTAACCATTCACTGAGCACTGCTCCTAGAGGAACACCTAAAACGAGTGAAGTACCAAATCCTAACGAAACCGTACTGATAGCATTACCGATCTTATCTGATGCTACCAATCTACTTGCTACACTCATTGCAACGACAATAAACACACCCGCACTTGTACCTAAAATGACTCTTGCACCAAGTAAAATAGCAAATGAAGAACTAAAAAACGAAACCAAATTACCAATTAGAAAAACACCTAGAGAACTGAGCAATACCTTTTTTCGCTCTAATCGTGACGTCATGGACACGATAATAGGAGTACCTATAGCAAAAGAAAGTGAAAAAGCAGTGACCATTTGCCCTGCAAGGGAAATCGTTATCTCAAGGTCATTTGCAATCATGTTCACGATACCAGTTACTACCATTTCGGAAGTACCAGTTAAAAAAGTCCCAATTGCTAATAAATATATGCCTAAATTTTTCATGTTCTGTTCCACTCCTATCATTCACAATATTCCGTCATATATAGAAACACATTTTGCGATGAAGAAAACTATCACATTACTCTCATCTCCTCATTCGATATCCGCTTTGACAACTTTTTGTTATTGATATGCTACAATAGTTGATAGATAAATAAAAATATATAATTCGACATATAAACATTCCTCAGAATATATATAAAGGAGATTCATGATGGAATTATTACAACTGCAATATTTCCGGAAAGTCGCGCAACTCGGTCATTTAACCAAAGCAGCTGAAGAGTTACATATCGCCCAACCTGCACTTAGTAAAACCATTGCTCGGCTAGAGAGTGATTTAGGCGTACCTCTCTTTGATCGTCAAAAACGGCAAATTCGGTTAAATGATTATGGACATATTTTTCTCAAACAGGTTGAGATAGCCCTCTCTGCATTAGAAGAAGGAAAACGACAAATTGCTGATCAAGCTGATATGGTGAGGGGAAGAGTGGTTTTAGCTTCTACTGATCATCAATGTGATGCAGAATTAGTTAGTTCTTTCTTAGAGTTATTTCCCGACCATCGCCTATTTATCAAACAAACAAATTCCGACGAACAAAATCAATCATTTTTAAAAAATGGAGATATCGATTTTTATATTACTTCCCTTCCTGTAGACCACAAAAATATGGACAGCTATTCCTTTATAACAGAAGAAATTTTTCTTGGAGTTCCCAAATCTCACTCATTGGCGAATCAGTCAAAGGTTCATCTCCAAGAACTATCGAATGAAGATTTCATTAGCTTACCTACTCGAAATCATTTCCGACAATTAACAGATAAATTTTGCAGGGATGTTGGACTGAATCTGCAAACCATCTGTGAAGTAGAAGAATTATCAGCAATTAGTAGTTTTGTAGAAATAGAGATAGGCATCGCCTTTCTTCCAAAAGCAGCAGCAACTGACAAAGTTGTCTTACTGCCTATTGAACAGCCTAAATGCACACGTACATTTCAAATCGTTTGGCTAAAAGACCGATATCTTTCAAAAGCAGCTAAACGTTTTCTACAATTTCTTATCCACTACTATCGTAAAAATACAGAAATCATGTGATAAACATACCTTTTCATGACCCCATATATGACATAAAAAACGAAAAGAAGACAGTATTAATACTGTCTTCTTTTCGTTCAGAAGTTACATAACCTTTATTTTCGAATCGTTTGAAGAGCTCCGCTCCATGCAACTACTTGATCCAACATGAGATTGATATTGTTCAAATGCAAATCTTGTGGTTTAAATGTACTGAAGTTTTCAAAATCAGTGAAAAGAGATAAAGTTGGGTGAGTTTTCACATCCGCGACAAGCAATTCACCTAGGATACCTCTCAAATGTTCAGCTGCCCGTGCTCCACCAGTTGAACCATAACTAACAATACCAGCTGCTTTGTTGTTCCATTCTTCACGTGCTAGATCTAGCGCGTTTTTTAGTGCTCCAGTTATACTATGGTTGTATTCAGGAGTGACAAATACAAAACCATCAAGACTATCCAACTTTTCAGCCCATTTTTTCGCTTGTTCTTCCCCCCCTGCTTCTCCAAGGAAACGTAAATCATAATCTGCTATGTCCAATATTTCATAACTCGCATCACCGCGCTTATCTGCGATATCTTTTACCCATTGCCCCACTTGCGGGCTTACTCTTCCAGGTCTTGTACTCCCTAAAATAATTCCTATTTTCAACATATGTAATTCCTCCAAATTCAAATTATGTGTTTCAATTTATTGTATCATTATCACTTACTAAAGCATGCAGATGAGTAATGGATTCAAACAAAATTTGATCCTCATGCCAATCTATGAATATCTCTAGTCATCTTTTTTCGAATTAGAGCTTTCGAATGCAACTCCAAACGAAATACCAATTGCCACACCAATTCCCATGCCTAATGCTAAATTATCAAAAATAGTCAACCCAAAGACGACTCCTAAAGAAAGCCCCAATGATATCCCTATTGCTATACCTGACCCTTTCTTTTTTAGTGGATTGGGATCAGACATGTATCTCTATCCTTTCCTATTTATTCTAATAAAAGAATTAAAATAATATACCTTCTTTCATTTTTATTATACATAATTAAAATTCGCAATAACATAGACATTTTACTTATCACCGATAATGAGCTGTCCTCTTGTCATAAAAAATTGGATAAGCGGACCAAACAGAAACGTAAAAATAATCGTACCAATTCCAATCGAGCCATGTAGGTATATCGCTAATAGTAGAGCGAAAACCTCACCTATTGTTTTCGCATACATAATGGATATACGAAACCGGTGTGATAATGCAAACATAAATTGATCCACAGGAGTAGGGGTAAAGTTAGAAAGAAGATAAATGGAAGCCCCCATAGAAGCGACGATCAATCCAGTCCAAAACAGACTCATCTGTAAACCTATTTCAGAAGAATGGATTTGTATCATATCCATCCACCAGTTGATAAAAAGCGCAACAATCGTGATCGTAAAAAAGGAAGAATAAGTTGGTTTCCTTCTCCACAAAAATGCATTCATCCAAATCAAAAAAAAGCCAATGATAAAAACCCACAAACCGATAGAGAAACCCGTTTTATTTGCTAAACCAATATAAAATGCCTCCCAAGCACCCGTTCCTAAATTGGAGCGGATGATAAGAGACAATCCGAATGTTTTTATGAACAATCCAACTATATATTGAACGATTCGAGTGGAGGAAATTCTCATATAGCATCCATCCCGTTTTGTTTAATGGTAGATGTATATGCAAGAGAAAAGGGTTGTACTACTTTCTTTTCGATTATTCTTTCAACATTTGCCACCCATTGCATATCCTGTAACAAATGTCCAGAGACCTGGGAGGTGTCGGATATGGAGTGGTTATCGATTATTCTAATTGGAGTTGCAGCTAATTTGGATAATCTCGGTGTTGGAGTGGCATACGGAGTACAGTCGACTAAAATAACAATGAAATCAAATATGATCATCGCCATGATTGGGGCGATGATCACTTATTTATCTGTAACATTAGGAAGTTTAATCGGGGATCATATAAATCCTAACTTAGCTAATCTGGGTGGCGGGATTATACTATTCACTTTAGGAGCATGGACTATAGGTGCTGATTGGAAACGAATAGGTACATGCAAACAAAAAGAACACCAAGGGAACTACTTGCAACAATTATTGGATCATCCAGAAAAGGCAGATAAAGATAATAATAATGTTATCTCTTCTAAAGAATCGGTATTACTAGGAATAGCGCTTTCTCTTAATTGCTTTGGGGTAGGTATTGGTGGTGGAATAACGGGTGTTTCCCCTTTTTGGTCTTCAGCTGTGGTTGGGTTCATATCTTTTGGGACAATGATAATAGGTGTTCGAATGGGAATGAGACTGTCGTATTCTTGGCTCAACAAGTTTGCTAGTTCCATAGCTGGAAGCTTACTTCTCGGAATCGGTTTGTATGAAATATTTATGTAGAACAATGTCTACTTTAAGTTTTGCAAATCGGAAAGTGTGTGCTGATAGACATTGATATCGACATAAGTACTAATTCCATCTACATGTCCACGATTATGATATTGCCAAATTTCCCAGTCCTTTTTTGGAAGAGATGGGAACTTAAAAATGTCACGAATCCAGATTCGATAACTTTCAAATGAATTTTCTATGTAAGCATGATATGTATCATATGTCACATATAAAATCGGCTTCTTTTGATAAGTTGCCTCTAATTCTTTCATCATAGATAGTAAACTGTCTCTTACTTTCCTTTTATCATGATAGGTAGCGATCTCTACATCAACCACTGGAGGCAAACTATTTGATTGAACAGGTACGACCTTTTTAAAGTGACTTGCCTGTTCAATTCCGCTACTTTTCATAGAAAAAAAATGATAGGCACCAGTCAAAAACCCATTTTCTTTTGCTTTTTCCCAATTGTATACAAACCGTTTATCTTTAAAATCTTTACCCTCTGTTGCTTTCATATAGACAAATCGAAATCTCCCTTCCTCTTTCACCTTCTTCCAATCAATTTTTCCTTGATGGTGTGAAATGTCCAAACCTTTTACTTCATATCCGACTGTAAAAACAGAGTTGTACCATATGTACCCATAATAGTGTAAAGTACACAACCCAATAACCAATACAATCACGCTGTAGATATAAGGTTTCATCTTTCCCTCTCTTTCTCGAATTGAAGTATATTATATTTTTTGCATATAAAACCATGACAAAATAATTCAGAGACTCAGAGCGCCTTACAAAAATAAATAAATGGTATTTTTAATCGAATTAGTTTTTAATCAACTTAATTGAGTAGTGCTTTCCTAACAATTCTCAAAATACAATCCTCTAAAACTATTGGTATCACCTTCTTCAACCATAATGATACCTTTATTCCATTCAATAAACTATTTGAAATTCGTACAATATCTAAATATCTGAGAAGTAACCCTATACATAATTCCTAATTTTTATTATTATTTTCAAAAAGGAGGTAATTTTAATGAAAACAAAAAAAATTGTTGGGTTATTTGCTGCAGCAGTACTTACTACTATACCTTTAGCTGGTTGTGGTGATGATGAGGAACAATGCTATGATTCTCAAGGAAATGAAGTAGCGTGTGACAGCGTTGATGTCGATGTTAACAGTTCCAGTGGTGGAGTAGGTGATAGTTCTGATGGTTCTGGAGGTTGATTCGTCTGCTACGCCAAACGGATTATGCTAAAAGAAGAGAAGAAATTTATTCTCCCATAAGGGAAGAAAAGATTTTTACTTGGGATATAGATGCACGTGATCAGGAAGAATTTGCACTAGCCACGATCTATCCTGTTTCGGAGCTATTTGTATCTAGCCTCAGGACGGCTACAGAAAAATTGGGGGAAATTTTTGCTAAGACCATCCGAATTGTACAAAAGGGATCGGAAGAGCTTTTTCAAGAATTGGGGTTTCCTCAAGAGACATGGGCTACTCTTCGTTTGTCTGTCGCTGATCATACACCAACTTTACTTGGGCGATTTGATTTTGCTCATACCCCAAACGGGCTGAAAATGCTGGAATTTAATAGCGATACTCCTTCGAAAGTGGTAGAAGCATTTTATGTTAATCAAAAAGTTTGTGATTACTTTGGATGGCAAAATCCAAATCATGACCAAAGCCGGATGCTTACGGACTCTTTTCAGTACATACGAAAGAGATACCAGCAGCTAGGGTATCCTTCCAAGCATATTACCTTTAGTTCATTGGATTGGCATATAGAAGATTCCGGCACGACCAGGTACCTCTTGCAACAGTCCGGTTTACCCGCTACCTTTGTCCCACTGTCTAAGCTCGTGGTTCAGCAGGACGGACTCTATGTCCGAGGCATGGATCATCCCATCGATATCTTATTCCGGTTTCATGCCTTAGAGATACTAGCATCAGAAAAAAGCAAGTCGGGTTTTCCCGTTGGTGCTCAGCTACTCCAATTGATCGCCCAAAAGAAACTGGCGATCATCAATCCACCTAGTGGATTTATCAGTCAAAATAAAGCAATCCAAGCTTTAATCTGGAATCTGCATGAGCAAAATATGTTTTTTACGACAGATGAACATGAGATCATAGAAACCTATATGTTGCCGAGTTATTTAGAAAATGTATTTACAGGAAAGAAGCCCTATGTCAGAAAACCTATATTCGGGCGCAATGGCGGGGCGATTACCTTATATGAAAAAGATGGAACCATTACATCACAAGATGATGGACAAGCATATTGGGATCAAGCTATGATGTATCAGGAAAAAGTCCCATTAGAAGAGATCGAAGTGGAAAGCATGATGGGTTCCTACAGAGGATGGCTGTTATGGGGGTGTTTCCTAGTTGATGGAAAAGCTTCTGCCATCACTACCCGGATATCGGATCGGATTACAGGGGATTCCAGTCGCTTTTTACCGATTGGCTTGCCATTATAAATTCGGTCAGTAAGGACTTTTAAGGTGTTATGTTAGTACTTATCATGATTCCTATTTGATAAAAAATACAAAAAGAGCGTTCGCCGCAACCACTGCGAACGCTCTTTTTGACTTGCTTTGATCTTCCTCTTATAAGCCTCTGTCTCCTAGTCCTATTGCTTCTAGGTTAACTAATCGAAGATTGTCCATAATTGGCGACATTTGTTTATGTAGAAAAAGAGCAGACTACTCCCTTTGTGATTCGATTATAACCCCTAATCCGACAACCGTGGATCAGAATTACACCCATCGCAGCTCCAAATATAACACGAACAATGTTATCAAAAAAGAAAACAAAAATTAATACTTTCATACATCATTTTCCAAAATTTTCCCATCCCAACGACCTTCTTCCGTTTCCACTATCCCTTAAGACATTTCGCAAATATAGCAGAACCATCTATAAAACTATAGATGGTTATTTTTTTGTAATTTTATGAATTTATTTGTACATTCTTAAGAAATATGTTAGTTTCATAAATAACACCTTCTATGATACAGAAGATATTTCTTTACCTTTTGTTAGAAGTGAATATGAATAAAAGGTGTGTTTTCTTTGGCGAACAAAAACTATCTTTATGAAATTCACATGATCCGAGCACTTTCGTGCCTGATGATCCTAGTAATCCATGTAACAGGTGCCTATTATTATCTTCATGATCAACAACATGAATGGTATACTCACTTTTTCAATCAAATTAGTCGTTATGGTATCAATTTATTCATCATGATCACTGGGTTTCTCTTGTTTTATAATCGAAAAATAAAAGGTTTTCACGCCAAACACTATTGGAAATCTCGTACAAGTAAAGTCATAATTCCATTTTTCGTGTTTACTGTGTTCTATCAAATTGTTATCTATCTATATACCGGATTGTCCCCTTTTTCGTTTACGTTAGATTATTTCTATACACAAATATATTTAGGAGGAGGCTTCTATCATTTATGGTTCTTCTCCCTTGTATTACAATTCTATATCCTATTCCCTATTTTGCAACGATGGGTAAATAATCAACGACAATGGACCATTATGCTTGTATGTTCACTGCTCTTACAACTATTATTTTTAAAACTGCTCCCACTCTACTTGCATTGGGAAAAAGTATACCTCTTTAATTGGATTTTTTATTTCATATTGGGTGGTTATCTTGCGCAGTATTGGGAGACAATACGGGACTGGTTACAGGCACATTTTAAGATCTCTCTTGGTATGTTACTACTCGTTTTAGCTGATGGAGTGTGGTCTTTTTATCGCATCCATTCCATAGCCGAATATCGATTAGAAAATATAATTGCAGTTCCCATCCTTTTTTTGGCGATGATTGGAATTTACCCAAAAATAAAACATATGACAAGATGTAATCAATGGTTGACTACCATTGGTGTATATTCTATGGGAATCTATGTTGTCCACCCATTCTTTCTCTATTACGAAGAATATATGCCAAGTATCTTTTGGCATCCTTGGTCCATACCTTTTACTTTTTTGTTTTATTTATTGGTCAGTTTCTTTTCTTTAAAACTTTTTGAGAAAGTCCCTTACTATTACCACTTTATACCGATACCAAAACTAAATACCAATACAAAAAACTTGAATCGTCAAGTGCAAACGACTACAAACTACCATGCAAAATAAAGGTTAACATGTATCGTAGTTTCTGATAATGAAATAGAGTAATGATACCAGAATTCCCCTCTGGAATATCCGGAGGGGAATTTCTTACCTTTTCAAGAGATGTGTGAAAACACTCAAATCCATTTTCTATTTATATAGTAACAAAATGGAATTTCGCTACCTTTCAAACCATTTTTCTTGGTATCTAGCGAATTTGGGATTTGTTAATAAATAATCATTTGTAAAATCTTAATAAAATCATATTAAATTTATCGATTTGTATTAACAAAAATAAATTATAATGACCTAGTAAATGGATTCACTAAAATCAATAATCTAGAAGGAGATGATAATTTGGAGAATCGATATTCTCTTTTGGTTTCAGATCTGGATGGTACACTTTTAACAAGTAACCAAAAAATATCCGTCCGTACTCGACATGCAATAAATCAATATCAACAAAATGGAGGTATGTTTACCATTGCTACAGGAAGAAGTCTGGCTGAAAGCTACCACCTCTTAAACGAACTGAAGATTGGTCTACCTGTTATTTTATGTAATGGTGCGGTACTCTATTATCCTCACGATGAGGAAATACAAATTCTAAAAACTTTATCAAAACTTTTCGTAGAGAAAATACTACTTGATATTAAGCACATTGATCAGACGATTGATTTGCTACTATTTAGTTCAACTCAGATCTACTCCATACGACTCAGCCCTCAAAAAGCAATTGAATTATCTAAATTAGGAATAACGCCTACTCCTGTCCATTCTTTCGCTGAAATCAAGGACGAAATTATTAAATTACAATTGATTGGCTCTTCTAATAATATACAAACCCTTCATATGATCTCTGAAAGTTATTCCTCAAGTCAAGAGTGTGACATTTTTCAATCACATGCACACTACTATGAAGTTGTGCCAAAAGGTATATCCAAAGGAAATGCATTGCAATACCTCAATCAAATCCTCCACATACCTGCCGAAAGAACTGCAGCTATTGGGGACCATTGTAATGACATCTCCATGTTACAATTAGCAGGTTTATCAGCATCGGTCGAAAATGCACACCCACTCGTTAAACAATGCACAACTCTGCACGTCCCTACAAACGATCAAGAAGGAGTAAGTTATTTTATTGAAAATCATCTACTATTTAAAGGCAGCTTAAACTATTCCCTTTAAGCCGTCTTTTTTTATCCTTACATTCATGATTTCATACTACCATCATTTTCTGTGGGCTCTGGAGATACTTCGGTTAGATCGTTTAGAATGTACCATAAATCATTTCATTCAGGTTGTAGTATACTAATAGTAGCCGGAGTAATCTTTAATGACAAATATAGACAACAGACAGCCGAAGCTGTCTGTCGTTTTGTGATTTATTTATTATTATTTATGTTATTTCCTAAGATAAAGTTGGTCGTTTATATAAGTCACTATATGTACAACTGATGATCCATCTATACAAATTTCTTTTTTTCGAACCTGTAACCTCATAATAACCAAGCCTCACCGTAATCAATATGTCTCTCCGTCAATAGGTTTCGCTCCATTTAGGGACGGGTCTAATCGATAGAAAATTTATGGGGTGGAGAACAACTTCTGCTGTCCCCCACCCTTATTTGGTCAATCCATTGTTACAGCATCTTCTTCAGGCTGTTTGCATACTTACCAATAAAAGCTGAATCCCTCTTAGCGTCTGCTGCAGTGCGGATGAATATATCCTTACCCTCAAAACCAACACGAATACCGCCAGCCGCCTCAATAGCGGATGGGCCACCTACAATGATGGAAACATGTCCCAGCGGCCCGCCCAGACTTCCAATCTCCATCTGGAAGTCCTTCAGAAGCTCTGCAGCCTTCTGACGACCGGAAGAAGTACTCAGATCGAGCTTCTTTACCTTCGCAATTGCGTCCTTAAGCGTAGCCATGGTTGACCTTTCTGTCTATATATTTACAGGAAGATTCTCTCCCTTCTTCTACTATATATATCTCTACAAAAAAAACAACTCTATTCTGAAAAAAATTTCTCATTCTTTGAATCGATCACATACCCCATTCCGTTTCGGATTTTCTCCATTACCCTCAGTCGCCAGTTGCTGGTTCTACCCATACCGTGGCCCCAAATAACGCAAAAAAGCCACCGAATACGCTGTACTACCTCTGTTCCATATATTTATCAGGAAAACCCATATGACCTCTATGCACTTAGAGATCATGTGGGTTTCTTATGATGATATGAATTTGGTTTTAGGCAAATATCTTTTTTTATATTCATCGTAATACTTCTCCCAAGGGATACGACATGTTCCACCGTTACTGGAATTCAAGCAATATAGCTTTCACTATATGTAATCTTGCTGACTTGCATATTGTCCATAGTGCTAGAATTTACAAGCCTTTTCACGTCATGCTGTTGTTCCCCCAATCCTTTCGGATAAGGTAAGACGCTGCTTTACTCATAAGAATACTCCAATGAGACTGCCATCGGCAGTAAAGACACCTCAGCCTCATGGGCGCACCGAACGTGTCATTGCCTACAAAGGATTGATATTTTTATGTAAAGTTCCTGACTTTGATAATTCAACTAATTTCTCTTTCAGCAGCGATTTTTTTCAGTAACAGTTCAGCAAGAGTATAATTTTTTTGGCTGCACTTTCCAAAAGAGTCATTCCTGTTGTTTCATCCTGTGGATAACCCAGCCCATAAAGCAATCGCTCTCCCAACTGATAACAAGCTGCGGGATGTCCATGATGCACAGCTTTTTCAAGCTAATACTTCCCTTGCTCACCATAGACAGCAGTTCCTGACAACAACACCTCACCTAATTTTGTCATTGCTTTCGGCCAACCGGTATGAGCTGCACGATAGAGTAAGTTCATTCCCCTTTTTACTAGTTCCGAATTACTTGGGCTCACCATTATCAAATGGTATCCCTGAACGGTCATGGCTCGGTAATTCCGTTGTTCAATAGCCTTCTCTAACCACTGAATGCCTTGTTGCTCGTCTTTCCTGAACACATTTCCCTCTATATTGAACTCAGCTATAAGCATTTTACCTATGTAGCACATAGCATCGACCGTATTTTCATCAGCCGCTTTTAAAATCAGTTGCTTTCCTCTAGTAACATCTATTTTTTTCTTGATCAGTATAATTCCGAGTAACATAGCCATTGAATTTCCTTTTTCTATTGCTTGTTCCAACCACATCATGGACTTCTCTCAATCTTTCTGTTCTGTGTAATAGAATTCTCCTAGCTGACCCATAGTTTTGATATGACCATTTCGTGCTAGACATTCATTTTAGCCGATAATACCCTGCTGATATATCTTTTGTAGTAGAACCTTCAATGAAGTAACACCCCAGCGATATAATCGCATAAGAGGAGGAGGTCCGTGGTGCTTTTTACTAACCATTCAACTCCAAGTTGTGGTTGTAATTCGCTAAATATCCCTTCCAAAAAGTATTTGCCAAGTCGAACCATAGATGAAATGGAATCGTTCTCCGATGCTTTTTCTAACCATGATAGCCCACAAGACACATTTCGATTGGTTCCTTTTCCAAACAAATAGGCCTGGCCTAACGTTTGCATTGCCTGAACAGACCCTTTTTCCGCTGCTGTTTGTATCCAATCTATACCTTCCGCTTTAAGTTTTCCTGTTGGCATTTTTAATAGTTTCTTTCCGTATAAGAGCATGGCATATATGACCAGTTTCAGCAAGAGATCGAAGTTTTTGCTCATCATTGTCTGCATACCTTTTTAACAGTCGATCTTCTTTCACAATTTCCGCTCTTTGTAACCACTGTTTCCCTTCCAACTTGTTTTTTGCGCTGCTTTTTGAACATAAATATGAAGCGAGATGTTCCATGGCTGGGTTGGAACTTTGCTGTACAGCTCTTATCAACAAATGTTTAGCAAATTTATCCTTCCTATTTCTAGTTCTCTTTCGCTTTGGCTTTGCTTTACTTTCCTCTTCGCTATTTTTTTTGTATTTCTTAAGCAGCCAACGATTCGCAAACACCCTCATGGCACATACATGATTCATTTATGCTGCTTTTTTAACCACTCTGCTGCTTAAACCGTATCTTGTTCTCGTAAACACTGCAATCCTAATTGAAAAATCGTCTCAGCAAAACCTAGTTTTGTAGACGAAAGTAATAACTTTTTTGCCTTTGGTACATCCCTAGCTGTTTTCGTTGATTTTAATGTATGCATACCTTTTTGAAACAACGAATGCCGATTTCAATTTACTTTAGCTTAAATCATAAAAATCCCCTCCTCGGAATCTCCATAAATGTGTTCAATAGAGAAAGTTAAAAATATTGAGTGGAAAATCTCTTGTAAGATGATATTTGCCCCTTTTGGCGGTCTAGGTTCCTTTATCTTACTTTGGACAGCCTTTTCGTTGTGCATAGGACTGCCTCTCAGTCTATCGACAAAAGATTAACAGTTGACAGATCAGAAGCCCCAAATCATTTTGGGGCTTCATCGTTCTTACATGTACAGTAGAGCGAAAACTTCGCTTCTTATTATAGCAAAATGCAAAATCCCCCAAACAGCTGAGACTTTTAATATCTAGTGAATATTGCGAGTGATAAAATAATAAATAAACCAATAGAAAATGCAAAAAGGTTAGTCCAGCGGGAATCAAGTTTGATATCACGGTGCAAACCAGTAGGATACACAACCCCAATTAACAAGAATACTTCAATTAATCCAATAATAATGACCATATAGAGGACTACCACTGGCCATTTTGAAACATCCCCATTAAAAGGAATGTCTTGTTGAATGTCTTTTTTTTCTATACTTACCTCGAGATTATTGAGTGGTATGTTATTTGGTACCACAAATAGAACATTAGCAGTTATTGTAACACCAGGATTTAGTTCTTGGAACAAGCTCACTTTAGATGGGTTCACCAAAACCTCATTTGTTACATCCCTTTTATACTCAGAATATTTTTTTGTATATGCATGTAGTGTGATTTCGTCAGAAGGGATTGTGATCGGTTTTGTCCCATGATTCTTTAATGACACATTAACTTTGATAAAGCGTGCTCCTTTATTGGGTGAGTAGTCGGTGCCTTTTAGATCTTTTATCTGTTGTAACTCTGTTACATTATTCACGGTGTAGATGCGATCGAATATGTCTACAGGCTCCCCTAGCTTTGATTCGCCTCCCCCTATTCCAATAGAAAGAAGTATAAAAAAGACAAATAAGCAAAAGTTTATCCAATGCTTATTTAGTTTGATTTTACGGTGCCAACTTGTAAGTTTTACAATACCAAAAAAGAAAAAAACGGAAATTCCATCAACAATATCAATTAATATTTGTTTTATTGATATATCTTCCATTATTTGATAAAAAAACACAACACCGAGAAGTAAGACAAAGCTTCCCCAGCGATTATGTAATCTGATTTCACGGTGTGAACTTGTAGGGTATATAACCCCCACTAACAGGAATAATCCAAATATGACAGTCATGCTAATAATAGCATCCATTATAAAATCCATCATGTCCTCCTAGTTTTGCTAACTATTTCTGATAATCAATCCGCTTGAAACAATTCCTATTCCTCATCTAATGATCGCTTTTTTTATCTTCTTTCTAAAGCTTGAGGTTTTTAACACATTCAGCTGTTTCATATAGTTGAGTGATAATTTGTAAGAAATTTATTCTTCTCCTCAAAGATAGCTTTTTGTGTTTCATTTTAAAAAATAATAAAGCATTTTATTGATCTGAATGATAAAGACTGGACAAGACATAGTTTTTACTTGCAGCTTCTTTGAAGTGAATCTCTTATGAAACGTAATGGTTGCTGGTTTATAACCATCTAAAAAGGCTAAATTTCAATGTTTTCTTTCTTTATAAAGGATCACATCCCTATTAGTATTAGAAAATCATTAAATTCGAAATATTCTCTTCCGATTGTATTATACTCCTATTTAGACAAAAATTGAAAATAGTACTCTGATGTGAGAGCTGATTCTCTATTCATTCAACCATTCTTCTGGTTTGTTCAAAACACAAAAGCAGAACTGAAATATCACCCTACAAATCATGCAACTCCAAGTAAGAATATAATAATGTTAATTCACTAACTAGTTATGGTACTAGATCAAATATGAACAAACACAAATAACTTATTGCAGATATAACGATGCACTTTCCAGTTCCAATTGAACGATTTCTAAAATTCTGTATGTTAGATAAAATATCTACGTTTTAGGAAATGTAAAGCTATTGTTATCCTAGTCTATATACAAATATTTTTCGCGAAAATTATAATTAATTCTGGCATTCAACAATAAGAAAAAGTAGTAGATAGAAAATAAAATAGCTGATGAACAAAAGGAATTGAAAAATGAATCTTTACAAAAATCAACCCAAAAAAGAAAAAAAGCTTTTCAATCTCA
Organism: Shimazuella alba; assembly: GCF_009831235.1. GTDB lineage: Bacteria > Bacillota > Bacilli > Thermoactinomycetales > Thermoactinomycetaceae > Shimazuella > Shimazuella alba. The sequence goes on along the minus strand of NZ_WUUL01000001.1, from coordinate 249,258 downwards.
TCTGTAATTGTTTGCTTCATATTTGCCGCCGTATGCATCAGAGCAGGTATCAAACCCCCGCTTAATTGGTGGTTTTTAGCTATTGGTTTTCTTTATTTGAGTGTAGCGATTGGAGAAATATTATATAAAAATATTCGATATAACCATTTATTCACTTATTTTTGCTTAGGTTTATTTTTTATATTGATAGGCGGGAAATCCCTTTTCGAAGCTAAACACAGTTTAGCAGGAGCATTTTTTATTCTATTTGGAATCATTGTCATGGTATGGATGGCCTTTTTGCACCAAAAATCTAGAAAGTTATAATCTCTATTAATTCAAAAGGAAAGATAAAACAGAAAACATTTAAAAAAGTACTAATTCTGATATTCACAACAAGACAAAGAATATAAATGGTAAAGAAAAGGAAACCTCAGATAAATCTTTAGAAATTTGGGCTTCGAGTTTCATCAGCTAGAAAAAAATGAAGAAAAAACTTATGGGTAGGTCTATTCATAATTGTCCAATATCAGCAGCCATCTTTCTTATACTTGGCTTAAAATCTAATAATTGGTTTGATCTTGCAACTGGCTTCATTCTGCTAACAACAACAATTTTGGACATGTACTTTAAGAATTCAAGCCATAATTTATTGATTGCAACCCTTTCACTACCCCAATATGCTTTTCTCGCATTCTTATAACTGTCATTTTAAAATTCCATTAAAGGTAGTTGTTCCCACATTTACTTGATCACGATTCCTTACAGTAAAATGAATATTATTGGGAGGAGTCAGATCATATGAAAGCAGAGTATTTTTTCAAAGATAATCCAGATGCTCCTATCACTAAATTCTCATGATGCCATGACTGATTGAGAAAACTGAAGTAGTCCCCACATCCAAAACACCTAGAACCAGCACATGTCACAAAGAGCAATTTGACCAGATTAACAATAAAACCAAAATCAATTCAAGGAAAATCGGGACTATTCCTTTAGGGTCTCCCTGAACCTTCGTACAGGGAGATTCCCACATCTCACAGAAGCGCTTATGGTTTCGTTCTTGAAATCTTTGCACTATCCTCTGAACAGGTTAGAATCGAGCTAGATTAGCTATTTTAAATCCTTATCTATTGTATAAATACAATTGAGTAGAAATAATCTCATAAAAATCCCGATCCCTCTTTTAGGTACAGAGAAATCGGGATTTTACATTTTTTCTATTTATATGGCTTTTGAGTTACTTGGACTACCTCCTTCTTACCATAGGATAGATCATCGATTAAAGTTAATTTATTTTTAGTATATTATTTAATTATTGGCACTGCTAAAAAAGCGGTGGTTCAGCAAAATGTCCGAGTCCAAGCCACTCACCACTGTTACCATTCATCTCCCCATATCATAACGGGGACTGAGATGATGGCTGCCGTCCATTCCGTCATCGAAGAACTAGCAGAACACCCCCTTCTACTCGAAGCACTTCTTCGAGGACGGCGATGCCTACCTCGTGGGTTAGATGGATTGTCAATGGCACAAGAATGCTCTCTCAATCAGTATCCATGATGATAAATGTTCCTTTCGAACCTTTGATCGACCATCCTTCCATAACCATTTACCAAAATAACAAGCTTATGGCATTTCAGGTAATCGTAAATATTCTTTATGTGCATCATGATATAGTTCTACCCATTGCTTCATTTTCGAATGAGTCGGAAGCATTCCTAAAGATTTAGCTCGGTAATAAGTAGCTAATCCATTCATTTGCTCAGAAACTTTTTCGTTATAAATGGTAGAAAGATACATAACATCGTTTCGAGTAGTCAGGATGGAATAATCAAATGTATCTAGCTTTTTATAGGAATCCAAGTATTGTTTATATGTGGGCCAGTCTGATTTCTTCACAGCTGTAATCTCTGCAATTGGAATAAGATTGAATTCGTCTAATGGTAACCCAAACGTAATTGTACGTGAAACAGGATTGATGGATGCTTTCATTTTTCCTCGCCACGCAGGTGGAAAGGTTAGACGTAAACCCAAAATATCGTCCTGATATTGTTGAAATACTAACTTTAATTGATTCTCTTCACTCCAATTAAACCAACGATAGATGGTCGGTTGCTCAGCATTAGATAAGCTTTCACTATTCTGAACCATCTGTGTAAAAGCAATATCAATGATACCGTCATGATTGATATCTTGGCTCTTCACATTATAGAGACGATTGTTTTGATCATCCTTAAGGGTGTCAAAAACATCGTGTAATCTACCATTTTGAATGTAGTAAATACCAGCTTTTCCACCATGTGCCCCAACTGAGATATCTGCTACAATCCCTAATCTATTCTTTTGGACTTTTCCTACCGTAAGAAAACTCATTTCTACGGTGCCATCTATCATTTTTGTATCTTTTATTTGCAACTTTTGTTGGTGAGCTTGATAAAGAGTAGCCTCTGTATGCATATCTGGTTGTTTTTGAAAGAAGATAAGTTCAGGATGCTTATCTTGATCTAAATCTTCTAACACAGTAGCGGTTGTTTTTTGATGGAGGATAGAAGTTAATTTTTGTTGTTTCCCCCATTGAAGCACCTTTGTTTGTGCATCGAACTCTGTTCCCTCTTCTATACTCAGGACAATCTCTTCTTTCAGGTCTCCTGTTAGATCACCAGCCCCTGCTGATTGAAATTGATTCCCGACAAAAGATTCCTGTGTGATTTTTTTCCACTTATCGTCTTCTTGTTGGACAACGATCAATCCCAATTGCTGATTTTGTTTAAACAAACCAACTACTTCTTCTTTTTGATCATGATCAAAATCAACTAGAAAGAAAGGAGTTCGGTTTTTTCCATACTGGGGTACCATCCACATTGCTCCGTCGGGTAGAAATGGAGCAATTATTTTCGCTGTTTCTTCAGGCGATAAATCATTTGTTTTTTTTTGCGTTTGTAGCATTTTTCCTGAACAAGCGGCTAAAAAAAGAGTACAGATAAGAATACTCACCAATGACCGTAGTTGAAACATAAAAAATCTCCTTATATTTGGAAATAGTTTGGTATAAATAAAAATCACACACTCTTATAATAGTATAATTTTTTATGATTTTATAATATAAAGTTATTCCACAGATAAAAGATTATCTGTTTTCAACTTAGATAAACGAAAAGAGGGATTAATCCCTCTTTTTCGAATCGAAATATACAAGAAATGACTCAAAGTTACATAAATAGCCACTCCTGTCATTTCCATTTTCTATAAAATTTGCTACCCTATATAATAATCATATTTATCCTATCAGGTACATTTGATTGTACTCTTTAAATGAATAAACTTCGTAGTTTTTCCCAGTTGATCCCATCCATCTTCTTACTTAAACACATTCCGTTCATCACTCTGAACCAAGATATCCATCTCACCATAAAACATTCCTATATAAAACCCTTTTTCTTCTCAGTTTTTCTATATTTAACAAAAATATCCCTCATGGATCTTCTGGCATTCTATTTAAAAGCCTTAATACAAACGATATAAATCCCGTTCGTAATCCCGAAGATCATCTTTCAGACGTTTTCTTTTACGTTCAAGATCATCTATAGATCGCTCCGTACGCCGGATTTCATCTCTAACCTTTTCAATTTTTCTTTTTAGATAGTTAATTTCCCGACTATTGTCTGGTTTCCCACTCCTGTTACTTCCCCACCACATATAAGCAACCTCTCCTTTGATGTACTATTCAGATTTCAACATGAATTGGAGTTGCATGATAGCCGTTATCGCCTTAAAATTTCACTGTCATCCTTAGTACTTGCATATGTTCTCGCTGTATAAACCATAACATGTTATTTGAAAGCTCGTAAAGCTACAATTCTCATGTTTCTAAGCAATCGATCGCTTCTTCTTGCTTCCATATCCTCTCTTATTCTGTGCCATCCACAGCAGAATTCGAAGAGCAAATGGTACAACTCTATTTTTTATAGAGTTGTAAGACGAGCACGCTAAACGAGTACGATGTAACCCCATCTACTCTCATATACTCAGTTGACACATCTGCGTCTTCTACACCCTATTCAGTGGGTACATGAAAGATATTATATTATGAATGAGAATATCTATAATTGTCTTGATCGTTTTTGCAGAGAAAGAAGATGGTTATGATTTTGTTTTTTTATATAGGATCTTTAGGATCAGGTAAAACTACTCATTCTAAAGGATGGACTCACGTACAATTCTTTAATGGAGATGCCAGTATGGTGTCTTAGATTAGAGTGAACTCCGCTACCAATTCTTTACTAAGATGATTTATCCTTATGCAGAAAGAATAGATCGAAAAAATTAAAACTGCTATCCAGCAGGGGAATCTTTCGTTTCTGACGATACATCTATTGATTTGGCTTGGACACAATACGCCATGAAAAAGCAAAGAAAGCAGGTTTTATGTTTATTTGGTCCATGTTCGTGCTTCTCTAGAAACCTGTCTTACTCGAAATAAAAATGAGATTATTTTGTTGATTCAAGGAGAGTTCAAGAAATTCATCAGACAATGGAAAGGATATGGTATTCTTTCTCCATTTTCTGACCTAAGTGTGAATATTAATCTATACAGTAAATGTGAAAAAAACCCCGATCCCGTGTATAAAAGGATGGGCACCTGCATTTAGTTTCCTTTTATTTGAATTTATAGACATCATAACCACCTTCCATAAAAAATGACCAGTATCTCCGCACTAGTCATTTGATCTATATGAAGTTAAATATTCTGTTGAGGCCTGCACAGATGGTCTTTGTGCAGGCTGGCTCTTTTCAGAACCAACTGATAGATTGAATGTTGGAGTTCTACCAGTCTCATGAAGAATTTACGGAAGACGGCACTGGTTAATGACCATCACCCCACTGAAATTTTTAGATTCTCCGGGACGAACCGAACTTGTTGTTGCTTGACTAAAATCGTCATCAACTGGGCACTGATCCACAAGAATATTGTGGTTGTTTTTGTATGAAAAATGGAATCGCAATTTCTTCTTACCATCAGGGGTGATGATATGATTCCACCACATCTCCTTAGCCTTTTTACCTGTCCATCCCGTGGCCAGAAACTCATCCAGATCATCATTGGTGAACACAACATTGATTTCAGTGGTCTTCTTTCCCATGAGAAGAACTCCTAACTTTAGGTACCTGTATATTAATAATACCATCTACACATAAGTAAACAAGAATTTTCAAAAAAGGTACATTTCCTCTTTTGCATACAAAAGGCAAACTCACACGATGCTCAGTAGAGATCGCTGAAATTTGCTTTAATTTTGAAATATTCGACATAAAGAAACATATTTCTGAGTTTTTAGGTGTTAGAAGATTTTTTACGAGTATAGTTGGAATGAAAAAGAAAGAAGTTGCACGGATCATCGGAAATGGTGACCGAATTTCCTTTAACGATTGAAAGAAGTATGTGGAGATGCTGCTACTGTGCTTCTGACTCACGAAATATGTGGCAATGATATGATATGGAAAAATGAATACCTCTATGGATTAAACGATCAACTGCTGTATCCATCTCCTGCAAAACCGTCTCAATCAACCGCTTCTCTTCATCAACAGATTGACAACACTGAGAGCGTTTATCTAGTTCGCATTTGAGGATGAGGTCCGCGTCGAAGTGACTGCGAAGAGACTTAAAGCGGAGACGAGCAACCTGGACATTGCCAGTGTTGATGGACTCATGCAACTTCTGGGCGCGAGCGATGAAATCTGCTTCACCTTGGAGTGAAGGAGTCTGCTATGCCTTCAGACCGTCAAACATCATCTGAAAAAATTGAAACGACCGCTGAAAGTCATGAAAGCTCTTCGATGATCGTAAGCCCATTCTAGCTCATTGATAATTTTGTTGTAATAGTCGTTGATTCACCAGAATGGATGACCAGGCTGAAGTGACATATTTTCTCTCACAAACGTAGGTTGTTTACCTTCTAATTTGATTATAGGAAAGTTGATATGAATAAAGAGGACATAGATAGCTATTTTCAAGCATAAGATCAGTTTAATTTACTTTTCACCATAGCAATCAGTAAGGTTTATCAGAAAAATTCTTGGCTTGTTCATCGAACCGAAAATCTTCTAACATGATTTTATCTACCTTCTATAAAACAGGAATGCAAGATTACTTTCTTATTCAGAAGAACGATTGGGAAAAGGTCATCCATATACATAGTGAATCCGTTGTACAACGATTTATTCAGACGTGTTAGAATCAAAAAATAAACGAATTATATTTTGGCGAATTTACTATCCTATACCGATTTGCGATCAGCGAAGATGCTTGTTCATAAGTCATCCATAATCTTTATTTGGAATCGCATGAGTTGTAAGTGAGAAATGGAAAAGGAAATAAATCTCGAACTATTTTTCTATCAGACAAGGCTCTTCAGCTACGTAGAATTACTGAAACAAGAAAGATGTGAGTATCATGATAGTATTCACGAAACATGAAAATATGTAATGACAAAAGAACAGAAGCATTAGTGTTGACAATCCAAAATATTAGTTTTGAATCTGGAGTATACCCATCCATGACAAGGAGCATTTTAAATGAAAATTGGCTTTGTTGGTGATATCCATGGTAGGGTTTTTCATACTTTAGCTCTTCTCACTGCTTGGCAGATACGGAATCAGTGTAAACTCGATCTCATCATTCAAGTTGGGGATCTAGGAGCATACCCATATCCAAACGAAGAATTGAAGAATGAAAAATATGTCAAAAAAGACTTAGCCCAGCTTGATTTTAGTCGTTACTTACAAGCAAAGGGGAAATTGGCCGAAAATATACAATATATCAGGACTAATCATTTAGAACAAATCTATTTTATAAGAGGTAATCATGAAGATTTTACATGGTTACGAAAAAAAAGTTCCCTTGCACAAAAGGGAACTGTATGTGTAGATTCATTTGATCTCTTTTACTACGCAACGGATGGCTCAGTCATAAAGAAGAACAACCTCAGCATAGCATTTTTGGGAGGTATTCAAACATCCAGAACAGAAGAATCGATTGATGAAATCGCTTACCATACTCTCTTAAATACGAATAAAAAGATTGATGTCTTAATCACTCATGATGCACCTTTTGGAATCGGAACAGGATATTATGGTGATATACAAGGCTCCACTATGATTTCGACACTTATCAAACAATTACAGCCTAATTATTTGATTGCGGGTCATTACCACCATATGGCTGGTCCACTCCAATTTAAAAACACAACATATCTCGGTTTGAGTGTGCTGGTTAATCTACGTGAAAATGATCAGTTGAGAAGTATTGAACCTGGAAGCATGGCTGTGCTTGATACTTCCCAAGCTGAGTTACGCTTCGTTCTTGAACCGTGGATTACAGACATTAATGGTAATTTTGATTTCAATTCGTTTGTCGATCAAGTGAGAAATGGAAACTATTATCATAGTTAAACTCTTTCCCCTTTGTTTTACGGAAAAGAGGTAAAGTACTTGATTATAAATAAAACAAGATATCTCTGTTTATGGAGATATCTTGTTTTATTTAGTTCAATTCATTGCAAGTTCTATTTTTTTCAACAAGTACTTGTTGAAGTGTTTTCACTTCTTCATTCACAAACTGAAATGTTAACAAGTATTTACCCAGGTGATAGGACCAATATGCCTTACCAAAACCACCTTCTGCACAATGTGGCTTCCCTAGTTGCTTCTCCACATCTTCAGAAGTCAGCCCTTGATACTCTTTTGATGCTGAATAAACCATTTCTACTTTATTCTTGTTTAATTGAAAAGCGACTTGCCGAGATGGATAATAATCTAATATCGATTCATCCTCACTATCAGGGGTGCCATACGCTTTTTTTATTTTTCCTTTTTGACTATTAACACCAAATTCACTGTTGATCACATGTCCATTACTTGCTGCTTTTTTGGTTTCTAATAAAACAGAATCTCCATTTGCATGTACAGTTCCTATTGTATAAAAAGAAAAAACAAAGCTAAGCACAATAAGTTGAACAAACCATTTCTTCCGTAGCATTTTACAAAACCTCCTCTTTTAAGGATGGAAACCTATCCTTAATTTTAATACAATCGATACGGAAATAAAATAATATTTTAAATAGTTCGATGGTTATTATTAACAGAATTTAGTTTCTGATGCAAACTAGTTTATATATTTTGAAAGAAAATAAAATGGTATAGTACCAGCGAACAATACACTCAAAATTCAACATGTACTGCAAGAAAAAGAATGGGTTGATCCGATGACAAATGATGACTATCGTGCTCTTACTCCTCTTATTTACGATCATATTAATCCATACGCCGAGTTTCCAATAGATTTAGATAATAGACTTGCTATATAGCAAACACATATACCGACACTCAAAATGAATCAGTACTTTTTCCAATGTTTGTTCAAATTGCACTACGTCGTTCAGTTGCTGGTTTTACCCCTCTTAACTTGATGGCTATTGGGATTCTACCCCTTAAAGTCTCATTTTTAACATGTCTACTCTAAGTGCATCACCATAAAAAACAAATACACACAATCGTGGTGGAATTGTGTGCGATTCTACATATATTTAAACAAGCTACTTCACATACTTACCTATAAAATATTTTACTTCCTTGGCTTCTTTATACAAACGGAATGGCTTTTTAAACATTCTCCGTGGGATTTTCTTTAAGAAATAGGATCGATTTCCTTTATACTCTTTAATGATTCGAGAAGGTTTGGTGGAGAGTCTGTTTTTTATTTCTTTATATAGTTCATATTTCACATCTACTTTCAGATCGAGACTTCGACCACAATTCTCGCAATGGATATGAGAAATGGAATCATTGAAATAGATGATACTATGAGGTGTATCACTTGAACATCGGATACAAAAAAATTCAGTGACAATTTGTGACTCTTTCATCTGTCATCCCTCCATCAACTCATGCTCCATACTACTAATATTATACAATAATGAATAGAGCAATTAGGCTTTATATATCGAAGCATCTCTCTCCATTAATTGACGTAGTTCCCAAATCATTTGTATTTTTGTTTGTTCTATATCATCAAAAGTAATGACCTCCCCTTTTTTCACTGGTCTCGTGATACGTAAACTAGCATCTGCCAACCCTATTGGAAGTGCGCGGGTTTGTTTTGCTGCTTTTGCCTCCATGATTTTTCCATATGAAGTGAATCCACCTAGCCCATCTAGGCTTTCCCCAGCTTGCAAATCTTTTTTCGCCACGGTAACCGTTTCCGCGATGAGACCTTGATAAGGAACAATGGACTCTTCTCCCTCTAAAAACGCTTTAGCGATCGAGATTGGTGTCTCCAAACTAGTTAAATGATAGGGACGAAATAGGATATAGTTTGGTCCATCTCCCATTTTTAAATACTGCAATTCAGCATGTACTTCAACTTGATCCGATGTGATAATGGCAAATACCCCTGGAGCAATCCCATTGACAAACTCTACAGTCTGATAGGAATGCAAAATTCCCCCTTCTTCTTTTCTTCGAAAAACTTTTGTCAACTGATCCACCGTTGCAGTCGGCCCATGCATACCTGGTATATCTGGAAGAAACCCAGTTGCATTGGCGACAGCTGTCATCTCGATCATTGTTTTGGTTCCATCTTGGAATGAGGCTAATATTTTTGGATTCATGTTTACTTTTTGTGCTTGTATTTTAGCGGAATCTGGTGTTGCCTCTAAATTTAGTGGGTTATTTTTACCTTTCCCTAGTACCAAAGGTTGAAATCCTATTGTCTTAGCAAAATGGTATAATTCCATGATGGCTGCTGGTTCGTCACCAGATGCACCCGTATAAACAACGCCTGCTGCTCGTGCCATCTGGTAAAGAAGCGGCCCCACCGTGACATCTGTTTCCACATTTAGCATTACAATATGCTTTTTCGCCAAAATGGCTTTCCAAGCAATCTCTGCCCCTAAGTTAGGGATCCCTGTCGCATCAACAATCACATCAACCGACGAGAGCTGCAATACAAGTTGCATATCGAAAGTAACGACGACTTGACCTTGGGTAATAGCTCGCTCCGCTTTTTCTAACTGTTCAGTCTGAACAATTTGAGAAGAGGTGAATCCAGCATTTTCATAAGCATGAATTGCATTTTCCGTCCGAATATCTGCTGTTGCAACGACTTGCATTCCTTTCATCGCTGCAATTTGTGCAATCATTCCTCGTCCCATCTGTCCCGCGCCAATAAGTCCCACACGAATGAAATTTCCTTCTTGTTGCAGTGCTTGCAGTTTGTGATGAATTGGCATAAGATGACCCCATTTATAGTAGTTTTAGTTGTGACGGATGATTTGAATCTTAGAACCTATATGGATGTCTGGTACTGGTTTTTCTTCTACACAGATCGTTCCTGGTAAATCTCCTCGTCCACTATTAAACTTTATCGTAGCATGACCCAATTCTTGCATGGTTTTATTAACTGTATTCCCAACGAATGAGATTTGAAATGATTGACCATCAATAACTAACACATCTGCTAAGGTAATTTCTCCGGTATTTTTTCGATCTGTATGCAAAACCGAAACATCATGCAATTCTTTTGGTGCACTTTCGTCAAATAAAATAAGAAAATTTTGCTCGGCAAATTCGGAGACTAGTTCCCCAATTTTGGTTGCTGTAACTTCAAAGAGTACAGTCATAAACTCACCTACCACATTTATAGTTTGGCTGGAATCTTTTACGGAAACCAGCCCACTTTAATTTTAATACAAGCCAAAACTAAATACATATGCTATTAATACGGCAACAGGACCTGTGAATTGTCGAGAGAGGAGAACTGCTGGTACCCCAACTTCAATCGTTTCTGGTTTTGCCTCTCCTAGCGTCAATCCAACTGGAACAAAATCACAACCTACCTGTGGGTTGATGGCAAACAAAGCAGGTAGGGCAAGTTGTGGCGGGATATTTCCTTTGCCGATCTCCACCCCGATTAACACCCCTACTACTTGAGCAATAACTGCTCCAGGGCCTAACATCGGTGATAAAATCGGAATTGCACATATGATCGACAAAACGATTAAACCGATAATATTTCCTGCTAGTGGAGTGACAACATGTGCAATCCAATCACCTATCCCGGTATAGGTAATAATTCCGATAATGGTACTGACAAACGCCATAAAGGGTAATATATTTCGTATTACCATATCAATGGTTTCACGACCGGCTTGATAAAACACCCCTACTACATTTCCCATCGCTCTACCAATCTTGACTAAGAAATTCGATTTTTGTGGGTATATTTCTGCTGCCTTTTTCTTGGCCTCTTCTTTAATCTCTTTCGTTCCTCTGGTTTCTACTGTTGTAGTTGGAGCAGTAGCATCTGTTAGAGAAATATTTTGCTCCGTCACACCAGAGACAAAATTTTGTTCATTTATAAAGGAAGCCAGAGGTCCTGATGGAGATACAGATAACACATCGATAGTCAGTACACCCATTTTTGGATATACACCACAGCGGGCAGTACCCCCACAATCTACCACAACACAAGCCATATTTTCTTTATCTATTGAATTTCGAAATCCATCTACTGCTTCAGCACCGGTTAATTCTGCAATTTTCTGTGCTATTGGATGAATTCCGCCTCCCGTGACGGAAACGATATATTTCTTCTGTTCAGTTGGTTGAATGATTAACCCATCACCCCAACCACCTGCTCCTTTAGTCACTTTTACCGCTGAATAATTAGTCATTTGGATATACCCCTTTCCTTAGGTGGCCTTTTGGATGGATTGATTTTGACGTTTTAGCATCATATTCGTAATCCATTCTGTTACAAGTCCACGGATCAAGATGACGAGAATCCCAACAAGTAAATAACGAACTGCTAATGGTTCTAAGGAAAGTCCTAAGGTCGTTAATCCACTTGCAATGCCCAGGTAAACAAATAACTCAGCCGAGTTTGCGTGAGGGAACAAGCCAGTAATTGGGTGAACAAAGGAAACAGCCGCGTCATAAAAAGCGGGTTTTTGCTTTTCTGGCAAAAACTTTCCAAAGGAATAACACATCGGATTGGTAAGAAAAAAGACAGCTAATATAGGGAAAATCGTATATCGTAAAATTGCATATTTGGTAGTTTTCTGAGCGAAACGATAGATTCGCTCCTCCCCAACAAATTTAATTAAAGCGTTTACAATTACAATCAAACAAATTAAGGTGGGCAGAATCCCTTTTGCTAAGCCCATAAATTGAGCTCCACCCGCTTGAAACATACCGATAAATCCTTTAGCTAGGTGTACTAAAAAATCCATCTTCATCAAACCTCCCCAATTCGATTCATCTCATGAACATAAATCACTCTTTTGCATGTTGTTCTTGTTGATTTTTTTGGTTCACTATTTGATTTGCCGCCATTTGAATTGCTTTGGTTCGATGATCTCTACCAGATAAGGCAAAGAGTTGTTCGATTTTCTTCCCATTTAACTCCTGATTAGAGGTAAATCGAGAAAAAACGGTAACACCTGTCAGTTCTTTTGCATCTACTACCAAACCAGATAAATCCGAGACAAGTATGACCACAGAACCTATACCGAGACGTTTTTTTATCACGCCTACTCCTAGATAACCGGAATCATGAGCAGCACTCATCTTTCGAATGGTTTGTCCATAATGTTTGTTTTGATAATAACTTAAAATCACTTGAAGGACCCATGCAAAAACGAAAAAGATAATCAGTATTCCCCATTGATCCATCGAATCACCCTTTTCAAATGTTCGATTCTATTACATTTGTAAACATTATTATAAGGGATTCACAAAGAAATGAAAACGCTTTATTTTGTGCATAACTTAATTTTTTTCTTCAAATGATTCAATCAAATGGCTGGCAGTTTCATCATCGGTTATCAAAACATCCAAGTACCCGCCTTTTAAAGTAGCTAGTATACTCTCTACTTTATAAACACCTCTTGCAATCCCTATCACGTTGTCGATTTTCTTTAAGTCTTCTAATTCAATTCCTATTCCTCTTTGATTAATAGATACAGTTGCAAGCTCTCCACTCTCCAGAATGTACTTGGAGCTAATATCACCAACTACTTTTGCCTGTCTGAGCTCCTCGATATCTGCATCACTTAAGTAACCTATCTCATACATCGTAGAATGTTCATACGGATTTCCGATGCCCACAATTGCCATATCACACTGCTTTCCTTGTTCCAAAACACTTTCGATAAATGGCAGCCCTGTGAGTCCATCTTTTTGTTCTATAGTTGCTACCATTGCTGGTGCATACAGTGATTCACATTGTCCATTTATTTTTTTAGATAACTCATAGGCGATTTGATTCGCATGTAACGCCACTTCTTTTGGACCCATTCCACCAACTAATGGAATTACATTCACATTTCGCTGTTCAATCGGGTATTCTTTCACCATTTCAAGCAGTGACTTTCCCCACGAAACTCCCAATCGGTTAATGGATCGAAGGGATTTACTCACATAAGCAGCAGTCGCCTTTCCCAGCGCACGTAATGCTTGATCTTGGCTCATATTTTCGGTGGAAGTGATAATTACTTCCCTTAACCCAAACTTTTGAGCAATCTTTTGTTCTCGTTCGATCACATCAAATCCATCGTCCAAAATTGTGACTTTTACGATTCCTTCCTCTTTTGCTTGTTGCAGCATTTTAGAAATAGTAGGCCGAGAAACACCTATTTTTTTCGCAATTACTGCTTGTGTTAATTCTTCTAGGTAATACATTTTTGCTATTTTTATCAGTTTTTTCTTCTCATCATTGTTAATCATAGGTACACCTTCAAATCTACGGAAATAATGTAATTCGATTTTAGTATATTAATGAGCATATTTTTGAGATCACACTAATAAGTTTGCCGGATGTTCAAGTGTATCTACAAGTTGTGTTAAGAAAGCCGCAGCCGGTGCTCCATCAACCGTTCGATGATCAAAAGAGAGGCTGAGAGACATCATTGGTTTCAACACAATTTCACTATTTACTCCTATTGGTCGCTCCTTGATCTGTCCCACTCCTAAAATAGCAGTCTCAGGTAAATTAATGATAGGTGTAAATTGATCAACTCGATACATCCCTAAATTACTTACTGTAAACGTTCCACCCTGAAGTTGATTGGGAATCAGTTTACCTTCCCGAGCTGCACGAGCTAACTTTTTACTTTGTTCGGAAAGTTGAGCCATTCCCAATCTATCCACACCTTGAATAACAGGAACCAGTAATCCATCTGAATGACTAACTGCTAGTCCAATATCGATTCGTGAATTCAGATAAATTTCACCATTGACCAATGTCGCATTCATCATGGGATGATCGCGCAAGGTTACCCCTACTGCTTTGAGAATGATCTCTGTGTATGAAATACGCAATCCTATTTTCTCTTCAATAATAGGTAACAATTGTTGACGCAATCGAATTGCTTCACTCATATCTACTTCACTATGCAAAGTGACATGAGGAGCTTGCGAGATGCTTTGTTTCATACGATCACCAATTATTTTTCGCATCCCAGTCACCTTGAATGTTTCCGTGTCTTTCTTGTGCTCTACTTTTTGGGCTAAATCTTCATAAGCTACACTTGGTAATGTATCAATTTGATTATCTATATGTGCTTTTACATCCTTGCGATGAATTCTCCCGTTTGGACCTGTCCCCTGAATCTCTGTCAGCTGCAAATCATGTTCACGGGCAAGTTTGCGGGCAGAAGGTGTGGCACGTGATTTTCCCCCATTTTTTTCTTTCTTTTCGGTTACAGGTTCCTCTGATTTCTTATCTTCTGTTACTTGAGAATTAAGTTGAGAGTTCATTGTAGGTTGTGAAAATTCACCTACTTCTTCTCCTTTTTTTCCAATATAAGCAATTGCTTGATTAACAGGAACTTCTTCTCCTTCTTCATAGAGAATTTTAAGCATAGTTCCTGTTTCATAAGCTTCTACTTCAATATTAATTTTATTGGTCATCACTTCTAGAATAATATCACCAGCTGTAACCTCTTCTCCCTCTTGAACTAGCCACTTCATGATAGTACCTGTTTCCATGGTCATCCCAAGTTTGGGCATAAACACTTCTTTGGCCAATTTTACACCTCTTCTCCCCGTTGGAGTGTTCGTTTAACGGCGTTTATGATGTCCGATACTTGAGGTACAGCATGCTTCTCTAGTTCTGGATTATAAGGAATAGGGACTGCTTTTCCCCCTAAGCGTTCAATCGGAGCATCCAAAAAGTCAAATGCATCACTCTCCACGATCACACTCGCAATCTCTGCGCCAAATCCAGCACGTTTTACTGCTTCATGCACGATTACTACTCGACTGGTCTTGCTTACTGAAGCAATGATGGTCTCCTCATCTAAAGGAACTAGCGTACGAGGGTCAATTACCTCGATCTCAATTCCTTCTCGCTCTAATTGTTTTGCTGCTTCTAATGCTTTATGAACCATAATAGAAGTAGCA
Source organism: Shimazuella alba (assembly GCF_009831235.1). Classification (GTDB taxonomy): domain Bacteria; phylum Bacillota; class Bacilli; order Thermoactinomycetales; family Thermoactinomycetaceae; genus Shimazuella; species Shimazuella alba. The sequence continues at coordinate 233,814 of NZ_WUUL01000001.1, read as the reverse complement.
ATCACTGTTACATCTGTTCCCTCTCTTTTAATTGCTGCTTTCCCTAAAGGGATCCGATAAAGTTCTTCTGGTACAGGCTCTTTCATTCCATAAAGAAGTTTATGTTCATAAAAAATGACTGGATTATCATCTTCAATCGCTGAAATCAAAAGCCCTTTTGCATCATAGCTACTAGAAGGTTGAACTACTTTCAATCCAGGAATATGAGCCATCCAAACTTCTAAACTTTGAGAGTGTTGTGCAGCTGCCCCTGTTCCAGAACCACTTGGAGTACGTAAAACCATTGGTACTTTCCCTTTCCCACCATACATGTAACGAATTTTAGCTGCTTGATTAATGATTTGATCCGTAGCTATGGTAATAAAATCAGAAAACTGTAATTCTAGTATCGGACGCATCCCAGTTAACGCCGAGCCAACTGCCGCTCCTGCTATACCTGACTCTGATATAGGTGTATTACGAATCCGCTTGGGGCCAAATTCTTCAATCAGTCCTCTAGATACTCCAAATGCTCCACCATACACTCCTATATCTTCTCCAAGCATAAATACATCTTCATCTTCATGCATCTTTAACGAAATCGCATCTCTTATAGCCTCTGAATAGGACATATCTTTTGTTTTCATACACCTTCACCCCTTTATGCGTATACGTCCAATTCTAGTGATGTTAGTGAAGGAGCTGGACTTTTTTCTGCAAACTCAACTGCTGAATCGATTTGTTCTCTCGCTTGTAATTGAAGCGCTTCCAATTCTTCCTTTGCCAAAAGATTATCAGAGATAATTCGATTAGCTAATAGTTGAATCGGATCTTTTTCTTTTCTCCAATACTGTTCTTCTTCTTTGGTTCGATATTTTTTTGCATCACTTTTTGAGTGACCTTTCCAACGATACGTTTTTGCCTCAATCAAGGTTGGTCCATTTCCTTTCCTTGCTCTAGCAACTGCTTTTTCGGTTGCTTCTATGACTGAAAATAAATCGTTTCCTTCAATGACTTTTCCTGGTATACCGTAGGCACTCGCGCGATCTCCTATGTTCTCAATATTGACCATTTCTTTGACTGGTCCAGACATACCGTATTGGTTGTTTTCACAGAAGAACACAACGGGTAGTTTCCAAATAGAAGCGAGATTGAGAGCCTCATGAAAACTTCCTTCATTTGCTGCGCCATCTCCAAAAAAACATAGTACTACGTAACCGAGGTTTTTCATCTTGGAGGTCAAAGCAGCACCTACTGCAATCGGAATGCCACCTCCTACAATCCCATTTGCACCCAGATTCCCTTGATCAACATCAGCAATATGCATGGAACCTCCTTTTCCTTTGCAGTATCCTGTTTCTTTTGCGAATAACTCAGCCATCATACGGTTGACATCTGCACCTTTGGCTATACAATGCCCATGTCCACGGTGCGTACTGGTGATTTTATCTTCATTTTCTAAGACATAACAAGCTCCTGTTGCAGTAGCTTCTTGACCGACACATAGATGTGTTGTTCCATGTATAGCTCCACGGGCAAAAAACTCATCGACTTTTTCATCGAAATAACGAATAAGCCACATCTGATGATATAGCTTTCGCATTTGATTCGTTGATAATGATGGTGGAATCTTGGTTGTTATCATATTCATCCTCCTATTTCTCCATAACGAATCCGTTTGTTACATTTGTTCTTTATAATTACATTTGTAAATATCATATGATAGAAGATACACAACAGTCAAGTAGGGGTCACAGTACATGTCTTAGCTTATGGGCATGAGGTAGAACCAGCAACTGATCAACGAACTCTAATTTGCCCAAGAAATGTAAAATACTTGATGAACTAGAATAAGAATCTTGTTATAAGAAAACCACTTGATCTCTATGCCATAGAGATCAAGTGGTTTTCTTATTGCTATTTATCTAATACGAAGTGAGGAAACTACATCATTCCATGATCTATTCTTGCTTAGCTTTTTCTTGGTGAAATTGGCGTATTTCCTTGGTCAATGCCCATTTAGTACCTTTCATTTCAAATGAGAGATAATCGTTTGATCGATAAAACCACGAAGTGGCGGACGACGCAGGTCGCCCACCACTTTCTTTGGTCATACCATGTTACGTAAGCTCATTCTTGTGCTTTTCAGCGTATGCAATGGCCTTGTCGTAGTTATCCATGGCGTCCTTACGAGTCTTGCTATATCCAGCTCGAACCATTTTCTCAGGACCCGCACACACCATGTAAACTTCACCAATATGAGTACCATTATCTCCGAACGTCGAAAAAGCGGCCTCATAATCTGAGAACTGCTTCACAGCAAGAACGATCTTCTTCCTGTCCGATTCAGACCTCAGGTTAGCACGCTTCACCATCTGGATCAGCTTCTTCTGTTCAGCCTCGTTGCCCACAAGCTTAGCCATGGTTGACCTTTCTCTCTGTGTGTACAGGAAGTTCTCCTTCCCTGTTTATATTATAGATATCTCTACTAATAGAAGCAACTCTATTCTAAAAAACAAATACCTCGATAAAACCACCTGGCTTCCTAGGGAGTGAGACGTTTACTGTACAAGTCGTAGGATAGGATCCTTTTTACCTCATCTGATACTAGGAGTCAATAAAGTAGAAAAGATCCTTATTGTCAAGATTACCCAAAATAAAATTTAAAGTCCACACAGAAGAATCACTGCGTGGACCGATTCGTATCAATTACAAATCACGGAAGGAATACCCATAGATTTTTTGTACTATCTAGTTTTTATAAATGATTTTATAACATTGCCTCAAATATAAAGCTATCCTTCCCCTAACAAACAAATAAAAAATGCTCAACAAAAGTTCTAAATAATTAGCATATCTTTACTACTTATAAACGAGCACCACTTAGAGGGATTTTGGTTCTGTTAGGCTGCTAGATTACTGCCCGATGAACGCGACGAATTTCTAAATCGAGCGTCTCCACAGGGGAAGAATAGTCTCGGAACTGAACAGCGATTCCGTTCGTAGTCCGAGACTCCACACAGTTCTATCCATCATAGCTTTAACGGAACTTTTTAGTCTCTCCTAAAAACATGAATCCCTCCAAATCACTCTCTTTTCACCATCCTTGTGATAGCGTTCTCTTACTACACTTTTATTATTATAAGATAACTAAAAAACTATATATTATGAATATTACATCTATCAAACAATTATCTCCAAGCAAAGATGTGTCGTTCATATAAAACTACTTCTCTTATTTTAATTCCTCCGTTATTTATATTTCTCACTATTTAATAAACAACCGTAATATGTCATCTAATCGATTCAGTGTTGATTTTGCCCCTTCTACTGCTCCATACTTTTGAACTACTTCATCTCGTTCTTCCACGGAGTTTAAATACTTTTTCATCGCTACTTTTGTTTGATTTTCTTGCTCAGCAAAATGAACGATTACTAGATTCTGGATAGAAAGGGCAACCACTCATAAAAAAGTCAATTTCTCTTTCGATCATTTATACACGAGTACACGCATGAGAGTTTCAAGAGGTCCACTTATCTTATACTTTTCTAAAATGCTTGCCGTAACTACGGATAAAATCCATATCGAAATAGCAACAAAAGTGACACCAGTATTATTTAATATCCCCCCTAAACCGAGTGAGACAGGTGATAATAGAATGACTAGCAATATCTCATTAAAAACAAAAAATGTAAGCGACCTCCTCCCTAATGCATTTATTGAATTTGTTACCCAACCCGGTTCTTTTATCCGGTTACCAAGAACCCCAAATAATGCTGCATATCCAATTCCACCAACCGTACCAGTTATGACTTGAATACCATAGAGGACACCCGCTAAAAACAGACTCGGCCCCCATAATTCACCAACAAAAACAAAAGGCAAAGCGCCTAGAATAGAAATTAGAATCCCAATGATAGCTATCATTTTTAATTTATTTTGCTGATGCGAGTTCGTTAATAAATGTATTCTTCCGAACCAAATCCCTATTAGCACAGAGGGAAGGATAGGAAAAAGTAAATGAATGAATATAGGAATATAAGGAAAATAAACAAGGGCTTCCATGAATGATTGCAAGTAATAATCATTTCTAGAAAACTCCGAGCTAAAACCATAGCTGCCATTGTCTTCTAAAAGGAATCCCCACAAAAATGGAATATATAGGATGAATACAGTTGTGACGATAGTTGTTGCCGTCATTAAAGTTTTATTATCACGTAATAGCAACCATCCTACCAAAAGACCAGCAGAACCATAAGCCATTAATATATCTTGCCCACCGATAAACACAGCTAATATAAATCCAAACAAAATCAAAAAGAAAGAACGCCGTTTCATAACTTTTCTTGCCTCTATTTTAGATTTTCCCTTTGACAATTGTTTGTCGAACATGAATACCAATCCGTAACCAAATAACACAGCAAATAAGGGGCGGGAACGGTTATCGATAAAAATTTCACCTATTGAATTTAAGAGTATATCTAAAATACCCACACTTTCCGGACGACTAATCATCCCTGGTTCAGAAACATATAGAAATAGGGGTGCATGAGCTAATGCAATTAATAAAAGCATAAACCCTCTCGCTAGGTCGAGTGAAATGGATCTCATCTTCGTAACTTCGCTTCTTTGCTGTCCCATATCGCTCTCTCCCTCTATCTTTTATGACAATTTTTCCTTGACTCGTCTCTAGGTGCAATACGATGATCGTATAAAATGGCGACTTGTTTGCTTTAATCCAGTACTTATAACTTCCTTGATTAAATTTACTCTCTACATGAGTCAGCATAATGCTCAGCCATCATAAACATGTCCAAGTATATATCACATTGATTGTTCGATTAAAAATTTGATCATCTAATCAACAGAATACCATGCGACCAATCAATAGGCAACCTTTTAGAAAAAACATCTATACAGTTGGAAATGGTGCATTTCGATATGCAAGACCCCAAAAATGAATATACCCTTTCAGCTTAAGGATACTGAAAGGGTTTCACACAAAATTTTCTAATTGCAAGCAGCGTTTACCTGCCAACAATGATTATTGCATTTATACATATCTAGTATTTCTAGCATTGCACATCTTGCACGTATATTTTTTACCGACAATATAGCTCCTTTGTATATAGAAAACAACATACTTTTTTACATGATTCCTTTGATTATGCAAATCTTTCCATGAAATTCTATTCCTATCACTATTTATTTCTTACTGTGAATACTCGTTAGTCTTTTTGCTTCTATTGAGTCAATGCATTTCCTGTCCTTCATCATAAATATCCCTTTTTTCCTGTCTTTTCTTATCTATACCTTCAATAAATTTATTGTACCACGATCATTTGCTACAATTTTCCCATTTACTTTAGGCAAACTCGTTTGAATATCTGTAGAAGGATTTTGGAAATTTTTAATAAATGGGCGATAATCTTCTGCAGCGAAGGAATAGAGGAATTGCAAATACTTCTCTCTTGTACAGGTAGTAGGGACTTGTTCAATCGCACCGCGAATGGCCGCCTCATTATAATTTTTGCCACTATATTTTCCTAGATACACAAGAAAATCACGTTCTTTTTCTCCAAATTCTCCTTCTGATATAGGCTGCATGGGTTTACCATATTTCCCTTGTTCAAATTGTTTTGAATTTACACTTGAATTAGAAGTCTCGGAAACAAACACTCAATAGAAGACCAATCATTAATATTCATCTTTTTCCTGCCCTTTTTCATATAAGTGAGGAAATATAGTAATATTTCCACTTGAGCAAAAATGGATACAAAAAATCCCAAGCGAGCGAATCTGGAATAAGGTGTTAGTGAATTGTTTGACTAAAGGAGTAATAAATTTGGGTATATAAAAAGGTTGAAGGAAAAAAACGCAACAGACTATACATTTATTTTTGTATAGTCTGTTTGATCTTATGGAACCTTGTATATGCTTAAACATTATTCGCACTGCTCTATCCGAATGACAAACTTCATCATGGGATAGAGCCTATTACCTCCTTCTTTTGGGAAGGGGGCAACATTCCCTTGCGGGGACTACAGGAGGTTGGAGTAGACAGTCGCCTCCCACTGCTTCCTCTCTTCGTCCATCAAGGCAAGGAGGACACCGTCCTCCACCTTCAGCCACCAGTTGAAGATCCGCACGCGGGAGTTCTCCCGGGGGGTCTGCACCCAGTAGGGGGTGGGATTCTGGTTGACCTCCGACTCGACGCGGAAGCACGTACCATCTTCCGAGAGGGTGACCTCATGCCCGTCGAACACGAACACGATCTCGGTACCCTCCACCTTGATGGTGGTACCGTTCTCGGTGTTGAGTGCCAGCTGCTGGGCCATGACATCCTCCTAGAGGTGTTACGACAACAATTATCTTTAGTATAAAGATAACAATTTATTTTTTCAATAGTGACTCTTGTGAATCTTAATTGGTTACTCGACGCTTGAATAAATTTACAATTGCATAAAAAAGAAAACATGGGCCTCCCTTTGTAGAAAGCTATAAGTTCCTACACCAATAACTCTGCAAAGGAAGAAGAATCATGTCTCGTAAGGTTAGCTTACCACTTCAGGAAAACATTCAACAGTATCTAAAAGATCAGCGTTTCGATCTTCAGTTTTCCAAGACAGCCCTACGACACATGGTCATTTTTTGAATGGAGCTACGGAAAAAGGCTTTTCTGGAACCTTGACAGATTTGCATGACCTTAGTTATGAGACATGCCATCGGACTACGCTGTCCCATTTTCTTCACAAAGGGGTTTGGAACGATGGATGGCTAGAAAGATGGATTCCCAGACAAAGCATCACTCAGATACAAGTGCATTCGAAAAAAACAGGTTTTCCTATTTATGTCCTTCTCGATGACAGTCTCATGAAAAAAAAAAGAAACCTTCATCCCTTGCTACACAGGGCATAGAGGGAACGGATTTTTCATTTTTCTCACGTGAAGGGGAAGCCCATCCGGGGACATAATCTCGTTATGCTCTTCCTTCGATGTGGAAATCTTCACCTTCCGTTCGCTGTCGGATCTATAACAAAGATGGAGTGAGCCGAATTAATCTGGCGAAAGAATTGATCCAGTTGCTTCCTGACTTCGATCTTCCAGCTTATTTGCTAATGGATACATGGTACACCTGTGTTTCCTTGCTCGATGCCGCTTCTCAAAAGGGTTTACAGGTAGTAGGGGGACTCAAAATTAACCGTATCCTATATCCAGTCGGAGTTCGTACCAAAGCGAATGAATTTGCCTTGCACATACCTAAATCTGAAACCCACCTTGTGACCGTGGGATGATTTGTACTATGTTTACCAGTATGAAGGCTCTCTTAACTACCTCCCGAATGCCATCGTCCTCTTTTGTTGGCCCAAGGGAAAGTTTGGTGACTCCAACTCCCTTCGCCTGTTTTTGAGTACGGATGTAGCACTAACTAGGAATCCTTACTTCACCACTACTCTTGCCGCTGGGCAATTGAAACGTTTTTCCAAACCATGAAGTCCATGTTTTTCATGGAACGATACCAGATTCGCTATATTTCTGCGATTCGTCGTTTTCTTTTGCTCTTGTTGCTGATCTATCTCTATTGTGAAGCCCACCCCAGGGGCTAACCCAGGATGGAAGCCATGTCTCACAAGGACTCTCTTCTCTTAGGAAAGAACGAAAACAAGAGATCATTGACTGGATCTATGCTTAAGCTCAAGAAGGCACACCTTTACCAGAAGTGAAGAGGTTACTTTGTGATGCTTAATCATTGATTTAGATATTTCTGTAAGTCGATTTGCTCAAGTAGAGGTAATATTCTATATAAGGAAGAAACTCTTGTTAATACGTTTCTCTATTTATATATACTGCTATCTTTTCAATCGGAAAAGAAATTGAACACCTAATTATTTCCTTTTTTTTACATAAATGGATCCTTTTAATCTTTTGCATTGTATTTATTTCTTTTATTATATGGATACGAATGAAAAACTTTAAGCTTTCCATTTTTTAATTCGAATTCGTGAATAGAAGAGGAGACTATATGGAGGAATTCGGAAAAATAGTAAAGGGATTAGCGCGAGGGATAGCACTAGTTATATACTTTCCATTTTATTTCATCTACAAGGTCATAGAGTGGATATGGATTTATCTAATCATGACACCTTGTCAGTGGCTATGGATTCATATACTTGAACCTGTTATTCGCTTTATCCTAAAATACATAATTGGATATCCGCTTTATTATGTGATCTGGTTACCACTAAGTTGGTTGTGGCAATATGTGTTGCTGCCTGTGCTGTTATTCATCTGGCGTTATCTATTTGTTTGGGTTTGGTCTACTATTCTATATCCTGTCATCTATTACATCATCATTTATCCGATTGTTTGGCTTTGGAAACATGGGATATATGCTATTTTCAACTGGATATGGAACGAAGTTATTGTAGTAGTCGCGCACTGGTCATACGTTGCAGTTGCATGGTTATTCCGTGTAATAGGGCAAGGATTATATTATATATTATGGATTCCCATTAGATGGATCACTATTACCCTCATATGGATTCCTTTGAAATGGATTAGCGTGAACTTGATCTATCTCCCGTTGAAGTGGATATATCAACATATAATTGCACCACCTTTTCGATGGTTGCACAACCATATTTGGAAACCAACCGCTACTTGGTTTAAGGATATTTTCCAATAAACCATAATGAAGCCATCCTTTACGGGATGGCTTCATTGTTAACCTTCTAACCAATTATAAAAAGTAAAATCTGATGCGGGTCGTTTTGTCTGGACAGGAGCTTCTGCTTGTCTAAATCGTTTAGAAAAATGTACAGCTTGTTCTGCAGTCCGGATCTGATGTCTTTCCCATTCCATCAAGATACGATCCATGTATCGCACTGACACCTTTTCACAATAAATGGCTTCACGTAAAGCAGTAACAATTAATTCTTCTGGGTAAAAATCTTCATCCAGCCACTTGATAATGTGTTCACACTCATTTGGAGATAATGGTCTACCAAATTCCTGTTCCATAAGATGAAAAATCGATTGATATTGCTCATCCGAATCTATTTGGATTTGGGTGTAATCTTCTTCCTCTTCTTCAATACTAGCTATGAGGCGCTCATAGATAAGGGAAAGATCATAACCCTTCTCTCCTTTTGAACCGATTCCAACCCAACCATCCTTTGATAGTTTCGCTACCATATCAGCTATCTCTTGAATGGTTAAATTCATGCGTGAAGAAAGCTCTTGGAAAGTAGGTGCTGCGATTTTTTCCTTCTCTTGAAAAATAAGAAGCTGGGTCAAAAGCAAAACTTCCGTTTCGCGTAAACCAAGGCGTTTATACTCTGTAAAAAGGGCAACAGGTAACGTGATGGTTCCTTTTTGTAGAAGCTGAACCAATGTGGTACGCATCTTTTCGTTTCCTTTCATTTGCAAACCCCTTGTCAGTAAAATCTTATGGATACATCCGATTTAACATTCTTGGAAACGGTATGGTCTCTCTGACATGGTCCAAACCACAGATCCAAGCCACTGTTCGTTCCAAGCCTAGTCCAAAACCGGAGTGTGGAACAGTACCATATCTACGTAAATCCATATACCAAGCATAATCTTTTGCAGGAAGTTCATGTTCTTGGAAACGTTGCTCCAGCAGTTCTGGATCATCGATTCTTTGGCTTCCTCCTATGATTTCTCCGTATCCTTCTGGAGCGATCATATCTGCACATAAAACAACTTCTGGGCGATTTGGATTTGGCTTCATATAGAATGCTTTGATTCCCGTTGGATACTCTGTAATGAATAAAGGACGATCAAATGCTTCTGCTAGTAAAGTTTCATGAGGTGCACCAAAATCGTCACCCCATGTAAAATCAACACCGGCTTTTTGTAGTATGTCTACAGCTTCATCATAAGTAATACGTGGGAAAGGAGCTTTGATCTTTTCTAATTTGCTTGTATCTCTGCCCAGCACTTTTAACTCCAACTTGCAATTTTCCAGAACCGATTGAACAACATGTTCAATCAGCTTTTCTTGAATTTCCAAATTCCCTTCATGATCGACAAAAGCCATTTCTGGTTCGATCATCCAAAACTCAATCAAATGGCGACGTGTTTTCGATTTTTCTGCACGAAACGTAGGACCAAAGGAATAAACTCGCCCCAAAGCCATTGCAGCTGCTTCCATATACAGCTGTCCACTCTGAGTGAGATAGGCATCTTCTTCAAAATATTTGGTGTGAAATAAATTTGTCGTTCCTTCACAAGAAGATGGGGTCAAAACTGGAGGATCTACCAGCGAGAAACCATCTTTGTCCAAGAATGATTGAATCGATCGAATAATTTCCGCACGTATTTTAAGGATGGCTCGCTGTCTTTCGGATCGAATCCACAAATGACGATGGTCCAACAAAAAATCAACACCATGTTCTTTGTTTGCAATTGGGTACTCTTGGGCAATATGTATGACTTCCAAATTCGTAACATCAAGCTCGAAACCTGAAGGTGCTCGGTCATCCTCTCTCACTTTTCCCCAAACATAGAGAGAGCTTTCTTGGGTTAGACTTTTTGCATTATCCCAAATCTTTGTATCCACTTGGTTTTTGACCAAAACACCTTGAACTGTTCCTGATCCATCACGTAATTGTAAAAACTGAATCTTACCGCTGGACCGTTTGTTATACATCCAAACTCCCAGTTTGACTTCTTCTCCAATATGTTCATTTAACTTCGCAATTGTTGTTATCATTCGACAATCCTCCAACCGTTCATTTACGTAAATTTAATTATACTATGTTCACAAACAGACAACAACGATGACAAATTTTGATTTCTTTTTTTGGTAGAATATCGTATAACAGGAGTAGCATATTTTTGGAGAGTGATTCAACTGAGAAAATCATGGAAAATTACTGCAACATTGGTCTTATTTCTTTTTCTAACTGCTTGTCAGCTTGTTCGAGTCGATAATGCAGACGAAAATAAACAAAAACAAAAACAAAGCACACCACCTCCGCCACCAAAGGTAACGGTATCTGCTATCGGTGATGTGATGATGCACGAACCTCAAATCAAATCAGGTAAAACCGGAAACACTTATGATTATCGCAAATTTTTTAAATCTGTAGGTCCATATTTATCCTCTACTGATTTAAGCGTTGCAAATTTGGAAGTCACATTAGCTGGGCCAAGCAAACCATATCAAGGTTACCCACAATTCAATGCACCAGACCAAATTTTGGATGCGTTAAAAGATAGTGGAGTGGATGTATTAACGACTGCTAATAACCACTCCAATGATACTGGAGAAAAAGGGGTAATACGTACCTTCAACACTGCTAAAAAGAAAGGTTTCCATGTTACAGGAACCGCTCCTTCTCCAAATGAACGTAAGGGGATTGTAGTAGACAAAAATGGTATTAAATTAGGTTTTCTAGCCTATACCGAACATACCAATGGTTTACCAGTAGCCAAAGGAAAATCTTATTTGGTCAATTTAATTGATCCTGTCAAAATCGCAGCAGATATTAAAGCACTCAAACAGCAAGGTGCAGAATTTGTCTTTGTTTCCCTTCATTGGGGTACCGAATATCAACGCACTCCAAATGAATTCCAGAAGAAAACTGCTCTAAAAGTACTGCAAGCTGGGGCTGATGTGATTTTAGGAAGCCATCCCCATGTACAACAACAAGTAGAAAAAATGGTTGTAAACGGTCAAGAGAAACTAGTGGTCTACTCTATGGGTAATTTTATATCCAATCAATCTGATCCATATACGGATTTGGGAGTCATCATGTATTTTGATATTATGAAAGATCCAAAAACAAATAAAGTAAAATTGACCAAAACCTCTTTCTTACCCACTCTTGTGGATAAATATAAAAAAGGAGGCAAGACGGAGTACCTTGTCGTTCCACTACCAACCAAAACTCCTAGCAATCCAGCTGCAAACCCTAGAATTACGAAAAAGAAATGGGAAAAATCGTATAATGATGTTCATTCCATCATCACAAAAGCAGATAGTTTCCCTGTCATGGTTAATAAATAAAAAGAACTGCCCTTGGTCTGAACTCAAAAAGTTAGACATAAAATGAAAAGGCATGAGTTCGGTATTAAACCGGACTCATGCCTTTTCATTTTGTTTTCATTCGTTGTGATTGTAATAGTGAATATAGCCCTCTTATTCTTGCTGGAAGTAATCTATACTCTAAAATTCTGTTAAGTACAGCAATTCGCATTTTTAATAATTCAAAGAAATTCTCCATTTGATTATACGATGATGAATGCCCTATCCTTCACTCTGCTCAGGGTTGAGATGAGATCGTATCAGCATACCTTGATAGAACTTGTAACATAATGGAAAAATAAACAATTAAGCAAATGAAATCCCTAGCTCACTAAAAACTAGGGATTAGTCCAATTATTTAGATATATGCTTTTTCCTACCATAGCGGAAATAATAATAAATATAACATAATGCAACAAAGCCTAACCCATAGAATAAACTAGTTCTTTGCACAGGATCAAAAACCGGAAAAATGAGAAAGACGGTACACATTATCAAACAGAGGATAGGCAGTACAGGATAAAATGGAGTGGCAAACTTCAAATCCCCTACTTTTCCACCATCTCGAAGAAATTGCTTCCGAAAATTGTATTGAGATAAGGCAATACTCATCCAAGCGATTGTAACTGCGATTCCAGAAATAGCTGACAAGCCGATATATACTGTATCTGCGGCGTAGACACTTGTGAGTAGGGATAGGAGAGAAAAAGCCATCGTTAGAAGTAAAGCTGCCATTGGTACTCCCCTTGAAGACAGTTTACCAAAAACTTTTGGAGCCATACCTGAATGAGACAAAGACCACAGTAGACGAGTGGAAGCATATAGGCAAGAGTTCCCTACCGATAGAAGAGCTGTAAGAATAACAAAATTCATAATATCCGCAGCATAGGGGATGCCTACCAAGTCAAGCAAAGAAACAAAAGGACTTTCTAATACCCCTAGTTCTTTCGCTGGGAAAATAGCCGAAAGAATCACTACAGAAGCAATATAAAAAACAAAGATTCGTACTAATACATTTTTAATTGCTCTAGGAATATGTTTTTCTGGATTTTCACTTTCACCAGCTGCTATTCCTATTAATTCAGATCCTTGATAAGAAAAGACTACATTCATCATTGTGACAAAAACAATGGCAATACCAGCAGGGAACAAGTTTCCACCTGTAAAGTGAGAGAAAAACGGAGCTGGTCTATCATGCATATCCACTAATCCAAAAATTGCAGCACATCCAATAAGGATAAACAAAATTACAGCAACTACTTTGATACCAGCAAACCAGTATTCAGACTCTGCAAATCCTTTGGTAGATAAGGCATTTAAAGTGAATAATAAAACAATAAATAATGCACACCAAACCCAGATATCTACATTTGGAAACCATCGCTTCATCAAGATTCCCGCAGCAGTAAATTCTACTCCGGCCGTTGTAGCTGAGCCCAACCAATAAACCCAACCAACTGTAAAACCAGAAGCAGGTCCGATATATTTGGTTGCATATACTTGAAAAGCTCCCGTTTCAGGCATTCTAACCGATAATTCTCCTAAACATGTCATGACCAAATACAAGAGAAGACCACCAAACAAAAAGGCTAACAAAGCACCACCATAACCAGATTGATTAATAATCAAACCTGTATTTAAAAAGAGCCCCGTACCAATTACACCACCAAGAGACAACATATAAAGATGACGACTCTTCATTGAACGTTCTAGTTGAATTTGTTTTTCCTGTCTCACGGAACTGCTCCCCTCCCGATTGGGTTTTATTTGGAAATCAGCTATTGCCTTAAAATAGGTGAAGTGAGACAGGTAGGACCACCTGTACCCAGATAAGAGATCTCTTCTCCTTTGTACTCAAGAACCTCTACTTCTTCGGCTTCCAACAACTGCTTGATTTGAGGGTTCCCAGCAATGAGCATACATGTTCGTGGGGCTAGTGCTAGAATGTTGCATCCGAGATGTTCATACTCTTCTTTGCTTACTTCTATCAGCTTTACACCCCGAGTAATCAGCAATTCTCGAAAAACAACAGGCATTAATTCAGAGTATATGACTGCTAGATCATAATCGATAAAACTGATAAATGACATCAAGTGAAGGCATTCTTCCGGTCCATTGCCATGTGGAAGATGAACCACTATAAAATTGTCCACTATATCATGTGTGAGCTCTCGAAGTTGCCGTATCCCCTCGTCATTTGTTCTATATCCTCTTCCTACGACTAAAGTACGCTCATCCAACCAAATTACATCTCCGCCATCAACTCTTCCATCCCCATCAATCTCTCCCAAAATCGGAATACCCATCTCATGAAAATAGTTTTTTACTACTTCCGCTTCTGGTTGTCGAAGTTTTTTACCCGATTTAAGCAATATCGCTCCTTTTTTTGTTATTTTCACCGGATCATGAGCATAGATCGAATCTAATCCCACTGCATCAGAAGCAGGAAGAAAATCAATTTCCGAAACATATTGAGAAAGAATAGATAAAAACAATTCATATTCTCGTACTGCTTCTTCATAATTGGGACAATGAATATAATTAAACTTTTTCCAGTTTTCATCGAGATGTCTTTGGCTGATAAATGCATCTTTAGGATGCTTTATCATGACTCGCTCTATCTTTCCAACCATGTTTTGGCATCCGTATCGCATAGCTTTCTCCCTCTTTGCTATTGATTAAAAACGCAAGGATAAACAGCTCAACCCACCATCTTGTTTTTGAATCTCGGACATATCTAGTTCTATAACGGTATAACCAGCAGCCTCTATTTTTTGTTTTGTATCGCCAAAGCCTTTAGGAATAACAACATAATCATTGATTCGAATACAGTTAGCTGCGTATTCTTCTACAGGTTCCACTACAATCTTGTTGTAGTCATTAAAAACAAGATGGTCCACGAATTCGCCAGCTACAACTAAGTCTTTATTACCTAGATAAGCAACTCCCGTTTTGAGATGGAAAAATTTCTCCAATGGAACGATAGTAGTTTCATATCCATATTTCTTTTGGATTTTTGCAAACTGCTCTGCTCCCTCTCGATTGGTTCTAGCAGATAAACCTACATAAAAGTGGTCATCGATCTGCAATACATCCCCACCATCTAAAAATCCAGGAGATTGGATTTCTTCTAATTTGTCGTAATATTTTTTAACAACTTCTCTTATTTCTTTAATTTCTCCGTTACGACTTTCTGCTCCGGGATTCGTAATGATTGCGCTATTAGATGTCAAAACAGCAGTATCCTCTACAAAAGTAGAATCAGGAAAACTCTCATCCGCTTCTAGTACAATCACTTCAAGTCCACATTTTTTTAGTGCTTCTACATATTGCTCATGTTGTGCCACTGCTTTATCATAATCCGGTTTTCCTAGATTTGATGTAGTTAGGCCGTTTACATAGCTCTTACTTATTTTTTTTACAATCGCTCGACTAAACAAAGGAATTCCCCCTCGAAGTAGTTGGGTATAACTGTTTTTCCACATGATGAAAACGCTTTCTCTAAAATGGAACTTAGTATTTATTTAAATGATAAGACGCAAATATGTCAATAAAAAATTAGATAATATTATAAATTTATAGGATCATCTATTTGTGAGCTTGTATTTAATCGATCACAACTTCGATTTTTGATGCCATTCCTGATCAGAGTTAAGGAGCGGGAATTTGTCATCGTTTCACTACTTGAAGGCTTTATCCAGAATCATGGCAATAAGCGGATAAACTGGACAGTTGATAAGCAACAATCTCTCCGTTAAAAAGGTCAAGAATGGTATCTTTTTGCCATATAAATGAAATTCGGTGATATTCGTCACCCATTTTTCATGGGTTTCGTTGCTTGAAAATTTCGAGCTAATAGGTATGATGTGATGTGATTTTCCCAATCCTTCCTCGATTTTTTTCAACCCAATTAGGCATGTTAAACCTATTTCACCTATAAGTCGATGAACCGTCTTATGGTTCAAGAGATATCCCCGATTTCGTAATTTTCATGTCATAGAAAACTGCACCCCAATTGTTAGCTGTATCTAACAAATTGGGGTGCAGTTCACCTAGGGAAGTTCTATTTTATGCTAATTATTTTTTTCTTCCTCTTGAAACCAAGGGTTTAAATGTATCAACACTTCTTCTACCTCTGGATATTTCACCATGATAGATTCTTTAATTCGTCTACTAACATCGTGTCCTTCTTTCACAGTCAATTGATTCGGGACACTAACTCGAATATCAACAATAATGTAATGCCCATGTTCACGTGCCCGTATCCGATCAATCCGTTTTACTTCTGGGATGTTCTCCACTATTTGATGAAGTTCATTTAATTCTGGTAAAGGTACATTTTGCTCCATTAAGATACCGATTGATTCCTTCCCCATCTCGTAACCCAGCTTCAAAACAAAATAAGAAACGATTATTCCAGCAATAGGGTCACCAAATTTGAAAATAGAGACGGAAAATGCATCTCCAAGTAAAGAAGCGCCAATCCCGATCACAGCAGCTATCGACGCGTAAACATCAGCAAGATGATCTTTAGCAGTGGCAATCAACCCTTTACTCTTGATCTGTTCCCCTAATCGGATACAGTAAACATACAGACTTTGTTTCCATACTAAGGAGATGAACGCTGCCACAAAAGCGATCCAACTTGCTTTAACTGCAGGTTCAAACAAGGCAACAATGGAGTGATATACCATGTAAATTGCTGCAATAGCCAAGATAATCGCGACAACCAACGATGCAATTACCTCTGCTTTTCCATGACCATATGGATGATCTTCATCTGCTGGCTTTTTAGATACTATGGAGGATGTTAAAGTAGCAATGGTAGCTATCACATCCCCTGCATTATGGAGAGCATCCGCTATCAGTACTTGGCTCTTAGTTATTACTCCGACTACAAACTTAATAACTGTTAAGAATATATTACTGATGAGACTTACCCAGATTGCAAATATACCCGAATCCCATTGTAATCTCATATTATTTGCCTCTTTCTTCTCCAAACAACTATCTAACTCTTATTTACATCTTAATAAACGAAGTGCATTTAAAGTAACCAGAATAGTAGCGCCCATATCCGCAAATACTGCTAACCAAAGTGTCAACAAACCAGGAATAATAAGTATCAGCACAACAAGTTTAAGGCCTAATGCCACTATAATATTCTGCCCAATAATCCTTCTAGTAAATCGACCCAGTCGTATAGAAAAAGGTATTTTCCGAAGATCATCTCCCATTAAAACCATGTCAGCAGTCTCTAGAGCAGTATCAGAACTAGCACCACCCATGGCTACCCCGATATTCGAAACCGCTAATGCAGGAGCATCATTTACTCCATCTCCAATCATCGCAACGGATTCACCCATATTTCTTAGTTCCTGGAGGTATTTTTGTTTATCTTGTGGCAACAATTCTGCCTTTGTTTCTGTAACTCCCAAATGATCTCCCACACCGTTTGCAGTGTGTACATTGTCCCCTGTGAGCATAACAATATTTTTTATTCCGATCTCTTTTAATTCTTGAATTACGCCAACACTAGCCTCTCTCGTTTGGTCTGCAACTGCAAAACCACCTAATACTTCGTTTTCCGTTCCAAGTAGCATAACAGTCTTACCAGATTTTTGATGAGGTGTGATCACAGATAAGAGATTTGATGGTATTTTTTCTCCCCATAATGCCGGACTACCAAAGAAAAATTCTTGACCATTTACGATTCCAGCTACTCCCTTACCTGTAATGGATCGGAATTGATAGGGACTTTCCACTGGTGATATCTCTTGCTTTTTAGCATACCGTATAATTGCGGAAGCTAATGGGTGTGTAGATCCCCCTTCCAGCGAAACAGCTATAGTTAAGATAGATTTTTCCACCTCTTTATCAAAAGAGATAAAATCCGTCACTTCTGGCTTTCCTTCTGTTAAAGTCCCTGTTTTATCAAATGCTACCGTTTGAATTCTACTCAGCTCTTCTAAATAGACTCCACCTTTTATCAAAACACCATTTTTCGCTGAATTTCCAATCGCTGTCACGATGGCCACTGGAGTAGAAATAACCAAGGCACAAGGGCAACCAACAACGAGTACTGTCAATCCACGATAAATCCAAGTGAGCCAATCGCCTTGGAAAAATGGCGGGACGATGGCTAGCAGTATTCCTAGTAATAAGATGGCAGGGGTGTAATACTTAGCAAATTGATCGATAAAGGTTTGTGATGGAGCTCTATTTGCTTGTGCATCTTCAACTAATTGTATGATTTTAGAAAGTGTGGTATCAGCTAATTTTTTGCTTATTTCTATTTCTAAGTAACCTTCCTCATTGATTGTTCCAGCAAATACTTCATTACCTATTTGTTTTACAACGGGTATGGATTCGCCAGTAATGGCAGCTTGATTGACAGTAGATACCCCGTTAACGACTATTCCATCCATTGCAATTCGTTGACCTGCTTTTATGACACAAATATCTCCTATCTTTACGTCATTTACTGGGATGAAAATTTCCTCTCCACCTCGTCTGACTAATGCTTCTTTTGGTGACAAATCAATGAGGGAACGAATAGATTTACGTGCTTTTTCTAAAGATAAACGTTCCAGTACTTCGCTTATAGCAAACAAAATAACTACTGTAGCTCCTTCACTCCATTCCCCAATAGCAAAAGCACCTATTACAGCGATCGTCATCAAAGTCAACATATCAAATCGAAGCGAGAATAAATTTTTCAGCCCTTCTCGAAATAAGGAAATACCACCTACTAAGGTAGCTAATAAATAAAAGAAAATCCCTAATTTATTATGCTCACCAAAATAAAGTTGAGTGAAGTACCCAGCCACTAAAAAAACAGCTGAAATAACAAGTTGTTGATACTGTCTTTTTTGATACCATGATTTCTTTTTGATGGTTTCATGTTCGGAAAACAGTTGAAGATGATCAAATGATCCCGCTTTCTCCAAATCTTGAATAGATGCTGTTCCATTTACCGTTAGTTTTGCAGCGCCAAAATTTACTTTTGCATCGGATACAGTAGCAATTTGATTTACATTATATTCAAATTTTTTTGCACAAGAAGTACAACTAAGCCCCTCGATCCGATATACAGAAACTGGCTTTTCTCTACTCATCGCATTTTCCCTCATTCCGATGGATAAAGGTTATTTCTACCAATTGTTTCATATGATCATCATGAAGAGAATAATAGACCAACTTCCCTGATTTACGATGTTTTGCAAGTCCTTTTTTACTTAAAAAACGCAAATGGTGCGATGCAGTGGCAATCGAAACATCCAATACATTTGCAATATCACACACACATAGCTCTTCTTCTAGTAAAAGGGCATAAACGATTTTCAATCGATTTGGGTCAGCAAGTGCTTTATATAGATCAGAAGTACCTTGAAAATCTTCGGCTTTCACTTTTTCACGAATGAAATCTACCTTTTCGCTCTCCATACAAGTAATCGTACAGCTATCATTATTCAAAAGACACCATTCCCCTTTTATACAAACATTCGTTTGAATAATATAGTATAATGGCATACTTGTTTAGTCAAATACTCTTTTGAATAAATTATGATTTGTCATTTATTTTTGTTCGCCTATCCGTTGGATTATAATAACAGAAACAAGGAAGAGGTGACTGTACTTGGATACTTTTATCTATCAAAATCCTACACAATTGATATTTGGTCGTGGTCAATTATCAACACTAGGAGCCAAAATAAAACCTTTTGGCACAAATATACTTCTCGTTTATGGTGGTGGAAGTATTAAACGAAATGGCCTTTATGATAAAGTATTGGAACAATTAAATGAAATACAAGCTACCGTATTTGAATTAAGTGGAGTAGAACCGAATCCTCGTCTATCCACTGTGCAAAAAGGCATCGATATATGCAAATCAGAAGGTGTTCATTTTATACTAGCTGTCGGTGGAGGCAGTGTCATCGATGGAACAAAAGCCATTGCTGCTGGGGCAAAGTTCGAAGGAAACATATGGGACATCATTTCCAAAAAAGCTCAGGCAACAGATGCTTTACCATTTGGGACTGTATTAACATTGGCAGCGACTGGATCTGAAATGAATTCTGGCTCCGTTATTACCAATTGGGAGACACAAGAAAAAATCGGATGGGGTTCCCCCTATGTATTTCCTCGTTTCTCTATTCTAGACCCTGTGCATACATTCTCCGTTCCAAAAGATCAAACGGTTTATGGAACAGTTGACATCATGTCACATGTATTGGAGCAGTACTTCAGCAATTCTCCAAATGTACCACTCAATGAAAGATTTGCAGAATCGATCTTAACTACTGTTATGGAAGCTGCTCCCAAGGCAATTGAAAATCCAGAGGACTTTGAAGCCAGAGAATCGATCTTGTACTGCGGAACAATGGCACTGAACGGAACACTAAGCATGGGTATGATCGGGGATTGGGGAACACACAGTATCGAACACGCAGTCTCTGCCATCTATGATATTCCTCATGGCGGAGGACTTGCTATCATCTTCCCTAACTGGATTCGTCACAACCTAAATGCGACTACTCCGAAAATGAAACAGCTGGCTATTCGTGTTTTTGGCGTAGATCCAACAAATAAATCAGATCGTGAAATCGCCTCAGAAGGGATCGATAAATTACGTGCATACTGGGACAGCATCGGTGCTCCCAGTCGCTTAGCTGACTACGGAATCAACGATGAAATGCTAAAAGAAATGGCAGAAAAAGCCGCCCCTGCTGGTAAAGTTGGACGGTTTCGTCCTGTGACTCCGCAAGATGTTTATGAGATCCTAAAAATGAGTTTATAACAAAGGGTATAAACCTGTTAGGTGAAACTGCTTCATAAAAAAAAGCTACTGCCCATTAACGTCTTTCAACATTTATGGGCAGTAGCTTTTTTTGTTTGCTGATCATTATAGGAACATAATTCTTTAGCAAAACTTATAGTTGGATGAAGTTAAAGTCATTCATTTATCTTCTTCGTACTATTATCTATCTGCATACCTAATTAGAATAAGCTATTTCGTTTCAGAAAACTTCCGTCAATAAGAACTGGGATTCCTTTCCCGTTTTTCTCGGCATGAATATGTAAATGTGGTTCAGAAGAATTTCCTGAATTACCTACTTTACCAATTGCCATTCCATCTCTAACTTGCTGTCCTTGTTTCACTTTTATACTTTTAGGTATCATATGTGCAATAGTTATTTCTACACCTTTACATTGAATCACAACAGAATTACCACTTGGATTCTTTTTCCTATAATTTTTTGTTTGATTGTTCATTTGATTAGGTTCAAGCTCTTTTAATCCATCAACAACCTTGATAATCTTTCCTTCACAAGGACTATAGATTGTTTCACCGTAAATTTCATACTGATTTAAGTCCTTGGGAGCAAGTCCATTAGCTCGAATACCTATACGATTTAGTTTTAATATATCAAGAGCAAAAGCCTGTGAAGGATGGCTGTTATGGTAATTGATTTGAGTCGAACTACCTCCATGTCCCACATAATAAGTTCCATTTTTCAGGGGGGAACTTAAATGAATGAAGTTTGTTGGATAAGAATACCCTTTTAAAGCAGAGACAACAAAAAAACCGAAAATTAACGCAACCATTAAGCGAATACCTATCGAAAATTTCTCTACTGTATTTGTACTCGATAAACCCCAAGGCAAATGTTTAACCTGAAAATAAGATTTTACCACGATAAACAGGAACAAGACCGGGACAATAAAACGTAAATAATAGCTATAAATATCCCATCTGCCTATAAGAAAAAGCATAGCAAAAAATAAGACCTTCGATCCTGTATCAAGCAACCATATACCTCGATTAGGCGCTTTTGAACGCCATTGTTCAACAGAAAACATGACAATCAACCCAGCTATAATCAATGTGATTAACCAAGTTAAAATAGTAAACACCTCATTGTCATTTGAGATTATTTCATTTATTGTGATGAAGCTACTTACTAGGAAAGTGAACTCATTGAACAAAAACTCTCTTTACATAAATTAGAATATTGACACTTCACACGGCTAAAGCATTGAAATTCTTAAGTCATTAGCGTCCGCGACTCGTTTCCGTTTTGCACAACGCCCAAGTGAAAGGGTGTGTCATCACCTCATTCTTCCATACAGTTAGAATGTATCTACAGGGACGGCGGCATATCTTTTAGCTGTACACTAGGCTACTATTTTTGATGTGAAGTGCTCCGTTAAGACGGCATGGTGTATGTATCCTCATTCCTTGCATTTGAATTGGAGACCATTTCCATTCGCCTTGGCGTGATGATATTTTTTGCAAGTTTGGCTCGTGTACGCTGAATTCCCTAACTCAAATTGAATTCCAACCATCTCATGTGTGTCTTGATGAATTCTTTCAGCTGGTAGAAGAACCAGGAAAGGAGATTCCTGACAGGAGTGTAGATCACCAGAGGAAACTTGACATTAATCCGGGATATGTCCGGACACATCACCAGAACCGAAATCCCTTTGCTTCCTTTCCTGCATACGGGCCAGCAGGATGCGCTTGTCCTCAGGTGTGGAGACACGCGAAAACAGCTCAAAATACAGCTTCAGATGCATTTCCTACCTCGATGAAATGTTCACAAAATGAATTCTGTTTTGATTCAGTTTCCCATCACATTATTCACCTTCGATTACGAAATAAAAAATGCGTCTAAGCGTTAGGACCATACGATTTATTTTGTGGATTTGCTAACACAGCTGCGAACGGTACCAAACGGAATGATAACCTATCGGAAAGCGACCTGTAGTAGGATTCCATGCTTCATATACTCTTGCTGATCTTTTCAACAAATTAAATCCGAAGAGTTGTTTAACCCTACAACAGTACCTAGTTGATTTCTGCACAATCTCCACGATATACAAATAATTATGGAGAGAGCTCGTTAATGGTGAATATCCCTCATGACTAGGACTATGATACCCACCTCAATAAACCGTTTAGGTCAGGATTTAAGCTTTGCAAGTTAATTCACCTAATTCCTTATACTCGGAAGCCTAGGAATGATAATGTATAATCAGAGCTATATTTCTCGGATTTAACCTCGTAGAGGTGGCTAGCGCAATATAAAGAAAAAGTGATCTGACCGCTGTATTCCTATGCAAAAGTACGTCCCTCAAGCTGTCCATTTCATGATGTCAACTTGAGGGATTATGAGCTGATCAGCAGTAAGACGACTCAACTACAACGCATTATTCTCGAATGTTTGGCAGACTCACATGGACGCAATCGTTTAGCAAGAAATTCACGCCACTTCTTCCCGTCCTTAACCAAACGATAAACATCCAGAATCTTTTGATTTGGGGGTCCAATATGGCACTGAACCGGGAGAACTTCATACCATCTAATGACAAGTTGCTCATCATCAGGAGTATTAATTTTCTTCTGTTTCAGATCTGAATCAAAATCATCATCTTCAAGGATAATTAGATTCCTGAACATTTCCATTCTTTACTCCATGTTTTACAGTAGAAAATTTATACTATATAGTAACCGAATATTTCTCAACTCGTCAACTAATTAGATACTAAGCTCTTTGTACTCTGGCTCCAAATTCATGATACGAACCTGGATAATATCTAATTCCATTTTGGCAACCTAATGGTAAAATCCATCACTGATTCCCAAGCACAAAAAATTTCTTCTATTGTGCTGTTGATTATGCCTTTGATAAAATCAACATAGATCTGCCCACCGTGGGCAATCAGAGATCAAAGGAATCCGGATGAGTTACGCAAACGGTAAAACAATTGTTGTTGAAGTACATGGCTGGACGGCTTCTCCTGAGAAGTTTGCACTTCCTAGTTTCACAGAAGGAAAGATTGATGAAGTTTGTTCCCTCACCCTGTCTGGACATGCATTCCATTCTTCAAATGAAGAGACGAAGGCGTTGGAATTGGCTAGATTTTCCCATGTGAATTGGAAGGAAGATGTCAAGAAGCAGCTGTCTCAGATGATCAATCGGGAAGATGTCTCGCGTATCTTTCCAATTGGACACTCCATGAGCGGGTATCTCATTCTCCTCGCTCTGGAAGAACTCCAGAAAGAAGAGATGGATCTTCGTAAGATTGTGGGAGTTGGTATGGTGAATGCTCCATATCATCTCCACTGGAAGTTCAGTGTCCCTCTTTATCTGTCTAGGATGCCTTTCATGCATCGAGTTACCAAGTTGCTGCATAAGGGAGGAGAACCTGGCTCCAACCAGTTCGTAGCATGGAGCAACGTACGTGATCTTGCAACCATCACTCGAAAGGGAAAAAAGATCCTTCCTAAGGTATCTGTTCCCCTTCTGCTCTTCCAAGCTAGTCAGGATGCTTCTGTCAAGGGAAAAAGTGCGAAATCCATTGAACGTCAGGTTCGAGGAATGTGCAAGACTGTCTATTTCCCAGAGGGTCGTCATACCCCCAATGAAGGAGAGAAGCAGAAGATCGTCAACGCAATTGAATCGTTTCTTTCTCCTTGATTCCAAGGTAGATTAGAGAATCGATCTCAGATGGTGACTGCATAAGCAGTCACCATCTCTGGTTCTACAAATAGTATCAAGCAGGAACAAAGTGCTTACTAGCATAAAATGATAACAATTGATTTCGTACCTTATAAGTAAAATACTAAGCAATCTGATAAGGAGATATTTTGTCCGATAAGGCAACCACATCATCGTGTCCTTCGTAGCGGTGGCTATATATAATGACTTTATTCCAATAATAAAGGGAAGAAATGTTATATGCGAAACTGGATAGATCGTGAATTTATTAATGATGACTTTTAGCCATAAAAGACTACCTGTATCTAATTTTAAAAACTGCCTGTTCACTTCCTGCAACTTTAATTATGCTGACCTACAAGAAGTTAACACTACTAGTTATCTATTCAATCATTGCCATTTTCTTAATAGTTCTTTACATTCGTCTAACCATAAAAATACTGCCTTCACTAATTACAAATTTGATGGGGCAAATTTATTTGTAGCAGTATTCCAAAAATATAAAATTACAGGTTCTACATTTGGGGAAGCAAACATGTCTGAGGTTTCTATTAAAGGTGGGAATTGGTCTTATACATCTTTAAGACATCAAAAATTGTATCAATATAACCTATCTGGTGTGCAATTAATCGAAGCATCTATTTATCGTATAATTTGTTGACCAGTTTACTATTTTGTGGTTTTCTAAAAAAAGAGTTGTCACCTACAATTTGGTTCGAGCAAAGGAACTGTCAGTGTTTTCTCGGAAACTCCGCTCCTCACAGAGCAAGGAGATCGTTGAAGTCATTAAGAACGATCAAATTACAACGATCAGCATCCCTCGTCGAGGTGTCATCACCAAAAAAGTCATTCAGGTATACCGGACTGGTCAGTGCTACGCTCTGGCTCATGCTATCTCCAAACAGACCGGCTTGCCTATGGTGTGGATTTTCTGCGCATCTGATGGACAAATGCCACCAGAATGGGCTGCTGAATGGGACGGACGCACTGTTGCTCAATGGCGTAGGTACTATGAATCCGAATTCGAACCCCAAAAAGGATGGGCTTTCGGTTTCTGCCACGCCGTTGTCCGTATGCCCGACGACAAGCTACTCGACATCGGGTGGTCGCCAACCTCTCAGGAGTGGAAAAACTCCTATGACAATCCAGACGAAATCGCATTGCTAGAAGCGACTGTGCAGGACACATATGCCCTTGTAGCTTCCGGTACTGTTGCTCAGCCCAACATGGAGCTGGCTCACGAATTTGCCCCCTTGGCGCTGAAGCGAGCTGGATATGGTCACCTAGTATCCTGACAATTAGGTGGCAACGACACGACCTTCGATCCTACCACCAGGAATCTAGGTCGTGTCGCACTTTTAGATATAAAGAATTTTCCATAAACAAATAACAAGAGCGACTAGGCTTCTTCCTAATCACTCCTGCTATACCTAGGATTTGAATGTTAAATTTGCTTGATACCATCATATCATGGATAAATCAAGATGATAGTATACTCTTGGTATACTTATTGCTCTCACACAATCCACGCTAAAAACAAAATAAACATGACAGCATTTGCGCCATGCTTTTTCTTTATAGAACGATATCGCCCTCATTCCAGTAAAAGCACGCGGTGGGTAGCGATCCTCTGTAGACCAAATCCTAAGAGAATTACTACCCACCACTATGACTGGTTACTTTCAGAACCCTTTGACTCTATGAACTTGGATGACTTAGGGTTCAGATTCCGTCCTCATTCCCGATTAGTAGAACTTCTTCGGGTTCGGCTTCTGGCTCGTCCGCTTGTAGTGGAAGCAGAAGACAAGGTCCTTTCGACTCTCGACGTACGCCAAGAACTCCTTGTCTCCCTTGCACGGGTACTTGTTGACCAGATCCTTGTCGTACACCGGCTTCTGCTTGGACTTCTTGGAAATCACAATGCAGTCGTGATCCTCGTCGCGATCCTTGTCCTTGTAGACAGGGTACGAGTTCTCCCCGCACTTAACGTTCGCTGCCTTGTTCTCCCAAGCAGCGATCACACCCTTTTGCCCTTCCTCTGGCGGAACCACACCGTAAGTACCAAAGGACATCGATGAACATCCCGTGGTGAGGAGGGTGGTCAGCACGACTGAGCCGAGACCGAGACAGGAAAACTTCTTGGAAATCATGGGCATTCCCCAGTCAAATACATCTCCGCTTATGGAGATACTTAATTATATTTTAATCCTAAATTGCCATAAGATAAAGAATATAGACACCTTATATTCAAAAAGCAATACTTCATCTTATTCATCCTATTGCAAACAAATCTAGACATTAGTATATTCTTGGCATACTGCTTCCATGTCCTAGAACTAATCTTCTTTATCCAAATGTAACTGTAACCAAGATCAGCAGCTCTCTCTATTAAAGTCATTCCTTTTACATCTCTCATATATGCGACCTTTTGTTCAAGTCCTTCAAACTCAGCCAAGATGCATTTATCTGAATCGAACAGTTCAGGAGCGTATTTGTAGGCTTCAAAATGTAAGTAAGCTCTCATTCTTGCTTCCTCTTCGTTTTGAGCTATCACTGTGACGTTGCTCAACTCCTCCCAATCCACAAATGCAGGGAAACGTTCTAACCGGAATATGTTCATATCACACACCTCCATATTGGTAGAGAGAGTTTTTCTCCCTCTACGATGCTTGTTTATTTTTTGATTCCTTACGTTCTTGGGTTTTGCAATCTCCAGAAGTGCTGCTTTTTCTAACTCTGGTAATGCTTGATTGATATCTCTATACTTTGCTTCGGTTACATTCGCTCGACTTTACTTCTCCGTATAGAATTCAACTTTTCATGATGGAGATAACTTTTTGACTCAAGGTTTTACTCATTTGCGTTCCCCTCTCCTCTCGGAAGGATTTTAAAAACTGGATACCTGCGACAATGTAACCTAAAGTGTTTGGTCTAGCTCCTAGTCCATTGAATCCAAGCATTTTCCGTTCTGGTTTATAAATCAAGCTTCAGCTTTGGAACAATGGTTAAAGCTTTGTTTCTATAGATTGGTGCTCTCATATGTACCCCCTGTATGGGAAGGGGTGTGCCGTTATACACCTTGCCGATTCGTCCGAACATTTGATATCATCTCCTTAGCTTCTTCCTTCTTGATCCTTTCGCATGCTCGCCACAAGATAAGAAGAGCATTTTGAATCGCTTCGGGCGATGGTTTTGTTTGCTGTTTCAGTGTGTTCATTCTCTCCGCCTCCAATAGAAGAATATTCCGACTTGTATATAAGCTCTTTGATGCAAAAATGTTACATGGCTATTAAATTAGGCTCCTTTGATGAGTTTGATATTTTTCAAGCGGCTATAATGCTTAGTTAATTTCTCTTTACGCTCTGCATAACTTAATCCGGCATGATCAATCCAATAATAACGTTTTGCAGCTTTTGAATGTAGTTAATCTCTTCCTTGCTGAGATCGGGTTGAATCGAAGTGATATCACTATCTAACCCTCGTTCTGCTATGAATTGCTTTGCACTCTTTCCAAGTACAAACCGGTTAAACAAGTGGGATTCGTTAGAGAAAATGTGAACTTTCATCGGTTTTCCTACTCTTTCTCGTGAAAATACAAGTGTATCTGTTAATGCTGGATGCTCGAATTTAGCTATGAAAAAATTTTGGTGTAAAATGAACAGGAATGAAAAACATGAGTTCATTTTTTCTGTCCTTGAAAAGATGTGTACGAAAATCTAAAAATAAATTTATGACCAAAAAAGCATCAATTTATATTTGACGCATCTATGTAGATATGCGTATAGTATAAAAGGAATTAAAATTAACTTACCGTTAGGTGAGGCTCCTGTATAGAGACAGGCTACTGCCCAAAAATGTCGAAAGACGCCAATGGGTTTAACAGGAAAGATCGGCTTAAGGTCTTTCTTAACGTAGCTGGCATAAAGCCTATGCTATACAGTGCTAAAACTCGACGAGAGGTAGGTTTTGTCGGCTGCACATTTTTTTATGGTGCAAAAAAACCTTCACTCGTATGAGTTGAAGGTTTTTTCTGTACATCTGTTACCAATTATCAAGGGAGGTGGGGATCATTCTTACCGATGATCCGGCAATAGGATTTACGTCGATCGTTATGAATAAACAACACACACATCGAATGAGAAGCAATCCCCATTTTTCTTCGATGTGAGGAAGCAGAGGTGACATCTATGTTAAAAATTTATCGCTCCAATACGCAGGGTCAACTTGCGTTGATGAATGAATATATAAAAGGAACTTGGATTCATTTAATTAATCCAACAGAAGAAGAAATAGATGATGTTGTAAAAGCTGCAGAAATTCCATCTTATTTTATCAAGGACCCACTCGACGAAGAAGAAAAATCACGTATTGAAAAAGAAGATGAAGGCACACTGATTATTATTGACTTACCTATTATGACTCCAAACGGAACCAAACGAGAAAAATTTATTACCATCCCACTCGGTATTATTGTCACAAGAGATTTCTTAATTACTGTCTGTTTGAAAGAAACACCTATCTTAGAAGATTTCACACGTAAAAAGGTAAAGAACTTTTATACCTTCATGAAAACTCGTTTTGTTTTACAACTCTTGCATGCTGTCTCCACATACTATCTAGCTTATTTGAAACAAATCAATCGAAAAACGAACGAAATTGAAAAAGAACTACGTCAATCGCTAAAAAACCAAGAGCTCTTCTCTTTATTGAACTTGCAAAAAAGCTTGGTATACTTTACTACCTCTTTGAAAACAAACCAAGTGGTGACTCAAAAAATATCAAGAGGTCAACATTTACGACTCTATGAGCAAGATCAAGAGTTACTAGAAGATGTCATTATTGAAAACAGACAGGCGATTGAGATGGCAGAAATCTATACTCCTATCGTCAGTGGTTTAATGGATACCTTTGCTTCTGTGATCTCTAACAATGTAAATAACGTCATGAAAATCTTGACCTCACTGACGATTATCTTGACCTTTCCCATCATGATCGCGAGTGTCTATGGAATGAATATCCCAATTCCTTTTCAACGCTCTCCCCATGCTTTTGCTGTTATTATGATTGTTTCTATTGCATTGTCTAGTATTACGACGTTTGTATTTTGGAAAAAGCGGTATTTATGAACAAAAGCTGACCTTTATGGTCAGCTTTTGTTATTTAGGGGATTTTTAATTCTGTTAACACTTCTCTCCTCCAAAAATATTTCCATTACTCTTATGCCATCTTCTTGGGCTTTCCACTCATCAATTTTCTTTCTTCACTTTAACATAGAATAAAGTATCTACAAGATAGAAATACGTGTTATTGTCTTTTTTCATTTCAATTACAGAATCGTTTTTTTCCAATCGATTCTCATAATAAGCTTGAAGTTCACTTTTTTCTCGGGTATATGACCAGTCCCAAGATATCAATAAATTTGTTTTTTTCTTATTAAGCCTATCCTTTTCTTCTTGTGTAATTTTTACTTTATTTTGCTTAAAGTTATCTTCTGCATTTATCGCTTAAACTTTCCAATTCCCTCTATAAAGTATCACTTTTAGTATTCTATCTTTTCATATATCCTCACTCTTGTATGTCCCAGAAAATCGACAGAAATAAGTCGTTTCATTCAACTTAAATTCTTCTAATTGATAATTTTTATCCAGCTGGCTCTTATTTTCTGGTCCAAACTGCAACTTATAGGCAGAAAAATATTCGTATTGATCCTCTGTACTCTCTTTTAGACTTTCCTGCAGTGTTGATGTTGCCAACTCCATTTGTCTACGTATATTTTTTTGAATATCTGCTGTCAAATATCTCACTGCAATTTCTGTTGGCGTATGCCCATTTGCTTCATCTGCTTGTGTAGGATGATCACTACACCCCACTGTTACCCATAATAATGAAAGGACCAACAGCAAACCTATCTTACTCATTTCTTCACCTCAAAAAATACTTTTGCTAAATGTTAAGCTCAGTATTATTGTTTTGAAAAATAGGATACTCGGTGAAATATAACGCATATTACCATTGACTAATTTTCGACAAAAATTTCCGAAACCTTTATTCTTTCATCTTTGGTATATACACAGCTTTCGATTAAAAGGGTATGATGGTAAATTGAAAGATAACCGTTTCGAATTCACTTTCACTTGCTTCCTATCTTTCGTACAGGTACATTGTTCTTATATCGACAAAGGAGTTGCATATTCATGCTAACAAAAAACCCTACAATTGGATTTATCGGTACTGGAGTTATGGGAAAATCGATGGCAACACACTTAATCAAAGCTGGATATTCTCTTTTGGTATATAACCGTACCAAAGCAAAAACGGATGAGCTTGTTCAATTAGGTGCGAAATGGACAAGTACCGTAGCAGAAGTTGCAAAAGAAGCGAATGTGATCATAACCATGATCGGCTACCCAAAAGATGTAGAGGAAACATATTTTGGTAGTGAAGGAATTTTAGCAAATGCTGGTACAGGTTCCTATGTCATCGACATGACAACTTCTACTCCATCTCTAGCAAAACAAATCTATCAAGCAGCAAAAGACACAGGTATTTATGCACTGGATGCTCCTGTTTCTGGAGGAGATATTGGCGCTCGAGATGCAAAATTAACGATTATGGTAGGTGGAGACGAAGATGCTTTTGAAGCTGTTTCTCCTATCCTACACACCATGGGAACAAATGTACTTTTACAGGGAGGAGCAGGTGCTGGTCAGCACACAAAAATGAGCAACCAGATCGCTATTGCTTCAGGAATGATGGCAGTATGTGAGGCGATTCTCTATGCAGAGAAAGCTGGACTTGATCCTACTACTGTCCTAAAAAGCATTTCTGCTGGATCAGCTGGAAGTTGGTCACTCAGCAATCTGGGTCCCCGTATTATTGCCGAAGACTTTTCCCCAGGCTTTTTTGTCAAACACTTTATCAAAGATATGAGAATTGCTCTGGACTCTGCTAAAGAAATGGGCATTAACACCCCTGGGCTCGCATTAGCAAAATCTTTATATGAGGAATTAGCGGAGAAAGGGGAAGAAAACAGCGGTACACATGCACTATATAAGCTACTAGCAAATAAAATTTAATAAAAAATAACCTTACATATTGAATCTATGGAGGCTATTGCATGCAGTTTTTTCGCTCTTCTTGTATATTTTTTGTCCTATTGTTATTAAGTGGTTGTGACTTTATATTACCTTTTCAAGAATCAAAATCGGAACCAGCAACAACTACCACATCCAATCATTTGGAAAGTACCCATTCTTCCAAAAAGGTTCATGTACCTATCCAACCAAAAACAATTAATCCTGATCATCAAAAATATTTATTAGAATCACTAGCTCTTGCAGGATCAGGTAAAGTAATCGGAAGCGAATTTGCTGCAAATAAACACACCTTATCGGACGTAAAAAAGAAGTATGGAGAACCTAACGCCAAAAGTAAAGACTTTCCTTATTATATTTATAGCAAGCGCAACCTAGATATCGGAGTAGGCAAAGATGATCTTATCTATGATATGCGCTCCCATGATCCAAAGTTGAAGAAGATAACACGCTCAGAGGTTGTTAAAATCTTAGGCGTTCCTACGAGGATTAAACACAATACAGGTGAATCCATTTATATATATGATGTAAATGGATTTCAGCTCAAATTAATCTATGAACTAACGAAAGATGACCCTACTATTCATCACTCATCTGTATATTCAGAAGCTGCATTTAAGAAACAGGAGAAAAAAGAGAAAAAAGGAGAAAAGAAAAAAGAAGAGGCAAAAGATAAATAGAGGAAACATAACGAATTGGAAGACAATAACAACTATAATGAAAGTGAGGAATATATCCTCACTTTTTTTGTGCCCAATTTCATCATAAGCCCCCTTCTAGTAAATGGCAAAGGAGACTGGATTCATGTCATTTGTAGCTGTTGTTATCTTTGTGATTACTTTAATTTTTGTTATCTGGCAGCCCAAAGGATTATCGATTGGCTGGTCAGCTACTGTCGGCGGAAGTTTAGCTTTATTAGTTGGTGTAGTTCATTTAGAAGATGTATGGACAGTTACAGGAATTGTATGGAATGCGACACTTGCATTTGTAGCGATCATCCTTATTTCTTCCATTATGGATGAGATAGGTTTCTTTGAATGGGCAGCTCTTCATATGGCTCGCCTAGCAAAAGGAAATGGATATAAACTATTTGTTTATGTCATTCTTTTAGGAGCTGTTGTTTCTGCATTTTTCACCAATGATGGAACAGCACTCATCCTCACCCCAATCGTCCTAGCCATGGTTCGAGTGCTCCAATTTGAAGAAAGGATGGTTCTTGCTTTCATTATGGCAAGTGGCTTTATTGCAGATACTGCATCTCTTCCTTTCATCATCAGTAACTTAACAAATATCGTTTCCTCTGACTATTTCCATATTGGATTTGTAGAGTATGCGACAAGAATGCTAGTCCCTAACTTGTTTTCGATCAGCGCAAGTTTATTGGTGCTGTTTCTATGTTTTCATAAAAGCATTCCCAAAAAATATGACTTAAGCCAGTTAAAACAACCAAATGAAGCTATTCGAGATACCATGCTATTTAAATTAACTTGGTTTACTTTGTGTTTGTTGTTTACGGGATATTTCATTAGTGAATATTTAAAAATACCTGTTTCTTTCGTCGTCAGTTTTGCTGCGATTATTTTAATTGTTGCCGCTCAAAAAAGAAAATCAATTCAAATAGAAAGCATTATTAAAAAAGCTCCATGGTCTATTGTCATTTTTTCGATAGGCATGTATGTAGTGGTATATGGTTTAAAAAATGCCGGCCTAACAGACAATCTTAGTCAAATTATCACTTGGTTCACACAATCTGGCTTATACATTGCTACAATAGGTACTGGATTTTTAGCAGCAGTATTATCTTCCATGATGAATAACTTACCCACTTTGATGATCAATGCTCTAGCAATAAGTGAAACTCCTACAACTGGTATAATGAGAGAAGCTCTAATCTATGCAAATGTAATCGGTTCTGATCTGGGACCTAAAATAACTCCTATTGGTTCTCTTGCAACTCTGATTTGGCTTCATCTACTCGCACAAAAGAATATCCGCATTGGATGGGGATATTATTTTAAAATCGGGTTTCTCCTGACCATCCCTACTTTATTTATCACCTTATCAGGACTTTACCTATGGTTAATTTTTATATATTAAGAAGAAAAATATTAAAATAATACTCTGCATAACCAAGCCGGTTGATCATCTGCATAAGATGCAACCGGCCCCGACTGCTCTAAAAGACCCGAAGTTGCAAAAGGTCTTAGAACCTTTTATACCTACTAGAGTAGAACTCCAACTCTCGATACTTTTCTGTTTCCTTTTCCTTCTCCTGTGTGAATGAAATCCCTCAGTTGTGGAATCTCTTCAAACGCAGGATCGCTGTAGACAGGAACAAAACCACCGAGCACGCCAAACTTTTCCTTGAACAGGTCATAGTAGTTTTTTGTGAGCAAGACCATGGTTGATATCCCAGATGATACCGTAGGGGACATGGCCTGCGTAGTAGTGAGTCGGTTACCTCCATCAAGAAGGTATCCTTCCAACCAAACCACATAGTTGGAAGGACAGCATTCTCAATGCATTGTTGATAGAGATTCACGCTGATCCTTTTCCCGCAACCAGCGCTTATACTCATAGTTACGAAAGGTTCCATCAGCTAGGCTCTGAGGTTCCATGTTCTTCTTCATCCCATCTTGGGTCAATAAATCTAACAAGGAATTTAGCATTAACTCAGGTAAAAAACCATGCTCCCCTTATAATCGTGTTCACGGTTAAACAATAGTTGCTGTAAAACAGCATCCCTTACAATCCTAACCATTCAACGTCTTAAAATACTTGTATATTTTATCTAATTTTTCTTTCTGTCTTCCCTTTGGGCTTTCCATACTCCCAAATTCAAAAAACTTCACTTTTCTTATGCCAACATAATTCAATAATGCTTTCTTCATCAAAACTTTTGGTGCATTATTTAGCCAAACCAAAGGATAATACTTGGGTCCCATCATCGTAGAAATACAGACAGCAGACTTTCCTTTTAATAATCCTTCTGGTAAAAGTCCTCCCTTATCCTTATAGGCAAAATTAGAAGCAAATATTTGATCAATATATCCTAATAACATAGCAGGAGGTCTTCCCCACCAGATTGGATATATAAAAACTATTTTTTCAGCCCATGTTATTTGCTCTCGATATTTTTTTAATTGGGAATCTAAGTGCATATCCCTTCTTTTTTTCTGCTTATTGAAAATTAAAACAGGATTAAACTCCTCCTTATATAAATCCAATACTTTCACATCTGTTATATTAGGATTTTCACTGCTTCCTTGGAGTACTTTTTGCAAAAATGCATAACATAAACTCTGGTGATTGGGATGTGTAAAAATAATAAGTGTTTTCATCATGCACCTCTTAATTATCAAATGATAACAAAATAATAGCACGAACGCTTTTTGTTGTCAAATGATAATTGTTTTTTGATAATCATTTTGTTATTTTGTAAATGAGGTGAAAGTGATGGATAAAAAACATTTCCCATATAAATTTGTTGATTTTTTGATTTCTGTTCATCAAATAACCGACAAAATTACTAAAGATGTGAAACCTGAGGGACTTACGCCTGTTCAGTTCAAAATTCTCGAATATGTAGCAGCTAACTCTCCTACCACTCTTAGTCAGCTTAGTGATTGTCTTCATATGCCGCTGCCAAATACAAGCCGGGAACTTAAGAAATTAGAAGAAAAAAAATTATGTAAAAAGGAATCTGGAGTAGAAGATCGACGGAAACAGTATATCTGTCTATCGGAAAATGGAGAAGCACTTATGCAAGAAATCTTCAAAAAAGTAGAATCTAAATTTTTAGATCGGTTAAAAGATGATTCGCAAAAAGATTTAGAAGAAATTGACAACGCTTTAAAGTTGCTTTACACTAAAGTATTTTATTCTAACCATACTACTTGACTATCATCACCATCTCATTCACAACAAAACCTATACTTCTTTTTGTACTGAACCCCATTTTTGAGACAGAGATAAAACACCTATTCTACCTATTGCCTATAATCAAAAGCGAAACAGGTAGTTTAATCTTTGCTGAATGCGTTAATGGTTATAAGAATGAATGTAATCTTTCTCCATTTCAACTACAGTAGAGTTAGTTGTCTGTTTACAACTTTAGGAAGAAAATCCTTTGACATTTAGCTAGGAATGGAAAGATTCGATCAAGGCATTGTCATGGCAGTTTCCTTCACAGGACATGCTAGTGAGAATGCCTTTTTCTGCTCTACATTTAAATTCCTTGGAAGTATAGACTCCCCCTTGATCCAAATGTAGGATAATGCAAGCACAGTTCGTTTTTAACAGGTATCTTCTAACGTTATCAAAACAAGCAATAAATTTTGATCGGTAATGATACAAAAGCTGACAATCTCATTGTTAAATTCGTCTTGATTGAACTCTCCCTCCACCTATGCTAACGCTTAAAGAATGGGGATTCTTGGGTAGTCCTCGGTATCCCAAGGAAGTGAACCAAGCTCAAACCGTAGCCCCTACGGCGATTACTCTTAATCCTTCTTGCAAGATATTCGTAGCTGCATTGATATCTCGATCATAAAAAACGCTGCATCCCAGACATGTCCATTTTCTTCATTGGAGATCCTTTACCGCTTTGTTTTTGTATCCACAACGGGAACAGCGTTGGCTGGAGGGAAAAGTTTTCCCGACCTTCACTAGCGTTCTTCCAAACCATTTTGCTTTGTATTCGAAGCATGGAAACAAATTCAGACCAGGATGCATCGGTAATAAACTTCTCTAATTTAGGATCCTTCACCATGTTATTCACTTGCAAATCTTCCGTGCTGATTACTTAATCAACTTCATAGAAAGCTTGTGAAGGAAATCATGACGGGCATTCGTGATCTTCTCATGATCTTCGCTACTTGGATACGCGCTTTCTGCCAGTTCGAACCACCTTTGGTACGTCGATACATAATTCGCTGCGCTTCCGCCAATTGTTTCTCCTATTTTCGAAAGTATATAGAAGCGTTTATTTTTTCCCCGTCCGAAAGGATGGCGAAATGCTTTCATCCTAAGTCGATTCCAACCGCTTTCTCTTTCTCCACTGGAACATAAGGACAGTAGTTACAAAGAACCAAAACAAAATATTTTCCCGATGGCGTACGGCGAACAGTGGCAGAGAGAATACGCCCTTCTACTTCCTTCAACTTGGCAAACGTTACCCAGCCCAGTTTAGGGAGTTTAATCTTATTTCCCTTGATACTCCCTTTGGGTAATTGATTTTTCTTTTCGATCTTGGTGGTATAGGACTGGAGTAAGTTCCGTTTACTTTTGAAAAGCGGGGCGTCGTTTTGCTTTTGAAAGAAACGTTGAAACGCATCACCGAGATTCCGTAAAGAGGATTGCAACGCATAGGGATCCCCTTCTTTTAACCATTCCAACTGTTATTTCAAGGAGGTTAGAAGCTTGGCGCAAATCGAATAGATGAGCCCTTTCCCCGTTTCCCGATAGGTATCGTTCCATTTTGCTAAGAAATGATGGAAAACAAAGCGACTAGATCCCATGGACTTTTGGATGGAAATGACTTGTTTTTTTGTTGGATACAAACGAAAACGGAATGCTTGGTGCAATGTTTCTGTCTCCTTCCTTGTTTTTAAGGCTGATGATACACTCGGAAACAAAAAAGGAAATATTCTGAACCAATTCCGGCTAACGCCGAACCGACATTCACCACCCACTTAGCTCATGCTTGAAGTGGGAGTACTCTTTCGGAGAGATTGATAGAAGAAAGATACAACATTTGTTTTCCAAAGGGAAGGTAGGTAAGATCCATGTACTCACTTCTGGTTTAGACGTTCTGCGGGGTCTATCATTACAAAAAAATGGAATCAAAAAGTGGAAAGCAGTAAAAATGAAAGAAAACGACTATACCAATCGAGAAATCGTGGAAGAATTGGGGACGCGGAGGTATCTGATGAATTAATCTCTTCTGGTTTTCAGCAAACATGAAATACGTTTGAGAATAAAGTCTATCCTTTGTTTGACACCCATTCTGGGAACAACTATCAGTTTATAGCCAAGTTTCTCATAAGTTTCAGATATGAATTTGTAGGTTTTTACTGCTTCTGCAAAATCTTGAACTCGTTCATTGTCTGTTTTGTATATTTCTTGCCAAGGAGGTAAGATGAATACATGGGGGTTGTATCGATATTTCCTTGTAGCTAATTCTAATTTCTTTGTAACAACAAGATTTATTAAGTTTGAATAAGCCAAAACATCTGGAATTCCTCTGTCAAAAAACAATATTCTCTTAGATGAGTTGGACGGAGCACTAAAATAACTTTCTAGCGATTTATCTAACATCAAATCACGATATTTTTCTGTATCCGCCCAAGGTAAAGCATCACCTTTCGTAGAAACTTGTGTTTGAATGATATCTCTTGCTACTTCGGCTACATATTTGTATCCGTTTTTATGCATTTCATCCAGCAGGGTTGTTTTTCCAGCACCAGGACCACCCGTTATGATAATAAAATCTTCTCTCCTACATTCTTTATCAGCTAATTTCAAAATATCTCCTCCACATTCAAAGTAATACAAGTGATGCCATTTCCAGCACCTCCAATCATTATAAATGAAATGATTTCTAATTTTTCAATTTAATTTTTAGCTTCAACATACAAAAAACCCCTCCTTCTTTTAGAAGGAGGGGTTTTGTTTTAGATATTAGTACAGTGACATGTATTGATCGCGTTCCCAGTCGTGAACGGTCGTACGGAACAGATCCCATTCAATGCGTTTTGCTTCGACGAAGTGAGCAACTGCATGCTCCCCTAGTGCTTCACAAATAACTGGGTCACTTTGCAAGGCTTCAACTGCATCAAATATGTTAGCAGGCAAGTCTTCAATACCAGCATCTTTACGCTCAGACTCATCCATGACATAAATATTGCGGTCAGTATGAGGAACAAGAGCAAGTTTATTTTTGATACCATCTAAACCAGCTTTAAGCATTACAGCTAATGCTAAATATGGGTTTGCAGCTGGATCTGGACTGCGCACTTCGATACGTGTGCTGAGTCCTCTAGAAGCTGGTACACGTACTAATGGACTACGGTTTTTAGGAGACCAAGCCACATAGCATGGCGCTTCATACCCAGGTACAAGTCGTTTGTAAGAGTTCACCAATGGGTTGGTGATCGCGGTGAAGTTACGAGCATGTGTCAAGATACCCGCTAAATAGTGTCTTGCTGTTTCACTTAAACCTAGCTCATCACTTTCATCATAAAAAGCATTTTCGCTTCCTTTGAATAGAGATTGGTGACAGTGCATACCAGAACCGTTTACACCAAATAGTGGTTTTGGCATAAATGTCGCATGCAAACCATATTTACGCGCAACATTTTTTACTACTAATTTAAAGATTTGGATGTTGTCAGCTGTTGTAACAGCATCCCCATATTTAAAGTCGATTTCATGTTGCCCTGGAGCAACTTCATGGTGTGATGCTTCGATTTCAAAGCCCATTTGTTCCAATGTCAACACGATATCTCGACGACAGTTTTCTCCAAGATCAAGTGGTGCAAGGTCAAAGTAACCACCTTGGTCATTCAAATCAAGTGTAGGTTGACCTTTTTCATCAGTTTTGAACAAGAAAAATTCTGGTTCTGGACCAACATTGAAAGAAGTGAATCCAAGTTCTTTTGCTTCTTCCATCACTCTTTTCAAGATACCTCGTGGGTCTCCTTCAAATGGAGTACCATCTGCTTTGTAAATATCGCAAGTTAATCCAGCGATTTTACCATTGTCAGATGCCCAAGGGTAAATAACCCAAGAATTATAATCAGGATATAAGTACATATCTGATTCTTCAATACGAACGAAGCCTTCAATGGAGGAACCATCAAACATCATTTTGTTATCAAGTGCCTTCTCTAGTTGGCTAAGCGGAATTTCAACATTTTTAATGGTACCTAACAAATCAGTAAATTGTAGTCGGATGTACTGTACATTCTCTTC
Organism: Shimazuella alba; assembly: GCF_009831235.1. Lineage (GTDB taxonomy): Bacteria > Bacillota > Bacilli > Thermoactinomycetales > Thermoactinomycetaceae > Shimazuella > Shimazuella alba. The sequence continues at coordinate 194,202 of NZ_WUUL01000001.1, read as the reverse complement.
TGACGCAATTCGTAAAATATCGTCCTTCGTTAGTTGCTTGGCCATGTAAAAACGGCTCCCTTCAAAATGTTATGGGCGGAAGAATCGAGATAACTCTCCTTGTGTAAGCGGTGTCTTATGTTTGTCGCCAGAGAACAATTCCCTATGTAACATGCGACGCAACTCTGCATCGGAAAGCTCTTTTGTCTTCTTCTCTTTCCTTTTATCCTGCTCCTTAGGTAAAATCATATTCTTAATACTAGTCAAGTTATATCCTTTTTCTAGTTGCATTTTGATCTTGAGAAGCATATCGACATCATGGAAAGAAAAGAGACGTTGGTTGCCTTCGGTTCGAGCTGGACTTACCAGACCATGCTTTTCATAATAACGAATTTGGCGCGCGGTTAATTCGGTTAATTTACTTACGATGCTTATCGGAAACAGCGACATGTTTCGTCGGATATCATCATTCACGCTAACGCCTCCTTCGAGAAACATTATATGGTGATGTTATCTTCGCTGTCAAATTCATGTCAATAAAGCTGACATCACTCAACAAAAATAAAACGCCAGAAGGCGTTTTAAAAGAAGAAAACCAGCACCAAAAACCAGATAATCATTGCGCTCATCAAGAAAAACTTCACAACGATTCCACCTAAAAATCCAATCAGTGTGGTAATCGAAATGCGGATGGCTTGGTTTGGAGTTCTTCTCATCAAAAATAATTCGACAAGAAATACCATAATGATTGGTCCAATTAAGAAACCAACTGCTGGAATCCACATAAATAAGATTACCCCAATTGCCGCCGCAGGTATATCCCATTTCGAACCACCAGCTTTTTGAGCAGCATATCCTCCAGCAAGATAATCGATTAAAAACAGTACGATAGTTGCAACTATCGTTATAGACCAAAACACCCAACCTAGTGAATAATCGTCAATCAAAAAGTGGTAAACTAAAAATCCAGCAAATAAAAACGGGACATCAGGCAATGCCGGGAGAAAAAGACCTGCATATGCCAATAAAAACAAACCAACAATAACTACCCACCATATTGCATCAAAAGATTCCATTATACATCTCCTATTCTCTAGTTGATTTCATTGCTTTCAATGCTTGTTTTAGTGCAACCTTCACATGAGCATAGGTCAAACCACCTTGCAAATAGACCGTATATGGTTCACGCAGTGGCCCGTCTGCAGATAATTCAATACTTGCACCTTGCACAAAAGTCCCTGCTGCCATGATTACAGGATCTTTGTATCCTGGCATTGGGGAAGGTTCTGGACGTACATGTGCATCAATTGGCGAAGCTGCTTGAATCGCTTGGCAAAAAGTAATTAGTTTCTCAGCAGTTCCCAGTTGAATCTGTTGAATGATATCGGTTCGTTTATCCTTATAACTAGGTGAAACGATATATCCCTCTTCTTCAAACAAAGCAGATGCAAAAACCATTCCTTTTAGAGCTTCTCCTACCACATGAGGTGCTAAAAATAGACCTTGGTAGTAATCTGCCAAATATCCATGTGTTGCCCCGCCTTCCAGACCGATACCAGGCGCTACCAAACGTGCCGCTGCTAATCCTACCAATGATTTTCGTCCAACTATGTAACCTCCAGATTTCGCAAGTCCGCCACCGAGATTTTTTATTAGCGAGCCAGCTATGAGATCCGCACCAACGTGGAGAGGCTCTTTATCTTCTACGAATTCTCCATAACAGTTATCCACAAAGACGATAACATTTGGTAAGATCTTGCGAATGCGTTCGATCATGGATTCGATCTCTGCAATGGTAAAAGAGGGCCGATTTGAGTAACCTCTGGAACGTTGAATGGCTACTAACTTGGTTTTTTTACTTAATCTTTGTTGAAAAGCCAACCAGTCGACTTCGTTTTTGTTAGTTAAACCAATTTCATGGTAATGGATACCCAAGTCAGCCAAAGAGCCTGTCCCATCATGAGGAGAACCAATAATCTCAAATAATGTATCATATGGTCTCCCTGTTAAAGCTATCCATTCATCATCTGGACGAAGTATCCCATATAGACAAGCTGCTATTGCATGAGTTCCTGATACGATATTCGGACGAACGAGAGCTAATTCACCTCCAAATAAATCAGCAACAATCCGCTCTAACGTCTCTCTACCTATATCATCATAACCATATCCAGTCGAGGAACGCAGATGAGATTCACTGACACCATACTTTTGATAAGCAGCTAGCAACCTAGCTTGATGCATTTCAACCCTATCTTCAATTTGTTGAATGATAGGAGAAATGTTTGTTTTACTTGTACGTAGCCTTATTAAATCAGACATACACAACCAACTCTTCTACATAAATTCTTATATGATACAACTCTATTCTACCATGAAGAATTATTTTTACGACTAGTTGATTCAAAATTGATATCTTCTGGTAGGATTGTCATCAAACTTTGCAAGTCTGCCTCCTTTTTCTTCAACAATCTCACTGCATGGTGACGAATGGATTGTTCCACTAAATTTCTTATAAATCTTGCGTTTCCAAACATATAGTTCTTTCTCTCTACTTCCCGCTGCAATGCTTGCCGGATTTTTTCTTTTGCTGTTGCAGAAAAAACATACTGTCTATCCTTTACCATAAGTTCCGCAATATCCAATAATTCAGATACAGAGAAATCTGGAAATCGAAGCTGTATCGGGAAACGGGAGGATAGTCCTGGATTGGAACGAATAAAAGTCTCCATCTCACTCGAGTAACCCGCAAGAATTAACACAAATTCATTCTTATGATCCTCCATTGATTTAACTAGTGTATCTATCGCTTCTTTGCCAAAATCTTTTTCTCCACCTCTGGAAAGTGAATATGCTTCATCAATAAACAATATCCCGCCCAATGCCTGCTTCACATGTTCTCTCGTCTTTTGAGCTGTATGACCAATATATTCCCCTACTAAATCAGCACGCTCTACCTCAATAACATGTCCTCTGTTTATTACACCCATCTCATGGAATAATTCTCCAATGATCCTTGCAACTGTTGTTTTCCCTGTACCTGGATTTCCGGTAAACACCATATGCAAAACTTGTTGCTCTGCAATCAACCCTGCATTGCGACGTTTTTTCCCTATCTCTAACCAAGCATATATTTCCTCAATAAATGACTTTATCTCTGCCAAACCAACTAAGTGTCTAAGGGACTGAAAGCATTTTGTCAAAGTTTGATGTTCCATTTCCCAATTAACTGGAGTTGGTTCTGCTTCCCGCTCGAACACGATTTGAATGCGTCTTTTCGTCTCTTCAAGTAATACCTTTCTACTCCCCATCCTCTTACCCCTCTCTCCTCTGGCTACTCCTCCACTATACGCAGTAGCCTAGGAAAGGTGAAAAGAAAAAAGCCCTTGATGGGCTTTTTTTATGCACTATGCATTTTGCTCTTCTTTCACTTCATCTGCTGACATGAGCGAAACTGGTCTAGCAGGGGTAAACGTTGATATTGCATGTTTATATACCATTTGTTGCTTACCGTCACTATCAATAACGATTGTAAAATTATCAAATCCACGTATCAAACCGCGGAGTTGAAATCCATTAACTAAAAAAATAGTTACAGGTACGGATTCTTTTCTGATTTGATTTAGAAATGTATCTTGAATATTTATAGACTGTTTCAAATGTGGTACCTCCTATATCATCTTATCTGATACCTATTCTCTGTAAGATGGGAACTTTCCTGCTACTAAATGGTTAATTTCTATCATCGCATGTGCTTCTGTTTTATCAAACCAATGAATCTCCGGTATGCGACGGAACCAAGAAAGCTGTCTTTTCGCATATCTACGAGTCCCTTGTTTGATCGCAAGCACTGCATCATCAAAAGAAATATTACCTTTTATGTACTGAATCATTTCTTTGTAACCAATCGCTTGAGATGCAGTATGCTGCTCAAATTGCTCTGTTGCAAGCAGTTCCCTTACTTCTTCTTCTAATCCTTTTTCAATCATCTGATCCACACGTTGATTGATCTGCTCGTATAACTTAGGACGTGGCATATTTAATCCAATCCATAACACACGAAAGGGAGATTCACTGCGTTGTTGTTGCTCTGATAAAGGTTTACCTGTTAATTGAAAAACTTCCAGAGCACGAATAATTCGTCGCAGATCGTTAGGATGTAGTTTACTAGCAGTTTTCTCATCTACTTGTTGGAGCTTTTGATGCAAATACTTATTACCATGTACCATTGCCAATTCTGTTAGCTCCTGGCGAATGGAAGGATTTTCTGTTACATGAGGCATTTTATACTCATGAACAACCGACTCTATATAAAGTCCTGTCCCTCCAACTAGCATAGGAAGATGATGATGGGATTGGATTTTTCTTATTTTTTCTCGAGCAAGGTGTTGATATTGCTGAACAGAAAATGACTCATTAGGATCTAACAGATCAATTAGATGGTGAGGAATTTTTGCTTGTTCTTCTTCACTCGCTTTTGCTGTCCCTATATCCATCCCTCTATATACCTGCATAGAATCCCCTGAGATAATTTCTCCACAAAAATCTTCTGCTAATTGCAAACTAAGAGCTGTCTTTCCAACACCAGTTGGACCAACAATAACCAATAAGTCAGGCTTCATGGGTCAATAACCCCCCATGCATAACTAGAAGATTGATGAATGACAGTGAATCCAAGTCTTGCAAATTCACTACTATTTTTCCGCTCTTTTAACAATACACGTCTCCGAGCAACGCGTGTAGCATGTTTGACAGATTCTTGATCTACGGCAGTGGGATTAGCCAAAGGTTTTAACATCTGCATCGCTTTCGAATGATAAACGGTCTTGCGAAACATTGGATCAAATACCACAACATCAAATGAATTGCTTTCGCATTGTTTCAAATAGGATCGATAATTATCATTTACAACTTCAATTCTTCTCATCGCTTCGTCGATGGCTGGTCTACCGCTGCAATAATTTTTCAATCCCTCTGAAACCATACACGCCAAAACAGGTTCACTCTCAAGCCCAACAACTTTACCGCTGTCTCCCGTAACAAAAGATGAAACAATAGCGTCTGCTCCCATACCAAGAGTACAATCTAGGACATGGTCGCCCTCTAATAGGTTCGCTGTACGTACCATAGCATCATTTTCGCCTTTTGACCACTGTTTCAAACGAACAACAGATAAATTTGGGTGAAAGAAGAAAGATGGATTTCCACTACTTTCGTAACGCAAGCCCTTTTTCGAGACGATGAGTACGCCATCTATATCATACTGCTTGTACAGTTTATCTAGACTGGCTCTATCTCGTTCTATATAAGGTACGGATAAAGTAGCTGCTATGCACGTTGCTTGTTCGATCTCCTTAGAAGAAGGATCATGGGAAGTAGTAACCATAATCATTTTTACATCACCCGCTTAAACATTTTTTCCAGTTCATAGGTAGAAAAATGAACTAGGATTGGACGACCATGCGGACATGTATAAGGGGTTTCACATTTTTCTAGATCCTCGATCAAAGCTTCCATCTCATCCACACGAAGATGACGATTTGCCTTGATCGCAGCCTTACAAGCCATTAATTTTGCTGAAGCATCTCGCAGTTCAGTGGTGTTTACTCGTCCGTGAGACCGAAGCCATTCCATTATCTCTGACAATACAGGTTGGACATCAACAGAAGGAAACCAATCAGGATAGCTGCGTAATAAAAAAGTGTTACCTCCAAATGGTTCCAGTTCTAATCCCCAAGCTTTGAGAGTTTCCATATAATTTTCTAACAGAAGCGCGTCACTGGATGTACACTCCACTGTTAAAGGAATTAACAAAGGCTGAACATGATGATCTTCTTTTTTCATCTTTGCTAAAAATTGTTCATAATAGACTCTCTCCTGGGCAGCATGCTGATCAATCAGATACAATCCATCTGGTGATTGGGCAACAATATATGTCCCATGTACTTGGGCTAATGGTAAAAGCTCAGGAAGAGGCATACGAGTTGTATTACTTTCTCTTCTAGGTTCTGTTTTTAAGGGTATGTCTGGAGATATCTCTGATCGAGTTGTTCCAGAAGTTTCATGACGGACTACTTCTTCTTTTTCTATGAAAGGAACAGCTTTAGTCTCTCTAATAACAGGAGGAGACTTCTTTTCTTCCACAAATGGATAGGTTTGTTCGTTCGTTAGTTCCAATTGTTCTACTTTTGATTTTGGCGGGAAAAGCTCTTGCTTTGGTTGTGAAGCTAATGGAATCAACGTTTTTTGTTGAAAAGCAGCTTTGATCGCGTTTGTAATCAACTGAGCAAGTTCCTTTTCTTTGCTAAGCCTTACTTCCAATTTGGCAGGATGAACATTCACATCTACTAATTTTGGATCCATCTCGATTTGTATTACTCCAATGGGATACCGCCCCGCAGGAAGTAATGTACCATAAGCAGCTAATATCGTGTTGGTTAGTGGGATACTTCGAACATAACGTCCATTTAGTAAAATGGTGATGGCTTTTCGACTAGCGCGGGTCAACTCTGGTTTGCCGATATAGCCAGACAACTTAAAATCACTATCTTCTGCTTTTATCTTTACCATCTGAGATGCTACTTGTTTCCCATATAAAGCGAGTATAGCATGAAGTAGCTTTCCATCCCCTGTACTTCGAAACAATTCTCTCCCTTGATGTTGAAGATGAAAAGAAATAGTAGGATGTGCTAATGCTAATCTACCTATTACATCTGCCACATGACTTATTTCTGTGCTAATGGTTTTTAAATATTTTAGTCGTGCTGGTGTATTATAAAACAAATCACGAACTATTACATCTGTTCCTCTCACTCTAGAAGTAGTAGTAGCTTCCTGTTTCGTTCCACCATCGATTTGAATAGTTGTAGCAAGGGTTAAATCATCCGATGAAGTGACCAACTCCACTCGTGCCACCGAAGCGATACTTGGAAGGGCCTCTCCTCGAAATCCTAATGTACGTATGGTTGTTAAGTCTCGCTCACTACGAATCTTACTAGTGGCATGACGTTCAAATGCGAGTTTCGCATCTTCGAAACTCATACCCACACCGTTATCCGATATGCGGATGGAGGTAATACCTCCTTCGATCAAAACTACTTCTATCTTTGTTGCATGAGCATCGATCGCATTTTCCACAAGTTCTTTCACTACAGAAGCAGGGCGTTCTACTACTTCTCCTGCTGCAATCTGATTTGCCAGATGATCACTTAGGATTTGAATAGTAGCCAATTCTATCCCTCCTACTTCGACTTTAGTTTTTGCTGCAATGTTTGTAAGAACTGTAAGGACTCCATCGGTGTATGCTCCATTAGGTTCCAAGATTGAATCTCTTTTGCTATTTCTTCTTCTACAGGACTGACTTCAGGCAAAAATGAAAACAAATTAAGTGGTTCTTCTTCTTTTGCAACTGCTACTTCTGGAGATCTGGATTCTTCTAGATGAGTCAGAATTTCTTTAGCACGATTTATCACAGGAACAGGTAACCCAGCTAATTCTGCAACATGTATCCCATAACTTCGATCTGCTCCTCCCGAAACAATCCGATGTAAAAATACAACTTTCCCATCCTTCTCCACACATTTTGCATGAACATTTGTTAATTTAGGAAGTTCTGCTTCCAATTTCACTAGTTCATGATAGTGTGTAGAAAATAGAGTTTTCGCCCCAATCTCATGATGAACATATTCCACAATCGAGTGAGCTAAGGCCATTCCATCATAAGTAGAAGTACCACGTCCAACTTCGTCTAGTAAAATAAGGCTTTTTGAGGTAGCTTCTCGCAACGCTTCACAGGTCTCCATCATCTCTACCATAAAAGTGCTATGACCTCGTGCTAAGTCATCAGAAGCTCCGATTCTGGTAAAGATCCGATCAATAAGACCAATCTCCGCTTTCTCAGCAGGAACAAAACAGCCAATTTGCGCCATGATTGCAATCAGGGCAACTTGTCTCATATAGGTACTTTTTCCTGCCATATTGGGACCTGTAATCAATAAAACTTGTCGCTGATCACAATCAAGGTGAACATCGTTTGCTACATAATTTTCATACTGCGCTGCTTCCACCACTGGATGCCGACCTTTTTGCACATATAATCGATTATCCTCTGAAATAATGGGACGTACATACTGATAGCGAATAGAAATAGTGGCATAAGAATGGAGCACATCTATCTCAGCTATTTTTGCAGCTAATTTCTGGAGCCGTAATACTTCTTTTGCAATCGTCTGACGCACTTGTTTTAATGTTTCCATCTCCAACTCAAGTGAGCGTTCATTAGCATGTAAGATCAACTGTTCTTGCTCTTTTAACTCTGTTGTGATATATCTTTCCGCATTTGCCAAGGTTTGTTTGCGAATATAACCTTCTGCAGGAACTAGATGAAGGTTGGATTTGGTTACTTCCAGATAGTATCCAAAGATCCGATTATACCCTACTTTGAGCGACTTGATCCCAGTTCTTTTCCGTTCTTGCTCTTCTAATTTTGCGATCCATCCTTTCCCATTTTGTTGAATATCGCGAAGTTTATCTAATTCTGCTTGAAATCCTTCCCGGATAATTCCCCCCTCTTTTAACGAGATGGGAGGATCATCTACGATCGCAGCAGCAATAAGAGATTGGATTTCCTGACAAACATCTAAATTCATTGCTAATTGCTTTAAAATGGGTGAAGAAAAAGAACCTAATTTTTCTTTAATAACAGGTATCTCCTCTAAAGATTTTCTCAATTGAAACAGATCCCTTGGAGATGCAGATCCAAAAGAAACCCTTGCTGCTAATCGCTCTAAATCATAAACACGCTTTAAATGATCCGTTAACTCCTCTAATAAAATCATCTCATCGATAAACTGGGACACAATATCTTGACGGTTTATAATTTGTTCTCTGGACAGGAGTGGCTTGTCCAACCATTGCTTTAACATCCGACTACCCATAGCAGTGGCGGTATGGTCCAAGTGGGATAACAAAGATCCTGCTCGTTTTTCACTCTGAAGAGATCGTGTTAATTCTAAATTTCTCCGAGCAACTTCATCCAGCAGCATATAGGAATTGGCATAATACCGTCGCAATCTTTTCAAATGTCCTAGGGATCTTTTTTGTGTTTGTAAAAGGTATTGATAAGCATAATGCAACGTTTCCATTAAAACTTCTGTTGTACAGATAACATGGACCTCTGGAAACTGTTCGATCAAGGAATTAACATCTTGTCCGTTGCCATCAAATTCGCTCACTACAATCCCTAAACGTTTGCATTCTGATTGCAAAATTGAATTATGAATCAGACTTGTGGATACAACTAATTCTTTTGGTTCAAAAGTAGCTATCTCATCAAGTACATTTACTAAGTTTTGTTGCAATTCACTAACGAAACATTCTCCTGTAGATAGATCAATTGCAGCGATTCCATATGTATCGTCTTTTTTGTACAACGCTGTTAGAAAATGATTTTCTGTTGCAGAAAGCATATTCTCTTCCATTACTGTGCCTGGAGTAATAACACGTACTACTTCACGTCGAACGACCCCTTTTGCATGCTTCGGATTTTCAACCTGTTCACAGATCGCCACCCGGTGCCCGCCTGATACTAACTTTTCTATATAGGCTGCTGCAGAGTGGAAGGGCACTCCACACATTGGGATTTTTTCACTCGCTCCTCCATCTCGAGCAGTTAAAGTTATTTCTAAGATTTTAGAAGCTTTTTCAGCATCTTCAAAGTAGAGTAGGAACCCAGCGCCTTACCGCCTTACAGCGGCAGGTTTCCAAGAACCCCTCCCCGAACCGTACGTACACCTCTCAGTGTATACGGCTCTCCACTTACCCCTTAATCCAGCTTCCCTACATGAAGCCTATCATGACAGGCTTCACACAGTACCATTGTCTTCCTTCTTCTCGCAATCATATGTTGTTCCCAACGGGCTTTTCCTTTCAGGTCTTTGAGCTTTCTAACGTGATGCCCCTCTAGAGGAACATTAATCGCACCACACCATTCGCATTTCTCTTTTTCGAGTGTTTGCATTAGACTCGTCCGACCCGTGTATGGTAACTCGTTGGGCAGTATATCTATTTTACCTGTTAGAACCTTAGGGTCTCGTTTGAATCCTTTATGATAGAGCGTTGCAAATTTCTTCCCACTCTTCACATCGTATTCAACTGTAAACTTTCTATCCTTCTTGTACTTATAAAGGATCTTTGAAACCGAAGTTCTGTATTTGTTGGCAAAAGTTTTGTACATACTGTATTCCATGATGTAGAAGAATTTGCTCAGGACACTCGCATTGTTTGCCAGCTTATAGTAATTGTATAAGCCTCTTATTTCGGCGTTGTATATGTTAAGTATCTCTATGTCTTCTAGAGTGACTAGTCTGGAGCGGTGTAAAGAATGCCATTCTCCTTTGTCATCAATCTTTAAGACATCCAACTGGAGTAACTTATTCAGCCATTTTTCCTTAGGTACATAAAGTTTGCACTTCATGTTACCAGAACGTTTCTTAACCCCATTTTTATCCCTTGTTATATGTTCATCTCTGGTTATGACGATGTCATAGCCTAGAAATCTTGCTGGTTCGGATGAGTGAGTAATAAGAGTTTTTTCTTCCGAAAGCGTGAGACTCAGACGTTCACTAGTGAAATTAGCAACCTCGGCTTTGATCTGTTTGGCTTCTTCTTTGCTTCCTATAACCCCAATGATGAAGTCATTGGCGTATCTTACATAGAAGAGCTTCTTAAAGTTTTCATCAAGCGGATCAACATAGGATACCTTTCTTATCTCATCTTTCAGTTTAGCTATTCGCTCCGAAATAGACTTTTTCGTCTCCTCGGGTATATGTTCTCTCATTTGTTTCTGAAGTTTTCCAATCTGATATTCCAGTCTTTTGTATTCTGGATTGGTTTTCCTTCTAGCCCCTTTGTCAAATCTAGATTTGATACCAAGAATGTATTTATCTAGCTGATCTAAGTAGATGTTCGCTAAAATAGAGCTGATGATCCCCCCTTGTGGGGTTCCGCTGTATGTGGAGTGAAATTTCCAGTTTTCCATATATCCAGCCCGAAGGAATTTCCAGATTAGATTTATAAACTTTTCATCCTCAATTCTCATTCTGAGAATTTCCACCAACTTGTGATGATTAATATTGTCGAAGAAGCACTCTATGTCTCCTTCTATGAACCATCTAACCCCTGTGAAGTTTCTTTGGACTTGCATAAGAGCTGTATGACAGCTTTTACTAGGTCTAAACCCATGTGAGCTGTCTGAGAAACTTCCTTCATAGATGGCTTCCAACAATATGCGGCAAACTTCTTGGACGAGTTTGTCCTCGAATGATGGTATTCCTAGAGGTCTTTGTTTGCCATTTGCTTTCGGGATAAAAACTCTTCTAACGGGTTTTGGCTGATAAATCTGGTCCTTGAGCTTCTCGATGAGAGTGTTTATTCTCTTCATACTCATTCCGTCAATTGTTCTTCCATCTACACCTTCGGTCATATTTCCTTCTTTTGGTGCCAGCTTGCTATAAGCGAGTAGGAAGAACTCTTTGTTATAAAAGTTTCTGTATAATCTCTGGAATTTGTATCCCTCATCTTTTGACTTTGAAGCTAGACTGTTTAATACCATCTCAGGATTTCTCATAGAGCCTCTCGCTCCTTCCCAATTCGTATTAAACGAGGTAAGCTGCCCTCCTTCGCCATGTACTAGGCTCTCCCTAGCTCTGACTACTACGAGGACTCCGTCACCATATTGGATATTCAAATGCCTTTTGCATCATAGCCAGCTTCGCTGACGTTCCAACTTAGGTGATCCCCGTTTAGACATCTAATGACAAGCTGTGTTGCAGTTTCGGATGGAACGTTCGCCTTTTCATCCCTTATTGGGAGCGAGCAACCGTGGGACGTTACGAGAGTAGTTATTACCCCTGACCCTCTCGCTGTTCGAGATACCGTAATGTTTTTATACGATTCTCCACCGGTTATATGGCGTTTCTAGCTACCTTTCGCCATAGCTTATGCTACAACCTCTCAGGCTGTCCTTCAAGCAGTATAGCCTTCATCCTTGTCTGCAACCGTTTCGTCTTGCCACTCAGTCGCACCGTGGTAGCTTGGTGACTTGTGACTTTACCAGCATGCTACACTCCCCCTCAGGTTTCCCTTTAGGATAAGCTGGTTGACGATAGGCTTTAGTTACGTCCTTTACCTACTACCTTGCAAGAGGCAGATTCATTAGATGCCCTTACGGGCGCACAAACATCTCATAAAAATCACCTAAACGAAAAAACAAAAACGCATCCTTGTATTGTTCTTTAATCGAAAGATATTGTTCGATCATGGGTGTGTATCTAGCCAATCGTACTTCCTCCAAAAACCAAATTTTTCTCTAGTGTACCATAAAAATGATGAATCGTTGGTTGTGAAAAAAGACAAAATCCCTTGATGCATGCCATCGCACCAAGGAACTATACCAGGTTTACCTATTCCTTTCACGAAAAGGCGGCAACCTCCAAGCTCGGCGGAAATCACGCGTCTCATCCCATGTCTTTCCGCTTTTCAAATATTCAAAATAAGGGTCCAAATATTTTTCATACTGATCGTAGTCATCCAAATCTTCCAACTCTTGACACAACAATAAGATCCAAAATGTAAAGGAATCTTTATCTCCCTTGTAGTAAGCAATTTGCAAATCAGGATCGTTTAAGGGATTTAGTTTTAACTTATGATGATTTAAAACTATTAACTTTGCAGCAGCCAAAACACCCTTGGTCAGTGTGGGAGAGACCAACCAACTAGGTGGAGTTCGATACTCAAAACCACCATGATTTTTGACCCGGAAATCACCTAAGTATCCATACTTCGGTCTTCTAAGGACTCCTTTTTCATCTTCAGCCATCATTAATGGCAGAGTAAGATAGTTATCGAGAGCACGAAGAATTCCAAATGTAGGTTCAATCCCACTAAAATGAATGTGTCCACCAATCGGAAAACCATTATGAGGCATACCACCTGCCAACCAACTACATGGTACATGAGCCACTTTCTTCGCTGCGTATGTGAGACAATGGTAGATACGCCCAACAAGAACACGTGGATCAGAAGAGGGTGCTGGTCTGACCTCTACCAGAGGTTTATGGGAACGATTTTGCCCCAACCAAATAGCATCACAACCTACTTTTCCATGAATAGGGAAATACTTAGAAGCTAAGAGGAGATTTCCTTTATTCGACCGCATGACGAACTCTGGATCTGCGCCAATCATTAGCCTGTCTGCTGATATTTTTATTTGCTGTTTTTCTCGAGATTGTCGGAATGCTTTTTCGTACTCCTCTTGCATCAGTTGATTTAACTTTGGAGTTGGATTTACTTTTCTGATCACGATATTTTTTCCAGAAACAACACCACAAATAACGACAGCATAATCAAGCCCCAAAGCATAGACCGATCGAACTGCTATGTCTTTCACATGCTGTACTTCTTTAGATTTGTCATCCGCATATACACGTTGATAACTCATATTTGCTGATCTTTTTTGCAGCCATTGACCCTGTGTTTTCGCCCGATATAAAAACAAAACTTTGGTTTGAAATACATATACAATATATTGCCGTATGGCAAAACTTTGATCCTGCACTGCGATACCATGAGCTCTCAAGATACGTTTTCTCGTTGTATCATCTGCTACTTGTTCTACTTGAGGCGCAGGATTTAAAATAATATTTTTGTTTAGCTCAATAGCAGCTTTTAATTTACCTGCTTGATCAACGATAGAAGTCCCTTGGATTTCTTCTTTTTTCGTCCGTAGGGTATCGGCATTCATCAACCTTCCCCCCTCTCTTTGCCACTACCTCTATCTTATGTAGCAACGAGTAATTACGTTATCAAAAAGAAAAGAAGGCTCCATTCCTCCGCCTTCTCTGGTACCCCAAAAAAGGGAAACTTTTTTGGGGCTTAATCTTCTAAATCATCAATGATGAGATCTGGATCAAGTTCTTCAAATCCGTCTTCATCATTCTGAGATTGAAAAACAAAATCTTTGTCATCGATGTCTGCATATTCTGCTGGATAACAAGCAACGGTTACTTTTGTTTCACCAACAAGTTCTACCACAAACTCTTTTTCTACTCTTACCACTACAGCATCATGACTGGAAGAAATAGACGCTTCTACACAATTTGGAGATTGTGTCGCTGCAGCACTTACAGACACACTTAATTCTCTTGTATGTGGATCAAAATAACTCAATGGTACTTGCTCCACATATCTTACCGTTTCTTTCATAACATCTGTTTTGGTATTGCCTTTGGTCGAGTACCATATGTTAATATCATAACTGCCTTGTACTTCGACTGCTTCCCCTACCTTTGCGGATTCAAACTGGTGATTAATCACCCATGCACCTAAAACATTGTGTACATGATCAGGTGTCTCAATGGAATGGGTTACATGTGAAAATTTACGTCCCTTTCCACATACTGCTTTCGTTATCACCTGACGATATTCAACTGCTCTATCTGTATTTGGCACCTAAATTCCCTCCTCCAACGGTCGTTCAAAACCAGTGTATGCAGGGCATCTGCCTCGGGTGCTAAAAACCCATGACTTTTTTAGAAAGCCGTACAAATGATTTTGATCTTATATCATGTATTACGCAAAAGAAATGAAAAAATGATACAAATAAATAAATAAGCTTATTTCATCAACAAAAAACAGGTAGGAAGAACCCTACCTGTTTTCTCTTGTTACCCTGTTTTTTTATGTTTATTCCCACAACCACAAGCTCCGCCACTTCCACAACCACTTGCTATTTCTCCACCAGTCTCGACTTCTAATTTCTTGGAAACGGTTTGTGCTATTACTTCTTGAATTGTTTGCAGCATCTCATTCATTTCTACCTGTCGTTGCTGATACTCTAAAACGATCGGCATATGATCTAACTTATAATTCAATTCGTCTAGTTCTTTTTCCACTTGCTTTTTGTACATTTCTTTCTTGAAATGCTTTGCATGTACTAATTCTTTTTGTTTCTTTTTTATAGTCTCAATCAAACTTTGCACGGATTGACTCTTATTTACTTGTTGTTCAGCTAAATGAAATCGCTCTACTTCGGAACTGTTGCGTACTTTATCAGCGAATTGAGAAGCAAGCTGCAATACTTGATGTTGAAACATACGATCACCATCCTAAGCTACTGGAGATTTCGATACTTCTTCCACCCATTTGCCTTTCAGTGTCCATGTTTGAGCTTTTTCAATCGAAACATAGACCATTTTACCAATCAAATGTTTCGGTCCCACAAAGTTGACTAGTTTATTTGTTCTTGTTCTACCTGAAAGTACATCTGGATTTTTCTTACTTTCTCCTTCAACCAAAACTTCAACAACTTGTCCCTGTAAGATAGAATTTTTCTTTTTGCTGATCTCATTGAGTACATCATTTAATTTGGCTAAACGACGTTTCTTCACTTCCATTGGGACATCATCTTGCATTTTTGCTGCTGGAGTGCCATCTCTTGGAGAATAAATAAACGTAAATGCCATATCGTATTCGACTTCTTTAACCAAGGAGAGTGTTTCTGCAAATTGCTCATCGGTTTCTCCTGGAAAACCGACAATAATATCGGTTGTTAGTACTACATCTGGGATTGCCTTTTTCAATTTCGCAACCAATTCTAAATAACGCTCTCTATCGTATTTTCTCGCCATTAATTTTAACACTTCACTGCTGCCAGATTGAACAGGTAAATGGATATGCTCCACTAAATTTCCCTTTTTAGCGAGAACTTCAATGAGATGATCATCAAAATCCCTTGGGTGACTCGTTGTAAAACGGACCCTTGGAATTCCGATCTTGCGTACATCATCCATTAAATCACCAAATAAGTAGGTGATATTACTGAAATCTTTACCATAAGCATTCACATTTTGTCCAAGCAAAGTAATCTCTTGATATCCTTGGCGTGCAAGATCACGAATTTCATTTAACACATCTTCTGGCCGACGGCTGCGTTCCTTACCTCGAGTATATGGCACAATGCAATACGTACAAAACTTATCGCAGCCATACATGATGTTGACCCATGCTCGTAGTCCATCCGCCCGCACTTTTGGCATATTCTCTACAACGTCGCCTTCTTTGGACCAAACTTCAACCACCATTTCCTTGGACATCAATGCATTGAACAACAGGTGGGGTAAACGGTGAATATTATGCGTACCAAAAATTAGGTCTACATGTTGATGCTTTTGCAGAATTCGCGAAACAACAGACTCCTCTTGGGACATACATCCACAAACACCTAAAACCAGATTAGGTTTTTCTGTTTTTAATGCTTTCAAACTGCCGATATGACCAAAGACTTTATCTTCCGCATTTTCACGGATAGCACAAGTATTCAATAAGATGATATCAGCATCTTGATGGGACTCGGTACGAGTATAGGCCATTTGTTCCAGTATACCAGCAATGGTTTCACTATCATGTACATTCATCTGGCAACCATATGTCTCAATCATGTACTTCTTTCCCGCTCCAACACCTTGCATTTCTTCTGGTATTTGATCGAATTGCAGCACTTGAATATCTTCTTTGCCTCGTTTTTTCGCTTCCTTTAAATCAGGAGCTGTAAAATATTTGCTGTAATCTTTTCCACTCAACAGGTTCCACCCTCTCTATCTGGAATATCTATAATCCTAATAATTATCTGCCTTGTAACTTGACTATTATATCTGAAATAGACGTTTTCATCAAATCGTTTGAATTGCAGACTTGTTTACATTAAAATTTAATGCTATTTGAAATAATTCATTGTTATAATTAATTTAAGTTCAATCGAGACGGCTTCTCATGAGTACAGAACTCATTATCGCTGAGCTCAAGTTGGATCTCGAAGAGAGTCTGCCTGGTTTCTTCGCACAGTCCAAGTTTCACTTTGACAATGGTCAGGGTTGGCTGTTTTTCAAAAATCGGGAAGATCGGATCAGTTCCATCGAGTTTGATGGCGGTGTGACTGCTGACAGAGCGCCTGCTGGTGTTACCTTCCGCATTCAGATGGCTCCGAAAAAGGTTCTCGGAGTAACCATAAAGCGTGGTCGCCTGATCCAAGATAAATGTAGCATTAGCTGAATTCCAAATGCTGGATAACGGAAATATCCGTCTCTACCTGTTCAGCTCTTGGGAGGACGCTTCGTCTACTTCAATCGAAAGGGGCGGATCACAAGGTTGTTCTGACCATAGGGCACTTTTGGTTTGGCAAAGGCCTCTGATCTGTGATCATACAGACCAGAGGCCGAGCCATTTTTAGTATAATCATTCTACAATGAATTCCTATTACATTTATAAGAAAATCGAATTTTAACATAGTTATAATAGTATTTTTTTATAAGATTATTGGATCCACAAAACCAATGGCAAATCTGAGCTGACTTTGTCATCAACAAATTTTATGAAAACAGATTGGATTGCAAAAACTTTCTATTTTTATGGTTACAAAGGGAAATAAATAATAAAATGAAACTGTTCAAGCATCTAATAAGGAGAACAATGCTTACTCCTTTTGGACCTATCGGTGATTATGGCGCCTCTTCCTTCCCAGTATCTTCTCGTCTGTATGTCGGAAAGATTAACAAGAAAAAGAAAATATACACGCTTCCTAAAAAGGTGTCATCCATTTTGAGAGGAGAACACCTATGAAGTCACGGATTTCTAAAAGGTTTATCAGTGCGTTGCAATCCTCTTTACAGAATCTCGATGATGCTTTTCAACGTTTCTTTCGAAAGCAAGCGGAACCTATCCCCCACTTCTAAGCGTTAGCGCAGGTGGAGGGAGGGTTCAAAGCTTTCCAAAGACTTAACTATACTGCTGTAAGTTTTATTTGTATTTCTAACGATCTGGCAAGATAGTTATTGAAGAATAAGTATGAATTATTTTGCCTACCTTGTAACCAGTACAAGGTAGAGTGTTCTATGCTACTTCAAGAGTCTTGCATAGAGGGATTACATGTTTTTACCGTAATACTTTTCAAGACGTCCATCCTCATCAAACACAAAGGTGAACAGAGTTTCCTCCGTATCTGATTTGAAATTCAGGAAGAAGATGTCTGTCACAATGAGCCTTTTCACTTCCCTTTAGAAAGCTGACGGCGGTCCTCAACCTTCCCACTGACAATCGGGAGATTATCAGGGACATTGATTTTACAAGAAACATTGGTAAAGAATACTTCTCTACCATTATCCTCTACTTTCTTAATCAGAAAAACCTTACCTTTTGGTAAATGTCAGGATTGCTAGAACTATCTTCATCCATCTTGAACGATTGGCAGAAGCAAATAGCTATAAAGATATCCAAGCTATCCGCATGGTGAAGTTTATTACAAAACAGACAAAGCCTTCTCAGGATGTCAATAGGAGGATAGTCATGGGTATAGTAGAACATCTATATCAATTGGTACAAAATAGCCGATATAAGGACATCCAAGGCATTCATTTATCGGAAAACAGCCGTTTCAACCTGCAACATGCACCATCAACCCGTAGAGATCATACGAAGTAAAAAATTAGGGTCTGATCATCAAGTAGTGGTTGAAATAAATCTTCACCCTTACCTGATGTCATTTTAAATAACACCGGCATAATCCATATGATCCCAATAGCTTTATCTTCTAAAATATTTATTAAATAAATTTTATTTTATATCCCATTGTAGACAGAGGTAACATTTCCAAGTATACTCTCTTAAAACGAGGGAGGATATTACATGCAATTTATCGGAAAAATCAGTTCATTTGCTGGTAAAACATTTACACTTTGGGTACTCTTGTTTGCTGTCATTGCATATTTCTCACCAGAACATTTTACATGGATTGGAGCATATGTTGTTCCATTGCTAGGGATTGTTATGTTTGGAATGGGACTTACTATATCCCCATCAGACTTTAAAGAGGTTTTCACACGTCCAAAAGATGTAGCATTAGGTGTAATTGGTCACTATCTTGTCATGCCGCTACTTGCATTTTTATTGGCAAATCTACTAAATTTGCCTCCAGAGATAGCCGTAGGTGTCATTTTGGTTGGATGCTGTCCCAGCGGAACCGCCTCCAATGTAATGGTCTTTTTAGCTAAGGGAGATGTACCACTAGCTGTAGCTATTGCATCTGTTTCTACTATTTTGGCTCCTATCGTTACACCTTTACTTATTTTATTGTTGGCTAGTAAATGGGTGGATATCAATATTTGGTCCTTATTCTTATCTATCATTCAAGTAGTTATTATTCCACTAGCACTTGGGTTCATAGTGAAAAAGCTTTTTGGAAGACAAACAAAAGCGGCAGTACAAGCTTTACCACTTGTCTCTGTAATCGCGATTGTGATGATTGTATGTGGTGTTGTCGCTGGAAGCCAGGAAAAAATAGCTACCACAGGGTTACTTATTTTTGCAGTGGTTATCCTGCATAATCTTTTAGGCTTCTTATTAGGATTTTTATTTGCTCGTCTATTTGGTATGGATTTAGCAAAGCAAAAAGCAGTTGCAATGGAGGTTGGGATGCAGAATTCTGGTCTTGGAGTAGCAATAGCTACCGCACACTTTTCTCCACTTGCTGCTGTTCCAAGTGCAATTTTTAGTGTTTGGCATAACTTATCCGGTTCCACACTTGCCTCTATTTTTAGTCGCATTGGAGAGAAGAAAACTCCGAAAACAGAAGAAAAATGATAAATTTAAGCACATCAACAAAGCTGATTCGAAGAATGTCCGAATCAGCTTTGTTTTGCATAAATGAATATCACTATCTAATCTAAAACCTTTACATATCCCAGTGTTCCATCAACTTGAATCATCTGACCATCTTTTATTATCTTTGTAGCATCATCAACACCTACAACCGCAGGAATACCATATTCTCTTGCCACTACTGATCCATGGGTCATCAGCCCTCCTACTTCTGTTACTAACGCTAAGGCAGATTGAAACAAAGGTGTCCAACCAGGGTCAGTAAATGGTGCAACAAGTATCTCCCCTTCATGCAGCTGTGCTTCTTCAGGCTTGCGTACGATACGGGCTTTCCCCTTTACGACCCCAGCGGATACTGGCGTTCCGATCATAGCGTTTTTTGGGAAATTCCCTTCCCTTCCCGCAGGAGTAATGATTTCTCCTTCACTAGTCATCACCCGTGGAGGCTGTAACTTTTGTTGTGCTTGATATGCTTCTTTGCGTTCTTTCAACATCTGTGGTAAATCTTCTAAACCATTTCCTCTTGCAACCTGAATCAACTCCGATAATGATAAATAATAGACATCTTCTTTCTCTGCTAACCATCCATTTTGCACCAATATATCTGCTTGTTCCATCATTACTTTTTTGCATTCATCCAATATGGTAATAAGAAAATATTTATGATGTTCCCTTAATGCACCTAGATTTCGATAAAGCGAGATCATGCGCTTCATCATGCGATATTTAATCGGATTTCCTTTTAACCGGTTTAAGATTTGTGTTTCAGTTGCTCTTGCATCTTCTGCACCTTTTACAAATTTTCTTCGATGTTCACCTCGTTTTACGCTGCGCATGTGCCCGAGTATAGGAGAAATTAAAAGAGTCGGTTTTTCTCTCCATCTAGGTCTCGTCACATCAATCTCACCTGGACATCTTCTACCATACTTCGCTATGAAAACACCAAATGCCTGTTGAAATTGATCCCCACCTGTCACTTTATCCAATTCATCAAAAAAGGTCTCGTCTTTTGCAGTCTGTAAATATGTGACAACATCTGGTAAATCCCTTAATAAGTCTGCCAAATCACCTATTTCAAGCCCCATCTCACTGCTAATATTACCATCAAACGACTGACTGAGTGTTTGAATCGCTTCATCGCTACCAATCCAGCGAGTTAAATATTTTTTCATCTGCATCGTGATCAGTATGAATGGAGCAATAAATGGAAACAAATTTTGGAATATATCAAGTAAAGAAGTAGACAAATATTCTTGCACTTTTTGCAGCCTTTCTACTCCTTTTGATTCTTGCAAAATGCTCTTCAACTTCTTTTGTTCTCTTTCCATATAGCTCTCTACTTTAGCTCTTGCTTGACTAGGATCACGATGAAAGAGATTTTGATAAACTTCTTTTAATACTGGCGAAATATTGTGTCTAACTGTTTTGGCAAGACCAGCTTCAGGAGGAACGCTTGTAAAAACTGGTTTATTAATTACTTCTTGCAATGCTAAACCAATTCTTGGTTCCATGTTTGCTAATAGCTTAGGGATAATCTTCCTAGCTAACTTAAATCTCAACAAGTCAGAAGGATCAACAAATAACCTCCCCCCTGCAGGTAACAGATATGTACTTTCTAATCCATCTTCTGGTTTTCCAAAGGGGAAAAGCGTTCGAAAAACAGATAATCCAAGAGGTTTCATAGGATCAGTCATCATCTGTATATGACCTAAGGAAAGAAGGACTCGCAGTGGTTTTTGTTCTATTTTTGGCAGTGGATAAAGAGAAGTAATAGGTCTGCTCTGTACAACAAAAATTTTCCCATCCTCTATGCAAAACTCAATATCTTGTGGAGTCCCAAAATGCTTCTCTATTTGTTTTCCCAATACGGCTAGTTCTTTAATTTCTTTATCCGTCAGTACTTGCATATTTTGTTTTTCTTCTGGTATTTCTCTTTGCTCTGTACCACCATCTTCTAAAGAAACAATCATGACTTTTTTGTTAGAAATTTTCTTGGAGATCATCTCATTGTTTTTCACTTTATATAAATCAGCTGTAACTTGACCTGATACTAATGCTTCTCCTAAACCAAAACTGGCATCGATCGACGTTACCAATCTATTTCCATTTATAGGATCAGCTGTAAACATAATCCCAGATATATTGGGATTCACCATTCGCTGCACAACAACAGATAAAAATACAGAATGGTGATCAAAACTATTCTTTGTCCGATAGGCAATGGCACGATCTGTAAACAGTGATGCCCAACATCTGCGGACAGCATCAAGAAGGTTATTTTCTCCAACGACATTTAGATAAGTATCTTGTTGACCTGCAAATGAAGCAGTAGGCAAATCTTCGGCTGTAGCACTTGATCGGACTGCATAATGATAAGATCTACCAATAGAATCCCATGCATCAACAATCTCTTTTTGTAGCGCTTCTGGAATATGCAAATTTTCTATGTGATCCCGAATTCGTTGCCCTATATTCTTCAACTCTTGTAAGTTGTTAGAATCAACTTTCGCACATGCCGTGAGCAGTTGTTCCATCTCTAAACTTGTTTTTATAAAGGACTGGTAAGCCCAAGTTGTAATACAAAATCCATCTGGTACAGGAAAGCCTGCTTTGCTTAGTTCACCAAGGTTGGCACCTTTGCCGCCAACATCTTCTAGCTGAGATGCATCGATCTGGGAAAAAAACAACACATTGGTAGCCATTTGTCTATCCCCTTTTTAAACGCAAAATAAAAATCTTACCTATACTGTAACGCTGAATTTTTAAAAAGTAAAGTGAGTACTCACTTTATGAGTTATTTTTCCTCTTTTGTTCCCCACTTCAAAGAATATATTTTTGCTATTTGCTAAATATCAACTTGTGCTACACCATCGCCATTACTAAAATTCACGACAAACACGGGAACTATATTTTTTGATGTTAGTTTTTCCGGTTGTAGTCAACAGATAATAAACTTGTTGATATCCAACCAAAACAACCACCTATCAAAAAACGAAATGATTATGAAGATCTAGCAGTTCGATATACATTAGAAATTCTATCTAAAGATGCAAGTTTGCTAAATCTATCTAAAATGGGAATTTATAATGATGATCAAGCTAAAGGCTTACCTTGGTTGCTCAATTATATTCCTGAACAAAGAAAACAATATGTCACTACAGTCGATCTGGTAGAAAAATTTGATATGAAATGGGTTACAGATATTACTGTATACATTTTTCCATCTTTTCAACTTTTAAATAAGTCAGATTATTGCGCAGCCTTTATAATGGAATTAACGAAGGATAGTGAAAAATACAAAGTATTGCGTTTTGTACAGAGAATATGGGTTTACTGATTTTATGGAAATCCCAGATTATTTTGATTTAGCAGCTTCTATGAGTTGGAGAGAGCTGTCAGCAACTTCAAAAATAAATACAACCCCACTATTGTAGAATTCCCCAATCAAACTTTGGATAGTTAACCTCTATGACCTATAATCTTAAGGTTACTTCAATTGTTAGATTCATCTTATTTTAAGTGATCTGGTAACAATCCACTAAATACATCACCTATACATAATGTTAAAATTTGTATAGGTGATAATTATGTTTATTTCTCCCATGTTGCTCCACAGAACAGACAAACCACTCAACAACCATGACAATATCTGTGAATTAAAAATAGATGGAATCAGACTTATACTCTCCACTGTTGGAGGTAGAATAAACCTTTACTCAAGGCACAACACACATTGTAATGCTCAATTTCCCGAACTATTAGATATAAAACTACCTCCCAATACCATTTTGGATGGTGAAATATGTGTAACTGATCAACTAGGTAAACCTTGCTTCGAGTCAGTCTCCAAACGGTTTCAAACATCCAACACTAAGAAAACTGCCATCCTCAAAACTCAATTACCTATCCAGTATTGTGCTTTCGACATAATCAGATATAAAGGCAAAGAGGTTTACAGCCTCCCCTTAGTAGAGAGAAAAGAAATATTGAGCGATATCATCACTGAGAATAATCACATTTCACTTGTACGATGGATAGACGGAGATAATTCTGAAGAGCTGTTTGAACTAGTTAAACAAGAATCATTGGAAGGAATTGTGGTAAAACGCAAAAACTCAAGCTATCAGGTAGGTAAACGTTCTCGGGATTGGCTGAAAATAGTTAACTATCAATACTACCAAGTAGTTATAACGGGAATCAAGAAAAGAAAACATGAAATCCTCATATCTTTTCCTAATGGAGCATCAGCGGGGACTGTAGAATTTCCATTTCCTCCAAATGAGCGTAAAGCATTATGGGGTTTAGTCAATCAATTGAAGTTAGAGGAAGATAGGAATGTGATCTATCTCGATCCCAAGTTAATGATAGAAGTAAAATCACGAGGTGTAACAAAGAATGGTTACATAAGGACTCCAAGTTTTCATAGATATTGCATTTGAATAAATCAAAAACCTGCTTTAACAAAGAAAGCAAAAATTTGGCTCTTTCAAGATTAACTTATATCAATTGTATCAATTGGATAATATCTTCAATCCAATGATATACTGGCTTAAGCCAAAATGGCAGTAATTCATCACCAAAAAGTACGGCAACAATGGCAAAGAATCCAAAAAAGAATATGATAGCACTTAGACATCCTGTAATAATAAAACATTCTCCTCATTTTTAAATGAAATCTAAAATCGGTTACAACATCTGATCAATGGTACTGAATTAAAACGACCTCTGAAAAAATCAGAAGTCGTTTCGTTATCAATCATAAATAGAAAATACAGCGTTACTATTAAGTGTTTGAACATAAATTTCCGCTTTATTATTAGATCCATCTTGAGAACTACTTATATCCACCATTTTACAACGAGTCGAATTGGTATAATCAGTAGGCTCAAGATAATCATAAGTTATATGGTCATCTTTATTGTCTGGATCATACTCCTTAACATAGAAGTAAGTTCCCCCACCAGAGCGAAGACACACTAATACATTTCCTGAGACAGGTGCATCATCTACATTTGTAATATAATAATCAAGAGTGGAATTCCAATGTACCCGCTGTTGCCAAACGTTCGTTGCCTGCCATCCAGCAGAATCTGCAAATACGGATGAAAAAGGTAACACTAGTGTGAAAAGTGAAACAAGAAATGGTATTACAGTCTTTTTAAGATTCATTCTGTCTTCCTCCTCTACTGATTGTAAGCGTTAACAAAAAATAAGCAAAATATAAGATAGATATTGATGAGAGACACAATCTCCTTAAGAATGTATTATACATTGAAATAGAATAATAATCTAATATTAAATCGATTATATTATAATGAAATAAATGACATTATTAATTCTTCTAATTCTATAATTTCTGTCATCCCACCATATCCCATTTAATAATAGATTCATGAGAGATCTTTTTATCATCCAACAGCACTTTGCTTTTTTTAGCGCATCTTCCGACGAGTAAGAATCGAGAAATCCATCTATTGATTTTCCAAACCACTCTTAAACTAATGGGTCCAAATTTTTCTACTAATAAGTAACGATCATACATTTCTAATGAATATTATTGTTTTTTTATTTCTTATCCTCCTATTTATTGTATTATTAATTTAGTTCTTCAACTTATGAGAGCTTTTAGTGTTGATTCTAAGCGACGATATATTGGATGATGAAACCATATGCTTCCATACAAAAATGCTCTCAACGTCTCCCTTGGACGACTTTAGAAAGTCTAAGCTTACAATCATCAATTTGAGTTCATCTTTTGGATGATTTTTAATGGAGTGCTGTTATCCATGCTCTTTATTAAATTAATCAATTCGTCCTTTGGCATATTATCCAAAACAGATAAATCAAGAATAAGCATGTCTTCAATAATAAGCATGCCTTCAATATCAGCATTCTTCACCTAATCATCCATAGTAGTAGATGCACTCTAGTAATTACCATGTCGTTACATCATTTTTATATTCCCTTGAGTCAATTCTCCCATTCTTGTAATACTTGCCTTTTTAAAAGAATGAAATGTTATTTTCCTACTACCAAAATCAAATAAAGAGGGATTATATGACACTACAAAAACAGCCCCACACTTACCAGCTATCCGCTCGAGGATTAAAGAATTTACAAGGAATTCTGTCATTTTTAGAGGCAGAAGGATTACTTACAACGATTACTACTCCCGTAAATCGTAAGCATGAAGTGGCTGGATTAGCAAAAAAATTAGAGGGCGGAAACGCGTTACTATTTAAACATATCCTATCGCATGAAGCCCCTATATTTACAGGTTTATATTGGAATCGAGAGCTTTTATCCCGCATTTTTCAAGTAGAAACAGAAAAATTGCCTTTTCTCATGGCAGATGCTATCCAAAATTGGCGAAATAATCCTGTCCCACCTGTTGTACAAGATTCTGGACCAGCAAATGAAGTCATTAGCGTCTCATCAGAAGTAGACATGCTACAACAAATTCCTATTCCTACCCAGGGATTAGATGAGGGCGGACCGTACCTTACATCATGTGTTGTTATTGCAAAAGATCCAGAAACAGGAGTTAGAAACACATCCATTCATCGATTTATGGTCTCTGGATCAAATCGTCTCACCATGCAATTAGATATGGGCAGACATTTGCGGGACTACTATGAACGATCGGAAAAAATGGGGAAGCCTTTGGAAATAACCATTAATAACGGAGTAAATCCCGCAGTTCATATTGCCGCCGTGACACCAAGCAATGCTGCACAAATGGATGAAGATGAACTTGGTGTTGCCAGCACCCTGTTAGGTGAACCTCTCCCTCTGCTTCGCTCCCAATCAGTGGAAGTAGAAGGGATTGCTGATGCTCAGTATATTATCGAAGGAGAAATCTTGCCAGAAGTGCGAGAATCAGAGGGACCAGCTGCTGAAGTAACCGATTATTATGCGAAAAAAGATAACCGATGGGTTGTACATGTGAAAGCAGTTACTAGACGTAGTAATCCTATTTTCCATACAATCATTCCAGGTAGAGAAGTATATAATGCTGTTGGTCTTATGGCAGAAGCTAGTATCTTTCGAAATGTTTCTCAATTGGTTCCAAGTGTTCAAGCTGTATTTTTAACCTACGGAGGATGTGGTTTTTATCATGCTGTTGTACAGATAAAAAAGCATATCGAAGGCGTACAAAAAAATGCAATTTTAGCTACATTTGCTGCTTTTCCATCTCTTAGACGTGTGACCATTGTCGATGAAGATGTGAATATTTATGATCCCATCGATGTCGAATGGGCAATCGCTACCCGTCATGATCCTGTAAAAGACACCATTGTTATTCCAGATGCTATTGGTCATGAGTTAAATCCGATGACCCTTGAAGGAACCGTAACAAAAATAGGAATCGATGCGACTGCTCCTTTTCCCCGCCCCCGAAAATTCCAACGAATCCAGCTGCAACAAGTAGATATAAGTAAATATGAAATAAAATAAACGGAAAATATTTTCCGTTTATTTCTTTATCTTTGACATAGCAGGCAATCTTTTCATACTCAGTCCATCGCATCAATTATTCAAACTTGATGATGGATTATTTTCATCTTCCCCATGATCAAGCAAATCAGTTGACCCATTTTCTATGGACCAACTTTTTTTAGTTTTGTCATAAACAAGTCGCAACCTGCCATCCAAAGTCTCTGTTTCTCTGTCCGTATCGTATTTGATATAATCACTTAACTTAAAAACAAGGACATAATCATGAAGCAGGAATGATGAATAGAACTCAGGTTTCGAATTTTTAAAATCAATTCCTGTTTCGATTAACTTGTCATTGTCATCAAAAAATGATGTTTTTTACACATATCGTCAAATATCTCCTGAAACAAGTGTAACAAGATTAGGATTATTTTTCAGTTTTGCTTGTACACATTGTTTGGTGAATTTATTTAGAAAATTAGTCAGTTGCTTTTGCAATTGTGGATCTGCCTCTGGATAAAGTTGCATGTATTCAGGTTCTACATGCTGTGTATCACTTTTCATTCCTCCCCAAGGAAAGGTCCTTTCTGCAAAAGACAACCAGCGGCTTTAGTCATTTCCAGCAGACTATCTCTGGTGGCTTACTATTCTAGTTATTACATGCTGCTTATTGAAAAATATGAATATTGTTATCTAGAAGAATAATTCATCGATCAATGACCAATCAATTATTTGTCTTTTTCAATTGGAAAAAGGAAAGAGGCTTTTGTTACAATACCAATAGAAAAGAAGTAGAAAGAATAAAAAAAGAAAAGAGACTAATGAATGAAACTTTATTTTCTAGGAACAAGTGCGGGAGTTCCAACCAATTTTCGAAATGTATCCTCGCTCGCACTCCTTTTACCCGAATACAACGGTGATATTTGGTTATTTGATTGTGGAGAATCAACACAACATCAAGTAATGAAATCACCTATTAAACTTAGTCGGATTAACCGAATTTTCATTACCCACTTACATGGTGATCACATCTATGGTCTTCCTGGATTGTTAAGCACACGATCATTTCAAACCGATTCTCCTCTCACTCTCTATGGACCAAAAGGAATCAGAGAGTTTTTAGAAACTACACTTCGAATAAGCGAAACTTATCTTAGTCATCCATTGGAAATTCATGAAATTGAAGATGGAACGAAGATAGAAGAGAAGCACTTTACGATTCATATAAAGAAATTAGAGCATCGAATTGCATGCTTTGGTTATCGAATCGAAGAAGATGAAAAACCAGGAAAACTAAATATAAAAAAGCTTTTAGCTGAAGGAGTTAAACCTGGACCTATCTTTCAAAAATTTAAACGTGGTGAAATTGTTACATTACAGGATGGAAGGCAGATAAATGGAAAAGAATTTATTGAGCCGCCTACTCCAGGAAAAATAATAACTATTTTAGGTGATACACTCCCTTGTAAGAATAGTTTATTGCTCGCAAAAAATGCGGATGTGCTTGTTCATGAAGCTACACATTTTCATGAATATGTGGATAAAGCTGCGCAGTACCATCATTCAACAACTATACAAGCTGCAACTATTGCAAAAGAAGCAAATGCAAAACGACTTATCATCAATCATATTAGTCCGCGCTATCATGATGTAATGGAAGAAGATATGCTCACAGAAGTCCAAAGCTGTTTTCCAAATTCCTATCTAGCGAATGAACACCAATCTTATGAATGCTAAAATCCTTCCTTATACGAAATAGCGATAGCTCTGTTTTTAAAAGCTATCGCTATTTCTCGTTCAGACGATTTTATTTACTTCTATCTCATTCTGGTATATTTCATTCGTTTGATCTGAAAGATGCTTGTTTACAGTTATTCTGTGCTCTGTATGTTTGCTCACGATAACCGAAGCTGCAAACCCGTTTGAGCTAAACTACACTCACCTTTGTAAATACTCATAACTTCCGTGAGCAATTGATTTCTATCATAAAAAGGATACAGATGTGTTACTACTAGCTGTTTTGCATGTAGTTGATTTGCTATTTCCCCAGCCTGAAGAGTAGTGAGATGATCCATTGATTCCAGTGGCATATCCGCTTGTAAATAGGTTGCTTCACATAAAAAGATATCTGGATTCATTTTCATCTCATCCCAGGCTGTCTGATATCCACTATCTGCACCATACAAGATGGTGTGTTTGAAATCATTGAATTCTAACGCAAAGCAAGGGATACTGTGCTTCGTACGATAAGTACGGATTTTGGTATACTCATCAATTGAAATCGATGTCTTTTCATTTAGTTCATGAACACGGATATAATCGTGGTAGGATAATTTTTTTGCCCAGTCATGTGGCTCAGATGGTGCATAAACTTCAAGTGGCTTTGTTCGCAAACCTTGTTTGATTGCAAACATGATTGCGTATTGCAGCACAAAAAAATCAGCAATGTGGTCATGATGCAAATGAGATAAAACAACCATATCCAATTTATATGGTGGAATATATTTAATTAGCTGTGCGAGTACACCACTTCCACAATCGATCAATACTTTCTTCTCTGACTTTGTAGTTACCAAATAACCTGGGGTTGCCCCATCCTGAGCAGGAAAAGGAGAATGACATCCTAAAACTGTAATTTGCATATTCATCCTCTTTTATGTGTTTTTTATTTACTTTTCATTCATAATTATTTACCATATATGTTGTAAGAGCAACTGATTAGTTAGGAGAAGGTAGTGTCTGATTCCAAAACAACTGCAATCGTTAATGGAATTACTTTTACGATCGATTTGGATGATGAGTTTGTCAATGCAGAACCTGCTCGTAATCGAATTGGATTGCTGAACCCTCACAATTGGCGATCTCTAGCTGAAGTAAAGGTTCGAGGAAACCAAGTCTTTATTAATGACAAACGTCACGCAGTGCTGGGGACAGGGGAAACAAAGACATATAACCTCCCTTGTGGAAATGAATCGATCCAGATTCAAATGAAGAGAAATTAAACTCAGTTTCACGGGTCTAGGAAATTCCTAGTCCCAGACAATATAAAGTTTACAATACAAACTAGTCTATGTTTTATCCTTGTGTTTTAATTTATTCTTCCACGAATTTTTTCTTTTATCCAAGTTTGTCGGATATAAGGATTACATTATATAAGGGAGCTATTTTATGATTATTTTTCGTAGTTTACGCGATTGTACTTGGAGGGAAATGACAGATATTTGGAATGAAGCATTTGAAGGGTACTTTGTTCCTCTTCACTTTGATGAGAAACAATTGAACGTACATTTCGCAAAAGGAGATATTTCCCCACAACATTCCTGTTTAGCATACTATGATGGAAAACCAGCTGGATTTATACTGAATGGATTTCGTAAAATAGACGGCAAAAAAGTAGCATGGAATGGAGGAACTGGAGTAAAAAAAGAATTTCGTGGAAAAGGTGTTGGCAGAGCTCTCATTCAGGAATGCTTGAACCTATACAAAGAAGAACAAGTGGATATCGCAACTCTTGAAGCAATTGAACTGAATATACCTGCGATCAGACTTTATGAGAAATTCGGTTACTCTATCACCGATAATCTATATTTTTATACAGCAAAAAATATATCAGACCTCTCTCCAACATCGAAAACCGATTGTAAATTTATTCACACCAATAACAAAACCATACGCAAACTGACAATATGGAATAAATGGACACCATGGCAAAATCAAATTACAAATTTCACTGATGATAGCCGAGCTGTTATCGTGTTAGATCGATGTAAAAATCCAATTGCGTATGCACTCTATCGTGACATCTTTGATGATGATGGAGATAAAGTTCAAACTGTTCTTCTTCATTGTGAAGTTACAGAAATAACGAATAAGAAAGATATCACAAAACTGTTACTCGCTCAGGTATTTCATTCTCCTAACAATAAAGATAAA
The DNA here is from genome assembly GCF_009831235.1 of Shimazuella alba. Lineage (GTDB taxonomy): Bacteria > Bacillota > Bacilli > Thermoactinomycetales > Thermoactinomycetaceae > Shimazuella > Shimazuella alba. The sequence continues at coordinate 163,143 of NZ_WUUL01000001.1, read as the reverse complement.
AATTATTTCTGCTCTACTTATAATTTACTTATCAATATACATCTCAAATCAATTTTCCAAGAATGGGGGTTTTCCAAACAAACAGGCCAAGTTTGGATGCAACAAAACTTGACCGGGAAATAGTTCAGATGTTACTGAGCAGTATAACCACCATCTAATAAAGTAGTACCTGTGATAAAAGAAGCTTCCTCACTAACTAGAAACAATACAGATGCAGCAACTTCTTCGGCTTTCCCTAATCTCCCCATAGGGTGAAGACTGACAAGGTGCTGCTTCACCTGCTCATCTAGTTCGGATAACAAAGGTGTATCAATATAGCCAGGACAAATCGCGTTGACTCGAATTCCATCTTTCGCATAATCAATTCCTAAAGTCTGAGTCAAAAGTTTCACCCCGCCTTTCGCTGCCGCATAACTTGTAACACTGCCTTTCCAACATGACTATGAATCGATCCGCAGTTTACAATCGTACCTTTTGTTTCCTGTTGTAGCATTTGTTCGATAGCATATTTGTCCGTAAAGTATACACCTGTTAGATTAATATCGATCGTCCTGCTCCATTTATCCGAACTCAGCTCATGAATAGGACCATCATTCGCTATCCCTGCGTTAGCAAATACGATATCTACTTGTCCATATTTCTCAACTGTCTTTGCAATCATATTTTTAACGTCTTCTTCACTTGTTACATCTGTTTTGATGAACAATGCTTCTATTCCATTTGATATGAGTTCTTTTTCCAGTTCTGCACCTTTATCAGAAAAGTCAGCAATGACTACTCTGGCTTTTTTTCTGCAAATTTTCGAATGGTTGCTTCTCCGATCCCACTTGCTCCACCAGTTACAATCACTACTTTTCCTTCAATTTTCATCCTCTCAAACACCTCATTTTTCAACTAGTATCATCTCCTACTATGACCCGTAGGAAGCAACCTTATGCGACAAACAAAAAAGAGAGCTGAGAATAATCCCAGCTCCCCGTAGACATTTATGCAAATTCACTAATCAAACGGTCAAATTGCTCTTCTGTAAGATTGATATCTTGTTTTACAAGCGGTTCTTCTTTGTAACCTTTAATTAGTTCTTCATAGGAAGGTCTTTCTGTATTTTGATAAATAATACCAGTAACAAGTCCACTATGTTCCATTAAGGTTTGCATTGCTTGACCACGATTAGATGGATCATAGCCTTCTATTTCATCTAAGCTAGTTAGATTTTGTTTAAACCAATCATATGTGTTGATTTTGTTGTAAGTAACACATGGGCTGTATACATTGATTAAGGAAAAACCTTTGTGTTTAATCCCCGCTTCAATAATTGCTGTCATACCTTTTAAGTCACTGGAAACAGTCTGAGCTACAAAACCCGCACCTACAGTCAGTGCCATCTCCATTGGAGAGATAGCAGCTTCAATAGAGCCATTTGGTGTACTTTTGGTCTTAAAACCCATCTCCGAACGTGGAGAAGTTTGACCTTTAGTAAGTCCGTAGATCTGATTATCCATAACAATGTAAGTAATATCAACATTACGGCGGATTGCGTGTACAGTATGCCCCATACCGATTGCAAAACCATCGCCATCTCCACCAGATGCAACCACAGTTAAATCACGATTGGCAAGCTTTAAACCTTGTGCAATCGGAAGAGAACGACCATGCACACCATGGAAACCATAGGAATTCACATAGCCTGCTATACGACCTGAACAACCGATACCGGAGACAATAGCAACTTCTTCAGGTTCTTTTCCCAAGTTTGCAAACGCACGTTGCATCGAGGCTAGAACCGTGAAGTCACCACAACCAGGACACCAGTTAGGTTTCACTTTGTTGCGGAATTCTTTAAACGTTGCCATGAACCAACAGCTCCTTACACTCTTTGTAAATTTCCATAGGCAAAAATGGGTTACCGTCGTATTTTCCAACGTGAACCAATTTTTCAGCCATACCTACGTTCATTTTAATGAGCGAGGTTAATTGTCCGGTTGCATTGTTTTCTACGACAATCACTTTTTTCGCTTTTTCCATCTGTTCTTTCAAAAGATTGGTCGGAAAAGGCATTAATTGACGTACATGAGCATGGTTCACCTTTAATCCATCTGCTTCTAAGCGACTCATTGCCTCTTGGATTGTCCCATAAGTAGAGTTAACCCCAACAATCAGGATATCTGCATCTTCATGGCGAGTATCAGCATGAATTGGATTTGGGAAAGAAAGATTATTTAGTTTAGATAAACGCTTATCCATCATCTTTTTCCGGTTAACTGCACCCTCAAATGGACGACCTGTTTCATTGTGTTCTACGCCAGTTACATGATGAAGTCCATGCTTTTTCCCTGGAAGAACACGGCGAGATATGCCGTCTTCACTAAATCCATAACGCGGGAACAACTCTGAGTTTTCTAACTCAGGTAACTCTTCTTCATCTGTGACTAGCTTACCACGTCGAATCTCAATTTTGCTGTAATCCAATGGCTCTACGGTTTGTTTCCCAAGTGACAATGCCAAGTCTGTTACAATGATAACCGGGCATTGGTATTCTTCTGCCAAGTTAAATGCTTCGATGGTATCATAGAAACATTCTTCTACGGAGCTAGGTGCGATTACAATTTTAGGAATCTCGCCGTGTGTACTATAAAGCATAGCAAGAATATCACTTTGTTCTTGTTTTGTTGGAAGACCTGTACTTGGACCACCGCGTTGTGTATCAATAATTACACAAGGTTGTTCCGTCATACCAGCAAGACCAATTGCTTCTGTCATAAGGGAAAGACCAGGACCAGCGGATGCAGTCAAGGTGCGAACCCCACCATAGTTTGCTCCGATCGTCATGGTAATAGCTGCAATTTCATCTTCTGTCTGAACTACTGTTCCACCGAATTCAGGCAAACGACGAATCAAGTATTCCATGATTTCAGATGATGGTGTGATCGGATAAGCTGCCATAAGGCGTGCTCCACCTGCAACTGCTCCAAAAGCGATAGCATCATTACCAATCATATATAAACGTTTCTTTCCATCTGAAGGTGCTAAAGTGAAATCTTGAATGGAAAGATTGGAGATTTCTGTTTTAACAAACTCAATACCTCTTGTGATTGCATCCATATTCTTATCAATCACTTGCTGCCCTTTTTTCGCAAATCGATCTGTTAAAACTTCACGGAATGATTCAACGGAAATACCTAGTAGCGCTACAGATGCACCAACAGCTACCATGTTTTTCATTTGAGCCATACCAACTTCTTCAGCAATCTTTGTTAGTGGCACTGCGATCAAATGTGCCTTGATGCCTTCTGGAACAGTAGGATTAAATTTTGCGTCAGCTAAAATAACACCACCGTCAATTAGTTCATAAGCGTTTAAATCGATTGTTTCTTGGTCAAATGCTACGAGTATGTCTAAATCGTCTGAAATAGAACTGGTCGGTGCAGTGCTAATACGGATCTTCGTATTGGAGTGGCCTCCTTTAATACGGGAAGAAAAATGACGATACCCAAAAAGAAAGTAGCCTTGGCGATTGAGTACTGTAGCTAGTGTTTCCCCAGCACTATCAATCCCCTCTCCCTGCTGTCCGCCTACTTTCCAGGAAAGCTGGTTAATCATGAACTCATCTCCTTTAATACTTCACGCCAAACAATCATCTGGTGAGCTTGACCAGATGCTTACAAAAAAACCTATTCATTTTTATTATAGTAAAGTACAAAACTATCTATTGCCTTTTCTAATTCTATTCCTGTGTGATAGAAATTGCAATAAGCAATCTTATCTTAGTGAATTTTTATAAAAATGATAGGCATTCTCGTATGTCCATTTATGGACGATTTTTTCTGGATAGTGATACCTTAATAGTTCGTAGAAATTTGAAATATCAAAAGCATTACTCAATCCTTCCAATTTATTCTCCATCCCATCAAAATCAGAGCCAAAAGCAATATGATCTTCTCCACCCAAATATTGGATGTGATTTAAATGATGAAGTAAATGCTCCATACGAGCCTCTTGGTATGGTTGAAAAACAAATTGTGGTACATAGGTAACACCTATTAGCCCATTTAAAGATATGATTGCTTGTATTTGCTCATCTGTTAAATTGCGTGGATGCATACAGTGTTTTTTACAATTAGAATGAGATGCTATGACTTTTACTTGAGGGATACTTACAACATCCCAAAATCCTTGTTCAGAAAGATGCGAAACATCTATAATCATGCCAAGTCTAATCATCTCTTTTACACATTTTCTACCAAATTCCGTAAGTCCACCGTTTCTCTTTTCTTTACATCCATCAGCTAATGCATTTACTCCATTCCATGTTAAACCAACCTGTCTTACACCCAATCGATAAAACGTCCGTAACAATGATATATCTTTCCCTATTGCCTCTCCTCCTTCTAGTGTGAGTATCGATAGTAAATGTCCATCCAAAACGGCATCAAGTTCCATATGGCGTCGAACAAGCGGAACATAGGGTTCTACTTGTTGGTAAAACAAATCTATCTGTTTTAATGCAACGTCTAATTTTGCCGTTTGGGGAATGTTATCTGGTACAAAGATAGCAAAATTTTGAAGCAGCACATTGTTCTGTTTTAGAGCACGATAAGAAACATCCAAAGGCGAATCAGTTATCAGAAACAAATTCACATTCTGATATTTATTAGAAAAAAAATGATTATTTCTTTCTCGTTTCCATAGTTGATAAAGAACATCACAGTGACTATCTATCCAGTACAAGCAATCACCCCCCAAAAATAAAGAAAAAACCTGCTATATTACATAACAGGTTTTGACGTATTATCGAGGTTCCACAATTAATTTAATCGCCGTGCGTTCTTCACCATCGATGACAATGTCGGTAAAGGCAGGGATGCAGATGAGATCAATTCCACTTGGTGCAACAAATCCTCGTGCGATTGCAACCGCTTTAACAGCTTGGTTTAGTGCACCTGCGCCGATCGCTTGCATTTCGGCTTGACCTCTCTCACGCAAAACACCTGCAAGTGCACCTGCGACGGAATTGGGATTCGATTTTGCTGAAACTTTTAATACTTCCATGAATGTACCTCCTCGATGGTTGGAGTAAGTCCACTCCTATCATATTCGACTAAAGTGTAAAAATTCCTTCTTAAAAAAGTAGACAGGAATGAAATATCCGAAAGAAAAGTCTTTCAATTTAACCAAGGAGTATCATTATCAATTCGAATACGTTTCATCTTTTTTGCTCTTCTTGTGGCTGGATCAAAATCCATTAAAACACCTTGTAAAACGAAGCCTTCTTTGGATACTTCAAACCGAACTGGAAGCTGGGTAACAAATCTTCGAATTACTGCTTCTACCTCCATTCCAATTACACTGTTATAAGGTCCAACCATTCCTATATCAGTTAAATAACCTGTACCTTTTGGTAAGATTCTCTCATCTGCTGTCTGTACATGTGTATGCGTTCCAATGACTGCTGATACCCTTCCGTCTAAATACCACGCTAAAGCCTGCTTTTCCGAAGTTGTTTCCGCATGCATATCAACGAGAATAAATGGGTTTCCTGAAAGTCGTTTTAGTATTCCATCTACCGTTCGGAACGGACAATCCAGTGCAATAGAAGAATATGTCCTCCCCATCAGATTAATGATGACAAATTTCCCTTTTGAAGTAGATAGAGTGGTGTAACCTTTTCCCGGGGTACCTTCAGGGTAGTTAGCTGGACGAATCAATCTATCTTCATTATCAATAAAATCGAAAATTTCCGATTGTCCCCATGTGTGATTGCCCATCGTCACACAATCGACTCCTAATTCGCGAAACTCGCGATAAATATCTTGTGTTATTCCTCTGCCATTTGTTGCTGCATTTTCTCCGTTTACTACAATAAGATCTGGAAGATAAGTTTGTTTTAGTTCAGAGAGATAGGTTTTGAGTGTTTGCTGACCGATTTGACCTACTATATCTCCTATCATAAGCATTCGCATTGTCTTTGTTTTCCTTCTTTCTAGCACTTATCAAGTTAAAAAAATAAAGCGGCTCATAGGCCACTTTATTTTGCATATTCTACTGATCGAGTTTCTCGAATAACAGTTACTTTAATATGTCCCGGGTAATCTAGTTGATTTTCAATTTGTTTGGTTATTTCTCTTGCCAATCTAGTAGCTTCTGCATCATCCACTTCTTCTGGACGAACAATGATCCGACATTCTCGACCAGCTTGAATAGCATAAGATTTCTCTACACCTTCAAATGATTCACAAATGGCTTCTAGTTTTTCCAAGCGGCGAATATAGGCTTCTAATGTCTCCCGTCTAGCGCCTGGTCTTGCAGCAGATAATGCATCAGCAGCCCGTACCAGTACTGCGATAACACTTTCAGCTTCCACATCACCATGATGTGATGCAATGCTATTGATCACAACAGGATGCTCATGGAATTTTTTCGCTAACTCTACACCAATTTCCACATGAGAACCTTCGATTTCATGATCAATTGCTTTCCCGACATCGTGGAGTAAGCCTGCTCGTTTGGCTAAATGAATATCCTCGCCCAATTCAGCAGCGAGTAACCCACTGAGATATGAGACTTCCATGGAGTGTTTCAATACGTTTTGTCCATAGCTTGTACGGAATTTTAGTCGTCCAACAATTTTAATCAAATCAGGATGCAGACCATGTACTCCTGTTTCAAAGGTAGCTTGTTCACCGTACTCACGAATTCTCTCATCAACATCACGGCGAGCCTTCTCTACCATTTCTTCAATTCTTGCTGGATGAATTCGACCATCCGCTACCAATTTTTCCAATGCTACTCGAGCAACTTCTCTTCGAATCGGATCAAAACCAGACAAAATAACAGCTTCTGGAGTATCATCAATGATGAGATCTATACCTGTAAGTGTCTCCAATGTGCGTATGTTTCGACCCTCTCGTCCAATAATGCGACCTTTCATCTCATCATTTGGTAAGGTAACCACGGACACCGTGGTCTCTGCAACATGATCAGCAGCACAGCGTTGAATCGCTAGCGACAAAATATTACGAGCTTTTTTATCGCCTTCTTCTATCGCTTGTTGCTCCATCTCTTTGATTAGCTGTGCAGTCTCATGACGCATTTCATCCTCTACTCGCTTCATAATTATCTGACGAGCTTCTTCAGTAGCTAGGCCGGAAATACGTTCCATTTCTTTCACTTGTGCTATTTTTAAATCTTCTATTTCTTGGAGATGAATCGTAATGGTATTTTCACGATCATTTAGTTCATTTTCACGTTTCTCCAGATTTTGTTGTCTCACATCGAATGTCTCTTCTTTTTGAACGATTCTCCGTTCCATCCGAGAGAGTTCGTTTCGCTGTTCACGTATTTCCTGTTCTGCTTCGCTCCGCAATTGGTACACTTCATCTCGAGATTCAAGGATTTTTTCCTTTTTCATCGCCTCTGAATCTTGTTTTGCTTTCTCTAAAATCAACTCAGCTTGTTTTTCAGCACTACCAATACGAGATTCAGCTATACTTTTCCGCAGCCAATATCCAGCAAATCCCATGATTAGCGAGGCGAACAGCAGCAGGATATGTCCTGTGTCTAGCACTTGTAGTGTTCACCTCCCCTATTCTTTTGTAGCAACCTCCATCATCGATGGAGGTTCTTACTATCAGAAATAATTCCCACGATCTCTTTGGAAATACGCTTTTCTTTAGTAAGTTCCATATACACTTCATGCACATGGTAAAAATTGATTCCTATTTCCTGCAATAACAACAGTTAAATTTTTCCTATCTTTGAAATCACTTGCTGTTTTACCATCGTTATTGAACATCACAAGTACTTTCTTCCCCACAAATGGGTTTAAAAACAAGACCGAAGTCATCGGTCTACCTGTTTTACCTTGTTGTTCATTTAGCAAAAACGCATCAAGTTGGGTTGTATCTTGAATAAGGATAAAAGAAAAAGATACAAATCAATTGTATTCGTTATGAAATCCCATTGTCAAGGCGACGACTAAGATGAACCTCTGATTTTCCATCTTTTAGACGAACAAAAAAAGCTTGGTCAGCAGACTCCGTTAAGTGTGCATTATGTGTCACAAATAAGATCTGTCTTTCAAAGGTTTCATGTACAGATTGTAGAAATTGTGTCATTGGTAATATATAGTCTTCACTCACGTGTTTACCTGGTTCGTCAAGTAAAATAGGTCCTTCTAAACGAGGACGCACTGTCTCTAAAAAAGCAATCCGGAGCGCGAGCGAAATGATATCTACAACCCCTCCACCTCTGGCATCTTGAGGTTTTGTGCGGATGATTTCTCCATTCCACTCTGTTACTACATAAAACTCTGCTGTCGGATTTTTTTCTGCTGGTGATAAATCTATCTCAAAACGAAATGAAGAACCGAATACATACTGAAGCGCGTTTGTTACTAACGTTTCCAGTTGAGCCTTCGCCTGTTTACGTGCGTATTCCCCAGACTTTTGAAACAACAGGCGTACTTTATCAAATAACTCTTGTTGCTGTTGCATTTCATTTGCTTTGTGTTGCAGTTCTTTCAAATCTTCGATCAGTAAATCTCTTGTTGTTCGACGCCTCGTCCATTCATCTCTTGCTTGTTTTAATTTTTGATCCATGCGTTCAAAGCGCTCAATGGTCTCCATCTACTAATAACTCCTTGGGAAGTAATTGTTCTACTTCTTGCAACCCATCTTTTACTTCTTGTTCCAATCTGCTAATTTCCTCTGTTAACTGTTCTGGTTTGACTCCAAGTTGCTCCAACTCCATTAATATATCTCTTTCCTGTTTTTCCAGATTTTCCAATTTTAATTCCGCTCTTCTACGTAAATCTTTTGCTTCTTCAATTTTTGTTTTCATTTGCTTAATCTTCTCTTCCAGCTGCTGCATACTTGCTTCCTCCTTCTAACTCTTGCACTAAGTTTTGAATGAAATGATCATTAATCTCGGAACCACAAATGGGACATTCGCCATGCTCTGTTAATAAATCGCCATATTCAACTATTAACTGATGCATATTCTCATTTACTTCTGCTAACCACTGATACCCTTTCGCAATACGCTCACGTTTATCAGTTAACTCTAGCAGATATTTTTTTAAACGGGTAAGAAGCTGTAATCGTGATTCTACTTCTGGCAAATACTGCTCCATAATGGAAAGTAATCTCTGAGTGTTTGCTAGAAATTGTTCTGTCTTTTTCTTTCCAACTGCTGTATCTAGCCATTCTTGGTGTTTTATCGTTAACAATTCCAATCTCTTTTTTGACTGTTCCAACTGGAAAATGGCTTGCATTCCTCTATCTAAAAACTTAGTTTGATCTATGGTATGTTGATAGATTGCTTGTTCCTGTTGATTATTCCTATAGTTCATCTGTAATTGCTTGTATTTATAAATCTTTTGAAGCTTACCATGTGCCATCGCATGAAGTTCTTCTGCTTGCCCTATTTTCGCTGTTCTATCATAAACCGCTTGTTGTTCCTCTTTCTCTTTGGTATGAATTTGATACCGTGTAGATAATAGCCTGTACTGGCGGAGATACAACAGTTTATTTTCAAGCGAAGTACATTCTAGTTCTGCTTCTTTTAGATTTGGAAATTGTTCTAGAATCGCAAATTGTTGTTGTTGTTCTTGAACATTCATTATGTATTTATGATCAAGTTGTCTTAATTGAATCAGTAAAGCTTGTTTTTCTTTTATTTCAGTCGCTTTTTTCTCTGATTTTATTAAGGAAATTTCTAATTCATCTAAATTCTCGTAGGGCAATAGCTTTTGTTCGACATTTTGCATTTGTTGTTGAAGATACTTATTTTTTGAAGTCAATTGCGTCCGATCACTGTTTAATTTCTTCAAGGCTCTATCAATTAAATGCGCACCACTGACTAAGCCAATTGTTTTCGCTTTCATGCCACTTGAATCAGATAGTAAAAAAGGTCCTTCTAACTGGTGTCCTACCTGTAAATAAATATCCTTTTGCTCCAGCTGCAATGGCTTGAATTGATGTGCATTTGCGATTTCCAAAGGGACTTCTGAACCAAACCCTTCAAAAACAAGAGCTTCTTCCCCCACTTTTTCCAATTGATAACGATTGATAGAATGGTGATTGCGAATCCGTTTAATGATGGTACCGTCATTCAAATGAAGTTCTACTTCGCAAACGTTTGCACCAACTCGTATGTAATCCGTTCCACGCGGTGAGTTAAAAAGCACCCAGCGCAATGCGCGAAGAATGGCACTCTTTCCACTGTCTGACGGTCCTACAAAAACATTTAGTCCTGGGTGAAAATCAAACTCTGTATGTACATGAGATTGGAAGTTTTTAATAATCAATTTTTTAAAATGTATCATGATTCCTTCTCACCTTCCATCTCTTGCGCGTCGCCAATTCGTTTTAGAGCCTCTTCTTTCACAGAGGGTTCTAACAGATCTATTTTCGCTATCTCTTCTATTATTTCATCTACTTGAATACCTTGGTATATTCCAGCAGCACTCACTTCTTGGGCAAACTGTGCCCATTTCTCTTGCCGATAAAGGGACTCTTCTTGGATTGATCGATCAAAAACATCCTCCCCACGGGCAGCACTTGTCAGTTTTTGAAACTGAATACGGATTTCTGTGGACAAATCTATCAAGACTACTTGTGGAATCCGTTTTATTTCTGCTTGTTGATTTGATAGTCTCGCTATGGACCCTGGGTTAATAATATATTTGCTGTCTTTGTGTTGTATAGGGAATCCCCCATGATAGTGACCAGTAAGCAAAATGTCAGCATCACTTTGCATTTCTAGAAGAGAAGAAACCATCGTATGTGGAACACCTTCGGGCAAAGCTTTTTCTACTAACATTCCATGAACCATATGTATACAATAATCTGCCTTTGTCTGGTTAGTAACAGCATAGTCCTCAGCGATATCTCGTTTATCCAAATCGTAATGGAAGGGTTGTCCAGTTAGTTGGAGCTTTATCCTTCCATCATTCAATTCTATCAAATCATGTTGCTTGATCAATGTTAATACCCCAAATGCTTCTAATAACCCTAACATTGTTCGATCTACTGTTGCTGGGTTATGCCCGTAGATATCATGATTGCCCGCAATCGCATATACAGGAGATGGAAACTTTCGAAACAACTGTGCAAACTCCCGAACAACTGCTGGTGATAGATTGGGTCGATCAAAAACATCCCCACCATGGAGTACATAGTCAACCTTATTTTCTATTGCTATCTGTATAATCTCATTTAATTTTCGCTTCATGGAGTCAAAGAAATCATCTGTACGACCACGTGGAGATGTACCGCGAATATGCGTGTCTGTAAAGTAAAGCAGCCGCATTATGAATCCTCCTGATCTCGTTTGTTTCGTATTTGTTGCAGAGCTTGTCGAACCAGATGAGATGGAAAACCACGACGCAATAAATAAGCACCTAATCGTCGCTCCACTGTTTGCCAATCTTCTTGGTATATACGAGAATAGCGCCGCTCGGCGACCTCCGTCACCAACTGGCGCTCCTCTTCGATGTGCTCCTCTTCAATAGCCTCATCAATATATACCGATGAGACTCCCTTGCGTATTAATTCTTGTTTCAGTCTATGAATTCCAAGTTTTTTACCAGTTTGTCTTTCTTTGATCCAGTTTATCGCATACTGACGATCATCTAAATAGCCTTGCTTTTTCATAGACTCAAGAACAGATCGAATCAATGATGCTTCAAATCCTTTTTGCAACAAATGCTGTTCTGCCTCTTTTACCGTCCTTGGACGATAACTTACATATCGAAAAAAGGCTTGGGCCACATAATGTCGCTCCTGAGCCTCTATAATCTCAGATAGATCAGCAGGTTCAATCTCCATACCTTTATGTAAACCATACTTTACTAAAACATCCTCATGGACAGAGAGCACTGACTCTCCATCCACTTGGATTTCATAACGCTTATGTTTTTGCCCTACAATAGCTGAAATTATCACTTGAGATCAAGTAGCGGGGTTTCTTCTTCCGCCTTCTCCTTTGCTTTTCGTCCTCTTTTAGGCTTCTCGCTATCTGATTCAACAGTAGCAGCTGTCTCAGCTTGTGTCACTTTGGAAAGTGGAAGTTCATAATGTGTACGAATTTGATTCTCGATTTTCACAAAGGTCTCTAAGTTTTCTTTTAGGAACTGCTTTGCATTTTCACGACCTTGTCCCATCCGATCCCCGTTATAGGAGTACCATGCCCCGCTTTTATTCACAACTTCTAACTCTGTTGCAATATCTAAAGCACTGCCCTCTCTGGAAATACCTTCTCCAAACATGATGTCTACTTCAGCAACTTTAAACGGAGGAGCAACCTTGTTTTTTACCACTTTGATCTTGGTACGATTTCCAACTACATCCGTCCCTTGTTTGATAGCTTCTGCACGACGAACCTCTAGACGAACACTAGAATAGAACTTCAAAGCACGTCCCCCTGGTGTGGTTTCAGGGTTACCAAACATGATACCTACTTTTTCACGAATTTGGTTGATAAAGATCGCGATCGTCTTCGATTTGTTAATTGCACCAGACAGTTTTCTTAAAGCTTGGGACATCAAACGAGCTTGGAGACCTACGTGTGAATCTCCCATCTCTCCTTCAATCTCTGCTTTGGGAACCAATGCCGCAACTGAGTCAATCACGATAATATCGATTGCACCACTACGAACCAATGCTTCGGAAATTTCCAACGCTTGTTCTCCAGTGTCTGGCTGGGATAAAAGAAGATCGGAGATATCTACTCCTAGTTTTTGAGCATAAACTGGATCAAGTGCATGCTCCGCATCAATAAATGCAGCTTGACCACCATTTCTTTGAATCTCCGCTATCGCATGCAATGCGACGGTCGTTTTACCAGATGATTCTGGCCCATATACTTCGATGATCCGTCCACGGGGATATCCTCCCACTCCAAGAGCAATATCAAGAGCAAGAGCACCACTGGAAATCGTCTCTACGTGATGGGATGTCTCTTCCCCCATCTTCATGATGGAACCTTTTCCAAATTGCTTTTCGATTTGCCGCAAAGCCATTTCCAGTGCTTGTTTACGATCTGACATATGTATAAACTCTCCCTCTTTGTATAAAGTTAGAATGATTTCACTATTCTTACTTATTTTTGGTTTGTCTAGACGTTCTAGTGAGATGTAAGAAGTTTTTCATCACTTTCATCTTCTCTATCATAACGTGTTTTTTGGAGGATAACAAGCCTTTTACGAACATTTATTCTATAAAAATGAAAAGCAATAGAAGTGGTTCAAATGTGGTAATCTAAGTTTATAGGAGGGTAGCATATGGATAAAGAACAATTGCGAGGCCAAATAATGGAACAATTAGAAGAAGTCAACGACCCAGAACTCCATATTGATATCGTCAATCTGGGATTGGTTTATGATATCGACATCAGTGATAACAACAACGTTAAGATCACCATGACCTTAACAGCAATGGGTTGTCCACTCGCTGGCATGATAAATGGATTAGTAGAAGATGCGGTACGAAAAGTGGATGGCATCAATGAGATTGAAGTAGATATTGTATGGGATCCACCATGGAGCAAAGACCGCATGTCTCGATATGCGAAGATCGCACTTGGGATTTCCGATTAAAAACAGACACCCTAGCACATATTTTTTTGTGCTAGGGTGTTATATTAGTGTAATTTATCAGCATTTGAAGTAGGTGGTAATTCTCTCTAAAGACAATTACCACCTACTAAATTCCTATTCGCTAACTATTTTCTTGAGGGAGCCAGCAAGAAAGTCGATTGACCACCAACTCATAATGCTTCATCTCTTGTACCAAGGACTTAAACCTATTTGGTGTATGCTCGAGAATTTTAGAGTAAAGATCCTTCATCCAATCCAAACGATCGCGAATCGTCCCCAAAGATACCTGATTATGCACCTTGGGAGGATTCTGGCTCAGCAGCTCTTCCGCCATGGAAACAAAAGCATCCACAGCACTTGTGATACTCGTTAGCGCTTCGTGAAAACTCTTCTGAGTAATCTTTTTCTTCTTCTCGTAGGCTTCCATGGCAAAAATAATTGGCCTTTGATGATTGAGAATAAGAAGAAGCACCTGATCCAAGACATCCTCCAAAATAGTTACGGAACGGGATAGCTTCATTATAAATAATATTCGGTCTTATGTTAAGTTCATCGTTTTTCCATTGATCCAAAACAACCCTACAGATATATATCTGTAGGGTTTTGTTTAACTATCATAATATACACGTTATACGTCAGCAGAGAGTCTTCTGAAGAATCTTTTGATACCACTGTGCAGGTTTTCTGAAAATCTCCTGATAGCGATAGAAGTATAGTTGTCAAAAAATAATAAAACACATCTAGTAATATAGATGTGTTAAATGATGCTTATCCTCTTGCATTTACTTCCGGTCTACGATTTCGATTGAAGTTATTATCTCGTGAATCTCTTGTAGTAGGTCTTGGTGAGTTGGTTCTTGGTCTTGCTGGTTCCATATTCACACGCATTCCATTGATTCGGGATTGTTGCAATGCTTCATATACAAATGGTGCAATCTCTTCTTGTACTTCCACAAATGAAAAGCGATCATAAATATTGATGCGACCAACTTGACGCAAACCAATACCGGCATGATCTGCGATCGCTTTTGCTAGTTCTTGTGGACGAAGGTTGCTGTTGCGACCCACATTGATGAAGAAACGAACCATGCCAGGAGATGCACCTGTTTCTCCGAAATTATATGTTGCATCACTAGCTTTGTTAAATCTTTCAAAAAATGTAAGGTAAAGAGATGCTGCTGCCACTTTCTCTGGAGAAAACTTATCTGCTAACTGTTCAATCATATCTTCAAACAATGACAGATCAGCTTCAGAGCGAATTGCTTCTTCAATTTGAGAAATCCAGCTTTGTTGCTGTTTTGCTGCCACTTCTTCTAATGTAGGAAGCTCACGAGATACTAGCTTTGCACCAGTTTCTTGTTCGATCAAACGAAGTTGTTTCATTTCCCGAGGTGTGATCAGTGTAAGGGCGATACCTGCACGTCCTGCGCGTCCTGTACGGCCAATACGGTGAACATAGCTCTCTACGTCTTGAGGAATATCATAGTTGATTACGTGTGTAACACTACCGACATCAATACCACGTGCGGCAACATCTGTAGCAACCAGTAGTTCAATCTCACCTTGGCGGAATTGCCCCATTACACGATCACGCTGTTGCTGCTGGAGATCACCGTGCAAACCTCCTGCCAGATAGCCACGAACTTGGAGCGCCTCTGTTAAATCATCCACGCCTTTTTTCGTACGACAAAATACAATCGCCAATTCGATTTCTTCACTATCCAAAATTCTACACAAGGCTTCTACCTTCATATTCTCCAATACACGATAGTAAACTTGTTGAATCATAGGAACCGTAACTTCACCTCTGTTAATGGTGATATATTTAGGTTTTCTCATATACTTCTGGGACAACTGACGAATTGCCGGAGGCATAGTAGCTGAGAATAACAGCAATTGACGCTGACTAGGTAAAAATCGCAAAACGGTTTCAATATCATCAATAAAACCCATATCTAGCATTTCATCCGCTTCATCAAGTACGATTACTTCCACACCATCTGTTTTTAAGGTCCCACGACGAAGATGGTCTAAAAGACGTCCTGGTGTACCTATTACCACATGTACTCCTTGTTGAAGGGCTTTAATTTGCCTAATAATGGATTGACCACCATAGATAGGTAGTGTTTTCACTCTTTTCGGGCGTCCGAGCCGACGTAACTCCTCTGAAACTTGGATAGCAAGTTCGCGAGTAGGAGTTAAAATAATACTTTGCACGCGGTTATCTGTTGGATCAATTCGTTCCAATACGGGTATACCAAAAGCTGCTGTCTTACCAGTACCAGTCTGTGCTTGACCAATTACATCTTCACCACGAATAACAGCAGGAATACACTCTGCTTGAATAGGGGATGGTTCCTCGTAACCAATATCTTGAATCCCCTTCATAATATCACTACTTAGATCAAAATCTTCAAAACGTTTCATATCGTAGTTTCACCTTTCTTTAGTCGCTCAAATAGGATGAACAATGCATGTTTAGCTGCAGATCGTTGAATTCGTTCTCTGTTTCCATTTAAAGATAACTCATAGACTGAAGTAGGCACTCCTTCTTGAGCCAAACCAATATAAACAAGCCCTACAGGTTTTCCTTCTGAAGGAGCTGGTCCAGCAACACCTGTTACACTTATTGCAAAATCGGTTTGAAATTGTTCCCTCGTATGTTCAGCTAATTGTTTAGCAGTTTCACCACTTACTGCACCATGCGTTTTCAAAATTTCATCAGAAACACCAACGATGTGTCCTTTACTTATATTCGTATAAGACACAAACCCGCCTTTTACCTCACCACTGGCTCCAGGTACAGTGGTCAATAGATGAACAACCAGCCCACCTGTACAACTTTCTGCTGTGGAAACACATTTTTTCTTCGCATGTAAAAGCTGCATGACTACTTCTTCTAAGGATTGATCCTGCTCACTATAACAATAATCTCCAACCCTCGAGAGTATTTCCAAACGGATAGGTTCAATTAATTCTTTTGCTTTTATCACTGTCTGCGCATGTGCCGTTAGACGTAATGTAACACCAATTTCCAAAGCGTATGTTGCAATAATAGGATTTTCATTTTTTGTAATGAGATCTTTGAGTTTCTCTTCTAATGCAGATTCACCAATACCGAAAAATGACATCGGATGTGAGTAAATAACTTCTTCTGACGGTACTAAGCTCTGCAAAAAAGGTAGGATTTGCAAATCAAACATTGGTCTTAATTCACCGGGAGGACCAGGCAGTAGAATATACGTAACTCCATCTTTTGTTACGGATAAACCTGGAGCAGTACCTTTTTCATTGGGGAAAACAGTTCCAGAGGGAAAAACCAATGCTTGTTTGTAATTATTCGCAGGAATAGGAGATTTGCGGTTAACAAAAAATTCTTCTAACCTCTGACGCCACAACACGTCTTCCATTAGTGTTTCTCCCAATACTTCAGCCAATGCTTCTTTTGTTAAGTCATCCAGTGTTGGACCTAAACCACCACAAAGAAAAACAAGTTGGGATCGATGATGCGCAATTTTGATCACTTCTGCAAGGCGGTCCATTTTATCGCCTACCGAAGTGTGATAAGCAACCTCAATCCCGATTGGGACACATGCACGAGAAATGTATTGTGAATGAGTATTTAGTGTAAATCCAAGCATGAGTTCAGATCCAACAGTAATTACTTCCGCTTGCATGAAGAAACTCCTTATCCGTTTTTTGTAAGGGAGACGATCTTCCAATTCTTATAAAAATAGTCAAATCCTGATAAGATGGTGATAATGACAGCTAACCATGTAGCGATGATGGAAAAGGGGAAAGAAACAGTAGAAAACGGGAAATTATTCAACATAAGTGATATAATCGCCACGATCTGTACAATGGTTTTAATCTTTCCAAGTGTACTTGCTGCAATGACATGCCCCTCTGCAACTGCGATCAGCCGAAGACCAGTAACCGCAAATTCACGGCTGATAATTACAATAGCAATCCACGCCGGGAGCCGCTGCATGTCTACAAGTGAGATAAGTGCAGCGGTTATTAGTAGCTTATCAGCAAGCGGATCTAAAAACTTTCCCAGATTCGTGATAGTTTTGCTTTTTCTCGCTATGTAGCCATCTAATCCATCTGTAACTGCAGCAATAACAAACACAAAAGTAGCAATCAGCTCACTGACCCGAAGTGAAACCACACCAAGTCGCACAATCCCAAAATCAAAGCGAATCAGTAAAAATATCATCACTACAGGCACAAGAAAAATACGTACTAATGTTATTTTATTGGCCAAATTCACCAACAACTACCTCCCTGATCTACTTCGCTTGGCTGGGAAGGGAGATGAAGAAAAGCCGTTATCCCGATGCCATGGGTTTATTGTACGAACATAACACGCACATGTTTATTTATGGAACTTTCTCAGTCTTCACCACTATTATCCACTATTTCCAATCAAAATTAAATAACAAAAAAGCCAGAAAGCAAATCCTTTCGTAAGTATAAACTACAGCAGAGAGTGATGTCAAAAACACAGTACGCCAATTATTAATTTGATGCAATTTTAAACTCATAAGTTGTTGTGCTTTTTTGCGCTACTGAATCAATTACAACATCGTTTACTTTTAATAATGCATTACTAGGGTTATCGAGTTGAATAGCTATCCATTTCTTTCCCTGCAAATCAAAAGATTGGCTCTTTGTTAGTTCTTTGTTCGCGATAATTTTCCCTTCACTTCCATTTTCTTTTACTTGAATAGTTATATCACCTAAAGCTTGAATTTGAAGATGAATCGTATCTGCTTGGGAGATGTACCATGTTTCGTTTGATGGAGATGAAGCAGAAGTTTTTTGTAAAGTAAAAACTGGTCTATCTTTATTCATCATAGGATTAGGTGTTGTGTTTGAAACAGATTGATCGGATGGTTTTGTTGCATTCGTGTCTCCATTTGACACGAAAAACCATATGATGAAACTTAAAATCAAACAAACTGAAGAACCTATGAGATAGTATCGATAAGTATAGAAAAATCCTTTCTGTTTTGTGGTAGATTTCGATACGCGTTTGCCCCTACTCCTCGGTGCAAAAGTTATTTCTTTGGATCTATGTATTTGATGGAATGTTTGAATAATTGGCTCTGCATCAGTCTCTAAAAAATCCGCATACTGGACAATGTATTTTTCGATTATTTGTTCATCAAGCCGTAAGGAAGAAAAATTATTTTCTTCTATAGCTTTTAGATAAGGAACTGGAATGGACAAGTGATCTGAAATATCATTTAAATCGAGAAAAGACATTTCCCTTATTTCCTTGAGCTGATTCAATAGTCTCTCCCCTATCTACATATAAAAAAGAACAGCCCGAAAAAAGGGCTATTGCTTTTATTTTTTAACGATGTGTATCACTCTAGTTGATGCAACTGGAATGCCATTAACTGTAACCTTCACATTATCAGGAGAACCGAGCACAATATAAAGATCAGACCCATCTTTAAATATATGATCATACTCCATTGCAGAATCTTTACTTGTTAATGTAACATCCTTTAAATATTTCTTAGAATCACTCCCTGGAGCTTCCGTGCGAAGTTGAATCCACGATGTTCCAGATGGATTTAGAACAACTTTTGCATTTTCCGTACCAGACAAGTGATAGAGACCAGAAGATTGTTTCACTAGATCTCCTTGATTAGTAGAAGTATTTTCTGTTTCTTGTGAAGATGGTCCTGCAGGTTGTTGTTTCTGTTCTGATTGGGTTTCAGTAGAAACCGTATTTTTATCTTGTACTTGCTCAGTACTATCTTCATCTGACATCAAATACCAAGTGACCCCACCGAGTAGTAACACCGCAACAACACTTGCGATTATTACTCTGCTGCTAAAAAAGCCATCTGACTTCTTCATAGGTCGGTTCCTTACGGAACTTCTACGAAGAGATGGTACACCCGACGAATCTTGTGATACTGTTTTGGTTTCTTTAAATCCACCAGTATTTCTGGAAAAACGAGACTCTCTAGAGCGCAGCATATTATCTTTAAATTCTTCTTCTTTATCAATTACCAGCTCTTCTTCCAGATCAGGTTGTACTTTTGCAAACTTATTGGAGACAGTTGGTAATGTGGAAGAATTACGAAAACGAGCTGCCCTAGATAGTTGATTATTTTCTTGCTGGGTTTGGTTCTTTTTTGTATCTTCCATAGATGGTTTTGTTAAATGATTTACCATCTGTTCTGGTTGAGTTTGTTTTTTTAATGCTTGTGTACGTGATAGTGTATGTGACTCTGTGTTCTTACTGAGCCTAGAAGGCACAAATTGAGCAGATTCACTTATGGTAGTTTGAGGTGCAGTAATTTGTTTTTTGATTTTTGACGTCTTATTTTGTTGGGTTGATGTGATGGGATGTTCTGTTGCTATATTATTTTCTCTACTAGCCGTCTTTGCAATGGAATTTTCATTTGTAGTAAATCTTTTTTCTTTTTCAGTAGTCGAACCGCCTCGAGTAGTAAGTGCCTGAGATGGTAAGAGAGAAGGAAACTTTCGTTCCGTTTTTGGCTTATTGGAAGAAGATAGAACCTGTGGTCTAGCGGTTTTTTCCAATTCTTCTCTTCTTTGCATCATTGGCAGCTTACCTGTATTAGAAACAGGCTTTGCAATTGTTAAAGCTGTTTTAGCAGTAGTCCGATTTAAAGCAGAAACAGAAGGTTTTGTATTTTGTGATGTAGTTGGTATTGCGCCCGTAAATCCAAATTTGTGCATACCTGTCTGACTCAATTTATTGAGCTGTTCTGTCAATTGCGAAGCATCAAATTTGCCAGTTTGATAGCGCTCTGATTGCTCCTTTTTGCGATACTCACGCAAGATGTAATGTGGTTCTACCTTTACACAGTTTGCATAAGAACGCAGATAGGTACGAACATAAAATGGACTTGGTAATTTATCAAAATCTCCCTTTTCAATTGCTTCTAAAAACGATTTTTGTATTCTCGTTTTTTCTTGTACTTCGTCGAGGGACAGTCCTACCGACTCTCGGGCTTGTCGAAGAAAATTACCGATTTCGACAGACACCCCAGCCACCTCCTGAAAGGTTGTACCTATGAACATATATACTCGCGTACAACCGACATGAAATTGTCATAAATTTTATCTGAGCATAACATTAGTTTCTGAGACTGTCAAAGGTTTAACCTTGTCAGATATTTCTGCAACCTCTGATGTAGTTGAACGGAGATAGATTATAACCCCTGAAGCAACTAGTAGCAACAGAAAACCAACAATAAGCATTCCGTTATAAAACTTGGCAAATCCTGAGTCTTTTTTCTTCTTGCTAGTCTTTTTTTTCTTCGTCTGGTTTTTAACAGCTGAACGTGACATGGTAACCATCTTTTCCGAAGAACGTCCTAAATCCTGCTTTTGACTTCTAGAAAGAGTGGCAGTAGATCCTGAGTTTTGATGTTCCAATTGTCTTTGAACCCTTGTAGTTCTTGATAATGTCTCTGTACTTGCTTGTTTTTTTTCTTGATAAATTTTATTGATTTGTCTCGGATCTAGATTTACGTAAATGGAGTAAGTACGAAGATATGATCGAACATACACAGGACCAGGCAAAGCATCGAAATCTCCACGTTCCATTGCCATTAAATATTCTAAATCTATCTTTGTCGTTTCAGACAATTCCTCAATGGAAATACCTAACTGTTCACGTGCTGACCGCAAATGGTATCCCAAATCTTCCAAAATTCTATCCTCCCTCTACTGAAAAAGCATGTAAACCATACCCATAATGAGGATAATCGCTACAATCAACCAGAGAGAAGAAACTTTCTTTTTTTGCGCTGGTGACCGCTTAGGTAATTCTACTGCTTCTGTCTTTGGTTTTGGCGCGGGCGAATGCTCTGTTTTTTGTGAGATATCAAATAACTGCATAACAGAAGTTACATTGAGATTCAGATATTTTGCATATGTTTTCATAAATACGCGTGCATAAAAAGGGCTAGGAAGCAAATCATACTCTTCTGATTCTAATGCTTGCAAATATTTTATCTCAATGTTCGTGAGGTCTGCCATATCTTCAAGCGTATAACTCTTTTTTTCACGCGCTTGTTTCAAATACTTACCCACGCCAGCCAAGTGCATTATCCCCCTTAAAAATCCTGTTCCAGTTCATCAAGTGAAATGGTTTCTGAAGCATCTTGTTTTAATTCAATGATGTAATCAAAATCATCCAATGAGTACTCTGTTTGTTGAACAAAAACATCTGGATGCTCAATTACTTTGGTTGCGTTTAAGCTCATTATTTCCCTTAGAAGCATCTGATGTTCTTCATCGCCTCTTCTCGTTGACATAACTCCATCGATGATGAAAACCCTTTCCTCTGAGAATTCATCTCTTGTCAACTGATTTCGCATCGTCTGTTTTAATAAAGTGGAAGAAAGAAATATCCATCTTTTGTTTGCACAAACACTGGAGGCGACAATTGATTCGGTCTTTCCAATTCGAGGCATTCCTCGAATTCCAATTAATTGATGACCTTTTCTTTGAAATAGCTCTGCCATAAAATCAACCAAAATACCTAATTCTTCTCTAGTGAAGAAATAAGTACGCATATCTTCAGACGAACGCTCTAAGTATCTACCGTGTCGGATCGCGATCCGATCAACCAACTTAGGCGGTCGAAGTGCAGTTAGTGTAATGTCTTCCACTTGTAACAATATATGACGAAGTGATTCAATCTTATCATGGTTACTTGTTTCCAATAATAAACCACGTCGACGATTTTCGACACCATTGATCGTAATAATATTGATAGCAAGCATCCCTAAAATAGAGGCAACATCACCTAATAAACCTGGTCTATTTTTATGTATTTGGTACTCCATGTACCATTCTTGACTTGCCATGATACCACCTCTCAAAGGAATGACAGGCTTCATGAGCTATACCGATAAGTATAGCACATGTTCTCATCTCTCGGAAGAGAATCGCTCTATAAAACTCTAGTATAAACGAATAAAAACAAACAACGAATAACGAAATTCCCCGTCTTTTCGTAAGTTCAACCATTTATGATAATATTGTGTAAGCTTATTTTCTTACATTTACACACGAATGAAAACGTCTGGTATTCTAATGAAGAGTACCAGACGTTTTACTTACTTATGATCGACTAATTTCACCATTAATTCGGCCATAACTCGTTGTTGATTTTCATCAGCAACATCCCATAATTCTTTCAACAAACGTTCTTGTTCATTTTTTGGATCAACGTCTTGAGCTAAATAATCACCTATTTCATAGGCTAGATCATTAATGGTTACTTTGTCCATCCCTAAGCTAGAAGCTTGATCAACACGATCCTGTAAAAACTTTTTCCATTCATCAAAGTTTTGTAGTACAGACATCACAGTTTCCCTCCTATTGTGAGTAACATTCTAAAGATAATATCACCACACAAGGGAGAAATTATTCGTCTATATAACTGAGATACTTGATTTATATTTATACGATCTAGATTTCGGCGCTGGAGTGCTATCGTCATCCAAATAATATTGGGACAACAGCACTCCAAACATCACAACTGAGAGGATCAGGGAAGCCACGTGAGGAAGTCGCTGAGAGTTCGCTTCCAGCCGGCGATCGCATTGCGCTCGATACTGTCGAACTTCCGTTCAAACCTCTTGAACCGAGCACTGCTCGGATACTCAGCAAAGCGACGACAATTCCCCAGAAGTGTCCTTTCGAGAGCGTTCATACCCTCCCACTGAGGACCATCCGGGGTATTCTTCCATCAATCCCTGAGCGAGTTCCGTGTATGCACGAAGGCTTGCGATCACAAGCTGCTTGGCTACACGCTCCGCGTCCTCATTAGTCGCTTCATCCCTGATGAGACCATCATAGATCGAAGCAGACTGGAAAAAGCTGTTTCCCACGGCTTCCACCGCTTCCACACGGATCATGTTTTATCTCCAACCGTGACGTTATATGAGTGTTCTCTTCGATTTTATCATAAAATCGATTTAGTACCATCCACCATTGACTTGGATCACTTGCCCTGTCACATAAGATGACTTTTTTTCGCATAAGTGACCTACCATGGAAGCTATCTCTTCGGGTATTCCCAACCTGCCTATTGGTATCTCTTCAGCTAACTGCTGCTTTTCTTCCTGTGTCAATTGATTTTTTAATAACTCTGTATCCACTGCCCCAGGAGCGACAACATTTACAGTTATTCCAGATAATGCGACTTCTTTTGCAAGTGCTTTAGCCATTCCATGTAGTGCAGATTTTGCCGTCGAATATAGGACTTCTGTCGCCCCGCCAACAGAACCCCAGATCGAAGAAATCAAGACTATCCTTCCCCATTTTTCTTGCAGGAGGTGAGGAAGTATGATTCGAGAAAGAAGAAATGCCCCCTTTACATGTACATCCATCATTCGGTTATATTGGTCAATCGTTGCATCTTGAAAAAGCCCTACTTCCGTGTGCCCAGCAGCATGCACAAGGATAGAAGGTTTTCCTAATGAAAAATGTATAGCTTGAAATACTTGTTTGACTTCTTCTTCTTTGGTCACATCTAATGCAAAAGATGCAGCATCTGATCCAACCTCTTTGCATTGTTGTACCACTTTATCTGCTTGAAGTGTATTTTGATGATAACATACTGCAACTTTTATTCCTGCTTTTGCTAACTGTATGGAGATAGCAGAACCTATACCACCGCTTGCACCTGTCACCCATGCAACAAGATCTTTGTCTGTCATCTATTTAGGCATTACCAATGAAACAGCAAACTGATCGGCTTGAAAATGAGTTTTTAATCTCTGATTGACATCTTCCAAGGTTAGCTTTTCTAAAGTTGGAATAATATCGAATAGATCTGTCTCTTGAAAACGATAACTGGTGAATTGGTTTGCGATCCACTCTAGAGAGTTCAACGAGCGCAGACTCGCGCCAATCCGTTTCTTTTGAATGCGGTCAAATTCTTCTTGGGTTACTCCAGTAGACACACGTCGAGGAATTTCTTCTTGAATACGTTTAATTAGTTCTTCTGGTTGATGCGTGTCTCCTCCAAACATCGTAAAACCGTATCCTGGTTCTAAAGAATAATCGAATCCAAATGTATCATCAATAATTCCGTCATCGTACAGGCTTTGATAGAAATCAGATGACGTGCTAAACATTACATCTAAACAGATCTGTGTTGTTAATTCTTGTTTTAACCGCTCTGTTCCAATCCGGCTAACTTCGCTGCTTTTCTCTTTGTAGCCCATCAAACACTTAGGTGTTTGTACACTTAATTTCATTATTTTCTTGGGTTCTGCAACTGCATTGGATTCATCTGGGTAAAATCTATTGATTTTTGCTGGTGGATCAAATTTTTTCGTTGACTGGTTATCACGAATAAGTTGAAGCGTTTTTTCTGCTTCAATCCCTCCAACAATAAACAATAGCATGTTACTTGGATGATAAAAAGTATGGTAACAATCATACAGTGTCTCTTTTGTTATTTTGCTTATCGACTCGACTGTACCTGCAATATCAATCTTTACTGGGTGGTTTTGATAAAAAGCTTCGATTAACCCAAAGTAAGAACGCCAATCTGGATTATCATCGTACATCTTTATCTCTTGCCCAATAATTCCTTTTTCTTTTTCTACATTTTGATCAGTAAAATAAGGAGCTTGGACAAAATCCAACAATGTCACTAGATTTTCATTTGTATTTTCTGTGCATGAAAAAAGATACGCGGTACGCGTAAAACTTGTGAAAGCATTAGCTGCTGCACCTTGTCTCGCAAATTGCTGAAATACGTCTTCACCTGATTCTTGCTCAAACATCTTATGCTCTAGAAAATGAGCGATACCATCTGGTACTTGATGTTTCTGTTCTCCCTCTCTTTGAAAAGTATTATCAATGGAACCATATTTTGTTGTAAATGTTGCATACGTTTTTTGAAAACCAGGTTTTGGTAACAGATAAATTTCTAAGCCATTTGGTAACTGCTCATAATATAGGGTCTCTTTTAATTGAGAATGATCTATTTTTTTCATTGTTTTTCTCCCTCCTGCCCTCGCAAGCTATAAATGGTATCTAACTCTACCAACTGAGCTACTTCCTGCACATCTTCTTTCGTAATCGCATTTATTTTTTGTAACAAATCTTCTAATGATCTTGGTTTTCCACTCAAAACAGATTGAAAATGAAATCCAATTAATTCAAACGCTCGATCTTGGCCCTCACGTAGCTGATTGGAGAGTGTCGCTTTGGTTTGTTCCAGTTCTTGATCCGAAATTTCTCCATTACGCATTGCAGTCAATTGCTGTTTTATAATGTCAACCGCTCTGTCTAAATTTTGTTCCTCTATTCCACTTTGAATAAAGAGTAGTCCTTTATGGCTCTCAATCCCCGATGAACAATAGTAAGCTAAACTCTCTTTCTCACGAACATTCATAAACAATTTAGAATGCGCAAATCCACCTAGTATCCCGTTGTACATCATTAAGGCTGGATACTTCTCATCACGAATCGATATTTGAGTTCTACATCCCATGTTTAATTTTCCCTGGTTCACATCTAACCGATCAACTACCATTTTCACTTTATCTACCTTATGAGAAACAGCAGCAAAAGGAACTTCTTCTCTTACTGCGTTTTGCATTTTAGAATCAAAGTATTTAGCAAATAAATTTGTTACTTCCTCTACTTCTACATCTCCAACACAATAAAGATCAATCGGCGCTTTCTCTAACACTTCTCGATAGTAGCTATATAGAGATTTAGCATCTATTGCTTGAATATCATTTGCGTTTCCATAGTTAAAAAGTGAATAAGGTTCCCCTTCACACATCGTTTGGACACAACGTTCCGCTGCATAACGTATTTTATCATCTTGCAAACTATCTATTTTCTGTTTTAAGTTCTTTTTTTCCGCTTCTACAAACGATGTATAGAATTGGTTATTTTCTACAAATGGATCTAAAATTATCTCACAAAATAACTGAATGCCCTCTTCTAAAAGGGAGGGTGCATTTTGCAGATATGTTTCATTCGCTAGATCCATCCCGAACTGAATAACTTGACGTTCACCCCGTTTAAACACATCTCCAAAAGATCCAGCTCCATAAAGTTCATTCAATTTTTGACGCAATGCAACAGTTGTTTGATAGGTATTTGTTCCTCGAACAAGTACATTTGGTAACAAAGCATTTTTTGTAACTGTTTCTGCTTGAAGCGGATTTGTAATAAAAGCTGACAAAGTAGTAGTTTTAAACTTATCACTTGGACACAGATGGAGACGAATATTCCCCAAAGATACTGTCTGAAAAGTAGCAAAAGACATTCATACACCTCTTTCTTGTGATTCACCTATCTAGATCTAACATTTTTATTAACCTTAGTATCCTAAAAATCACTAAAGTTTTTGTCGACTATAAAGAAGTAGGCATCTTTATTTTACCGTTTATAATTTGTTGTTTGTAGCCTCCAATTTCTAATCACATCCAAATTTATTCGTGGGATTTGGATATTCGACACCATTTTCTTTTCATCCATACATCACTTGTTTCCCCACAGGTACCTTATTTTCCTTTACTTCTTTGGAAATATCATAGACTGTTTATCAACTCTTTTGAGCATGGAGCTTAAGGTATGTTTTTTGGCTAATGGAAATAGTATGTGTCGAAATTCTGCTTCCTATTAACGAGTCTTATGTCGATAAGTAAAAATGTAGGTAACCAAACAAACCCTTCCTACGCTAAAAATTGTAAAGTATCAGCTCATTTTTGTTATGATTCTCATCTCCACTACATTCATTCATCTCTCTCTTACACAAGACGTGAAGCTTAGTTTGTATAGGAGAATGTTTATTATTTTTAAGTCACAGGAAATCAGAGTCTACCATACGAATCCCTCATCCAGAAATAATAAAGGAGATGATGACTAAATTGTTTTATTATTTTAACTAAAGGAATGTAACTATACTAAGAGAAGGGATACTATTTGCCATTATCGGTGTTGTTATTCTAATCGGGGAATATTTTATCCTTATTTGAAGACGTTCATTTCGAAAAACGCAATTAAAACCAAAGGTACTATTGTCAAACTATCTCAAAGAGAAAAAAATTATTACCCTGCTGTATAATTTACTACTGTTGATGGGGAGTTTTTTCGATCCCAAGTAGGAACAAATCCACCAATTGGGCTCAACATAATCACCATTTATTATGATTCTCGTCAACCAGAAAAAATCTCCCTACCTATGGAATTCGGTTTCATAAACCAATCAAGTGTACTCACTCATGTATTTCTATTTTATTCGAAAGAAAAATAGCTAACTAAATCTCAGCATAAAAGAGAGTCGTCAATAGACAACTCTCTTTTTTTCTTAACCCTTCATCTATTCATTCACTTGTTTCGAATCCGAATAACCATCACTAGTTTGTTGCTGTTTCCACTCTTCTGCTGACAAACGAACTTCCCTTGGTTTGCTTCCTTCATAAGGGCCTACAACACCATTTTGTTCCATACTGTCGATCAATCTCGCTGCACGAGAGTATCCGATCCGCAACCTTCTTTGTAACAAAGAAACAGATGCTGTTTTTGCTTCCACTACCAATTGGACTGCTTGATGGTACAATTCGTCTTGTGGATCATCCATGTTATTTCCTTCTGTAGTGGTGGGAATCATTTCTTGCACATATTTTACTTCTTGTTGCTCTTTTACAAAGGAAACTACTTGTTCTACTTCTTCATCTGACAAATAAGTACCTTGGAGTCGGATTGGTTTGGAAGCACCAACTGGTAAGTATAACATATCCCCTCTACCTAGCAGTTTCTCTGCTCCTCCCATATCAAGGATGGTTCGCGAATCCGCTTGAGCAGAGACCGCAAAAGCAATCCGGGAAGGTATATTCGCTTTGATCACACCAGTAATGACATCTACTGAAGGTCGTTGCGTAGCGATGATCAGATGAATACCCGCAGCACGTGCCATTTGTGCAAGCCGACAAATAGCATCCTCTACATCTGCTGGTGCCACCATCATCAAATCAGCTAATTCATCTACAATCACAACAATATAGGGAAGTTTCGGTTTTCCTGACTCTTCTTGTGTTACCAATGTATTATAGCGTTCGATATCCCTTGCACCTATGTTTGCAAACAGCTCATAACGCTTTTCCATTTCTTTTACCACTTTTTTAAGTGCAATTGCTGCTCTTCTTGGATCTGTTACAACGGGTGCTAAAAGGTGTGGTATTCCGTTGTAAATGTTTAACTCAACCATTTTAGGGTCAATCATCATCAGTTTAACTTCATCTGGTTTCGCCTTGTATAAAAGACTGATAATGATTCCGTTTATACATACACTTTTTCCGGAGCCAGTCGCGCCAGCAACAAGCAGGTGGGGCATCTTGGACAATACTGCAACATTTGGATCTCCTGAGATGTCCCGTCCTAAAGAAATGGTTAATTTTGAGTCTGATTCTTGGTAATCACTACTCTCAATAATATCGCGCAATCCTACCATGGCAACTTCCGTATTTGGAACTTCAATACCGATCGCAGATTTCCCTGGAATAGGTGCTTCAATCCGAATATCTTTCGCTGCAAGTACTAACGCCAAATCATCAGCTAAATTTACAATTCTACTTACTTTCACTCCTACTTGAGGTTGAATTTCATATCGAGTTACCGCAGGACCTCGATGAATATGTATTACTCTTGCCGACACACCAAAGCTTTCTAACGTATTTACCAGTTTTTCTGCATTGTTATTTAAGTCTTGTTTATCAGCTACTGGTGATTTCTTTTGTTCTGCTAAAATAGAAATCGGCGGCAGTTGATAATGAGCATTTGCTGCCTCAATCTCGAATGGAACCTCTATATTTTCTTCTTTCGGTTTTTGTTCCACTTTCTTCTTTTCAAGCTGACTTTTCTCCATATTCAACGACAGTTGTTCGGGTGTATCAGCAGGTACTTTTTTTAAGGGAACTTCTTCGAAATCAAAAATAGTTGGTTTAACTGCTTCTTGCTCTTCTATGATAGGATCTCTTGTGACATTTCCAATCGTTTTGTTTTTTCGTTTTCGCTTATTTTCTGTTTTATCTTTTTGATGATAAGACGTAACAAAAGAAGCAAGTTTGGTTTTCCAGAGCTTTTTCTTACCATCCCAGAACCTGCTAAAATGATGAAAAAATTTCACATAAGAAAAACCTGTCACCAGTAGAAATCCACATAAAAATAAAGCACAAAGCGCTACAACTGTACCAATACTCTCAAAGAGGAAATAAAATAGGGCAAAAATGATCCCTCCTACCATTCCTCCACCAACATCTAATGGTAAACGTGATTCACGCTCGGCCAATAATAGGTTCCAAGTTTTATCGATAATAGACCCTTGGAATCCTTGCGTAATCAGTATTTGAAAAGTAAAATAATGAGAAAATGCCAAAAGAGAAAGCAGGACAACTACAATTCCGGTCATTCGTGGTGACCACTCATTTGGCCATTTTCTTTTCAACATCACAAAAAAACCCAGACCTACACCAATTAGTGGTATAAGAAAATCATAAGATCCAACAAAAAACCTTGCTAAATATGTTAAATTTCTTCCGATTGCGCCCAAACTAGCCATGGCAATAATAGAAAGAGCTAAAATGGTTATTCCATAAATTTCAAATAGAAGTTCTCTCTTGAATTTTTCTGCGCGAGGTGCGCTTATTGGTTTGGTTGATTTTTTCGCCATTACATCCAACTCCCTGTAACCTATCATCAGCATTATAACATGGATCATCATGTCAAGTGAGTTTTTTTGGTATTTTTATGGATGTAATTAGCAATTATGTTATATTTACCCTTTATGAATCCGATGAAAAAAACAATACATTCCCAGGTTGAAAGCGAGGATCTAGAAAATGAGTAGGGTCGGGACTAAGGATCCGAACGACTTTTATGCCTTTTCCTGCTTGCTGCACAAGTAAGTGCACACCTTCATAGATAGTTTCATGAAAAGACAGACTATCATCTTGCCCGTTCATTTCACCATATACTAATTCATCAGGAAGAAGCGTCCAGTGAAGCATCGTTATTTTCCTCCTTTTGCTCCTGTATCAAGCGATATAATTCTTGAAGAGCATCAGAAATCCCGCCAACTCGATCTATCAGCCCTATCTCCACAGCGTCTTTGCCAACAACATTTGTACCGATATCGCGAGCTAACTCACCTGTCCGGAACATCAATTCACGAAGTTTTTCATCTGTTACTTTCGAATGACTGGAAATAAATCGAATTACACGATCTTGCATCCTTTCTAAGTACTCAAAGGTTTGTGGAACACCAATTACTAATCCAGTAAGTCGAATAGGATGTATTGTCATAGTTGCTGTTTCTGCAATAAAAGAAACATCAGCTGAAACAGCAATTGGAGCTCCAATGCTATGCCCCCCACCCAAAACAATGGAAACAGTAGGTTTACTCATCGTAGCAATCATTTCAGAAATAGCTAATCCAGCTTCTACATCTCCTCCCACTGTATTTAATATCAACACAACGCCTTCTATTTTAGGATTTTGCTCAGCTGCCACAATTTGTGGGATTACATGTTCATATTTTGTTGTTTTATTTTGCGGTGGCATTACCAAATGTCCCTCTATCTGTCCAATAATAGGTAAACAGAAAATATTTGATTCTAATTGTGGTACGTTGGTTTGCCCCAACTGCTGTATCGCTTGCACTACATTCTTCTTTTTTGATTCTTCTTGTGTTTCTGGTTGTTCATTCATCTCATATCCACCTTTCTATCGTGTCATTAGTATGATCCAAATACAAAGAAACTCATCCTAATTTTCAGGATGAGTTTCTTTTTTTGCTAGCAAGTAAGCGATACTAAAGCAAACGAGAACCAGACATGCTAATGCATGATTCAATTCATCACCGGCTGTATCTGGCAATTTACCAGGCTTTGTTTTCGGATCAGGGGTTTCTTCTGAACCTACCGCAACATCATTAGGTGGAATACTTTTGGAGTTACTCTGAGTACTAGTACTAGCATCCGATTCCCCTTTAGAAACGATAACAGATTTACCAGTTTCCTTACTTACTGAAGTTGACTTTTGTTTTTGGTCCATAGAGCTTGATGAAGATTGTTTGTTATCTTTTGGTGCTCCTGTCGATGATTGTTGGCTGGTAGAAACAGATTTAGATGTTTCCGGCTTTTTGTCAGGAACGACTGGCTTTGGCACTGAAGCTTTCGGTTCCGGTTTAGATGATGTATTTGTGTTTTTCTCAGCTACAGGTTTTTCTTTCTTATGTTGCTCGGTTTTGGATTCTTCTTTATCTTTTGGAGCAGTGTCCTTGCTATCTGTCTGCTTAGTATTTTTTGGTATAACATCTTCTTTAATGGGCTCATCAATGGGGGAAATATTCTCAATTGGTTCGTCAATAGGTGGTTTTAAAGGTGCTAGTTCAGAAGTCTTTGGATGTGATTCTTCCAATGGAGCTTTTTGTTCCAAATGAGACTTTGATGTAGGCTCATCAAGAGGCGATTGGCTTGGTTGTAACTCATTGGTACCAAAAGCAAATGCACTTCCTATTCCTGTTGATAATCCAAGCATCGTAGCAACAAAAATGATTAAAATGACATTAGACTGTTTGGATTTTTGCTTGGGGCTCGGTAACTCCTTTTGTACAATAGCATCGACCCTGAACCCCTCTAATGCTTTTTTGGGATCCATTTTACATCCCTCCTTTCGGAGCTATTCTAATATTATGACAAATAGTCTGAAATTGCAACATTTCGAATAATATTTAGGAATATATTCCCTTTTATCAGATAAATATATGTAACTTTTAATTTTTGCTAAATCTGTACTAAAGTTAACACCTCAGAGACTCTATACAACAACTTTCCATCCTTTTGTGACCTACCAAACTTCTTCTATACAACCTCGACCCCCAAAAAAATTTTCCCCAAAAAAGAAAGCATCAAATTCAATTGACAAGGAATAAAATTATATATTAAATAAAAAGAAAATTCATTATAAGGAGATTAAAACATGTTTTCTAAATGGAAAAACATGTCTTTAAAAGCTGCGAGAGCCCAACTGTTATTTAATGATTGGAATCAACAGGAGGATATTGTAGTACTCGACACAGAAACAACAGGTATTAAAAATGCAGAGATTTGTGAAGTTGCAGTGCTTGACTTGCAAGGAAATATTCTTTTTGAATCACTTGTTAAACCAGCTAATCCTATCCCTTTGGAAGCACAAAACATACATGGTATTACCAACTCCATGGTGGATAGTTCGCCAAATTGGATAGAAGTATGGGATAAATTATACCCTCTTATCAAAACGAAAATAGTACTTATTTACAATGATGAATTTGATAAAAGATTAATGATAGAAAGCTTTAAACCATATGAAAAAGAAGCAAGTACAAAAACAAAAATGAGACAAGTGAAAAAATTAAACACACAGTGTGTCATGCGAACATATTCAGACCTTGTGAACTCCTCCAAATGGGTCAAGCTAACAGTAGCTTGTGGGCACTCCACCGATCATAGGGCGATCGGAGATTGCCACGCCACGATTGAAGTAGTTCGTAATAATCTCAGGCCAGATTTTTCGGTTCAAGATTTCCACTACCTAAAATGGCTGAGCGAAATCCAAGAGATTAACAACAAAATTAGCGCTCTCAGTCAACAGCTAAAATTATTAGCAGAAGAACAAGCATCTCTTTTGCAGAAACAACAGAGTCTTATGGACCAAATGGCTATTGGAGACTTCCATGAAGAAACAGAAGTTGCAGTCACAAAGAAAGACGGTTTCCTCTAAATAATATGAACTACGACAGGCTTGATTTTCTTCCATCGATCAAGCCTGTTGACCGTTTAATTATTAAGTTTAAATGCTGGTTTCTAGCTTTTTAATAAATATTCATTTCCTTCATTGTCTTGAAATTGGACAAAAGTCCCCCACTGCATTTTCTGCGGCTTTCCTGTGAAAGGCACTCCATTCTCTTTCATTTTGTTATATGCTTGCTCTACATCTGTGCAAACGAAAACAATGGAAGGCTTTCGGTCAGCAGCATCAGGCATCATCGAATTTGGATAAATCACTAAATGAGTATCTGCCTCTTCAGGTGCAACTTCTAGCCAATATGCATTTGGTCCCATTTGTCTTTTCTCTTTTGTTACAAAGCCTACTTGGTTTACCCAAAAATCCTCGGCTGCTTCCTGATTTTCTACATAAACTGCAACAGTCGCTATTTTTTCAATCATCTAACGCCCTCCTAGCATTTTTTATGTTCTTTTATAAGTTTGTCGATGAAAACCACAAATATCCATAAAAAAACTCCTCTCAAGGAGGAGATAAATGATACACAACAATCTCAAGATATTTTTTTCTCTTCTGCTTCTGGTTCATCTTCGGAAATTTTGATATTTTTCAGCAATGGTGTGAAAACCAATCCTACTAATACAAACACAAAGCCAACAATAAATACCAAATGAAGGGTATCTACTAACGTTTCTTTTAATACGGGTACTAACAACTGTTGCATAGGTACAGGAATCTTACTCATTGTTTCTGGACTTAATAACATCGAGTATAACCCTTGGGGATTATTAGCTATCAAGTCTTTCATATTCGAAACCATTTCTAGTGCTTGTGGTGGAAATTTATCTAAGGTTGGGATTAATTGACTAGCGAGCAATGTAGAAGACTTCTCATTCATCACAGCTCCCAAAATAGTCATGCCAAATGTACCTCCAATTTGACGGAAAAACTGGCTAGAAGAGGTTACAACACCTAATTCCGATTTTGAAAATGATTCTTGCAATGCCAAAGTAAGTAGTGGCATAACAATCCCCATGCCCAGACCAAGTATAACCATGTCAATCATAGCTTGAAGTTTCGTCGTTTCTATCGTCATGGTTGATAATAAGTAGAAACCAAGTGACATCACTGCCATCCCAACAATCATCTGGATTCGAATCCCTACTTTTCTAACAAACTGTCCGGCTAAAATACTGGTGAGAATCATTGCGAACATCATAGGTGTCATCACGGTGCCAGATTCAGAAGCGCTTATGCCTATGATTCCTTGCATAAACAAAGGCACAAACATGATTGCCCCAAACATTCCAAGAGACATAAGAAAGCCGATACCATTTAACAAAGTAAAAGTTCTATTTTTAAACAAATACATAGGTAAAATAGGCTCTTCTGCTTTGTTTTCGACAATGACAAATGCGACCAACCCAATAACAGCTATCGCAAACAAGGAGATGATCTGCCAAGAATCCCAAGCAAACTCCGTACCACCAAAAGTAAGAGCTAATAGTAGACTAACAACCCCGACAAGCATCGTAAACATACCTAAAATATCAAACTTTATAGGTCCAGTTGTTTTATTACCTTTTAAACCCAACGCAATAAAAACAAAAGCTAATATCCCAACAGGCAGGTTGATATAGAAAACCCAACTCCAATTTAAAGAATCCACGATCCAGCCGCCAACTTGTGGACCAACAACAGAAGCTAGAGCGAAAATACCACCGAACACACCTTGCCATTTGGCTCGTTGTGCCCCGGTAAAAATATCACCAATAATGATCATTGCCATAGGCATCATAATTCCACCGCCAATACCTTGCAGCGCACGGAAATAAATAAGTTGCTCCATTGTTGTAGCAATACCACAAAGGCCTGATCCAACAAGAAAAATAACTATACCAGTTAAATAAACCATCCTACGTCCTAATAAATCTGCTAGCTTACCGGCAATAGGAACAATAACCGTTGATGTGAGCATATACGCAGTTGTCAGCCAGGTCATCAAATCTAATCCGCCTAATTCACCCACTATTTTAGGCATTGCTGTACCAACAATCGTATTTTCCAATGCAGCAAATAACATTGCTACAATAAGTCCTGTGATCAATAAACCATTTCCCGATTTCTTTGTTTCCAATTCTGGAACCGGAAAACTTGCCGTATTCTGGCTCACAACGTGTTCACTCCTTGATGTCCAATCGAGAAATTTTTTCATAAATCGATATTAACGATTCTAATTCTTCTCGTTCCAAATGAGAAAGGTACTGTGCTAGAATTTTTTTTCTTTTTTGAAGGGATTCTTCCAAAATCCCTCTACCGGCTTCAGATATCTGGATGAAGACAACTCTTCTATCTTGTTCATCACGATCTCGTAAAACATACCCTTGTTTTAAAAGTCTATCAATCATTGCTGTAATAGCACTTGGTTTTACAGCCATCTCTTCTGCTAAACTAGAGACAGTACTTCTCCCTTCGTTATGAAGAAGTTGGAGAATAAAGAACTGTGGTCCAGTTAATTTCGGTTCACAGTCTGTTGTTTTTTTACTAATTTTTCTCATCGTATGTAAGAAAATTTGTTGTAGACGATCAATGTACTGTTCCAATTCTTCTTGTTCCATTTCCATCACTCCGTATTATCAAATATGTCGCACAAACAAAAAATTGGCATCTTTAATATTTAACATGTTTAACTATACGTTAATTCCCCTGTCATCGTCAACCTATTTGAATCGATTATTCCCATTATAAATAATTTGGCGAAGATTTATACAAATTTCGCATGGTTGATTTTTTATAAATAAAATATTATCTTCTCTATTAGAGAATCACTAATGATCATGGAAAAATTGGCATACATAATGCAATTTACAAAAATACTATTAAAGTTTATATTTATTATATGAAATTAAAACGCTTTCATTTGGCGTGTTACTGGTAATGCAGGCATAAGCCGAAAAAGATCTCCCTCATGTAGGTCTTTTTTGGCTTTTTCATATGTATCTTTCCCAATCATAAATAAAAGTAAGGTGTTGATGATGAACAAAGATCAAACCTATACAGTTGATCATGTATTTAATAATAATGTGGTGCTTGTAATAGACCCATCTACTAACAAAGAAACGATTCTCCTCGGAAAAGGGTTAGGTTTTCACCAAAAAAAGGGAGCGATCATTCCCTACACCGATTCCAGAGTAGAAAAGAAATTTTATTTAGAAGATGAGATTTACTTAGAACAATATCGTAACCTACTAACCCAAGTAGATAAAGATGTTTTTGGAATTTCAGAAGAAATCATCGATCTTATCACAAAAGATTTTACAGATGACATCAACGAGTATGTACATTTAGCATTACCAGATCACATTCAATTTGCTCTTTATCGCATTCGCAATGGATTAAAAATAATTAATCCGTTCTTATTTGAGATTAAAACACTGTACAATAAGGAGTTTGCCTTAGCTAAGCGAGCTGCTACTTTGCTCTCTGATACATTTAATTTAAAGATCCCAGAGAGTGAAATAGGATTCCTTGCACTCCACATACATTCCGCTTTAAATTATATGCCTGTTCACAAAACAGTGACATTCGCTAGTTTACTTGTTGACTTTGTTGCCATGATTGAAAGAGAAACAAATCAATCTATTCATAAAGAAAGTGCATCCTATCTCCAATTCGTTACTAATTTTCGATTTGCGATTGAACGAGGTCATGAATCACATGATATACACGCATCCCTTCTCTCTAGCATCGAGACAAACATACCAGTAGCATTCCAATATTCTCAGAGACTATTTTGGTTAATCGAAAAACGTTTGGAGATAATTCCAAATAAGGATGAGATAGCTTTACTTTCTATTGATATTAATCGATTGTTACAAAAAGGTGAAGATACCTAAAGTAAGTAACAGATCATGCTATTCCTCCAGATTAACGTAGTGACGTAGCTGCGATAAAAATCTACTGAAAGCAAAGTAATGGAACGATGAGGGATTTTTTCTCTGATTGAGTAAGGTGAGCATTTTTCTAATCGAAATGTATGTAACATTAAATTAATAAAATCGTGCTGGCTATCGTCTTCTGTCATTATCAATCATCACAAATCAAGAAATCGTTATTTAGCAGGAAATGATTTAACTTGATAAGATACAAGCAGGTGTCGAAATTTTATCGATCACATTAAAGTAGGTGTTTTTACAATGTCGAGAACTGCTTTTTTAGGAAAAGTTGTCACTAAACACCACTGCATCGAAGATGGATTGGTGGTAGTTGAGGATAAGAAAATCATATTTGTAGGTAGTCAAACTGATTTTAGTGGTAACGACCCGGAAATGAAGATTATTTCTTATCCAAATAGCCTGATCATTCCAGGCATGATAGATATCCATGTTCATGGCAATGCCAACTTAGATGTCATGGATGGAAATGTGGATTCTCTTCAAGGGATAGCCAAAAGTTTATGTAGTTATGGTGTTACTAGTTTTTTGGCTACTACAATGACTATGCCGATCGCGAAGATTATGCAAGCTTTGCGAGCTGTACTGGACTACCAGAAAAGGAAGGAACCATATGCACAATTAATCGGCGTTCATCTGGAAGGACCCTTTATAAGTCCAAAGCAAAAGGGGGCTCAGAAAGAGGATGATATCTTACATCCTACCCAATTCAATCTTCAGCCAATATTAGATTTACTACAAGAAAAGTTAAAAGTGGTTACTTTAGCACCAGAGATTCCCAACGCATTGGAAGCAATTCGTTTGCTCACCTCACAAGGTACGATTTGTTCCATTGGGCATACAGACGCAACGATTGAAGAAGCTAATCAAGGACTAATTGCTGGGGCTAATCACTTTACACACCTGTTTAATGCGATGAGTGGATTGCATCATCGTGAACCTGGTGCAGTGGGAAGTGCACTATTCAATCACGAGGCTACTTGTGATGTCATTGCTGATATGGTTCATGTTCATCCAAGCGCCGTTAAAATAGCTTTTGAACAAAAAACCCGAGAAAAATTTCTTCTTATAAGTGATGGAATGCGTGCTGTTGGAATGGGGGACGGCACATTTGATTTAGGTGGGCAAAAGGTAAATGTACATCGATGTATTGCACGTTTGGATGATGGTACCTTAGCTGGTAGTACACTTACATTAAACAGAGCTGTACAAAACATGATAGAAACAGTTGGTACTTCTATCGTAGACGCAGTCTACATGGCTGCCACTGCACCTGCAAAAAAATTAGGTATCGATGTAGCAAAAGGTAGTTTAGAAATAGGAAAAGATGCTGATATAGTAGTATTATCCGATAACTTTGATGTAAATATCACGATGATTCAGGGTCAACTCGTATACCAGGGGGTGCCTTACAGTGATTGAATTAGTTGTATATGATGATTATCAGACACTGAGTAGACAAACTGCAAAATACATTGCTGAATTAGTTAGGAAAAAACCAAATACGGTACTGGGACTAGCTACTGGAAGTACACCACTTGGACTATACCAAGAACTTGTTCATCTATACAATGAAAAGGAAATTGATTTTAAAGATGTCCTTACATTTAATTTAGATGAATACGTAGGTTTACCTAAGGAGCATCCACAAAGCTATTATTACTTTATGAATCAACATCTTTTTTCCAAGGTGAATATAGCAAAAAATAACATTCACTTTCCAAGAGGTATTTTTACAGATCCAAAGGAAGCTTGTCGAGAATATGAAAAGCAATTAACCGAAGTGGATCATATTGATTTACAAATTCTTGGAATTGGATCAAATGGACACATCGGTTTTAATGAACCTGCTAAACGAATGACGTTAGATACCCATATTACCGATCTGGCACCACGAACTATTCAAGATAATGCTCGATTTTTCAATGATTCGAATGAAGTACCAAGACAAGCTATTACAATGGGAATTGGAAGTATTATGCGAGCAAAAACTATCTTATTAATGGCGCATAAAGAATCGAAAGCAGAAGCTATTGATGCTATTTTTTCAGGTGTCGTTGACCCTAATCTTCCTGCTTCCATCTTGCAATTGCATTCCAATGTACTTGTACTTGTGAACAAAGAAGTGGCGAACCGATTACATTACCGCCCTCCTACTATTATGGTAAATCAATAATGATCTTTACTGTTATAGAAAAAATTTCTTAAAGATGAGAGGTAATAGTTATGTTGAAAGGAATTCCTGTTTCACCAGGAGTAGCTATCAGTACAGCGTTATTTTTAGAAAGCAAATCCATTACAACCGAAAAGAAAAGTATTACAAAAGAAGAAATCTCTACCGAACAACAGAAATTAGAAGTCGGGATAACCCAAACAGAAGAGCAACTCACCAAACTGCATCAGCAACTACTGGATTCTGTAGGGGAAGAACAAGCATCTATCATGTCTGCTCATTTGATGTTACTGAAAGATCCGGCATTTATTGATGAGATTAACAATCATATTCAAAATGATCTTATTGATGTGTCCTCTGCTGTGCAGGTAACTGTTGACCAGTTTGTAAAGATATTCGAGAACATAGATGATGAGTACATGCGAGAAAGAGCTACAGATATCAAAGATATAGGTAATAGATTGATTGCAAATATTCTCGGCAAAAGCGAAGAAAAAACAATCCAACCAGAGGGATCTTTTATTTTGGTATCTGATGATTTGACTCCTTCAGAGACTGTTACCCTTCCAAGAGACCGCGTGAAAGCTATCATCGTCGCAAAAGGCGGGAAGACATCACACGCTGCTATATTGGCACGTTCTCTGGGGATCCCAGCAATTATGGGTATTGGTGAACAGTTGGCAATAGAAATAGCTACAGGAGATTCTCTTATTATTGATGGTTCAACTGGTGAGATTTTTATCAATCCAGACGCTGCACTCATCTCTGCTTACGAAGAAAAACAAAAAGAGGAACAAAAAGAGAAAGAACAACTTGCCTTGCTCAAAGACAGAAAAGCAGTCACAAAAGACGGAACTCCCATCGAGCTTGTTGCTAATATCAAAGGACCACAAGACGCAGAAGAAGTCTTAGAACAGGGCGGAGAAGGAATCGGCTTATTCCGTAGTGAGTTTCTTTTCATGGATCGTAGCTCCCTTCCCAGTGAAGAAGAACAATACGATGCTTATTCCGAAGTAGTCAAAAATTTAGGGGGCAAACCAGTTATCATTCGTACCCTTGATATCGGTGGTGATAAACATCTGCCATATCTTGATTTACCAGAAGAAATGAATCCTTTTCTGGGCTGGCGTGCGATTCGAATCTCTTTAAGCAGACCAGCCCTCTTTCAAACACAACTACGAGCATTACTACGTGCAAGTGCACATGGAAAAGTAAGAATCATGTTCCCGATGATATCGAATCTGGAACAGATCCAAGAAGTAAAAAGAATTTTAGAAGAAACAAAGAAACAGCTCGCTGATGAATCCATCGCATTTGACCCTGACATCGAAACAGGTGTCATGATCGAAATACCAAGTGCTTGTCTCATTGCTGATGAATTGGCTAAAGAAGTAGACTTCTTTAGTATCGGTACGAATGATTTAGTCCAGTACACATTAGCGGTGGATCGAATGAACGAACATATATCCGATCTCTACGATCATTTTCATCCAGCTGTCCTTCGCCTGATTAAGATGGTTATTGATGCATCCCACCGAAATGGAATATGGACAGGGATGTGTGGGGAAATGGCAGGAGATCTCCATGCAACGGAAATACTACTTGGGCTAGGACTTGATGAGTTCAGCGTCTCACCTACTCTACTTCCAAAAATTAAACATCAGCTGCTTCAACTTTCTATGGAGAAAGCACAGCAAGTAGCACAACACGCACTTAGCTTAGGTACTCCAGCAGAAGTGCAAGAGTATGCGATAGCCTCTCATTCTGTCAGTTAAAGTAAATATCCATCGTTAGATGGATATTTACTTTCTGAAATAAATGATTTATGTAACTAAGGAGGTAATATTATTGCTAGCATTTCTACAAAAGATTGGTAAATCACTTATGCTGCCTGTAGCTAGTTTACCAGCAGCTGCTATCTTGCTCCGTTTCGGTGCGATCGACTACATTAAAGAATTCCATTTCGGCACTACTGTTGGTGGTTTTATCAATCAATACATTGCCCCATTCCTGCAAGCAGGCGGATCCGCTATTTTTGATAATCTTGCACTTATTTTTGCAGTTGGGATCGCACTTGGATTAGCAGGGGATGGAGTAGCTGCACTGGCTGCTGTAATGGCATATCAGATCTTGGTCAACGTATTGGCGAAAGTTCCTGCTGCATTTGGGTTCATCGCCAACGATGTAAAATTAGACATGGGCGTTTTAGGTGGTATTTTAGCAGGGGGTCTTGCAGCCTATTTCTATAATAAATACCACGACATTAAACTTCCTGATTGGCTCGGCTTCTTTGGTGGA
Source organism: Shimazuella alba (assembly GCF_009831235.1). Classification (GTDB taxonomy): domain Bacteria; phylum Bacillota; class Bacilli; order Thermoactinomycetales; family Thermoactinomycetaceae; genus Shimazuella; species Shimazuella alba. The sequence continues at coordinate 121,313 of NZ_WUUL01000001.1, read as the reverse complement.
AAGAGATTTGTTCCTATAGTCACTTCTTTAACAATGGTTATCGTTGCTCTCCTCTTCGGTTTGATTTGGGGACCTGTACAAAACGCATTAGACATATTTGGTAACTGGGTCGTCAGTTTAGGGGCAATCGGAACCGGTATTTATCAATTTTTCAACCGTCTTCTCGTTCCCTTTGGTCTTCATCATGTTATTAACTCTATCGCTTGGTTCCAAATCGGAAGCTTCACTGATCCTGTTACTCAAAAAGTAATTCATGGTGACCTATATCGGTATTTTGCAGGAGATCCGACAGCAGGAATGTTTATGGCTGGTTTCTATCCCATCTTAATGTTTGCTCTGCCAGGTGCCGCTTTGGCTATTATTCATACCGCAAAACCAGAAAAAAGAAAATTAATCTCCTCTATCTTTATGGGTTCTGCTCTAGCAGCATTTTTGACTGGTATTACAGAGCCAATTGAATTCGCTTTCATGTTTGTTGCTCCAGCACTTTATGTCGTACATGCTATTCTTTCAGGCGTTGCTGGATTCATCGTTACTTCCATGGGCATAAAAACAGGTTTTGGATTTTCCGCTGGACTAATTGACTATTTCCTCGCTTATGGAAAAGCAACAAAACCATTATTACTAATCCCAATTGGCCTCATTTTCGCTATTATCTACTATTTACTATTCCGTCTTCTGATTACAAAATTTAATTTAAAAACACCTGGACGCGAAGATGACGAAATAGCTGAAAATAACGACGAAAATGCAAGCGCTTCCACGATGGATGAAAAAGCAGCAAAAGTGCTCGCTTATGTTGGCGGATCAGAAAATATCGTAGATGTTGACGCATGTATTACCCGACTTCGTTTAGTGGTAAAAGACGATAAATTAACAGATGATGCTGGTTTGAAAAAATTAGGTGCTGCAGGAATTATGAAACTCGGTAAAGGTGCTGTACAAATCGTATTTGGTACGCAGTCAGAACAAATTAAAGACGCAATGAAAAGATTACTCTAATAAGATGTAAAGATTTCTACAGGATAATCCCTAAGTACAGATACTTAGGGATTTGTTTTTTTAGACTTCTTTGGATGCTAGATAGTACGCTCCCTTGGTGGCAGGGCAATCTTCTTGAATCCATTTAATAGGAACCTCGATTTTTTCAGACAAGTACTTTTTATAACTTTCCAGCACTGGTGGAATATTTTTGAAAATACTACCACTCAATCCAATTGTGATTTCATCTTTATACCCTAATTTCTTGCAACAATTCCACGTCATCTTTCCTAATTTTTGTCCCGCATGATCCAAGATTCTTGTTGCAACGGGATCTCCAGCAATGGCTATACGTGTTACTACTTTACACAACTTTGCGATCTCTGCTTTTGGTCTGCTATAAGCATATAATTTAATATCTTGAGGATCTGTATATCCCATCTCTTTTAGTAATTCCATACTTAGTTGGCCCAATGGAAGCGATTCATCAGCTTCGATAATCATCTGACGAAATGCTTCCATCACAATCCAATAGCCACTACCTTCATCACCAAGCAGATGTCCCCATCCTCCAGTGAAAACACGTTTCTCAGAGCTTATTCCAATTGCAATAGCACCTGTTCCAGATATCGCTAATATTCCATCTTCCCCTTTTAAAGTTGCAGCATGTGCAATAATAGAATCGTTTACCACACTGACTTTAGTTTGAAATGCATCAATCAAAATTTGTATCAATTCATCTTTGTTTTCGATACCTTCACTACCTGCGATTCCTAGATAAATATATTTGCAATCCACTTTTGGAAGGTTTCCTTGTGCCTGCTCAATAGCTTCTAAAATGTGTTTGGTCGCTTCTTTAAAATCAACCATTACATTACTAAACCCACTTCTTCCTTCCCCTAACACATTTCCCTCTACATCATAAGCGACCGCAACTGTTTTTGTTCCGCCGCCATCGACACCAATGACATAATGCACTTTCTAACACCCTTCCTTTTCTTGAAAACCAGATCACTCCCATGATTTTAGCAATTCGAATAAAAAAGTTCCATCAGAAATTTTTCCTACTACATTTGTTTATCATTGTTCTCCCAAACTCGCAATGCCAATTATCATTCTACTTTACATTGTCTCTATCTGATTGTTGGTGTTGTAGATTCAGATTTATACATTACATATAAAAGGTACTAATGCAAAAATATTAAAGTATATAGTAGTAAAATTAACTCCTTACTCATTTTCCAGTTATTATATTGCAATAGCAAGAGTAACTTCATGTGTATGTATAATGATGTCAAACCAACTGCTTAATAGACCACTTATATGTGGAGTCTATTTAGGGATCAGAATAAGGACCATTTCAGAACACTTTCGTAAATGGAAATGGTTTTTGGTTGTTTTTATTTCGCCGGAATTTGAGATTAAAACAAGAGAATCGTTTCGGTCATATAGTCCTCCCTTCTTCATTGATATGCGATGAAAAAATATGCAAAATAATCACCCTTTTTTCTGGATTCTGCGACATATACCCATCTGATAATCGTAGAAACTACATTCTACGATATTCTTTATTCCCTATTATATTTGTCTTGACTTTCCCCTGCACTGGAAGGTGTATATTCAGTTAGAAGAGTGATAACAACTAACAAACGAAAGGGGATGAAATCATCTTTAAAATTAGTGAGTTTTCCAAGCTGAGTCAGGTTTCGATAAAAACTCTTCGCTATTATGATCAAATAGATCTATTAAAACCGGCTCATACTGACCCAGATACAGGTTATCGCTACTATACGGCAAATCAGCTTTTTCCATTGAATCGTATTTTGGCTTTTAAAGAACTGGGATTTACACTCCATCAAATTACTCAGTTAATGAATGACAACATTCCAGTAGACCAAATAAGAGGAATGTTTCGTATAAAGCAGGCAGAAATTCAAAGCCTTTTGGAAGAGGAACAAACTCGATTACAACGGATTGAAAACAGACTTCATCAGGTGGAAAAAGAAGGGATATTGAAGACGGAGCATGAGATAGTTTTAAAAAATGTGGATAAACAACCAATGTACTCTTTGCGACAACGTGCTTCCATTCAACAAATTCCCCACCTACTTGCCCAGTTAAATCATGATTTAGGAAAAAATTTTTCTTCATTTCCTCAAGCAGTCCTTTGGTATGGATGTGAAGAGTGTGAAGAAGCGATTGATCTGGAAGTAGGTTATCTGCTAAAGCAAATTCCAACTGATTCAAGTGTTCGTGTTCGATATTTACCTGAAGTCTCTATGATGGCAACACTATTACATCGTTGTCATCCTGCTAGGCCTTGCACAGCGAGCTCTGATTTAGCCATTTGGATCGAGCAAAACGGTTACCAGATCAAAGAGAACGAACCAAGACGAGAAATATTCCTACATCCAGATCATAAACGTGAGAACGATTATATCGCAGAGGTTCAGATCGCAGTTGAGAAGGTGTAATGAGATGTACATTAAAACGGACGAAAAAGCACAAAAACTTCCAATTGCATTATGGGCACTAGCACTTGCCTCTTTTGGGATTGGCACAACCGAATTAGTACCTATGGGTCTTCTACCAACCATAGCTAACGATCTGGAAGTATCTCTTTTTGCTGCTGGTCTATTGATATCAGTATATGCGCTCGGGGTGGTTGTCGGGGTTCCTCTTCTGTCTTTGATTTCGACAAAAATCCAACGAAAAACCTTACTTCTACTCTTAGTTGGTGGGTTCGTCTTTGGGAATCTGCTTTGTGCTTGGGCACCTAATTATATATTTTTAATGATTGCAAGAGTGGTTGTATCTTTTATGCATGGAACATTTTTTGGAGAAAGTTATGTAGTTGCAGCTAGACTTGCCCCTCCTGAAAAACAAACAAGTGCATTGGCGCTTGTTTCATCTGGTTTAACTTTATCTACTGTATTGGGAGCCCCTTTGGGTACTTATTTAGGACTAACATTTGATTGGCGTATGCCTTTCTATGTGATCGCTGGCATTGGGCTCGTTTCCTTTATCGCCATTGCATATTTTGTTCCTAATATGACTCAACAAAAAGTAGCATCTTTACGAAAACAAGCAAGCGTATTACGACGCCCTTCTGTTGTAATGGCACTTTGCATGACAGTTTTTGGGATAGCTGGAGTATTTACTGTTTTGACTTACATCACGCCAATGTTAGAACAACTAACAAGAGTCTCTTCTCATGATGTATCGGCGATCTTGCTGGTGTACGGCATGGGTACACTAATTGGTAACTTTGCGGGGGCTAAGTTTGCTGATAAACGATTAATGCCTACTTTACTTGTGGTTCTAACACTGTTGGCTGTTGTTTTGGCTAGCTTAACTTTTAGTATTTACCATCCAATCGCAGCAATTATCACAATTTTTTTCTGGGGTGTTGCAGCGTTTGCATCTATCCCTCCATTGCAAATGCGTATTTTGGAAAAGTCTTCTGATGCTCCCCAGTTTGCATCTGGATTAAATGTAGCTGCTTTTAATCTGGGAAATGCGCTTGGAGCCTTTCTAGGTGGGTTAGTGATGAAAGATCCAGCTCTAAATCTTTCTTCATTGCCTTGGATAGCAGCCTTCGTTACCTTGATTGGCGTGATTTTCACTATCATCAGTATGTTATTCGATAAAAAACAACTTAGGCGAAAAGGAGCTCTCATACATGACTCATTCTGAAAAACAAATGCTCATCGATTTAAATGTACCAATTGAGATAAAAGATGGAACTGTTTTAAGAGCCAATATTTATCGTCCAAATCAAAAAGGGAAATGGCCCGTTCTGCTTAGTCGAACACCATATAGTAAAGATGTTGCCCCTATTCACTTTGGATTTTATGACATCTCCCGCGTGGTTCAACAAGGTTATGTCGTGATTATTCAGGATACTCGAGGAAGAGCTGCTTCAGAGGGGACATTGGACCCCATCTTAACCAGTAAACATGAGTCCTCGGATAGTTATGAGACCATCGATTGGGCAAGCAAACTTCCCTATAGTAATGGTCAAGTGGGTATGTTTGGTTCATCTTATGTTGCATTTACACAATGGGCAGCTATGTTGCAACCTCACAAAGCTCTTCAAGTGGCGGTACCCGGATTTTCTTGGAACGATCCTTTCAATGGATTCATGTATCGGGCTGGTGCGTTGGAGTTAGGCTTTTTATCCTATTGGCAAATGGGGATGTATTTGGATACTCTACCAAGACTTTATTCGGATCAAAAAGAACTAACTCGAGCTACGAGTCAACTCATTTCTGATCTAAATCAATTAAAAACGGAGATCCAATCCCTTCCTTTAAAGGATTTTACACCTTTTACTCGTAACAAAGTGGCGCCTTCTATTCTGGAACATTTCGAACAAGACATGGATCCAGAGTATGTTGAACACTTATCTTTAAAAGGAAAATACGATAAATTCACCATACCTACCCTCCATATAGCAGGTTGGTACGATATTTTCTTACAAGGAACCATAGAAAACTTTTTAGAAACACGCAACAACGGAAGTAGCTCAGAAACCCATCAAAGTAAATTGATCATTGGACCTTGGCAGCATTTGGATCATAGTCACCAAGCAGGAGAAGTGAGTTTTGGATTAGCAGGTCATTCGGCTTCTATTGACTTGATTGGCAGTCATTTACAATGGTTTGATCATTTCTTAAAAGGAATCGATACGGGTATTACCAAGGGAGCCCCGATTAAATTGTTTGTTATGGGCGAAAATGTATGGCGTGATGAATATGAATGGCCATTGCCTAGTACTCAATATACAGAATATTATTTGCATAGTGGTGGAAATGCAAATACACTTCAAGGAGATGGGACACTTAGTACAATTTTTCCTGATCAAGAAAAACCAGATCATTTTACCTATGATCCCTTACATCCTGTAATAACCAAAGGTGGAGCCATTATGATGCCGCCTGATTTTAACAGTGGTGCTTTTGATCAAAGTCAGATCGAATCGCGGGAAGATGTACTAGTATACACCACCCCAGTTTTAGAAAAAGATGTAGAAGTAACAGGACCAGTAAAAGTAAAATTATGGGCTACTTCTAGTGCGCCCGATACAGATTTTGTCGCTCGTTTAGTGGATGTACATCCAGATGGTTCAGCCATCAATTTGACAGATGGTATTATTCGTGCTCGTTTCCGAAATGTACAAAAAAGAGAAAAACCAAGCCTCATCGAACCAGGAAAAGCTTATCTTTATGAGATTGACCTATGGGCTACGAGTAATCTGTTTAAAAAAGGACATCGAATCCGCTTGGATATCACAAGTAGTAACTTCCCTCGTTGGGATCGAAACCCGAATACGGGTCATGATTTTGGAGAGGATCAAGAGAAGGATCTTATCGTCGCCCAGCAAACAGTCCTGCATGATAAAGAACATCCTTCTGCTATTGTTCTACCAATTATTCCAAGGAGTTAATTGGTTGTGAAGGATAACAATCTTAACTGATATATCCATGAATTAGATCTCCTGAACCACTGATTCGTTTAGTCGCTCACATCAAAAAATAAGAATAAAATAGATATAACACAAGAAAAAATCAATTTTCCTTTTATTTAGCGAAGAGGAAATTGGCTTTTTCTTAGTGCAGGATTTTTACAAAATGTTGGTGATACCCCATGCCCATCAAGTTAAGAAAATAGAATATCCAAAACATTAGAAAAACGCTATTCTTTCTTTAGAGACAAATGAAAGGATGGCGTTTATCGTAGTGAATTCTTCTATTCAACAGGAACTGCAATTATTTTCAGAAGAATTATGTAGACAAGTATCCATTCCTACACTGGGACAAATAGCAAAAGAAACTGGATTCGTGCAAAGATCCAGTAAATATCAGGGAAAAGACTTTGTTTCTTTGTGTGTTTGGATGAGTAAAAATATAGCGAGTGCTTCTCTTACGCAGTTATGTGGTCAGTTGGAAGCCTCGACTGGTGTGGTAATGAGCCCAGAAGGGCTCAATCAACGCTTTAATCGTTCTGCTGTTACCTTTCTTCAAAAACTGCTGGTCTGTTTCATGAAATCAAAAATCCATTCCTCCCTTGCTATTTCGAGTACCTATCTCAAGTATTTTGAACGGATTCGTATCTTAGACTCGACTATTTTTCAAATCCCTAGTTCATTGGCTTCCTACTATCCGGGGTCTGGAGGTTGCGGTCAGAAGGCAGGGGTCAAAATCCAGTTGGAATACGATCTACATAGCGGAAAATTCCTAAATCTCCAAGTAGAACCTGGGAAAAATAATGACAAAACTTTTGGCACAACCTGTTTGGATACCCTTCGACCAGGGGATTTGTGTATTCGAGACCTAGGCTATTTTTCGTTAGAAGACCTGGATCAGATGGATCAACGAGGGGTTTCTTATGTATCCCGTTTGAAACTAAATAACCGAATCTATCTAAAGAATCCAGAACCGAAATATTTCCAAGATGGAACAATTAAGAAACAAACGGAGTATCTCCCACTGGATCTAGAGGAGATCATGTATCGCATGCAACCAGGTGAAACCGTGGAGATACAGGATACCTACATCGGAAAGGATAAAAAGTTACCCGCTCGAGTCGTTTTGTATCGACTAACAAAGGCACAGGTAAAGAAAAGACGAAAAGATCTGGCTTATAAAGAGAAGAAAAAGGGAGTAACGTATTCGGAAAAGAGCAAGCGGTTAACCGAAATGAACGTCTATATTACCAATATTCCTTGGGAGATCGTTCCGAAGGAACAGATTCATGACCTTTATTCCTTACGTTGGCAGATCGAAATCGTATTTAAAACATGGAAATCCTTTTTTCAGATCGACCGATGCAAGAATGTAAAACGAGAGCGGTTGGAATGTCATCTATACGGACAGCTTATCTCTATCTTGATCTGCTCTACTACCTTGTTTCGGATGCGAGAGCTCTTGCTTCGCAAGAAGCAAAAAGAGTTAAGTGAATATAAAGCTTTTTCCATCATTCAAACTTATTTTCCATTGTTTCATCAAGCGATACAACAGCAAAACACCCAAGTTTATGCAAAGATCCTTCTTCGCCTATTCCACCTATTAGAGAAAAATGGGCGAAAGTCTCACCGCTATGAGAAAAAAACGGTCTTTGACATACTGGGTGTTGTCTATGAGTATACCATGTCATCTCCCAAAGCTGCATAATTTTCAAAAACAAGCCTAGCTAGGCTTGTTTAGTGTGCCATCCTTTTCCATATGCCAAGATTCCTCTATGTTATTTACTCTCTTTTCATCTTTCCCTTTTCTTAGCTTGATGGCTATGTGGTGATACCCCTATACAAGAAAAGATCACAATGAATTGCTTTCAGGCAAATGGGATTACTTAGATTTTATTTGTTTGCAATTTTTTAGCTGAATTAAAAAAAGAGATTGAAATGACGAAAAGACCGTCTAGAAGTGGAAAATTCATTAAAGATATTGCAATCACTCCTGCAATAGTATAATAAATAATCCTATAATTTTTTGTGGAATGACATGTTTGGCTCATCTTACTTCTTATAAATTTTTCACAGCTAAAATAATAAAGAGTCTATAAAAATGAAATTATAAATATATTTTTCATAATCCAATGGTAATGAAACAAATTATTATGATATACTTTTATTGCAATATATCCTAAATAAAAGAACTTTGTAACAAACCAAATCTCATCACGAAAGGCTTGGTAATATGTTTGGCAAAGTAGCTGCAGATGTTCTAGGTATAAGTAATGTTGGCGTGGTTATTAAACCAGCGGATTATGACAAAGTTGATTCTGATGATTATGTCATGCACGAAGATGGGGAGAAAATCTTTTTCCTAATCAAATCAAAATCTGATGAATATTGTTTTACAAATAAGGCACTCATTCACTTAGATGGAACAAGTGCTGTGAGCAAAAAACGTAGCTTATATCGCTATGATTACTACCAAAATCATATTTCCAATGTCATGATAGAAACTGCTGGAACGGTAGACTTAGACGTTGAATTAAAATTCAAATTGGGTTCTGAGATCTTCAGCATTGATGTACAGAAAAAACAATTAGAAGATGTCAAAGACTTATACAAAGCATTGTTAAAAATCTCCGAGATCACAAAAGACAATGCAAGCTATCTTCAATACTCAGAGCAGAGCTTAAACTTAGCATCTACTACTCTGAGCCGCATCACAAGCGAAGAAAACAACGTAGTGGAACAATTTAAAGATCTAAATCAATTTGCATTTGATTGGCTCAAAGAAAAGAAACAAACATACCTTGTCAAAGATTTTGGCTTTGTATTTGAAAAATACATCAACAACTAAAACAAAAGACCAATCGATTTTCGATTGGTCTTTTGTCTTACCTATATATAAGAGCGAGCTGTCGCCTGATGCTAATCAGACGACAGAATCCACTTGCAGTCAGCTACTATCACACAGACAGCAATTTCAACTCCAAGTAGATTTCTTCCGGCAAGAAGGTTTGTACATAGTCATCTGGATATGCAACCTGTACAAATCCGTCTTTGCGCAATATGAGGTGTTGGAAGGGTATCTGTGCACAGATGTTTTTATCATGTATACTAAGATACCCGTCATAAAAATGCTCTCCCCTTGCTTCTGATGAGTGTTTTCGAGAGTTCAAAACTTCAAACGAAAATTCCACTGTTGATACATCTGCAGCGATATCTGTAACGAGATAAGCGTTCTTCTCTTTATGCCCACATAGTTCTTTCACACACCAGAGAGAGTTCTTATGAGCCACTTCAACCTCCCAAGGAAACTTTCGTATATGATAACAAATATCTTGTATAGGAACAAAGTTTGTATGAATCTTGTAAACTGTACTTCCCATCCTGTATAAAGAAATACTCATCTATGCTTGCTATAAACTGTTCTAACGTCCAATATGGGTTACACGTACTTCTATCATTATTCTTATATAGAGCTGTCCACTCCTGAAAAACGGATAACTTAACGATTGATATGGTTACAGTGATCCTCTTACTAAAATAAGAAGGGTTGACTACGACGAATATCAGACCATCTCCATAAAGACAGTGTCTTAAACGATTGATATTCGCGCATCATTACTAATGGAGCATCAAAGGAAAATGGAGGTCTGCAAAAATTAATTGGACGCCAATCACCAGTATTTATATCTAAATTATCGATAACTGAGGGGTAATGAGTAGTTAACAGATAGGTATAATCATTTTTACTGACATTTTGAAACCATTTCTTTATATCTTCAAAAGATAAATGGACCAATAAATCACGACACAAAATCAAATCAGTACTCGGAAGAGCATCTTGTGTTACATCTCGCTCCAAAAACTCATATGAATCGGATTTATATTTCCGATTATTGTTTTCAACTATTTCTGACACAATATCCACACCAAAATACTTATCGATATTTAAAGGGATCTTACTCATCCAATGAAAATCGCCACAAGGTGCGTCTAAAATACTATTTATCTCAAAAAGCTCGAACAGGTGAGGAAGTTTTCGCATGAGCGGTTCTACTTCCATTAGCGAGGAACCTGGACCTGATAAAGATTCCGTTCCACCCCACAGATTTGACTCATAGATATCTGTGAATATTTTTTTGATTGTCCCCATTCCCTTCTAGTTGACGACTTAGTAATACAAATATTCCGCATATAGGAGATAAAAGATAATGACTTTTTTATGAAAAGTCATTATCTTTCTTTCTATATACGATATCAACTAGATCCAACGATTGATTGTTTTCTCGTATTCTACTTGTTCTTCTTCTGGGAACCAAAGTGCCAATTCGCGTTCTGCACTCTCAGCAGAATCAGAACCATGAATGATATTCATTCCAACACTAATTCCAAAGTCACCACGAACTGTGCCTGGCAGAGCATCAGATGGATTGGTTTTCCCCATCATTTGACGTGCAGTAGCAATTACATTGTCCCCTGCTAAAACGAAAGCGAATACAGGGCTAGAAGTAATAAACTCAACCAATTCTCCAAAAAAAGGACGCTCTTTATGTTCTTCATAGTGTTTCTCTGCTAATTCAGTTGAAACACTCATCAATTTGCCACCGAGAAGTTGAAAGCCTTTCTTTTCAAAACGAGATACAATTTCTCCTACAAGTCCGCGTTGTACACCATCAGGTTTAATCATAATAAATGTTTTTTCCATTAAAAAAATCCTCCAATATATATGTATAGATAACGATCCACATTTTATCAAGCTCCGAGCACAAACGCAACAAATGATTAATAATTTCTTCCTACAATAAATTCTGCAAGCATTTTTAGTAGTTCTTGTTCCTGAACAGATGGCAGTTTTTTTAGCTCATCCAAAGCCTTATTTAGGTATCGTTTGGATAACTCCAAAGTAAATTCATTTCCCCCAGCTTTTTGCACCAATAAAAGTGTCTCTGAGGTAAGAGGATGTTTTCCTTGAGAAGATAAAAAGGAATCTAGAAGTTGTCTTTCTACTTCAGGAAGATGTTGCATTGCGTAGATTACAGGTAAAGTTACATTTCCTTGTCGTAAATCACTTCCAGCTGGCTTGCCAAGCGTTTCTTCATCACCAGTAAAATCCAATACGTCATCTGTTAACTGGAAGGCCATACCCACATAGTAACCATACAATTTTAAGTGCTGAATCACTTTTGGGGGAGCATCGCTCACTAAAGCACCCAACTGACAACTAATAGACATAAGAAGTGCTGTTTTGCGTTTAATACGTGATAAATACTGTTTGACAGACTGCTGAGGTTTATATAAATCACGAATCTGATCGATTTCTCCTTCACACATCAAAAAAATTGCTTTGGAAAGCTCTTGGTGTACTTTTAAAATTTGAATATCTGATATGATGTGAAGTGCCCGAGAAATAATATAATCACCAGCATACATAGCTACTCGATTATCCCATTGTGCTTTTACGGTTGGTTGGCCTCTGCGAAGGGATGCGTTATCGATCACATCATCGTGAACCAATGTTGCCATATGTATTAGTTCTAATGCTACCGCAACATCGATAACATGTTGTTTATTACTTGTTCCAAATCTTCCTGATAATAGCACAAAAACCGGGCGCATTCTTTTACCACCAGCCCGGAGTAAATGGGTAGAAGACTGTTTTAACTCCAATTGGTTGGTGGCCATGGATTGGCTTAACAGGTCTTCTACTCTTTCTAAATCTTTTTTTATATGTCTATAAATGTTTGCTAGTCGCAAATTCCTCACCCTGTTAACTTAGATGTGTACAGGTAGATCCATTAGCTCAATCTTCACTTCATCTTTGATTAATCCAGCTAAAGCTGCATAATGGTAGTAAGTAGCTAAACCACGTTGTTCCTCTGGCCCAAAATTATAATTTAAGCCTGCATAGTATTTCTTCCATTTCACTACATCCCCACCAAGCTGTCTCATCGCCTCTTGAATCACAGGAATAGGATCCTGTTGATCAAGTCGCTTAGCCTGCAAAAATCTTTGATAAATAAGTGAGAGTGTCTCCTGTTTTTCCTCCGCCACCTGACGATTTACTGCCCAGACTGCATAAGTCATCGGTAGTCCCGTTCCTTTATACCATTGTAATCCTAAATCAAATACGTAATATTTCTTATTCGTCCAATTTGCCTTTAGTGCATGATCACCAATGAGAAGAGCTGCATCAGCCTGTTCCATCATTTTATCTAAATTCGGTTCTTCTGTTGAATATGTCGGAGCTCCTCCAGCAAAATATTCGATTAATATCCTGAGTAAGTTAATCGATGAAGCGGATGTATTTGCCAGTGCTATCTTTCCATTTTTCACAGCATTAAATTGACTATGTTTACTAAACAAAAATATGGATCCAACAGGACCTTTTGCACTGACAGATAGATCAGGCATCATCACATACTTTGGATAATCTTCAGCATAGGCAAAAGAAGATATAGGGCTCATATCAATTGTTCCTTCTGACATAGATTTATTCAACTGGGAAGGAACCCTTGGTATAAGTTCTACTGATAGATCTGTATAGTTGAAATAGTGATACAGCGGTAAAACATTGGTAAAGGCAATTTTTCCTATGCGAATCGGCTTCATTTATATTTCTCCTCCTTTATCTTGATAAAACATCGATCAACATGAAACAAAACACAATCACGCTCAAGACACCATTCATTGTGAAAAATGCGGTATTTAAACGAGAAAGATCATCATGAGATACAATAGAATGCTCATAGATAAGGATGATTAAAGCAACGATTACACCTAGTCCAAAAAATATTCCCAAATCGGTTAGCCATAGAAGTGCTAACAAACCAATCGCAGTTCCAAGATGCATAAGTGCTGAGATCTGCAAACCTCTTTTCACACCAAATCTAACAGGTATGGAATGAAGTCCTTCTCGACGGTCAAATTCGACGTCCTGACACGCATAGATAACGTCAAATCCACCTATCCACAATGCAACAGTCAGAAATAATAAAATTCCTTCCAAATTAATCTGTCCTGTTGTGGCAATCCATCCACCCAATGGTCCTAACCCTGTTGCTACTCCCAATACGAAATGACATGCCCAAGTAAAGCGTTTGGTATAAGAATAAAAAACGAGAAAAAATACTGCTATTGGTAATAATTTTACAGCAAGTGAGTTTAATTGTGATGCAGCAATGAAGAGAACAATAAAAGAAACAATCACAAATCCCCATGCATATGATACAGGAATAAGCCCCTTTGGAATATGTCTTTCTGCTGTTCTTGGATTTTTGGCATCAATGTGTCGGTCAATAATACGATTTAAGGCCATCGCTGCACTTCTCGCACCGACCATGGCAATGGTAATCCATAAGATCTGCATCCAAGTAGGAAAGCGCCCATTCACTTCTAAACTCCCTAATATGGATCCTAAATAGGCAAAAGGCAGAGCAAAAATGGAGTGTTCAAACTTAATCATGTCTAGGACAAGTTTTAGTTTTTTTAGCATGATGAATACCTTCTTCTATTTGTAGCCTATATGTAGAGCAGTAATGCCCCCTGATAAAGGATACACCTCTACGGAAGAAAATCCAACCTCTTGCTTCATCATTTGTTCTAATTCTTTATAATCTGGAAATGATAAAAGCGAAGTGGGTAACCATTTATATTGCTCATAGCGATTAACAAATAGTTTACCCAAAAGTGGTAAGATCCGACCAAAATAAAAAAAATACAGTGCTCGAAAAGGTCTCCAAGTAGGTTTTGATAATTCGAGGGATACTACTTTTCCTCCAGGTTTTACAACCCGTTTCATCTCTTTTAATACTTGTATCAGATCTGGTACATTTCGCAATGCAAAACCTATCGTGGCAAAATCAAAAGTATTATCTGGATAAGGTAATTCCATCGCATTTCCTTCGATCAAATTTACATTATCCTTCAATCCAGCTCTTTCCAACTTGGAATAACCTACTGAAAGCATATTTGGACTAAAATCTAGGCCAATAATACTCCCCGTTTTCGAGGCTTTCGCTAAAGAAATTGTCCAATCGCAAGTACCACAGCACACATCGATAGCACTGTCTCCTGGTAAAACATTCATCTTTTTCATTGCGAATTTTCTCCATGCGCGATGTCGACGAAAACTAAGAATACTGTTCATTTGGTCATAATTGTCTGCAATATCCTCAAAAACCTGGTGTACATATTTTTCTTTTTCTGTTCCATGCAGAGAAATTTCCTCTGTGTTCTTCATTTGGTTACCTCCCTATCCAAAAGCATTTGATATAATGCAGCTCGGACTTCAAGATGATCAATGGAGTCCATTAATTTCACAGCATCTTCTCGTTCGATTTCTGGACTTCGATTGTGATCCAAATGAAGAAAATAGGACAAGATAGAACACCATTCAACTTGCTGCTGAACATGAAAAAAATCGGCTAAAGCCGTAATGAGATGCCGTCCAGTCCTTACTTCTTGCGAAAAAGGATCAAAAGTACCATCTATATGATGTTGCATACTTGCTTCACATATTTCACTAGCTGTTTTTGATAACATACGCATGCCAGCAATTTCATTACTGCTGGCCAACGTTTTATAAAATAAGCTACTGTAATAATCTCCAGCTAAAATAGTTAACTGCTTTTTCTGAATCTCATCACGTTCTTTTTCATCTTCCAGAGAAACTTTCTCGTGCACCACCAGCCCCATCCGTAACAAAGCAGTAGAGACACCATAAGTAAATATTCGCATCGGATTTTCATGAATAGATGTTAGCATTAATTGAAGTATTTTTATAAATAATTCCGGTATTCTAGGTTTCCCACATCTCTCCAATAAATAATGATGACCCGTTAATTGATAAAGATGAAGAATAATCTCCTCTTGTTTTGTATGTATGGACGTCATTAAAGCGTCCCCCTATATTTGCTATATCTTCGATAGTATATCATAAGTATAAACGAAAAATCATTTGTAACAAATTTGTAAATCGAAACAATCGTTCATTTACCTTTATTGCATAACAAAAGCCAGAGTATATACCCTAGCCACTGTCGTTTCTATTCATCTGTTTCTACTGTTCCAAATGGCGTAATGATCTCTGCTTTCCCTCGAATTTTAACAGCAGAAGTGTGTTCGGTAAATTGAGCGATCATCACTTCTCCTTTATCTAATTTCTCAGAGTGATGAAATCGAGTGTCTTTTCCACGAGTAAGCCCTATGACGTTTACACCATTTTCTTTTGCTTTTATTACAAAATAATCAACTTGATTTCCCATTTCCACAGAACCCTCCTAGCTAATAGGGTAAAAAAAAACCTCCCGATGCAGGAAGGGTTTTTTTGGTCGGGCTAGCCAGATTTGAACTGACGACCTCTTGCGCCCCATGCAAGCACGCTACCAAGCTGCGCCATAGCCCGTTATACATGATTCTAAGTGAACAGATATCATTTTATAACGAGCAAATCCAAGTGTCAATATAAAAGTAAGAATAAAGTCTTCATTTCCTGTTTTTCAATCTATTCACAACAAAGATCAATATGATATATTGATCTTATCTGATGGGTCGTCTGTGAAGGAAAAAAGTGTCTGATAAGTTTGATGAAATCGCGGAACATAATCAGTTCGATGACCTTACTATCCCCGCTATGCAAGGAGCTCTTCGTGAGTCTTTCCAAGATCTAAGGACGGAGATGGCAGCCGAAATCATCGTCGAGTACGCTGG
Organism: Shimazuella alba; assembly: GCF_009831235.1. Taxonomy (GTDB): domain Bacteria; phylum Bacillota; class Bacilli; order Thermoactinomycetales; family Thermoactinomycetaceae; genus Shimazuella; species Shimazuella alba. Next base: position 105,160 of record NZ_WUUL01000001.1, on the reverse strand, counting down.
TGACCCTCTCCGTCAACAGGACTGGCTTGATTTGCTGGAAGAGCTGGACGGAAAGTTGGGCTGAATCTCTGTAAAAGAGTGAGATCTCTCTGTCTCATAAGGGTACATAGCACCAGAGAGCCGAGACACCAACCAAATATCCGACCCGTCTTTGACCAGCTTATCTAAACTTTTTAGCTGGTCACTGATCTATATATACACTTCGTTTCGTATCCTATGTTCGTATCATGGACAACACTTCTGCACGCTTTTCCGGATATTCAGCAAACACTCCTCGAACAGCTGTAGTTATCGTTTTTGCTCCAGGTTTCTTGACACCACGCATAGTCATACACATATGTTCTGCCTCAATCATAATCATGACACCATGCGGGTCTAATTTGGACATGATCGCATCGGCTACTGTTGCAGTTATCCGTTCTTGTAACTGGGGACGTTTCGATAAAATTTCGACTGCACGAGCCAGTTTACTCAATCCAGTAACTCGTCCACTTTTTGGAATATAAGCAACATGTGCGTGACCATAAAATGGAATCAAGTGATGCTCACATATGGAATAAAACGGTATGTCTTTCACAAGAACTAATTCTTCATGTTCTTCACTAAAAACAACCGAGAATAACTCTTCTGGTTCCTCTTTTAATCCAGCAAATACTTCTTCATACATACTTGCAACACGGGCAGGTGTATCCAATAAACCTTCTCGGCTGGGATCTTCGCCAATTGCTTCTAATATCATTTTAATTGCCTGTTCTAATTTTGGTTTATCCATCTATTAAATCCCTTCTTTATACACAAAAAGACCCATGAAAAGGGTCCCTTGTGTTTATATGTAGTCCCATCCGATGGACAGAAAGAAGAATTATTTGTTCACTTCTTCTTTCAATTGTTTACCTGGTTTGAAAGCAGGAACTTTCATTGCAGGGATATCAATTTCTTCACCGGTTTGCGGATTGCGTCCTTTACGAGCAGCACGCTCACGGACTTCAAAGTTTCCAAACCCGATCAGTTGAACTTTTTCACCAGCACCTAGTGCATCAGTAATTACAGATAGTACTGCTTCGACTGACTGTGTAGCTTCTTTTTTAGTTGTTTCTGTAGCTTCTGCTACTTTGTTGATTAGATCGGTTTTGTTCATAACCGCACCTCCTGTACAAATCACCTATTGTCACAACAAAGAGACAATACGTGGGACACATCTATACTAATACAAGCAAACCATGTAGTTCAAGTACTATCCACTATTTTTACATAAAAAAATAAGGTCAATAGTTTTTTAGCTATCGACCTTCTCTTTTCACACATACTTTCATGCAGCTATCGAGAGTCTCTTTTTTTACTAAATTTAACCCATAGATCCTAGAGTTGAATAAAGTTAATTGCTACATCGAGACCTAGAGAAACAGCTTGTTTTTTTGTGTATTTATATAAATTCTCTGTCTATAAAATAATTGCTATCAATCCACCAGAACCTTCATTTATAATTCTTTCTAACGTTTCTTGTAGCTTGTAACGAGCATTTTCAGGCATCATGGATAACTTTGCTTGTATTCCTTCTCGGACGATGGAATTGAGCGAGCGTCCAAAAATATCTGATTCCCATATACGCAAAGGATCCTGTTCGAAATCTCGCATTAAATAATTAACAAGCTCTTCCGATTGCCTTTCTGTTCCAATGATAGGAGCAAATTCCGAATTGACATTTACTCGAATCATATGAATGGATGGAGCAGTTGCTTTGAGACGAACACCAAAACGTGCTCCTTGTTTGATTAATTCTGGCTCGTCTAGACTCATTTCCTCTAAAGTTGGTGCTGCAACACCATAGCCAGTTGTTTTTACCATCTGCAACGCATCGGATACTTTGTCATACTCACGTTTTGCAATGGAGAAATCCTGCATCAGTTGTAATAAGTGATCTCGACCGCGGATTTCTTCCCCTACAACTTCTGTTAATACTCGATCATAGAGTTCGTCCGGAGCATAAAGATCAATCTCTGCAACTCCTTGCCCCATATGCATGCCGGAAAGTGCTGCTTTGTCGATAAACTCATATTCATAAAACTTACCCACTACACGATCTACATCACGCAAACGGCGAATATCTTTTACGGTTTCTCTGACCGATACCTCAAACTCTTGCCGTAACCAGTGCTTATCCTCCAATACCATTACCCAGCTCGGCAAATTCACATTCACTTCATGTACTGGGAATTCAAACAATACTTCTCGAAGCACTGCTAAGATCTCTGACTCGCCCATGCTAGCAACACTTACCGCTACTACAGGAATATCATACTTTTCAATCAGTTCAAGCCTCAATTGTTCTGTCTCTTCACTCTGTGGCTGCACAGAATTAAGAATCATGATAAACGGTTTACCTACTTCTTTTAATTCTTCCACGACACGCTCTTCCATTTGCTCATAGGAGCTTCGAGGAATATCAGTAATACTTCCATCTGTTGTGACTACGATCCCTAGTGTGGAGTGCTCTTGAATAACTTTTCTCGTGCCTACCTCAGCTGCTTCTTGAAATGCTATTGGCTCTTCAAACCAAGGAGTATTAATCATTCGAGGCCCATTCTCATCTTCGTAGCCTTTCGCACCTTCGATTGCATATCCAACACAGTCTACCAAACGAATATTTACATCAAGTCCTTCATCTACTAATACATTTATTGCTTGGTTTGGCACAAATTTTGGTTCAATTGTTGTAATGGTTTTTCCTGCTCCACTGTGGGGAAGTTCATCAATTGCTCTTGTCCTCTCAGATGCATCAGCTATATTTGGGATAACTACTTGTTCCATAAACCGCTTGATAAAAGTCGACTTTCCGGTGCGCACCGCACCGACTACACCTAAGTAGATGTCTCCTCCTGTTCGTTCAGCAATATCTTTTAAGATATCTACTTTTTCCATCCATTACCCTCCTCAAAGGTCCATGCTTTGCTGGGTTTATTGCCGGTGCGAAGGCTTTATCCCTCCCTCCGGTTTTGCTATACGCTACTAATATATGAGCCCATTCTCTTAATATGATTAACCTGCAAAGAAAACTTGGCGAAGGCAAGACATAGGCGCTGGCTAGTTACTCTTGTGCAAATTGATACATTTATATCTTTTTATTACCAAAAAAAGAGAGCTACTTATTATTCGTAGCTCTTTTCTCCTCTTTCTTTTTGAGAGGTATGGAATGCAACAACTCTTATGTTTGCATAAAGATAGCCTAGTAAAAAAATTCCTGGTATGGTGATGAGATGAAACAACCAACTATTCATCTAGCCCCCTGCCTCTCTACTGGTTACCACTTATCATATGATTCTCGTAAGCATTTATGAGAAAAAAAGTATCCTTCCTTGTTCTCCCATTTTTATGATTGGTGAAAACGCAGGTACAAAAATAGAATTTCTCGCTAAAAATAAACGGAGATCTTCATTTCGCGCTGGTTTTTGTTTAGCAGTTTGAATAATACGGGTAACATCACCACGGTAATCCAAATAAATTTTACCGTTTTTATCCATTAAAAATGGCAATTTGGAATCGGAAAAGTAAGGAGATGGGATCGAGATATCGGACATGTTCAATTTATCTAAGTCTACATTGTAGTATCCATTAGACTCTTTTGCTTTTATTGGTAAAACACCATATTTGGTCTTAAAGTTGGTTACAGCCAATTGCACTTTCTCCACTTCATCATTTACTCGTAAATCAAATAAACGAACAAGTGGCTCCTTTCCTTCTGCACCAACGAACACATAGATGAAGTTTCCACCTTTTTCATATGCGGTCATGGGAATCTCAGGAAGTAATTGAAAATCAACTTGATAATGGGTTGTAAATTTCCGATCATCTGGTACATATTTATATGGCAGGTTTTTGTTTTGTTGTAAATACTGCTCGGATTGAGATTGGACTCTAGCTATATGATTGTCCACTTCTGCAAGTTGTTGTCGTTCTTCATTCGGATACATGCAACCAGATAGCACCAAAAAACAAAGTACTGCAATTGATACAGAAAAAAATCGTTTCATTATTTTTACCGACAGGATACCTCGAGTTCTACAAGTAGGGGAGGAATGGCGTCGTGGTTCGATATATCCTTGTGGGATGCTTAGAACCACATTTTTTTCTCCTGTCGTACTCCTTTCCAAGTAGGATTGTTGAATATATGGAGAAAACCGTTGGGCACTTTTTGCTATCAGACACTCCTTATACTTTGACAACTGTATCCAGGGAGTTGTACAAGTTATCGGAAGGTTCTGCACTTCGGGAATTGGAGTACCTAAACACAGGTCCTGTATCATCATGACTGATAGAAAATGGGTAACTGTCAACCTGCACCGATGTAACTCCATTTAAGGTCAGAGTCTCGCATGACTGGATCGTTACAATCTTCCACCTCTTAGGTGGCGAGTCGTTGAAATTGTACCCTCCTATAAAGCTCTAATTCCAAATAAGACCGCCACTAATAATGTCATCGTTGCGATAAAAAACAAAAGAACACGTAGCCAACCCTTTCTTTGTTGCCTCGCAAATGCGATCAAAAAATTAACCAAGATGAGAAAAAAAATAGTTGCCATTAGTTCCATTTTTGCCATTCCTTTCTACTCATAAGCAATTCCGCAATTGCCTATCATCCATTACGAGATAGCAGTCCAGACTCACGGCGTAAGCCCTGCATATGATAGATGGACTAACGCCTGAATGGAGGAGTAACAGTGAAATCGTCTCCTGTACGATCAAAAAGAAGCACGAGACGTCCTAGAGTACCTACAGCCCATATCGCTCGCAAACCTCTTCCTACCCAAACTGGACTGCCCAACATAAACATTCTAAAGCTAATGGATGGATTTGTCTCGTTTCGTTCTACGATTCATGATCTGAGCCAATCATTACAGCGCCTAGAATCTATGATGGATCATACAACCAGCTTGTTTTCGGTAGGGAGAAATATCCGAGCCGGCAAAGGACCTTTCGTGCCTCAGTTACCAAAACCACCTGTCAGTAAGAACGATTTTAAAAATGAATTTAAAGATGAAGAAATACCAATCATTAAATTACCAAAAATGCCACCACCGCGTTCCCCATTTTTACGTTTGCTGCAATATATAGATATGGGTAAAGTATTAAGTATACTGCAATCCCCCATGATGAAAGGTATATTTACCCAGATGTTTGCCCCAAAACCAGCCGCTACACAAACAACTACACCAAAACCACATGTTGCAAAGAATAGAGCTACTGCTGGAAAAAGGCGAAATGTCAGAAGAAAAAGGGTAAGGCCATAAGGCTTTACCCTTTTTATCTTCTTATCACCCTACATCACAACTTTGTTCAAAGTGAACTGATCCCTGTCCCAGATCCACTTATGCTCAAGTGTTTATAGGATAATGTTTCAAGCTACTCTTAGAGTATGTTTTTGCCTCATCATCCGGTATTACAATCTTAAAAAAAATTTACCAACCTTGTGCCATTTCTTGTAATTCTCTTGTTTTTCCTCGATTCATCAGATCTTCCACTGCAAGTTTTGGATCTTTATCTTGGAATAGTACAGCATATAGTTGCTCCGTAATGGGCATTTCGATATTATATTTTTCTTTTAGTGCATGTCCAGCACGTGTTGTTTTCACGCCTTCTACGACCATCTTCATCTCCGATAAAACCTCAGATAAACTCTTACCTTGACTAATAGCATAACCCGCGCGCCAGTTACGACTATGTTTACTTGTGCAAGTACCTATCAAGTCTCCAACACCAGCCAAACCTACAAAAGTAATTGGCTCAGCGCCCATTGCGGATCCAACTCGAGCTATTTCAGCTAGACCTCGCGTCATTAAAGCTGCTCTTGCATTATCTCCATAGCCTAATCCATCTGCTAATCCAGTTGCCAATGCGATGATGTTTTTTAGTGCACCGCCAATTTCTACTCCAACTACATCTGGATTGGTATATACACGAAAATAAGAATTAATAAAGATCGTTTGTGTTAATTCAGCACTATCTTGACAGGAAGAAGCAACAACGACCGTGGTTGGGGATCTTCTAATTACCTCTTCTGCATGACTAGGACCTGATAAAACAACGATTTTATCATGCCATTCTGGTAATTCCTCTGCGATCACTTCAGACATTCGTTTCCATGATTCTTGTTCAAAACCTTTTGTTGCATGTATAAGAAGTGCATCCGTTCGTACATATGGTTTTATTTTAATTAACATATCCCGCATGGCATGAGATGGTACAACAAATAAAACAACTTCTTTGTTCTTTACTACCGCTTCAAGAGAGCTGCTAGCGGTAAGGTTTGGATGAAATTCTGCTTCTACCAGATATGCATGGTTGCGATGAAATGTATTTATTTCATTTGCAATCTCTTCTTTTCTTGCCCATAAGGTAACATCATGACCATTATCTGCAAGTACGTTTGCCAAAACCGTTCCCCAGCTACCTGCACCTATAACTGCAATTTGCTTCATTGTTTCTCTCCTTCTGTCTGTCCAATTTTCCGTTCTGTACCTTGAAATAAACTTTTGATATTTCGTTTATGTCTGACAATAGCAAGCGCAGCAATAACAATACTCAGCCAGAGATATGGTACCGGATAATGGGATTGAAGAGCCAATACAGCAAATGGCAAACCGATGGTAAATACCAATGAACCCAGTGAAACAAACCGTGTAAGCACAATAAGAAGAATAGCGATAATTCCAGTAATAAGGCCAGCATAAAACATTAATGAAATCACGACACCTATTGTTGTTGCTACCCCTTTTCCTCCACGGAATCGAAGAAAAATAGGCCAATTGTGACCAAAAATAGCCATCATCCCACACAGAGCTAGAACAAAATGACTCTCTCCAGAGAGCAAATATCCAATGTAAATCGCTAATACACCTTTTAAAGCATCCAAAAGTAATACAACAACAGCTGGTCCTTTCCCCAAGACCCGAAGTGTATTCGTTGCACCTGCATTTCCACTTCCGTGTTCTCGAATGTCAACACCTTTCACCCATCGAGCCATTAAATAACTGAAACTGATAGACCCGATGAAATAAGCAAGTACAACAGATATGATCGATAATACGTCCATAGGTCCTCCTCATCATTTGTTCTTTTTGCGTAACAATATTTTTAAGGGTGTCCCTTCAAATGCAAATGCTTCCCGAAGCTGGTTTTCTAAATATCGTAAGTAACTAAAGTGCGCAAGTTCTGGGTCATTGACAAACAGTACCATAGTTGGCGGTTTTACGGCTACTTGTGTAGCATACTGCACTTTAAATCTTCTTCCTTTATCCGAAGGGGGAGGCGTCATCGTAATGGCATCTTGCATGACCTGATTAATAACAGAAGTAGATATACGCATTGCATGTTGTTCAGCTACTTCTTTCACTTTCGGTAAAACTTTACCGACTCGCTGCTTTGTTTTTGCAGAGGTGAACAAAATGGGTGCATAAGACATAAATTGAAATTGAAAACGAATTTCTTTTCGAAATCGATCCATCGTTTTTTCATCTTTTTCTACCGCATCCCATTTATTTACGACAAAAATAGCTGCACGACCTGCTTCATGTGCATATCCTGCTATTTTCTTATCCTGTTCTGCAATCCCACGTTCTCCATCTAGTACAATTAGACATACATCTGATCGCTCAATTGCTTGCATCGCACGTAGTACACTGAACTTTTCAATCGATTCATATACTTTTCCGCGTTTACGCAAACCCGCTGTATCAATTAATACAATAGACTCTCCATCATGGGTAAATGGTGTATCAATTGCATCTCTTGTTGTGCCAGCTACTGGACTAACAATAACCCGCTCTTCTCCTAGAATAGCATTGACCAACGATGACTTTCCCACATTGGGGCGACCAATCAAAGAGACTTTTATGGTTTCCTCATCGTATGTCTCTTCTATCTTTTCAGGGAACAAGGACACCGTTAAATCTAACATATCTCCTGTACCAGTTCCATGCAAAGAAGACACAGCTACTACATGTTCAAAACCAAGCTGATAAAATTCATATGCTAAATCTGCATGTTTATGGTGATCAATTTTATTTGCTACAATGATCACTGGTTTATTGGTCTTATGCAATAAACGCGCTACCTCTTCATCACCGGATGTTATACCTTCTCTGCCATCGACTACAAATAAAATGACATCCGATTCCTCTAAGGCCAATTCAGCTTGGTTACGAATATGGTCTAAAATCTCATCTTGCTCACCGAACTCCAAACCACCTGTATCAATAACATGAAACCGTTCCCCATTCCAATCACTCTGGGTATAGATTCGATCTCTTGTAATTCCAGGTTCATCCTGAACAATGGCAATTCTCTCGCCTGCTAATCGATTAAATATAGTTGATTTCCCCACATTTGGGCGACCTACAATTGCTACAACTGGTAAGCTCATTTAACTTCCTCACTTCATTTATCACTTTGAATATCAAAGTCTTCCTCATACAGTTTACCTATCGAGGGTTCTGACTTCAACCGTTAATGTTTCACGATGATATAGGTAGACTCATTTAATTTGTGTACCATCGCATCTAATATTTTTTCTAAAAGGAATGCTCTTTCTAATAATTCTTCTTCATCCTTTGTCACAAAAACAGGAGAACCACCACCTGCCACAAGATCTGGTGCTGTTGTTATAATAGCTAATATTTTCTCATTCATCGTTACACCTGCTTTTTGGCATCAAATTGGTTTGGCTTTCGGACTGCACTTTCCAGTACTGGGACATTTTTAATAACTTGGATTATCTTTGGGATATTCTTTTCTTGGGGAAGTGTCACTAATCCTAAGCGCCCATCTTTTAAATCTAGTTTTGCAAGAGGCGTGAGAGCTGGTTCACCAGAATCTCTTGTAACTCCAAGAATAGAAGAAACATCGTGTAATATAGCTTGGCGTTGACCAAGATTAGAAATGGTTATTCTACTACTCGCATTCAAAGGTTCTATGACAATACCTACTCCATTTTCTAAGATTCGTTTCCTGTTATCTGGTAATCCAATATTCATCAAATAAATATCTGCTGCATACAAACTTGCTCCTTCGACACGCAGAGGCACTTCATACACTGCACCGATTTGACCCATATTTTTCCCTGATTTCAACAAACTCGACAAGACGATTGCAACAATACCTACTACCACACCAGTAATCCACCCACCAAACATGACCGCTGCGCTCGTAAAAAGAGCAGCGAGAATAACAATATAGTTTCTCCCTTCAAAAACCATCGCTATTCCTTCTATGTAACTAAATCCCCGGGGTACCAATTCAGTTTCATCTAATTTTTGTAGCGTTTCTCTTTCCATATTGCGTACATCACGAAATTGTTGAGCAGCTAAAGTTAGAAAAGTAACTGCTGTATAATCCGGTTTTAACAAAGCAGGAATAGCAACAGCCCCTAGAGCAGAAGCAATCAAACCTAGTGCTAAATGAATGACTTGACCATGAGGATAGGTAGGATATTGACGATAATCACTCTGTAATAATCGCAATCTAGCAGCAAAACCAAAAATAATCCCCAAAGTGATCGCTAACGTTTCTTTGTCCAATATGCCAACCTCCAGTTTTTTTGAATAGTAGGAACCCAAAGTTGTAATTTTTTTACTATGATTAAAATGCTTACTGTAATCCAAAACGTATCCGATGCACCCAACCCTGGAATTACCATTGGACTAAGACGATCATGATAAAGATAGTAGAGCCCGCACTGTGTAATCAATAAACCGCCAAACACCAAGCAGAACTGCTCGATGATCAAACTAGTAGATATTATAGCTTCGCCAATTGATAAAAAAATGGTAAACCACTGAAAGGTAAAAGATCTCCACCATAATGCTGTTCGAGATACTTCATGAAATAAAAATAAAAAACTTCCTAACATGATCATTAAACTAATCAACGTAGCTAATCGATCAAGTGGAATTCGCTTTAATAAAAAAAGGAAAAGAATAAATAAACAAAGATAATCGAGATGTATATCCATAAACGATGTAATTGAAATAGGTGGTAACAGTGAGGCACAACTAATAATAGCCAAATAAATTATGATATTTTGTTTCGCTATGTCGAGCTGATGAGGCAAAAAAGTAAACCAGCCCGATGAAAGTAAAATTAAAATAACCAAAGGTATAAAAGTAGACACAACTATCACCTCTTAATACGTAGTATGGATAAATAAGCTGTAGATAAAACAAAAGCACCACAAAATGGGAAGTTTTATCAGATTATAAAATAACATAATATTCAGAATTTAACAGCAACAACTTCATTCCAAAATAAGTTGTATAAGTATTATAATATCGAAAAACTACATATCAAAAAGGTTTTTAGGAGTTGTTCCATTTGAATTACACCGTTTTTTTACTACTTTTTACTTTTTTGGATACCCCAGATTATGTCTTCAATAGAACCCCAATTTCACTGACAACTAGACGGTATTGGTTTTCCTCTTTTGTACCAAGAGCAACATTTAGAATCTTTTGTATCACGCATCCATTTTATAGGATTTCTATTTTTATCTCCCACCATTATGCCATGGAACCTTTTGGTGGTTTCTTCTTTTCGCTTAAAGAAAATTGCCTCTTTTCTCGTATCAAATCAAATGGGGCGAGGGAACTCAAATGAAATAGAAAGCAGAAAAAGAAGGGATAAATGGGAAGAGTACATTGATGTCCCACTGGAACTTCAGCAAGGAGTTGGACATGATCTCTCTTTTCAGTGCGGGAGTAATGCCGTTACCTTTTTATCATATGAGAAACAGTGCCAATGTTCAATTTATTCTTCACGTCCCTGAATTAGGTTACATTTGGTGTTTCTGGATAGCTCGCTTGGAAACTACCCAGAAACACAGACAACTTACTTCACTCGCTTTACCGTAGCCATTTTCTTCCCATCGAATGTTAGATCATTAGAATCATCTGTGGACGATTGGTAACACAAATAAGTCCTAAGCCACAAATTACAGCTACACGAGTTTTGGTAACTTGCAAGGAGTAATCCTTCTCGTTTACATTGGAATCGAAGTAAGTTGCATTATCCCCATCCTGGAAAACACGCTCCACTACCGGATAATAGGCAGTAACTTCCCACATGTGAAACCTTGGAATCGAAAGCTTTTTAGCACCCATGTTATGGTCTCTTTCTATGTGATTGTGGATGGTTGTCTATTCTATCATAGTGGAAAATTCAGACTAATAACAAAGCTCTTTCTGAGATGAGAAATATTCTTCTCTCGTTTGCCTTATTTGGTGGGGCAAAAATATCACAATTTGCTCCTTTTATTTCCATGGCAGTTTCCTCTAACTGTGTTTTCTCTGCATGTAATAGTTTGATCGTCAAAGTTCCTGATCGGTTTGTAGTGTCACATATGTTATTTTTTTGTTTCCAGCAACCTTTGTTTCCCCCTTCTTCCCTTAATAAATTCCATCTACTCGTTTTTTCTTGCTCAAACTCGGCGATTGCACTGATCATGGTTATATGCAGTTGACAAACATCTCCGTTTTCACCTATACAATAAATTCACAAAGCATCTGTATATTTTTTGGCGTCAGTTGTAGGGTTTATTTGCTTTATGTGGGTAAAGATTCTCCTTCAAGTTGCAGCAAATGAATAGCGGTGATAAGGTCAAACCGAGTTCTTGCCAAACGAAATTTATTTTTTTGCTTGATATAATTTTCGTACTCATAATTTTAAACAAAATATTTTGATAATTCTTTACCCCATCGTTTGACATCCGTAAATTCCACTCATTCCACCCCTTGTAAAGGACAATTTGATCAAATCTTTGACAGGGGAAAAGTAATACTTGGCATGGGAATAAAAAGTATACCTATCATCAGTTCGGATAAACGTAATAAACTCACGAACTACATCTTTTTCTTCCTCAATCGTTATCGTAAGATTCAAGTCAAATCGCTTATTTCTTTGTTATCTGAGACTAATTTTAACCGGTAATATTGTTCTGATATTCTCCGTTGCTTTGATTGTATCGTTAGGATTCAAAACAGTAATAAATATGAATGACATACTTTTTACAGAATTTATGATAATTTCCTTTTTTTACAGCTCTTGTATTAAGTACACCTGAGTTTGATTATTCCATGATGCACATGATATTCCATTTTGGCTGGGACAAAATGGATCAATCTTCCTTATTAACCCTAAATTGGACAGGCGATATTGTGCTGTTCTTGTTCCTTGCTCCTGAGTTTAAAACAAAAAAATCTCCTATAGTAGCTTTAACCTTAGCTGCTTTGTTGACTACATTTATCAATATTCAACATTGGTTATACTCATTTTTGGAATTTGGGCACCACCTTACAAAACGAATACGATTCCCCCAATTGGAATATCTTCGATTTGTTTCTACAGGAGAATTTTTGAAAAATATCGATCCTCTTACCATACTTGTATTGTCTTGTGCTCGTTAATTAAACTTTGTCTTTTAAACTACCTCGCATCCCAAATTATTTGTAAAAACTTTGAGGGCTAGTATACATAAATATAAGTATTTTCCCTTTATCATCTCATTTGTCTGTATTACCATTGCTATTATTTTTTCGTATATCCCCATTTTTTTTAATTACTTTACTACTTCTTTGTATTTCCAAGGTTTATCTATATTTATAAAATTTCCCCTGCTCTATTTTTCTTTACACAAAATAACTACTTACATAAAAAAATGAAGATTGATTTTCTCTACAAAAGCATAGAGAACCAAAATGGAGAAAACCATTGAATCCTTTCTATGATACCAATACGTGCAAAAGGTGCATGTCATATATTTCTTTATCAACAACCCGCCAACTACGCTGACGCTTAAAGGTAGGGGCTTGTATCTGTCCAGTCATACGAGAGCACCTCTGATCTTCGCGCGACGATACATCTAAGCAGGCTGACATTTACCCACCCAACGTCAGTTATACTGATGTTGTTTCTGCACCCAGGTACTCTATTCCCTTTTGATGCTGATTCATCGTAAAAAGACACACCACTAAAATTCATCCAGTGCCCCGATGTATAGTCTTACCAATCGTTTTTCAAAGTCATATGGATAAAAAACTTATTTTATCCTACAAATACAAAAAACCTAGCATTACTAGCTAGGTTTTTTGTAACTGATATCATACCTTATTTGAGATTGCGAAGCTCTGGATACATGTCACCAAGAGTAACTCCGAAAGAACTATTATCTTCTTTTACAGTTTCTTTTGTTTCTTTCTTCACAGGTGCCGGTTGTTCAGAAACATCTCTGATACTAAGGCTAATTCGTTTTTGATCAGGTTGAATATCCAATACCTTCACTTGAACCTCTTCGCCTTCTTTTAGTACTTCTGATGGGGTTCCAATATGGTGATGAGAGATTTGGGAAATGTGAACAAGTCCTTCTACACCAGGAAATACTTCTACAAATGCGCCAAATGATACAAGGCGTTTTACTTCACCTTTAACCACATCATCCACTTGAATTTCTCGTGCCACTTGTTGCCAAGGTCCTTCTTGTGTTTCCTTCATACTCAAACTGATACGTTCATTTTCACGATCTACTTTGAGTACTTTTACTTGAACACTATCGCCAACATTCACTGCTTCAGATGGATGCCCAACACGGTGCCAAGCGATTTCCGAAACATGAACCAACCCATCTACACCACCAATATCAATAAATGCACCAAAATCAGTGATGCGCTGAACGGTTCCTTCTAAAACAGATCCAACTTCAATACTATTGAGTGTCTGTTCTTTATTTTGATTTGCTTCTGCTTCTAACACTGCTTTACGTGACAAAATACATTTGTTCTTTTCTTTATCGAGTTCAACAACTTTTAGTTCTAATTCTTTCCCTTTGTATTCAGAAAAATCTTCTACAAATCGAAGTTCTACTAGAGATGCAGGGATAAAACCACGGATTCCAACATTAACCACAAGCCCACCTTTTACTACATCGGCAACTGTCGCTACGATTGACTTACCAGATTCAAATTTTTCTTGTAAAGCTTCCCAAGCTGATTCCGCATCTACTGCTTTCTTAGAAACAACAAATTGGTCTTCTTCTTGATTGTATCGAATTACTTTTACTCGTAATTCTTGCTCGTCTTGTACCTCATCTGCAACTTGTTCTACATGCAAACTGGATACTTCCGAAATAGGTAGAATAGCTTCCGATTTATAACCTATATCAACTAATGCTTGATTTTGTTCCACTTTCACAACTTTTCCTGTAACAATGTCTCCAACTTGCACAAATTCTGCTTTCATTTCTTCTGACATGCTGACAGACCTCCTCCATGAGATAACCAAATGTGCCAAATATATATTGTAATGATCACTGAGCAAATACTTCCTACTCACATTATGATCCACTTACCGATGCTGATTCACCAAATCCTGAATCCTATCCATCATAATCTGTGTAACTTCTGTTATCACTTCTTTATTAATTTTGCCCGCCGTATATGGAGTCGTATCAATTGGTTCTCCAAAAACTACTCGTACTGGACGGAAAATGCGATACGGTCCTATAAGAGCTACAGGAATGATTGGTGCTTTTGCTTTTAGCGCAATAAAAACCGCACCTTCTTCGGCTTCTTCCGGTTCATCTGCTTTCTTTCGTGTCCCTTCAGGAAATATACCAAATAATTCGTTATTCCGTAGAATCTTAATCGCAGTTTTAATCGCTTTCATATCGCTTGTTCCACGTTTTACTGGAAAAGCTAGAATCTTAGGTAAAAAATAGGATAATACCGGGAAATGAAATAATTCTTCTTTCGCCATAAAGTGAATTTCTCGTTTACATGCACTACCAACCAACGGAGGATCTAACAAACTTATATGATTGGAGCAAATAACTGCAGAGCCTTCTTTGGGGACATGTTCATGGCCTTCTATCTTCCACCGAAAAATAGAAGCAAAAAGGAGTCGAAAACATCCTCTAAAAAACAAATACCATCCTCTACTCTCTTTCATACTACTCTTCACCGCCTAATTTGGTGCGACATAACTGAAGTATTTGATCAACCACTTGGTCCATCGTTAATTCAGTAGTATCAAGAAGAATGGCATCTTCAGCTTTGCATAGAGGAGCAAACTGACGATTTTTATCATTATGGTCGCGATCCATAATCTCTTGTTTAAGTGTTTCTAAGGAAGGTTGCTCGCCTTTTCTTTTCAACTCCTTAAATCGCCGTTCTACACGTTTCTCTACAGATGCTGTTAAGAATATTTTTATATTTGCATTTGGTAAAACATGAGTCCCAACGTCTCTTCCATCCATTACGACTGACTCTAACCCAGCAAGTTGACGTTGCTTCTCTACGAGTACTTCCCTTACCCCGCCTATTTTAGCGATGGCGGATGCAAATGCTGAAATTTGCTCAGTTCGTATCTCATTCGTAAGTTGGAAACCATTTACTTGTATGCCTGAATCTGTAAATGAAAAACGCAGTGATTCAGCCAAACGAAGAACCTGTTCCTCATCCTTTACATCAACATGATTGGTTGAAACTAGCCACCCAACTGCCCGATACATAGCACCTGTATCGATATACTTTGCACCAAGTTGTTTTGCTACCAACTTAGCAACTGTACTTTTACCAGCACCAGCTGGACCATCAATTGCTACCTGAATGGGCAACATATTAGTCGATCCTTTCTCCAAGCATAAAAATAAATGAGCAGGTCTTTTAGCCTGCTCAAAGCGATGAACTTATTATCATCTAGCTAATGCAATCCATCGATAGACTTCAACCCGACAAAACATCATATTTATGTAAACATTCGTGCTCGTTCTACAGGTATTATACTATACTTTGTCGAACTTGCAAGGGGCAAAAGGGATTCAATGGATTGCATAGAAAGGAATAATGATTCTCTTAAACCTGTGAAATATCTGCTTTCGTGATTTTCTCAATAAATTCTTCATTTCCATTTTGTGCATTGATAAAGACACGATATTGTTCTTTATTAATTGTACCAAGGAACTCATAGCATAAAGCCTCATTACCATCTTCTCCATAAATATAAGCAAGGTTTCCTTTTTGAATCTTTAACCGAGGACTAACGAATTTCTGAGCAGCAGCTTGGCTTAACTTTGGCTTTCCTTTTACTGTCTCATGAAAATTGAAGACATATTCAGCTGCATGCATTCCAACAATATTCCCATTATCCAAAGCAACTTTAACTGTTAATGCTTGTGGGTAAACCAACACTTCATCTTCACGATGAACATAATTTAAGGAAAGCACATTATCGGTTTGATTATAAGAGATAACTGACATGTTGGGATAACCTAGTCTTGTAAGAAAACGTCTAGCACCAGCTTCAGCCTGTTCATAATTCAACTTCCTTTTTCCGACTGCCCTCTCATCAATCATCCATACGACTTTACCACCAATTCTTGTAACATCCGTGTATACATCTCCTGATTTTAACGGATAGCGAACACTGTAAGTTTGGTAGTCACCTTTTTTGTTTAGAACCACGGACATATTTTTTGTTGTTGGACGATTTAGCAACCGTGATACTTCTCGTTTTGCTTCTTCTGGTGTGATCGTCTTTCCTTTTAAGTGGCTATACTTTTCTTTTTGTCTTACTTTTAGATTATTAACAGTAGGTCCCCAATCTGCTTCTGGATATTGTTCTACCATTTTGTTTACTTTGTGAAATCCATCAATGATTGTGTTATCCATTTTCTTATCTTCTGATGCTAAAGCTAATTCTACATCCATCCAACGCAGATTTTTATCCAATACTTTAGATTGTAGTTGATGAAGGTTACTCCGAATTTCTTTTTGATGGTTGTATAATGATTGAAGTGATTTCCATTCATTTGCACTCATTGGATTGACATGAAGGTCACGTACTCCAATTTTATACGAAAAAGTTCCCAGGTCACTTAAAAACTCTTCAGCCTTATGAAAAGGCATCAATGTCATTGGTAACTGTCCAATATCGTTTTGTGCTGCATAGGTCAAACGCCAAACATTTGTCATAGAAGTTGTTGTTTGTTTTGCTGAATTTATCGCTAACGATTTCCCCATCTCTGCATCCAATTGATCCATATGGTCATTTAACTCATGAAATGCTCTTTGATATTGATTTTCCGCTTTAATTAAAATAGAATCTTTGTCTTGACTTTCATAATAGCCCCAAATGCCAGTTGCAACTAACGCAAGGAGAGTAACCGGAAATAAAAAAGCCGAAATTTTTCTATACAATGTAAATCACTCCTATCGACAAAAAATATGTTTTCCAATCTTTTTCACTTGTGGTCTCGACCAAATCCATTTAGAAGTAGCGGTTTGGGGATTAAAATAATAGCTACAACCTCCTGTAGGATCTGTACCATCAATCGCATCCATAACCGCTTTTTTTGCTTTCGCATTCGGTGTTAAATATATTTGCCCATCCGCTACCGCAGTAAATGCACCCGGCTGAAAGATAACTCCTGATACAGTATTTGGAAAGCGCTTGTCTTCTAATCTATTTAAAATAACAGCAGCCACCGCAATCTGACCTACATATGGCTCTCCTCTTGACTCTCCAAAAACTGCATTTGCGATTAAACGAATATCATTTTGTGAAAAACCACTACTACTCTTCCCTGCGTTTCCTGCATATGTAGATTGAGAGCCGACCATGAGGAAGACACCAATTATGAATAATAGGGGTAAGAAGACCAATTTCTTCACCTTTCTTAACCTCCTTACATCCTTTGAATTTATTTCTACTACGAAGCTGGTTTACATTCTTTTGTATTTTGAGCTGATATTCATATCCTTATACAAAAAAGAGGAGCTAACTTAGCTCCTCTTGAGAAATATCAAATTCATCTTGATTGTCACACACACATCTTTTGAATCCTGTTTCCACTTTCCCTTTTTTCATTCTTCCTTTCAATATAAATCTTTCTCCGCAATGACTACATTCAATGTTTACAATAAATTTACTCTGTTCATTCATGTCCAACCACCTCCAATGTAAGTGTGGACAAAATGAGCAAAAAAAATAAGTTATTTATGTGAAAATTATCCGTAAGAATATACACATTATATTAAAAATGTTTTATACTTTAATATAATAAAGCAACGGGAGCTGCTGAAAAATGATCTTATATCAAACGGTCATGAACGGTCCCCAAAATCAAGAGAAATTGAAAGAGCTATTTCATAAACGAAATTACTATGATAATGACACATTTGAAAAACAACTCCTATCCATCTTGATAGATAAAACCCAAGTTCATACCTTGATCCCATTTCCTTATAAACAGACAGCTGGTTAGTTGTCTGTTTTTTGTGAAGAAGTAACGAAATTAATCAGAAAACCTTGAAAAGAAACAATAGATTTTGTTTAATGGGAGATAATCGATTGTCCTAGGAGGAATAAGTTTGACCAAATCTGACCGCCCTATAATGGAATTAAAACGAAAAAGACCCAAAACCCATTGGCTTTGGTATATTGGTACCATCGTAGCCTCATTGGGAGTTGGATTATCGATTGCATATGCTATTGGACAAACCCAAATGGGATTTGATGCTAAAACAGAAGATAAGATGAACATTGCAGTGAACTTTACACCAAAAGAAAATTATAAAGATATCCCTAGAAAAAAACCAATAGCAAAAACGGTAGAAGTGAAGATAAATTCTACTATTCCAACAACTCCCGTTGAAGAAAATAAGGCTCCTAATTACCAAGCTTTGGCGAAAAATCCAAATCCAATCGAGCAATACACCAATTCGAATCAAACAACACAAACAAAAACAACAAAATCGAAAATTACTATTTCAAAAAAGAAATCTAAAAAACCTCCCACTCAGCCTAAACCAAGTAACGAAAATGAACCTAACAACACACCTCCCAAAACAGAAAAACCCAATCCAGTTCCTGAGCCTACTCCTTCTACTGGTCCAAGCAACCAACATAAAGGCCCTATTATTAAAGTTGTAGACCGTGTGACGAAAACCGTTCAATATTTACTAACGGGTAAAACCAACCAAACATAATTAAAAACTCGAAACCTCCACTTTCACAGGTGGAGGTTTCACTAATGAGAAATTAAGTTTTTAATTTATAATCAATTCTTTCTGCAGAATTCCTTGTGCAATCTGTTTCCCGTGTAATCTTCCGTTTTCAATGAAGACTTTACTCGTTTCATTTCCACATATGACCACACCGGCAACATACAAATTGGAAATCGTGGTTTCCATCGATTTCGAATAAATAGGAACAGTAGATTCCTTTTGAAACTGAACTTCCGCAGACTGCAACAATGTAACATCTGGCCGATATCCAGTCATCGCAAATACAAACTCAGTAGGGATTTTTATTTTTCTACCCTTTTGATGAACAATAACACTATCATCCTTTATTTCGTCAACCGTAGTGTCCCAAAAGATCTTTACTTTATCATTTTTTATTGCTGATTCAATCAATGGTTTTACCCATGATTTAACACTTGGTTGGAAAGCTGACTGACGATATATCATGGTCACGTTAGCATGGACATAAGATAATTCCAAGGCTGTATCGATTGCTGAGTTTTTCCCACCAATAACTACAACATTACGTCCAGCATAAGGATGTGCCTCACGGAAGTAATGTTTTACATGAGGCAGATTTTCACCAGGAACATCTAATAAATTGGCTTTGCCATAATACCCTGTAGCCACAACCACATATTTAGAATGAAAGATTTGTTTTTGAGAGCGATAGGTGGTCCATATCTCAAAATGATCTGAACCTACTTTAATCTTCTCAACCGGTTGATACTGATGAATTCGAAGCTCAAAATGTTCTACTAATCTTCGATAGTAAGTTAATCCTTCTGCACGAGTTGGTTTTTCATGAACAGTAGGGAATGGGATATCGCCAATTTCAATTTTATCGGGAGAACTAAAAAAAGTCATACCCAGTGGGAAATGATATATAGAATTAACTATACAGCCTTTTTCCAAAATTAGCGGATTAAAACCAACTTTTTTTAGCTCAATGGCAGTAGATAACCCACATGGTCCTGCTCCTATAATTATTACATCTTCCATCTTGTCATCCTCTTATGAGAAAAACACCCCATAGGGTGCTTTTCATTTTCTTCTATTATATGCTTAAACCCATCCACGGAACCGGGAAGCTTCAGCCATTTTTCTTACACCAACGATATAAGCAGCTAAACGCATATCGATCCCACGTGACTCTGCAGCTTGGTAAACATTTTCAAATGCTTGTACCATAATTTGTTCCAAACGATTTTGCACTTCTTCATCTGACCAATAATAACCTTGGTTATTTTGTACCCACTCAAAATAAGAAACGGTTACCCCACCTGCACTAGCTAGTACATCTGGAACAAGCAGCACTCCTTGCTCTGTTAAGATACGTGTTCCCTCAAGAGTAGTTGGTCCATTTGCAGCTTCTACGACAATGCTCGCTTTAATGTTAGCTGCATTTTTTGCTGTGATTTGATTTTCAACAGCAGCAGGTACTAATATATCGCAGTCCAATTCTAACAACTCTTCGTTTGTAATGGTTTCTTTAAATAATTTCGTAACTGTTCCAAACGAATCACGACGTTCTAATAAATAATCAATATCTAAACCATCTGGATCATGTAGTGCTCCATATGCATCAGATATACCCACAACTTTTGCCCCAGCATCGTGCATAAATTTAGCAAGAAAACTTCCCGCATTACCAAAACCTTGGATGACAACACGAGCACCTTTGATATCAATATTGCGCTTTTTCGCGGCTTCATAAATCATGATGGTCACACCAGCTGCAGTAGCTGTTTCACGTCCACGTGATCCACCAAGTACTAGTGGTTTCCCAGTAATAAACCCTGGGGAATCAAATTCACGAATACGGCTATACTCGTCAACCATCCAAGCCATAATTTGTGAGTTGGTAAACACATCAGGAGCTGGGATATCTTTGGTTGGTCCTACAATTTGGCTTATTGCACGTACATATCCACGAGAAAGACGCTCCAATTCACCAAATGACATGTTACGAGGATCACAGATAATTCCACCTTTACCTCCACCATAAGGCAAATCCACAATTCCCGCCTTCAAACTCATCCAAATGGACAGAGCCTTAACCTCTGATTCCGTAACATCTGGATGGAAGCGAACTCCACCTTTTGTTGGACCTACAGCATCATTATGCTGCGCCCGGTAACCAGTAAATACTTTTACTTTCCCATCATCCATACGAACCGGAATACGGACGGTTAAAATACGCATTGGTTCTTTCAGTAAATCGTATACCGCCTCTGGATAACCAAGTTTGTCCAATGCATTTTTAACAACTGTTTGTGTAGAAACTAGTACATCTAGATTTTCTTCTTGACCTTTCGCTATTGTTTGTCCCATCCTAACCACCTCAGTATGTTATCGAACTCTAATCACTTACTCAATCACGTGAACAGTATACACCACTTCTCTAATAGGAAAAAGCCTGTGAAAAAAGATGAACGAATAGAAGATAAAAACGATTAAAACACCCTTTTCACATTACTACAAATTGAATATAAAAATCAATAAATGACATAAAAAAACGCGCTGCAAAGCGCGCATGGCATCTCTATGAAATCAACTAAAATAGTGGATAATCTCTTGTATTGCATTATCTTTCCATATTACTTTTCCATACTCCATTAAAAATACATCTGTTGTAGTGGAAGGTTCACCGAATTCTAGTAAGATCGCAATAACGCCTTCTAAACGGGAAGCAGGTAATTCATCACCAAATAAGAGATAATAATTATCTTTATAATGATACACTTGACCTGCTTGTTTCACTAACGGTTCAAGACGGAGAGCAGCTTGAATCAAGTATTCAAAGTCGCTAAAACGGAAAGCGATACGATCACTCTCTTCCATCGTTACCTCTAGCTCATAAACATCGCTGCCATCAAAGTCATCATTTTCTGATTTAGGGACACGACCCCTTGTTACGACAACTACCATCCCTTGCGCTGGTAAGGCAAATACCTCTACGGCTAAAGGCCCAGCAATCTCAAAGCCTAACTCTTGGTATGCATGTTCCATCATATCATTAAATAGTTCATGCACTTTGGGGATATCACGCCACATATCCTCTTTCTCAATTCCTCGATCCATTAAATCATCTAAAGTCAAAAAGAAACGGACCTTATCCCCACCTAGACGTTCGACACGCATGGCTCTTACCCTCCCTCGCTGGAGACCTTTACATTCTTATTGTATGTGTTTAGAGAAAAAATTGTTCCTTCTCCAAGTCTCCATTCTTTCTACTATTATGATACATGAACACCAGAAAAAATGCTATAAATGATACATCACTTCTGTTTGATTGGTTGCTTTTTTTCCAGAAGTATCACATTTCTATGCTTCTTCCATTCCCTCCATTGGTAACATACAAACCAAAAAAAGAAGATAACAGTGTGTATAGGAAGAAACAGGAAGAGTAACAGAGGAATACTTGCATAAAATATAACCACAAAACAGTTTTTTGCTTCAAAATCTGTCATGGAGATATAGTTAACCCATTTCCGCAAATGTTGAAGTGTTAAGAAAAGCGCTACTAGCATACCACAAACTGAAACGTAATATGTTACACTTAAATAAGCCCAAAAGCTATCTTGTTTGGGGAATAAATACAATGATATACAAGTAGCCAAAACAATTATGATCATATTTCTTGTATGGTTCAACACCATCCCTCCCCTTTTTCACTATATGATAGAAGGATTGGTTCCATGTTTGTACAAAATCAGAAGGAATCTTCCCTTACAATTGGTACCTCCTAATATCACTGAGGCTTGGATTGCTCTTGAATTTTTCCTTGTTGCAATATATACGGAATCATTCTACAATGGTTTATGAAGTTCTTAGGCTACATACCGGAAGGAGATCTTAATCATGCGTACTTGGGTAGATAAGGACACATGTATTGCATGTGGTGCTTGCGGGGCAACAGCACCAGATGTTTATGATTATGACGAAGATGGAATTGCTTTTGTAACATTAGATGATAATACAGGTACAGCGGATGTACCAGAAGATCTTCATGACGATGTTCGTGACGCACAAGAAGGATGTCCTACTGACTCCATCAAAGTCGAAGAATAAAAAGAGGCTTTTATCGCCTCTTTTTATTTTGTGGAAATTTCTCTCTGCAACGTTTAAAATGTTGCTTGTACATATTTAAGGAGGTTTCATAATGTCCAAAGAACTTATTGTAGATGCTTTTGTGGAAATCCCAACAGGAAGCCAAAACAAATACGAATACGATAAAGAAAATGGTGTGTTTCGTCTGGATCGCGTTCTCTTTTCACCTATGCATTATCCAACTGAATACGGTTATTTAGAAGGAACCTTAGCAGAAGACGGAGATCCTTTAGATATCCTTGTTCTTACCAGTTTCCCTACTTTTCCTGGTTGTGTCATCTCTAGTCGTGTTATTGGGGTACTTGTCATGTCTGATGACAAAGGTCAAGATGAAAAATTACTTTCTGTTCCGACGGAGGATCCACGTTTTGCAAATGTACACAGTTTGGAGGATGTAGCCCCTCATATTTTAGATGAGATCGCTCACTTCTTCCGTGTATATAAAGATCTCGAGAAAAAAGAAACACACATCGAGGGTTGGAAAGATGCAGCATTTGCAGCAAATCTTTATCAAGAATGTTTAGCTCGTTTTCAAGAAACAAAATAAAAAACTCTCCATTTGAACTTATCCCTGTCAAGTAGACAGTAAGAAGAAAAAACCTAAGCGACCAATGTTTTCCGATATTTTACCGGAGAACATTGGTTCAATCTTTTCTTAAAAACGTTCATGGTTTATAAAACCAGATGTAATATTGGGCAGCTTGAAGAATCACAAATGTCTTAAGAAGATATACATATGTTCTGATTGCTACACAGCTTTGATTCGGATTAGTACACCTGAATATTTCATATCACATTCTCTTGGACCATTAAAACAATTTTATAATTATCCCATAGTCCAAGATATCATCTCCTCTTCTCCCCAAGATAATTTGTTTATATAAACAAAATTTTATTATATAAATCGGATTTGTGTTTAAGGAACCAATTCAATCCAAACAGCTCCTATAATCTTTTAATTAGTTTCTCATGATTTGTTTTTTAGAAATTGTAAAAATAATATGATAATGTTATATTATAAATGTTACATTCCGTACAGCTTCGAAGGGATAACAATGCCCGCTAAGTCAATCCGAAAGTCATACTTTAATATTTCTGATCCTTCTAGCGTGAGAATCGTTGAGGATGGGACAGAATATTATTTTGAAGGTGAATTTCGTGTCATGAATCCAAAAAATCCACCCTTCAGTGCTATCAAGGATAGCACTGAAGGGTGGATTTGCCTTAATGTAATGAAGGAGGCTACAGAACTCACTGTAAAAACTTCGATGGCGCTTCGATCTCCAATAGGTGAAATTGTAACTTTTGATACACCAGTTACGTTCGACATGGATGGTAAGCCTAGAACGTATTTGGGAGTTTCAGATGCTATCGCAGTACAGATGAGAGGCCTTGGTAATTATCATTACAGCATTGCTGATCTCTTTCGCGTACGTGGAAAATAAGTAAAATCACTGCCCGTCAGTTACTTTTGTAGGCTGACGGGCACCAAAATTCAAATCAAACTTCCTTTGCTCAAAGGAAGTTTTTTTGTTTTTTCTACAGCTGTTTTATCCATACTAAATAAGGAGGTGCTTCAGGAATTTTTTGATAAAATAACAGCAGGCATATACCGCATGATGCGACCCCAATAATTATCGCAACATGGGCATATCCTCCTCTTTTGCAGGTACAAAACTTGCATCCAAATGGACACAATGCAGTTGAAGAAGTTTTTCTCTTATAAATCCCTTATTAAAAACGTTCAAATTCGATCCCAAATACCTAACTTTACATAGAAATGATATTCTTCAACAAGTCACATATGAACCGAAGCGCTTGGGCAGATCTGCCCAAGCGCTTCCTGTTTTTAAATATAGTTGAACCTGTTTAATGTTTGTCTTCTGTTGACTTCTGGTCGTCCTCTTTCGTTTCGGGATTTTGAAGGGTATTCTTGCAGCTTTTCCTTTCCGTATTTAGATCACGATCATCCGCCAATCATCATACTTACTTTTTCTTTTCTCTTGTGTAGCAATAACCATCTGTTCCCAGATCGCACTTGTTGAAATCTCTGCCTTATGCACCAATCGACTCGCTATCAGTACATTATCCATCGCTACTAAAATATCACTTTCCTTTACACTCAATCGAATTTTTTGTCTCATAGAATGCTGCTTTGAAAAAAAGCTACTATTTTTATTCATTAATTCTTTTAACCAAATAAGAAGAAGTTCCAAGAGACTACTTGATCTACCTTGTTCTAATTCATTTGCTAACCAACCTACTTGTACATCGATCAATGCAGATTCGTCTCCTGTGAGGAATGCTTTACTCCATTGCACCAAATTCTCTATGTTTTGCTCTATTTCATGTGATTCGAGCTGAACCAGCTCGTCTCGAAAATGTAAATGAGATAAAAGATTTGCGACTGGCTCATGAAAACCTTCTTCCAAAAACATTTTCTGTTGCAAATGGATAGCTGGAGCAGAAAAACGCACCCATTGGCATCTGGAACGGATCGTTGGTAATATTCGTTCTTTTTTATTCGTAAGTAAAATAGCTACCATGGGAGAAATCGGTTCCTCCAAAAATTTTAATAAAGAGTTTGCTGTTTCTAATCGCATCTTCTCTGCTGATTCGATAATCAACACCCTTTGTATCTCATTTGGAGCACGATAACGAAATGTTGCTTGCACAACCCTTACTTGATCAATCTTTATATAGGAACCATCAGGCTGTATGGAAACTACATCAGGATGATTTCCATGCTCAATTTGAATACATGTCGGACAAGAATCACATGCATCTAAACCCTTTTGTTCACAATTCAAGGTCTTTGCTAGCTCTACAGCCATTTTTTTTATGTACCTTGTATGAGAATCCGTAAATAAATAGGCATGTGCTAATCGTTTTTGTTGAAATGCTGACTGTAACCAATGTACTACACGTTCCTGTCCTACTACATCTCTCATCGCCAAAACAAAACCGCCTCCAAAAACTCGTTGATTCTATCATCCTGTAAAACGAAAAAACTTGCAAGTGATGCATTTGTTTTAGCGAACAAAAAAATTTTTAAACAAAACATTTTCTGATTGATCAGAAGGTTTGAGTATCATATAATAAATTTGAAAGTGTGTTTACCCATACTTTATTGGTAAATTCTTGGAGTAGGCATGCATGCTGGTTGTTCTAACTGTAAGGAAACTAATGTTGTTTTGAAATCAATTACTTCCCCGCCACGGTTACGAGTACGTCCTCTTACCTAATCCAAGCTAGGGTAAGGTAAGAAAACGTACTCGCATCGGTGACAGGATGTCATTGGGCTTATCAGTAGATGCGACCCATAACTGCCAAAACAATTGAATTACCTTGTATGGTTGTTGAACCACTGATATATTTTGCTTTGTTTTGGCCGGATGGTTTCTACCATCCGGTTATTTGTGAAAACTTAAGCAATAATGCATAAAATTTTATAAAAATCCTCCGCTGCCTTTCGTTTTTAAATATCTCCCTCTTTTTATTTTTAAATTTTTAAACCTCTAGTAAAACAACCTAAAGGCGAACGATATGCCCAATCAAATACATAACGTTCACTTATACACCTCTTTTTTTTCCAAAAAGTCCATTGACATGGTTTTCTTATTCGTGTTAAAGTAAGCACAACTTCATAACACAAGCGATGAAAGAATCAAATGAGGAACAGGAATTTTAGAGAGCCGATGGTTGGTGCAAATCGGTATTTCTGACCTGATGGAGCACTCTGGAGCGATTTGCTGAACTTTTTAGTAGGCAGATACGGTAGAACCGTTATCTCTAAGTCGACCGACTTATCAAGGTTGTTTTGCGTGAGCAAGCAGCAATTGAGGGTGGCACCGCGAGCCTCTCGTCCCTCATCTACTTATTTTTGTAGGTGAGTGGAACGGGTTTTTTTATTTTAAGGAGGAATTTTTCTTATGTTCATCACTAACAAAATCAATCTTCGTATCCCAGGACCAACACCTATCCCACCATCTGTACAGGCTGCGATGAGCCAACCGATGATCGGACATCGCAGTAATGAAGCAAGCACTTTAATCAAGAGTGTAAGTGAACGCCTCAAACCTTTTTTCGGAACAACAGAAAATCCTCTTCTATTTACAGGAAGCGGTACTTCTGTTTTAGAAGCAGCAGTTGTAAACACTATTCAACCTGGTGAAGAAGTACTCGTCGTCGTTACTGGAGTTTTCGGAGATCGATTTGCAAAAATATTGACCGAATATGGAGCTGTTGTCAGACGGCTAGACGTTGAATGGGGAAAAACACCTGATCCAGAGGATTTAACATCTAGATTACAACAACACCCCAATCTAAAAGCTGTCTTTTTCACCCAATGTGAAACATCAACAGGGGTACTAAACCCTATAAATATACTCAGTCCTCTTGTAAAAAAACATTCTGATGCATTAGTTATTGTAGATGCTGTTAGTTCACTTGGAGCAGTTCCATTTGAAATGGATGCCTGGAATGTAGATATCACGGTTGCTGGTTCTCAAAAAGCATTTATGATTCCAGCCGGACTTGCTTTTGCAGCAGTTAGTCCAAAAGCTTGGAGTATCATCGAGAAAAATAACAATCCAAAATTTTATTTGGATTTGAAACGATATCGTGAAAACCTATCAAAAGGGACAACTCCTTTCACTCCTGCTGTATCCCTTATTTTCGGTCTTGATGCTGCACTGGAATTATTAGAAGCAGAAGGAATGACTGAAGTATTTCATCGTCATGAAGGAATGAAAAATTTAACAAGAGCTGCAATTTCTGCACTTTCTCTACCTTTGATGACAAGTGAAGAAGATGCTTCTCCAACTGTAACTTCTGTTTATGGAGCAGACGGATGGGATAGTGAAATACTGCGTAGTGACCTCAAAAAAATGGGGATTGTAATCGCTGGAGGTCAACAACATCTAAAAGGGAAAATTTTCCGAATCGGACACATGGGTTACTGTGATCCATTTGATATTCTCCCCGTTCTATCTGCTATCGAAATTTCTTTAAAAAAACAAAATGTCGAACTAAGATTAGGTACTGCGGTTCAAGCTGCTGAGGAGGTTTTATCTCAATATGTATAAAGTATTAGTAACAGACAATATTAGCGATTTAGGTTTATCTACACTGGTAGAAGCACCCGAAGTGAAAGTGGTAAAAAAAACAGGACTGACACTCAATGAATTATTAATAGAAATAGAAGATGCTGATGCTTTGCTAGTTCGAAGTCAAACTCAAGTAACTGCAGAAGTATTAGAGAAAGCACATAAATTA
This sequence comes from Shimazuella alba, assembly GCF_009831235.1. GTDB lineage: Bacteria > Bacillota > Bacilli > Thermoactinomycetales > Thermoactinomycetaceae > Shimazuella > Shimazuella alba. The sequence continues at coordinate 76,709 of NZ_WUUL01000001.1, read as the reverse complement.
AGAGTAATTGGCAGAGCTGGTGTAGGTGTTGATAACATCGATATTGAGGCTGCTACCAAACGAGGCATCATTGTGATGAATGCCCCAGATGGAAATACAATTTCTACAGCTGAACATACTTTTGCAATGCTGATCTCTCTTTCTCGCAACATCCCACAAGCCTACCGTTCTACTGTTAATGGAGAATGGAAACGAAAAGAGTATGTAGGTGTGGAGCTCAATGGTAAAACGCTGAGTATTATTGGTTTGGGACGTATTGGTGCAGAATTGGCTCAAAAAGCAAAAGCTTTTCGGATGAATATCGTTGCTTTTGACCCCTATCTAACCCTAGATCGCGCCGAAGAATTAGGAGTACAAAAAGCTTCTTTTGAAGATGCCATACGGGCAGGTGATTTTATTTCTGTTCATACTCCTCTAACAAAACAAACTCGTCATTTGATTAATAGTGACGTGTTTCATCAGATGAAAGATGGCGTCCGAATATTGAACTGTGCACGTGGTGGTATCATTGATGAACATGCACTTGTAGGAGCGATTCAATCTGGAAAAGTTGCGGGGGCAGCTTTGGATGTATTTGAACAAGAACCACCAGCTCCTGATCACCCACTTTTCGTCTTGCCACAAGTAATCGTTACTCCTCATCTTGGAGCTTCTACTGTAGAGGCACAGGAGAATGTAGCTATTGATGTTGCGGAAGAAGTATTGCACGTTTTGAAAGACGAACCTTTTAAAAATGCAGTGAATCTCCCTTCACTTTCTGCGGAGCTACAAAAGAAAATAGGACCATATTTACCATTAGTAGAAAAACTAGGGAAGTTTTCTTCCCAACTGGCGACTGGTGCTGTTCAACGAATGGTAATTTCATATGGTGGAGAAGTAGCTGATTTAGAGGTTTCCGCCCTAACACGAGCATTACTCAGCGGAGTATTGTCTCAACATCTTGACGGTATCAATCAAGTAAATGCTCCACATGTTGCCAAAAATCGCGGCATTGAAGTATTGGAACAAAAAGCTTCGGTAAGCCATGGATTTACCCAATTAATCACAGTTGATATTACAACTAGCAGAGGAAATACATCTGTTTCCGGGACCTTGCTCAATGGATTTGGTGCAAGAATTACCAAAGTAAATGGATACTCAGTGGATGTAGTACCTGAAGGACATATCCTCCACATCACTCACCAAGATCAACCTGGTGTGGTAGGGAAAGTGGGAACGATTCTTGGAAATGACAAAGTGAATATAGCAACTATGCAAGTAGGTCGTGAAACCATTGGCGGACAAGCAATCATGTTATTGGGAATCGATAAAGGCATTGACGATGCTGCCCTTGCGAATCTGCGTGAATGCGGGGTTGTAAATGGAGTTCAGGTAATTGAGCTTTAAAAAATAAGTTATAATAGCTAGGAAACGACTGTGATTTGGAGGGATATCGTGAGTAAAACAGCTATTGTAACTGGGGCAAGTCGAGGCGTAGGATATGAAATTGTAAAACAATTTGTTCAAGCTGGGTATCAAGTTGTTGCTACTGCGCGGAATAAAGAATATTTACATCAACTTACGAGAAATGCACCTGATCAAATTTTACCTGTCGCATGTGATATCACAAAACGAGATCAAGTAGAAGATGTCGTTAACCAGGCCATATCAAAATGGGGTCAGCTCGACATTTTAGTAAATAATGCTGGTGTTGGGCATTTTGCTCCAGTAGAGGATTTAACAGAAGAACAATGGGATGAGATGCTCGAAGTAAATAGCAAAGGCCCGTTCCTCACCTGTAAATATGCCATCCCTCACTTAAAAGAAACAAAAGGCCATATTGTAAACATCTCAAGCGGAGCAGGTTTGAACGCATTTGCAAATGGTGGTGGATACTGCGCTTCCAAATTTGCACTGATGGCATTATCGGATGCACTTACCCAAGAGTTAAAACCTCATCATGTTCGAGTATCTACTATCTGTCCTGGTTCCATCAAAACCAACTTCGGCACTCCCAAAGATTGGGCTCTATCGCCAGAAAAAGTTGCTGAAACGGTGCAAATGGTTATATCATCACCGAAAGAAGTCATTTATGGACAAATAGTAATGCGCCCCCAAGTTCCATAGGAAAATGCCAGTATCCTTATAGGATACTGGCATTTTCCTTTTCCACAAACGAACAAAATACAGTACTGTCAAATCCGCAAAACACCTAACACCGGATATCCTATTTATTTATAGGTGGTGTACAAAATTCTTGTATTATTTGAGTTTTTACTTCTTCGATCGGAAACTGATTCGGATAAGTGGATATCATTAACAAGATACCTTGAAGAGTAGATGAAAAGTATAATGACCGCATTATTGGCTCTTTTACTCCCATATTTTTAAAGATTTCGCACTGTAATTCAAACTGCTTTGCATTTTCTTCGATTAGTAATCTACTATACTTTATTAACACTTGATCCGATTCAGGCTGTGTTTGAAGATGTAAATAAAACCGAAAGACTTCTGGTTTTTGTTGAACGTTTTTAATTGCCCCTTCTATAATATATCGAATTTGATCGACAGGTATTTCCAAATCGATCGCAGCATTCATCACTTGCACCAATTCACTAATCCTTGCCTCTACCATTGTTGCCAAAAGCTCTTCTTTTCCTTTGAAATAATTGTAGAGCAAACCTTTAGAAATATTTGCATAGTTGGCAATTTCACTAATGGATGTAGCATGGTATCCCTGTTTCATAAATAACTCCATTGCAGCATTGCGAATATTCTCTATCGCAATTTGTCGAATACGTTCATTTTCTTTCTGCGTTCGAGGCATTTTTTATTCCTCCAAAAAACTAGTAATACAACGATAGATCTCACTTGCATGAGTAAGCATAACCATATGATCAGCACTAGCGATAGGAACAAATCGTATGTTTGGGACTTCCTGAAAACATTTTGCAACACGCTTATTATCTGATGACTCTATCTCACCGATAATAAATAAAGTTTTCACTTCCAATTCACCTAACTTTTCTATTGCCGGAGTCTGCGGCCAAATCTGTTCAAAAGATTTCCATTCAGAAGTTTTTTCAATATGATGTCTCATCATTTGAACCAACAAGTCTCGATGTGGTCCAGCCATGGTAACTTGATATATAGGAGCATTCAAAGCAATCTCAATCATTTTATCTATATCAGGGGAAGCTGATTGAATCCGTTGAAAATATTGGGCTAATTCTGTGGAATAAGGATAGCCTGACAAAGAAGGGGCAACTAGCACTAATTCTGTTACTCTATTCGGATGGAGCAAAGCTAATTCGGTTACTATTTGTCCCCCCATTGAATGTCCTAGTACAGCAGCCTGTTCTATCTCAAGATGATCCAAAAGACGGAGTAAATCTTGAAGATAATCGACAGGTTCAACTGGTGAAGGTGACTTCCCAGCACCACGACCATCAAAAATAATCACTTTAAAGTGTTTGGCCAACAGAGGAGCAAGAAACTTCCAAACTCTACTATCTGATCCCCCCGTATGATGCAAGACAATCGGTTTCCCGCTACCCATGATCTTATAATGTAAATCCATGCGATCACTCCTCTATATTTTTTAATATTTTATCAATGAATGAATGGTCAGTCAATAAAAAGTGTTATTATTCTTAAGTAAATCAGATAAATTAGTTACCTACAAGAAAATCCCAATAACTGGTATTCACTAAAAAAAGGATGTTAATTGATCTAACGTCCTTTTATCTTAATAGATACTAGCTTTTTATTATCAAAAACAAATAATATTAGGATGGGCGTCTGGACAAGCGCTAGATGCATTTGCCCAGACTTAAGAATGTCAGAAGAACCCAACACTCAACTAATTACTAGGAAATACGACTCAGGTCACGCTTCACATTGCCGAGCTTTTCTAGAGCCTTCTGGTACTCCTTGTCGAAGTTCCCAGCTCCTCTGCATAGCATATTGGCAGCCTTCTTGACACTCATGACCGAATCACCAAGCCTTGCAGAGATAGTTCGGCAAAATCTATCTCCAATGACTGGATCCTTAAAAATACCCAGAAAAGATTCGTTCCTTGCCTTTGCTACCCGACTCAGAAGAGTACCTTCATTGGCCTTGACGACCTCAGCAAATTTCAATGCTCAGATTCGTAATCTTTTCCCGAAGGGGCTCCAGACCACTACGATCCGTAACTCCTTCAAGCTCTGCGATGATGCCACTGAGCGGTTCATTGATACGGACAAACTGGTCCTTCGAAAGCTTGCTCACCTTAGCCATAGTATTCCTCAATCTACTTAATTGTGTTGCTCTTCTACAACACTCCTCTCCTCTTATATTAATTATTAGTAATTCAATTCAACCAAAAGCCAGTTCCCAGTAATCAAATGTTATTTAAATTCTACTTGAGCAAAATTAGATATAAATAGTCCTAGAGTAATTACACATCTCAGACAAAGGCACAAGTCTCGCTAAGCTTAGAGGAGCGTCTTTTGTGTTTTGGTGGGCAGTCAAGAAATGCATAGCGAAACTTGCCACTTCAGTGGTGGAATAACTACTTGTACTGAAGGTGCATGTGACAAGCTTTTGGAACAAAGTGTAAGTAAATTTGTTTCATTGTAGTTTCAATTTAACAAAAAAAGATGTTAGCTCTTACGCTAACATCCTCTCCTCTATTAACCTATTAATTCCTCATCGTCCTCTAGTTGTACTTCCACAGGAAGTCTTACAGAGAACGTAGTGCCTTCGCCCACTTTACTTCTAACTGTAGCCTCTCCATCGTGTGCTTTAACTAAATGTTTGACAATTGACAATCCAAGTCCAGTCCCAGAAGAATTGTTCCGTTTTCGGGCTTTGTCTGCTTTGTAGAACCTCTCGAATACAAATGGAAGATCTTCTTCTGGTATACCAGTTCCTGTATCGACAACATCTAAATAAACGCCTTCGTCCCTCCAGTAAACTTCCACGGTAACATTTCCATTTTCAGGAGTGTGTCGGATCGCATTTCCGATCAGATTGGTTAAAATCTGCTCCACTTTATCAGCATCCCAAAATACTTCTGGTATTGGTTCCTGTAAATCACTGGATAACGTTACTTTTTGTTCTTCTGCTAAATTTGCAAATTTTCGGCATACACGTTGGATAAAAGTATGTAAATTAATAAAGTTAGGCTCAATATCGATATAGCCTGCTTCCATTCTTGCTAAATCAAGTAATTGACTGACCAATCTCCCCATTCGTTGGGATTCATCATTGATTACTTGAGCAATTTCATGTCTTACTTCTGGAGTTTCAGCAATCTCATCAAGCAACGCTTCACTATATCCTTGTAGCATAGCTAAAGGTGTTCGCAATTCATGAGATACATTGGCAACAAAGTCCTTACGGAACTTGTCTAGTAAACGCTCGTCTGTTACATCGCGAAGTACAGCAACAGCCCCTCTGACTTGATCTCTTGCATAAAGTGGAGTCATCACAACAGCCCACGTTCTTCCTTGCTCGGTTATATCACCTTGGTATTCCTGCTCTTCTTCCAAAACTTGACGGAAAGCAGACTCCAATGGAGGTGGTAATAATCGAGAATGAGGAAACTCATATAAGGAAAGTAATTTTTCAGCAGGAGGGTTTGTTACAATCACTTTACCAGATGCACTAATGGTTAATACACCATCTACCATACTACGTAAAATACTAGTAAGTTGCTCCTTCTCATGAGATAACAAATTGATGGATTCCTCTAATTGTCGTGCCATCCGATTGAATGTTATCGCTAAATCGGCAATCTCATCACGTTCATGCGGTCTTACACGAACACGGGTTGAAAATTGACCTAAAGCCATCTTTTCTGCAGCTTTTTGCATTTGTATCAATGGCTGAGTAATACGGGTTGATAAAAAGAAAGCAAATACAGTTGTTAAAGCGATTCCGATTAAAGCTGAATAAAAAATCCAGTGTTTTATATCTGCTACACTCAGTTGATCTTTTGTTTGATAGAGCAAAATAGCTCCCACAATCTTATTTGCTTTTTTATAAGGTACACCAACTAGAAACACATCATTTTTTTGGAATGGGCTAGTAAGGTATGATTCCGTTGAAGGTATACGACCTACTGCAACCGTTTTATTTCCAGCAAGTATATGTGATAAATTGGCTTTTTGAACTAATTCTTTTGGAACAGACTCTTCGATAGTGGAAAGAATCGGTAGAACTTTACCTTTTTGATCGATTACTACGACATGTGTATTAAATTGTTTGGCGATGGCAATCGTATTAGCAACATAGTTAGCTGTGTCTACTTCTGAGCTGTTCAATTTGCGTTGTACGACATCTGCCAGCTTACTTAGACTAATTTGTTGGTCTTGCACATATGTCTTTTCTACTTGTTGATTAAGAAACAAACTGAGAAGAATCAGTACGAGTGAAACCAAAATAATAATCGTAAGCCACAGTTTCCCGACAACACTTCGTAAAATCACTCTTTTGGCACCTCAAGCTTATAACCTACACCCCAAACTGTAGTAATCATGGATGCTGCGCGATTGGATGCACGATTTAATTTTTCACGAAGTCGCTTCACGTGAGTATCAACCGTTCGCAAATCACCAAAAAACTCGTAGTTCCAAACATCACGAAGCAAAGTTTCACGAGTAAAAACTTTATCTGGTGACTGTGCTAAATAGTATAATAACTCATATTCTTTTGGAGTCAGCGATATTGATTTTCCTCCAGCCTTCACTTCATGTGCATCATTATCAATCGTCAGTTCTGGAAAAACGATTACATTATGGGTTTCGGTATTAGTAGATAAGTATGCGGTTGCAGAAGCTCTTCTGAGCACTGCTTTTACCCGGTGGACTAATTCTCTAGGGCTGAAAGGTTTTACGACATAATCATCAGTACCTGCCTCAAAACCCTCCACTCGATTTGTTTCTTCTCCTCTTGCTGTTAGCATAATGATTGGTGTCGCTTTGTGTTTCCGAATTTCTGCACAAACTTCCAATCCATCCATACCAGGTAACATAAGATCTAATAAAATAAGATCATAGTTCTGTGAAGATGCTTTTTGTACTGCAATTTCCCCATCTTCTGCTTCCTCAATTACATAACCTTCTCGTTCCAAATACATCCTGAGCAGACGTCGGATGCGATCTTCGTCATCTACGACTAAGATAGAATAAGCTTTTCCTTCAATCGATGCCAATTATTTCACCTCTTACGAACTCTTCATTCCACTCCTATGCATAAGAATGCAGACCAGAAATGACAAGATTTATAACAATCAGATTCAACATAATGATAACAAACCCACCTACCGCAAGCCAAGAAGATTTCATTCCGACCCAACCACGAGATAATCGTAAGTGCAAATAAGCGCTATAAAACATCCAAGTAATAAATGCCCAAGTTTCCTTTGGATCCCATCCCCAAGGTCGCCCCCATGCCTCATTTGCCCAGATCATCGCAAAAATGAGTGCTCCTAAGGTAAAGAGTGGATAACCAATGGCTACTCCTCGATAACTGATCTCGTCCAAAAGCTCTGGGTCTAATTTTTTTACTAGCGGATACAGCAATTGATACAAATTTTTCCTCACGATCAATAGGTAGATAGCGTATAGTACTAATCCTACCACAATTCCCCATATTACAGAATTAAATTTACTTGCTGCATTTTCCCCTTTCATCCAAGCAGGTACTTCCAATAAAGGATCCTTAAATCCAAGAAAAGATTCAACTGTGACTGCCTTGCTTTCATGTGGAGCAACAATGGGCGGCAGTTGGTATTCTTCGACTACTTGGTTACCATCTATTTCATGCGTAAAACTCGCCTTATAGCCAATAGCTTGGAAAAAAAGAGAAGCAATCGAAAAACCAAGCATCATCACAATGATAACTAAAGTTGTTTCTAAGTATTTTCCATGACTCGACTTTTCGCCATTGCCGACTTTGTAAATCAGATAAATCAAACCAGCTACGAATGATACAGCAAATGCCCCTTGCCCTAAAGCTGCTGTCGTTACATGGATATATAACCAGTGACTCTGTAAAGCGGGAATTAGTGGCTGCACATCTCTAGGAAAAACTGCAGCATATGCTAGCAGCACTACCGCAAAAGGCATAACGAAGGCACCTAACACATAGGTTCGATAAATGGCAAAGATGACAATAAACGCAAGCACCAAAGCAAAACACAAAAAGGCAATAAACTCAAACATATTGCTAGTAGGGAAGTGACCGCCAATGACGATTCTAGAAATCATAAAAGCGATATGGATTACAACACCAGCGATACTCAATGTGATAGCTATGTTTCCCCAAATTTTAGAACGTTTTTTCACATCTGTCGCAACAACAACAAAAGCAATTGCTGCTAGAAGATATATGATAAAAGTCCCATATAGAAGATTATTCATTATGGCAGTCATTTTTCTTCTGTCTCCTTCACTAAGCGGCTGAAGCCAACCTGTGATAACTCCCTTCGAATTGCAAACCAGTTCTTATTCGTATGAGCGCCTATATGTAATTTTCCATCTTGCACTCTCACCCATACTCTTCGATGTTGCCAATAAAAACCCATTACCAAACCAAGCATGGATACGACTCCACCAATTAAATAAATGGGTAAACTTTTTTCAATTCTAACCATTAATCCAGCAGTATTCACCGTCTCAAATCCCGCTAATTGAATATTGTATTTATTACTCTCTGGATTTGGAAAGTCCATTCCTGAAATGACCAGCGAATTTTCCCCTTTTTCTTTACCTTCATCGATAGTTTCAAATAAAAATGCAGGTTGATTTGGATCTTGAGATTTGGTCACAGGAACATTATTTTCAATCGCAAAATCTGGGAAATAATCTTTAATCTTGACACGCAGTCCACCTGCTCGATAAATATGATTTGCGGTTATATTTGATAAATCTACGGAAAACTCACCAAGATTTTTCTTTGATTTGCGATCTATAATCGCAAACTGAATCCCAGTTAGATCACCTGCTCGAAAATCGGATTGATATAATTTTAAGCCTTCAAAATCAAGCGGATCATTGACAAGAATAGACTTATTCATCAAGGGAACTAATTTTCCATTGCTGTCTTTTTTATAAAGTACAGCTTTTGTTTGATACTTACTAACTATTGGTCCCTTTTGACTTTTTTCAGTCTCTTTGTAGTACTCTACTGTTGATCCTTCATTTTTCACATAGTATTGTGTCTGCGGAACTCGAACAGTCTGTCCTTCTTGCACCCAAACATAATCATCTAAGTTCCAACCAGGTAAATAACGCAGTAAGATTCCTACTAAAAATATGATGAGTCCAATATGATTGATATACGGACCCCACCGACTGAATCTACCTTTCTCTGCTAATAGAGCATCTTTTTCCTTTCGAACATGGTAACGTTTTTTTGATAATTTGTTTGCTAATTCATCCATTTTGAAAGAAGCCTCTTCCTGAGAGACTTCTTCAGTAACGGAAATCCGTTGTCTCTCGATAAAGACTGTGCTTTTACTTACTTTTTGGTTTTTTAATGCACGATATAATGGAATAACACGGTCCAAACTACAAATAACCAAAGAAATCCCAATCATCGACAACAAAGTAGCAAACCACCAAGAGGAGTACATCGTTGACAACCCGAGCTGATGAAACCATTTTCCGAGAGTTCCATAGGTTTCTTCGTAATAGGTATCAGGTGATGAAGATGGGATAAACTGTTCTTGCGGAAAAATTGTCCCTATCGCAGACATGATAAATGTAATGATGATAAGGATAATAGCAATCTTAACGGAAGAAAAGAAATTCCATACTTGATCAATAATTGATTTTTGATAAGTTAAAGATCGCCGTGCTTTCCCCTCATATCTCATCTCTTTATCTAGTTTATCGTTACTATTTGTTGTTTCATCCAACGGCCTTCCACAGTGTTCGCATAAGACAGTTCCGATTGGATTATTATGGCCACATTCACATTTTGTATTTTCAATCATCCTGTCCACCTAGTTTCTACCAAATTGCATAATAAGTGTTTTCTTGAAATTGTTGTTTTCATCCATTCCTATTATACAAGTAGCGTCAACTTATTTTTGTTTTTTTCGATTACGTTCACCACTTAGTAACTTTTTCAACTGTCTTACTTCTGCTGCACTTACTTCTCTGTACTCTCCTCGCCTTAGTCCTTTAACCGTTAGATTTGCCAATCTTGTTCTGATTAAATGCTTCACAGGATGACCGATCTCTTTGCACATCCGTCGTACTTGCCGATTTCGACCTTCATGTATGGTCAATTTTATTTTTGCTTCATCGTCACCCTTATGAATCATTCTCACCTCAGCAGGTGCTGTTAAACCGTCCTCTAAATAAATACCATTTCGCAATTGTTCCAAACTACTTTCATCGGGTACTCCATTTACGGTAGCAACATACTGTTTTTCTACTTCAAAACGAGGATGTAGCAAATGGTTTGCCAACTCTCCATCATTGGTTACCAGTAACAATCCTTCTGTGTCAAAATCCAATCGACCAACCGGATATACTCTCTCTGGTACATGGCGAAAAAAATCAGGAATTACTTTACGACCTTGTGGATCAGCCATACTAGATATGACATAAAGGGGTTTGTAAAACAGAAATGTTCGTTTTCCTTCTTTTTGAATGGGTTTCCCCTTTACTGATATTCGATCTTTTTCCGGATCCACTTTTATACCTAACTCTGTGACAATTTTTCCATTCACTTGAACTTTACCTTCTTGAATAAGTACTTCTGCCTGTCGACGAGAAGCCACTCCCGCTTGCGCCAATACTTTTTGTAAACGTTCCAACTCATTCACCTCGTTCCTTATGTTACTTTTTTCACAAAAAAAAAGCTAGCTCATCGCTAACAAAGAAAAAAGATCTAAATTGGTTAAATCTACTAAAACATAAGAGAACAGACGATTAAGGATGCTACAAAACCGATAAAATCAGCCCATAGTCCTACTTTTAAGGCATAGAGGGAACGTTTTATTCCTACAGCCCCAAAATATACAGTGAGTACATAAAGTGTTGTATCGGAGCTTGCTTGAATCGTAGACGCTAAATTACCTAGAAAAGAATCTGGTCCAAACTCTCGATAGATACTCTCTACAAATGCCAATGAACCTATCCCAGAAATAGGACGAAGCAAACCGATTGGTATCACTTCATTTGGAATATGAAACAAACTCGTTATTGGTGATAGAAAGTGTAAATAAAATTGCATCGCACCTGTATCACGAAAAACAGCAACAGCAACCATCATCGCTACCAAATGAGGGATAATGGAGATAGCCGTAGGAAACCCTTCTTTAGCACCTTCTACAAAGCTTTCATAAATAGGAACCTTTTTAAAAATAGCATAGAGAGGAATAAATACAACAAGAGCAGGTAGCATCCATTTGGAAATAAGGGAAATAATCTCAAACATACACTTATCCCTTTCTTCTGTATTTCCGTTGGTAATAACGATCAATAATAACTGCCATTGAAGTAGCAACAAAGGTAGCGATGAGGGTAGGACCGATAATTTCTGTTGGATTTAGCGATTCATATTTTAAACGCAGGCCAATAATCGTAGTCGGGATAAGCGTTAAGCCAGATGTATTTAAAGCCAGTAAGGTACACATTGCTGGTGTTGCTGTTTGTTTGTCTGGATCTGGATTCAACTTTTGTAATTCTTCCATTGCTTTTAATCCCATAGGTGTAGCTGCACTACCAAGTCCAAAGAGATTGGCACTCATATTCGATAAAATGTACCCCATTGCTGGATGATTTTCAGGAACGCTGGGAAACAAAAATTTTGCAATAGGCCCTAATAATTTTGCTAATTTTTTTAGCAATCCAGCATCCTGGGCGATTTGCATCATCCCTAACCAAAACACGAGAATACTGATTAACCCAAAACATACAGTGATAGCATCCTTTGCTCCAGCTAAAGTAGCACTTGTAACTAATTCAATCTGCCCTTTTGCTGCGGCTGCAACTACTCCACTCAGTAGCAAAAACATCCATATATAATGGATCATCGAGCTACCACCTCTGTGACGACAGACGATATCACCTGTTCCAGCCTCTGAAAATAAGTTGGTTTTACCCGAAATGCAGAAACGAGTGGGACAGACCCGATCAATTCATCATTTATGTAGATTTTTGCTATTCCTACTGCTTGATTATTTGTTGTGATCGATTTAGTTGGTGTGGTTTGGACAGTCTGAATCTTTATTTTACTTTTTTCATCTTTGGTCAGTGGATAAACAAAAGGTTTCGTTACCATCATATAGAGATCTTTGTTATCCTTCTTAACACCCATCAAAGCTAATAATTGATCTTTTTTTAATATCACTTCTTTGTGATAATTCGCAAACCCATAGTTGTACATATCGATTGCATCGTTCCAGTCATTTCCATCATTTAATGTCACTGCAACCAGTTGATTTCCTTCTTTTGTTGCTGATGTAACAAGGGTTCTTCTCGCTTGTTTGGTAAATCCCGTTTTCACCCCATCTGCCCAAGGATACAAGCTTAAAAGTTTATTTTTGTTATAAAATTTCTGATCCCAGTCTAAGTTAGGCCAATCCAGTGTTTTTATCTGTGTTTTAACGATTTGCCGAAAAGTAGGATTTTTTAATGCATAGCTTGTTAATATCGCTAAATCTTTTGCAGAAGAGTAATGATCTGCTTGATCCAGTCCATGTGGATTCATAAAATGCGTATGTTCTAATCCCAAAAAACTCGCTTTTTGATTCATTAAATATACAAACCCATCAACAGACCCGCCTACATGTTCTGCTATTGCTGTGGCAGCATCATTGCCGGATCGAAGCATCAGTCCATATAGCAAATGCTCTAAGGGGATCTTCTCCCCTTTTTTGAGGTAAATAGAAGAACCTTCTACTCCTACTGCATTCGGCCCAACTGTGACCATGCTATCTATTTTTGATTGTTCGATTGCAACTAGTGCAGTCATGATTTTGGTCAAACTAGCAATTTTCATTTCTTTATCGGCATTCTTTGCAAATAAAATCCGGCCGGAATCGCGGTCCATCAAGATCGCTGCTTGTGCAGAACCCGCCAATGGAGGCGTTGCGTGCACATATATAGGAACAAGCAGTATTACAAAAATCACGACAAAAAAGTGCCATCGTTTCACTGGTTTCACCTCGCCCAGTAATAGGGTTTGTACCAGATTATGCGGACAAGGTAAAAGAATAGACCAAAAACAAGTGGAAGACGATAAAAGTTCTTAAACGCTAAGTAATCAAATTGCTGTTTTTAAAACAGACTACTCATTCCTTTCATTTGGAGATAGATTAGCCTTTATACGTCAGATAGATTGATAATTGTAATAAAACTGATTAATTTCACCAAAGTGAAAGTATGAAATTTAAAATTTTCATGATTGGCTTGATATTTATCGTTAATTTATCCCCTGCTTATGAATGAAATTCCCTTAAAATTACAAGAACCAATGCCTTAAAGAATAAACAGGAACCAGTTCTAATAAATGAAAGGGATAATTTTGATATACCTGAAATTACATAAAAGCAATCAACTGCTCACTATGAACTTCCATCGAAAGCTCCTTATCCATTCATTATTTATTTTGCGTGACTTATCCCCTTTTAAGCCTAGGACCAGCACTCGAACGACAAACAGTAATTTGACCATTAAACGGAAAATAGACCCATATCTATTTTGAATTGGTCTATTTTTACACAGGAAATATATGATTAGCGAGGGAAGCCCCAACCCATCAAGTTAATAATGAAATAATCTACCAAAATGAAAAACACGCGATTCTTTCTTTAGGGGGTAGTGACAGGGTTGCTGCTCTAGTTCGTCAGATAGTTTACATAATATGTAAACTATCCCTTCTTTAAAACTAGTTTAACATTGAAAAGGAGTGTGACCAAAGCATCGATGCGCTCTGGTCACTTTTGGATAAGAAATTTATTACTTATCCTTATCCTTATCCTCTTCCTTTCTTTCGGCAGGGCTTGATGCAGCGACCATGCCAGCTGCTCCAATGGCCAAGACACTAATAGCTGCTCCGGCTGGACCTAACGCCATAGGAGGAACAGCACTTGCCACAAGCGTACCAACGATGATCGCCTTATCCTTCTTTGCCTTAGAAGACATTCTATCTCCCAGAATTGAATCGGATACTTTACCTATTTATTATAATCGGTATTGTTGCATAAAATAAACCAATTTGAACAGTGAATGTTTCATCTGCTGCTACTGACCAGTAATCCATTCCTTTTTCATATACAATTCTACCGATATACACGTTTAATATATACATCCATTCTATTACTATAGAATACCTATTTTTGTTTTAATATAGTTCATGGATCCATCTCATTAGCGATACTAACGTTAAGAAAGATAAGAGTTACTGGGCAAATGATCCATAATCAACCTTAACTTTTTACTGGAGGTAGCCAACGAACGTGTCATTACCCTCAAATTTCATATTATTGAAATCATTTATTAATATATCGATAAACCATTGCCCGAGTGGGTTCCATCATAGCAGCAGTATCTTTAATGGATGTCCCATTTGTATATTGACTTGCAATCAAAACAAAAAAAATCGCGCAATATAAATATTAAATTCACAGCCTCTATATATAATCTATTCCTAACTTATAGAAAAAGCTGGACTATGTTATCAGTCCTAGCTTTTTTCTCTTTTTCTAAGCAAAGAATCAGGAGAACTTCACACAAACTGGATTAGGAACCTCAATATCTTTATGTAACAGGTTCAATTTCCCTGTTTCCACATCTCTTGCAAACAAAACGAGGTTGCTAGAGTTTTGGTTTGACGCAATTAGAAATCTACCCGTTGGATCCAATACAAAATCTCTTGGCCAATCTCCTTCTGTTGATATGCAGTCTACAAAACTCAATTTTTTAGTCCCAGCATCAACTGAAAAAATAGCGATGCTATTATGTCCTCGATTCCCTGCATATACATATTTTCCATCATAGGAAGTATGGATTGCACTGCCTTGGTTATTTTCAACAAAATCTATTGGGATTGTGGATATCGTCTGAATTTCTGTAAAACTACCATCTTCGCTATTGTAAGATAGTACAATGACTTCGGAGCTAAATTCTGTCATTAAATATGCAATAGAGGGTTCTTCAGGATGAAAAGAAAGATGCCTAGGACCACTTCCAGCACGAACTTCCAAACGTGACACTTCTTTTAAGTTTCCACTATCATCAACCTGATAGGTAAAAACTCGATCACTTCCTAATTCTACCACTATTAAATATTTCCCATCTGGTGTCATCCCAGCAAAGTGTGTGTGTGCTTTTTCTTGCCTTGGGTCTGGACCAGAACCTTTATGATGAATAATAGATGCTGGTGGATAAATAGCTCCATTGCTTTGATTAATTACATAGGATTCTACTGTTCCCTTATGATAATTGGTACTAAAAACATAGCGTTGCTTCTGGTCTACACTCACATGGCAAGGCGGTGAACCAGCTGATAGTTCTGCGTTAATAAAGGTAAGTTGGCCATCTCTATCCATTGAAAACGCTGCTACACCTCCCTGATCTCCTTCTTTAATCACAGAATAAAGATATTGACGATCTGGGCTTATATTCAAATAAGTAGGGTTTTCTAATTCGGCTACCACTTTTAGATTCTTGATACTTGCCTCTTTTGTATCTAGCTCAAACGAATAAATCCCTTTGCTTTCTCTATTTGTATAGGTTCCTACATAACCTGTAAATTTCGTACCTTCCATTACTGTTTGCTCCTTCATTTTCAGCTTATTTATCTTTTATAACATTCATATGTGATAACTTGTAAAACTTATTTTAAGATAGTTGAGCAATTTGTTTCACCAGCCTTTAGTGAAACAAATTCAGTTAGCTTCTCTTTAAAATTCGGAATTACAAGCATAAATGTTATATCTATTCCTTTTCTTTTATATAAGAAATATCAGATGAGCCTCCCCTTTGCCTCCCTATCCTCTGCTTGAACCTGAATGGTAAAACCCTCACCTTTTCATTCTACGGTTTCCAATCCAATATGTAAAAACAACTATAGCTCATTTTCAGTAACAAATCTGATAACCTGTTTTGTTGGAAATACATGATAACTATTCCACTAATCAGATGCAACATTTGTTCTTCGATTGGAATAACGGCGGCAAATCCTTCACCCATTAAAAAGGGAATTAGAATCACGTCGCTGCCCTAATTTAATCTGACAGAGAACCAATCCAATTCATGATTCACGAATTCAATACGTTTGCGATATATCTACCAATTAAATTATCCCAATGAACCTAATATATTGAAGGAGACAGATGTTACAAGTAAGATGATCAACAATGGGTTAGCGATTATTTCCATGGCATGATCTTATTTATTCCTTTGTCTTGAAAAACACTTTTTTATCTATTTCTGTTTTAAATCGCTAGTATGAATAGCGTGGTGAACATTTTCATCCTAACTGCTAAAAAAACTGAAATGTCTTTTAACACTCATAAAATTTACTTCATTTCATTGAGACGTTCGTTCCCTGCCAAAACAAAAAAACGTGAGCTGTCCCACGTTGAGTTTCGTTTTTTACTTGCTGATTTTCTCAGATAAATAAAAATCTGTTTTATCATTTCAGGTTACCTAGTCGCTAATACGTATTACATAAAAAAATAAATAAAAATAGATCCAGTAAAAAGATACCTTCCACACTGCACAAATAACAACCTCTGTCTTGGATCGTTTGATCAGAGAGTCTTATTTATATTACTTGGATAGCCTCAATAAGAAAGTAACAATAAAAAATGAAGTAGCCATAATAATAAATGCGATATTTTTTATTTAGGCTACTTCGTGTGCATTAGAGATTGTCGATTGGTGTCTGAGGAGCAGTATCACCAGTTCCTGAAACCTCAGCCTTCTTCTTAGGACTAAATTTATTAAATATATTTGGAGCTAAATCAAAAATACGATCGATCAGATGTGCATTGCCATCCATGCTGAGCAAACGTATGCCAGGTTCACCTACGACGATAAAAGCAACTGGTGTAATCGAAACACCTCCACCACTACCTCCTCCGAAAGGGTAGTGTTTGGCATCTGCTTTACCAGATTCATGATTCCCATTTCCATTTCCATTGGTCTTGGGTTTTTTAGTGCCCGCAGAAAATTCACTTCCTCCTGCTGCAAATCCAAATCCTACTTTACTAACTGGGATAATCACTTGACCATCGGGTGTCTCTACAGGTGCACCAATAATTGTATTTACATCTACCATATCCCTTAAGTTTTCCATTGCTGTCTGCATCAAACCTTGAATAGGATGCTCGTTCGCCACCTTATATCCTCCTTCATTGTTCAGAGCTATTACATATGAAGATAGCTTCTCCCAAAAAAGCCGAAGATATTCGGATTCAAACTAGTCATTCGTGTTTGCTTAACTTCAACATCACATGGTTTCTACTCCTAGAGATAGAAAGCGAAGCAATAAACAGTTGAAAAAAACGCTCTAATAACCACTAGAGAGGTGTTGTTATTAAATGGGAATTTTAAAATCACAGTTTCTGGATATAGCCATCTATTCCATTTATTCGAATATGTTGCCCGTCTTTTATCAACTTAGTTGCATTTTCTACACCGACTACCGCTGGCAATCCATATTCACGTGCAATAACTGCTCCATGGGTCATTAGCCCCCCAACTTCCGTGACTAGCCCTTTTATGGATACAAACAATGGTGTCCAGCTAGGATCAGTAAAAGAAGTGACTAAAATATCTCCATCTTCTAGATCTGCATCTTCCATGTTTAAAATAACTCGTGCCCTTCCTTCGACAATACCAGTAGAAACAGGCAAACCGATGATAGCATCAGCTGGAAGATTTTCTCGTTTGAATTTACCTACAATGATTTCACCATCAGATGTAATAACACGGGGTGGAGTTAGATTTTCGTATAATTTGTACTCGTCTTTTCTCTTGTTGATGGTCTCATAATCTATTTTTTTAGTGCGGACCGTTTCACGGAATTCATCTAAAGAAAGATAATATACATCTTCTCTTTCTCGAATAACGTTGGTGTCTACAAGTTGTTCCGCTTCTTTCATCAATGCCTGCTTGTAAACAAAGTAGCGATTAATCATGCTGTATTTTGGATACTCCCGATAACCGATGAAATTTCGGATTAAGCTGATCACTTGTTTTGTCATACTGGCTTTTCGTTTACCATCTGGTAATTGTTGCAGTCGATCCAATAACTCTTGTTCTTTTTTCAAAGCTTCCAGTCGCCCTTGCTCAAATTTCTGTTTACTAGCATTAGGCTCAAAGTTTTTGATGTTACTGAGAATCATAGGGATTAGTATCGTTGGTTTTTCGCTCCAGCGAGTTTTCGTAATATCGATTTCTCCGGGACACCGCATTCCGTATTTGTTGAGATAAGCATTGATGGTATCTTGGGTTTCTTGTCCACCATCAAGTTTAACCAGTTCATTCAAAAAGTTATCATCTTGTACATGTTGTAAAAAATGAATTACTTCCGGAAAAGGACGGATGACATCAGCCACATCCATTAACGCCAGACCCATTTCCGAAGTAATATTGTTTGGTACAGATAGAGACAGCGTGTCTGCTACGTTTTTTTCACCTAACCATTCTTCCATTTTTTTATTGATCCAAGTGGAAGCATTGATGCCTATCATAATCGTATCCATAATTTGTGGATTAAATAAATTTTTCTTTAGTTGCTGGTAATCTTCTTGAATACAATCAAATACGTCCAATCCCGATTTCACTTGGATGTTTTGTTTTAATTCTTCTACTGATGTTTCACTACTCTTAATCAAGTCATACACGATTGTCGGATCTTTTTGGAGGTTTTGTTCGAGAAATTCCCAAGACATACCTTCATTGATTTTTCGGAGACTCTGTACTTCGTTACCGTCGGGTAAAGATTTTATAAAACCTTCACGATCTACTAGGGTCATGAGTGCATCTTTGATGAGCGGATCGGATTGCTCCATGGAATTTAATAAATTTTTTCTGTTGACAGGTGATGCCAAATTATCTGTTTGATCCATAAACAGCCTGCCCCCTGCTTGTGACAAGGATTGGTTATGATGTAATTGAAAGATAGATATGCCGAGTGGCAAGATTGGTTCTGTCATCATCTGCACATGACCAATAGAAACATAAACACGATTGTCTTGATCATCTGTTCCAGGTACAGGGTATAAAGTGGTGATAGGACGACTCTGCACGATATAAAAAATATCATCAACTAGACACCATTCTATATCTTGCGGGCAACCAAAATAAGCTTCGATCTGTCTGCCTATGCGAGCGAGCTCTATAATTTGGTCCTCAGTAAGTGTCTGCATATTTTGTTGATCCGAATCGATCTGTAGTGTCTCTGTTCCGCCTTCTTTTCTTCCATAGATAGCCAATTTTTTTGTTGCGATCATCTTTTCAACGATTTTCTCTTCTTTCACTTTATAGCAATCGGCAGATACCAAGCCGGAGACAAGGGCCTCTCCTAGCCCAAAACTAGCATCGATCGACAGGACCTTTCGATTGGAAGTAATCGGATCAGCAGTAAATAAAATCCCAGAAGCTTGTGGGAACACCATTCGTTGAATGACAACAGAGAGATATACTTGTCGGTGATCAAATCCGTTTTGGATGCGGTAAATTACTGCGCGATCCGTAAATAGGGAAGCCCAACACCTACTGATATGTCGTAATATTTCCTCTCTTCCAATGACATTTAAATAAGTGTCTTGTTGACCAGCGAAAGAGGCATATGGTAAATCTTCAGCAGTCGCACTGGAACGCACTGCATAAGCATGTTCTTCGCCAAATTGAGAGAGATAGTGAACAACAGCAGTTACAACATCGGAAGGGATTTTTGCATCCATAATGACTTGTCGAATCTTCTTGCTGATTTCCCTGATTAGATCTCGATCCTCTACTTTTAGCGGAGTTAGTTGATCCAACAATGAGCGAAACGTTTCGTTTTGTTCGAGAGATTTTTGATAGGCATCCGTGGTAACACAAAATCCATCAGGCACCTGTATTCCTTGAATCTTTGATAGTTCCCCTAAATTTAACCCTTTTCCGCCAACGTGTAAAAGCTGTGTTTTTTTCATTTCTTGGAAACCGAGAACCAAAGAAGTCATACTATATCTCCCCTAAACCATTTTGGTTTCTTTGATATACTTAAACCTTTGCGACTCCTGCTTCATTACGGGAAACATGTCCTTTATCTAAATATGCATAAAACCCCAATTAGTATCCTTACATCAATAGGTTGTTAAAGATATGTATTTATCTTAAGGTCTAGCTTTTAAAAAGAATAGACTATATCTTATTCTATTTATGTTTTATAATTAAAATGGGAGGAATTATACTTACAATTTATTTATGTAAGATTGAGTACTTCCCTCTTCATTTACAAATCTATTTGAGAAAAAATCCCTCCTATTTTTCCTGCTACACTTTTTATGTTTCTCTTCTCTTTATCACCACTTAGCATTTACACACCCTTCTTTGTGAAAGGTCTTCAACCTTTGTGAATACAATTCCACAGAAACCTCTATACATAAACGATGTAATTCCCCTATAGCTAATAGTTTACAAACTATTTTTAGCAATGCATTAGCTTTCCTATCATGAGTATGTCTAAAATATCCATTCAACATTCTGCATGTTGCCCACTCACGACCGTTTGTGCATTTCATTTGGTGTTTATCCCAAAAAGCCAAAATATTTTGATGCAAATTAGTCATGATTTTTCGAAAAAAGTGATAGAAAGATGAAATTCAAATGATTATAATTTATATAATAAACACAAGGAGGAAAAGAATATTGATTAAATTCAGCATGCTATTTAAAGACAATGAAGAAACACAAGATACTGAAGGTTTTATGAAGTGGTTAAAAATAACTGCCTCAAAACTATCCGAAATTCCTGGTGTTGATTATGTCGAAACCTCCCAAAATAATCCTTTTACATTTTTAGCTGAAAAAGATACCAACTTTTACCCCTTTCAGCTAGATATACGTTATCGCACTGAAGAAGATTTCAACAAAGCAAATGAAAATTTTGCAAATTTGTATAATACTGACCCTTACTTGATGGAAGAACTGATCCGAGTGGAACCTTTTTGTGATATTCATGTTTGCTATGTTGAAAAGGTTAGTAAGATAAAAAAAGTTTCAAGACGGTTTTTCGGCTTTAAATAAATGGGTACAAGCTATGCCAAGCAATTTTACATATTTTATTTCCACAAAAAAATTGACACTTCCCCACTTTAGGAGTCAATTTTTTTTGTGGAAACTGTACTGCTAATTACTTTTTCTACGTTAATAGCTCTTCCCATCCCCAATCCCAGACAAACAAGAACCACAAACTCCAAAGCCCCGCCTGATGTATATGATCGCCAACAACATTCTTTGTTTTTCCAACAATGTATATCCAAAGAAAACATTTTGAACAGAACATTTGCGACAAGATAGCAGCGTCTGCTCAGCTGTTGTTATTTATAATATACTCAAAAGTTTTTCTTCCCGATCGTGTAGTTCCATACACTCCATGAATTTGCGGAGTCCACTGCCCTGTTAGATATAGTCCTTGAATAGGTGTATTTGGCCCCATTTTTGCTATCCACTGTTGATGCTTCGATTTACCCCAACCAAAGATGGCTCCCTGCCTGCTTAACGTAAACTTTGTAATTGTACTTGGAGTTGCAAGTTCATAGCCAACGATTTGTTCTGTTAAACCAGGAAGTTTTTTGTTTAATAAATGGATAAATTTTTGTTCTAACGTTTTTTTGTCCATTCCTTGGACATGCTCAGCAGATGTGAGGGCGGTAACTGCAATAACAACGTGATCTTTAGGAGCTAAAGAACTTTCTACCACCGAAGGACAACTTACAGAAATAAATGGATCAGAATCAAGATTATCAGGCTGATATAAGTATTGCTCATCATCCAGCAATGATTCATATGCTGGAGATAGAAACAACTCATGTGGTAATGTCTTAGCTATCCCTTCCTTCTTTAATGCTGCATATAAAATGACCGCAGAATGGGATGGTTCCAATTTTGCTAGTGATTTACGATATAGAGGAGGTAAATGTTCTTCACCCAATAAATTCTTCATAGTCAGTGTCAAATCAGCGTTAGAAATGACAACTGGTGCAAAATACTCATTTCCTTTTTGATCGATTACTCCTTGCACCCGGGAGCCACTGTAAAGTATTTTTTCAACCTTACGCTTTACCAACACGTCCCCATTATGAGACTGGATATAATCCCTTAATACATGTGTTAATTTTTGCGAGCCTCCTTTTGGATAAAATGCCCCATTATGATAAGACATCATCACATTCATCATAAACAAAGTAGGTAATTGTTGTAAATTTACTCCTGCATAAAAATGTAAGGAACTAAGCAAAAGTGCAGAATGAGGATGTCGAAACCGATTTGCTAAATAATCCGCAAAACTCATATTATTTAAGGCAATAACCCTTTGTAATAGTTTCGGGTCTTTTTGAAACGATTCATTCATCAAAGCTTGCCCAATCTGTTTTATCTCTGAGATTGTTTCTTTTATAGCCTCACCATCTTCTGGAAACCACTCGATCATTTTCCGATTTAACTCATCCAAATTGGCTGGAACCTCATAAACAGTATTTTCAAATTTCAGCGAATACATAGGGTTGACTTCTATAAACTCGATTTTATCCAATAGACCAAGTTTATCGTATAGGT
Organism: Shimazuella alba; assembly: GCF_009831235.1. Lineage (GTDB taxonomy): Bacteria > Bacillota > Bacilli > Thermoactinomycetales > Thermoactinomycetaceae > Shimazuella > Shimazuella alba. Next base: position 53,946 of record NZ_WUUL01000001.1, on the reverse strand, counting down.
TGTACAGCTCTCCTCCTGGTTCACACCCACTAATCAAACGAATGGCTACATCATAGCGAAATTGCCGACGTCGAAACATACTCGCACATCCGCCAATTTCATAATGTTGTTCTAACACAAGTACTTTCTTTCCTGCCTGAGAAAGTAGTGCTCCTGTCGTTAAGCCACCCATTCCAGAACCGATAATAATTGCATCGTATTCCAATGTTATTGCCTCCTTCATCTTGTCTATTTCAGAAGAACATTCACCTTATTATTAAGGTGAATGTCATCATGGTTAAGCGGCCATTACATTATTTTTTTAACGCTTCGCTGATTTTCAAGGGTATGTTAGCTGAATGGAGCATACCTTTGTCATCCCTGTTCATCCAAATTACATCTTGTTCCCCAAACGATAACTTCCGTTTTGTCCCATTTTCTTCTAACTTAAAGTACTCAAAAAACAATTTGACTCCAAATTCGTATCTTGCAGCTAGCGACATTTCCACCACAATCGTGTCGAAAGGCATCGCTTCTCGCAAGTGCTGTACATTATTATGAATAGGAATCCATTCACCTAACTCCCCAATTCCGCGATAAAGTTCAGGAGCTAATTGATAGAAATACTTATCTCTCAATACATTTTGCCATATCGTATAATTGGCAAAATAAACATTGCCGACGAGGTTAGATTCTTCTAGTGATGTTTCAAATGCTATCTTATTTAAAATAGCACGGTTATCTGGACCTGATTTCACTTCATATAGTAATTTTCCTAGCTTCTCTGGTGATAATACCATCGATTCATTCACCGACTCTTGTAGAACAGAACCGGGCAATCGTTCTTTAAAGAACTTTATAAAGTATGGAGGATAACTGCTCTTCTTTACTTCACCATGACCAGTTATCTCTACCCATGTCATGCCTTGCCTAGTCATCGCAATTCGTTCGAGCTCACCATTTTCCAGCACTTTATGCCAATGACAAACATACTGAACATACGAATCATCACGCAAAAATTCTAATTGGAGATGCGCTTCGATAATATCATCAGACTTCGCCTCACCAAACACCTCCGTTTGGCTAAAGTTAGTCGCCATTCCCCAAATTCCACTTGCCATCTGTGCTTTCACTTTTTCCATTATTCCTGAAACAAACATCTCGCGAACTTTACCCATCCATTTGGCATAACTCGAAAAATTAACTCTTCTGCTGATCGTAGAACTATCTTCGAAAACCACTGGAAAACGATATACAAAACCTTTCTCCTGATCATCATAGCCATATAAATTAGTCGATGGCTTTTTTAATTCGTTTACTTCTTCTTGTATGGATATATCTTGTTCTTTCTTTACAAAAGCGATCATCCTAGGTATTCCACTTGTAAGCTGTACAGGAACAGTAATAACGTGATAGAAAGATGTTTTTGTATAAGCAATCAATTCCACTACATTTTCGATTCGATGGAACAGTTCTATTTTTTGCACATGTTGCCCACTTGCTTTCTTTGCCGCTTCCAAACATGTCCAAATTCTACTGCCTGCGGTATCTAGTGTATCTCCTTGATCTTGTAAATCATTCAATATTACAACACAGTCCATTGGAAAAATCGCGATCCATTTTTCTTCCTCTCTATGTTCAATCGGAAGAATATCACAACCTTGGGCTCCAACATCGATCACACACATTGTAAAATCATCATCATGTGCAATCGAAACATCCATTTCATTTGGTTTTAAATCATTTGTATAAATAAATGGTTTCCCAGTTTCTTTCCATGATAATTCAACTGCCGGATTCAATCCTTTTTTTCTAGCAACGCTTTTAAACAGAGCCTCCACACGCTGATGCCGAACTTCTTTCGAATCTTGATGAATACCTGGTAAAACATTTATCCCAATCTCAGGAATGCAGCAATCTTCATCATCAATCACATAAGTATTAAGCGCTTCTTTTATCCGATTTTCATTCGTATAGGATAAATCCACCAGTTCATTGGCAGTTGGTAACGCAGGAAAATGTTCCAAAATATGAACTTTATAGTCTGAGATTTGTTGCACCACACGATTATATTCATCTAACAACACGATCGAGAAAATATACTGTTGATCTACTTGTTTGACAAACTTGGCAATACCACGCCAAATTCCATGACTTTGATTTGCTTCTATTTTCCGATACTCTTCTATTTCTACTGGTAAAAATAGATCTTGTGGTGCGATAATACGTCCAGATTGTAACAGAGCATCCTGTAAATAGGGATCACCTAATAGAAAATCAGCGTAATTAACACCGCGAACAGAAAATAAAGTACGACCAAGTCCTTTTTCTTGATCAAAAAAAGCATCATAGATAGAGGTTATCCGATAATAACGTGAACCATGGAACATAATCGGTTGATAAAAATCTGTTTCGATATCAAGATTCAATGCTTTCTCTGGAAATACTAGCTCCTCATGTACCGCTTCAACATTCTGGAATGAAAACTCAGCTGAAAAATGGATTTTTTGAAAACCGGATGTTTCTGATCGAATTTCCGTTCTTACGTTTCCATCTTCCAAAACTAAAGCACGAATTTCTATTGTCGTACCTTGTTCTTTGTCAACAATCACCGGAGATTTAAATTGTATATTTCGAATTAGTACATTACTAAAATCATTAATACCTGTAACAAAAGATACAGCTTGTGCCATTGCTTCCATCCCAAATACGCCAGGCAGCAAGTATGTTCCATTAAATAGATGATCTTGAATAAAATCATCCGATGATTTTAGATGATGTTTTACAATAACCTCAACATTTGGATGATCATAGACTACTTCATCTATAAATCGATAACTTTGTCTGCGATCTACAGGTTTTGGTAACCATGTTGGAAAATCTTTAATTCTCGATGTAAGAATGATATGATTCGATTCAGGGTTGTGTTTGAACAAATGAACAAACCTTTTAACACCTTCTGCAACTGAAATCGGATATATTCCTTTTTTCTCTAAATACTGCGTTACACCACCTTTTGTTCCCATTCCTACTTCATCCCAAAGCCCAAACGAAATGACCAGCATTTGTGTATTTGGATGCAAATTCTTGAAGTTTTTCATCATTAATTGCAATACCTCATTTGAATAACCATACGAGGTATTCCCTGCCATACCTGATACTCCAGCAAGAGAAGAAAACCCGACAACTAATTTAAGAGAATGGTCATTTAGGCTTTCTAAAATATTTTTTGCACCAGTAACTTTTGGGGCAATTTCATGTAAAAAGGCTTCTTTTGTAATTTGTTCTGCTCGTTTTGATTTTAGATTTGCAGCCCCATGTACAAAACAAGTAATCTCACCTTGTTCTGCCCTTACTTGTTCAATCAACTGAATTACTTGATCTGCTTTCGTTATGTCACATTGATAATATTGACAATCTACCCCTAATTCACGGAAGCGATTGATATTTTTCTGTACTTCAGATTGATCTATAGAGGAAGTACCAACAAGTGCTATTTTTGCCTGAATTGTCGCAGCAACTCCAAGCATGCACTCTGCTGTGATTCCTTTTGCTCCACCTGTTACTAAAATAACATCTTGTGCATTCCATGAAAGCTGTCTTGGAGCATACACAGCTGGATTTTGTACCGTTGAAAATGAAATATATCTTTGCTTATATTTATCAAAACCAACAGCAATAAAAGGTTCAGGATCAGCAATTTCGAAAAGAATATCTTTGACAATCTCGGCTGCTTTTAACCTGATATGCAAATCAATCACTCGGATTTTTGCATTAGGACGTTCCTGATGTAGACTAGAAGCAAAAGCTTTGGCAGTACTTGCTCTTAATGGAACTTGATTCAAATCACTCCCGAATTTCCCGCCTCCATATTGGATATATGTAATCGAAGCACGTAATCCATACTCTAGACCCGGTTGGATCACACTTTGCAATCGATCAATCATACTCTCACTATCATTTCTTAGATCAGTTTTTGGTAAAATCACTACTATATGACTAAATGCTTTTTGTTTCAATACATAAGATTGTTTCAATTTAGAAAAGGTAGTAATAGTGTTTTTTACATCATATTTTTGAAGGAGTTGCCCTAATTCTTGGGCTAACTTATTTCTAAACTGATCTGTGACAATTAGAAAACTATCTTTATTGGAGAAATTCAAATTACGGTTTGATCTTGGAGCTTTTATATATTCCAGAACAAACTCACGAACCCAATTAACAGGGTTTTGCTTCACTTCCTCCGTTCGCAAATCAAATGCTACTTTTGAATTTGCAGAAGTATCTAACATTGCATTCGGTACTGATGCGGAATCAATCGGTGCACTAGTTACAATCTCTTCCTCTTGTGCTTTGCCGTAATACTTGCCAAGTTTCTCATACACTTCCTTTATACTCGCATTCGCATACTCTGTTACATCCACTACTTCGGTTATCTCCAACGCTTTTATGATGAGTGATAACAACTCTGCTGATTTTATCGAATCCAGATTCAAATCATCCAACAATCGGTATTCCATTTTTAAGGATGTTTCATTAAATCCAGTAAATTTTGCCACTTCTTGAATGATTATTTCTTCAGGTTTTTTCAAAGAGGTGTCCCTTTGGGATTTTTGAATACCATTTCTGTTGACTGTGCTTAAACGATCCACAATTTCCGTTATACTCGCATTCGCGTATTCAGTTACATCCACAACTTCACTTATCTCAAGTGCTTTTATGATGAGCGATAACAACTCTGCTGATTTTATCGAATCCAGATTCAAATCATCCAATAATCGATATTCCATTTTTAAGGATGTTTCATTAAATCCAGTAAATTTTGCCACTTCTTGAATGATTATTTCTTTCGGGTTTTTTAAAGAAGTAGCACCTTTTGCTCGGGAGATGCTCCTTTCGTTTTGGATATCTTTTTTGATGAACTTGCCTAAACCATCTATAATTTCTATTAAACTCGCATTCGCATATTCAGTTACATCTACTACATCTTTTATCTTAAGAGCTTTTACGATTTGCGATAACAATTCTGCTGATTTTATCGAATCCAAATTCAAATCTTCCAGTAATCGATATTCCAATTTTAGAGATGTTTCATTGAATCCAGTAAATTTTGCCACTTCAGCAAAAATAACTTCTGCTAATCCAGAATTCGTACGTTTATCCTCTGCGGCTTGATATAACTTTACAATTACTTCAGCTATTTCTTCTAACGTTGCACTGCTGTATTCAGTCGGATCTATTTGATGGCTTACCTCAAGCTTTTGAAAAATCCTTGTAACAAAATCAGCTGATTTTATCGAATCCAAATTCAAATCATCCAGTACATGATGCCTCATAGAAATAGATTCCAATGAATACCCAGTAATATTCGATGCTTCTTGTCTTATTACTCCATTTATAAACTCGGAAATATTATCGTTGTTTATCGCTTCTTTAAGCAACTCTGGACTTTTTGGAGGGGAATAAACTTCTTCGTGATCTTTGATTCGTTTTGGTATTTCTATCTCATCTGTTAATGTTACTTGATGCTTCATATCTGAACGAATGACATCAAAAATAAAATCTCCTCTTGTTTGTAAATAGTTTTCCAGATCAACAGAGGGTATTCCACTATTTTTCACTAAAAAAGGCGATATATTGGTATTAGTTTCACTATCCATATTTATCGTTTGATCGTCTATTTGTAGTGGTAACTCTACTGGATTTATAATGAAATGTTTATCCTTTGCTGGCACAAATGGTTCAACCAATCGATTTTCATAGAGAACTTCCCAGTTCACTTCTCCTCCTTGTATGAAGTAAAGTGCTAACAAGTGCTGCAGATCTTGTATATGTCCCATCTTTGATTCCACTGGCATGCAGTCTATTGGATAGGAAGGGTCATGTTGAACCAAACCACTTAATACTCGTCCTGGACCTACTTCTACAAGTAAATCGCATTTTTCTCGTAGAGTATCTAGAACATCAATAAACCGCACTTGACTAATAACTTGTTTTGAAAAATAATTACTATCCTCACTCACTTTTAACTCATTCCACTCGGAACCGTCGATTCCAGATACGAAAGGAATATACAATTTCACATCTTCATTGAGATAGGAAAGGTTGTTTAACTGATCAGCAGCTTCTTGTACTAACTCAGAATGAAAGGCATTGGAAACAGGTAAAAGATATGTTTGAATCTGTTCCTCTTTCGCAAGATCTACCACTTGATAGACTGCTTCTTTCTCACCTGAAATAACAATCTGCTTTTCACTGTTTAAATTTGCTATCACTACATATCCTTCTATTTTAGACAATAATTGTTTCGCCTTTGATGGACTGCAAACAAGACTTGCCATAACCCCAGCGTCTTCTACTGGAGCTGCCATTGCCTCTCCTCTGATTTTAGCTAAATGAAAAAGCGTACTAGCATCATAAGCACCACTCACATAAAGTGCAGAAAGCTCACCAAGTGAATGTCCGGCTACTATGCTCGGATTTATTCCTAATCGCTTCAAATACTCAAACCAAATGACGGACACCAAGCAAATCGTGATCTGAGAATACTCCGTTTTCCTTAGCTCTTTCTCCCAATTTTTTAGTTCTTCTTGATCTATTTTCTTATCTAAATTTCGAAATACTATTTTATCCGCTTCCGGCATGTGGTTCCATGCTGCATCCGCAATTTCTTTTGCCCAGTCAAATCGTTGTATCAATACACGCCCCATGTTAATGAATTGAGATCCTTGACCAGGAAATAAGAATCCAATTTTATGTAAGGCATCTTGCTGATAACTGATCCATATCTCATTTTCCACATCATAAATAGGACTATTAAGCTTTAAAGTCTCTTTTAAAAGCTTGTTTTCTAATTTTTCTAGTCTATTTGTTAATTGTTTGGGATGATTTGCAATAAGAGCAGCACGATATTTTGCTTGTTTGTGTACATCTCGAATCAAATGATGAGCTAAATCAGACAATTCTGCGATACTCATTCCAATTGATAAAACAGAGACATGTTTTATCTTTTTTCTCAACTCTTCTTGGTTATTAGCTGTAAAAATGAAAAGCTCTGTATCTTGTGAGGAAACTAACAATTTACTCTCACTAATGTCTGTTTTCAGATCTTCTTTTGGCAAATCACCCGATTCTAGGGTAATATGGCAATTGATACCACCAAATCCCATAGCAGAAACCCCGGCTTTCATCACTCTGTCTGGTGCATATACCTCACCTTCCAAAATCGGATAAAGCATTTGGGCTTTTTTCTCAAAAACTTCATTTGCAATTTTACACCCTGCTGTGGGAACCATAACCCTCTGGTTTACAGAAAGAATAGCTTTTATCAATCCTCCAATGCCGGCTGCTGCTTTTGTATGTCCAACTAGAGATTTAAAAGAAGTTACACCTAAAGAACGCTTATCGGGGGTACCGAACATCTCCATCACAGTTGTTATTGACTCTAATTCAACTCGATCTCCGACTGTGGTTCCCGTTCCATGCGCTTCTATAAAATCTAATTCATGTGGCGAATAACCAGCCATATCATAAGCTCTTTTTAGTGCAAGTGCTTGTCCACTCACCTTTGGAGCTGTTATGCCACCTTTACCATCAGAAGAAATTCCCCAGCCGCGAAGTACACTATACACATAATCTCCATCACGACGAGCATCTTCCAGACGCTTTAAAATAATGAATCCGCTTCCTTCTCCAGGAATGAAGCCACTTGAAAATTGGTCAAATACATTCATATCTTTATCTGTAAGGGCTTTTGTTTTAGCGAAGCCCACAATTTCTAACGGGTCCAAACTAATGTCTACTCCACCTGCTATAGCGAGGTCTAGATCGCCGTTTACTAATTTATCTGCAGCAGTTGCAACTGCAAGTAAGGATGAAGAGCATGCACCATCTACTACATAGCCACCACCATGCAAATCGAAATAATTGCATATCCTACCGGCTATGGTGTTGGATAAATTACCTGCTAATGTATCCTCAGATACAGGTGCAAATACTGATTTGTACACTTTTTCCATATCTTCTTCGAGTTTAGATAACATTTGATGAGATAAACCCTGTTGTGCTCCTGTAGCACGAAGTACCTTTTTCACAAATGGCCATCGTAATCTCATCGCGTAAGATCGCATAAACTCACCAGTAAGTGAATTTCCTACAATTACGCCAGTTTTTTCTTGTTGTATACTCCCCTTTGACAATCCAGCATCTTCTAGAGCTTGATTAGCAATTTCTAAAGCCAACCAATGCACAATATCGGTAGACTCATATGTAATCTTAGGAATGCGCTTACTTGCCCAATCGAACTGAAAATCGTCAATTACCGCAGCATACTCTCCATACGTTTTATCAGGTGTAGTAGGATCTGCATCAAAATACTCACTTAGTGGTAACCTCTGATCAGGCATTTTTCGAAATTGTCGTCTTCGAGCAAGAATATTTCTCCATAAATCTTTAGGATTTTTTGCCCCAGGATAATAATTTCCTATTCCAATAACCGCAATTTGATTGTGGTTCAAAAAGAGTCACCCCATTGCTACAATTTATATTTGCTTATTAATTATATCAATTTTTAATATAACTGTCACATTGATTTATAACATTCTACTATGAAAATGTTAAAATAATATTGATTTGCAATTATTAGAAAATGTTAAATTATGTATTTTCTGAATAATTATAATACAAAAGCATACAATTCTTAAGTATGCTTCATCTGTTTTAAAGATTACTCATTCTTTGTTGTGAGACTCGAAAAGATTGGTCAGAACCTTGTCTAAATCTAAACCATAAAAGTAATAGAAACCGAATGGTACTGCCCAAAGTAACAGAAAAGTTTGCTTCAAACGACGTATCAAGCATCGCTTGTTGAAAACAAGGTGTCACTTCTATTTCAGGTGCCCTATCCCATCGAATATAATGACTGATAAATCCAAGTATCGTCGTCTTTACTCCCCATATAATACCTGTTAGCACACCAGTTTCTGCTGCATCTCCTGTCCCTATATTTGTGTTCCATTCCCATTTATGACAATGTACACGAGCCATAAACCATCGTAGACTTTCTTGAAAGTATTTGACACGATGCAACAATACTTCATAGTTTTCATACCAAAACTCTATTTTGTCTTTGTTGATGAATGTGTCTTCTCCTTTCTTTTTTGTGGATGTCTCTTTATCACTTTCTACTTTCACACCTTTGTCCATATCTTTAAAGTCAACGGTGGGGATCGATAACCGATAATGAATCAACCCTCCTAAACCAGTTAATTTCACTTCCCCTTTATCGCGTTTAGCTGCTCGCTTATAATAAATTTCAATTTTAATTTTTGAGTAGTACATTAGAAAACCTAGTCCCAATACCACTATCAGAATAAACATTCCCATTTATATCATCACCATTTATAAAAGTAGAAAACCGATCCTTCTATTTTAGGATCGGCAAAAATTGGAATGAATATTCTTCAATACTTACTTCCTAATCATAAATGAGCTAATCTTTGCATACCAGTGGACAGGTTTTACACTTTGAACCTGCTGCGCTTGGCAACATAAAATACAAGCAGCATTTATTCCTTATAGGACTACTAGAAGTAAATGCAGAGAAAGGATTACTTGGTAAGTGAAACAAACTGCCATCTGCCTCTTGAGTAAGATAAATAAAATTCTCTTTTACAAAAGATGCCTCAATATGATTCAAACACATCCAAGATATATAAATGTAGGCATTTTCCCATAAAAGATCCATTTTTATACCTGTTAAATGAGAAATAGAAGTCCATAATGGTACTAAATGATCAGCAAAATAATGTTTAATATATCGGTCAATTTGTTGTCTGGAACAATGGTTTGCATTGTATGACAAAGTATTTTCATTGATAACAAGCTTGAATTCGCCTGTTTGATAGTCAATTTCTATATAGTCTCGATCTCTTTGAATCGAAGCAAATTGCCCGCTTGTTAATAACTGTTTGAGACTTGGTGCTAATAAAAAGTAGCTATATCGTTTAGAAAACTGAGAAGCAGAAATAATGGCAGATGGTGCAGATAATGCAGAGGTACACTCGGCTAGAAATGTCTGAAGAACATCAATTTGGAATAATTCATGTATGTGAATATATTTGGTTTGGGGTAAAGAGGCTAATGTCTCCATCTTATCGATTCCCTTATAATTTAATTGATAATGATATTTATTATCAATTGTAACTGGCAATATTCATTTCGTCAACGTTTTCAAAAAATAAAACTTCTTTTTTATTTTCGCTTTGATTTTCAACATTTGTAGACATGGGCAAGATGTACACAAAAGAAAAAGACCCATTTCTGGGTCCTATGTATTATTTATGCAGACTTCATCTTCTTTAAATCCAATATTTCCTTTTCCTGCTGAAGGGAACGTTTTGTCAATATCTCGATCATTTCATCTTGCTTTTTTATCTTTTCCATGATTAATTCCATATTCGTATTCAAATCGGAAGAAGATTCTTTAAGCGTTATCATTTTTTCATCGAATGAGCCGACCTTTGCATTAGTAGAACCAACAATTTGTAATAACTGTGTAATCATTTTCTCATTTCGCTCTTGGTTCTGCTTTAACTGGATTACGTCTTCTTTTACTCCACAAATGGCCTCTTTTACTACGCTTAATTCTTTCAAAATGATATCTTTATTGTTTGTCATGGGAACCTCCCTCACATTCTCACACCTGTTTTTTGATTATAGCGAATACGAGAAACAATTTCTACTATTATTTGGTTTATTTTCCATTTTTTCGTCAGAAAATGCGTTCCCTTGACATTAAAAACATCATTCTGAAGGGTTGGCTTCTTCTCCTTCCACCCCCAAACGTTCATACAAATTTTTCCGGTCTTCTTCCCACTCTTGCCAATGAAAAATAGATTCTGGAGAAGGTAATTCATCGATCTTATTTAATCCAAAGTAGTGAAGAAATTGGCGGCTAGTGCCGAATAAAATGGGTCTGCCAGGTCCTTCAGCTCTCCCAGCTTGTCGAATAAGCTCCTTTCTCTCTAATTGCTGGATTATTCGGTCGCTCTTCACTCCTCTTATCTCTTCAATTTCAACTCGTGTAACAGGTTGACGATATGCGATTATCGCTAACACCTCAATAGCTGCTCTTGATAGACTTGCACGCGCGGGTGTTTGCGCCATTTTTTGAATATAGGAGGTATGTTCTGGAAGTGTTGTCAATTGATAATTTCCTGCAACTTGAATTAATTGGATCCCACGATGATCAAGTTTCCATTCCAGTTGCATCTCATTTAATAAAAGTTGTACTTCTTGTTTTGGAAGCTCTAACATATGTGCAAGTTCTTTTACGCTTATTCCATCGGTACCTGCAGCAAAAATAATGCCTTCCAGTATACTTTTCCAATGCTTTGATTCCATCAAACGCTCTCCCTTGCACGAACTAACCGAATACAAATGTCCGAAAAAAGTTCCCCTTGTCTACATGTGATTGGTTTCGTTTTCATCAGTTCCAAAATCGCAAGGAATGTTGTAATGAGCCTCTCACGAGTAACCATTTCGGATTCTAGGATGTTCGAAAACCATAGTTCACCCTTTTGCAGTAGTTCTTCAAAAATTTGTTCCATTCGATCACTCACCGAAATCTCTTCTCTTGCTAATTTCGTAAGAGATGGCTCAGGTTCATTTTTTTTTTGCTCTAAAAGTGCAAATAAAGCTTTCCAGAGGTCATCTGGAGAAATCCCTTCTAATGGATTTTTTGTCGGTGTAAAGGGGGTTAAATCGAGTGGAAGACGAGAATATACTCTGCTTTGCTCTGATTCTAACTCTTCTAGTTGATCTCCTAGACGCTTGAACTGTTTGTATACTAACAACCGTTCAATTAATTCTTCTCTCGGATCTAACCAATCTCCCTCGTCATCAGCTATCTCAGTCTCTTTTATAGTGGGAGGTAATAACATCCTACTTTTCAATGATAACAAGGTTGCTGCCATTACCATAAATTCGCTTGCTATCTCCATGTTCCAAGCTTTTGCTTCTTCTAATACTGTGAGATATTGCTCCGTAATAGTAGAAATGGATACCTCATAGATATCCACTTCTGCTTTGTCAATTAAATGTAGCAACAGATCCAATGGGCCTTCAAAAGCATCTAGTTTTACTTGTAGTGTTGTTATTTACATCACAGCCTTTATTGCCTTTTGCAAATTTGCCATTTCGATCGCATTAACTGCAATTTCATGACCTTTGTTCCCTGCCTTTGTTCCAGCACGCTCAATTGCTTGTTCAATACTATTGACAGTCAATACCCCGAACAGAACTGGCAGTTGGTATTTACTACTCGCAGCTGCCACTCCTTTTGCGACCTCTTTGCATACATAATCATAATGGGTAGTAGCACCACGAATGACTGTTCCCAAAGTAATGATTGCATCATATCGCCCAGTAGAAGCAAGTTGCTCTGCAATAAGAGGAATCTCAAATGCACCAGGAACCCATGCAATATCTACATTGCGAGCGTCTGCCCCATGACGATATAAAGCATCTTGAGCCCCTGTTAATAATTTTTGAGTGATAAACTCATTAAACCGACTAACAACAACTGCAAAACGTAGCCCTTCGGCTACTAGCTTACCTTCAAACAAATTTGCCATTTTCACTAACCTCTTTTACTTTATAGATGAAGGAGATGTCCTAATTTTTCTTTCTTTGTTTCCATGTAGTGTTTGTTATGTTCGCCTGTCGGGAGTTGAATAGGTACCGTTTCCACTATTTCTATCCCATGTTCATCCAATCCTTTGATTTTGCGTGGATTGTTGGTGATTAGTTTTATCTTTGTAGCCTGTAAGTCTTTTAACATTTGAGCGCAAAGGTCATACGTTCTTAAATCATCTGCAAATCCCAGACGCAGATTCGCTTCTACCGTATCATAGCCTTCTTCTTGCAATTTATAGGCTAGTAATTTATTGAGTAGACCAATTCCTCTACCTTCTTGACGCATGTATAAAATAATTCCAGATCCGGCTTCCTCTATTTGTTCTAATGCAGCATGTAATTGTGGACCACAATCACATCTTCTTGAACCAAAAACATCACCTGTTAAACACTCGGAATGAATTCGTACCAAAATTGGTTCGTCTGGATTAATATCCCCTTTCACGATTGCTACATGTTCTTTTTGATCCATCGTATTGGAGTAACCAACCATTTTAAAATCACCAAAATCAGTTGGTAGCTGGATGGATACTACTCTCTCTACCAATGGCTCGACAGTTCGGCGATATTGAATTAAATCTTGTATGGATATCATCTTCATTTGATGTTTTTGGGAGAACTCTTTTAATTCTGGCAATCTAGCCATGCTGCCATCTTCTTTTAACACTTCACAGATGACACCAGCAGGGGTTCCACCAGCTAATCTTGCTAAATCCAGTGCTGCTTCAGTATGACCTGCTCTGCCTAGTACACCTTCTGTATTCGCGATTAATGGAAAAATATGTCCTGGACGACGGAAATGAAATGATTTTTTCGTAGGATCACAAAGTGCTTGTATGGTTGCTGCACGTTCTGCGGCTGAAATACCAGTAGTCACTTCATCATAATCTACTGAAACGGTGAATGCAGTTGCATGACGTTCCGTATTTTTTAATACCATTGGTGCTAGTTCTAGCTCTTCTGCTCTTTCCTTTGAAATAGACATACAAACTAAACCGCGACCATGGGTCACCATAAAATTAATAATCTCTGGCGTAACTTTGTCAGCAAGACAAACAATATCTCCCTCATTTTCACGGTCATGTGCATCTACCACAATTACCATTCGACCTTCTTTTAAATCTGCAATAGCTTCTTCTACAGTATGAGCCATCTCTCTACTCCTTCCAAAATTTAAAAACCGTACTTTGTAAGCTTTTCTTTATCTATTTCCTGTTTTTTTTCTTCTACTCGATTCCATTTCGCAAGGTATTTCCCAATAATATCGCATTCTATATTTACTAGATCACCTACTTGAAGAACCTTAAACTGCGATTGATGAAACGTGTGCGGGATCACGGAAACCGCAAAGGTATCCCTCATCACCTCCGTTAAAGTAAGGCTAACACCATTTATCGCAATAGAACCTGTTTCAACAAGTAAAGGAGTTATTTCTGGAGAACCTTGAAATTGGAAATAAATGCTGTTCCCGATTTCTGTTTTTTCTAATAGTGTCGCAACAGCATCAACATGACCTTGAACCATATGCCCCCCAAAACGATCACCAATCATCATTGCTCTTTCTAGATTTACTACTGTCGAAGGTCGATAATTTGCCAATGCACTTTTACGCACAGTTTCTGCCATCACATCTGCTACAAAATAATCTTTTCCCATACTTGTTGCTGTCAGACACACACCATTGACAGCAATGCTATCTCCGATTTTTGTTTTCTCTAGCACTTTTGAACAAGAAACGGTCAACTCCATGCCTTCGCCACTTTGAATGATTTGGACCACACGACCAATTTCTTCGACAAGTCCTGTAAAAATAATAATCTCCTCCTTAACCGCTGAGATAGCCAGTAACGCAAACATCTTGTCCGTATTGATTCCAAGAGACTCGATGAAGAGATAGTGCTTCCGACATTTTTTCAGGACTTTCTCCTCCGATAGAACTCGGACTAGATATACCTCCTAAAAATTTAGGTGCGAGGAATGCGATTACTTTATGTACATGATTTCCTCTCAACATAGAAGCATTAATTTGACTCCCGCCTTCTACCATCAAAGATAGAATCCCTTTCTCACCCAATATCTCTAAGACTTTAGTGATATCTACTTTTGGACCTCTTCCTGTAGAAATAACCTGAACACCTGCTTCTTGAAAAGCGGCTTCTTTGAAAAGATCTTTATCATCCGTAGTAAATATCCAAGTGGAGGCTTTTGATATATCTAAAATTTTAGCTGTGATAGGTGTACGTAGTTTACTATCTAAAATAACGCGAACCGGATGGATCCCATCCCCTTGTGGTAAACGAGTAGTCAGTTCAGGGTCATCAGCGATCACAGTATTTGCACCAACTAAAATCGCATCTTGTTCATGGCGTAACTGATGAACAAATGCTCTAGATTCCTCTCCTGTGATCCATCTGCTATCTCCATTAGCTGTAGCAATTTTACCATCCAAAGTAGTTGCCGTCTTCAGTGTAACAAAAGGCATTCCCGTTCTCCGATGGTAGAAATATGCTTCATTTAGCTGTAAGCATTCCTGCTCCAATACACCCTCTACCACTTCAATTCCAGCTTCTTTTAACCTAGCT
The DNA here is from genome assembly GCF_009831235.1 of Shimazuella alba. Taxonomy (GTDB): domain Bacteria; phylum Bacillota; class Bacilli; order Thermoactinomycetales; family Thermoactinomycetaceae; genus Shimazuella; species Shimazuella alba. Next base: position 38,689 of record NZ_WUUL01000001.1, on the reverse strand, counting down.
ATTCCTTTTCCAGCCACCAATTTATCTGGATCTCCGGAGCCAATGACAACACGCTTTACTCCGCATTCAATAATTTTCTCTGTACAAGGGGGTGTTCTACCAAAATGATTACAAGGTTCTAATGTCACAAAGATTGTACTTCCTTGTGCTTCTTCGCCTGCCATTCGAAGAGCATGTACTTCTGCATGAGGAGTTCCAGCTCTCAGATGAGCACCTGATCCAAGTAAACGATTTTCTTTCACTACAACTGCTCCTACCATCGGATTGGGAGAAGTTTGCCCGGCAGTTGCTTTTGCTAATTGGATAGCTAAACTCATCCATTGTTCATCATTACTCACTGAATACCTCCTAAATTACGACTTATAAGATCAGCTAGACCTTAGTCTAGTTGCACTTATGTAGATAAATGAATTCTTATCTACCAAAAAAACGACCAAACAAATTGTTTTGGTCGGGGTTTCTCTTGCATGACGAATCAGCCTTTCTGTTATGGAAAACAAAAAAGGTTTCTTCTATCCTTCTCCCATCCAGACTATACTGTCGGCTTTGGAATTTCACCAAATCAACCACAGAAATATATAATCATTTCTGTGGGTCACGGGCTAGTGTCTGATCGACACATCACCGTCGGTTGGGAATCTCACCCTACCCCGAAGGACAATTATATAGGTTATATTCTAAATCATTTGGTTCGCTATCACAATAATAAAGTACTAACCATAGGTTAGTGGCTAACTCCAATTTTTTTGTGTTGCCATATACAAGATAATAGTAAAAAAGATCGAGATAACAGTGGTATGCAACAAGGCAGCAAGTAACTGACCACCAGATAACACAATAATAACGCCTGAAACAGCTTGAAGAGTAATAAAGATAAAAGCTGTCCAAGAAGTTTTCTTTAATTGCTTTCTATCTGGATATTTTACCAAAATCAATAAAAGTAATACGAGCATTATCAACCACAGAGAAACAGCTGCGTAACGATGAAGCATCTGGATACCTGCTGGATTAGCGAGACTTGGCAATAGCTGGGGACCACAGAGAGGTACATGGTATCCACAAGCCATTGTTGCCTCCGCATGTCGAACGAGTGCTCCTGTATAAACTACAGCATAGGTATAAAGTACATATATCCAAAGAAACAAGCGAAAATTCCTGCTTATTGGGAAACGCGTTTTATTTTCTCCTTTTAACATTTGTCTTAGTTCTATGTTCAGTAGAATAACACTGGCTAAAGAGACGAGAGAAAAACCAAAATGTAATGCCAAAGCAGCATTTCTTTCAAAATCTCCTTGGAAAACCACAGTAAGTGCACCTAAAGCACCTTGTAAAACTACAAAAAACAAACTCCAAAATGCTAACCAACGGATTTTACTATTTTTCCAAAAGGAAATCCAACACCAAACAGCTAAGAGTAAAATGAGAAACCCGACTGCTCCAGATACTATCCGATGGCTGTACTCGATTACAGTTTCTATGGATACATCTTCTGGAATTAATTGTCCTTTACAAACAGGCCAACTATTCCCACATCCTTGTCCAGATTCTGTAATGGTGACAATGGAACCATGGATGAGCATAAGATAAGACCCAAATACGGTAAGCCAAGTTAGGACACGTAAATAGGGATATTGTTTTTGCATGAACTTGTCCCTCCTATCCAATTACACATTGTAACACAGATAAATTAATTTCCTAGAATAGACATAAAAACGTCAGAATTAAAAAAGGACGAATCATTCGTCCTTATCGTATGTATCCATATACTATTTTCTTTTCCATCCATTAGACTATTGATATGATTGATATCAAAGATTTCTCGTTTGAATTACACTCTTTTTTCTCGGATGGAAACGGCAAAACGTTTGCCAGCCTTCGTTTACATCTTCTTCACATAAGTTACTGGTTTCAGATTCCTGTACGTTTCGAATCAGTAGTGTAACGATGTATTCAGCCCAACCCAAGCGTATCCAATGGGTAGTTGTATTTCAATCGTCGCTTGATTTCCAGAAGTCCCTTCTCATATGGAATGTTTTCTTAATTATAAATTCCTTTGAAATAATAGTTGATCCCTCTTTCATGAGAGGATGAAGGCTGCTGGTAAGGGACTTATTCGCAGTCAGTGTGAGATACCCAGATGAAAAGATATAAATGAAGTGTTTTCCGGTAAATATTTATAAAATTGAATTAATTCTTGTATAAATTTCGTATTTACTTTTGGTTTTGGCTCTTCTAGTTGAATTTTGTAATAAGCTCTTTTGGTTAGCTCACCATGATAACCCCGGATTAAAGATGATTTTTTGTCTGTCTTGATCAATCGTAGGATAACAAAGAAGTTTAGCATCTGCAACTTGTACCTAACCATTCATTATCTGTCTCTCTTAATAAATAAACATTATGTGATTTGCGATTGAGACAACTTTCCACTGTAAAAAAGATATTTCTATCGTGATAAGTAAAGGGACGTGAATCTGCTGTTTGATTATAAGAAAAGATGTTGATTGATTCAGCTTTTCCCTCTCGTGTAATTGTTGGAAAAGCAAATACGATTGCTAGCGTTAACACGATGCTAACCATTTTTCAATAAGAACAACCCCTTACCTGGAATATATTTCAAATAATAGGCAAAAGGTTGTTATTATACAATATTTACTAAATGTGGTTCGCACATTGTTTAAGAAGCCTTGACGGAACCTTGTCTTTTTTTGTAATGTCTTGATAAGTTTCGCGCTCTACAATAACATCGGCCTCCCCTTCGTTTACTAAAACTACAGCGGGTCGTGGTAACCGATTATAATTGCTTGCCATCGAATAGTTATAAGCTCCTGTACAACTGACAGCTAGCAAATCTCCACTTTTCACTGGCGGCAGATGAACATCCCAGATCAACATATCTCCCGACTCACAACATTTCCCTGCAATGGATACTAACTCACCTGCTTCTTCATTTGCTCGATTTGCGAGTAATGCTTCATACTTTGCATCATATAAAGCTGTTCTTGGATTATCCGCAAGCCCACCATCAACCGCTATATATTTCCGGATATTTGGTATTTCTTTCATGGTTCCGATGGTATACAAGGTTGTACCAGATTCTCCTATTATCCATCTTCCTGGTTCTAACCATATTTCTGGACACTGATCAGGGAACGATTTTTCGATTATTTCCGAAATACCTTTTACAATGGTTTCGATTGGTTGCGGTGTATCCTTACTGGTGTAACGAATTCCAAATCCACCACCAATATTGAGTACAGTGGGGAAGAAACCAAAGTTGACATGACAGCGACCAATTAATTCCACAAGACGATTAATAGCTACTGCAAAAGCATTTGCGTCAAAAATTTGTGATCCGATATGGGAATGAAAACCTTTTAACACGAGATGTGAGCTTCCTAACACATACTGTACAGCTTGATCTGCTTGTCCACTTGATAAATCAAACCCAAATTTAGAATCTTCTTGACCTGTTTGAACAAAATTATGTGTATGTGCTTCTACTCCTGGTGTAATCCGAAATAGAATAGGTACTATTTTACCCCGTTGTTTTGCTATATCCTCTAGCATTGTAAGTTCAATAAAATTATCTACTACAATGTAGCAAACTCCATGTGAGATTGCTTCATTTAATTCATCTATTGACTTGTTATTCCCATGAAAATAGACTCGATCAGCAGGAAAATCAGCTTTCATTGCAGTGTAGAGTTCTCCACCTGATACAACATCTAAAAGAAATCCTTCTTCTTCTACAATTCGACACATTGCTACTGTATTAAAGGCCTTACTCGCATAAGCTACTCGGAATGGAACTGAACTCTGTTCGCATGCATGTTTTAATCGGCGCATCTGTTTTCGGATATTTGCCTCGTCCATGACATACAGTGGAGAACCAAATTGTTGTATGAGCTGAGTTGTATCGCATCCACCAATCTCTAGATGGCCATGATTATTAATCTTAGATGTACCGTGTAAAAACATAATTGTACTTCTCCTTTGCACCAATAATACATAACTATACGCTAGTATGTTAAAGGAGAAAAGCATTATTTCGTTTCATTTTGATAATGAATATTTAAAATAAGCTGAATTGCTTTTGTAGTAACAGGAGATCCGATCAAAATCGTATCACGATGACGCATTTTTCCAATATCACCAATTCCTATAATTACTGGAATAGATAATTTGTTAAGAATTTCAACTGTGTCTCCATAAATTCGTGCTGTTCTCTGACGCTGATGATATCCAAATTTATTTACACCTGTACTTACAATATTACCGTAGCTATCCAGTGACATGTGGACAGGTGTGCCTCTACTCCTCATACAATTGGATGCAACCACAAGAGCTCCTAGCACCTCTATATCCGGATGGGTAGCTACTTCATATAAATTACTTTCGCCAGAACCTGTTTTACTCGAACCGCAATCATCAAACATAACTAATATTGGATCATAGGCTGCTTGTGTAATAAAAGAAACAAGCGAATCCGCAGTAAGAGGGGATGGATTACCAGCAGATAAAGAGATACAGCGACCGCCGATATTTTTAGCTGCTTTTTCTAAACTATCTTTGGCTATCTGATCTCCATCTGTAACCAAAATAACTTTTCGTCTAGGCATGCTCTATCCTTTTGGTTTAAAAATAAGCGCTGTTAGCAGACCAAAAATAATGGCAGCAGAGATACCTGCACTCGTAATCTGGAATATACCAGTTAAAACACCGATTAACCCATCTTCTTTTACTGCAGTTAATGCTCCATGTACCAAAGAGTTACCAAAATTTGTGATAGGTACCGTTGCCCCTGCACCTGCAAAGGCTATTAGAGGATCATATACACCAATCCCATCTAAAATCGCGCCTGACACAACTAAAATCGTCAAAACATGTGCCGGAGTAAGTGGCGTTAGATCCATTAACAATTGACCGATTACACAAATGAGTCCACCAACAATAAACGCTGTAAGAAAAGATCCCAATGACAAACCCACCCTTATACTTGATATATGGAAGGTAGTATGTCCCAAAACAGATGTAAGATACAAATGGATCAATGTGCATAAATGACTCTTTTCTTTCTCATACTATCTTTTACTCTATTTTGGAAATAATGAGGTCATTATAATGGAAACGTTCCAACAACAAGAAGATAAGAAAAATAGTGATGAATTACTGTATACAGATTTGCAGGTTAATCTGGAACAACTACAAAAAAGAGTATCGAATGGGCCTGACTTAATCGTGCGTTCCTTTCAAACAAAAGGAAAAGAGAATGTTTCCCTCGTTTATTATAGTAGTTTAGTAGACAAAGTCTCTGTAAACGATCATCTATTACGACCGCTTATGTATCAGTTAGACAATACAAGTGAATTATTAGGACCTAATCTTTCCATTCCAATCGGAAAAGTGACAAAAGTGTTTGATTGGAACGATATAGAAAAAGCAATCTTTCAGGGGCAATCTGTACTGTTCATAGATCAAACATCCCATGCCCTAATCTTTTGTACCCAAGGTTGGCCCCAGCGTGGCATTCAAGAACCACAAAATGAATCATCCTTAAAAGGTGGACATCAAGGTTTCGTCGAGACACTAGAAATTAATCTAGCACTTATCAGACGTTATGTAAGCGATGATAACTTAGTGATTAAAGAGCATTCCATAGGGGATCGGGCTGAATCGAAAATATTGATACTGTATATAGATGACGTAGTAAATCCAGTATTTGTACAAGAAATAACAGCCCGGATACAAAAGGTAAATAAAGATGCTGTTTTGGATTTAGGTGAATTAGAAGAGATGATTGAGGATAATCCTTATACTATTTTTCCTCAATTTCTTATTTCGGAAAGACCAGATAGTGTGGCATCTAATCTCCTTCAAGGTAGAGTGGTATTGCTTATGGATCACTCCCCGAACGCTTTAGTTGCCCCTATGACATTAACTGCATTCTTTCAAAGCCAAGACGACTACAGCTCTCGTTGGATTGTTGCTACTTTTTTAAGGCTGTTGCGATTACTTTCGTTTTTTATCTCTATGAGTCTACCTGCATTGTATATATCTATTATTTCTTTTCATTATGAATTAATTCCGTTGGATTTAATGTTGTCTGTAGGGGAATCGCGCTCTAAAGTTCCTTTTCCACCTATATTAGAGGCTATTCTTATGGAGATCGCAATTGAAATGCTTCGAGAAGCTGGATTGCGTTTGCCTAATCCGATTGGACAAACAGTTGGAGTAGTTGGAGGGATTGTCATTGGAGAAGCTGCTGTTCAAGCTGGTATTGTCAGCAATATTATGGTCATAGTTGTATCTGTCACTGCAATAGCTGGGTTCATTATCCCAAACTATGATATGTCTAATGCAGTTCGACTTGTACGTTTTCCCATGATGATTATCTCCTCTTTATTCGGGATTGTTGGATTGTCTGTAGGTTTGATGGTATTATTCGCTCACCTCATTTCACTAAAATCACTAGGGGTTCCTTTTTCTAGTTCATTTGCACCTATTCATTTATCCGATTGGAAGGATAATTTTATACGCACTCCACTAAAAGCGATGAAAAAGCGACCTTTCTCACTCAAAGCCCAGCAGTCAAGACGCCAAGGGAAGGAAGACTAATAGTATGTTTAATAAAAAATTTTCTTTGTCCTTTAGCCAATATGTCTTCCTTATATACAAAACACAGATCGGAGTTGGCGTGTTAACTCTTCCCCATGATCTTTTTGTTATTAGTGGAAGTGACGGTTGGATTGCAATTATTATCGGATGGATGATATCCACTATCGTCAGCTTTCTAATTATAAATACACTTGAAAAAAACCCAGATGAAACTTTATTTGATTTACTTCCAAGGTACTTTGGAAAATGGCTTGGAAAAATCATTCTTGTTTGTTGGATCCTATATGCGCTATTCGCTGCCAGCTACTCTTTTATGTATACAGTCTATTTAATAAAAGTATGGGTTCTACCAAATACCAATCCAGTCTTAATTGGTCTCCTCTTTATTATTCCTATCTACCAAATAACTAGATTAGGGTTACCAATGATTAGTCGTTATGCTGAGTTCACCTTTCTGATTACGATATGGATGTACCCAATTATTTTAATTACTGCTCAAGAAGGAATATGGCTCAATCTCATGCCTATTGCAAGAGATGGATTTCTGCCAATCTTAAAATCAACACCTGTCACAGCACTCTCTTTTTTGGGCTTTGAGATGGCTTTTGTGCTATATCCTCGTCTCCAAAATAAAAAGAAGGCTTTTAAAGGCATATTACTTGCTAATACCATGACAGCCATTGTGCTGATCATGGTCACAGTTTTAAGCTATATACGCTTAAGTGAAACAGAATTAGCTTTTGCTGTTTGGCCTACTTTGGATTTGATTAAATTAGTCCATTTTCCTTTTTTAGAACGCTTGGAGATCATCTTTATTTCGGCTTATATCATTATTCTGTTTATGTCGGTTATTCCTTATCTACATATGGCTCTAATCGGATCTTCAAACCTTTTTCAACGTTCTATAAAAAAGCCTCTCCTTCCTGTAATCCTAACGATATGGGTGGGAGGTCTCTTTTTTCCTATTATCGGATTTCAGCCGGTTATTTCTATCAAAAAAATGCTATCCACATCAGGTTTAATCTTTGCATTCCTATTTCCGGTTGTATTTTGGATTTACAGCAAAGTGTTTTTAGCCATCTGTAAGAAGGGACAGGTGAAAGGATGAAAAACAAATTCATACTCACGATTGTCCTTATCTTAACCTTGTTCGTAAGTGGTTGTGGAGATCAAATGTATCTGGAAAAGTCAGATATCATCTTATTACTTGGAATTGATCTAGATGATAAAAATCAAGTAACCTTTTATGCAAGTACGCCTGTGTTCAATACAGAAGTAAAAAAGAATTATCACGTTATGAAAGTCAAAGCAAAAAGTTTACGTGAAGCTAGATATCAGTTTGATGCTTTGAGCCAAGGTTCCGTCGTGAAAGGGAAGATACAAACGATCCTAATTGGGAAGAAGTTCTTACAAGATAGATCCGTTATGCCTTATTTAGATGTCATATTGCGAGATCCAAAAGATGATCTCAGTAGTAGAGTAGTCATGATTGATGGACCGGTTGAAGATATACTTGATGCAAATATGGAAGATAAAGGGCGATTAGGGGTGGTAATCAGAAATATGATAGACGACACCTTTAAAAGCGGAACCATTCACAACCCAAATTTACAACAATTTGTCGCTCAACAATTTGATAAACGATTTAGTCCCATGATACCAGCAATGAAAGTAATCCATAAAGAGCCCAAAATAGCAGGTATTTCTTTCCTATCACATGAAGGTTTATATGTCACCTCAATACACTTGTCGGAAAGCCCACTTTTATTAAGTTTGCAGAAATTTTATCTGGAAAAAATACCCATTTCCTTATACATCTCTTCCAACAAAGTTCAAGAAAAAAAGGAACTAAGGCGAATAAGTATAGCGATAAAAGATATACAACGAAAAGTAAAAACTACCATTGTTAATGGCCATTTTCAATTTGATATTGAGTTAACTTTGCATGCAGATCTCGTGGAAAGAATGTTTTATTTAGATGCAGCAAAACACCCTCAACTATTAAAGCGAATCATTGAGGAACAGTTAGATCATGAATACAAAAAAATAATACAAAAAACACAGAAAAATAAAATCGATCCGATCGGCTTTGGAGTTTACGCAAGGGCAAAACAATACGATCATTGGAAAAAAATCGAAGATAAATGGTTTGATGAATATGCAAAAGCAAAAATAAATATATCAACCAAATTAGTCATTATAAATACAGGGGTTAGCCACTAAAATAAGGCGGTGTGAGCTCACATTTAGGAATATCAGAGTGATCTGGAACGTAGTAGGATAGCTTTTTTAAAAAATAACATGTTTCTGGAAGATGATGTTCTAAGAATCGATATGTTAACCGACTAAATATTTGTTTCTCTTTGTATTCATTTAACACATAGATAACTAATTGGTTAAACTCATTGACTGAATGTATAACCCTCTGCACAAACCTAGTTTGTTGAGGTACTTGATCATGTGTAAAATGTTCCATCTGCTTTATCTTTCGATTTATAGTTAAATAAGATAAAAATGTTCTTGATAGAACTGTTGCTTTCGTAATCAGATCTCCTTCTATGGGATCTAACCCGTTTGCTAATAGTTCTGCGTGCCCCGCTTGGTCTTCTAACCAAAGATCAAGTAACGCAATCAAAGACAGAGGAGGAGCTTCTTTTCCGCAACTGAGATAGCCTAGTATACGCAAGTATTCCTGATTCTCCAATAGAGTACCAGTTAAAAAAGATGGAGTTAAATTTAAATTTATTTGGTTTCTTAATCGTAAATATTCTAAATTAGACTCCAAAGAAAAATATCCATAAGCAATTGGATGAACTTCTCTTGCAAACGAAATGAATTCAGGTGAAGATACAGATAACTGTGGATTCAAATACTTTAACTGTTCTCTTAAATAAGCAAATTGATCAATAAAGCTATTTGCTATCTTCACATATTCTTTTTCTGAAGGGGATAAATAATCCCTTACAAAATGAGCGTGATCACTCAATATTTTTAACCAGAAATAGTGTTCTTCCCATGTAGAAATATATGCTTGATGATGCATCATCATCCTCCTTATCCTTTCTTACCATCCTATTATCATAAGATCTTCATTATCCCAACAAAAAAACGGAAGGATTACCTTCCGCCTTGGTCACAATAAATGCATTTTCATCTGAGAAATAATTTTTTTCTCCAAACGAGATACTTGAACTTGAGAGATACCAAGTCTTTTTGCTACATCTGATTGGGTTTGATCTTTATAGTATCGTAGATAGACAATAAGTCGCTCCCGCTCTGATAAATGATCGATTGCTTCCTTTAATGCTAATTTATCGAACCATGTGACATCTGATTCATCTGCTATTTGATCCATTAATGTGATCGGATCTCCATCGTTTTCATATACCGTTTCATGTATGGAAGTAGGTGCTCGGTTGGCTTCTTGTGCAAATACGATCTCTTCTGGTGTTAGTTCTAATTCATCTGCTACTTCTTTTAAGGTAGGAATTCTGTTTAATTTTTTACTGAGTTCATCTTTCTTTTTTCGCACTTTTGTCGCTATTTCTTTTAATGATCTACTTACTTTTACCATGCCATCATCACGTAAAAACCGTTGAATTTCTCCAATGATCATAGGTACTGCATACGTAGAAAATTTGACATCGTAAGAAAGATCAAATTTATCTATTGCTTTTAATAGTCCTATGGATCCTATTTGAAAGAGGTCTTCTGCATCATAACCACGACCCAAAAAACGTTGGACGACAGACCAAACCAAACGAATATTATGCTTGATCAAGTAATCTCTAGCTGCATTATCCCCTTGCTGACTGGAATAGATCAGTTGCTTTACCTCTTGGTCTGGCAAGTACCGGTGTCTTGTATTCCGTACATCAGCTTCCATTTTCCATCCCTCAATTCGCCATCGTTTGAGGATGGTTTTTTAACTGCTTCACAAGAAGAACCGTTGTCCCTTGGCCAGGTTTTGATCGTATGGTTACTTCATCCATAAAGTTTTCCATGATCGTAAAACCCATACCAGACCTTTCTAGTTCTGGTTTGGATGTAAAAAGTGGTTGTCTAGCCTGGCCAATATCATCGATCCCTATTCCCTTGTCTGTTATTTGAATCGTTATTTTGGTACCTTGAATTTCAGCGCGAATATATACCTGTTCTTCAGGATGTTCCTCATATCCATGAATAATGGCGTTGGTAACTGCTTCGGAAACAACTGTTTTGATATCATTTAACTCATCTAAACTTGGATCCAGTTGTGAGATAAAAGCAGCTACAGCAATTCTTGCGAATGCTTCGTTCTCTGATAAACTAGAAAAAGTAAGCTCCATTACGTTGCGATACATGCTATTCATGAGGCCACCTCGCAAGCAGAAATTGCGCTACACTCATCTTGATAGGTAGGCAAAATCTGAAATAATCCAGACATCTCCATCAATTTAAATACAGAAGGTTGAACGGAACACAAATACATCTTGCCACCTTTACTCGACATTTGTTTGTACCTACCTAAAATAACCCCGAGTCCAGAACTATCCATAAACTGAAGATTCTCCAGATTTAATACCAAATGAGTATGTATATCTTTGACTAACTCTGCTTCTATCCTGTTTCTTACATCAGATGCAGTATGGTGATCAAGATCTCCTGTCAATCGAACAATCAGTACGCGTTGGTTGGAAGTTAAATGAATGGATAACGACAACCTAGCACGCTCCTCTCCATCTTTTAACGAACTACTTCTCTTTATTACCTTATATTTCCTGCTAAAGAAAAACTCACCTTCCATACTCTTTTGTTTATTCCATAAGAAAGCTGACTGCATCGATATCGCAGTCAGCTTTCTTGATTAAAATAAAGTATCTTCTAAAACCTTCTTGATAGAAGTCCAAAAACCTGCTCTACCAATATTACTTGAGCTCACTAACTCAAGTTCAGCAACTTTTCTTCCTTCTTTATGGAACTCCATAGTCCCTAAAACTTGTCCCTTTTTGATTGGTACTTGTAAGCTACGCCATTTGATCACTTTACGTATCCCATTCGGATTTTCGCCTTTTTTCATCATCATGCTGATTGGATGGTGAGCACGAATCGTAATATATTCGGGATCTCCTTTTTCTACGCGTACCTTTGCAATTACTTCACCTTTTTTGTAGAACAAGCGGTTTGTAAATTGAGCAAAAGCATAGTCAAGCATTTGTGATACTTCTGCATTTCTCACTTTCGTGTCAGGCTCCCCCATCACAACTGCTATTACACGAAAATGATCCCGCTTCGCTGTTGCAGTCAAACAAAAACGAGCCTCATCAGTAAATCCAGTTTTTAACCCGTCTAAACCAGGATAAAAACGAACCAACTTATTTGTATTCACTAGCCAAAAAGGTTTCTTGCTTCCCTGTCGTAAATAATCTTGATAGAGACCAGTAAACTTTGTGATTTCAGGGTGTTTAAGCAACTCTCGAGACATAATAGCAATATCATGTGCGGAAGAGTAGTGATCAGGTACCGGAAGTCCGTTGGAGTTTTGAAATTTTGTATCATTCATTCCCAACTCTTTAGCACGAGTATTCATCATCTCAGCAAATTGCTGCTCAGAACCACCCAACTTTTCAGCCATCGCAGCCGAAGCATCGTTGGCTGAACCAACAGCAATACCTTTTAACATATCCCGTACACTCATTTGCTCACCAGGTTCTAAAAAAATTTGAGAGCCACCTTTGGAAGCTGCGTTTTCACTCACGCTGACTTGATCATTCCATTTTAATTGTCCACGCTCAATCGCTTCCATAATCAAAAGCATAGTCATTACTTTGGTTATACTAGCTGGTGGTAATTTATCGTGTCCGTTTTTTTCAAAGATGACAGCTCCTGTATCTGCATCTAACAGCACAGCTGAACGCGCATTGGGTGCAAGATCAGATGAACTATCAGGTCCTGCAAATACTGCTGCTGGAATAGAAACTATCCCCAAACAAAAGACAGAAATAAGAATGCTAAATCTTTTCCACATACTCTTTCATTCCTCCTATCGTTCACGGATAGTGTGCGCAAGAGATAGGGGGAATATTCCATTGAATAAATAGAATCATGGTATAGAGATACTTCAAATTAGATTTTGACATAAGGGGTATAAATTTTTTATAATTGCAAATAATATCTTCCTTTTAATTGAAATGGGGCATGAAATGACCATCACCACAAACCTCGGTCAGATCGCAAAGCTGATGGGGGAAGAGGTAGAGCGACAGGGTGATTCTCTTATCTATGTCGCTCACATGATTCACGCGTGGGTCTATGCGGAGACTAGGTCGAATCAACTCCCTACGATGGATGACATTCTCCAGTTGGGAAAGTTGGTAAACCCAGAGGTAACTGGGTGGAGACCTGGACCTGCTGTCTTCCTTCACAACGCAGGTACTGCTGCTCCTTCATATGCAATCGCTGAGCGTCTGGAAAGGTTGGTCGCTGTACTTCACAAACTCGCAAGCTCTTCCTCGCTGGATGATGACTTCGCAAAAGAGTGGGTGAAGCAGTTCGAAGATATTCACCCTTTCATCGATGGAAATGGAAGAGTTGGCTGTATCCTGTACAACTGGATTCGGGGAAGGATCACAAATAACCCTGATCCGCTTCCGGAACTGTTCAAGTAAAACAGCACAGTGCCCTTCCTCCTCATACATCTGTTGGAGGGAAGGGCACTGATTCATATTAAAGCTAATCTTTCTAATATAATGAAAGAACAACCAAGAGCATAGAAATGTAAGGTCCTATACTCCTTATCGTTCCACAAGTAGCTATGTTATTACCGATAAACCAATAATGGAACAAAGGATAATGCTAAGTAAAATACCACAAACGATTTATTGATCGATAGTATGCTATTTCTGATTCAAACAAATAAACACCATCATTTAGACTTGCGTTCGGTCTATCTAGTTTATCTTCGTCCATGAAAACATCTAACTCATTTCCCATGCGTATATAATTTTATCGAAGCAAAGAAAATACAGTGGACCAGTGCAGGTGTCATTTGATCGTACTTTGATCGCTGATGGCTTGCAGATCGGTGGTACAGTGATGCCACATAGAGCAGCTTCAGTACATTTTGATTCTAGTTACCACGTTTGCTAATTCACAATTTTAGACGATATTAGAAAAATCAGAATAAATGAATTATTAGACGAAATTTTTCAAATGAAAAGAAATCTCGTTTTGTTGTCTATTTTTTGTTGTGTGGTTGTAGTAACCGGAGGATGCCTCTTGGATCGATATTGTTTTAAAATAAATAATAATGAAAACCACATAACCTCTATACACTTAGAGACCATGTGGTTTTCTTATTGGGGAAATTGAACTTCGTCTTTTGGATGCTGATTTTACCTATTGGTTGAAAATCTCCATTCGAAATTCTGAAAAGATGATATAATAGTAATGTTGGTAATAATACACAAAAGGAAGTGTTACCCATCGAAATGATTATCCTGACCCCAAATGAATGGAACACTACTGAAGAAAATTTGAGCCTTATATTTACCGAGTTGCAAACTTAGAGATTAGAAAAGAGGGGTTATCCCCATAGCCATCAAGTTCATAATAAAATAATCTCAAAGACGAAAAACACGCTATTCTTTCTTTAAGAACGAAAAGAAAGAATGGTGTGTTTTCTGTGATTGTATCCACCAAAGAATAACTCTATTTGTTTTCACAGGTATTACAAAAATAACTTTCCCCTACAGAAGTGGAACAATTGGCAGAATGTGAAACGGGAAAGATTGGAATGTCACCTGTATGAGCAGCTTATTGCCATCCTCATTTTTTCCTCTACTTTGTTTCAGAGAGAGGTTTTGCTACGCAAAAGTAGTATGAAGGTAAGCGAGTATAAGCCTTTTTATATCATTTAAACCTATTTCCCTTTATTCCATCAGTCTATACAGATAAACACCCAAGCATATGCAAAGATCCTTCTTCGCCCAGATAAAAAAAATGGACGAAAATCTCCATCGATACAAGAAAAAGACTGTCTTTGACATATTGGGTGTTGTTTATGAGTACAGCCTATCCATTGAGAAATTAGTATAATTTAAAAAACAAGCCTAGCTAGGCTTGTTTGGTGGCGTATTTTCTAAAATTGAGTGGGGTGAAATAACTTGTACTCCACATCAGGGTCCAGTTGATCGATTCTCTCACTGTGCCCAGCGAAGAGGCAGGGAATCTGCCAGCTTGTACCTAAGAATGAGGGTCTGGTCGAATGCGGCACCGAGGACGTTGGGATACATGGCAACCGATTCTTCCTCATGAGAGACGGCAGTAGTAGCCACGTTTTCCTCGCCATCCTTGACGAAGATAGTGATGCAGTTCAAGAACTTCTTGTGCTTCCTCTCCTCGTCCTTAAGTCGCATGCTGCACTTGGTGGACAGGGGGTGAACATCCGGAGTTCGAGGGTGTAAGTGGCTCCGTACAGAGAGTAGGAATTCCCCTTGGTCCGATCGCCAGAAACGCCGAAGCGAAGCTGGAAGTTGTTCTCTCCGAGAAGATGAGAAACGTCAACCTGCATGGCTCTTTCTTCTAGTGTGAGAGATGTACATCAAGCTTTGTATTTTCATTATACGGAATTCTTATTGTTTTGTATAATTCTAATCATTAACAGGATTTTTGGGGATAATCTATTTTCCCTTTAGCTTGATGAATATGGGTTAACTCTCTTTTTTTGTGCCGTCAGAGATAGATTTCATTACATTCCGTTATACCCTCAATCGCCGGATGCTGGTTTCGGTAACTCTATCTAAATAATCTCTTATATAATTACGTGTTATCTTTACTGACTCTTTTAATGGAATTTGTTGATCACCAGAATAATAGGCTCTTTTCTCAACAAAGCTGCAACCTCTACAGCGATGGCATCTCCGTGAATTCATCAAAAGAAAACCAAGTACGCTATATCATGCTTCTCTCTATGGCAAGAACTGAATTAGGTTAGAAAAATTTGTCCCACCATCACTTTTCATCTCGGTGTCCATAGACAGACATACTCCCTTTTATCAGACAAAAACGCCTACCCTATAGTAGACGTTTTACGCATTTATTTTATAATTTATTATACTAGTTTTGGAAATTCACTGATTGCTCTTCCTACCTACGAACATCTGTGATTTTAAGTGAGACTTCATTCTGTAAAATCCTTAAGTGTCTCAGTCGGTTACTTCTAAGCTATTTTCTAGCAACAGACCAAGCGGTAGAGTCATTTCACTAATGAAAATGCAATTAGTTTTCCGTCCAATTTGTATTCAGAGTGTACATCCCTTAAACCTCACTTATGAAACCTTTCACTAATTGGATAAACTTTGGTTTGGTTCGATTAGCTGTTTCCATCACTTGTTCGTGAGTAAGGGGCTCCAATTCTTCGCCGATGGCCATATCTGTAATACAAGAAATACCCATCACCCGTAAACCTAAGAAGCTAGCTGCAATTACTTCTGGTACAGTAGACATTCCCACCGCATCTCCGCCCAAGTTACGAAGCATAATGAGTTCAGCAGGTGTCATATATGTTGGTCCACTGATTCCAGCATAAACCCCTTTTTGAACAGAGAAACCATGTCGATGAGCTATTTTCTCTGCTAACTTTACCAATTCAGGTGTATAGGCATGACTCATATCTGGAAATCGAGGACCCAACTCGGATAGATGAGAACCAATAAGTGGGTTGGACCCTGTCATATTGAGGTGGTCTGTTATCACCATTAAGTCACCTGCTTGAAACTTCGCATTCATTCCACCTGCTGCATTGGTCACCAGTAAAGTTTCAATCCCTAATAATTTCATCACATATACAGGGAAGACAACTTCTTGTTGCTCATATCCTTCATAGAAATGAAATCTACCTTGCATCGCAACAACTGTTTTTCCCATCAATTCTCCAATCACTAACTGTCCAGCATGCCCTTCTACTGTTGATACTGGAAAATGCGGGATCTGATCATAAGCAATGATTGTTTTATTTTCAATTTGTTCTGCCAGATCGCCCAATCCAGAACCTAGAATCAACCCGATTGTTGGTTTGATAGAACATGCTTCACGAATCGTATTTGCTGCTTCTTGTATCTGCTTCCAACGTTCCATTTTTGAGTAACTCCTATCCTATTGCTTTTAAAATACCGTGTAGCAACTGAATAAAATCACCTTTTACACGTTCGGCTGTCTCCATCACTTCGGCATGACTTAGTGGTTGTGGTAAAATACCCGCTGCCATATTGGTAATACATGAAATTCCTAAAACACGGATACCAGCATGCCGAGCAACTATTACTTCTGGAACTGTAGACATACCAACGGCATCTCCACCAACAGCCCGAATCATACGAATTTCAGCCGGTGTTTCATATGATGGACCAAGGACCCCAGCATAAACACCTTTTTGCAACGTTATACCTTGTTGCTCTGCAACCTTCTCAGCTAACTGTCTTAATTCCGCATCATATGCTGTTGACATATCTGGAAAGCGTTCCCCTAATTCTGCATCATTAGGACCAATCAATGGATTGCGATACATCATGTTAATATGGTCTTGCATTAACATTAAGTTTCCAGGTTCAAATGATGTATTTACCCCACCTGCTGCATTGGTAACTAGTAGTGACTCTACTCCTAATGCCTTCATCACTCTGATTGGAAATGTAACTGCATCAAGCGGGTGTCCTTCGTAGAGATGAAATCTACCCTGCATTGCAATCACTATCTTCTCTTCTAATTTCCCTATCACCAATTGACCTGCATGGCCTTCCACTGTCGATGTTGGAAAATGTGGGATTTGATCGTAAGAGATAACAACTGGATTATTTATTTCGTCTGCAAGCATCCCCAAACCCGATCCCAAAATAAGACCTATTTTTGGTTGATCTTGCACTTTTTCTTGTATAAATGTAACCGCTTCTTGTAAAAAACTCATCTCGCTCACCCTTTTAACTTTTGATAAAAACTTTCTCCTGAAGGTGTTTTCACTTGAAATATATCTGCAATCGTAGCGCCTACATCTGCAAACGTCTTTCTAACCCCTAAATTTTTATCCCCATTTGTAGCTCTTGTCATATACACCAATAATGGAGTGTACTCTCTTGTGTGATCCGTACCATGAAAAGTTGGATCATTTCCATGATCAGCAGTAATAATGAGCAGATCCTGATCTGTTAATTTTGCTTGAATCTCTGGTAGTCTCGCATCAAACTCTTCCAAAGCTTTGGCATAACCTGCTGGATCACGACGATGACCAAATTTTGCATCAAAATCAACCAAATTCGCAAAGATAAGACCTTCTTTTGTCTCATCAAAACAATCTAGGATTTTGTCTACACCGTCCATATTCGATTCCGTATGTATCGATTTTCCAATTCCTTCGCCATCAAAGATATCGGAAATTTTGCCTACTGCTACAACTTCTATCCCAACTTCTGTTAAATAACTTAAAACAGTTTTGTCAGGTGGTTTCACGCTGTAGTCTCGACGATTTGCAGTTCTTGTGAAGTTCCCTGGTTCCCCAACAAATGGACGAGCAATAACGCGAACAACTGAAAAACGATCTTCCAACGTAAGTTCTCTAGCAATTTCACAAATATGGTATAACTCTTCTAAAGGAATAACGTTTTCATGCGCGGCAATCTGAAAAACACTGTCTGCTGAA
Organism: Shimazuella alba; assembly: GCF_009831235.1. Taxonomy (GTDB): domain Bacteria; phylum Bacillota; class Bacilli; order Thermoactinomycetales; family Thermoactinomycetaceae; genus Shimazuella; species Shimazuella alba. The sequence continues at coordinate 20,403 of NZ_WUUL01000001.1, read as the reverse complement.
GTGTATACAATCATACTGCCGGTTTCCATATGTTCGGCACCAAGTTCCTCGATAATTTGCGTACCTGATGCCACACAGTTTCCAATTACTTTGCGACCTGTCTTTTCCTCTAACAACTGAATCAATTCACTAGGAAAACCGTCTGGATAACTTGGAAATGGAGTATCCGTTCGCAAACCCAGCATCTCCCAATGTCCTGTTGTAGTATCTTTTCCTTTTGAAACCTCAACCATCTTTCCAAAATAAGCTTCTGGTGTATTTACTGGCGGTATGCCTTCTAAAGTTTCAATATTACCTAACCCTAGTTTTTGCATATTAGGCATATGTAAACCATTTTGATGTTGCGAAATATGTAGTAAGGTGTGAGCACCTACGTCATTAAAATTGCCGGCGTCTGGCAATTCTCCAATCCCTACACTATCTAACACAATAAGAAAAACACGGGAAATAGACAACATTTTCACCTCTACTAAAAAGGGTAATAGGAATTTGATGATGTTCTTGCTTTACGGATTAGACAGCGCCTGCCTGTATGGATGTAAACGAAATAAAAATTTGATCACTTTTTAAATCTACCAAAAAAGGGACGAATCGCATAGTCTTATCATGCACTTCGTTCCCTACTACCATGCGATATTCTTTTGTTTTATTCGCCAATCCAATAAAAAACAAATAATCGGTCTAACCAAGTATTAGAAAATGATTGATCTATCTGCTCAAAAGTAGACACCTTTACAGCATTTCCAAATGGTTCTTGATAAGGAGACCGAGGAGGAAAAAAAGTTGTGAGCAAATGGAATAATTGGGAAATCAGAAAGACAAACAAGAGAAAGAGACCAATAAACAAACTTACTCTTTTTATTTTTTGTAAAGAAAATATCATGAGTATCACCCTTTTTCCATAACTACTTCACTTTATGGATTAGGATGATCATTTATGTTATAGAATTGCTAGTTTCACGACATCATTAAGAGGTGTATATGGTAACTGTAAACTTTCCGCCACTGCTTCGTAAGTTACTTGACCTTCTATGACATTGACCCCTTTTGCCAGCGGTCGATTAGACTGAATTGCTTTGCTTACTCCTTGGGATGCTATTTGTACCGCATAAGGAATAGTTACATTGGTCAGTGCAATCGTAGAGGTACGAGGAACTGCGCCAGGCATATTCGCAACTGAATAGTGAACAACTCCATGTTTTTCATAGGTTGGTTCACTATGTGTAGTAACTCTATCGATCGTTTCAATTGAACCGCCTTGGTCAATCGCAACATCAACAATAACAGAGCCTGCTTCCATTTCTTCTACCATATCCTCAGTTACTAGCCTTGGTGCTCTTCTCCCAGGGATTAATACAGCTCCAACAAGCAAATCTGTTTTTCGTACAGCTTCCCTTATATTATAAGGGTTAGACATAACCGTATTCAGACGCCCACCAAAGATATCGTCTAACTGGCGAAGACGTTCAGGATTAACATCTAAGAGGGTGACATTGGCTCCTAAACCAATTGCCATTTTTGCAGCATTGGTTCCTACCACTCCACCACCGATGATAACTACATTACCAGCAGAAACACCTGGAACTCCACCTAATAATACACCTTTGCCTCCATGTGGTTTCTCTAGAAACTGAGCTCCAATTTGAACAGACATCCTTCCTGCTACTTCGCTCATGGGAGTTAGTAAAGGTAATGCTCCATTGTCCAATTGAATGGTTTCATAAGCAATAGCAGTAACTTTCTTCTCCATTAACGCTTTCGTTAATGCAAGTTCTGGAGCCAAATGTAAGTATGTAAACAAAACAAGGTTCTCGCGAAAATAGCCATACTCAGCAGGTAGAGGTTCTTTCACTTTGAGAATCATTTCAGCTTTTGCCCATACAGCCTCCGCTGAAGAGAGAATTTCAGCACCATGCTGAGCATATTCTTCATCAGTGAAACCGCTTCCAATACCGGCATTTGTTTCAATGATGACTTGATGGCCAATACGAGTTAAAGCATCAATACCAGCAGGAGTAATAGCAACACGATTTTCATTGTTTTTAATTTCTTTTGGTACACCAACTATCATAATAGGTCCTCCTTTGCATGTCCCCTCTATCTTACCACTTTTCACAACATTCTAGTCCATAAAAAAAGAGATCTTTTATTGATCTCTCATCGCATTATGTGACCCTAGCGCCAACTAATTTTTTTGGATCTGCTACTACTTCTTTGCAACGTCTACAAACACCATGAAAAGTTAATCGATGGTCCACTATTTGAAACTGATATTCTTCTTCTACTCTTGCTTCAATCGGGGTTAACAAATCTTCCATAATTTCGTCTACTTCTCCGCAGTTTAAGCAAATCAAGTGATGATGATGATGTTCTGCCCCTTCTGCTCGAAATTCATAGCGAGTCACACCATCACCAAAGTTAAGTTTATGAATGACAGAGAGGTCACTTAACAACTCCAGAGTTCGATAAACAGTAGCTAATCCAATCTCTGGTGCCTTCTCCTTCACCAACAGGTAAACATCTTCAGCACTCAGATGTGCTTCCTCATTCTCTATTAGAACGCGGACAGTTGCTTCCCGTTGGGGGGTTAATTTGTAGTTATGGGCAGATAGTTGTTGTTTAATTTGATTTACCCGTTTTTCCACAGACACACCCCCCTATGTCATATAACCATTATAGGTGAGAAATAAATAGGAAGTCAAACCACATAACAAAAACTATTAGATAAGAATCATTATAACAAATTACATCCCAAAAGGAATCACGTTTTTCATAAGTACAGGTGACACATATGCCTCTGTAGCAGCCACTAAGAGCAGGCACACGGTCAGTGCAGATGCAAGTAAAGAATAATGGACGAATTGCGGATAGATGGGACCTCTACTATTCATAAAACGATTTTTCACCAGTGTGATTGAAAATTGAATGCCGGCAACAGATAAAATCAGTAATACTGGAATAACAACAATATTAATAGGAATAACTGCTGCAACTGCGAACCATAATCCCTTCCAAGAAAGCTGATTAATTAGAAAACCAATGGTAAAACCAGTAACCAGTCCTTTGAAAAAAAGATATACCAACATGACGGGAATCCCAATTACAGATAATCCAAGTATCCACATCAAAGCTAGCATCTTAAAATAATCACCAATTGAATGTTGAAAAGCAATACTCGGATCCGCAATATCATCCCGCGCAAGCCCTTGGAAAAAGTATTGTAAGTATTGTAGTAGTTCGGTTTTTTTGTTCACATCCAGTGTATTGACAATTACTGCTCCAAAAACTACTCCTACTAGAAACAAAACACTGACAAATAGATAGATTGATTTTTGTTCTATCAGATGATCCACTAATAGATGCAGCACACGATTTTTCCGTTTCATCCATCATCTCCGCCTTTCTTTTTCCTCTTACTCTATGAACATAAGAAGACAGATATGATAGTGTCATAAATCGAAAAAAGAAAATAAGATCCCTTTTGACAGGAATCTTATGGTTGTTTTACTTGTTCAATGATCTTATAAGATATCCATCCAGTAAAATCTTGCTGACCATTGTTACCGGTTACATAGCACCATATCTCAGCATCCTCTTTATCTACTTCTGTTTTATCCACCTGTATACTTTGATTTTTTACTATTTGAAGCAACACAGAAGAATCTTCTTTTGGATTCTGGTAAACATTCCCCTGATCAGATGATACTGTTTGTTTTGTATTGACTAGTTCAGCAGCTTTTTTCTTTGCTTCTTCGTACTTCGCATCTGCCTCTGCCTCTTCATTTTCTTTTGTTTCGTCTTCACTAGGCGCAGTTGGTTCGATCGAATTTCCATCTTTCGGATCTTCTGGAGAGGTAATGATTTTTACAGGTGTCATCACTTTTGTAGGAATCTCTTTTTCTGCTTCGTCCTCTCTCACAACAGTGATAATTTGTTCATTCACTCGGTTAGATATAGTTTTTTCTTGTGTTGGCTGCTTGTTCTCATCCATTGGACCATGTTGTTTTGCGATGGATTGTTTTTGCTGTGTTGCGGGATTGCTGTCAGTTGAAACTTGCTTTGATGGAAACGTAACCAAACCGCAGCCTGTTGGAACGAGAAAAAGAATAGAAAATAGAAAAATATATAGGTAACGCATATAGGCCTCCAAATCGGTATTTACTCGGAAAAGATATCAAAAAGAGTTAAGAATATTTTCTGAAAAAAACCGAAAGAAATCAATATGTAAAATCGGAAAGTTGTTACTTTTTTATTAACAAAAAACAGGTAACTTTCCTAAAAGTTACCTGTAAAACCATTTAAAAACGATATATGCTTTCTACGATTACACCACAGAAGTACGTAAGACCTAGACAAATAGAACTAATCATACCTGGCGCTTCTAAAAACATGGAAACATCAGAGTGAAAATAAAGGTACAAGAAAGCATATGTAATTGGCAAAATCGTATTTAACACCAATATGCTCCGGGATACAATCCCACACGCCGTTATATTCCTCCGATAATAATAACCAAGTAGTGTGTTGATAATAAATACGAAGGCAAGCAACATGTATAGCAAACTATCACCTAGCGCCTTACCAAAAAGCATGACCCCAAAAAAACAAGCAGCGTAAAGCTGAAAGATGATGGGATAACGAGCGATAGGTTTGCGATACCAATCGTTTAACACTACCACTAGATTAAAAGCAATCACCACTAATGTTGTTAGAAGTAGTAGTACTGGCCACAGATATGACCACTCGAAAAAATTGGTAATGATTAACCCTGAAACAAATGGTAACACGTATAGTACCCATAGTCTAAGTGTATAGCGTGCTCCTGTGAGGGAAATGCTTCTGTTCTGTGTGTCGTGATTCACTTCCATCACCTCGAAGCAATAAACAGAATACTTCCATTATAGCATAAAGGATGTTTTTTCACAAAACTTTCAATTCTACATCTACTTTAATTTCCATAATGTGATAGCATGCACTGTTTTTGCGTCACAAATTTCTCCTGAAGAAATTTTGTCAAGGCACTCATCCCATGTTAATTCCACCCGCTCTACAAACTCATCCTCATCAGGCGAAGTTTCCCCTAGTGTTAACTGACTTGCTTCATACAAATGAATAAATTCATCGGCGAAACCTGGTGAAGTATAAAAACCAACGAGCTTTTTCCATGTATTTGCGCTATAACCAGTCTCTTCTTGCAATTCTCTTTTTGCACATATTTTCGGTTCTTCACCGATGTCTAATTTCCCTGCTGGAATCTCATAAATTGTTTTTTCTAATGCTTTGCGATATTGACGCACCAATACAAGCTTTTGTTCATTAGTTATTGCCATAATTGCTACGGCTCCAGGATGTTTCACAATTTCCCGATAAGAGGTTCCTCCATCTGGCAACGAGACTTTATCTACTTGCAAATCAATTATTTTCCCTTTATATATCTTCTCGGATGTCAATGTCTTTTCTTCTAAGTTTTTCATAATTGTTATGTAACCTCCTATCCTTTCATATTTTTTATTATATCTTTTTTCTGGCAACACTGGACGAAAAGCGATCAATGGAGGAAAATAAAAATGAACAAAAGCATAAAACTCACTGGTAAAGCGTGGCAAATCCAAGCACAACTGCGGCAATGGGCAAAAACCCCTATTACATTAGCTGAATTTATTGAGAGAAATAGGAAAAAAGAAACCCATCTACGCCTTATCAAGTAAAAATCTCATATGAGGTGAACCATTCTGAACACCTATCAACCAGACACAAAACAGTCTTTGCAAGATGCCTTAGAAGAAATAAAAAAATGGGAAGAAGATCAGTCTGATCTATGGTTTTGGGAAAAACTTGGTCGCATCCCTTTTGCAATCTTAGACAAGATAACACCAAATGTAATCCAAAAATATATTGGCATTGCACTCGATGAATTGGGCAGCTATATCCAAACGGGTGGACAATATCTGACCTCCCAAGATAGAGTCCTTCAAAAATATGCCCCTCACCTTCTTATGCAATCGTCTGATGAAGTCACGATTGATAAAATAGCCCATGTTCCACTCGCTTTAATGAACAAAGTAGCAGAAGACAACAAAGCAAATCATACCAATTTCGCTACAGTCCAAGGAGCTACCACGGGATTCGGCGGTATTTTCACATTAGCAATTGATATACCATTACTACTTGGTACATCATTAAAAATTTTGCAAGAAATGGCAATCACTTATGGATATGATCCAAAAGAAAAAGAAGAGCGTATTTTTATCGTAAAATGCCTTCAATTCTCCAGCTCCGACTTTGTGGGCAAACAAGCCATTTTAAAAGAATTAACTGAAATGAGCACAGAACAAGAAGCTATTTCGAAACTCCAGGGTTGGAGAGAAGTTATTTTTGCTTATCGAGATAATTATGGATGGAAAAAATTATTTCAGATGGTACCAGTCTTAGGAATGATATTTGGAGCTGTTATCAATCGTTACACGATCCAAGATGTAGCAGAAGCTGGTCAAATGTTATATCGAAAGAGGCGTGTATTGGCTAAAATGAAGGAATTTGAGTACAAATGGGAAGATGACGAAGCTGATTCTTCAACCTCAGAGGAGAAAGCTGATGAAAATCTATGATATCAGCGAGCCCTTATACAACGGCATGACCGTTTGGCCAGGAGACAATGACTACCAATTTCATCTTACTTCCACTATTAATCCTTCTAGTTGTGCAAATGTCGGTTCCCTTACTTTGAGTACACATACAGGTACTCATATTGATTCCCCTTTTCATTTTGATGACAATGGGAAAAAAGTACATGAACTAGATTTATCTTTATATGTGGGATCTTGTAAAGTGATTTATCTCAAAGATAAATCCTCTATTACCATAGAAGACTTACAATCATTTGAGCTACATCATGTAAAAAGATTACTAATCCGAACCGATTCATGGAAAGATAGATCCACTTTTCCAGATCGATTTACCTATTTAGAACCAGAAATAGCATCCTATTTGCAAACGATTGGGGTAAAACTACTAGGAGTGGATGTTCCTTCTGTTGATCCTGCTGATAGTGATACGTTGCTAGCTCACCACGCCTTACATCAAAATGGCATACACATCTTAGAAAGAGTGATATTGGATCAAGTAGATGCCGGAATTTATGAATTGATCGCACTGCCCCTATCCATTGAAAATGGAGATGGTAGTCCTGTGAGAGCTGTGTTACGATCAGACAAGTAACATATCGTTCTGCTTGATTATAAAAAAATGAATACCTCTTTATACAGAAACCAATTTTCTAATGAACCTAGGAAGATTGGTTTCTGTATATGAAACTAACCCTCATGATGTTATTCTCTTTTTATTCGAAAAGATTCTGCCGACCTCACCCACTTCATCCCTTTAGCAATTAACTGTGCTTATCATTTATGTGATCAGAGTACAGTAAAAAATAGCGAATAACCTTAAAAATGCTGATTTTTACCCGGAATGTGATGCAAACTCGTATAAAATTTAATATAATATTTGGTAAATTTATTAATCATAGTCTTTCAATACGTATTTATCATTATTTGATTTAAACAAAAGTCTTCTTCTATTATCAAATTTTCGATCTTCTCATTTTATCATTAATGCGAAATGAATATTTTTGGTATGATAAAATCTCTTATTCTTTTTAAGGATTTAAAAAGCAAAGAAGTATTTAGACAGTTTTATCTCACACAATTTTTACCCCGAGTGAAAAATATATCAGGTGTTATTGGGATAAGAATCACCAATTATCTTCAGCAGATAGGCCAAGATCTGATACCAATTATTGATAGGCTTGAATTTATGATTGAGCTACATTTCGAATCGAAACAAGAGTTGAGTAGAGTGGTAGAAACAACAGAATACCAAGAATTGCTGAAATTAATCGATGAAAAATCACCTAGAGAAATTATTTATTTATTAGGTCATCAAACAACATACAATGATAAACAGAAGTTTCTGCTCCTTCCTAGATGGTAATGTGACAACCAGTTCGTGGACGTTGTGATAAACAAAGTCATTCTAATTCACTTAAACAGATGATAGGGGAAGTTTTACATGATCAAAACAACAAGCATCTTTCGCAATATAAATGACCTAGATAGTTTTCAAACTTTCTACGAAAACATTTTCCCAAAAATACATCAATTACCTGGCATTGTGGAAACAAATATTACAAGAGTAGATGAGCAAAACGTTGCTGGAATCCAACTCATTATTGATACTTTTTATGAATCAGAGGCAGCTATGCAAAATGTATTGGTTTCTTCCGAAGCACAAGCACTCATGAATCAAATAGCTCAAAGTAACATTGCAGAATTTTACTTTTTCATTGGAGAAGAACAATATATAGACCTCAGGAAGAAATTGAAAGAAACAAATAGCGAGGCTAAAAAGGGCTGATCGGACAACCTTTTGTTTTTCTGATCATACATACATATAAAAATTTCAAGCTCGGTCAATCAGCAAAGGGATTATACAGTCATTTAACTTAAATCCAAGCTTATTTGATCTTTCTACAATTTCTCCGACTCTCAAAAAAGGAGAAGACTGTAATTCATCGAGTTTACTTTAAGTACCATATAAATACTTTGCTTGTCACCAAAGAAAGGAACCAAGAAGCATGATTAAATCTGTTATCATTTATAAAAATGTTGAAAATAGCGATGCTTTTAAGCAATTTTATCTTCATGAAATTTTGCCTAGAGTGAAAAACATAACAGGTATTATCGGAATCAATATTACCAATATTCTTCAACAAATACGGGAAGATGTAATACCATCCATCCGTGGAGTTCAGTTTATTATTGAATTATATTTTGAATCTGAGCAAACCATGAATGAAGTTGCCCACACTTTTGAATGTCAAGAACTAATGACCATTATGAAAAATGAAGCACCAGGGGAAGTAACTAGCCTTCTCGGTCGGCAAAATACTTATACGAATAGCAGGCAAAAGTTTCTTTATGCTCCTCGATGGGATAATGAGTAAAAACATAAAAGTAATACCTTTATATTGTACAACTCATCATTTTTCTGTTAAAAACCTAACTATTTTTCGAGAAGGATGTTTTTAATGATTAAAACAACCACATTTTATCGCAATATTGAAGATCCAGATAGTTTCCAAGCTTTTTACGATAGCATTTTTCAAGAAATACATCAATTTCCCGGAATAATCGAAACAAAGGTTACAAGAATTTATGATGAAAATGAAGATGGCATACAACTTATTCTGGATACCCTGTTCGAATCAGAAGCTGCCATGCAGCGTGTTTTAGCTAAAGTGACGTAGCAAGACTTGTGCCCTTGTCTGAGGTGTATATCTTCGCTGGGATTATTTGTATCTATTTTTGCTCAAGTAGAGTAAGTAATTTAATTCATCATTTTCATTTAAATTATGTGGGGCTTTCTCGCTAGATGCGAGAAAGCCCACCACAACAGTGCCCTCAAATTACTCTGTCACCCGAACGGCCAAAACCGACGTGAGCGACGAGGAGAATGGACAGCATTCGTATAAGTAATGGACCTTAGCTCTCCTGACTGATACCGCAACCGAAGCATTGCTTCCTTCGAAAGACGGCCACCAGAGAAAATCGTCAGCTCATTGACAACGTCCTGAGCATTGATCTCCCACTTCTCCTTCTCGGAGATACAAGTCAGGGTGAGCGTTTCGATCAAACGACGTCCATTCACCATCCCGACTTCGTACTCATGCGTGATCACATCTCCACGAGACATCGCGTTAATGATACCAGCATTGATCTTGAATCCCGCATACGTAATCTCGTTGGCGTAAACATCTCCGCCACGGATATTCGCAGAGAGGAATACCTGCTGTTCAGCCTTCACAAGCGCGGCGTTGTAGCTGCCAATGATGACGATCTTGGCCTTCTTGATCGAACCCTTGTTGTAACCTCGGATCCCAACCTCGACTGCTTCCAGATCGCCTTCGTTGTAGCTGCCGATGGTGATCTTCTGCGTCGTGATCTTCTTCTTGTTGTATCCTCGGATCTCGACGGACTCGGTCGCTTCCAGATCACCTTCGTTGTAGCTGCCGATAGTGATCTTCTGCGTCGTGATTTTCTTCTTGTTGTATCCTCGGATCTCGACGGACTCGGTCGCTTCCAGATCACCTTCGTTGTAGCTGCCGATAGTGATGATCTTGGCCTTCTTGATCGAACCCTTGTTGTAACCTCGGATCCCAACCTCGACTGCTTCTAGATTGCCTTCGTTGTAGCTGCCGATGGTGATCTTCTGCGTCGTGATCTTCTTCTTGTTGTATCCTCGGATCTCGACGGATTCAATCGCTTCCAGATCACCTTCGTTGTGGCTACCGATGGTGATGAACTTGGCCTTCTTGATCGAACCCTTGTTGTGACCTCGGATCCCAACCTCGACTGCTTCTAGATCGCCTTCGTTGTAGCTGCCGATGGTGATCTTCTGCGTCGTGATCTTCTTCTTGTTGTATCCTCGGATCTCGACGAATTCAATCGCTTCCAGATCACCTTCGTTGTGGCTACCGATGGTGATGAACTTGGCCTTCTTGATCGAACCCTTGTTGTAACCTCGGATCCCAACCTCGACTGCTTCTAGATCGCCTTCGTTGTAGCTGCCGATGGTGATCTTCTGCGTCGTGATCTTCTTCTTGTTGTATCCTCGGATCTCGACACCATCTCGTACACGGAGAAGCATCCCTGTGTTCGATCCACCAATCTTGGCGGACAGAAGGTCGAAGTAATCTTTTGAGTTTGAACCGCTGGTATTCAAAATCTGAGTCATGGTTGTCTCTTTCTCTTCAGTATCACTGTTGTGTAAGAAGTAAAATCTTCTCTTATTACTTATATTATCAGGTTTCATCTCATTTTTAATTAAAAATTTATAACTCATCGGATAAAAGATTTTGAATTCATTCCAGTTTAAACTTTCGGCACGCAAAAATCCCAAGAGGTATAAAAATTTGGTATATTATTCTAATTTCCTACTATTTTTATCATCATATCTTGTGGTTTAAACAGGGTGTCCTGAATCTGATTCTTCTAAGTTTTTAAGTCAAAATCTCCTTAAAATTGGACAATCCAAAAAAATAATTAATCAAAAAAAAAGTTGGTAAAACTCCTTCACTCCTACTCGCAATGAAGAGGTAATAGATTTTCACTCCCATTGCTTAGCATAAAAAGAAACGAGTAGGGATCGTTATCTCCCCTACTCGTTTTTTTTATTTTCTAATCATTTTCAATCGTAAACAGTAACAGATGTACCATCAGATGAAGATTTGTAATAAAGTTCTGCTTTTTTATTACTTCCATCTACAAACTTAGCAACATTGACAGTTTGGCAACTGCCATCACCTAAGTACAAAGTATCTACATAATCATCTGCATTATCTGGATCATACTCATATAAAGTAAATTCCAATATGCCGACGGGAGCGTGTGCACAAACTTTTACATATCCCCCACCAGAATTAAAAACCTGTGACTCGTTATAAGTACCAAGTTTCTGCCAACCACTTGCAGCAAATACAGATGTAAACGGAATGGCAAGCGCAATACTAGTAAGAACCATTGAAACACCAAGTTTTTTCAGTTTCAAAGCTATTCCCCCTAAATAAAATTTTTCTAGCAGTTTTGAGATTGCCATGAATGAATTCAAAAAATATAATATAATTCATGTAACAACCTTAAAACTATACAACAAAGTGTATTCTAATGAATAGAAATATGCAAATTGATAATAGTTTTATAAAACAGAGAATCATATTCTATATATTCGGCATAACACTAAGGGAATCGACATCATACGAACCAAGCAGACTTTTATCCATTTTTATCTTGCCATGATGCCATATCTATCTTTACTTCCCTGATATGATTTAGACCAGTATCCCTGCCAGTGCAGATGCATCTATATCCCGGTAGATGGTATTTGGGAAATACTTGAAACTCTTCTGAAAGCAGACAACAAGTCATGGTTGAGTAGCTTGTAGATGATAGAGATTAATCGCCCAATTTCATAGGTTTTGATTATTCCAAATTCGTATAGCTAGTAATCCTAGGGTTGTCCCACTTATTGAGTCGTAGTTAGATGAATCTGCTGTGATTATCCACAGTGTAGAACCCATGTGAGCCACATTCGAACGTTAAATAAACCTCATCAAGCACAACAGGGAAAAATAGTAGAATTTACCACGCAGCAGACATCATATTGAGGTAATTTGTAAACACGACATGAGAACGGTCTCCTTGTCGCACAGTTGGTATGTTTAGGCATCGTTTTTCTTAATAAAGATAATTGATTGAATAAGAAAAAGCTATACAGTTTAGTAGCTGCCTTAGAATCTCTAGAATGCAACTACAGTCTGCTGAGACATGCAGAACTTCTTGAGAAACATGATTTATTGAGTTATTTGTGTACACCAACCAAAAAATTATTCAGAATTATTAGCCCGAAATTTTGTCTATTCTCAGATTTAAAGGGACCTCCCATATTTTATATAACTAACATGGGAGGTCCCTTCTTTTTCATTATTTATATTTTTTAGTAGCATAAAGAATTAATATTTGCTCCCCTTATTATACATAATGTTTAAAAAATCAATAAACAATGGTCTAATTTCTCTTTTTTATCTTTGGCCAACGGAATTTTGGAACATGCTTTACCATTGTTTCAAAGATAATCCCCCAATGGTGTTCTGATAAAGACGTAATTGGAAAATCATTTTTTATTCCCAGATTTCTTTTTAAATATTTAATTTGAGGTGGTGTAAATACACCTTTTAAAGCCAAATCAATGGTTAGTCGTGGATTTTTAAGCACATAATCGACCAATCCCCTAAAGATTAAATAATCTGCAACCGGTATAATCGGTTTCTTTTTTCTCTTTATCGTAATCATAGCCGAGTCTACACGTGGTGGAGGAGAGAAATTTCTTCGTGAAATTCCTTTCACATACCTTATATCAAACCACATTCTCCAAGCGATAATATATGGGTCTTTTACTAATCTGGATGTAAACCTTCTAGCTGCACCTTTTTCCATCACTATTACTGCGCTTTGAAAACCACTTGAAGGTTTATTAAGAAGCATTTTCATAATCGGTGTTGTAATAGAATAGGGGACATTGGAAACAACAATAAATGGCTCTTTTGGCAAATGCATTTTCAAAATATCTTGATGAAAGACTCTCATATTTGGATTTTGGGTTACTTTTCGTTTCAAAATATCAACAAACTTACTATCATATTCTACAGCCAATACTTTTCCAGCTTTTTGATTCAAAATTGCTGTCAAAGCTCCTTTTCCAGCACCTAGATCTAAAACGGTATCATGTATGCTTACCTTTGCTTGATCTACAATCTCATGAATCAGCTTTTTATTATGAATCAAATGTTGACCAGAAAAATTGGAAGATTTTCCACCAGATGTTTTAGTATTATACTCTTTTATCTTTTTTGTCATTTATACGATCCTCACTTGTAACAATTTGATTGTTCAGCCCTAATCGCATAAAAAAGCCACAGACATGGCGTCTGTGGCTTTAAGTAAACGGGAACAACAATTCTAAAACCAAAATTAGACCTTATAAAATAAAGAACACAAAAGGTCTTCTTTGATTTAAAGAAGAAAATCAATCCTTATTATGATAAAGGGAAAGACCGAATAATCAGTCTTTCCCATTTTATAAAAATATTTCATGGAGATTGTTAAAAATGGGCAGACCTACCCCGTTTACTCTGCGAAAACAGAGCCTTTGAACGTATGAAATTACTTGTTCAAAGCACGGGACTTATTAACTGCACCCATAATTTTAACAACCCTCCTTAAATTTATTTGTACAAAATATACATTACTATCATAGTTCTAGTAATCGATAAAGTCAATAAACAATTCACACTACTCACTAGAGAAGAAAAAATAATCCACTATTCCCCACATGTTATTTCAAAATTGGTTTTCTAGTGATATACACTGGAGGACAAAATGAAGCCAAGACGATTGTCGAGTCAAATTAATTTGAACTTTCCATATCATTGTCATGAGCAGTGATATAAAGACTTAAATGTCCGCGTTATCATCTAATTCGTTCGTGTTTATCTCTTGTGTTTATCTCTTGTGTTTGGCTATTGATAGACATAATGGTACGACATAAGAACCGTCCCCTTTGTCGCTAATATAGCAGCCTGACCGCACAAATCTTCCAGATGATCATTCTTATACGGGAGGATATCTTTTTAAAATACTATTTACCATCCATGTAGTGACATAGAGGGAGAGTACCGTAAGTATTGCTTTTTGCCAGCCAAAGAGATAGGTTCCTTCAACCACAATTGCTGCATTGATCCAAAACATGACAGATCCTATCGACCATGTATATTTCTGGTGAATGACAACCGAGACAATATCGATTCCCCCTGTTGTCCCTCCTGTTGCCATCACGATCCCAATCCCTATTCCAGACAATAACCCTCCCAAAATGGCTCCTAAAATAGCATGTGAAATACTTGGGAGAAAAGCAAATAGGGAAAGAAAGAATGATAAACTGACAGTTCCACAGGTACTTTTTAGCAAAAAATCCGTTCCTACTGAACACCATCCAATCAAAAATAACGGGATATTAAGCACAAAATAGGCAACGCCTAAGGAAATAGGAAAGAAATGTACGATGAGAAGTGCGATACCTCCTGTTCCAGAAACAAGCAGATCATTTGGCTCAATGAATACATGAAAAGCACTGGCAATGAGACCAGTGCCAAGTACGATCCATAGATATGCAAGGGCTTCTTGTTTAGAAAATGCTTTTTTCATTGCTTTAAGCTTTCTACCACTAGATCAAGTGCTCGATCGATTTCATGTTCTTCTGTGAAAAAGTGCGGTGCTAGTCGGATCACATCTGCTCTTGCAGAACCGATGACTTGATTTTCTGCCAAGTAACTTTCTACTTTGTGAGCATCACCTACACGAATTGCTGTTGAAGCCCCTTTCTTTAATGTATCAAGCGGGCTGGCAATTTCTAAACCCCGTTTGTTTGCTCCATCTAAAGTGAATTGAGATAATTCAAGTACACGTTTTTCAATTCGATCCATTCTAACATCTAGTAGAAAATCCATTCCTCCACGAGCGGCAAAAGCTGCGATTACTGGTGGAGTGCCGGTGTTAAAACGTTTCGCCCCTTCTGCGAAGTCAAGATGAGTAGCATCGAAGTAGAAGGGATTTACTCGTCCAAACCATCCTGTCATCGCTGGTTCGATCTGTTCTGCGAGTTCTCGTTTGACATAGAGGAATGCTACACCAGGAATACCAAGCAAATATTTCAGATTGCCTGATGCTAACATGTCAATATCCAATTCCTTTACATTGATATCACATGTCCCAAGCGATTGATATGCATCTACAAATAATTTAGCCCCATGTTCGTGTGCTTTTTTTGCGAAAGCTTTTACATCTTGCTTCGCCCCATTGTAATATCCGACATGATGAAGGGAAACAAGTGCTGTATCTTCATTCAACAGCTCATCCAGTTGTTCAGGAGAGTAGAGACCATCATCTGAAGAAATAAATGCTAAATCGACTAATCCTTTTTTAGCAAAGCTGTTCCATACATGTCCAACAGATGGAAATTCCGCTTCAGTTGTGATGACTTTTTTGCGATTTTGCCAAGGAAAGGTACTGGCAATACTTGTGACCGCATCGGAGACACAGCTTACCACTGCGATTTCATCCACCTCAGCATGAATCAATTTTGCAAAACTCGCCTTGGCCTGCTCTACTCCAGTCATCCAGTAGTCCCAATCCATACCTATTTTTCGCCAGTTTTGAAAATACTCATCCATCGCATTTAAAACAGGGATAGACTGCGGAGCTTGTGAGCAGTTACCGAGGTGAATTTTTTCACTTAGGATAGGAAATTCTTTTCGATAGTTAGATAAACTCATTGCTGAGCTCTCCTTCCGTAGAAATAGTAAGAAATGAGAACCAATACGATCCAAGGAACTCCAAAGTACCAAGCATACTGCCAATCTGCACTGAACAGCATGGAGACAATAATACCAACCAATAAAAGCAGGCCTGTTATAGCCGGAAGCGGATGCCACGGTGCATAATAGGACAAACCTTGCAGCTTGCCATTTTCTTGACGAAAACGTAAGAATGTAATAAAGATCATGATCCAGACGAAAATCCCGCCAAAGATAGAAATACCAAATAACTGACCGAAAGCATTTGGTGTCCATACATTGAGCAGCATAGCGATAGCTAGTCCAATACTAGAAGCTAATAAGGCATTGAGCGGTACACCGCGTTTGTTCAGTTTTCCAAGTGCTTTTGGTGTATAGCCGCCGCGTCCTAAGGAGAACAGCATTCTGCTGCATAGATATAGGTTCGTATTCATACTTGATAGAGCGGCAGTGAGTACAACAAAGTTCATAATACCAGCAGCATAAGGAATACCAAGATGAGAGAACACTTTTACAAAGGGACTCTCTGTCACCGTTTGAGCTCCTGTATGTTCCCATGGTACAACAGCGAGCATAATGCCAAGCGACAAGATATAGAACAGAATCAACCGTACAACCATTGATCGCATCGCTTTTGGAATCGCTTTTTGTGGATCTTTTGCTTCCCCAGCAGTCACAGCGACTACTTCTACACCGTAAAAACTGAAGATCGCCATCAAGACAGCCATCCACACACCAGAGAATCCATTTGGCATAAATCCGCCATTGGATGTATAGTTATGAAATCCAGTAGCTTCAGAGCCAAGACCAAAAACAGCGCAAAATCCAAGAATAATAAAGACGATAATTGCTGTGACTTTGATCGTCGAAAACCAGTATTCAAATGCACCAAAGTTGTTTACTGAACGGGCATTAACGAAAATAATAACTGCGGCAAAGATTACAATCCATAGCCATGTAGGTGTTTCTGGAAACCAATATTGCATGTAGAGGGCAACAGCAGTTGCTTCTCCTCCAATAGCGATCACCTGAGCTCCCCAATACGTGTAGCGAACTAAGTAACCCGCCCATCTCCCGATATACCTTTCCGCATGGGAACCAAAGGAACCAGAAGTCGGGTGAGCCAATGTCATTTCAGATAGACACATCATCATCGTCAGGGCTATAATTGCGGCAATGGCATAACTGATTAAAACTCCAGGGCCAGCATAACCAATAGCGATTCCAGAACCCATAAAAAGACCTGTACCAATGGCGCCACCTAAGGCAATCATGGTCAATTGTCGCTGGGATAGTTTTCTTTGTAGATCGTTTTCTCTTTCGAAAATAGCTTCTTGCTGATTGGACATAGTTGTCACCCCTATGAATAGAGTGTAAATGAGGCAAATCAGATGCAGAAAAAAAGTAATGTGTCCATGTGGATGGAAAACTTACCGTTTGACTGGAGTGCCTTTTACTCCCAAGCAAAAATACTCACTTTGGAAAAACATCAAACCCTCTTTGATCAAGAAGAGGAAATCAACCAGCTCTATGTGGTTATTGAAGGTCGGATACGCCTGTCGATTACCAATAAACTTGGAGAAGAAAAAGCGATCATGATCATAGGGAAAAACGGAATTGTTGGTGACTTAGGATTATATGCGACAAATACATACCTAACGAGTGCAATACCGGTCACTGCCTGCAAAGCACTGAGTTTCCCCACCGCAACATTTCAGCAGTTATTGAAAGAATATCCTCCGCTCTTGCCTTTTTATTTGTTGAATCTCGATAAAAAATTTCAAATCATGACTTCGCAAATTGTAGAACTCTCCTATCAAAGTGCAAGATTTAGAGTTTTGCAATTACTGATACAGTTAGCTGAAACATACGGTGTAGAAGAAGAAAACGGCATTCGTATATCTATCCGTTTTACCCAACAAGAAATGGCTAACGTAGCAGGAGCTTCGAGAGTAACCGTCGCTCAAGTCTTCCAGCTCCTAAGAGAAGAGAAAATATTATTCAAAGAAAACGGTTACATTCTTTTGTCTTCCTTGGATATCCTTGAACGCTTACAAGAGAAATGGAAGTGACTAATTAAATTGTAAACACTTTTTGTCGGATAATCTGTAAAGTACTTTACATTTTGGCTGTTATTATTTGTTATGCTCACTTCAAATTATTATCTTTATTTTCTGTATATTCATTGGAATATAGTGGGGTCGCAAGAAAGAAATCCGTCATCACAGGGATGGCGGACAGAGAGATGGAGGTAAGTATGGATCGTGGTGAATGGTGAAGTCTAGCTACAGCGGATCAACCGTCCAATGAGTTGAGGTCAAGGTGGAGAAGCAGGCAACCCTCTCTTCCAAGACTCCAAGTTTGGGAACTCTTCCAATGTGGTGAGCGTCACTCTTCCGGCATGGCAAGCGTTCATCACTGCTGTTCCAGCGATGCTCGGGTTAGTCAAGTCCTGATTAACAGCGGATCTAGGATAACACAAAAGCCCCTCAGGTGGTTGGAATAGAACGGGCGCTGCTTTTTTAAGAGATCGTTTTCTTTTGATTTTTTGAATAAGATTTTGCTTATGATCGTTCATTACATTTAAAAAAAGAGGATAATTACCAAAATCTGTATTCATCTAATCTTACTATTTCATCTCCCAAAAGAGTAGATGTACCATAGATTTTCAAAAGACAACAATACCTAATCAGTAAACAATCTACTGTTTAACATGAAAAAAATATGTACTACCAGATGAACAAAATGATTTATTAATTTTATGAATAAGTGTGTTGCTAATCCTCATCTCATTTAAACTTATTGCTTGTAAGTTAGAACCCTCCAATTCCAGTAGCACATTTGCAAGTTCAATAGTCTTTTGAAAACATGCAGGAGCAAGATCTCACTGTTTTACTCCAAATGCATATGAAGTATGCATATCCTCAAGATAGATCGCTCACAAACTTGAGCATTGTACAAGAACCTTTGTCCTCGTAATAAGACATAGATAAATAAGTTCCATAAATATAAATCCTTAACCCATATTTTCAGTAAAACCTATACCCATACTAATATGAATTAGGTAACGTTTGAAATATGTCCGTGAATATTCTAAAATCAGTTCTTATATCTTTTTATGTTTGCTCATTGTTTACCTTCTTTTTACAAAAGTTTTCGTCATCCATCAATCCCCTCTGCTGGGGGAGATATCTCGTCCAACAACGAACCTTTTATCATATTGAAAGTTGCATACGGGTCCAAATGATGTCCATAAAAGGAGACAATACTTTAAGATCTTCTGATATAATCTTTTTCTGCTAGCATTAATCAATTTACGCCAATTCGTCGGACATGTATGAAATATGTTGGAACCATACACAAATCCAGTATACAGGATCATTGGATCCTTAAGAAACATAAAAAACCCTTACTGATAGGGAAATTCAGATTAAATCACACGGAATATGAGGTGCATATACATTGGAACTGCTTCAGCTTGAATATTTTCGTACGGTTGCTCGTTTGGAACATATGACCGAAGCAGCGGGGGTATTACATATCACACAATCATCATTAAGTAAGACAATTCAACGATTGGAAGAAGACTTGGGTGTCGCATTATTTGATAGAAACGGCCGTAAGTTAAGACTAAATGAATTTGGTCGTTCTTTTCTCCAACGTGTAGAGAGGGCTTTATTGGAATTAGAGGAGGGAAAACGTGAGATTGTTGATTTGACGAGTAGCGATTATGGTACTTTGTCACTCGCTGTGAATACAGCTTATATATTGCCTGATATCCTTCATCGATTTCGGGAAATTCGACCACAAGTCCAGTTTCATGTACAACAGTTGCAAACCCATGAAATGAAAAAGCAAATGAAGAAAGGGGAGATCGATTTTTGTTTGTCTTCCCCGCCTATACAAGGAAGTGAAGTCGTTTGTGATATTGTTTTCCAAGAAGAAATTTATGTGATTGTTCCAACAACTCATCGATTTGCCAACAGAGACCGAGTTGGTTTATCTGAACTAAAGGAAGAACGTTTTGTCAGTTTAAAAAAAGGTTATGGAATTCGTGATTTAATGGATATTTATTGTGAGAAGGTTGGATTTGTACCTGAAAATGCGTATGAAGGTAATGAACCAGCAACATTGAGTCCTTTGGTTCAAGCAGGATTAGGAATTTCTTTCATACCAAAATCTGCATTGCAAGTCTGGTCTCCAGAAAATATAGTCTTCTTGCAAATTAAGGATCCTGTGTGTATACGGGAGGTGGGACTATCAAGACATCAAAGTCGCTATTTATCAAGTGCAGCCAAGGAATTTCGTCAAGTAATTATAGAGTACTTTCAAAAAATGAATCAAAACGACGGAATTTAAAGTGCTGTTCCTTATAAAAATTCAGGACTATTCCATTATTACGGATAGCCCCGAAAATGTATAAATTTGATGCTTACTCT